>JAYZUZ010000008.1:0-211744 GCA_036156195.1 Pseudomonadota bacterium | reverse complement strand
GAACGAGGTCCTGCACAAGAACATGAGGTTTGGCATCATGCGGAGCGAGGACCTGCACCGCACGCATCAGGACATTGACATCGAGCATCGCAGCCTCCAATTGCAAACGTCCGGACACCCTGGGTGAGCGGACCGAGAGGCACCAGAACATAGGTTCTCTTCCGTTCAATCAAAAGTGAATTCTCATCGATGCCGTAGCGTGGGCGTGCCATTGGCGTACGAAGAGACGCCTGCTCCAGACCTGTCGCAGCGTGGATTCACCGCCCGCACCGAGGTCGGCAACGGTCGGCGGACCGCGCCTTCACCGTTCATCGGTTTCGCCCGCCCCGACCCGTAATCACGTGCCATGGGGCGATCCCGCGCCCTGTGCTTGCCGCCATCGACCTGGCCCGCAGATCGGCAGCTAGGCACCACGCAAATGCTTGGCCAGTGCCTGCGCGCCCGCCGTCACATCGGCCCAGGTGACATCGAAACCCTCATCGTCGCCAAAGTAGGGGTCTGCCACGGAGTCACCTTGACGGCCCGCCACGTGATCCAGCAGCAAACTGAGTTCTGCCGAAACGGCCGGCGGGGCAATGGCGTGTAGATCTGCCAGATTGTCCTTGTCCAGCGCGACGATATGGGTGTAGCGCTGGTAGTCCGTATCACAGACCTGCCGGGCACGGTAGCCACTGATGTCCACACCATTGCGAGCTGCTACCGCTTGCGCACGAGGATCGGGGGGCTTGCCGACGTGCCAATCGCCCGTCCCCGCGGAATCAACCTGCAGGGCGAGGCCCAGCCGTTGGCATTCGAGCCTGAACGCGGCCTCAGCCAGGGGTGAGCGACAGATATTGCCCAGACAAACAAACAAGACTGCGGGTTGTGCCATCGAAACCTCGAAACCTGAAACGCGGGGCCATCAAGACAAGAACGCGGGAGCAGATCAAGCGTTGCCACGTGTCGATAAAATTCGCCATGAATTGGTCAAATCCACCGAATATGCGGCAATACGTCACTAGTTGCGCGTGTAAACTAGCATCAAGTTATTGTTTTAATTCGGATTTCAAGATTGGCACAGCCCATGCGCTAGTGCTTGCACACTGACTCACTACGGGGATTTTCATGAGACCGCTTCTTCTTGCTGCCGCTGCATTTGGACTTTTGCTCACCAGTGGCTGCGTGCTCAGCGTGACGGGCGACGGCCATGACAGCAGCAGCTCGCACCGCGAAATTCGCAAGCAGGAGCGCAATGCGCGCGAATACATTGCGACCTTGTCGCTGGGCACACCCTCCAGTGCAGTGATGACGCATCTGGGCGTGCCCGACTTCACCGAGGTATTCGCGGGCGCAGATGGGGAATACCGGATTCTGCGCTACCGCACGCATCGCACAACCTCTGACGGCGACACGACCCGGGACGAAACCACCCCACTGGTCTTTCTCAGCGGACGCCTGGTCGGCGTGGGTGAAGCCGCTGTGGCACGGCTGCAATAAATCGCTGCGGTCGGCGGTTGCCTGGCTCAGGCACCGCCGACCCTCGGTGCTAGTAGGGCGGCCTGTCGCTCAAAATGACGCTGCCGCCCTCAACAAGGTACTTGCGTCGGCGCCCCGACTGCGGCCAGTTGGCGCGCCAGATCACGACCCGCTCCAGCTCCAGCGCATAGGCGGCCCAGACGTCGGGTCGTGGCACGCGCTCAAAACTCAGTGCACGTCGTGCGGATTCAAACTCACGCCTGAGCGTTTGTGCATCGCCCTCCGGATGCCGCGCCGCGACCCAAGCCAGCAGTTGCGCGTTGCGGTCACGGCTGGCCCACAGCAAATCGGCTGTTGGCGCATCCAGCTCGCGCGCCTGGGCATCCAGCGTGACCTGCACGCGGGTGGCCTTCCAGAACAGACAAAGCGCCACCGCCGCAGAAGCCTGCAACGCCAACCCCTTGTCCGAACTGCGATTGACGAAGAAAACAATCTGGTCATCCGGAGCAAAATGGACGTTGATGGTTCGTGCTGACGGACGCCCGTTCGCTGTCACTGTGGCCAGCACCCCCGTGTCGACATCGGGCTCACCCGCCCGCTCAGCCTCACGGCGCAGCCGGGCAAGCTCCCCAATCAGGGCAGCAAGCGTTTGTGGCGATTCACTCATGGAAAAGTTCCTGCGGTTCCCGGTGTCAGGCGGGCGACGGGCTATGCTGTCGGCCGGAGCAGACACTAACAAGATCGGGGTCAATACATCATGAAGCGAGTGGGCAAGCGGTATCGGGCATCTCGGGTGGACGATCAGTACGACGTCATCGTCATCGGCTCCGGCATCGGCGGCTTGGCCAATGCCGCCCTACTCAGTCGGCTCGGGCGGCGGGTCTGCGTACTCGAGCAGCACTACACGGCAGGCGGTTTCACCCACACCTACGAGCGCAACGGCTACGAATGGGATGTCGGCGTGCACTACATCGGCGAAGTGCATAAACCCTATTCGCCGCTGCGTCGCATCTTCGACGTGATCTCAGACGGTCAGCTCGAATGGGCGCAAATGGATGCGGTGTATGACCGCATCATCATCGGGGAGCGCAGCTATGACTTTCGGGCGGGTCGCGAATCCTTCAAGGACGGGCTCAAGGCGCAGTTCCCCGACGAGGCCGACGCCATCGACCAGTATGTGGATCTCGTCGTTCGGGTCGCCGGCTCCATGCGCAAGTTCTTTACCGGTCAGGCACTGTCGCCAGGACTGAACTGGCTCTACCGTCTGGTGCGCGACCAGCGAGTGCCGCCCGAATGCACAATGACCGTGCGACACGTCCTGGAAGGGCTCACGGACAACCAGGAGCTTATTGGCGTACTCACTGGCCAATGGGGCGACTACGGCATGCCGCCAGCCGAGGCCACATTCCTGATGCATGCCTCGGTCGCCAAGCACTACTTCGATGGTGGCTGCTATCCGGTGGGCGGCTCCTGGAAAATGGCCGACACCATTGTTCCGGTGATTCGTGCCGGCGGCGGAGAGGTTTTCACCTATGCGGAAGTCGAATCCATCGTCGTGGAAAAGGGGCGCGCAACGGGTGTGCGCATGGCCGACGGACACGTGATCCGCGCCGATGCGATCGTCAGCAATGCCGGCGCCCGCAACACCTTCGAGAAACTGCTGCCCGAAGCCGAGCGCGAACGCCACGACTACCCGGACAAGCTGAAGACCGTCAAGCCCTCGGCGTCACACATCTGCCTCTACGCCGGCTTCAAGGGCACGGCGGAGTCCCTGGGGCTGCCACGCACGAATCTGTGGATCTACCCCAGCGCGCAGCACGAAGACAACCTCGCCCGCTTCGAAGCCGACCAAACGGCGCCGCTGCCGTTGGTCTACGTGTCCTTTCCGTCGGCAAAAGACCCGGAATGGCCGACACACTACCCCGACAAGAGCACTGTTGAGGTCATCTCCCTGGGACCCTACGAATGGTTCGAGCAATGGCGTGACTCCACCTGGAACCAGCGCGGCGAGGACTACGATCAGTTCAAGGCGCGGCTGTCCGAGCGACTGCTGGAAACCCTGTTCGAACACATGCCGCAGCTGCGCGAAGCGCTCGATTACCACGAACTGTCCACGCCGCTGTCCACCGAGTGGTTCAACTTCTACGACCGCGGAGAAATCTACGGCCTGGACCACGACCCGGACCGCTTTCGCCAGCGCTGGCTCCACCCGGTCACACCGGTCAAGGGCTTGTACCTCACCGGACAGGACGTGGTAACGGCAGGTGTCGGTGGAGCACTCATGGGCGGCGTGCTCACCACGGGCGCCATGCTCGGCCTGCAACAGCGCAAACTCTGGCAGTTGCTCAAGACCTGGTCGCCGCCGCAGGCGGCGGCCTAGATTGAACCACGCTCCGATGACCCTCAGGATGCCCGAGATGATCAAACGCCACCCAGTCCGCGCCAGCCTGCTCAGCGTGTTGTTGCTTAGCTTGGTGCTGGGTGCCTGCTTGGTCTCGCACCAACTACCGGATGGCCCCATTCCGCAGGCCCGATATGCCGCGCCGAGCGGCGCGACCGAGGGGCCGCTGGTCATCGTGCTGCCCGGCATCCAGGACGACATGGACAGCCTGCAAGGCTCCGGCATGGTCGACCAGATCCAGCGAGCGAACCCGGATGCCACAGTCATCCTCGCTGCGGCCAGTTTCGGGTATTACATGGATCGCAGCCTGCTGGAGCGCCTGCAGTCGGAGATCATCGAACCCGCGCGGGCCGAGGGATTCACCGATATCTGGATGGCCGGCGCTTCGCTGGGCGGATTTGGCACCTTGCTGTACGAAAAGGAACACCCGGGCTTTCTGAGCGGCCTGGTCCTGATGGCCCCGTTCACGGGCCGGAAAGATCTCGCCAAATCCATCGACAAGGCCGGCGGCCTGCGTCAGTGGGAACCCGGGCCAGCACCGCCTGTTGTGCATCCCGACGATGTTCCGCATGAAATCTGGCGGATGCTCAAAGGATTTGCGGACGACCCCGAACGCGCCCAGCGCGTGTGGCTGATTTGTGGAGACAAGGACAAGTTTCACCTTGCAGCCGAGCAAATCGCCGAAGTCATTCCTGATTCTCACTATTACGAGCCGCGGGGCGGCCATGTCTGGCGGGTGTGGGCACCGGCCGCGGGTCAAGTGTTCCAAGCCATTTTTTCCGGGCGGCAGGCAACAACTGACTGATTGATCACAGTCATGGCCTGACCACAAGCGACGTTCATCGTTACAATGGCGGCAGGGAGTTTGCACGCTGTTTTGGTCGACACCAGGGAAGCAACATCGTGCGGCGCCGCTGGGCGCAGCGACCTGATCGATTTGCCCGTATCCGGGCGAATCCCCGCCAAACCACCGTCCGCAAATCGCCATGAAATCTCAAACCGACATCTTTTCGACGCTTCAGGGCCTGTTCGAGGAACTGTTCGAAATCGAACCGCAAACAGTCACCCCCGACGCCCGCCTCTATGAAGACCTGGATATCGACAGCATCGACGCGGTCGATCTTGTGGTGCGCCTAAAGGAAATCACCGGCAAGTCGGTCGAACCCGAGCAGTTCAAGAGTGTTCGCACGGTGCAGGACATCGTCGATGCCGTCGATGAAATGATCAGCGCCTGATCCCGTTATGTCCGCCGCCCGCTGGACAACGCTGCCCATCGAGCAGCGCCGAAGTGAAAACGGCCAGGAGTTGGTTTGCCATTGGCAGATTCCCGAGAATCTGGCGTATTTCCGGGGTCATTTCACCCAAACGCCGATTGTCCCGGGCGTCGCGCTAACGCATTGGGCCATCCGCACGAGCTGCGAACACTTCGATCAAGCCCCCCGCGTGGCCAGCATCGCCAATCTCAAGTTTCACCACGTTCTGACCCCGGGCGACGAGGTCACGCTGACGCTGCAACACAACCCCGAGGCAGGCAGCACCCGGTTTCGCTACGCCCAGGGTGAGCGCGCCTATGCCAGCGGCCGGATCAACTGGCGCTGAGGCGCACGACCGTGGCCGGCCTTAACCCCTGCATTGTCATCCCCGTGTTCAATCATGGCGCAGCCATTGGCAGTGTGCTCGAACGCTTGCGGCCATTCGGCCTGCCCTGTTGGCTCATCGATGACGGCAGCGATCGCGATTGTGCGGAGACCTTGAAGCGCCTGGCGGCCGAGCAGCCAGATTGGGTTCGGCTGGAACGCCTGCCCCACAACCAGGGCAAGGGCGCGGCATTTCATCACGGCCTGCGCTGCGCCCAGCAAGCCGGGCACAGTCACGTGGTCCAGATCGACGCCGATGGACAGCATGCGCCGGAGGACCTGCCTCGCCTGCTCGCCGCGGCAGAAGACCGTCCGGATGCCGTCATTAGCGGCGTGCCGATTTATGACGAATCCGTACCCCGAATCCGTTTATACGGGCGCTATCTCACCCATGTTTGGGTCTGGATCAATACCGCATCCCTGCAAATTCAGGATTCGATGTGTGGATTTCGCATTTATCCGGTGGCATTCACCGCCGCGTTAATGCAGCGCAACCGAATCGGCCATCGCATGGAGTTCGATACGGACATTCTCGTCCATGCGTACTGGGACGGCGCTCCGGTCGTGAATGTCCCCACACGCGTTCGCTATCCCGAGGACGGGGTTTCGCACTTTCGCATGTTGCGCGACAACGCCCGTATTTCGGGGATGCACGCCCGCCTGTTCTTCAAGATGCTGTGGCGCCGACTCGGACTGGGGGCGCGGATCAAACCTGCGCCTCGTCTGACCAGTAGCGGTAAAAATTAAACCAGTTGTAGGGGCTGCGCCGGGCGTAGTGCTCGACCCGCGCCATGTAGGCCTGGGCCTGTTGCTGGGCGAAGGCCATGCGCTGGCGGCTGCCAACGGCCTGCCCGCCTGG
Source organism: Pseudomonadota bacterium (assembly GCA_036156195.1). Classification (GTDB taxonomy): domain Bacteria; phylum Pseudomonadota; class Gammaproteobacteria; order Nevskiales; family OUC007; genus Abyssibacter. Next base: position 205,392 of record JAYZUZ010000008.1, on the reverse strand, counting down.
ATGCAGGGATTCAAAGTCCACCTGATAGCGACGCCCACCCTCGAAGGTGCAAATGCCCAGCAGCACCGGCACCCGCAGCACAGCCGCCAGCAGCCATGGCGTGGCCGGCACACGCACCGATTCACCGAAGAACTCGACCGTCACGGTCTTTTCCTGGGGACTGTTGACGCGGTCGGCCATCAGCCCCACCACGCAACCTTCTTCAATGGCATCACGGATCGCCAGCCCCAGTTCAGTCGATGCCTGGGATGAGTCGATCACCGAATCCAGCAGCTCCGGATGAACGCTTCGCAGCGCAGCGTTTAGCGCGGCGCCGTGAGACAAATCCATGAGCACGCGCAGCGATAACGGCTCCTCACGCTGCTGAGCGGCCCCGCGCATGGCATCGAAGCTGCCCAGATGCGCGCTGAGCAACAAAGCGCCCCGCCCGGAACGGATCATCGGATCGAACAGTTCCGCGCCCTGAACGCGGACATCGAAAACGCCCTGATCGTCGGAGTAGAAGTACAGCCGATCGAGGATCGTCGACGCGAAGACATGCAGATGACGCCAGATGTCCCCACGCCGGACCGGGCGGTCCAGCACACGGCGTAGGTAGTCCCGCGACGCCTGGCGCGCGTCGCGCCCTGTCAGCATGAAATAACTCACGATCGGCCACAAAATCAGCCGCGTCACCGGGCGACCGAGACACCGGCCCAGCCAGAAAACCACCCGAATCCAGAAGCCGCTGCCCCGCTCTTGGTAAGATCGCCATTCTTCGCTCACGCGATGCACTATCCACTGTTCAATTCAATTGCCCGCCCACGCCGATGGCCAGGGCAAGCTCCCGAGACCACAGGGGGCTTGCCGAGCCGCAGCCAGTTTTGCTGACCATGCTGACCGTCCACACGTCCCATCTCAACACCCCAACCTTGCTGGACAGCCCGGATGTCATGGCGGTCGTGGATTTTGCACAAACCCCGGCGCCGCGCCCTGATGACCCCCGCCAGATGGTCACCCCGCTGGGCAGCCAGGCCGACCTTCGTGAGGTCTGGACCACCTCCTCGGGCCCGGTGACTTCGGGCCAGACCGGGCGCATCCAGTATGTTCGCAGCGGCACCGAAACCATCGGCACGCTGGTGCTCGAAGACGACGGACAGGCCATCGAAACCCTGGCCTATCGTGCCTACACAGAGTTGCTGACATGGCTGGATGCGCAGCCCCATCAACACCTGTGGCGGGTCTGGAATTTTCTTGCCGACATCAACATGGGTGATGGTGACCAGGAACGGTATCGCCTGTTCAGCGTGGGCCGCCTGCGCGCGCTGCGGGAGTCTGCCGTGCCAGATCGCGCCTTGCCGCCTGCCACGGCCATCGGATGCCAGGCGCCCTTGGTTTATCTCATGTTCATCGCAGGGGGACAGCCGTGCCAACCGGTCGAGAACCCGCGACAACTGTCCGCCTATCGCTATCCACGCCGGTACGGACCTGCCAGCCCGTCCTTTGCGCGCGCCGCCAGGGTCGACGCAGGGTCACTCATCGTCTCCGGCACGGCCAGCATTGTCGGCCATGAGACCCGGCATCCGGGCGACTGGGCACGGCAACTGGACGAGACCCACCGCAATCTGGAAGCACTGACCGCCCACGCCGGCGTGGAGGCCGCTCCCCGTGCGCTGCGCGCCTATCTGCGGCCCGAGGTGCCACTGGGGCCCGTTGTCGAGCGCATCCGCGCACGCTGGGGTCAGCATCTCGACGTGATCCCGCTCGTCGGCGACATCTGCCGAACCGACCTGATGCTGGAAATCGAGGGTGTCTGGCCCTTGTCAGCCAACACCGCCGCTGACCACAGCGCGGCGGCGTCAAGCGCCGCGGAGGTCTGACCGCCTGTTAGTCAAATTTGACGGCTTCGCCCTTCATGGTCACACCAGCAATGATGTTCCCCGCCCCGCACATGTACTCGGACTGAGACGAAAACGGCGTATTGCGGTAGTTACTGGTGATGTTGACCACGGCATCGGCCCCGAGGCCTACCGCGCGGTCGCGCAGTGACAACATGGCCGACAGCAGGGCCCATTCGCAGGCTTCCTGATCGGTCTTATTGAAGGCGTTGGTCTTCTTGTTCGACTGGTATTCGCCAAGTCGGGAAGCAATGGCCGGATGGGACTGATCACCAAAATAGAACTTCACATCATTGCCGAGCCGATTCTGCACATCTTCGCGGGCAAAAAAGTCGGACAGCGGATAGGTCTTGTGATCATCCCGCGCCTGGGCTGGCGCCATGGCTACCAAGCCGAGCAAGAGGGCAAAAATCCATTGTTTCATGCGTGCAAACTCCGTTTTGCATGGGGCCTGCCGGCAAGGCGGCAAACCGCTGACATCAGGCCTGCCAGCGCCTGAATAGTAGCGAACTGTTGACGCCCCCAAAAGCAAAGTTGTTGTTCATGACGTATTCGGTGTCGATATCGCGACTTTCGCCCATCAGGTAGTCGAGTTCGCCACAGGCCGGATCCGGCGTATGGAGATTGAGGGTGGGGTCGAAACGGCCCCGGTTCATCATCTCGATCGCAAACCACGACTCCAAGGCACCGCAGGCGCCCAGGGTATGCCCCATATGGCCCTTGTACGAGGCCATGGGTTTGAAACCCAACACCTCGGCCGTGGCCTGACTCTCGGCCACATCCCCATGATCCGTAGCCGTGCCATGCCCACAGACGAAACCCACCTCGCTGGCCGGGATGCCTGCATCCTTGAGCGACTGCCGCATGGCGTGGGCCATCATGTCCTGGCTGGGGCGCGTGGCATGCGCCCCGTCGGAGCTGGCCCCATAACCCACAACCTCAGCCAGAATGGTCGCGCCCCGTCTCTGCGCCGACTCCAGCGACTCGAGCACGAAGGAGCAGCCACCCTCGCCGATGACGAGACCATCGCGTTCGGCGTCGTAGGGCGAAGGCGTTTGGGTGGGCGTATCGTTCTTAGTACTGGTGGCATACAGCATGTCGAAGACGACGGCCTGAGACGGGCAAAGCGCCTCGGAGCCCCCGGCGACCATGGCCTCGATACGGCCGAAGCGAACCGCCTCGTAGGCGTAACCAATCGCCTGACTGCCAGACACGCAGGCGCTGGATGTCGGAATGATCCGACCCTTCAGCCCGAAGTGCATGCTGACATTGGCCGCGGTGGTGTGCGGCATCATGCGCAGATAGCTGGTGGAACTAACGCCACTACGACCGTCGCCGCCCAGGAACTGGCTGAGTTCCATGGTCGCCGCCGTGCACCCGCTCGACGACCCATAGGCAACGCCGACTTCCGTGAGATCCGCTGTCTCCAGTGGAAACGCCGCCTGCTCCAGCGCCAGCTCGGACGCGCGGACAGCCAGCTTCGAAACCCGTCCCATGGTCCGAGTTTTCTTGCGGGTGTAGCTCGCCGGCAACTCGAACTGTGGAATGACCCCGGCCAGCCGGGTCCGCATGTCCTCATACTGGTCCCAGTCCGGCATGTACTGGATACCGCTGACATGCCGACCGAGACGGTCGGCGATTTCGTCCCAGCTGCCGCCTAGCGGACAAAACCCGGCCATCCCTGTAACGACCACGCGATTGGGCTTAGCCAAGCATGCCTCCATTAATGGATATCACCTGTCGGGTGATGTAACCGGCATCCTTGGAACACAGAAATGCGATGAGCGCCGCGACCTCTTCCGGCTCGCCGATGCGCTTGGCAGGAATGAGCTTAAGCATTTCCTCCATGGGCGCCTCGCTGATCATGTCGGTGCGAATCGGGCCAGGGGCCACGCAGTTGACGGTAATCTTGCGACCAGCCAGTTCCACAGCCAAGGCCTTGGCGGCGCCGATGATGCCGGCCTTCGATGCGCTGTAGTTCACCTGACCGCGATTGCCCATCAGACCGGACACCGAGGTCAGCGCCACAATACGGCCGGGCGCCCGGCGCCGGATCATCGGCATCGTCAGTGGATGCAAGACATTGTAGAAACCGTCGAGATTGGTGGTCATCACGCGGTCCCAGTCGGCCTCACCCAGCGCTGGAAAGGCGCCGTCGCTGGACACGCCAGCGCTGAGCACCACCCCGTAATAGGCACCATGCGCCTCGATATCGGCGGTAATGGCCTGCCGAGCCTGCTCACGGTTGCCCACGTCGAATTGAAGCAGGCGCCCCTGCCCCCCGGCCTGAACAATGGCATCCAGCGCGGCCGCCGCCTCATCATCACGGCTGCGGTAGTTGATGACCACGGTGTAGCCATCGGCTGCCAGGCGCTCCGCGGCGGCGCGACCAATGCCCCGACTCGCCCCGGTTATTAATATGGATTCAGCAGATTCAGTCATGCGTTCTCTTCGAGATACCGGAGCGGATCAGCCGGCTGGTAAACGTTGATACGGGCGCTCATCAGGCTTTGGCCATCCCGCAGGACCTGACAGTCGAAGGTCGCTAACCCATCGTCCGGCATGTTGATCTCACGGGCCTCGACATCCAGCACATCCCCGAAACCAAAGGCATCCACGGCGCACTGCACCCTGCGGGCACTCACCAAAAAGCCAATCTTGACCGGCAGCCCCTGCGTGGTCGCCAGCACGCCTCCGTACGCCGCGATGGTTTGCGCCATGTATTCGATGCCCACCCAAACCGGCACCCCATCGGCTTCTGCGAACTGGCAGTCCGGATGAATATCGACGCGCGCCATCAACCGCCCTGGCTCCACATCCACGATCTGGTCCACCAGGGCCATCGGTGCGTCATGCGGCAGGTAGGCCTCGGCAGCACAGGGCAGCAAGGGCAGATTGAAGTCAGATTGCGTCATGCGCGGAATCGCGTCGGCGGGGTCTGTAGCAAGGCGGTACGGGACCAGCGGAACCTGTTCATGGCCGAGACGGTGGCGCGGCACCCGGAGCGCCCAGTGGCTGACCCACAAGCGTATAGCCGAGCCCCGGGTTGAACAACCGCCAGCCGCCGTCGGCAAGATACTCCACCGTGGCCACGGGCTGAGTCCCACATGACAAAGTCCGCAGGCCGTCGCGCTCCGACAGGGACCACCGGCCGCGTGGCAGCTGCGCCTGGAGTCGCTCGACCGGCCAATGCACCAGCTGGAAATCGCCGACCAGCACCCGGGCATCAACCTCAGCAGGCGGCCCGCCAAGCCACTCGACCACGGGTGCGCCGGCCTCGTACTCCAGCCGGAACCAGTCGAGGCCCAGGGAGCTTAAACCCCGCAGCTCAAGCCGCTCCGGGTCGCGGTTGACCACCGCCACCAGACGGCGCTCGTCGCCGCCCTGCGGCTGCAGGCGGATGAGCTCGGCCCAGGCCTGGGTGACCGGCCAAGCGGCCACCGGCCTCGGCGGCAAGATCGGTGTACAGGGTGGCGCCCCGAGCCAGCGCGTACAGGCCGGCAGCCAACAGGCGACCAGCAAGAGCAGCAGCCAACGTTGCGTCATCGCACCCCCAACCAGCCAGCCCGCCACAAACCCAGCGTCGAGACAAAGGCAACCAGCACACCACACACCACCGTGGCACCGAACTCAGCCAGGGCCGGTGTTGCGCTCAGGCCCAGTAGACCGAACGCCAGCAGCGTGGTCAGCATGGAGAGCACGATGGCCACCAGTGTGCGCTGGCGGTCTCGCACCGTCTCCGCGGCAAAGACGGCATAGTCGATGGCCAAGCCCAGCACCAGGAGCAGCGCGAACAGGCGAAACACACTAAAGCCCGCCTGCGCCCAGCCACACAGTCCAAGTGTCACCGCGACCGCCAGGCCAGGCGGCACAGCAACAACAGCAGCCCGCAACAGGCCGTAGCGCACCACCAGTATCAGACCAGCAACCATGGCCGCGAGCAGCAGCACCCGCGTGGCGTCCCTCCGCGCTGCGGCCAGACTGGCTTCGGCCTGCGCCACCGTGTCCAGCCATTGCAGATCAAGACCGGCATCTCGCTGCCGGGTCACCATCTGCTGCAACCTTGGCAGGTCGCTGATGCCCCCCAGGCGGATGAGCGCGCCCCAGCCCTGATCCAGGGGGCGAATCAGTCCCGCGTGCGGCGTGGCTGCGGTCAGGGCCTGCCAGCGGTCGAATGTCAGGGGTCGGCTCGCATGAAACGCAGCGCGCCGCGCATCCACCCACTGCGATGGCGCTTGCAGCCGGGCCGCCAGGCGATCCAGGGCGGCACCGGGGGCATAAAGCGTTGTTTCCATCGCGGCGTGGGAGACCTGCTGTCGCCTCAGCGAGGGCAGCGACCGACCGGCCTGTATCACCGTCGTCACCACGGCATCACCCCGCAACCGATCCAGGGCTTCGCCGACCTGCTCCAATGCCTGTAGCAGCGCCTCTTGGTCATCGGCACGCAGCACCAGCATCTGCGACGCCTCCACCCCGCCCACCAGCGCCTGCACGCGCCGGGCCTCGGCCAGCAAAGTGGGCGCGCTGTAGTACATCGCACGCAGATCATCATTGGGGGCCAGTCGTCCCAGCCCGGTCATGGCCGCAGCCGCGGCGAGCATGCCGAACAGCAGCCCCCAGCGCGTCTTGGGACGCTCGCTCGCCAGCAGCCGGTGAGCGAGCCGCATGGCCGCGGGCCGAGGCTGCCACTGGTCCAGCCCTGGCCAGTCGGCGAGCAGAGCGAAGACCGTGATGTACGCACCGGATAAGCCGGCCACGGAGAATACGGCGACCTGCTGCAGACTTTGGAACGGCGCCAGCATCAGGCCGGCAAACGCGATGCAGGTGGTCGCCCAGCCCAGCGTGACCCCTGGCCGGATGGCGCGCACCCGCGCCTGCGCATCCCCCTGAGCCAGCAACAGATGAAACGCATAGTCCACGGCCACCCCGATCAGGGTGGCACCGAACACCAGCGCGATCAGGTGCAATGTGTCGAAGACCGCCACCACAGCAGCCAGCCCCAGCAACAGGCCGGAGCCGACACTCGCCGCAGTGAGCAGCAACGGCGCCGGGTGCAGGAACAACCCACCCAGCAGCATTCCGATCGCGAGCAGCGACACCGTCCCAATCCGGCTCATTTCCGACTGCGAACGCTGCGCCGCTGTGTCGGCATGGCGGCTGATGCTTAGTTCCAGCAGTTGCACGTCAGGGACCGCAGACCCGATGGAGGCTTTAAGGGCGTCGAGCGCATCAACCGTGGTCGCCGCAGCCGCCAAGCCAAACCCGCCAGTGGACGAACGCAGCCGCAGCACACCCCAATCGTGGCCATCACCGCGAACGACGGGCAGCCCGTCAATCCAATCGACATCGCCAGCCGGCCAACGACTCGCAGCGAAACGCCCGAGGGTTCCGAACAAATCTTCGGTCACGCCGTAACCGCCCAGCCCACCGGTGGGCCCGTGCAGACGCCGCAAGGCCCGATCAACCCAGGCATCCGCGTCCTGTTGCTGCAGGTCCTCCAGGTCGGCCGTGGTCAGCAAATGCCCGGCGTGTGGCCGCAACGCCGGATCGGCCCACAGCGCCGCAGGCGTTTGCATGGGCTGGAGCACGGCCTGGCTCGCAAGCCAGCGATCCGCAGCCTGAATCGCCTGGCGCAGCTCATCGCGCCGCTGATGACCGATAAGCACCAGCGTCTGGCCCAGTGATGCACTGACTATTTCTTCGACCCAGGCGTCTAGTTCGGAGTCGGCGGACGATCCACCAAAGGCGGCGCGGATATCCGTTTCGAGCTCCAAACCACGGTGGCCTGCGACGACGAGCAGCGCCGCAGCCACACTCATCAGCACCCCCCAGGCCCAACGGCGAACGCGTTGGCCGGCGGGCTTAGTCAACCAGCACGCCCCGTTCGCTCTCGGTGAGCGGACGATCCGGATCCGGTGTCAGTTCGATCTCGGTCGCCTCGCCACTGGCGTGCTGGAGCCGGATCTCGCGCACGAATCGATCTCCACGCAAGTTCACCTGCTGGATGACGGAAGCCACGGCCTCATCTCGCGGTAACAGCTGCACCGTCCAGCTCTGCTCATCGAGCTGAGCCACCACGTCAAACAGGGCTTCAAGGCGCCGAAACCGGCCCGCGACCAAATCCGTCAGCAATTGCCCTGTCAGACGCTGTGCAGTCGACCCGAGTTCGACCGGCGCCCAGCTTCCCTGGCCCGCGCGCTCTTCCACGCGACCCTGCCGCACCCGCAGCGCGGACTCCGCTGGCGACAACACCTGCCAATACAGTCCCACATCAGACAACAGGGCAAACCGCCCGGTGGACAGCAACGGGAAGGGCAAGGAGTCGATCTCGCGGCGCTGGGTGAATGTCCCCGTGAGCGCATCGGCCACGGGCATCCGGGCTTCGACCTCGGCCAGGCCTGGCGCGGCCGCGTTGGCCAGCGCCACCTCCACCGCACCGCTGAGCGCCCAGATCACCCCGAGCAACCGCATTCCGTTCATCACGCGCCGCAAGGCCATTACTCAGCGTCCCCCTGCTCCAGCAAGGCGCGGATAGCCGCGGCCGTCGGCTTACCGGTCGCCGTCTTGGGAATGGAGCTCACCCGCCGCAGTGGCCGTGGGATAAACACCGGGTCGATACGCTCGGCCAGCCAGCGACGAATCTGCGAACTCGACGGCGACCCAACGACCACCGCGCCCACCCGCCCCGCGCCGGACAGGCCAACCACGGCCGCGTCCTCCACGCCGGGGATGGCCAGGATTTGCCGAGTCAGTGCCTGCCTGGAATAGCGTTTGCCGGCCACCTTGATCATGTCGTCCGGCCGGCCGAGGAGCCGAAACCGCGCGGAATCCGTGACCTCGATCTGGTCCTGGACCTGTGTCCGCGTCGGCAGATGCTCGCAGATCAACCCGCTGCCTGCGTCATCGAAACGAATGCCGGGAAACAACTGCCAAACCGCGTCGCGACAGGGCTCGCGGCTGGCGATCGCTCCGGTTTCAGTACTGCCGTAGATCTCCACCACCCGACACTGCAGCGTCGATTCCAACGCCCGTGCAAGCTCGGCCGACAGCGGCGCCGACGCAGAAATCACGGCATCGACGGGTGGCAGCGCCACCTGGCTTTTCAACACCGCTTGGAGATGCACCGGCGTGCTCACCAGCACTCGAGGCCCATCCACGGCCTCTAGCGTGGACGCAACATCCGCCGGGAAAAACGGACGGCCCGCGTGAACACGGTATCGGCCAGCCAGTACCGTCAGCACGGTCAGCTCAAGCCCGTACATGTGCTGCGGCGGCACGGTGGCCACCAGCGCAGCGTGCTGGGCCAGGCCGTGGCGGTCCAGACCGGCAACCAGACACTGCGCATCCCCCAATAGGTTTGCCCAGGTCTTGCTCACAGGCTTTGGTGTGCCGGTGCTGCCGGAGGTAAAACCGACGGTGGCGACCTGCGCGTCAGGCAGCGTGTCCAGGCCCGGGGCGCCCGCCCTGGGAATCGGCGCATCCATATCCCGACAGGCCTGGGCGTCCGGGTACCGCGCGATCACGGCCTCGATCGCCGCAGCGGAATCGGCGCTGGGCAGCAAACAGGGCTGACCGCGCTGCGCCGCAGCCAGCAACACGGTGGCAAAATCCACCCGGTCCACACACAGATTGAGCAGTGGTCGGGAGGGATCGGCGTCTGCCAATGCCGCTGCTCGCGCCCACAGCATCGCAGGCTCCACAACGGACTCGCGATGACGCTGCCAGCCAGCGACCACGGTCATCGAATGTCCCGGACATCCGTGTTGGCCAGCCCTCGAACGTAATCGCGAACAGAGGTGTGCTCGGCTTCGGGCACGATGAGTCGACGCAGGAAGAACTCGCCGGCAAAGACCGCAAAAACAATCCCGTAGCTGATGAAGTTGGTAAACAACGACCAGGCCTCATCGCTGGCCCCGATGGCCAGCACCACGCTAACCAGACCCATCAGGGCGAAAAAGCCCGCCCAGAACGCCGTCAGGCGGCGGGTATAGCGCACCAGTATGGGCGGCAAGGCCTCACCGCGAATCTTGGCCGCCATAAAAGAAATAATCGGCGTACGTCCGGGCGCCAGACTCTGCATGAAAAAGACGCAAAGAAACCCGTTCATCAGCACTGGCGGCAGATAGAGGAAATAAATCGCCAGCCCTGTCGCGCTGGCCCAGACCAGCGCAGCGCTGCCCACCACCGCGACGCCCATAGCCCAGTGGCGACGCTGTTGCAGCGGCCCCAGCAAACTCATCAGGAGCAACAGCACCAACGCCGCGGCATAGAGCGCCGTGGCCTGGGTCACGATGGCCGCGTGCACGAGCAGCGGATACGCCAGCCAGAGCAGGCGCATCGTCAGCCGTCGCGGTTCGCGGAGACGAATTCCGTCAACGAGCGCAAGGACCGGAAAATTTCCTTGTTGCGGGCATCATCGGCACGGATGTGCACGCCATACTTCTGCGCAATCGCCTGAGCAATCTCCAGCGCGTCGATCGAATCGAGCCCCAGGCCCTCCTCGTCGGCACCGAACAGGGGCGCCTCGGGCGCGATATCCTCCGGTGCTTCGTCTTCCAAATTCAGCGTGTCGACGAGCAGGGAGGCCATGTCCAGTTCGGACTCGGAAAGGGAACTCTGCATTGACGGGAACAGTGGGTAAGGTGAAGGCCTTTCATTCTACCGTGGACCGTTTGGCAGCCGCGACACGCCCCGGCACGACTTTCATGATCGAACACGAAACTTTACTCACAGTGCCCTTTCACGATGCCGACATGATGGGCGTCACCTGGCATGGCCACTATGTGCGTTATCTGGAAATTGCCCGCTGTGAACTGCTGGAGCGGGTGGGTTACACCTATCTGGACATGTACGCCTCGGGCTTTGCCTGGCCCGTTGTCGACCTCAAGCTGCGCTATGCCCGTGGCTGCACCTTTGGCGACCAGCTGCGCATCCGGGTCCAGGTCGAGGAAACCGAGTTTCGGCTCAAGCTGTTCTACCGCATCGAGCAGGCCGATACCGGCGAATTGCTCACCAAGGCCTGGACCACCCAGGTCGCCGTGGACGCCAAAACCGGCGAGATGATCTACCCCTCGCCCACCGCGCTTACGGAGAAGATGACGGCCTACGCAGCAACGCTGGGCACCGAACCGTCGACAGCCGGCGGCTAATTCAGCACCGCACGCACACGGGCGCGCCGCCGTAGCCACTCACGCACAGCGCTCACCGGCTTCAAGCAACTGAAGAAGTAATAAAGCCCCCGGAAGAACATCAGCCGTGGCCGCACGCCGTTGTCGCGCTCCACGTCGCCCGCCAGCAGGGACGTCACCGCCTCCTGCACGCGCCAGGGGTTGCCAGGATTCGTGAACAGATGACGGATTCCCGGCGAGTTGAAGCGGGCGATCATCCAGGTAAAGTCCTTGACGCTTCGCTTTTGCACCCGTTCGAACTCATCCCGCAGGGCCGCGGCCTCGGGCGCTCCGCGCAGTTCGGCATCAACATAGGCCGCACCGCGTAGCGCACCACGCATGCCCAGCAGCACCCCGCTGGAAAAGACCGGATCGACGAACGCCCAGGCATCTCCGACCAGAATCGCGCCGGGAAAGCACATCTGCGAACACTGGTAGGAATAGTTGCCGGCTGCCCGCACCTCGCCGACCAGTTCGGCATGGGCCATGCGCTGCCGAACATGCGGCGGCGTGAGGGCGATGGTGTCGGCCAGAAACGTCTCGGTGCTACCACGGCGTGTCTTGAGATAGGCCGGGCTGCACACCGCCCCCACGCTCATCAGCCCGTCGGGCAAAGGAATAAACCAGATCCAGCCGTGCTCGAACCAGCACACGCTGATCAGACCGGCCTCAGGCCCCGGATTGCGCGGTACATGACGAAAATGGCCGAAGATGGCCGCGCTGGCATGACGCATGTTTTTGCGCTTGATGCCGAACTGCCCGGCCAGCAGGGTGTCGCGGCCAGACGCATCCACCACGTAGCGGGTCTGCCAGGACTGGGGCTCACCGCCGTCTGGCGTGACCGTCAACGTGGCCCCCTGCCCCTCATCACCAAAGGTCACGCCGGTCACCTTGGTCTGCTCGAAGATCTGCGCGCCGCGCTGCTCGGCATTGCGCAGCAGCACCTCATCCAGCTGGTCACGACGCACCTGGTAGGCATCGGGGAAGTTCTTGTCCAGCGCGTCGCGAAAATAAAAGCGATGCGGCGGATTGTCGGGATTGACGTCGTAGAACTCCGCACCGGGCTTGTAGACGCCGATGCGCTTGACCTCGTCCAGCACACCGATGCGTTCAAACACCGGCTGATTCATCGGCAACAGGGATTCGCCGATATGAAAGCGTGGATGCTTTTCCTTTTCGAACAGGACGACGTTCCAGCCTTTCTCGGCCAGCGCGTAGGCAGCGGTGGAACCCGCCGGACCGCCACCGATTACAGCGACGTCACAGGTCTGCGTCATGCAAGTCTCCAAGCTCGACAGGGCCGCTCAGGTTTCACGATGAGCGTGCCGGTGTTGTTCAAGAAACGCTTCCAAATGGGCGCTCAGACGACGCGCCGCCACCGCGCGGCTGACACCCGCGTCCAGGAAAGGCGCGATATCGATCGGCTCACCCACCCGGAGCGAAATATGAAACTTACGCGAGGGCACCGAGTACCAGGGCAGACCCTTAGTCAGCGTGCTGGGCTGACAATCGATGATGATCGGCCGCAACGGCTTGCCGGCACGCAGCGCGATATTCGCGGTCCCGCGCTGCAGCCGGACCGGCTTGCCGGGCTGGGTCCGGGTGCCTTCCGGAAAGATGATCAGGCTATGGTTCGCGGCCAGCACCTGCGCGCAGCGATCCACCAGGCGGGCTGAATCCACGTTGGGCACATAGCCCGCTGATCGCACCGGACCGGCCGTAAACGGGTTTCGGAACAGCGCGCTCTTGACCACGCAACTGGTCTGCGGGACCTGCGACATCACCATCACGACATCGATCAGGGTCGGGTGATTCGCAATGAGCAGTTGCCCGGGCTCGCGGAGCTTGTCGGCGCCCTCGATCGAGTAACTCATCACCCGCAGACCGCGCATGATTTCGACAAACAAGCGCATGGCACAGTGAATGACGAACTGCATCCGATGGTGCACGCGCGCCCGGTTCCAGGTCAGCAGCCAGACCAGCGGAAACACCACCAAACCCATCAGGATGCCGCCGACGCCGAACAGCAGAAACGACAGCCCAGTCCCCAGGATGCGCCAGCCGCGATTCAGCGCCGCGCCCACCGGGGCCACCCAGTCCAGCCGCGCATCCGACGAGGTATTCATGTCTCCGCAGGCTCGAAGTCAACCGCAAGCCCGTACTGGCCGGAGGGCATGGGCAGCGTCACGGTGCCTGCGGTCTGACGCGCCACCGGTTCCAGCAGTGGTAGCGCACGCGCAGCCGGATTGGCCCGGCGCATCGATTCCAGCGCCCCCTGCAATGCCGTCTCACCCGGCGCGGCGAAAGGGTTTAGCGTGAGCTGCCCCAGACTGCATGTCGGGTCACGACCCAACAGCCATGCGACGGCAAAGGGGATGGACACGGGTCGTGCCAGTGACAGCGGCGGCTGGGTCATGACATCAAAGCAAACCATCAGCACGGGAGCGTCTGGCTGGTCATGCAATTGCAGGGCCGCCTCCACCAGACCCGCCGCCAAGCTGGCGTCATAGGCCGACAAACTGGTCGACGCCACGCGCGCCGCGTTCGCGATGCCCCAATAGCCCGCCGATGCGTTGTGCACGGAGTTGTGAAACTGGGTGGGCGACAACGCGACGGGTTCACGGGTCAGCGCCCGGCAAATGTCATCGACAATGTCCATGTCGCCGCTGCATGACGCAAACACCGTGCGCAGCGCCGACCGGTCGCGGGATGATGCCGCCAGTGCATCCTCGCAGGCCGCAAATGCAATGCGGGTGATTCGGGAAGAGCGCCGGCGCTCGTTTTTGGGCAGCCCCGCTGGCGGCGGGTAGCGTTCGACGTCCGTCATGTCGGGCACGGGTGCCTGCCCGCGCAGACAATCGCGGGCGGCAGCCCAGTCCGGCCAGCCCGGCGCGAACAAACCGACCGCTTCCAACTCGATGCTCAGCCGACTCATACCGCCCCGCCAAGAATGAGACAGGCATTGCTGCCACCAAACCCGAAGGAATTGCTGAGCACGCGGCGTACCGGTTGCTGACGCGGCGTCAGCGGGATGTCGATGTCGATCTCCGGGTCCACCTGTTCGGTATTCAGGCTCTGCGGGACGTAACCCGCCTGAATACTCAGCAATCCGATCACTGCTTCCAGTACGCCGGCCGCCCCCAGGCAATGTCCGGTCCAGCCCTTGGTGGAACTGGCAGGCACCGCATCGCCAAAGAGGCCTCGCACGGCACGGGCTTCAGACCGGTCATTCGCAGGCGTGCCGGTGCCATGCAGGTTCACGTAATCGATGTCGACTGGCTGCAGCCCGGCGCGGGCCAGGGCTTCGTCCATGGCCAGACGAGCGCCTGCGCCCTGCGGGTCTGGCGTGGACATGTGGTGCGCATCACTGCTCTCCCCATAACCAAGCAGCCGCCAAGCTGCGGGTTCGGAGTCCCGTTCCAACAACGCAAAGCCGGCGGCTTCACCGATGGAAATGCCGTCACGACGAACGTCCGCAGGCCGGCAAGCCTGCGGCGACACCAGTTGCAGGGCATGAAATCCGAACAAGGTGGTCTCGCAGAGACTGTCGACGCCGCCCACCAGCGCCGCATCACACCACCCGGCACGGATCGCCCGGCTCGCTGCGGCAAACACCTTGGCGCTAGACGAACAGGCGGTGGAAATGGTCTGACTCAGACCGGTCAACCCCAACGCAGCCGAAACGAACGCCGTCACCGAATGCACATTGTGCGAATAACGGTAGGCATACCAGTCCGGCAGGCGGGCGAATGCGCCAGGCGCCGCCTGATGGTAGGCCTGTTCAGTCTGGGCGATCCCCGAGGTGCTGGTGCCCAGGAACACGCCAATCCGCTCAGCCCCAACGCGCGACCGGCAGGCCTCGATCCGTTCACGCAGATCATCCTGCTGCAACCCCAGCCAGGCCAACCGGTTGTTCCGGCAATCGTAGTCGGCCTGGGCCGAAGGCATTGCGACCGCGTCCAGTCCGTCGACCGCGCCCAGCCACCCGGGCGCGTGTGCATAGCCCGCCAGATCCTCCGCAGACCGCAATCCACTTCGCCCTGCCTGCAGGGCCTGGGCATGCGCCGCCAACCCCCGCCCCAGACTACTGGTGGCCGTGGCGGCGGTAATGGCGAGAGCAGTGGATTCGGACATGCAAGATCAACGGCGAATTCGGGCAACAGGTCTGTGGGTAATCCACGCCGATCGTGCGTCGCAGCCCAGCGCTGGCTGGCAGCCAGACCCGTGGCTCACATGATAGCGACGGCTGTGATCGAACGCTCGGAAATTCCGGCTGTAGCCGTTAAGTTAGGCGACATGCATGGGACAGCCGGTGCATCGGACCGAATCATCAGACGTTCGGCCGCTTGCGCACAACGCGCCTGCCTCGACGGTCACCACAACACCGTCGACCGCGCGGGGGCATTGCCTGGGAACCGGGTCACGGATTGCTGTCAGGTGCTATCGGCAGGCGCCTTCCTGGCGCAGGCCTTCCGTTTCATCAAGGGGATCACATGACACTGAAACAACTGGGCCTGGGCGCCCTCTCACTGATACTGCTGGCTGGCTGCGCGTCGGTCGAACTCAAGGAGGGTGAACGCGACATGGTCGGCCCCACCCTCTACACCAAGACCAACCTGCACCCGGACGAGGCCGCGCGACGCCTCTACGCGGTCAACTATCAGCAGGCCGGGCTGATTCCGGTCTGCACCGCGGTGACGGTCAAGGATGTGGACGGTGACGCCATGGTCTTTACCGTCAACGAGACAAACCGCGAGTACACCTACATCTACCACAAGGCCGCTGCCGAGCCGTTCCCGGACCACATCAAGCGATTCTTCGGGTTCTCCTGCCCCGAAGACGAGATCGGCAACCTGTCTGCGATCGACCAGAAAGGCATCCGCAGCGGCAAGGCCCTGAAAGGCATGAGCAAACGCGGTGTCATCATCGCCATCGGCCTGCCACCACGGCACGTGACACCGGACCCCCAGCGCATGGATCAGTGGACCTACTGGTCCAATCGCTTCAATCGGTTCCTGGTGACGTTCGACGAAACCGGCCACGTGACCGGCATTCAGGACTAGCAAGCACAGACCCGTCCACTCCACGGCGTCGTCCCAACCGGCTGCCGTGGAGTTGGACGCTCGCTAGCGCCGCTTCAGATCGCGCAGGCGCTGCGCGCGCCGCGCCTCACGCAGCTCTGCCTGTCGTGCTTCCAGCGCCCGCAACTCATCCGGTGACAGCTGCCCGTCTTGATCAAGGTCGATCTCATCGAAGCGAGTGTGGATAATCTTCGGCAAGCCGTTGCGCACTTCTTCGCGTGACAGGCCACGGCTGCCGTCCACATCCGCCTGCCGAAACTGCGCCTGCCGATCCGGCGACGACTCGGCACCGGCGAGGCCGGACACCAGCAGTGCCACGACACCCGCCACGGACAGGGCTTTCGCGCCACCGGCGCTCCACCATTGATTGTTGATGAACAATTCCCTGACCATTCAAGGTGTTAAGAAAACCTATCCGCATTCTGACACAGCGGCTCTGGCGGGGATTGATCTGAGCATCCCGGCGGGCTGCGCGTTCGGGCTGATCGGGCCGAATGGAGCCGGCAAGTCAACGCTGATCCGCCTGATACTGGGCCTGCTGAAGCCCGACGCCGGCCGCATGCTGATCGGTGATCACGACCTGGCCAGTGCTTTGCCGGCGGCCAGGCGCACCTGTGGGCTGGCCCCGCAGGATCCGGGATTCTTCCCCCTGCTCACCGTCGCCGAGAACCTGCGCACTTTTGGCGCTGCCGCGGGCCTGCGGGGCGCCGCGTTGATAGCAGCGGTCCATGCGGCCATCGAAAGCACCGAACTCAGCCGTTTCGCTCATCGCCGCGCCGATCAGCTGTCGGGCGGTGTACGCCAACGCCTGAATGTGTCGCTGGCCCTGCTCGGCCACCCGCCCATTCTTCTGCTGGACGAACCCACCGCCGGGGTTGACGCAGAATCCCGCCGCCTGATCCTGGACGTACTCAGGCAGGAGAATCAGCGCGGCACGACACTGATCTACACCAGCCACTACCTGACCGAGGTCGAACAGCTGTGCGACCGCGTCGCGCTCATCGACCATGGCCGGGTCCGCTTTGAAGGCCAGCTGCAAGCCGCACTGGCCCACGCCGCCCGCCTGTTGGTCGTCCGCCTGGGTTCGCCACCACCGGCCGACATGGTGGCCCGCTGGGACGCGCGCTGGCCCGGTGGCGACATCGAACACGACACCCTCACGCTGGAGACGGACCAGCCCGTCGAGGCGCTGGGACAGCTCGCCCAGGACGGCGTGACCCTCCGCAGCATCGAATACGGCACCTCCAGCCTGGAGGCCGCGTATTTCCACATGCGCGCAGAGGTGGAGCTGACATGACAAACCGCCTGCCATTACTGACCGCACTCATGCACAAGGAGCTGCGGGGCCTGCTGCGGGATCCACAGGGCCTGCTCGTGCTGTTCCTGATGCCGACCATCTTCATCCTGGTGATGTCGCTGGCGCTGCGCGATGTCATGAGCGCCCACCAAAGCACGCAGCAACGCCTGCAATGGCACGATGCGGACCAGAGCTATTTTTCCCTGGAGCTGCGTGAACGCCTGGGTCGCAGCGAACGCCTGCGTATCGAGACCATCGATCAGACCGACCAGACGCTGACGCCGCCCTTTTTCGGACGTGTCGAAATCGCGCAGGGACTGGCCGACCGGCTGCACCCCGACAACCAAGAGCCGCTGGTTCGCGTCACGCTGGACCCCGCCTACCCTGTCGCCGGCTCCAGTCTGTTTCTGACCGAACTCAAGGGTGTGCTGATCAGCCTACGGGCCGAGTACATCACCGAAGATGTCTTCGGCGCCCCCGAAGCCGAGGCTGCACTGGTCCGCCGCGCCACCCGACCAGAGGCGGTACCGGTCACGGTCGATTATCCGGGAGCAGCCGCACGCTCCGAGGCACTGCCGGATGCCACCCAGCAAAGCGTCCCGGCCTGGATCGTGTTTGCGATGTTTTTTGTCGTGTTCCCCCTGTCGACCAGCATTCTGGGCGAACGGCGCGAGGGCACCCTGCAACGACTGGCGTTGCTCAATGCCTCGCATCAAAGCGTGCTCGCGGCCAAGGTGCCGGTGTACCTCGGCGTGACGGTGCTGCAGGCCAGCCTCATGCTGGCCATGGGGGTGTGGGTTGTCCCCCTGCTGGGCGGTGAGGCACTGCAACTCTCGGGCCGTTGGCTGGCATTGCTCCCGATTACCATCGCCACCGGAGCTGCCGCACTGGGCGTGGCCTTGCTCATCGCGGTACTGGCCCGGACCTCGGCCCAGGCCACGACCATCGGCGGTGCAGTCAACCTGGTCCTCGGTGCGCTGGGCGGCGTCATGGTCCCGACCCTGGTCATGCCGGAGGAGCTGCAGCTGGCTGGGCTGCTCTCACCGATGTCCTGGGCATTGGACGGCTATTGGGACATCATTCTGCGCCATACCCCCGTGCAATCCACGCTGCCCGAGTGCCTCGCCCTGCTGGCTCTCGGCGCCTCCACCTATGCCATGGCCGCCTGGCGGCTGCGCCAAGATTTCTCATGAAAGGCTCGCAAGACACCGCACTCAAGCTAGACCTCAAGACCTTGATCATCGAGGAAACCGAGCAGGAACTCGCCGCCGAGGAGCTGACTGACGACGAACCGTTATTCGGCCCCGATGCTCGCCTACAGCTGGATTCGATCGACGGCCTGCAAATCTCCATGGCCCTGCAGGTGGCTTACGGCGTACGAATCACCGACCCCAAGGAGCTGATGCGCGTCATGCAGAACATCAACACCCTGGCGGATCATCTGCAGCCGGATTGACGTGCAGACCACGTATATCCGTAGCCTTGCCATGCAGGCCGCTCCGGGCGCGACACCGACCGAGCGTTTGGAGTTTCTGCGCAGCGGCCTGCCACCGCAGGCCATCCGGGTCTCGGATCACACGGGTCAACGCTGGCCCTACATGTCGCGTCGTCGGCCGGACACCGCCGCATCGTTCTGGGCCGACATGGCCGCCGTTGCGGAGGACGCCCTCAATGCCGCCGACCTGTCGGACCACGCGCGTACAACCCTGCCGGTCCTGCTCGGGAGTACCTGCCTGGACATGCCGGAACACGAGGCTGCGCTGCAATCCCAGCCCCAAGCCCCGGCGCTGATGAATGCACACTGTGGTCGGACACTGGATCAGCTGGCCACCGAGCTGGAGCTGGGTGGCCCGCAGTTCACCCTGTCGACGGCCTGCTCCTCCGCGGCCAATGCCCTGCTCCACGCCCGGCGCCTGCTGGTGGCCGGCCGGGCGGACCATGCCTTGGTCATCGGCACCGAGTTCTATAACGGGTTGACGCTCTCCGGCTTCGCGTCGTTGCTGCTGCTCAGCCCAGAAACATTCCGGCCGTTTGACGCTGCTCGCGAGGGCCTGATACTCGGGGAAGCCGTCGGCGCCATGGTCTTGTCACGCCAGCCTGGCGACCGACACGACCTTGGCCGCCTGCTGGGTGGCGCCACCGGCTGCGACCCCAGCAGTCCGACCAACTCCAGCCCTGAGTTTCTGGTCCGGGTCATGCAGCAGGCGCTTGATGACGCGGGTCTCACCACGGACGATTTGCTGGCCATCAAGGCGCATGGCACCGGCACGCCCAGCAATGACGCTGCCGAAGGTGCGGCGCTGAATCGCCTGTTCGGCAACCGTCATCCAGTCACATCACTCAAGCCCTATTTCGGCCATACGCTAGGCGCCTGTGGCCTGGTGGAACTCGGCGGGCTGCTCGAGGCCTGGTCAGCAGGCTTTCTGCCGGCGACACCCGGTTTCCGAACCCTCGATACCGGCGAGCAGATCACACCGATCACCCGGCCTCATCCGCTGCCACCGGAAGGCGCCGTGCTCTGCAACAGCTTCGGTTTCGGTGGCAACACCACCAGCCTGGTCGTTGCACGATGAACGCGCTGCGCATTCAGGCCAGCCACTCCATAGAATGGCCGGCAGCCGAGACAGCAACCAATCTCGCCGAAACCCTGCGCGAACTGACGGGCCGCCCCGGGCCCCGACGCGTGAGCCGGCTCGTCCGGCTCGCCCTGCTCGGCGCACGGCAGTGTCTGGACACGCGCCAACTGCCTGCAGACAGCGCGGTGCTGTTGACCACCCGGACCGGCCCGGTCGCGGACACCGTGACCCTGTTGCAACAGGGCGCAGCCGGTCTGCCCCTGCCCCCCGTTCAGTTCGTCAACGTTTCCAGCAACATGGTGAGTTACTACCTGGCCGCCGAACTGGGCGTGCACGGCAGCAATCAGGTCATCCTGTCGCGCGACCATGCCTGGTTTGGCTTGCTGGAAACCGCCCAACTCACCCTGCCACCCGGCACCCCGGTGCTTCTAGGCGCTGTCGAAGAAAATCTGTGGCCGCTGGCGGAACATCGACAACGCCTTGGGCTTGCCGACGCGGCGCCGCTGGGCGACAGCAGCCACTGGCTGCTGGTCGAGACAGGCGAGGGGCCCGGACCCTGCATCACGGCACTGGAACGCCACCCCGATGATCAGGCCATACGCAGCCGCCTCAGGCAGTGTCCGCCCGAGACGACGCTGACCCTGACCGCAAGCGCGCGCCAAGCCTTACCCGAGGGACCGCCCTGCCAATCCGCGGCCCGTAGCCAGCTACAGAACGGCTTACCGGACGCGCACGCGGTCATCCATTGGCTGGCCGAACTCACCGGCCCCGGCTGGTGGCTTGACCGCAGCCCCCGCGGGCAGTGGGTGGTCATCGCCGCCCAGCCCTAGAGCCGGCGCCACTGAATCGCCGCCATCGCAACACAGCGAACGCGCGCCGATCACTTCGGATGAGCGAGTGACCGAGCAGGCTTGCGCGACACCGCCAACACGTCGCGAAACGCCTGTGCCTCCAGCGTGGCGACCCGCGCCAACGCCTCGATCGGGCCCGCCAGTTCGACGGCCTGCCGACTGCGGATTTGTCGCGCGCAGGCCACGGCGAACTGACGCCAGGCATCCCCGCAAGCCGTCATGCTCTGGCCGACCTCGGCCAGGTCGGCACGATTCAAGCGATCCGCCATCTCATGCAGGTAGGCGGCATACATGAACCGAAATCCGCCGCCCCCGGTGCCAATCTCTTCCTGCATGCGGACGACCTGGCCCAGGTAAAGGCGCTGACGCGCATCG
Source organism: Pseudomonadota bacterium (assembly GCA_036156195.1). GTDB lineage: Bacteria > Pseudomonadota > Gammaproteobacteria > Nevskiales > OUC007 > Abyssibacter. The sequence goes on along the minus strand of JAYZUZ010000008.1, from coordinate 184,168 downwards.
TCCGAACGCCGGGGCAGGCGTTCCAGCTGACGCCCCAGCAGGCGAATGCCCCTGATGCCGACAAACGGAAACGGCGCGCGCAGCATCATGTTGGCCGTCTTGCGCACACTGCGGGCGAAGGCCGTCGACCAGTCGATTGCTCCGGGCACCGAAACCGGCCAGTACATCAGCCCCTTGGGTGCCAGGGCACCCCGCACGAACCGCGCCCGCTGTAGCGCCTCGCGTGGGCAGCGCTGCGGCGCCTCGAAGACTGGATCGCTGACCAGGTAGTCATCGCCGTCACGGCCGTACACGATCAGGTTGTGTGCGTTGAAGTGAAACCGCATGGCGTCTGGAAAATAAGGCAGCCAGTACACGGAGGCCTGAATACCCACAGCGCGCCCCTGTTCCAGGGCGGCGTCCAGCGCCGCCATCCCGGCTGCGGGATGACGAAATCGCTGCTGCGCCCAGCGCACGCCGATGCGCCGCGCCAGGCCGCGGTATATCCGCCCGGGGGGCATGCGGTAGCTGGTCAGCGGCAGCTCGTTAATGCGCACGAACGGCAGATGCACAAAGGTCAGCCCGCTGGACAGGCCCAGCACCTCGGCTTCCGACAGGGTCAGGCCGGCGGCCTCCAGCAGAATCGAACTCACGCCGGTTTCGCAGTGGCCCGCATGACGGTGCGTAATGGGTCGCGTATTCATGCGGGCGCCTCCGCATCGGGCAGCAACAGCGTCACATCGCAGCCCAGCGCCTCCGCGTAGCGCTGCCGGAGTGCAGGACTTAGACGCCGATAACCCTTTGGACTCAGATGACGCTTCACGCGCCAAGCCCAGAGCCCGGTCGCCTGCGCCAGCGTGGGGACATCCATGCGGCGCACGTACATCAGCACTTCCAGCGGCGACCCCTCGCCAGCAGCGCAGCGCGCGCGGGCCGCCTGTGCCTGGGCTTCAAACGCGGTGACAGCCAACGTGTTTGCGGCCTCCTCCACCGCCCAGCCAGAGGACGCCGCCACGACATAACCGCCGTCGGCATCCTGGGCATAAACCGCCCGCCGCTCCTTTGCGTAGCCCGGACTGTCGTCCTGGGGCACCTCCTCGACCTTCATGCCCCCTCCACCACGGTCAGCAGCATGTATGCGGCCGAGAAACGCCCGCTCTCGGGCACAAAGCACAGCACCCGCTGACCCGGCGACAGCGATGATTCGCGTTGCAGGGCATCCAGCATCAGATAAATCGATGCTGAACCCACATTGCCGACCTCCGGCAGATTGGTGAACCAGCGTTCTTCAGGAATTTCGAACCCGATGCGGCGCAAGCCCTGCTGGATGCGCGGGCGGAAGTACTCGGACGAGTAGTGCGGCAGGAACCAGTCGATCGCATCGGCGGCCAGCGGTCGACGCGCCAGCACCTCCGGCAACGCGCGCTCAATCGTCAACGCGACAATGTGCTCGTTAAGCTGACGCACGTCCTGCTGGAAAGTCATCGCCCCGGAGGCCGACCAGGCGTCGGCGGGCAGCGCCCGCCAGCCCTGCAATCCGCCCTGGTCCTGCTTACGGGCACCGGCATACATGCAGGCCGCCTGCTCATGTGCATAGGAGCGCAGTTCGATCCAGTCCAGCCGGAACGACAGTCCGTGTTCCGCGGGCTGCTGACCCAGCAGCAGTGCGCCCGCGCCATCGGACAGCATCCAGCGCAGGAACACACCATCGAATGCCAGCTCCGGTCGCCGCTCCATCGCTGTCAGCTGCGCCTCGTACTGCGCGCTGAACTGCTCGGACCGCATGAAGGTGGATGCCGTTTCCGAACCCGTGGCCACGGCCGTGCGGGCCTGTCCGGCTGCCACGGTCAGGGCGGCGTAGCGCAGCGCCGCCACCCCGGAGCAACAAATCCCGGCCAGGGAGACCGCCTCGCAGCTGGCCGCTTCCGGCAATTCACCATGCACCATGACCCCGTGGCCCGGCGCCATCTGGTCTGGCGACGACGTGCCGCAGGCCAGCACATCCAGGTCGGGCAGCGAGAAATCCGCCCCAACCAGGCCCCTCACGGACTCGGCAGTGAGCCGGGCATTGGTATGCGTAGGCTGGCGAGTCGCCGGATCCACCGCGTAGTAGCGCTGCCGGATCCCGTTGCGGCTGAGCACGATGCGGCGCTCACGTGCGGGCCGATCTCCGATCTGACCCAGCACGGACTCCATGTCGTCGTTGGATACCGGCGCATTCGGTAGCACGGCACTGGTGCCGCGAATAAAAACGTCTTGCAAGAGTTCCCCCGTCAGGATGCGGTCGTGCCCGGCTGGCGCTCGAGCTCGGCCGCCACGGCCTGTACCCGTTCTGGCGCCAGCCAGGCGAGCAATCGCCGCAGCAATAGCGACACCGGCACGACCGTCACGATCATCAGCAATAGGAATGCCACATAGGCGACCAGCACCACGCGCCGCAGCGGCGTCCCCGGTGTTCCGCAGGCGCGCAGCAAGCGGCCCCAGACTCGGAAACTGCGCTTGCCAATGCGTTCGCTCCCGGCCAAGGCGGGGTCGACGCGCAAGGCGCCTGTTCCCTCCAGCATCGACCGGCCCGCCTGCCATTGTGTGTCTTCCAGCGCCTGCCGAATGCGTCGGCCATAACGTGACACACCCCCGATCTGTTCTTCGGTCAACCCCGCCCGCGGCAACCCCCAGAACGCCTCCCGCCGCCCGGTCAGCACCCAGCGCGGCGTGGTGATGAAGGTGGCCAAAGGCGGACCGGGATCGGTCAGCGCCAGATGATCGCAGGGCATGGCATTGGCGGCCCGCAGCAGTTGCTGCACATCACGATGCGCCTCAACCCACATATTGCGGCAGGTTGTCACCGTGACCACGGGCGTCCCCGCCAGCAACTGCCGGGCCTGCTGGCTGCGCAGCCAGTTCGCAATGGCGGGCGCCGGCGACAGGAACCACACCGGGTAGGCCACGATGATGAGGTCGTAGGTCGCGCCACAGGTCCAGGGCTGCAAGGCCATGCGTGACTGCGCCACCGTCTCCGGAAAACTGTCGAGAAACTGCCAGAAAGGCCAGGGCCAGGGAGCCGGCTCCAGCGTGGCCAGTTCCAACTCATCGATCGCATGGCCGGCGTCGCGCAGCGGCGCGGTCAAGGCATTCGCTACAGCGCGCGTCTGTCCCGACTGCGAAAAATGCACCAGCAATATGGATCGGCGCGCGGTATCGGCAGCCATGAGTTATCCCGCCCCAAGTCGGCCAGAGTGTAGCAATCTGACCCACGTCAGGGGGTGGCTCAGGTCACGCCAGCGACAGGGAAAAGCCTTTGCTCACCGCCTTTCTAGGCGCCGTTCCAATCCCCCGCCCCCGTGGAGTGGCGGCGGCTCCACTCCTCACCGCGGCGTCGACCGGGCGATCGAGGCCCACGACCAGAACTCAGTAGTCTGGATTGAAGTTGAAATAAATCGGATTCGACAACGCGATCATGTTGCCGCTTAGCGCTGAGGCGCCGGGCACTTCGGGATAGGGCACGGGTAGACCCGTGACTTCCACCCGGTAGTAGCTGCGCTGGCCGACGGGCGGGTGGTCCACGAATGTCACGCCGGTCTGGCCCGGCGCGATGGTCAGGCTGGTGAGATCGGCGCCATCGCGCACAACCTCAACGGTGTAGGGAAGCAGGCCGGCGGAGCCGCCCAGCAGTTCGACACGAAACGTGACCGCGTCGCCTGTCGGCACGACGTTGTCGCCCATCATCATGTCGGCCTCACCATCGCCATCCAGGTCTGCGGTGAACTCGACGCGGGGCGCATGGGGGTTGGCGCTGATCGACACCCGCCCGTTGGTCAGTGCCTCCACCACAGCAGCAGCGCTCCGCTCGGTTGCGAACACCCAGGTCGTCGGCGTGCCGACGTTGTTGCCACCGGCCTGGATGGTGTTTGGGACCGGCGTATCGCCTGGCTCCGGATAGCCATGGTGGGAATCGCTGCCTCCGCGCCCGGTGAGATCCCGCCCGGACTTGAGCAGGTCATCCCAGATGGTGACGGCGCCTTCGTTCGTGGCCCAAATGGCCGAGTTCCAGACCTCGATGGAATGCACCATGTCGTAGCTAAAGCTGAAACTGTCGCCGTTGCCTGGATGGTTGGCCGACAGGTGAATGCCAGCCTCGTCGACAAAGGCAGCAATACGGGCATCGAAGTCATCCCGCAAATCGTAGAGCCGCTGGTGGTCATAGGGCTGGGCCGAGAACGTATTACCGTGACCTCGGTGCGTGGTCCATTCCGCCCCGTAAAGCATGATTAAGGGGCTGGAAACAAAGGCCGGATCCGCCCAGGTGTGCTCCGCCACGGCGCCATCCACGTGGTTGTCGTGATCGGACAATCCCAGAAAGTCCATGCCCACGGACTCGGCCAAAGCCGTAATCTTGGTGATCGGATTGTTGGACGCATCCGCGCTGTGATCCGAGTGGATGTGCAAATCCCCGCGCAGCCATTCGCCAGCGGTCAGACTGGCGACGGGCGGCAAATCCAGCTCGCCTGCAGGGGCATCGCCGGATTCATCATGGCCCGGTGCATCGGGTGCCGGGGGCCCTTGATCATCACCACCCTGGACCGGCGCCATGGCCCCGGTGTTCCCTGGCTCACCCGTACCACAGCCGCCGACCAAACCCAGCGCCGCAGCGACAACCACAACAGAAACACGACACAACACCATGGCCCAGCACTCACGACTCAACAACAAGGGCCGACAGACTAGAGCCAGTTCATGGCGAGATCATGAATAACAGCGCAGCGATGCGCATAAAAAAAGCGGCCTTACGGCCGCTTAGAGGAGAGCCCACTGGGGTGCTGGGCAATTCGAGCGGAGACTTAACTCGACGCTCAATGCACGACACACGGGGAAGGATGTGTCGTGGGATGTATTAGACCAGCGCCCATGTGAGGAAAACGTGAGGTCAGCGCATTCTTTTCGTATGGTGCGTTTAGTTGTGCTTGACGCAATCGTAGGACGCTGATCACACGCAACATTTAGCACCGCAACCCCGCTTGACCGTTGGTCGGCTATGCCGGAATCGCGCCGAGACGTCGATCCATTCTTCGTCAGGGCGCCGATTCTCAGCCGCTGGCGCGAAGTCGCTTGGTCTGGCGCATACCTGAAGCCGTATCGATCAGACTGCACAGAAATGCCTTGAGCCCGGACTCGTTCGGTCGCGGCTGCTTGCCCCGGCCGATTCGGCGCAACTGGCGTGTATACCAGGTGACTTCCATGATCGCCATCCGATCCACCGGGCCGATACCGGTCTTGATGGGCCGCACACGTTGCAAGGGATTCTGGCCAGCAAGCAGCCGTTTGGACGCGTCCGGCTCAATGGCCAGCAACCTCGCGATCCCGCATAAATCCAGCGACCCCGATTCCAGCGCAGCCGTCATGCCCGCATGCGACCGGAAGCCGCCCGTCACCATCAGGGGCGTGCCGGGAATACGCGCACGCACCTTGTCGGCGAAGTCGAGAAAATAGGCTTCGCGCTCACGTGTCGATGCCCGCACCCCGGTCATCGCCGGGGCCTCGTAGGTACCGCCGGAGATTTCGATCAATGCGATGCCGGCCTCTGCCAGCGCGGCCATGACATCCAGGGATTCTTCTTCCGTGAAACCGCCACGCTGGAAGTCCGCCGAGTTCAGCTTGATGCCAATGGGAAAATCCGGCGCCGTGGCCGCTCGCATGGCGGCCAGCACGTCCAGCACAAAGCGACGTCGCTTGGCGGCATCACCCCCCCATTCATCAGTGCGCTGATTGGTCTTCGGTGACAGAAACTGGCTGACGAGATACCCGTGGGCGCCGTGAATCTGCACACCGGGAAAACCCGCCTGGTAACAAACCTCGGCCGCCCGGCCGTAGCGGGCGATCAAGTCCTTGATCTCGTCCCCGGTCAGTTCACGCGGCGTCTCGAAGTAGGCCTGCATGGACTTGTTGAACGGCACAGCCGATGGCGCGACGGTTTCCTTGTTCAGGCCTTTGGGACATTGACGCCCCGGGTGATTCAGCTGCACCCAGATCTGGCTACCGCCGGCCTTGCCGGCCTCAGCCCAGGCACGAAGCATGTCCATGTCGCGATCATCCTCGATCACCACGTTGCCAGGCTCGCCCAGCGCCTTGCGATCGATCATCACATTGCCGGTGATAATGAGTCCCGTCCCGCCCTGGCCCCAACGCCGATACAACTCGACCAGTTCGGGCGTGGCCCGGTTGTCCATCGTCCCCAGCGCCTCGCTCATCGCCGATTTGGCGATCCGATTGGGCAGGCTACTGCCATTGGGCAGCTCGAAGGGCGTGTTCAAGGTGATCTGGCTCATACGGCTCATGGCTCCTGACAGTGGACAACACCCCGCAGTGCCGGAGGACGGCACGCAGGGCGGTCGGGATTGTGGCACTTCCCAACCGCCCCTGCCTTGACCGTCAGACCGGAACCCACGCCGGCCCGGTCAAGCCGATCGCATTACGGTGCGAGGACCGTCAGTTCCGTGCGGCGGTTGAGCTCACGACCGTCCTCGGTGCTGTTGTCGGCCACCGGTTTCGACTCGCCATAACCCACAGCCTGCATCCGGTCGGCGGCAATGCCCTTGCCGACGAGGTAGCGCTTGACGGCCTCCGCCCGCGCCTGGGACAGCGTCTGGTTGTAGGCCTCGCTACCCCGCGCGTCCGTATGCCCGGCAAGCTCGACCCGCAGTTCGTCATAGACCGCGAGCTCGGACGCAACGGCATCGAGAATCGTTCGCGCGTTGACGGTGAGCGTGGACTGGTCAAACTCGAAATTGACCCCGCGCAAGACGATCACGTCTCCCGGCCCGCAGCCGTTGAGTGACAGGGTTTCGCCCGGCTGCGCCGTGCGGCAGGCATTGACCTCGTCGTTGTCCTCAGCCGAGTCGCAGCCCGTGTCTTCGGGGTAGTCGATGAGCCCGTCGGCGTCATTGTCGAGTCCATCCGAGCAGGCCATGGGATCCGACTCGTCCTCATCATCCAGCGCATCACAGCCTGGGTCATCGGGGTAATCAACACGCCCGTCACCATCGTTGTCAGCCCCGTCGGCACAGGCACTGACCGGCTCGACGACCGCAAGCGGTTCGGGCTCCGGCTCGGCGGGCATGGGACGTGGCCCCAGCGGCAGATGCAGCCCGATCCGCAAGATAGAGTCTGCCAAGCCTGACTTGTCGTACTCGGTCGAACCGTCGTTCTCCTGACCGTTGTTGTGCCGGAACCGCGCATCGGCCCGGACACCAAAGTCATAGCGACCGATGTGCAGCGGCAGCACGTAACCGAGACCGGCTTCAATATGCAGTCCCTCGTAAGTGCCCCCGGACATGCCCTGCGCCTCGGTGGACAACTCCCCGATGCCGAAGGAGAAGAAGGCGTTGGGCAACCGAGGACTGAAGTACGCCAATCCGCGCAGTGCAAACCCCGTCATCTCGGTTTGCTCGCCATTGTCCCGATCCAGCTCGGTGAAGGTTCCGTCCAACTCCAAGGCGAAGATTTTTGAGAATCGGTATCCGAAGCCGAGGTCGAAACCCAGGCCATCGTCCAGCCTGCGCGCATCATCTGGCTGGGTGCTGGACAGCATCGGAACGACGTAAAAACCGTCCTTGAACGGCGACGGCTCGTTATCCACCTCCGACGCCATGCTGGCGCTAGCCAGCAGGAGCCCCAGCCCCCCGATCGCACTGTGAAGCATTGTGGTTGTGTTCATGTCCCCTCCGATGGGATCGAGTCGATCGTCCTGGTCATCGCCAGTCGGCTGGCGATGATTAGCCGCCGCGCAGGGCGCGCTCGCGTTCGACTTCACTGTTGACGAAGGCCACCCATTGCTGCGCCTGCTGGCGATAATCGTCATAGGCGGCCGCTTGCTTGAACGCCTGACGGGCGGGGCCGTGGCGCTTGAGGTTGAAGTACGCCGTACCCAACTGCATGTAGATGCTGCCCGGACGGTCCAGCCCCCCGATCGACAAGGCCTGTTCCAGCGCCTCGGCCGCTGCAGCCCATTGATTCAGCGCAATCTGCGCCTGCCCCAGATACACGTATTGCCGGGCATCGCCGGACAGCTCGGCCGCGCGTGCCAGTACAGGCACCTGTCGTTCGTACTCCTTGCCCAGAGCCATGGCCTGGGCCAGCAGCTGCAGGTTGTCGGCTGTGGCCTCTACCGTGCCGGCCTGCATGGCCGCGTCCAGCAACTCGATGGCCGGATGCGGCGCATCTTCCGCCATGTACAGCCGCGCCATGTTCAGCAACTCCGACTCGCTATCCAGCATGTTGTTGACATAAGCCGCGTGCATGACGGCCAGCTGGGCCGATTGCAACTCCATCAACCCCAGCATCCCGGCCAACTGTTTGTAGTAACTGGCACTGGGCCAACGCTCAATCAGTTCACCGAGAACACGGGCGGCCTTCGGGTAATCACCCAGCTCGTAGTACACGGCACGCAGCAGGGCCAGCCAGTTCTCCTGCAGAGGCTGCTTGCGACGTCGGGCCTCACGCAGGGCCTCGATGATGGCCGGCTCGGCCTCCGCATGCCGATCGAGCTGGTAATAGGCCTGGGCCTTGAGCAACCAGGCCTCGGGGCGCACAGCTTCGACGCGCTGCATCCAGGCGTCCAACGCTCGGATCGATGTCTCGTAGTCCGCCTGCACAAAGTACAGCTGGGCCAAGCGGAACAGGGAGTTGTCGCGCAGCTGCTCGGGAACACCATCGGGCAATCGCAGCAGAGATTTGTAGTCTTCGATCGTCGCGTCGGTCCGCCCCTGCTCGTAATGCACCGCCGCGAGAAAATTAAGGGCTTGCGCCTGCTCGTAGTGGGTCAGCGCCTCACGGTCTGCCAAGAGGGTCTGCAGAATGGATTCCGCGTCAGCCAGACGCTGCTCGTCCAAGGCCACCTGGGCTTCGGCGATCTGCTCATAAACCGCTGGCGAGAGTTTCTCGGTCTTGCGCGTCTCGCGCGGCTTGCGCGACCCCTCATCCGCCAGCACCACCGGCGGCAGCGCCAGCGCGAAAATCAGCAGGACACTCAGCCATTGGCGCATCGGTCGCCCCCTAGTCATCCAGCTCGAAGGTGATCAGGTGTTCGACACCCGTCACCTGCTGTGCCTGCCCGTTGATCACCCGCGGCTTGTACTTGAAGCGCACAACGGCCTTGCTGGCTGCGTCTTCGAAGACGCCCGCAGGCTCGGCGTCCAGTACGACCGGATCCACGACCGCACCGGTTTCGGTGACGGTGAAACTCAACAGGACCCAACCTTCGATGCCCCGGGTCTGTGCCCGCCGGGGATACTGCGGTGCCACCTTCACAATGGGCAGATACTCGCCATCAGAGGCCGACAACCCGGCACTGGTATCGACGGCCAGTTCGCTGTCCACGGACAAGCTGCCGATGTTGACCGTGTTGCCCGACGGCTTGACCGTCTCGCTCTGTACCTGGGGTGTCTCGGGAGCGATTTCCGGCTTCGGCGGCTTCTCGGGCTTGGGCTGTTCCGTCCGCAGCTGCGGCGGTTCGGGCACTCGCACGAAATCAACGATGCGGCCCTTGGGCGCCTCGGTGAGCGCATTGCGGCCGGCCGCCACCAGTGCAGACATCAACCAATACAACAGCAATGTAATCACCGCTGCGGTCAGCGCACCGATGATGAGCCGCAGCAGGCTACGCCATGGAGCATCCGGACGGCTCACCTGTAGCAATGCGCTGGACATGGTCGCCTCCTAGTTCGCTGCGATGGACACGTTGTAGACACCGGCCTTTCGGGCGGCATCCATGACGGTGATCATCCAGACATTCTTGGAAGCATCCTCGGCCTGAATCACCACGGCACCTTTGGGTGATTCCGCATGCAGCCGCTTGATGTTGGCGGTGAGGCTGCCGGGGTCCACGCGGCGTCGGTTCACAAAGAGCTGACCGTCGGCCGCGATGTTCACGAGGATGTTTTTCACCTCGTTCTGCTTCGGCTCGCTTTGCTGGTTATCAGGCCGGTTCACATCGAAGCCGGACTCCTTGACGAAGGAGGCCGTGACAATGAAGAAAATCAGCATGATGAAGACCACATCCAGCATCGGCGTCAGGTCGATGCCGGCCTCGTCTCCCGAGCCGTTGTCCTCAGCCAGAAACTCCCTCATGACGACGGCACCCGCTCTGTCGGCAACTCATCCGCCAGCCGGCTGATCCGGCCGCGGGCCTGCCAGTCCAGCCAGTAAATCGCGAACACTCCCGACAGGGCGCCGACCATGCCAGCCATCGTGGGGACGGTGGCCTTGGCCACGCCGTCGGCCATCAAACGGGGATTACCCATGCCGGCCGATGCCATCACATCGAACACTGCGATCATTCCGGTGACCGTGCCCAGCAGACCCAAGAGCGGACAAATGGCCACCAGCGTTTTGACTGTCGTGAGGTAAGCGCGTGCCTGCTCACGCAATCCCGCGAGCAGCGCTTCACGAATCTGATGCGCCTGCCAGGAGCGGTGATCACTCCGGGCATCCCAGAACGCCTGAACCCGGCGAGCCTTACGCGGATAGCGAACAAAGAAGAACTGCGCCCGCTCCACGATCAGCGCCCACATCAGGAAGATCGCCAAGGCAATGAGCCACAGCACGTCGCCGCCCAGGGTCATGAAATGATTCACCTGGAACAGGATGTCCGACAGCAACAAATCCAGAGCGTCCGGCATCTCAGCCTCGCTGCTGCCCGGCGGCCCGGGCTTCCATGCGCTCGGCGATCAGGCCGGCTGTCTGGTGCTTAAGGGTATTGATGACCGCGTTGGCACGGGCGCTGACCATCGCATGCAAGAGCACCGTGGGAATCGCGACGGTCAAACCCAGTACCGTCGTCACCAACGCCTGCGAGATGCCTCCGGCCATGGTTTTCGGATCACCGGTGCCAAACAGCGTAATCGCCTGGAATGTCGCGATCATGCCAATCACCGTGCCCATGAGCCCCATGAGTGGCGCGACCGTGGCAATGACCTTCAGCAAGCCGACGAACCGGTCAATGCGTGGCCGCTCGGCGAGAATGGCCTCGCCCAGACGCATCTCCAGGGTCTCGGTGTCGACGTCTTGATGACGGGCATAAATCGCCAGCATCCGACCCAGTGGATTGCCAGGGCGCGGTTCATCAAGCTGACGACGCTGTGCGGCCACCCGGGCCGAAACGATCAGAATGCTGACCAGCTTGTAGATCGCAATCAGCACACCCACTGCGCCCAGCGCAAGAATGAGATAGCCGATCAGACCACCCTGGTTGACACGGTCTCGCAGCGAGGGCGCGTCGACCAGACGTGTGAGCAAGGAGCCGCCGGTCGGGTCGATGCCCAAGGCCGCGACACCCTCGCGATTGGCCATGTACGCATCGACACGCCTGAGGGCCGGGCCAGCCGGCTGACGCTTGAGCACCGACACGCGCTGGGTGTCGGCCTGCCAGGCCAGATAGGCGGGTTCCGGCTCATCCGACACCAGGGCAAATTTGCCAACGCGCACCACCGCCCGGGTTTCACGCACCCCGCTCTCTGCGAGCACCTCGGCGTTGGAGCGCACAATCTGCCCCGAGGCATGAATCTCCTGCTGAATCAGAAACCAGAGCTGTTCCAGATCGGCGATGGTGAAGATCTCCGATGCCTTCTCCATCCGCTCCACGAACGACGCCAGCCAGGCCTCCCGGTCGGGTAGTTCTAGGGAGGTTGGCGAGTTGCGCACCAAGCCGATCAACTCACTGGCGAGTTGCTGCAAGATCCCGAACAAAGCGGCATCCGGCCCCAGCTCGGCCCGCAGCTGACGGATACGATCTTCATAAAGCGCCTGCTTTTCGCGGGCCGTCACTTCCAGCGTATCGCTCGTGCGCTGCAACGCATCACGCCGGTCGCGGGCGTCGGCCAGTAGTTGTCGCTGCCGGGCCTCAGAGGCCGAGGCGAAGGCCGCAAGCTGGCGGCGGGTGTCCTCGCTCTGCCCCAGCTGGCCGGTGCGAATGGCTTCGAGCAGGGCTGCGTCGCCTGCCGTCTGGGCCATGGCCGCCGGGCCGCCGAGCGCACAGAGCGCCAATAGTGTCATCAGCCGCTTCATGGCCGAGGCTCCGCGTAGGCCAATGCCGGGGCGGCCTGCTCACCCTCATAAGCACGGCGCGCAGCCGCCGTTGCAGCCTGGGGCGGCGGCAAGGGCACGCTGAGCAACGACGGCGCCGTGAGCTTGTTGGCAACCCGAATCGCTTCGTAGATGCCGTTGCGATAGACATTGTCCAAGGGCTCCCAGGATCTGGATGACGGATTCCAACGTCCCGTGTGCAGCCGATCCGCGGTCTGGTAGTACAGGCCGATCCGACCCAGGCGCAGCACGGTCACCTCGCGCTCACCCCCGGGCGTCTGGATGACATCGGCGTAGGCTTCGATTGTGCTGCCATAGGTCAGCTCGGTCAGGTACGCATCCAGCACTTGGCGAAACTTCTCGGCAGCCGCGACATCGGCGCGATCGACGGTGGCCTGCAAGAACTCGATACGATCGGCACGTTCTTCCGGTAGAAACGGCGGACTCACCGCCACCAGTTGTTCATAAGCCGCCACCATGTTGCTCAGCAGCGGCAGCAGCTGACGGTCTACCTCGGTCGCCTTGGAGATCGAACGATCCGTGCGCGCAATCTCCTCGTCCTGGGCCCGGACCTGGGTGCGCAGTTGCCGGTTGTAGGCCTCCAACCCCTCGATTTGACGGAGCAGGCGCTGGTACTCGGCGTTCAGGTCATCCGTTTCACTGGCAGCGGCGTCAATCCGCGCCTGGGATTCCTGCTGGGCCACCAGATACTGCTGCCCCTCTTCGATGAGCTTCCGGACGTCCTGGGCGTGCGCGGGCATCTCCAGTGAGCAGCCCAGCAGGGCGCCCCACGCCCATCCAAGTCGAGTGTGGTGTTGCATACCGGTCTCCTGTCCTCCGCGCGCTACCGAAGCGCGCTGGATCGTGCCTGTTTGTTGAATACGTGGATTCATTGGGATGGGCATGGCGTCTAGCCCTCGTTCTCTGCGGCTACGGCCACCTGACTGACGCCGGCCTTCTGCACGGCATCCATCACCACGACAAGCGTCTTGTGCGTGGATTCGCGATCGGCCTGGATGACAACTGACCCCTGCGGGTTTTCGGCGTGCAGACGCTTGATCGTGGCCGCCAAATCCCGCTCGTCGATCCGGCGGTTGTCGATCCAGATGTCATCGTCCGGGGAAATGGCGATGAGGATGTTGGCCAGGTCCTGACGCTCCGCCGTCGTGGCTGGCGGTCGGTCCACATCAATGCCGGCTTCCTTGACGAAGGTTGCCGTCACGATGAAGAAGATCAGCATGATGAAGACCACATCAAGCATCGGCGTCAGATCAATGCCGCTGTCCTGCTCTTCACCACCGGACTCGCTCAGAAATTCGCTCATGCCCTGGCCTCCTGAGTCGGCAACACCTCGGCAGCGGTCCGAGTGAAGGTGTCATCCAGTAATGCCCGGTGGTCACCCGCCAAGCGGGCGGCATGCGCCTTGAGCCGATTCACGACACCGCGACCACGTGCGTTGACCAGGGCATGCAACAACACGGCGGGGACTGCCACCACCAAGCCGAGCACCGTTGTGATCAGAGCCTGGGAGATACCACCGGCCATGGTTTGTGGATCACCGGTCCCGTAAAGCGTGATCGCCTGGAACGTATTGATCATGCCCACCACGGTGCCAAGCAACCCCATGAGCGGCGCTACGGCGGCGATAATGGCCAGGAACACGGTGAATCGATGGACACGCGTGGCCTCACGGCCCAGCTGCGCATGCAGGTGCTGGGCGAGCGTTTCCGGATCGCGGGCCTGATGCGTCTGGTATGTCAGTAGCAGGCGACCCAACGCGTTCGATCCACGCGGGGCGTCCAGTCGGCGGTTCTGACGCGCGACCGCGAGGCTAACCCACGCCATTTGCAACAGCTTGAGCAGCGCCAGTACGAGTGCCGCCGCGCCCAGCCCCAGAATCATGTATCCGACCAGCGCCCCCTGGTCGATGCGTTCCGACAGACTTGGTTTTTGAGCCAGCAGGGAAAGCAGCACGCCACCTGTCGGGTCCACCGCCAGCGACTGCAGTGCCGCGTCCGCCGCCAGGTAGCGATCCAGGGTCGCCAGCGCGTCGCCGGCAGGTGGCCGTTCCATCGCCAGCACCTGCTGTGTGCCGGCATCCCAGGTCAGGTACCGGGTCTCGGGCTGGTCGGTAACCAGATTGAAATTACCCACCCGCACCAGCGTGAGTTCGGCCACCGTGCCATCGACTTCACGAACGGGTGCCGTCAGCCGGACGACCCGCCCAAGCGCGTCGATCTCTCGTTGCATCTCGAACCACAATCCACGGATGTCCTCGACGGAGGACACCTCGGATGCGTGCTTCATGCGGTTGGCGAAGGCCTCCAGCCACTGGTCGCGTCCGGGGTACTGCAGACTGGTGGCCGAGCTGGAAAACGCACCGATGAGATCGGAAGCCGTCTGCTGGAATACACCAAACAACTCCTTCAACGCGCCAGTTTTGTCCTTTAGAAGCTGGGCCTTATCGGTCAGCGCCTGCTCATTGGCATCAAACGTCGCCTCCAGATGGCGCCCCTCTGCCTCCCGTGCCGCAACGGTTGCCTCGGCTTGAGCAACCCGTGCCCGGGCCGCTTCCAGGCGAGCCTGGAACGCGGCCTCCCGCTCCGCGAGCGCCGACTCAGCCCGCTCACGTTCGGCCTGCACTTGCTTCAGCACCGCCGGCAGCTCCACGGCCCTCGTCTCCGCAGCGCCTGTCACGGCCGGCAGCAGCGAAGCTGCCAGCAGCAAACTGAAGCCAGGCCTGAGACGACGGCGTTGGATCGGTACGCGCATGGCGTTACTGAGCGAAGTCCCACTTCATCCGCAACCCGAACAGTTGCGGTGGAGCCAGCGTGACCGTGCGCCCGAAGTCCTGCTGGAGAATCGACTGGTAGTAGTCCGTGTTGGTCGCGTTCTCCACGAACGCTGTCAGCTGCAATCCCCAGGGGTTGTAGAAATAGGACAGCCGCCCGCTCCAGAGGTCGTAGGCCGGTTGTTCGTAAAGCGGCGAGTTCTGCGGCGTCGTGTTGAAACCGCTGTTGTAGTAGTAATCGATCCCGATTTCGAAATCGCCGCCCGCCACGCCACCAATGAACTGGTTCACGGAGAAACTGGCCGTGAGGTCCGGCGTACGAACAATGTCGTTTCCCGAGAAATCCCGCGCCGGACCGCCCACCAGACTGTCGTCACCAAAGTACAGGCCGGTGTCATCATCGTAGCCGGCGCCGTTGGGATAGCTGGTGTACTTGGCGTCGAGGTAGGTGGCGCCCCCCGCGATGGCCAGACCGGGGTTCCAGTCAGGCAGCGGCTGCCACACCATGTCGAACTCGGCGCCGTTGATCTCAGCTTCGCCTGCGTTACGGAACGTGACGATTCCCCCTGACCCAATAGACACAATCGCCGTCAGCAGATTGTCGATCTTGGTATGGAAGACGGCGGCGTTTAATCGCAAGTTACCGTCAAACAGGTCGGACTTGAAGCCTAGTTCGTAGGCGGTCGCCGTTTCACGTTCGACCGCATCCGGATCCGTAAAGAAGTTGACGATGTTGTACGTCGGGCTTTTGTAGGCACGCTGCCAGGAGCCGAAGAGTTGCACGTTGTCGCGCAATCGGTACTGCAGCGCAATCTTGGGCGATAACGTGTCATCTTCCAGATCGGGCGCACTGAAGTTCTGCAGACGGATGTTCTGGGACTGATCACCGGAATCGAAGTACTCGTTCGGCGGCTCGCCCGCCGTCGGAGACACCACGTCCAGATAGCTGTTGGTAATCCCACGGACCTCTTCCTGATACCGCAGACCCAGCGTCAGGTCGAAACGGTCACCCAGAAAAATCGTGGACTGCAGGTAGAACGCGTCGGACTCGGTGGTCAGAATGCCGCCATTCCCGAGCACCACATCATTCGTGGCGTTGATGAACTCGTCGATGCGCGCGCCGATGCCCGCCGCACCCAGCAGACCACCGACGCGATCCAGCAGGGTGGTAATACCGCTGGCATTGGACCCGAACCCCAGCGCATTGGCGGTTAGATACAGGCTGCCAAAGCCGCCCTCGCCCTTCAGGCGGTAGTAACCCGCGACCCAGTTCATGTACTTGGACAGCGGCGAGCTTGCATTGGACAGGAGCTGAACTTCGTAGGTCTGCTGATCGTTGAACTGATCGTTGCTATAGAAGGTGGCCTGCGAAGTCTCCGTCGAGTCGTAGTCATACCGCGCCTCGTCCACCACGGCCTCGTTGTCCGAATAGATCAGCTTGATGTCGGCCAGGTCGGTCAACCACTCCAGCGTGACGCCATACAGGGTGTTCGTGGTCTGGTTGCCACCCTGATAATCGTTGTGCCACACCCGGTCCGGTACATCGGCCGGCACGCCGCCGGTGAAGATCGGCGCCGGCCGGGTGTTCTCCTGGGACAGCGAATTGCTATTGAACTGCTCGTTCAACGCGCCGGTGAGCGTCAGCGTCACATCATCGGAGGGGAACAGCTGGAACTTCAGCCGGCCACCTTCCACGTAGTCCTCCTTCATCGGGCCGGGCCGCCCGAAGATTTCGTTGCGCCCGTACAACTCCTGGTTTTCGCGGAACAAGGCCAGTGTTGCCCCGGCGTAGCGGGTCAAGGGTGTGCCCAGATACACCTGATACTTGCGCGAATCGAAGTTGCCGAAGGACGTCTTAATCGTCCCGACGAAATCCTCCGGCGCGTCCGCGGTCACGATATTGATCGCGCCGCCTGTCGCATTCCGGCCAAACAGGGTGCCCTGCGGTCCTTTCAGAACCTCGACCCGCTCGACGGGCCCCAGGGTGTCCTGCTTGCCCTGACTGGGACCGATGTTGATGCCATCGATGTAGGTCGCCACGCTGGGGTCCGCATTGGGCAAGAACGCATCTGTCCCCACACCGCGGATGTAGATCACGCTGTAACCGTAGGTGTAGGTGTAGGTCAGCCCAGGGGTGATCTTGGCCAGGTCGGCCGTGGACTCGACACCAAACGCGTCCAGCTTTTCGCCGCTGAAGGCGTTGATCATGATCGGCACGTCCTGGACATCTTCCTCGCGTTTTTGCGCGGTGACGATGACCTCTTCGACGATGCGGCTGCCGGGCCGGCGCGGCGTTTCATCACGCACCGGATCACCGGCTGTGGTGGTCTCCTGGCCCTCGTCGGAGGACGACTCCGCACTTTCGGGCGCAGGTTCACCCTGCGAGTCCGCAGCCGGGTCAGAGCGATCTGACGACGACGCAGACTCCGATGAACTCGGCTCCTCATCCGCCGTGCTGCTGGCGGGGCCGAAGAGCGCATCCAGCTCGTCTCCCCCGCTCTGGGCAAATGCCGATACGCTCAGCAACAGCCCGAATCCGGCCCATCCCAGGGCCATCCATCCGTTTTTCATGTCTCCTCCGCATCCCGCAGGTCCGCCCCAGTCGATCGGCCCTGCGTTGTTATTGGTGCTGCGGTGTGGCCTGGCGACTTCAGCCGCTCTGATGGCCACGCATTTCACGCTACAG
Organism: Pseudomonadota bacterium; assembly: GCA_036156195.1. Taxonomy (GTDB): domain Bacteria; phylum Pseudomonadota; class Gammaproteobacteria; order Nevskiales; family OUC007; genus Abyssibacter. The sequence continues at coordinate 166,637 of JAYZUZ010000008.1, read as the reverse complement.
TCATCTCGCCACTATGTCTATAGCTTATTGTGTCTTTTCGACACATTCATTTCGAGCGTGCAGGTAACCGGCCGCGCCGACGGGCCCGGCCGGTCATTCGGATCTCTATTCAGAGAACGCCTGCACCGCCTCGTGGGTATTCATAAAGTCCCGGAAGCGCACCCATTTGCCCCGCTCCACCGTAATGATGTGAGCAAAGGCCGAGCGGATATCGCGCCCGGTAGAGCAGGCCGTCAGGTGGAGGTCGCCGGTGACCGTCACCATCTTTCCGTCGCTTAAAAACTGCTCCGGCTCGAACTGGTGGATGTCCACGGAGCTGAGTACGGTGCTGAAAAAGGTTTCTGCCTCTGCAAGCCCCCGGTAGGTGCCCGCGTAGGGGATGACCTCAGGTCCATAAAACTCGATCAGCACATCGTCATCCAGCAATTCCAGAATGGCGGGCACGTCCTTGTTGCCGAATCGCGTAAACACCTCGATGGTGGTTTCGACTTCCGTGTTGCTCATGAGCGTCTCCTCTCATTGCTTGGGGTTATTCCGCGCTGGCCACGGTGAGTGACAAGCCGTCTAGCGATGGTTCCAGCTCGATCTGGCAGGCCAGCCGGCTGCGTTCGTTGGTGTTCAGCAGTTCATCCAGCAGTTCCACTTCCAACTCACCTTGGCCAGGCAGCTGGGCCAGCCATTGACTGTCGACATAGACCTGACAGGTGGCGCAGGAACATTCACCGCCGCAGGTCGCCTCAACGAGATCGCGCTCAGCGAGGACATCCATCAGTCGGTCACCGGCGTCGCAGTCCAGGGACATCGCGTTGCCAGCCCGGTCGATTACATTGATTTTCATGGGTCTTCAGTTCCGGTATTGCATCGTCAAAGGTCGCGTAAAGCGCTGTTCGGGTCGGCAAGCTGCGCCGGCGACACCGGCCGGGCGCTCGCAATCAATCGTTTCGCCACCTGGAAATCACCGGCAGCATTCAGGCATTGCGCCGCACGCAGCTGGCCGTCCTCCACATAAAAGCAGCTGAGTCGGTGGCTCTCGGCATCGCGGCGCGTGACCCAGGCCGCTGAGCCCGGCGCCAAACCGACCATTTGCAGCTTGTGATCGAACTGGTCTGACCAGAACCAGGGGGGCGTAGCAGTGGGCGCGTCCGCGCCGGTGATCTGAGCCGCAACGATCTGGGCGGTCGCCATGGCGTTGTCCACTGATTCGATGCGCTGATGCACGCCATTGACGGGACGACACGCCACATCGCCCATGGCGAAGATCGCCGGGTCGTCAGTGCGGCCCTGCGCATCCACCCGAACGCCGTTGTCACAGTGCAGGCCGGCTGCCTGCGCAAGCGCATCATTGGCCACCATGCCAATGCCGACGATCAGCCCGTCGGCCGGAATGACCGTCCCGCGCGTGGTTTCCACGGCTTCAAACCGGGCGCCACCGTGTACAGCGTGAACGCTTTGCTCACATTCGATTGCCGAGCCCTGGGCCTGGTGGCAAGCCAGCAGCTGCGCTGAGATCGGCTCTGCGGCCACCCGGGCCAGAATGCGCGGTGCCGCCTCCAGCACGGTGACGGCACAGCCCAGGCCGCGCAGCGTGGCGGCCACCTCCAGCCCCACATAGCCCGCGCCCACCAGGATGAGGTGCTGGCCCGGGCGCACGGCCCTGCGCAGACCGTCCGCGTCGGCCCGGCTGCGTAGGCTGTAGACCCCGGCCATCTGCTCGGGGACGGCAGGCAGCGTTCTGGCCCGTCCTCCCGTGGCCAGAATCAGGTACTCGTACGCCACAGAGTCGCCGCCCTCCAGCTGCACCCGCCGTGCGGTCCGGTCAATGGCAATGGCACGACGCCCCAGTTGCAGCTGCACGCCCAGACGCTCGTAGTAGGCCGGCTTGCGTATCGGCAGCCGCTCGGCTGGCAGCTCACCCAGCAGGTACTTCTTGGACAGCGGCGGCCTGTGATAAGGCAGCTCGGGCTCGTCGCCGATCACGGTGATGGGAGCCGTGTAGCCCTGGGCACGGAGGCTGCCCACGCACTGGGCTGCAGCCTGGCCCGCTCCGATGATGACAACACCAGTGGCAGTCATGATCGCCGCACCCGCTCCCCGGCAAATGGGCACCCTGCCGGGAGCGCCTGATCGGCACAGCCGGCATCGTGGTTCTTGACCTGATCCCTCATGCTGCTGCCTCGGGCGGCCGAATCAGGACTTCAGAACGACAGGCAGGCTTTGCAGGCCGTAGGTGAGCAGCCCGCCGCGCTGACGGCGAGCCGGCTGGCTGCCCGCTTCGACCCCGCTGCAATGATCCAGCAGCACATCCAGCATCTTTTCAGCCTCCATCCGTGCCACGGCCGAACCCAGGCAGTGATGAATCCCGTGGCCAAAGGTCACGTGCTTACCGATGTTGGGCCGCTGCAGCTGAAAGCGGTCCGGCTCGGGGAATACGGATGGATCGCGGTTCGCCGCCGCCATGAAGAAGGCCACCCATTGGCCTTTCTTGATCTGAACACCGCCGTGTTCGCAATCGCGGGTCGCCACGCGGAACAGGCGCTGGGGTGGGCCATCCCGCCGGAGACTTTCTTCGATAAACGGCCGGATGAGCGACCGGTCCTGCTTGAGCTGGCCGAACAACCCCGGTTCCTCCACCAGTGTCGCCACCAGATTGCCCAGCAGATAAGTCGTGGTTTCCGCGCCAGCCACCACCAGGGTGATGCAGAACAGCACCACTTCTTCCTTGGTCAGCTGCTGGCCTTCGTCCTCGGCCCGGATAAACGCGGCCATGAGCGAGTCCGGCACCGCGTCGCCCCGCTCAATGGCGGCGTAGCACTCCGCCACCTTGGTGCTGTAGTACTGGAAGAGTTCCATGTTGCATTGCTGCCGCTCTTCCAGCGTGAAGTCCGACGACACCATGAATGCATTGGCCCAGCGGACCAGCTTGGGGTAGTCCTCGCGTGGCGTACCGATCAGAAAGGTCATCACCACGGAGGGCAGCACGCCGGCCACTTCCTTCATGAAATCGATTTCGGTATCCACCAGGCCGTTGATCATCTCGCTGATGGTCTGCGTGACCAGCGGGGCGATATCGGTCACCACCCGCTTGGGCGTGAAGGCCTTCTTGGCGATGTTGCGCAGCGTCGTATGACGCGGGCGGTCGTGGTTGACCAGCATGAGCGTCGGCGCATCCGAGGCTTCTTGCATCGGGTCGCGTGAGGAAAAGTTCTCATGCCCCTTGAGCACGCCCACCACATCGTCGTAGCGGGTGAAGACCCAGGCGGGATTCGGCGTATCGACACCTGGCACGGTGCCGGGCGGGTAATCCAGCAACCCGAACTCCGGCGCCCGCTCACGCAGGATCGCGTAGTAGGGGTAGGGATTGGCGATGACGTCCGGGTCCAGCAACTTGGTCACGTCGAAATCCGACGCGTATTTCAGCTCATCCATGTCTCTCTCCTATCGCATCTAACGTGCTTTTGGATAATGTGTCATTACGACACTATTTCTGTCAAACGATTTATCCGCGCGTCATCAAGAAGCGTGAGAAGCGATCGAACAAGCGGCCGTACGGTGGTCGGATGATCCGACCGAGATCAGCGCGGGTCTGGTGATAAACCGCCCGCATGTTGGAGAACTGCCGAAAACCATCGAACCCGTGATAAACGCCCATGCCGCTGGGCCCGACACCCCCGAACGGCAGGTCATCAAAGGTGTAGTGCATGATGACGTCGTTCATGGTCACGCCGCCGGAGCTGGTCTGCTCGATGATCCGGCGCTGCTCCTCTGCGCGATGACCGAAGAAGTAAAGCGCCAGCGGCCGCGGCCGAGCGTTGACGTATTCGATGGCGCTGTCGAAGTCTCGGTAGCTTCGCAGAATCAGAATGGGTCCGAAGATCTCCTCCTGACTGACGGCGAGCGTATCGTCGGGGTCGACCACGACCGTGATCGGCATCCGCCGATGCTCGGGATCCCCGCCTTGGTCCTGCCAGACCGTGGCGCCGGCCGCCTGCGCCTCCGCAAGGTATCGCCCCAACCTGTCGTGCTGACGGCCGTTGATCACCGCCACAAAATCATCACTGGCGGCCCCGTCGGGCAGTGAGCGCTGGACTTCGGCCTGAATCCGCTGCAGCAGGGCGTCGCGCCGGGATTCCGGCACCAGGACATAGTCCGGTGCCAGACACACCTGGCCCGCATTAAAGACCTTGCCGAAGACGATTCGCCGCGCGGCGGCGTCGAGATCGGCATCCGAACCGATGATCACGGGCGACTTGCCACCCAGCTCCAGCGTCAAGGGCGTCAGATGGTCTGCAGCCGCGCGCATGATGTGCTTGGCGATCTCGGTCCCCCCGGTGAAGACGAGATGATCCAGCGGCAACCCACTGAACAGCTGCCCCAGGCGGGCGTCACCGGTTACGGTGTCGACCTCGTCGGTCGCGAAGGCATCGGCGATCAGGTCGACCATCACAGCGGAGGTGGCCGGCGTGTGTTCCGACGGCTTGACCAGGGCCCGGTTGCCCGCGCCGAGGGCTCCGGCCAGCGGCGTCAGCGTCAGATTCACGGGGATGTTCCAGGGACTGATGATGCCCACCACGCCCAGGGGTTGGTAATGGACCCGGGCCTTGGCACCAAACAAGCCGAACGGCATGTCGGCCCGGCGCCGCTCGGCGCGCATCCACTTGCGCAGGCCTTGTCGCGTCAGTCGAATGCTCTTGCCGGTTGTTGCGACATCCGCGAAGTACGATTGCCGCCGCGACCGATGCCCAAAGTCTGCGTGCAGGGCATCACATAGACGGTCGGCATGGCGGTCCAGGGCGTCCCATAGTCGATTGAGCCGATCCACCCGCGTCGCCAGGTCGGGGTAGCGCTCGGCCTGGTAGCCCGCGCGCAGCCGCGCAAGCTTCTGATCGAGCATCTCGGCCAGTGGATCTGGCGTCTCCGATTGCAGCAGAGCATCCGTGTTCATCTCCGTCCTCGCACTGTGTCTAGTTTTGGGCGAAACTATTGCTTATGCGAAATAGTGTCAACTCGACATGCTTGCTGCGGACAGGGGTCGGACCTAGCATGATCGTGTGGACAGACAAGCCCGGGGAATCGAAACGTTGAAACCGAAGACCGAGATCGAAGAAGTCGCTCACGAACAAGCGAGCGAGCGTTTCGTGGAGTTGTTCTACCCCATTCACTACGCCATCGGCATGCAGGTCGAGGACGCCCTACGTGGTGACCAGGGACTGGATCGGCACCAGACCGTCATCATGTGGCTGCTACGCAGCGAAGGTGTGGAACGCGGCGGCAAGAGCTTGAAGCGCAAGGAGATCGAGCGCTGTCTCACCAGCTGGTATGACATCACCAGCAGCACCGTCTCCAAGGCCCTGCGGGCGCTGGCCAAGCCGCCATACAACTTTATCGTGATCTCGGAAGACCCCGAGTCCGGCCGCGAAAAGCTGGTCACGGTGACGCCTGCCGGCCAGCGGTACTACAAGCGCATGGCCAAGAACGCCAGTGAGTTCGTCAAACTCGCAACCGACCGGATGAGCGTGGAGGAGAACTCCATGGGCATCCACATGTTTAAGGTCATTAGCGACACGTTTCAGCAGCTGCGGGATGAGGGCCGGATCGACTTTCCCCAGTCCACGGCCGATGTCGCCAAGACCAGCGCGCGTAAGCGCGCCAGTGGCTAAGACCCCGCCGGAGCCCAGCCACACTCAAACGAGCAACGGGCCCGCAGGCCCGTTGCTCGCACTGCCAGAGATCGACGACCGCTAGGCCGTGACGTCGAACCGGTCCAGGTTCATCACCTTGGTCCAGGCCGCCACGAAATCGCGCACGAACTTCTCGCTCGCATCATCCTGGGCATAAACCTCGGCGTAGGACCGCAGTATGGAGTTGGAGCCGAACACCAGATCCACCCGGGTCGCCGTCCACTTCTGCTCGCCGGATTTGCGGTCACGAATCTCGTAGAGATTGTCTCCTGCCGGCTTCCACTCGTTGGCCATGTCGGTCAGGTTGACGAAGAAATCCGTGGACAGGGTGCCAACCCGGTCGGTGAATACCCCATGCGCCACGCCACCATGGTTGGTGCCCAGCACGCGCATGCCTCCCAGCAGAACAACCATTTCGGGTGCCGTCAGCGTCATCAGCTGGCTGCGGTCGAGCAGCAGTTCTTCCGGTGCCACCTTGAATGGCTGTTTGAGGTAGTTGCGAAAACCATCGTGCCGAGGCTCCAGCGCCTCGAAGCTATCCGCGTCGGTCATCGCGTCGGTGGCGTCACCCCGACCCGGTTCAAATGGGACGGTGATGTCCACACCGGCTGCACGGGCCGCGCGTTCCACGCCCACATTGCCGGCGAGCACGATGACATCGGCCACACTGGCGCCGTACTGCGCCGCGATCGGCTCCAGTACCGACAACACCTTGTTCAGACGCTCGGGTTCGTTGCCGGGCCAGTCCCGCTGTGGCGCCAGGCGAATCCGCGCACCATTGGCACCGCCACGCAGGTCTGATCCACGGTAAGTGCGGGCACTGTCCCAGGCCGTGGCCACGAGTTCTGCCGTGCTCAGACCGGATGCGGCAATCCGCGACTTGATCGCGCCCACGTCGTACTGGCGCGGGCCGGCCGGGATGGGGTCCTGCCAGATCAGGTCCTCGCTGGGCACATCCGGGCCGACATAGCGAGCCTTGGGTCCCATGTCGCGGTGGGTCAGCTTGAACCAGGCACGGGCGAAGGCATCGGAAAACGCGGCCTGATCCTGGGCGTAGCGTTCCAGAATCTCGCGATAGGCCGGGTCCATTTTCATGGCCATGTCGGCATCGGTCATCATCGGCATGCAGCGAATGGACGGGTCTTCCACGTCCACAGGCATGTCTTCCTCACGGATATCGATGGGCTCCCACTGCCAGGCACCGGCCGGGCTTTTCTTCAGTTCCCATTCGTAGCCGAGCAGCAGCTTGAAGTAGCCGTCGTCCCACTGTGTGGGGTGCGTCGTCCATGCACCTTCCAGCCCGCTGGTGACAGTATGACGACCGTGACCGGTCTGACCGGGATTGCGCCAGCCAAAGCCCTGTTCCTCCACGGTGCAGGCTTCCGGGTCTTGACCCAGCTGGCTCGCATCGCCGTTGCCATGCGTCTTGCCCACGGTGTGGCCGCCCGCCGTCAGTGCCACGGTTTCTTCATCGTTCATGGCCATGCGGGCAAAGGTTTCACGCACATGCGCGGCGGTCTTCAGGGGATCGGGATTGCCGTTGACACCTTCGGGGTTCACATAAATCAGCCCCATGTGGGTGGCCGCCAGCGGTGCGTGCATGCTGGAGGCGTCGTCGAGATCGTCAAAGCGCTGCTCGCTGTCCGCCAGCCACTCGGTCTCGGCCCCCCAGTTGATGTCCTTCTCGGGATGCCAAATGTCCTCCCGTCCAAAGGCAAAGCCAAAGGTCTTCAGGCCCATGGATTCGTAGGCGATGTTGCCCGCCAGGATGATGAGGTCGGCCCATGACACCTGATTGCCGTACTTCTTCTTGATCGGCCACAGCAGGCGCCGGGCCTTGTCCAGATTGACGTTGTCCGGCCAGGAATTCAGCGGTGCAAAGCGCTGGTTGCCCGTGCCGCCACCGCCACGCCCGTCCGCCAACCGGTATGAGCCGGCGGCATGCCAGGCCATGCGGATCATCAGCCCGCCATAGTGGCCCCAATCGGCCGGCCACCAATCCTGGCTGTCGGTCATCAGCGCGGTCAGGTCCTGCTTAAGTGCCTCGACATCGAGCTTCTTCAGCTCATCCCGGTAGTTGAAGTCCGGGCCCATGGGGTTCGTCTTGCGATCATGCTGATGCAGGATGTCCAGGTTGAGTGCGTTGGGCCACCAACTGGTTACGGTGGTCTTGGTGCTGGTCATCCCGCCGTGTGCGAACGGGCATCCGCCCGTGGCCTGCGTATCAATGCTGTCCATTCGTCTCTCCCTCGCGTATCGCGGTCTGGGAGCGCCGCTGATGCGGCGCCAGGGAGGACCATGCTGCCGCCTGCTGGGCGATTAATCCAATCAATTATTATCAGCTGTTCGATAGTTTATTTGCATTTAAGCGGTCAGCCTGATCCCTCGCCCGTCGATGCTGCACCTGCCGCCGTGGGCGACGCAAGCGCGTTCAACGACGCCGGGACTGAGGCTGCGGTGGTGTGACAGGTGCACGGCTGAATACACCCACCATCGGCGTGCCATGTGCACGCAGAATCGGCTCGATCTGCCGATGCAGGACGTGATAGCGGTAGAACGGCACGCGGGGAAACAGGTGATGAATGGAGTGCAGGTTCTGTCCCAACCAGAACCACTCGAACGGACGCATCCACCGGGGCATGATGAGGCTGTTCGTATTCCGCCAGCGCGCGGGCTCCTGGTAAGGCGCATGGGGGCGGTAGGCAAACCAGTACGCCGTGAAGAATGCCCCAGCCAGATAGCCGAGCAGTAGTAACCAGCCGGCGCCGGCCCGGGTCACCAGCAGCAAGAAGCCCAGCCGCCAGCCAATGGCAACGGTGGTCTCGGCGACGTAAATCGCCTGCTCCCGGCGCGACAGCCCGCTCCAGTGCCCCCGAAACAAGAAGCTGTTCTGCACCCACAGAAAATGCAGCCCCGTCCGGATCAGAGCGACCAGGCCATCGCCCATGGTTCTGACCACGTAATCGGGATCCTTGTCCGGCTGGTTGGTGAACCGGTGATGGGTGAAATGCTCCACGGTATGCGTGGAGTACGGCACCATGATCAGCGGTGCCACCAGGTAGCCGCAGAGGTCATTCACCCACTTGAGGCCCGCGTGCTGCCCGTGGATGTTGCCATGCGCGGCCTCATGCAACGGCGTGTATGAGAAGTAGGTCGCGACCGCATACACCACAATGGCCGCCCAAAGTGGCATGACACCGATGGCAAACAACGCCAGATTGCCGACGAACACGACCAGCGTGGCGGCCGTGAACAACACGGTCGGCCATGCGAAATGGCCCATATGGTGTTTGGCTGCGGATATCGCCTGGCGGTTTAAGGCGGATAATTGCTCGCTCATGCGCTTCTCCTTTCGCGGCGACTCGCATCAAGCCTAGTGATCGCCGATGCCGGGAGACAGGGCGAAGGCGGTCAGCTTTGCCGCATTTTCGGCCACTGGGACTAGACTGCGGTGGCATGAGGCGTCCAACGAGCAGCGAACCCATTCTCCACCCCGTCGCCATTGCGCAGGTCATGGTCAATTTTGCGGCGGCCAAGGGTTGCGATGTCGAAACCTGCCTGGTGGGTACGGGCATCGATGAAACCACGCTGGCCTCACCAGAAGCCTTGATCACCCGCGAGCAGGAAATGCGGCTGATGGAAAACCTCATGCTCGCGCTACCGGACGTGCCGGCGCTGGGTTTCGAGCTGGGCCTGCAGTACAGCATCGCCACCTTTGGCAGCTGGGGATTCCTGATGCGGACGTCCCGCACACTGCTGGAAGCCATCCGCCGCACGCTGGACTTTCTGCCGCTCAGCACGGCGTATTGTCAGATCCAGCTCATCCGCGAACCGGACGCCATCGCCGTCACGTTTCAGGCCGACCGGATTCCCAGACAACTCCGGAACACCATGCTCGAGCGCGACATGGGGACAGCCATCCAGCTGCTGCGCGAGATGGGGCTGGCGGGCATCCCGTTGCAGGCGCTGACATTCGCCCATCCCGCTCCACCACATGCCGGACGCATCGCAGCACTGGCCGGAATGCAGCCGCAGTTCAACCAGCCCCACAACAGCTTGGTGCTGGGCCGCGCGCACGCGGAGCGCCCGTTACCAACCTACGATGCACAACTGGTGAACCTGCTGGAAGCCCAGTGCCGCCAGCAGCTGGCACGCCGCCAACCAGGCGGCTGGGTTGCCCGCACGCGCCAGCAGATTCTCAGCCCCCATGGCTTCACCGCGTCCATCGAAACCATTGCCCAGGCCCTGAACCTGTCGCCGCGGAGCCTCCGCCGACGTCTCGACGACGAGGGCACCGGTTTTCGCGAACTGCTGGAACAGGAACGGCAGCAACTGGCCCGTCAGCTACTCACCAGCACCGAAATGACCCTGGATGAGATCGCCATGCACCTGGGCTATGGCGACACCTCCAGCTTTACCCGGGCCTTTCGACGCTGGTTTGGCGAAGCGCCGGGAGTTTATCGCTCTCGTCCGCCGGAACCAGGCACACCCTGATCGGGAGATCGCCGGAGCGCATGCGGAGACCGCCGTCTCCTCGTCCGGCCCGGCGGGTCCGCAGATCCGGGACCCTTTACGGAAAGCACCCCGACGGCGTAGTGGGTGACTGCGAACGCACGCCGGCACACAGCACTTCGGTGGAGGTGGCGTCCATCGCTGTCGCGATGCGGGCTGCGCTGCGAATCTCGGCAGCCATGCGGGCGTAGTCGACCTTCTCGACATGCTGGTTCTCCGCAAAGGACAGCATCATGTTCGGTCCGGTGATGTAGGAAGCATTCGGGACTCCCGCCGCATTCAGCGGGCTGCCAACACCAAAGTAGATCACCCCGATCGGGCGATTGACGAAGACCCGTCGCAGGTCTTCGGCCTGCACCGCAGCGGTCATCAATGCCTGGACCACATTGTCAGTGCCGTACCAGACCCCTGGCTCGTACTCGCCGCTGGGGTGAAACCCCTGCTCGTCATCCAGCCATTCGGGCTGGCCGAGATGTTCCATGGTCAGCGATGCAACAGAGCGACCGATCAGCTCCGGGTAGCGGTTGATGAAGCCCGCCGTGTCGCCCCCGAATCCGTTATGAAAATGGCCGGGCATCATCACAAAGGTCATCGTGCGCTGGCGGCACTGCTGAGGGAGCGAGGCGAAATAGCGTGCCAGGGCGAGTATCCCCAGTGTGCCGTTCTCCTGCGAGGCACTGGTCCCGTCTGTGTGGGTGTTGAATAACATGACCTCGTCGGGGTTCGTGCCCGGCAACGTCGCGATGACGATATCCGTTTCGGCATCGGGATCACGCTCGACCAGCAGTTCCAGGCGGACCTGCGCACCATCGGCAATGGCGGCCTTGAGCTGGTCGCCCGTCGCGCGGTCCACATAAAGCGTTGGCAGCCCCTGGCTGTCGGCCGGGTTGGTCAGAAAGGGCGTGTACTGCCCGGCCGCATTTTCAGCGGATGCATCGTAGGACACGATGGCTGCAATGGCCCCGGCGGTACGCGCCAGCCCCACAGAGGTTTGTTCCTGCGGTGTCAGAAACGACACCGACGCTCGCCGATAAGGCGTGGCGGGCGTCATGGTGTTGTCGGGGTCGTGCACGTAGCTGGTGGTTGAGTACAACAGGGCCAGGGTCAGCGGCAGCTGGTCCTCCTCGTAGATCACGACCTTGTTGCTGAAGTCGCCCAGCAGAAAATCCTGCGGCAGCCCGGCGCCGGCATCGGCCAATGGCCCGACCACCCCGCCATCCGCCGTGTAACCCGAGTAGGGATAAAAGCTCGCAACGGGAATCGGCGTTTCGACGCCGTCGACAATCAAGGTCAAGCTGTAGTCGTGGTGATGCCACCACTCCAGCGACATCGGATCACGCTCGACGCTAAGCCCATACGACGCCAGCTCCTCCGCCAGAAAATCGTGCCAGGCCGCCAACGCAGGGCTGCCCGTGAACCGGGGCCCGCGTTCGACCATGCGCCGCTGCCAGATTTCCAGCAAGGCTTCGTCCGGGAGTCGCTCCGCCAAGACCTCGGCCGCGGTCGTCAGATCACCGGGCTCCGGACAGGCAACCGGCTCGGCAGGCGGGGTTGGCGCATCCGACCCGGCCGAAGAATTGCTTTGACCGCAGGCCGTCAGCAGCAGACCCGCGGCCACCAGCGCAGCGGCGCCCGCGTGGCAATGGTTTGGTATCCCCATGGTGCAATCTTGTTGTGTGTCTCCTGACACCCAGACTAGATCACTCCAGATAAACCGCTTGAACGTAGTTGCGATCACTAAGCAAAGAGGGCCGGATCGCATAGAACGCCTGAAAGGTACGTGTGAGATGCGCCGAGTCGGCAAACCCACACTGATGCGCGACCTGAGTCAGCGGTTCACCCAGCACGATCCGCCGAAGCGCCTGCCGCATCTTCTGCCATAACAGGAAATTGCGCATGGACAGGCCGAGCTGCTCACGAAACAAGTGCATTAAGTGCGAGGGCGACAGGCCCGCCAGCTCGGCGAGCTCCGACAAACAGACCTGCGGTTCGGACTGCTGGCGCAGCCGATTGGCCACCCGGCGGATGCGATCATCCAGCTGCACATCTTCAGTGGCCCCCAGCTGCTGTCCGACGGCGTGGATGAGTGTGCCGGCCAACTTACGCACTTGTTGCACATCCGCGCGACCGCCCAGGACTTCCAGCGTTGGCGCGGCGTAAGCGCTGGCAAAGGCATCGCTGAGAGTGCGGATTACCCCCGGCCCAAGCAGACGGTGCAGGGTCAGCGCGGCCGGCGTATCCGGATCAAGATTCAGGCTTAGAAAGGGGATGTCCGTGGCATCGATACGGCGTTTTGCACCCACAGCGCAAAGCGCAGCCTTGCAGTGCATCGCCGGTTGCCCTTCGGGATCAAGCAGCAGCGGCTGGTCGCCGGCAGACAAGACCAGATTGGCGGCATAGCGGTGCGTCTGGGTACCCGCATAACGCCAACTGGTCCAGACGAAACCGTCCGACCACACGAATAGCTGTGCTGGCCCCGTTTGCTGCATCAATGGCCTGGGTGTCGCCTCCTGACATGGCGAACTATGCGCGTCTTCGGGCCCGATTACCTCAACCGACCGGAGACAAGGCGCGGGTGCGCATCAAATGGACTCCGATTGCGACAACCGAACCAACCCAGATCAGGCCGAACGGCGTTGCTATCGAGGTCAAGAGCGGCGCGTGCGGCTGCAGCGAGCGGTGGAGCACCACCGCAAGAACGACCAGAGCCGCACCAAACACCACGTATATGACGGTGTTCCAGAGCAGAAAAATCGACTCCCGTTCAAGAATGAACTCAAGCTTCTGAACTCGCGTAAGCTTCCCCGTCAAGGCGACAGTTTCGCTTGCCGCCTAGTGCCTTTGTAGGCAACCCACCGGCGGCAGCTGACCCTCAAGCGGGCGTCGGATGACTGACAGGAAAGCACCAAATACGGACATTCCCCCTGAAGGCCTACCTATTTCCGCAACCGACCCGAAGCTGCCATTTACTAGTCGCTTGTGACAGTTGGTCGCGTTTCTGATAGCGGTCATTCCCGCCGAGGAGGCGCAAGGTTGTTTTTCCATCAATCCAGCGTGGGCCCGCTCGGCTGGCATTGCCAGTGAAAGTGTTTGGACTAGAGCGAGTAGCCGTTCTTCGCCGCCTTCAAGAGAGATTGTCCGCAGCTGCTTGGTTGCTTGATCTGCCTGCTTGCGAATACGTTGATGTCCAGGCCCTGCTTCCCTCGGGCATTCGCGATCTGTTCGAGGCCAATCGGCGTCAGAATGAGGTAGCAACCCTCGCCCCACAGAGACTCCGCATCGATATCAACCGGACCGGCGTCACGCCACCAATGGAGCTTTGCGACCACCGCTCCGCTCGCGTTTAGAAAGACGCTCGGTTCTTCGTCATGCGCGCGCCAGCAAAGCCGCTTCATCCAGTTCGGGCACAACGAGAACGGATAGGCCGCTGCGTCAAAGCCCAAGTCTACGGAGCAAACAACTCGCCTTATTAGCGTTGGCGCCAGATCATCGTCAAGTGCGACGTACTGGCCTAGCCAAACTGCGATGGGCAACTTGGCATAGCAATCGTCGAAGTCTTCACCGTCAGTCTGTGCTGCGGGTGCTCTAAAGCGGTCGAGGCGGTGCTCCGACAGGCGTGGCTGGAGGATCTTGAAGCGAGACACTTCGGCCACCACTTGTCCTTCGCGGTGTGTTGGGCATGGCGCAACGTCGCCGTCGACTTCATCAACCCACCTCCGCTCTCGCTCGGACCAACCCGCACTTCGGTCAAACAGCGGCATCTGTAACCAGTCGGGACGCACTTGCGGGAGCTTCAGCGGCCGAGGCGGAAGCGGGCAGCCCAAACTCTCCAGCAGCGTCGCCCTATCGCTGCCGCCAAGCTTGCCTGCCAGCCGCAGTTCTCCCGCGACGTGGCGAAGGGCGGCAATGGCAATGTAGGCATGGGGCTTGAGGTAAGTGATCTGCATGTCGAGAGCTCGGAGCTGAGTCTCAAGGCTTTTGACGCCAGAGGGCCCGAATGCCTCAAGTCCACCCCAATCTTGAATAATCATGGCCGCGCGTAGTCGGACAGTCATCTCGTCGATGCCTGCCACCTTCGCAATGTGCTGTGCAGTCGAGCGCAACATCCGGGTCCAGCCAAGCGGTGACTCAAGGCGCATCGCACCAGTTCTCTCGTCGTTGAAGACATCGTCGCCCTCTGAGGGGAGTTCGAGTTCGAGACGATAGAAGAGCGGTAGCGGCGTTGAGTCCAAGGAGACTTCCAGCTTCCACCGATGCGACAAGAGCGCAGCTGACTCTGCCACCGCGATGTCACGGTGACTGACCAACGCAGCCACGGCGCTGCCCAACTCGGGTGCAAGGTCCTTGCTGTCAGCAGCCAGCAGCGTTCCGAGCGCCTGCAAGGGGGCATCCAACTCGCCGGCTATAAGTCGCCGCATAAGGGACTTGAACAAAAATTGGCCGAGTCCGACTTGCCTTGCCAAGCTCAGCGTGCAGTTGCGTGCGTGTCGCCGTACTTCGGCAACGGGCAGCCGATAGGCGAAGTGCAGCAGATCCTCCAGAAGTTCCGTGTCGCTGAGCGGCAGCTCGCTCGGCTGGAAGGGATGCCCCAGCTGGAACTCGCGAGTGCAGGCCATCTGCTCCTCAAGCAGCGACCAGATGGCCGGCCAGTCCGGCGACGCGCTGATTACTGGCAAAATCGAATCCAGCTCGGTTAGCAGTGACTGGGTACTCTCTTGGCCCGCCGTCACTGAATCGACGATGTTCTCGAAGGCGGCAAGGGAGGTGGATGGTCCCTCCAAGAGCTTCTTCGCCTCGAAGTAGAAAAACTTGCCACCTCCCATCCACTGGCTCCAGGAACTCCAGGGGTCCTTGCTTGTCTCGTAGCCTTGCATCAGCTTCTTGGCGTACTCGACCTCACCCTCCGCAGCAAATCGCTTCACCATCAGGAAGCGGCAGCGCGCGTCGTCCTGCAAGACCTGCCAGCGTTCAAACATCCTCCGCGCCAGATGAAGCGGGGCCGTCTCCGCCAGATCTCTGAAACGGTACGGTGCGTTGTAGTTCAGCTCGTCGCCATCCGCTTCAAACGCGCATTCAAGCTCCTCAAGAGTGGCTTCCGAGTCGTACTTGCTGGGCGTAGACGAGTGTCGAGGTTCTGGCGCTTCTGACGTCCACCGGGCGACAGCGGCTTCGAGTTCTGCAGACGAGAACCCATGTTTTCCGGCAACCGTGCGAAGGCGCTGGAGCAGCGCGACCCTTTCGTGCGCTCTGCTGGCCACCTCGATGGCCCCCAACAGCATCAGAGCGAGCGGTTCAATCTGGCCAGGGCCGGCCGCGTCCGCGGCGACGTCGATGAAGTCACCGACGTGGTACGGGTCTCGGTAGTACGGTTCCATGTAGAACGGCAGGCACAGGCCGCACCAGACCGTCGCGCAAGCCAAGACGAGTTCAGGGCTTCGCCGGACCATCCCCGTCATGAGCAGGTCGACGCGGTTCGGCCAGCCGATCAAATGCCAATCCGCCAGTGTCTTTGACACCTCGAAGCCGAAGCGAGGCCCGACTAGCATCGCTTCTTCAATGAGCGGCATCGTCAGGCGACGCGCGGACGACGCCCCTTCCGTTTCCGTCATGCCGCCGACTTGGCGCATCAAGTTTGAGATCCGCTTGACACGGTTCTCCGGGTCAGCGGCGTTCGCAAGGACCAGAATGTCTCGCCAGATTGCGTACTGCGGGTCTTTCTTGGGGGCCAACGCGTAGCCAAGGCATTGCTCCGGAACCGTCGCCAGCAACTGTTTTGCACGCTCCAAGTCCCCGACTGCAGCAAACGCGATGGCCAGATCCGCCAACCCGTCGACCTGCTCGCTCGGCGTACTCTCCTGAAGCTCCGCCACGAGTGCGTTGAGCCGATCGACGGCCGCCACCCGGTCACCGTCAACCCTATACGCATCGACGGCCAATCTGCGTCGCAGGTATGCAGCGCTCCCCAGCGCCGATGAGGCGATGGCTGCGTCAACTTCCCGGAGTACCGCGCGGTACTCGGTCTCGCCACGCTTGGCGCCGAGCCTCAGCAGCGCTTGCGCGAGCATGGGGACCGCTTTGAAGGCCTGCTGGATGCGATGTGACTCGCTGCCGCCTTCTGATGTCAGACGTAGGATGCACCCAAGGCCAGTGCGCGCTTCGTCCTGGATGCTGCGAGCTGGCACGAACGCGTCGTCGACGGCGGCGCGACCTAAGAGCACCCCTATCGTCGAGGCGTGCCGCTGGAACGGATGCAGGAAGGTGTGCTTCGACGGTGTCGTGCTTGGCAGCGGCTTGTTGAGCAGCGTGCAAAGCCTCGCGTGATCCATCACCGCGCCGACCAGATCACCCAGCCCAGCCAAGTCCGTCTCGTCGTCGCACATGGAGATCATCGGTGCGACCAGCTTGTCGAACAAGGCCTCTGCTAGGTCACGACGGCCAGCTTTGAATGCAATCAGTGCCATCCGGCGGCGGTAGCCGTTGGGCACGTCTCCGAAGCCAGCAAGGGCGGCGGCAGCATCAAACAGGGGAAGCGCTTGCGATACGTCGCCACGTCGACTGGCCACAAGCCCTGCGTGAACCATCACCGATGGCTTGTCCTCGTCGGCTACCCCGAGCTCGCTGCAGAGTTCTTGTGGATCGGCACCAACCTTCTGAAGGAGCATAGCCTCTGCGGCTTTCCTCCTCAGATGCAGCCGCAGCGCGGCGACAGTTTGCGGATTCACCTTTTCGGGCTGGTGTAGCCCCTCTGCGGCGAGGTGGTCAATCGCCATCTGGATCTGCTCGGTGTCTCGGAAGTGGACGGCGCGCCTTGCCCACCTTTCGAACTCCTTGATGTTGTGGTCGTGCCCGTGGTTCTGGAACTTGAAAGTATGGAGCTGCGACAGTGGCTCGATGCTTTCAAACAGCTCCTTTGCGCGCTCGAAGTCGCCTCGCGCCAACAGGGCATCGACGACTTCGTAGCCCTGGCTGGGGAAGTACTGCACGAAGGATAGGGCTGCATCAATGTTCCCGACCGCCAACATCGCCAGCGGAAGCTGGCTTGCGTACTCAAGGGCTGTTTCGCGCCGCCCCACTTCGTCAAGACACAACAGCAGCCGTGTGAAGGTGGTCGCGTCGTGCGTTCCACGCACGGCCAGCAGAGCTAGACGGATATCGGCGTGGATCTCGGCAATAGATCGCCCGTCAGCCAGCTGTTGCCTGAAGCGAGCGGGCATCGCCAGTGCGAGTACATCGGCACCGTCGCCGGCACGGGCGCGGTAGCGCAGCTCAAGCCAGTGCTGCGTCGATTCGGGCGGCGCGTCCTTCGCCAACTGCGCGAGGTCGCGGTACACGCGCTGCGAGTATTCGGCGTCGACGCTTCCGAGGAGGGTTCGCGGTTGAGCGATGACAAACAGCCTAAAGCTGTTGTGAAAGACGCTCCACCCCTGGGATGAACTGCGGAGCAGGTGCCGTGCAACGATCAGGGCGCGTTCAATCGCTGACTCCTTGACCATCGTGGCCAGCAACCGCAGATCTATGGGTGCCTCAGCTCGAGCGATAAAGCCCAGCACGTCCATGGCATCGGCATCGCTTGCGATCTCGCGCCAGGCAGCGGTGTACACGGTCCCAATATCGCCGTCGAATGGCATCCCGCCGCTGAGCAGGTGCTTACGGCCGGCCTCGTCAGCGTGCAACAGTGCCTGAATCAAGTAACGCGTTGCCAGCGGGTGGCCCTGCGTGAGATTGCGCAGATCCGATCTCGGAATCTCGACAGGCAAGCCAAACGCATCCGCCATCCGGGCGACTTCCTCGCCGCCGAGAGACCCCATGAGAACCTGTCGTTCGCTCTTTTCCGCTTGCTCTCTCACGGCGGGCTTCAGATTTGCGAGATCCAGCCGCTGCGTGCCGAGCACGAACACGACCCCGTTCGGGATGGCCGAAGGAAGAGGCAGCTCGCCCAGAAGCGAATTGGTCGGCCGCTCTTCGCGAGGCACATGGTCGAGCCCGTCAACGACGATAATTGTCCGGATCCCGTCGCGGTTGAAGCGTTCACCAGCCTGCCGCAACAGGACGCCGAACTGTTCGCGGCGCTCATGTAGCGATTCATCGCGAAGACGAAGTCCAACCAAACCGCTGTTGCGCAGCTGTGTGCTGACGTCGGTCAGGAAGTTGTCGGCCTCCCCGCGACCCACGCCTTGAGCAGCGCCCGGCACGTATGCCAAATAGCGAACGAGCCGGATATTTGCTTCAGTGGCCAGCGCAACCTGCAGGAGAGTGGACTTCCCAGAGCCAGGCGGTCCTATGAGTGAGGCGTACCCCTGGTCGACGGTATGCAGCGCGGCTAGCAGCTTAACCTCAGTGTCGCGGTTTCGCTGGACATAGGCGCCGACCGGAAACCGGTGCATGAGCAGCGTCTTGGCGGGATCGCGCCAGCCAAGTTCACGAAGCAGCTCGTCACGCGTCCACCTGTCTTTGTCGCGGGTATCGGCGACCAGCTTGGGCAGTACGCTTGCAATCTCGGATGCCTGCCGCGCCTGCTCGGCGTTCAACTTGTGCGACTGGACGAAGTCCGCCGCAGCTCCGCATACCACACGCAGGCTGTGCAAGAACTGTTCGAAGTCGTCATCACCCAGGCCAGCTTCACGGCGCAGGTGGTCGATCAGTCGGCCCCATTCCGGCGTGCACCAATCCGCTAGCGGCCGATTCGGATGCTGCTGGAGCTCTTCAAGAAATGCCGCGCTGTGGGCCGGCGTGCCGTCGCCTGGCTTGTCATTAATCGACGGAAAGTCATTGACGATCAGGCGAACTTCGACCCGGCTTCCCGGGTTGTCCTTGCTCAGGTATTGCCAAGCATGAACCAGGGGCTTCAATAGGCCGTTGGCGCCAGTAAACAGCGTCTCAATAGTGAAGGTGGCTGGGAACTTGGACGCCTTAAACTGGTGGCCGACCACCAATCCATCGAAGCCAAGTACCAGGTCGTCGGCAATACCCGCGTTGCGGTCGGCGACGCCGACCCAGAGCAGTTCGTCGCGCTCGAGCGCTGCATAGATGGCAGCGCCCGCCCGCTCATACTGGCCGACATATCCACGGATTGCGCGGCGTTCGCCTTCCGCCGGCACCGTTGAGGGAGCTGCAGCAGTGGATGGCTTAGGCTTCTTTGGCTTTTTCGGGGCCATGCAGCTGGATTCGGTGGTTGTCACCAATTTGGATCATTCGCGCCAGAAGTTACACGTTGCGGAGTCATCGTACGCCGTTCCGAAATCGAGCTATGGCAACACCGATTGAATCGGCTATTCGCGAGGTGGATGCTGAATTCGCCCAGAACTGACCGGATAATTCCGGGGTGGGGTCGAGATGTCGGCTAACGGCTCGACGTGTGAGTATCCGAATTCGGTTGCTCGCCCAGTGTCAAGCAGGCAGCTAACATTCAACAAACTCGGAGTGCTGAACGTCTGCTCAAGCGCTTCTTCGCATATCAGTATCAGCGAACCGGGAATGGCGGCACCTGGCCGATAGCGGACTCCCCCAACTCCGTTCCCGACTGTCCGCTTAGGGCGGACCATGTCCTTCGGACACCGCGTAGCCTCCCCCGGTCTAGCGGACACGCTGGGGCTAGAACTTCTGGCGTGCCCGCCCCGGTTGACGAGCTGGCGTGACGACACCAACACGCCACGGCCGAGGCTGTTCCTATCCCTCGCAGTTTTGTACAGACCTTATTGCAGATAGACAGACTGAATAGATAGGTGACACTGATCGCCATGCACGGCGGCGCCTATTCCACCGTCACAGACTTCGCCAAGTTACGCGGCTGGTCCACATCCGTGCCCCGCAACACCGCGACGTGGTATGACAGCAGCTGCAACGGCACGGTGTAGACGATGGGGGCGATCAGGTCGTCCGCATGCGGCATATCGACAACGGTCACGCCTTCTTCTGATTCAAATCCGGCTTGTTTGTCAGCGAACACGATGAGCTGCCCGCCTCGGGCGCGCACTTCCTGCAAATTGGATTTGAGTTTGCCCAGTAGCTCGTCATTAGGTGCGACGGCGATGACGGGCATGTCCTCGTCGACCAGGGCCAGCGGGCCATGCTTGAGCTCACCCGCGGCATAGCCTTCGGCGTGGATGTAACTAATTTCCTTAAGCTTCAGCGCGCCTTCCAGCGCGATGGGGAACATGACACCGCGGCCGAGGAAGAGGGCGTGATGCTTGTCGGCGAAGCGCTCGGCAATGGCGAGCAGGGTGTCGTCGATGAGCAGACAGTTTTCGATAGCGGCTGCCAAACTGCGAAGCTGGTGCACGGCCGTTGATTCCGCCTCCTCGCTCAGGCGGCCACGCGACTTGGCCAGCATGAGCGTGAAGATCAGCAGGGCAACCAGTTGCGTGGTGAAAGCCTTGGTCGAGGCGACCCCGATCTCCGGGCCCGCGGCAGTCATGAGCGACAAGTCGGTCTCACGCACCATCGATGATTCCGGCACATTGACGATGCCGAGCGTGGCGAGATAGCCGGCCTCGCGTGCAAAGCGAAGCGCCGCCAGGGTATCCAGCGTCTCGCCGGACTGGGAAATGGTGACGAACAAGCTGTCGTCGCTGACAACCGGTTTGCGGTACCGGTACTCACTGGCCAGTTCCACGTTGCACGGAACACCGGCGATCGATTCGAGCCAGTAACGCGCCACCAGACCTGCATGAAAACTGGTGCCACAGGCGACGATGGTCACCGACTTGACCTGCGGGAGGATCGCTTCAGCATCCGGCCCCATCGCCGCCGTGAGTACACGTGATTCGGACACCAGGCCATGCCAGGTATCGGTCACCACACGCGGCTGCTCGAAGATCTCCTTTTGCATGTAGTGGCGGTACCCCGCCTTGGAGGTGGCGTCCGGATCGAGCGCAGATTCGGTAACGGCTCGGACCACTGGCTTGCCGTGCAGGTCGCGCACGTCGATTCCGGTGCGTGTCACACGGGCAACGTCGCCTTCTTCGAGAAAGACAAAGCGCCGTGTCACCGCCAGCAGTGCGGCGACATCGCTCGCGACGAAATGCTCGCCAATACCAATGCCGATCACCAGAGGCGTCCCCCGGCGCGCGACGACGAGCGCGTCAGGCTGCTGCTGATCCACGGCGGCGATGGCGTACGCCCCGTCCAGGCCGTGGACAACCGATTCCACAGCATCGAACAGGCTGCCCCGTGGTGCGAGCGCACGGTGAATCGCATGAGACAGCACCTCGGTATCGGTTTCCGAGTCGAATCCGTAGCCTTCGGCCGTCAGTTCGGCCTTTAGCGCTTCGTGCCCTTCGATGATCCCGTTGTGTACCAGTGCCAAACGGCCTTGCGACACCATCGGGTGCGCATTGTGCTCGGCGGGAACGCCGTGGGTGGCCCAGCGTGTGTGGGCGATGCCCAAGGGGCCGCGCGGCGCCTGGTCACCCATGCGGTCGACCAGCGCCTGCACCTTGCCCACACAGCGAACCCGGTTGATCTGCCCTTGGTCGACCAGTGCAACCCCAGCGGAATCGTAGCCCCGGTATTCGAGGCGACGCAGACCTTCGATCAGAATCGGGGTGACATCACGTTCGGCGATCGCGCCGACAATTCCGCACATGGGTGTTCCTTGCTTCGCATAGGGCCTGCCGAGAACCCGACAGGCCGGAAACGCCAGTGTAGCGCTGCGCTATGGGTTCTTTGCAGGCTTGCGCCAGCCGGCAATGGATTTCTGACCACGGGCCCGGCAGATGGTCAGTGCATCCTCAGGCGCATTGCGGGTAATCGTGGAACCAGCGGCTATGTAGGCGCGGTCGCCAACCGTGACCGGGGCAACCAGCTGGCTATCGGTGCCGATAAAGGCATCGTCGCCGACCACGGTCTGGTGCTTGTTTGCACCGTCGTAGTTGCAGGTGATCACACCCGCCGACACATTCACCCGTTTGCCAATCGTGGCGTCGCCCAGATAGGCCAGATGTCCAGCCTTGGCACCCGCATCCAGGCGCGCCTTCTTGGTTTCAACGAAATTGCCGATTCGGTTGTCACCGACCAGAACGGTGCCCGGACGCAAACGCGCAAAGGGGCCGATCTGACAGCTCGGACCGATGTCCGCATCCTCGATGACCGTGTTGGCATGGACAACGGTGCCGTCGCCGATGCGGGCATTGCGGATCACGCAGTTGGGGCCGATCTCCACGCCATCGCCCAGTTCGACATCGCCTTCCAGGACGACGTTGATGTCGATCACCACGTCTTCACCCACTGCCACGCGTCCACGCTGGTCAAAGCGGGCGGGGTCGAGCAGCGTCGCCCCGGCCTGCAACAGTGCGTTGGCCGCTCTGCGCTGCAGTACGCGTTCGGCCTGTGCAAGCTGACGGCGATCATTCACGCCGGCGACTTCATCCACATCGCTGGCTTGCAGCGCCTGCACGGTGACACCGTCACTGACCGCCAAGCCAACCACATCGGTGAGATACAACTCGCCTTGCGCATTGTCGCTGGTGATTCTGGACAGCCACTGCTTGAGACGCCCGGCGGATGCTGCCAGCACACCGGTATTGGTTTCGTCGATGGCGCGCTGCTCTGCACTGGCGTCCTTGTGTTCGACGATGGCGCTGACTGCACCGTCGTCGTCGCGGACAATCCGGCCATAGCCGCTGGGATCGGGGAGCACGACGGACAGCAGCGCCGGTCCGTCGGTGTCGACCAGCTGCGTCAGCGTGAGCCCGGTGATCAGCGGAACATCGCCATACAACACCAGCACACGGGCGTCATCCGGAATCGCGGGCAGCGCCTGCTGAACCGCATGGCCCGTGCCCCGCTGGTCTGCCTGGAGGACCCAGCGCAACGGCAGCGCGTCGAACCGCGCCTGGACGGACTCCGCCCCATGCCCCACCACAACATGGATGGCGGCCGGCGCGAGTGCCTGTGCGGTCTCCAGCACATGCGCCAGCATGGGACGGCCGCCAAGCGGCTGCAGAACTTTGGGCTGTGACGAACGCATGCGCGTGCCACGGCCCGCAGCCAGGATGACGACGTGAAGATTCGGATGGCTCATCGCGTCAGGCTGCCAGCGTCCGGGCATGGCGGGCAAGCCGGAAACTGGCACGGCGGTAGGCAGGCATTGCGCAATGCGGGCAGGCTGGCGACGCGAGGCGTGCGGCAGGTCCACTGCGACGACGCCATGGCCAGCCCCCCAACCCAGTGCTAGCGCTTGGTCTTGAGCTTCTGCAACAGATGCAGGCGCGCGGCAGCCTCTGCCAACTCAGCCTGAGCCATGGCGAGATCAACGTCTGAACTCTGATTCGCCAGCGCTTCCTCGGCCCGCTTCTTGGCTTCCAGAGCCGCGGCCTCGTCCAGGTCCGCAGCGCGCGAGGCGGTGTCGGCCATGACCGTCACCTGATAGGGCTGGACTTCGAGAATACCGCCGGAGACGAAGAACGACTGCTCACCCGAGGTGCTCTTGACCCGGACTTCGCCGGGCTTGAGGCGCGTCAGCAGCGGGGCGTGACGCGGAGCGATGCCAACTTCGCCCATCTCGGCCGATGCAAACACCATGTCGGCGGCACCGGAGTAGATTTCGCCTTCGGCGCTGACGATGTCGACATTCAATTCCATCTGGGTACTCCGTAGACAACGGGCCGCCGGACAACGCCGGCGGCCCCGTCAATTACATGCTCTGGGCTTTCTCGGCGGCCTGGTCGATGGAGCCGACCATGTAGAACGCCTGCTCGGGCAGGTGATCGTATTCGCCGTCGACAATCGCCTTGAACCCGGCGATCGTGTCCTTAAGCGACACGTAGATGCCCGGCGAGCCGGTGAAGACTTCAGCCACGTGGAACGGCTGCGACAGGAAGCGCTGGATCTTACGCGCGCGGGACACGATCTGCTTGTCTTCTTCAGACAGCTCGTCCATGCCCAGAATCGCGATGATGTCCTTGAGCTCCTTGTAACGCTGCAGCACACCCTGCACGGCACGAGCCGTTTCATAGTGCTCCACACCGATGACGTTCGGGTCCAGCTGACGCGATGTGGAATCCAGCGGATCCACGGCCGGGTAAATACCCAGCTCGGCGATCTGACGCGACAACACGACGGTGGCGTCCAGGTGAGCAAAGGTCGTGGCCGGCGAGGGGTCGGTCAAGTCATCAGCAGGCACGTACACGGCCTGGATCGACGTGATCGAACCCGTCTTGGTGGAGGTGATGCGTTCCTGCAGCACGCCCATTTCTTCCGCCAGCGTCGGCTGGTAACCCACGGCCGACGGCATACGACCCAGCAGTGCCGACACTTCGGTACCGGCCAGGGTGTAGCGGTAGATGTTATCCACGAAGAACAGCACGTCACGGCCTTCGTCACGGAAGTACTCGGCCATGGTCAGACCCGTCAGCGCCACGCGCAGACGGTTGCCCGGGGGCTCGTTCATCTGGCCGTAGACCATCGCCACTTTGGACTCGGGCAGGTTGTCCAGCTTGATGACGCCGGCTTCTGCCATTTCGTAGTAGAAGTCGTTGCCCTCACGGGTACGCTCACCGACACCAGCGAACACGGACAGGCCCGAGTGCTCGGTGGCGATGTTGTTGATCAACTCGAGCATGTTCACGGTCTTGCCCACGCCGGCACCGCCGAACAGGCCGACCTTACCGCCCTTGGCGAAGGGGCAGAGCAGATCGATGACCTTGATGCCCGTTTCCAGCAGCTCGGTGGAGCCTGCCTGGTCTTCGTAGCTCGGCGGCTTGCGGTGAATTGCCCAGCGCTCTTCGGTCTCGACCGGGCCGACCTCATCCTGCGGGTCACCCAGCACGTCCATGATGCGACCCAGCGTGCCCTTGCCGACCGGCACGGAGATCGGGGCGCCGGTGCTGGTGGTGGCCATGCCACGCTTCAGACCTTCCGACACACCCATGGCGATACAGCGCACGACACCGTCGCCGAGCTGCTGCTGCACTTCCAGGGTCAGGTTGTTGTCGGTCACGGTGAGAGCATCGTAGACCTTCGGGATCGAGTCGCGCGGAAACTCCACGTCAACGACGGCCCCGATAATCTGAACAATCTTGCCTGCGCTCATAGCTCTTTCCTGTTTTTCGCCGGAGCGTCGACTCCGGCCAGAATTCAAATCTTTGGTGTCCGATCAGACGGCTGCAGCGCCGCCCACAATTTCTGCAAGTTCTTGCGTAATCGCGGCCTGACGAGCTTTGTTGTACTCCAGCTGCAGGTCGTCGATGATCTGGCCCGCGTTGTCCGAGGCCGACTTCATGGCGATCATCCGAGCCGCCATTTCACAGGCGACGTTCTCGGCCACGGCACCGTAGACCTGGGCCTCGACGTAACGCATCAAGATGCCGTCGAGCAGATCTTCAGCGCTGGGCTCGTAGATGTAGTCCCAGTTGTCCAGCAGGCCTTCATCCTTGACTGGCTGCACGGGCAGCAACTGCTCGACCGTCGGCTTCTGCGTCATGGTGTTGACGAAGCGGTTGTGGATGAGCACCACTTTGTCGAGCTCGCCATCGCGGTACTTGTCCAGCAGCACTTTGACCGGGCCGATGAGCTGGTCCAGATGCGGCGTGTCGCCCAGGCCCGTGACCTCGGAGACGATGTTGCCGCCCACGCGCTTGAAAAAGCCCATGCCCTTGGAGCCGACGATCATCAGGTCGACTTCGGCGCCGGCATCCTTGGCCGCACGGAATTCGCCCAATGCCTGCCGGAACAGGTTGATGTTCAGGCCACCACAGAGGCCGCGGTCGGTGGACACCACAATGATGCCCACGCGCTTAACCGGTCGCTCGACCAGAAACGGATGCTTGTAGTCCGGATTGGCTTCAGCCAGATGCCCGATGGTGCGGCGAATACGTTCGGCATACGGCGTCGCCGCGGCCTGGCGATCCTGCGCCTTGCGCATCTTGCTGGCAGCGACCATTTCCATGGCCTTGGTGATCTTCTGCGTGTTCTTGACGCTTCGGATCTTGCCTTTAATTTCCTTGCCGACGGCCATCTTGACTCCTACTGAGGCGCCCGAAAACTACGACGGACGCTCCATGCTTTAAACCTCGTGACTGCTTCGTGAACCGGCCGGGCAAAACCGCTTGGTCCGGCCTGGCCGTTCACGCCTGACGCGCGATAACAGTCTGCTTAAAAGGCGGACTGCTTCTTGAACGCGTCCAGGGCAGCGGTCATGTCCGCCTTGATCGCATCGTCGTACTTGCCGGATTCATTGATGCGATCCAGCAGGTCCTTGAACTCACCGTTCAGGAACTGATGCAGTGCCTCATCGAACTCCACGACCTTGTCCTGCGGGACATCGTCGAGGTAGCCGGCGTCGGCGGCGAGCAGCGAGAACGCCATCTCGGCCACGGACAGCGGCGAGTACTGACGCTGCTTCATCAGCTCGGTGACGCGCTGACCACGCTCCAGCTGCTTGCGGGTGGCTTCGTCCAGGTCGGACGCGAACTGGGCGAAAGCCGCGAGTTCACGGTACTGCGCCAGCGCCAGACGCACACCGCCGCCCAGCTTCTTGATGATCTTCGTCTGAGCCGAACCGCCCACACGCGACACCGACAGACCGGCGTTGATAGCCGGGCGGATGCCACTGTTGAACAGGTCGGTTTCCAGGTAGATCTGACCGTCGGTGATGGAAATCACGTTGGTCGGCACGAAGGCGGACACGTCGCCAGCCTGGGTTTCGATGATCGGCAGCGCCGTCAGCGAACCGGTTTGACCCTTGACTTCACCGTTGGTGAACTTCTCGACGTAGTCGGCGTTCACGCGGGCTGCACGTTCCAGCAGACGTGAATGCAGATAGAAGATGTCACCCGGGTAGGCTTCACGGCCCGGCGGGCGCTTCAGCAGCAACGAGATCTGGCGATAGGCCACAGCCTGCTTGGACAGATCATCGTAGACGATGAGCGCGTCTTCGCCGCGATCGCGGAAGTACTCGCCCATGGCGCAACCGGCATACGGTGCGATGAACTGCAGGGCCGGCGATTCGGCGGCGGCAGCGGCCACGACAATGGTGTGATCCATTGCGCCGTGCTCTTCCAGCTTGGCAACCACGTTGGCGATGGAGCTGTTCTTCTGCCCGATCGCGACGTAGATGCACTTAACGCCGGTGCCCTTCTGGTTGATGATCGTGTCGATGGCCACCGCGGTCTTGCCGGTCTGGCGGTCACCAATGATCAGCTCACGCTGGCCACGACCGACCGGGACCATGGCGTCAATGGACTTCAGACCGGTCTGCACCGGCTGGTCTACCGACTGACGCGCGATCACGCCCGGCGCGACCTTTTCGATCGGCGAGGTGCCTTCGGCGTTGATGTCGCCCTTGCCGTCGATGGGACGACCCAGTGCGTCGACCACACGGCCCAGCATGGCGGGGCCAACCGGCACTTCGAGGATGCGACCCGTGGTCTTGACCCAGTCGCCTTCAGTCAGCGTGCTGTAGTCACCCAGGACCACGGCGCCGACAGAGTCACGCTCCAGGTTCAGAGCCAGACCGAAGACATCACCCGGGAACTCGAGCATTTCGCCCAGCACCGCGTCTTCGAGACCGTGGATGCGCACGATGCCGTCGGCCAGCGACACGACTGTGCCCTGGTTCCGCGCTTCGGTCACGGCCTCGAAATTCTTGATGCGATCCTTGATGAGATCGCTGATTTCAGACGGATTCAATTGCATGTTGTGTTTCCTGGTGTCGCAGCGCGTATGCGCCGCTTCCTGGTTGTCCTCGTCTACGCGGTCAGCGCCTGAGTGATGCGGTCCACACGGCCGGCGACCGAACCATCAATCACCAGATCGCCAGCGCGGAGCACCGCACCGCCGATCAGGGCTTCATCAATGGTCACGCTCAGCTCGACATCCCGACCCAGTCGCTTGGACAGGGCAGCCACCAAAGCGGCCTGGGCGTCATCACTGACCGGCTTGGCAGCCGTCATGTCGACAGCGATTCGGCGCTCGGCTTCGTCCTTGAGCAGGCCGTACTGCTCGGCAATAGCCGGCAACAGCGCCACGCGCTTGTTGTCAGCTAACACCTTCAGCAGTTTGAGCCCGTCGCCCGACAAGGCGTCCCCGCTGGCACCCTGAACCAGGGCCACGAGTTCTTCCTTGCTGACAGCCGGATGGCCGATCAGACGAGCCACCTGCTCTTCGGCAACCACAGCCGCCATGGCGTCGACCGCGGATTGCCCCGCGGCCAGCGTTCCGGCGTCGTGCTGCAGCTCGAAGAACGCGCGCGCATACGGTCGTGCCAGTGTGGACAGCTCGGCCATGATCAGATCTCGGTCGCGAGCTGCTTGAGCAGATCATCATGCGCGGAGGCGTCAACCTCGCGGCCCAGCACTTTCTGTGCACCGGACAATGCGATGGCGGACACTTCCTTACGCAGCTCAGCCTTGGCGCGCTGCATCGAGGCTTCGATTTCCTCGTTCGCGGCCTTGATGATGCGCTCGGCTTCGGTGCGTGCCTCGGACTTAGCCTTTTCGACAATGTCGTTGGCCTGACGATTGGCGCCATTGAGGATGTCCTGTGCCTGAGCACGGGCGTCCTTGAGCGCATCGTCAGAGGCGCGGCTGGCTTCGGCCAGCGAAGCTTCGCCTCGCTCTGCCGCTGCCAGACCGTCCTCGATCTTCTTGGCACGCTCGTTCATGGCCTGCTTAATCGGCGGCCAGACGAACTTCATCGTGAACAGCACGAACAACGCGAACGTGATCGTCTGCCCGATGATGGTGGCGTTAATACCCACTGCTATCTCCTACGGTTGGATGGAACGCAACGTCGTAGGTGGTGGTTAGCCCAGCTGACCCAGAAGCGGGTTGCCGAACATCAGCAGCAGCGCCATGGCGACACCAATAATGGCCACGGCGTCCAGCAGGCCGGCGATGATGAACATGCGGGTCTGCAGCATACCGGCCATTTCCGGCTGGCGAGCAGCGCCTTCCAGGAACTTGCCGCCCAGCAGGCCGAAGCCGATGCCGGTGCCCAGAGCAGCCAGGCCGAAGATCAGGCCAATGGCCAGCGCGGTGTTCCCAATGATGATTTCCATCGTCGTTCTCCAGTCGTTTCCGTCAGGTGTTGGAAAAGGTAGCTCTTAAAAGATCAGACTTAGTGATCGTCGTGCGACTCATACGCCATGCTCAGGTACACAACGCTGAGCACGGTGATGATGAACGCCTGCAGGGTCACCACAAGAATGTGGAACACCGCCCAGGCGAATCCCGGGATGAACTGCACGCCCCAGGGGAGCAGCGCGATCAGGATAAAGATCAGCTCACCGGCGTAGAGGTTGCCGAACAGTCGCAGTGACAGCGACACCGGCTTGGCCATGAGCTCAACGAAATTGATGATGATGTTGAAGGGCAGCAGGTACCAGCCGAACGGGTGGGACAGCCACTCTTTCGCATAACCGCCAAAACCCTTGCCGGCAATGCTGTAAATGATGATCAGGAAGAAGACCGAGATCGAGATCGCGAAGGTCGCGTTCATGTCGGCCGAGGGCACGACACGCATGTACTCCAGGCCCGCCATGGATGCCGCTGCTGGCAGCCAGTCGACCGGGATCAGGTCCATGCAGTTCCAGAGGAACGTCCAGACAAAGATCGTCAGTGCGAACGGCGGGACGAACTTGGAGGTGCCCGGGAAGGACTCCTTCACTAGACCGTCGATGAAATCGACCAGCGATTCAACCAGATTCTGGAGAAAGCCGGGCGTGCCGGCGGTGGCCTTGCGGGCACCCATGTACATCACACCGCACATGATCACACCCAACACCGTGCTGACCAGCAGCGTGTCGATGTTCCAGGTCCAGAAACCCTCACCCACCTGCAGGTGGGTCAGATGGTGCGATACGTAATAGCTGGCGCTGTCACCACCGCCATGTTGTTCTGCGCCGCTTGCCATCAGTTGCCTTTCTCTGTGTCGGTTTCAGATGTTGTGGTCGTCCAGCCCAGCGCGAACCAGTAGACCAGCAGGCACGCCGCATAAACGCTGATGACCGGCGGGAACATATCCCGGAAGAGGACGATTGCAACCATGAACAAGGCCAGGGTTACGCCCCACTTCATCACCTCGGCGCGCAACAGGCTGCCGAGGAGCCGCTCAGGCGTCGCGTCCTGGCCGTGGCCGAACGCGCGCAATGCGAAATAAAACGTGCTGATCACTGCGATCAGGCCGCCGGATAACCCAGCCACCGCTGCATGCATTCCGCCATGCAGCCCCCAAAGCAAAGAACCCGCGATGCCGATTGCAAGCTGCCAGGCACAGATCTTTCGTGCCGTGGCGAAGCCCGATGACGCACCGTTGCGTCCTGGGTTTGCGTCACTCAAAACCGGTGTCGCCCGCCTGAGGGGGCGCGAAGTATAGCCATGGCCCCATGACAGGTCAATGAAATGCTGCGCCGCACCAAGATTGTGCCTGTCACTGCGGGATTTGTGTGCTCCGCACGCCCGCACCGCGCCCGGCGCGGTGCCTGCGGGGCTGACCGGCCAGGCGAATCAGGTCAATTCGCGGAGAATATCTTCCAGCTCATCCATGGAGCCGTAGTTGATGACAATCCGCCCCTTGTCCCGGCCCTTTTGCTGCAGCTCAACCTTGGCGTTGATGCGTCCACCCAGCTTACGCCCCAGACTCACCAAGTGATCCGACACGGGCGGCGGTGTATTCGGCGTTTTGGCCGGCGCATCCAGGTCACGGACCAACGCTTCGGTCTGGCGCACGCTGAGCTTGCGGGCCACCACCTCATGCGCCAGTCGCAGTCGCTGAGTCGCCGGAGCACCCAGCAGCGCCCGGGCATGCCCCATCTCCAAGGCCCGGGACTGCACCAGCGAGCGAATCTCGTCCTCCAGTTCCAGCAGGCGCAGCAAATTACTCACGGCCGCCCGTGAGCGGCCGACGGATTCCGCGCAGGCCTGGTGCGTCAGACCACATTCCTCGATGAGTCGATGCAGGGCCAACGCCTCTTCAATCGGATTCAGCGATTCACGCTGGATGTTCTCGATGAGCGCGACTGCAAGCGCGGCCTGATCCTCCAGCGGCCGGATCACCGCCGGGATGGTCGGCAAGCCCACGATTTGCACAGCGCGCCATCGCCGCTCACCGGCAATGAGTTCATAACCCTCGTCCGCCTGACGCACGACGATGGGCTGGATCACACCCTGGGCACGTATTGACTGGGCCAGCGCCTCTAGCGCCTCCGGGTCGAACTCCCGCCGGGGCTGAAAACGGCCTGGCCTGATCTGCTCAACGGGGATGTCTTCGAGACTGCCCTCGGCTTCGGCCTGTTCGCGAGAGACTTCGACTCCACCGGCCAGCAGGGCATCCAGCCCGCGACCGAGGCCGCGCTTCTTCGCGGCCATTAGGCGGCCTTCCGGCTGCTGCCGCGCAGCACTTCGCCAGCCAGCGCGAGGTAGGCCTGCGCCCCCTTGGACTGACTGTCATAGTCGAACGCCGGCAGACCATGGCTCGGCGCCTCGGCCAGACGCACATTGCGCGGCACAATGGTGCGGTAGACCTGATCCGGGAAGTGCGCGAGCAACTGAGCCGAGACTTCGTTCGCGAGATTGTTGCGTGGATCGAACATCGTGCGGAGCACGCCCTCGATCTCCAGCCGGGGGTTCAGGACCGCCCGAACCTTGCGAATGGTATCGAGCAGGGCGGACAAGCCCTCTAGCGCGTAGTACTCGCACTGCATCGGGATGATGACCCCGTCGGCAGCGACCAGCGCGTTCACCGTCAGCATGGACAGTGCCGGCGGGCAGTCGATGACGATGTAGTCGAACTCGTCCTGCACGGCAGCCAGGGCGTTGGTCAGCGCCTTCTCGCCCCCCTTCTGCTGACGCAGGCCAACTTCGGCCGCCGTCATATCGGTATTGCTGGGCAGCACGGAGAACCCGAGGCTGCGCGGAGCCACGATGGCGCCGGTGATGTCCGCCTCGCCCAGCAGGACATCGCAGCCGGTCAGCTCCAGATCATCCTTGTCCACACCAACGCCCATGGTGGCATTGCCCTGGGCATCGATATCGACCAGCAGCACGCGCTTTTTGGTGGCCGCCAGAGAGGCCGATAGATTGACGGCTGTCGTCGTCTTGCCGACGCCGCCTTTCTGATTTGCAATCGCAAGTATTCGGGCCATTAGCCAGCCTCGGAAAGAATGACAACGCAGCGCTCAGCCGCCAGGCCAGGCACGGTCAGGGGAAGGATGGTTTCAACGGTCACGCGCGTATCCAAGGCTTTCAGTTCCTCGTCGGGAACCTGTCCCTTCATGGCGACCCAACGACCACCGGGCGCGAGCAGGTGGCGGGTCAGGTCGACGAATCGATCCAGGCGGGTAAATGCCCGACAGGTGACGGTAGCGAAACGGGTCTCGCTTTGAAAGTGTTCCACGCGCTGTTCGGCAACAGTGACGTGCTGGAGTCCGAGTTCGCGGCACACATGGCGCTGAAACCGCGCCTTTTTGCCGACCGATTCCACCGACAGCACCGGCCAGTCGGGCTGCACGATGGCGGCAACAAGGCCCGGCAAACCCGCGCCGCTGCCGATATCTGCCAGAGGGCCCTGCAGATGGGGCATCACGGACAGACTGTCGAAAATGTGGGACACCAGCATCTGCGCCGGATCGCGAACCGCCGTCAGGTTGTAGGCGCGATTCCAGCGGACCAGTTCTTCGACCAGGCGCGACAACTGCTGGACCTGCCCGTCGTCGAGCGGGCAGTCCATTTGCAGCGCTCCGCGCGCGATGGCCTTGGAATAGGCGGTCACGTGGCGTTCCGTAAATTGAACAACATGCGCGGCAACAGGCAAGCGGGAGGCGCGCAAGTATACGCGCCGCGCCACGCTTCACCTTGGCTTGCCCGCATCGCTGGTATGCTGCCAACGTTACGTATGGGCAAGGAATCAGCCCAGGTCATCGACTTTCGGCATGCGCCGCTCCGATGACGGCTGCTCACCGCCCATGCCAGCCCTGACTGCGGAGGCGGCCTTGAGTCGCAAGGTGTAGAGCATGCAGCAACCCCGCCACCAACCGTCCCGGACCACCCGATGTTCGGGGGGCATCGTCTGGAGTTCAGCCGCCCTGCTCTGTACCAGCCTGCCGGCAGGCGCGTTGAGCATCGGTGAACCGCACAGTGTCTCGCATCTCGCCGAACCGCTTTCGTTCTCGGTCGATATCGACCGTGCGGGCGCCCGCATCCAGGACATTTACGTGCGCCCCGTCAGCACGGCAGACCGCAGGCCGGACCCCACCGAGCTGACCATGCGGGTCGACCCCCTCCCGGGTGATCGATTGCGGCTGACGGTGGAGGGCAACCGACCCACCTCGAGCCCATCCTGTCATTCGAGATCGAGGTCCGGTCGGGTGCACAGCGCATTGCCAAGGAAGTCTCGGTACTGGCCGATGTCCGCCCACAAGCGAGCCTGTTCCGACAGAACCCACTGGTCGAGAGAGCGGGGGAAACCACGCTGCATCTAAGCCTGCCCGGTCAGCCATCATCGGCACCCGCCCCGGCGTTACCGACCGACCAGGGCCGCTTGGCTGCCATCGCGTCTCCGGGGATCGCCTTCGGCCCCGTCACCGCCGGGGACACCGTGTCGATGATTGCTCAACGCACGCGACCTAGCCCAGCGATGCCGTTGCAACAAGCCATCCGGGCACTTCTCGAGGCCAACCCCGACCTGCGAGGCGACCCGACACGGTTGCGGGCAGGTCAAATGCTGCGCCTGCCCACTGGTTTTCAGCCAGCGCCGCAGCCCGCACCGCAGCAGGTCGCAACGCAGCCAGCCACTGCGCGCCCGCACGTGCCCGCAGACTCGATTGCGCCCTCCACTGGCGTGAGCCGTTTTCAGCTGAGCGAGCAGCTCAATCCCGTGTTCATGGCCGCGATTCAGCCGACGGCGCCGACACGCTCCAGACTCCGCATCGACTTGAGCGAACTGCTGCGCGATGAGACCACGCCCGCAGCTACGGTAGAGGCATCACCAGTCGACACCGCGCGCTCGGCCGCTCCACCCCCTCAGGTGACGGCCGCCGAAGTTTCTGACCCATCCGCGACTCCACCTGTGGCCGCAACAGTCACCGCTGCGCCCGCTGCCGACGCGAAGCGCGGCTGGCCAGATTGGTTGTTTTACGCACTGATCAACGGCATCTGCGCGGCCGTCGCGCTGGCACTGCTGATGCGACCGAAGCGGGTCCGCGATGATGCCCTGGCACCGCGGCCGTCCAAGGCGGCAACACGCGTCGCGACCACCACCCGGGATCTGGACGCTGCAAACGAGGAACCACCGGAGCTGGCCGCAGATGTCATCAGCCGTCGCTCGCGCAAGGCCGGCATTGACGATCGCAAGCTGCTGGGCGCAGACAAGGAAGCCGCCCGCCCGATCCGGCGACGCATCATGAAACTGCGTGGCCGTGCGGCGCCGGAGAACAAGGTGGAGATCGCACGCCTGATGTATCTGGCCGAAGCCTACCTGGAGACCGACCAGTTTGAGCTGGCTGAGCGCCTGGTTGCCGAAGCCGAGGGTCGCAGCGACGGCCGGCAGCACCGGCCCGGTGCGGCGGCCTGACGCCAACGCAGCCCTAGACCATCAGCGGGCCGATCTTGTTGACGCGCACACCCTGGGCGTAGTCCACGCCCAGGCGCCGCAGTTCCTGTAGCCAATCTTCCTGCTCGACACCGGTGGCCACGGTCTTGACGCCCAATTGGTGCGCCGCGTCGTTGATCCAGTCCAGGTGCGCCCGATCGATGGGATCAACCAGCATCCGGCGAACCAGGGCGTCGCTGATTTTGACGTAATCGATGGGCAACGCCCGCAGGGCCCCCAACCCCGCCGAGGCCTTGCAGCGGTCCAGGGCGATCTTGCACCCCGTGGGTCGTGTGGCCTCAACAAAGCCACGCACCGTCGAGACATGGGCACTGGCAAATCGCTCATCGATCTCGAAGCAGATGTGCTCAGGTGCCACGCCACTGTCCGAGATAATCCGGTTGACCTCCTTGGCGAACTCCGGGGAATCCAGCGAAGCGCCAAACAGGTTGATGGTGAAGCCCGCATGCTCGGCGAGAAACCCTTCCGTGGTCTTGGCCAGCTCCAGCGCACGCGCCAGCACCCAAAGATCGACCCGCGTCGTCTCGGCCCGTCGCTCGATGGCGGGCAGGTAGGTCCCCGGAGTGATCCAGACGCCGTCGTCATCCTCGACGCGCAACAACACCTCAGCCCAGGGCCTGAGTTCCGGATGATCCTGCAGCACCGGGCGAATCCCCTGCGAAATCAGGTGACCGAAGCCGCCATCCAGCCGCGTGAACAACCAGTCGCTCCATTCAGCGTCATTCCGGCGGCGCTCGAACAGCGACTCCGACGCCGCGTAGACCCGACAATCATTGCCGCCATCTGCCTGGATCTGCTTGATCAGGTCGTTGGCGATGGTCAATAAGCCCCGCCGTCCCTCGCCATCCGGCCGCAGACTGACCACCGCGATGGAGATGGTCGTGTCAAACGGCTCGCCCTGCCAGCTGAACTCATGGGCCTCGACTGCATGGCGCAGGCGCTGGCAAATGGTCATGACCTGGTCGACCTTGGAAAAGGCCACCAGCACGCCGAAGCGGTCGGTAGACACGCGATAACCGTCACCCACGGCGCCGACCTCACGGGACACAGCCTGGGCGACATGCCAGAGGGTTTCCTCACCCGCCCAGTGACCGAATTTGGCGGTGATGTCGTGCAACCGATCGATGGCGATGAACACGAACTGATGCTCGTCGTCCTGGCGACGGGCGATGTCCACCAGCTCGTCACAGCGGCTCTCGAATACTTGCTTGCTCAGCAGCCCGGTCATCGGATCCTTGCGCGAGGCCACCGACAAGACCTTGGGCAATTCGCGTTGCCCGGCGTCAGCCAGTTCCAAGCGAACGTAGCCACCGACTGCATGACCGGAGCTGTCGGTCACGCACAGGCAGGTCGCCATCAAATCGTGATCCCGACCATGCCCATCTTTGAGCTTGAACAGGCCAACTTCAGGAATCGACGACGCCTTCTGCATGGTCACGTCCAGCCATTCGCGGACGCGATATTCCTCCGGATGATCCTTGGCGGCGTCGTAGAACTCCACCGTATCGAGAAACGGTTTCCCCACCAGCTGGTAATCGTGATAGCCCAGCAGCAGCAGCGCCGATGCCGTCGCGCCGCGCACCTCTCCATTGCGATCGACCAGCACCAGGGCATCGGCCGAGAAGCCCAAACCGCTATCGAGCAAGCGGCGGTCGGCTTCTTCGCGGACGCGCAAGCCTTCTACCTCTTCGCGCAGGCTGGCGTTGTCATCCAATGCCACGCTGAGCTGCTTGGAGCGACGCTCGTACCAGTACGAAAGCAGGTCGAGTTCGTTGGTGTCCGATGCCTCGTCCAGCGCCGCCTTCATGCGCTGGCGCTGCTGTTCCAACGGACGGATGAATCCGAAATAAAGGACCAGAAACACCGAAAACGCCAGGGCGACGACCAGCGCGAGCCTGGCCACGAGCAATCCGTTGATAAAGGCATCGGCGGCTGCGGGGTTTGCCGCCATGGCCCGCGCCTGCGGCCCCAGGCGGTAAAGCGTGGTCAACCAGACGCCAACAGAGGCGAAGACGGTGAAGCAGACCAGCGCTGTCACCACATTGACCCGCATGGCGCCATACCGCTGCCGCAGCCGCTCCAGTGGGTTGCGTCCCGCTGGCTTACTGGCTTCGGCGGCGCCGGACTCACTCATTGCATGCCTTCCTTGGTCAGTGGGCGGGCGGCGAACCAGACGACGCTGAGACAGCGCGGGCCTGTCGCATTCCCTGAACGCGAGGATAGGCGCCACCCATCACCGGAACAACCACCGGTCTTGCCGCGTTGCCCCGCCTTCCCCCAAGCGTCACACTACTGTCACAAAACCGACGCGGGCCATCGGGAGCTACGCGCGGTGACAACATGGAGACAGCTCATGACAAAGTCCTTGGCCGGCTTTGCAGTAGTGGGCAGCCTGATTCTGGGCGCCTGTTCGGACAGCAACACCAACAACCGCTCCGACATCATCGAGGCATCGAGCCTGGACGTAATGATCGAGTCTCCGGCGCCGAACGTCGCCGATGGCACCGATACCACCTTGGTCACGGCGACGCTTTACATCCCCGAGCACGCGCCGGGCGACCGCTACCCACTGGTGCTGCACGGCCACGGCTGGGGCGGCGACCGCTATTCGCAAAGCGATGTCGACGCCAATGACCCGGTCGCCGGCGTGGACCTGTCCAACAGCCCGAACATCTTTACCGCCATCGACCGCAACGTGGAGGCGCTGTGGAACGCCGGGTACGCGGTCATCAGTTTTGACCAACGCGGCTTCGGTCGTGGCGATGACGGCGACGACGGCACCGGTGACGGCGCACATGTCATGGACCCCCTGTTCGAGATTGTCGACGTGCAGGCCATCATCGACTGGGCTGCGGCCAACGAGGACTTGTCGCTCATCATGGACGGGCCCGGCGACCCGCGTGTCGGCGCCATCGGCGGCAGCTACGGCGGGGCCTACCAGAACCTGACGGCGGCAGTGGATGGTCGACTCGATGCGCTAGTGCCCACCGCCACCTGGTTCAGCCTGGCCCAGAGCCTGGGTCCGAACAACGTCATCAA
Source organism: Pseudomonadota bacterium (assembly GCA_036156195.1). GTDB lineage: Bacteria > Pseudomonadota > Gammaproteobacteria > Nevskiales > OUC007 > Abyssibacter. The sequence continues at coordinate 128,862 of JAYZUZ010000008.1, read as the reverse complement.
AAAGGGCTATGCCACCGGCCTGTGCCTGCTGGCCACAACCGACGGCGCACAGCTGGCTTCGGAAACCGAAGCCTCTTGCCAAGAGGGTGCCTTCAATCAGACCAGCAAACTGCAGGAGGATCTCTCAGAAACCTCCCAGCAAGTCTTTCTGACCCACGGCCTGAACGCCTACGTCGAAGCCGGCACCCCTCTGCCGGCCCACGATGTGCTGCTGCTGCAGGGCAACCGCGACATTCTCTTCGATCTGACCCAGGCTATTGCGCTGTATGACGCCTGGTCCGCCGCTGGCGGCGATGTACGGTTCATCTCCCACGAGAACGGCCATTCGCTGACCCAGACCCGCAACGGCCCCGGTTCGCAGGGTCCGTTAGGCCCCGGCACCTGCGGTGACATCGATGTCATCGCCGCCATGAACGCCTGGCTGGATCACAAACTGCGCGGTGCCGCGCTGGACCTGCCTGAGATCTGCATCTCGCTGGATGACACCAGCGGTGCGCTGGTACAAACCATCTCCCGCGGCGAAGCCGCATACACCGTCGAGTTGCCTGAAACCGCCGTACTCGCGACCCAGCACAACAACAGCCTCAGCGAGGCTGACGAAGCGATTTTCGTTGGCCTGACCGATCCCATTGTGGGTGACACCCTCGTGCTGGCCGGTCAGCCCAACGGACAGTTCACGGTGACCGATGCCGGGCTGGAAGAGGGCGTGGTGTTCATCGGCGTGGGTATCGAGCGCGACGGCAGCCGCTTTCTCGTGGATCAGCAGGTCACACCGCTGCGCAGCTCCGATGTTCGCAGCGGCGACGCCACGGCAACCATCCCGCTGGCCGGCGTGGGCGAACGCCTGCAGGATGGCGATGTGGTGGGCCTGCTGGTCTACGGGCAGTTCGACCAGTTCGAAAATGAAACCCGGACCAACTGGAACGGGAACGCCGCCAATGTCAGCGGACAAGTGGCCCTGCCCATCGTCGAAGCCGTGATCAGCGAGCGAGTCGCACCGGAGTAGGCCGAGTCCGACGGGGAACCTTTGGCGAGCAGCCCCGTCGGAACGCCTGAACCCTTCAGACAAGAGAGCAGGCATGCGCAGGCTGATTCATCAGCGTTTTCTTCACGGGTTGATCCCGCTCGCCGGAATCGTCATGACAACCGAGGCCAGCGCCCAGCTGGCTGACCTGCCCGAGCCCACGGTCGACCGACCGGGGTTCGAGCGCTCACAACCGCCGGCCCACCGGCTACCTGCCTTTGGTGCGGTGGATGACAACAATGATCAGGTGATCTCCCAGGATGAGGCGGCCGACCATCGGGTGGTGAGCCAGCTATTCGTGCGCGCCGATGGCAATGGCAACCGGGAGCTGTCCCGCCACGAGTACCTGGCCCTGGAACGCGATCTACGCCGACGTTAACCGGCCGGTCAGCGCCCCGGCATCGCCAAGGCCGGGGCGCCGTACAGCGGCTAGTCGATCAAGTCCGCCTGCAGCCCGTAGGTATAGGCCTGCAGCCCGAAGTGGCCGTAGGTGTAAGTGTAGGTCGCGTCCTCACCGGCAATCCGGCTGGAATGCACACCACCCACCGTACAGGTACCCGTCGAGCACACCACCTGATCCTGGTACGACTTGATGGAATAAACCCGGCTGGCCAGGGTCTGTCCGTACAGCCAGTCGAGAAACGGGCTGGACACGGACAGGCCGTAATACCCGCAGGTGCTGTTATTCACGTTGTAGGGATATGCACCGCAGGACCACAGGCCGCGATACGCCCCCGCCACGCCGACAAACGCATCGACGTCGGCCTGCACACCCAAATCGATGATTTGCTTGGCGGCCAGGGTGACACCCATGGAATGGCCGATCACGTCGATGTTGCCCGTGCAGGAACCGGCGATCGCATCCTCAATGGCATCACGAACCGGGTCCTCCTCCCAGCCCGAGTGGTTGTTGCAGGCGGGGCAGCTCTTGTAGCCCCAGTTGGGCAGATACAGGTCCGAACTGCTGTAGCCCCGGGCGTACAGTTCCGAGACCGTGTTATCCCAGTCGGACGGGTAGCCCGCGTTGCCGTGAACCAGCACCACGGCATCTTCGCAGGCCAGTGCCCAGGCCGGCATCAGCGCCAGCAGCACTAGCAGGCCCGTATGCTTGAACGTCTTCATTGTGTCTCCTCCGGATGGTTGGTCGCGGGCAATCGGACAGGGTGTCCGTCGCCCGTCTGGATACACCGGGACGAGATAGCGACTGCGAACCAGCTCAAGCCCGCATCACAGCCTCCACATCCGCCGCCAGCGTGCGTGGCTTGGTGACCAGGCTCACCGCGATGAACACGATGAAGCTGAGCACAAAGCTCACTGCCGCCCGATACACATGCCCGGGCAGCAGATCCGGAGCCCAGCCAAGGGCTGCGTTGAGTTCGAGTAGCACCTGCAGCAATACGCCGACGGCCAAGCTCGCGATGGCGGCTGCAGGCGTCGCCCGGGACCAGTTCAGCCCCAGGCCTAATGCCGGTGCCAGCGCGGCGGCAAACGTGCCCCAGCCGAAGATACCCAGCACCGCGACCAGCTGACCGGAGCCGATGGCGACCCCGCCCGCCGCCACCGCCAGCGTGACGGTCACAATGCGCCCCCAGCGCAGCTGGGCCTCGGCATTCGGCTCACGACCAAAGGCCAGCGGGAGATCGCGCACAATGGCCGCAGCGCCGATGTTGAGAAAGCTGTCTGCGGTGCTCATGCTCGCTGCCGCCACGCCGGCGAAGAACACGCCTGCCAGCAAGGCGGGTGCGTACTGCAACATGAACTGCGGCGCGGCATCGTCGGCCATGGGCAGCACCAGCTCCCCGGTCTCGGACAAGTAGCGGGTCACGGTGCCCACCGACAGCCAAACCAGGCTGGTCACCATCGCCGCCGCCGCGGCCACCACCGCGCCCCATTTCATCCGCTTGGGCTCGCGGATCATGTAGAACTTGTGGGCGACCTGGGGCTGGCCGAGGATGCCCAGCGCAAACACGAAGTACCAGCCGATGACGATGCCAGGACCCAGTGTGCCCCACGGCGATACCCAGTCGGGGTCACTGGCGCCTATGGTCTGGATCATGTTGCCCATGCCGCCGCCCGTTTCCAGCGCCAGCACGAAGGTGATCAGGGCCGCCACGAGCATGATCCCGCCCTGGGCCACGTCCGTGTAAATGCCGGCAATCATGCCGCCCGCCGTCGCGTACACCGCCACGATGGCCACGCCCAGCACCACACCCTGCCAGACCGCCAGATCGAAGATGCGCGCCATGATCACGCCCATGGCCAGCGTCTGGGTGGCCAGGTAGCCAATCACGCCCAGCAGGATGGCGACGGCCGCCAGCCCGCGGGCCAGATTGGAGTCGTATCGCGCATGGATGGCGTCCGGTACGGTCATCATCGGGCGGACGGCAGCCAGCAGGCGCATCCGCTTGCCCAGCAGGTACCAGGCGATGGCAAATGAGGCCGCTGCTGGAAAGGTCAGCATCAGCGTGCCGAAACCGAACTGGTGGTGAATACCCGGCCCGCCGATGAACAGGAACCCGCTCATGGCCGATGACATGGTGGCCAGGGCAATGGCCCACATCCCCACACCCTTGCCGGCAACAAAATAATCCGCCGAGGTGCGGGTGCGTGCCGCCGCCCACAGCCCGATGGCGATCATCCCGACAAAGTAGATCGCCGCCACGACAATGATGGTGGCATTCATCAGGAGCGATCCCGGAGGTAGGGGCGGATGGAGTCCCAGGCGGCATCGTCCAGCACATGGCGATCAAAATGCAGCGCATAGGGCAGGGTGACCAGCAGTAGCGGCGCCGGCCAGAGCAGGTAAACCGCCGCAGCGGTGGCCGGGGGCAGACCCAGCAGCAGGCGAGCGCTATCCGAGCTCGCCGCATGCATCAGCGCAAACGCCAACAACCAAACCACCAGTGCGGCCACCAGCCAGGGCCGGAACGGGCCCAGGGACCCTCGTCGCCGGGCGCCCATGGCAATCACCAGCAACATCGCCAGACTGCAGGACCAGGCGAAGACCAGGCTCAGCCCCAGCCACATACTGATGCCCGCAGCCACCAGTGAGACCAGCAAACCCAGCGCGAGTGGCGTGTTGTCCGACATGCGTCTAACGCCCCTTCTTGCGATCACCGGCGTAGTTCACCGGCGTCTCAGGAATGAACTGCCGCTGTAGCGTGTGTCGGGCCTCGACCAGCTCCAGACTGATATCGAACTCCACCGTCACCGGGTCGGAGCGCTGTCCATCCGGGCCCACAGCCATGGCCGTGAACCGCACCGGGCCCGCCACGTAGACCGGCTCGCGATAAAGCGGCGAACCCGTCTCGATCGGGGTGCCACTGGTGTTGTAGACAATGAAGGCATCTGGATCGTCACTGCTCAGCGTGACTTGGACGGGGTGCTCGAAGACTCCTCCGGCCGGCTCGATCTGCAGGCTCGGCGCCTCACGGGCCGGGGCCTGCTCCCCCGCCCAGGCAAAGCGTTCGATGGGCCCGGCCAGGTGCGTCTCCGGGTGCTGCGGATAGCAGCTATACACCGGACCCACGGTCATGAGCAGGCGCTCGGTGCCCGGGGTCTGTCGGTCCGGCTGGGACCCATCATCGGTGCAATGAATCAGCGCGCCGGGTTGGCTGGCGGTTAACAAGCGCCCGGTCTGACGCATCACCGGCCTGCGAGCGCCATCCTCCGGAACGGGCGACTCGGCCACCCAGTCCAGCATCACCGCCATGGTTTCGGGGACCCGAGGTAGCTCCAGGTGATCCAGATAGGTCCCATGCTCGCGGTTGAACGCGACATTGTTCGCGCCCTTGAGCGCCCCGCTGTCCTCCAGCGGTGTGGGGAACAATACGTCACCCCATCCCGACCCGTCGTACAACATCATGTACCGCGTCGGTCCCGGGGTTTCGCCGCCTGCACTCAACTGCTTAAGCCAGGGGCTGTCCGGAAACAACTCCCAGGATACGCCCCGCTGCTGGCCCCGGGTGTCGTTCCACGCCGTCCAGACCCCGTCGTTGGCACCGGCGACACCAATGAAGTGACGCACGCGGTGGTAGCTGTTCGTCTGCTTCATCCACTGGCGAACCAGCGTCACCCCCAGTGAATGGCCGATGACATCCACCTGCTGCACGGGCTCTCCCGTCAGTTGGGTCAGGTAATTCGTCACCGCATTGACGATGCGGTCCACGCTGGGCACCGACAGGTCGGCCGAATCGAAATACCGTGGGTTATCCCAGCCGTAGGACAAGGCCCAGGTCTCGTCCTGGGTGTAGCCCTGCTCCAGGAAGTATTGCCGCGCCGGCAGCCAGAACGTGGCGGACACCGTGTTGCCGTGGATCCAGATCACCGGAACCCGATGAACCCCACCGCCGCCCCCGCCGAATCCCGGCATGGGCTGCTCCGTTTCGTAGGAGCGGGGCGACTCAAAGTCGGCCGGCAGCAAGTCCAGCTTCGGCGCATCCAGACCCAGTGCAGGAAAGAGCCCTTCCCGCGGCGCGCAGGCGGCCAGTAGCAGCACGGCCGCCGCCGCGACCAGTCGTCGATCAAGCCTCATGACCCGCCCCCTCATGGCGCCCAGAACAGGTGGACGAAACGGAATTCGAAGTAGGGTGATGCCGAGACCGCACCGGCTTCCTGGACGGCGAATAACTCGGTATCCACTGTGGAGACTGAGTTCCCCGGCCCACAGTCCGGCTGCGTACACACGTCGTAGGTCGCTGTGAACTGGCCGCCCCGACCGCCCACAGGCATCGCCACCCGAGCCTGCAACACCGACGACGTGCGATAGATGTAGTACACGCCCAGCGTGGCCAGCCGGCCCCGGATGCCGCGATCCTCATAAGGACCAGGCCGAGGTTCCAGATAGAACTGATCCAAGGCCGGGCTGTTGCAGATTTCCGGTGTGATCAGCGGATCAATCCCGATCATGCCCAGCACACTGGTGCCGGCGTTGGTGTTGGCACAGGCCGTATCCGGGGCCAGCGGCTGATCCTTGAAGTTCACGGTGAGCTTGTCGTAACGATTGGGGCCCACCGATTCCCGGTACGAGTACCCGATATCGGCAAACCAGTGCTCCGAGAACTTCCAGGCAAAGTTCATCTCGAAGTTGCGCACGTCTGCAGGCCGCGTCGGTGTCAGCCCGCCGAAGGACGGATTCGGATTATCGCCATTGATCTGGTAGGCGAAGGTACCGTCGATGTAGAGCCGGCCGAATAGTTCGGCATGCCAGGCCAGCTGCGGGATGACCGTCCAATAGCCGGTGCCGATATTCAGCGCAGCGTCTTCGTCATAGCTGCCGATGGGCGCCTTGACAGTGGTGGCAAACAGGCCGTTCCACTTCATCGGACCCCAGCGATGCTCGTGCCCGTACACGCCGCACAGCCCGTAGAAATCGGACAGCCCGTTGGAGCCGGGCCGGATGCCGAACAGCCGCGTGCGTTCGGCAATGGCACCGGTGTTCTGCTGGTACCCCAGGCCGATGATGCCGCGACAAAACTGTTTGCGTGTATTGAGGATCGGCACCTGGGTATCGCGGAAGATGTTGCCGACCCACAGGTATTTATAGAGGGCCAGCACCGCGTCGGTTGAGTCACCCGCGGGCACGAAGGGCGTGCCCAGCTCCACCTCGTTGCCATGCTTGTCGTAAATGGCCTCGATCTCGGTCGAGATAAAGGTGAATTCAGAATACGGCGCAGATGCCTGGATGGCGTACTCCGACAGATGTGGCGTGAACACGATGCCGGCCCGGGCCAACCCCGGCAGGCACAACAGGACCAGCAGGACGACGCGGATCATTGCTCACACCCCACGCAGGTGAATGTGTCGCCCTCGCCGAAGCGATAGGTGGCCGAAAGCATCCAGCGGTCGGAGGCGAACACCCGGGCATGGCCGTAACCGTCGACGCGTACCGTATCGCCGTCGGTGGTGGTGCAGCCCACCGAGCCGGGGGTGCACCCGGCTGGATTCCTGTCGGTATACGGCAGGTCGAACTGTCCGCTGGCGCCCGATAGCGGGTGGTCCCAATGCAGGCCCAGCTTCAGGTTCTGGCTGGCAAACCATTCCAGACCCAAGCCGGCCGAGCGGCGCTGGATCCCGTTGTCGTAATAAAGCCCCGGGGTCGGATAGTTGTCGCCGCCGGTGCCGGGCTCCGGCGGGTTGGGGGCAAAGCGCGGGTTGTCGTACCGATTGGGGTCGCCGTCGTAGCCGGTGGCGAAGGCAGAGACAAACACGCGCGAACCCAGCCGTTGGCTGATGCTGAGATCCCAAACCAGTGCATCCCCCGGCAGGTCTGGTGCCAGCGCGCCAAAGGCCGCGTCCTGGTTTTCGTAGAACAGCCGCAGGCCTGCGCCCGCATCGATCAAGGTGGATGCCGTGGGTGCCCAGTGGGTGCCGAGATGAACGCGCAGGCTCGGCGTGTTCGTACCCGAGCTGGTTGGGGCATCGCGGTCATACTGCCCCAGATTCACGTTCAGCCCGCCGGTGAGCAGCACCGCGAATGGCCGAGGCCCCCCGCTGCGCCAATCGTCCGACCCAATCAGAAACCCACCGAATTCCAGCAGTAGATCGCCCACGCCGGCCCCGTTGTTACGGAGGTCATCCGCATCAGTGTCGGCGTCGTCGCTGTCATCGTTGATGAAGGCGGCCAGCGCGCCGCGGGTGTCCATATCGCCGTAGCGCAGGGTGACGCGCGCCAGCCAGGTCCGCGACGAAATGAACGGCAGGGCATAGTCCTCGAACAGCGGAAAATGCCAGGTGAAGGTGGCCACGGCGTCCGTCCTCGGCATGTCGCTGGCGTTGTCCAGCGTGGGCACCGCAGATTCCTGCCGCTGCCCGTTTGCGTCGAAGCTGCTGTCCCGGGCGTCGCGCAGGTACGCCAGATTGACGTACTGCCCCGGGTACAGCGGCATGTACCGACCCATTTGCGGCACCGGTTCAAGTACATCCTGCGCCTGCGCGGAGCACGCAAGCAGCAGGGCCAGGCTAGCCAGTCGCAGCCGGTTCATGTGTCTCCTCCAAGTTCAACGCGGTGATCGCCCAGCGTCTTAGCGCTGGTTTATCGATTTTTCCGGCCCCCGTGGTCGGGAGCTCGGTGCAATGCAGGACATGGCGGGGCAGCTTGTAACCCGCCAGATGCGGCTTGAGAGCAGAGCGCATTTGCTCGGTCAGCCACTCACAATCTGTGATGATGGCCACGCCAACTTCTCCCCAGCGGGCATCGGGGATACTGATCACGGCGCATTGCGCAGCCGGTGTGTTCGCAACGATGGCTTGCTCGACCTCAGCGGGGTACACGTTCTCACCGCCTGAGATGAACATCTCTTTGCGACGACCCACAATGCGCCACAGACCGTCGTCACCAATGCGCGCCAGGTCTCCGGTCCATAACCAGCCGTCCCTCAGTGCCGCGCGGGTCTCATCCGGCTGGTTGAGATAGCCGGCGAACACATGGTCACCAGCGAGGGTGAGTTCACCGACGGCGCCATTTGGCACGGGCAGACCCGCGCTGTCCCTCAGCACGGCCTGGGTCCCCGGCATGGGCACGCCCACTGCGTCGGGAGCCTGGTCTGCGGCGTCTTGCTCCAACGTAAAGCAATTCACGCCCGCTTCGGTCAGGCCGTACCCTTGCCGAAACGGCACCTGCTTGGCAGCGAATCGCGCCCGCAGAGGCGCCGGGCAGGGGGCGCCACCGGAGATCGCAAAGCGCACGCTACTCAGGTCTGCCGTGTCGAATCCCGGTGATTCCGCCAGCATCTGGTACATCGTTGGCACCAGAAACAACACGGTCGCTCGGTGCCGCTCCACCGCCGCGAGGTACTCGGTCGGGTCGAACCGGGGCAGCCACACAACGCGACCACCCGCCGACCAGATCGGCGTACTCAGCACGTTGACCGCAGCATGAAAGGCCGGCGTCGCCTGGATGACGCAATCCTCCGGGCCCAGCCCCCAGGCACGAACCGTATGGGTCGCGTTGGTCAGGATTTGTCGCAGTGGGATTCTGGCGGCCTTCGGCAAACCGGTGCTACCACCGGTTTGCAGCAGCATGGCAATCTGGGACGGGTCGATACCGCCGTGAGCGGCCACGCCTTCCGGAGCCAGCCAGTTTTCGTCGTCGCCGATCCGTTCAACCGCGCAGGCAGGCTGCCCCACATGACCCGCATGCGAAGAATCGCAATACAGCCAGCGCGGGCGAATGCGATCCAGTAGCGCTTGCTGTTCGGGTCCGGCCAGCCGCGTGTTCAACGGCGCATAGGCCACCCCGGTCTGCATGCATGCCAGCATCAGGTCCACATGAATCACGTGGTTGGGCGCCAGCACGGCCACGGCATCCCCGGGCACCAGTCCGCGTTCCTGCAGGGCGGCGGCGCACCGGGCAGCCCGCTCGACCAGCTCACCATAGGGGTACCAGCAGCCATCCCAGTGCAACGCCGGGCGATCTGCGGTCAGCGTGTTCAGCAGCGGATGCCCAGTCACCGTGCACCCCATTCCAGACAGAGCGCGTTCCAGACGTAGCCGATACCTGCGGCAACCAGAACAGCGAGGCTGCCTGGCGACAGCCGGCCAGCGCTGGCTGCAAGTTGCAGCGAAAGAATCTGATCCACCTGACCCATATGGCCGTAGTCGGCCAGGTAGATCGAGCGGTCCTGCGCAATGCCCAGCGTATCCAGGACGTGATCATGTGCACTGCGCTTCATGTGCAGCATCGCGACGTGATCGACGTCGGCTGGCGCGCGACCAGAGCGCTCAAGCGCGTCTTCGACCACGCCGACGAAGTTGGCCATGGACTTGGCATCCAGACGCGACTTCATTCCAGCGGGGTCCGGTACGGTCAGCCTGTACTCGCCTACATTGTCAGGGCGCAACGGTTCGCGGGTCCCTCCGACCGGAACAATCACATCCAGGGAGAACGCGCCGTCGGTGCGGAACGCGCTGTCGAGAATCCTGTGGCCGGAATCGGTTCGCTGCACAACGACGGCGGCACCGCCAGCGGCGAGGTTGTAGAGGAAGCGGACGTTCGGGTCCTGGTAGTCGATCAGATCGCAGTTGCGATAGCCCCCGGCGATGAGAACCGTGTCCACGCGCGGGTCCGCAACCAGCAGATCGCGCGCCTGCTTCAAGGCCAGCACACTGGTCCCGCATTTCTGGCCGATATCGTAAGCCCATGCGCGCGAGGCACCCAGGTCATGCGCCAGCTTGATGCCCGAGGTCCAGACGGGGTAGTCCTTGTGCTCTTCGTTGATCGAGATCACCACATCGATCTCGTCGGCCTGGATTCCGGCATCGGCCAACGCTTGCTCGGCCGCACGCAAACCCATGACATTCGTGTGGTCGTCGGGTCCGGGCAGACGCTTTTCCCGGATTCCGAGCTTGTCGGTGACCACCCACTCCGGGAGACCACTGGCCGTGGCGATATCGGCTGCCGTCATCCGCTGCTCGGGCAGGTAGGTGCCCAGGCCTGTTACCGAAACCGCCGTCATCGGGGAGCCATGCCGCGGGCCAGCAAGTCCATGACCGCATCCATCACACTGTCCGGCGTCTCAATGCCCTCCCAGACAGCGAACCGCAGCCCCAGGAAGTGGCCGATCCCCATGATCGCCCAAGCGCGTGTCTCGGCATCACCCGGGGCTAGTTCACCTGCGTCTGTTGCGCGCTCGAGCACTGCGGCGTAGCCCGCAGCCAGATCCCGGTAGTAGCGTTTGAACAACGCCTCGTCGACGAATTGCGACTCCTGGATGATCCGGTACAAATGCGGATGCTCGAAGACGTAGCGCACAAAGCCTTCTAGGCCCATGCGCTCGGCCGTCATCCGGTCGGGTGCCACCGAGACGGCCTCTGCCATCGCCCGGCGAACGCCCACGGACACATCTGCAACCAGCGCTCTGAACGCGGCTTCCTTGCTGTCGAAATACAGGTAGTAGGTGCCCTGACCGACACCGGCCTCGCTGGTAATGCCCGACACCGATGCGGCGTGGTATCCCTTCTGGCCAAACTCGGCCTCGGCGGCCGCCAGTAAGCGGCGGCGCGTGGCCTCGCCGCGTTTGGTCGCCGGCTTCTTGATCGCCACGACCTTGTCGTTGCGCGTCATGTCTCGTCCTCGGGCCGCAACGCGGCCACCTTGTCTCGCACGCCAGACCTGTCAAAGCCGGTACACCGTGGTCTCGCCCGTTTGATTACGGGTCTCGCCAGCCAAACCTGACAGGTGATTCAGGTTTCAGTACGCTAGAGATCGGTTCAGCTGCTGTCAACCGAGGGCGGATGGAGCCGATCCAAGCAGGGCGTGACGCCGCCCTTCCCAAGACCACAAGCACGCGCCCCGGCCCGGGGACGCGTTAAGCGAGAGGAGCACGCAATGAATCAGCGCATCGCCGTTGTCACCGGAGGCACCGGGACCATCGGGACCGAGATCTGCCGCAGCCTGGCAGCTGAAGGCTGGACAGTGGCCGCCATTGGCCACCCCAGCGAGGCGGACCGCATAGAACAGTGGGTCGAGCAAGCCGGGTTCCCGGTCAAGGCCTGGCTGGCGGAGTTATCCGACTTTGCGGCCACCGGCGAAACGCTGGCAGCGATTCAGTCGGCCATGGGCCCCATCGAAGCCCTGGTCAACGCCGCCGGCATCACCCGGGACGCACCGCTGAAACGCATGGACGCTGATGACTGGCAGGCGGTGATCGACGCCAACCTCAGCAGCGTGTTCAACACCTGCCGGAAAGTCATTCCGAACATGATTGCCGCCGAAAACGGTCGCATCGTGAATATATCGTCGGTCAACGGACAAAAAGGTCAGTTCGGCCAGACGAATTATTCTGCCGCCAAGGCCGGGATGCACGGATTCACCATGGCCCTGGCCCAGGAAGTGGCGCGACATGGCATCACCGTCAACACGGTCTCGCCCGGCTACATCGACTCACCCATGATTCGCGCCGTGCCCGAGCCCGTGCGTGAGCGCATTCTCGCCGGCATCCCGGCAGGCCGCTTCGGTCGCCCGGAGGAGATCGCGGAGGTGGTGGCCTTTCTGTGCCGCCCGACCACCGCCTACATCAACGGCGCCAACATTCCCGTGAATGGCGCCCAATTCACGCATTAGGGAAAGACCGATCTACTCGCGCCGCCAAGTTGCTGCCTGAAAACCGGCTCCGTCTTGGTGGTGCTGCTTCCCTCGGCCCTGTCGTGCCGCCACGACGCGGCGGCACGCCCGATCCCAGCGGGCTTTTCAGACGTTATCCCGCGCATCCGACGAGCCTGCCTGTCGCTGAGTAACGACAGGCAACAACTGTAAATAATTGATTTTTGGCCTGAATTTCCTGGCACGCCGGTTGCGCCATGGATTGCGCATCACTTGCATTCCATTCGCATGACAGGAGGTCACGACATGACCCGACTCATCATCACCACCGCCGCCGCTTTGTTCACGGGCTCCGCACTGGCCGGTAATACGCTGGGCGCTGACGTTAATGCCGACGTGGGCATCGACCTGTCCGGCAAGACCGATACGGAATTTTCTACGCTGGACGCCAATGGCGACGGCATGATCAGCCAGGCCGAGGCCGAAGCGGACAGCACCGCGTCCATGCGCTTCAACGAGGCGGATGAGAACCACGATGACATGCTGACGCAGGCCGAGTTCTCTGCGATTGCCGAGACATCGGCGCAGATGGAAGACGAAACCGCCGAATAAGTTCGGGACAGGCGGTCTGGCCCAGCGTTAATGGGCCGCTGGCACGGGCGACCTGCACCTGCAGGTCGCCCGTTGTCGTCGGGCCGGTCTAGTCCGCCAGACGCACCACCGTGCGCCCGGTTTGCACCCCCGCAATCATGTCCTCACAAACCGCTGGCACTTCATCCAGCGCCACTTCCCGCGTCACGATCCGATCCATGACAGCCGGCTTCCAATCGCTGGCCAAATGGCCCCAAACATCCAATCGGCGGGACATCGGGCATTCCACGGAATGCACCCCCACCATGGATACACCGCGCAAGATGAACGGCAGCACGGTCATGTCGAGCTTGACGCCCCCTGCCAGACCAATGCTGGCGACATTGCCGTACTCGACGACTGCGCGCAGCAGGCGGGACAGTAAAGCGCCGCCCACATTGTCAATGACGCCGCCATAACGGCCTGATTCCAGCGGTCGCTCACCAATGGGCAACGCATCCGGCGCATGGACCTCCGAGGCCCCGAGGCCGCGCAGGTAATCGGTTGCATCCGACTTGCGGGACAGCGCATGCACGTCGTAGCCCAGCTGACTGAGAATCGCGATGGCATACGACCCGACACCACCGGTTGCACCCGTGACGGCCACCGGCCCCAACTCCGGCCGCTGCCCGTTATCCAACAGCCGCGACATCGCCAGCCCTGCGGTGAATCCTGCCGTGCCGTACGCCATGGCCTCGCGCGGGGACAGCCCCATGGGCAGAGCCACGACACAGTCACCCGGCACGGTCACGGTGTTCGACAATCCACCATCCCGCGTTTCGGACAGCCCGTAGCCGGTGACCAACACGGCATCACCCTCCGACAGCCCTTCCGTGCGCGACGCCTCCACGACACCGGCCACGTCGATACCAGCGGTGAGCGGAAACTGTCGCAGAATTTTCCCTTTGCCCGTGACGGCCAGGGCATCCTTGTAGTTCAGGCTGGACCACTGCGCTCGGATCCGCACCTCGCCCGGGCCGGGCTCGGGTGACGCCCAGGCCTCGATCCGAGCCTGGGTGCCCTGATCATCACGGTGAATGCGTAATGCGCGTGCCTGCTCCATGGGAGTTGCCTGGACGAAATGGACCGCCATGGTACCGAGGCTGCTTCGAAAATCACGACCACGAACACCGCCCCTCCAACCGTGAACCCCGCGTAAAAATCGCCGGACGCCCCACAGCGCCGTCCGACTAGCGGCGGACCTGTTCAGAGCAACGGAGCCCCTCAAAGCCGTCCATCAAGGCCCCGGTTACCCGATGTTTACCGCCCGTTCGCTATAACGCGCGTACCCGCACGAAGCTTTTACGGGTCGTACCGGCTCCTGGTAGCAGGCAAAGCATATTGAGACGCAGCATTGGCATTTGGTGGACAGAAGTCTGGGCGCAGTTCGCCCCGGAGCTGCGTTGGCGTGTATGCGCGGCCCTGTTGTTTCTGTGCGTGCTGGCCGTCGGCGAGGCCTGCGTGCGCCTGTATGCGCAGTCCGCCCAGGCGGAAGCGCATACCGATGCGGCCGTCGTTCTGGGCCAGGCGCAGGCCCGGGTTGAAAGCGAGCTGGGCTCTCTGCTGTATCTGAGCAGCGGCCTGAGCGCGTACTTTACGCTCAACGCAGATCGCCTCGACGCCGGTGAGGTGACGGAGCTTTTCGCGCTGCTCTATGCCGACTCGGAGCATGTCCGCAACTTCGGCCTGGCCATTGGCTATGTGCTGGAACACGTCTACCCGGAAGCCGGCAATTCGTCCGCCGTGGGTCTGGATTACCGTAAGCTGCCTCGCCAGTACGAGGCCGTGCAACAGGCCATCAACTCCGGCCGGCCCACGCTCTCACCCTTGCTCGACCTGGCGCAGGGCGGCCAGGGCGTGATTTACCGTGCCCCGATTTTCCGTCAGGGCGAGTACTGGGGCCTGCTCAGCACCGTGATAGATATCCGGGGCCTGCTGCTCGATGTATTCGCCGACCCCGCATTTCGCGACTTGTCCATTGCGGTCCGGGACGATGGCCCCGGCGGCTCCGTCATGTGGGGCGATGCCGCGCTCTTCGCTGCACCCGACCGCCCGCTGCTGGTCTCGGACTTTGGCTGGGAGTACGTCGCTCAACCGCAGGTCGAGCCCAAGACCATCGTCACGCTGTGGACCCTGCGCGGACTGAGCGCAGTGCTGGCGCTGTCTCTGGCCTTCAGCCTCTACATGGGGTTGCAGCACCGCGAAGACCTGATTCGCCTGTCCCAGGAAGACACATTGACGGGACTCGCCAATCGCCGCCGGCTGGACGAGCGCATTCGGCAAGGCCTGCATCAGTTGCGGGTGCACGGACGCAACGGCTTTATCCTGATCTTCGTGGACCTGGACGGGTTCAAGCAGATCAACGACGGCATGGGCCATCGCGCCGGCGATGCCGTCCTCGCTGAGGTTGCGCATCGCCTGATCACCCTCTGCCGCGATGCGGACCTGCCCGCTCGTTGGGGAGGCGACGAGTTCGCAATCTTTCTGACCGCCAATGTGCAACAGCCCGTCGAATCGGTGCTGTCACGCTTCGGCACGGTCTTCGACCGCCCGGTGAACTTCAATGGCACGTCGATCATCGTGCGCGGCTCGATTGGCTACGCCCTGGCGCCGGCGGATGGACTCACCGAACAAGAATTGATTGCCGCCGCAGACCGCCGCATGTACAGCCAGAAATCGGGACGTCCACGGCTGCACAGCGTGAGCCGGGACACCCAGGCCTAGTCACCAGCCCCCGCCGCAGACAGCAGGCCGGAGGCTGCGGCATCATGCCGCTCCGACCGAGCACGAAGACACCCATGGCCCAGTACACCCTGCATGAGCACACCGGTTTGTCCCTGTCCGACATGCCGGACAACCCGCTATCTGCCGTACGCGAGTGGGTCGTCGCAGCCAGGGAGGCTGGACAACTCGAGCCGGTAGCGGCGTGCCTGGCCACTGCGGATGCCACGGGCATGCCGGCCGCCCGCATGGTTCTTGTCAAGCAGTTCGGCGACGATGGCGTCGCGTTCTACACCAATCACGACAGCAGCAAAGGTCAGGATCTGTCCGCGAACCCGCGCGCCGCCTTGTGCTTCTGGTGGGACCGTCTACAGCGCCAGGTGCGGTTGGCCGGCCCGGTCCAACGGATGCCACAGGCCGAGGCGGATCATTACTTTCAAAGTCGGCCACGCGGCAGCCGGATTGGCGCCTGGGCCTCACAGCAATCACGCCCGGTGGGAACCCGTTCGGAACTGGAAGCACGCGTGGCTGCCGTGGCCGAGCAGTTCGGAGAAGAGGACATTCCGATTCCCGAGTTCTGGGGAGGCTACTGGCTGCGTCCAGAGCATGTTGAGTTCTGGCAGGGTCGGGACAACCGGCTCCACGACCGGATCCACTACCGCAGACTCGACCCCACCCGCTGGACACGCGAGCGTCTGGAGCCATGACGGCACTGTGGCGGCGCTTTGTCGCCTCCAACCAGTCCTTCATGCGCTTGCCCCTCTGGGTGCGGCTGTGGATTCTGATCGGCCTGGGTGGCGTCAATGCAGCGGCCCTGGCGCTGACACACTGGCCCACCGGTTTCTGGGCCAGCTGGGCGCTGGTGGCCATCGTGGCCGTTAACCTGCCCATGGTGCTGATACAACAGGGCTATGGGCGCATCCTGGCCTTGCCCCATCTGGTGGTGTGGATTCCGCTGTGCGTCTATGCGTTCCTGCGCCTGCTCGCAGACGATGCCACTGCAGGTGAGCAGCTCTACGCCGCACTTCTACTGGCGGTCAACGGCCTGTCCGTCGCTTTTGATCTGCGGGATAGCTGGCACTGGCTGCGCGGGGACCGGGCCGTGGCCTAGGAAATCAGGGACAGGTACCCAATGTCGTCCGACGGCCGAAGACCGGCTACGGGCGGCGAAGCGCAGGAACGCGCTTCGCCGCCCAGAATGGCGGGAGCATTGGCCTGAACCGTCCTAACGGGTTTTCTCGCCGTAGGCCGCCTTGGCGGCCGGCCGACTGGCCATGGCGTCATACCAACGCTGCAGATGGGGCTGGTCCGCCGAGGGCGCAAAGCCACTGAGTTGGAAGAATCGCAGGGCACAGTAGGCGGTAATGTCAGCCACCGTCAGGGCATCCCCGGCAACAAACGCCTGATCCGCCAGCGTTTTGTCCAGGCGCTTGAGCCGCTTTTCGGCGATGACCCGCTGTTTTTCTCCCCATTCGGGCACCTGATCCTCGGCCATCTTCATGCCGGGATGGGTGTGCCGAAAACACATGGCCATGGGCATCATGAGCTCAAACTCCATCATGCGATTCCACATCTCGATCAGGCCCTGCTGCTCGGGACGTAGTCCGAACAAATTCGGCTCCGGATGGATGGCCTCGATATAACGGCAGATCGCCATGGTTTCGCAGATGATCATGCCGTCATCGAGCTCCAGGGCCGGGGTTCGACCATTGGGGACTCGGGCGCGATACTCCGGCGTCTTGTGTACGCCGGCCCGCAGGTCGACCAGTTCAGTCTCCAGCTCAAGTCCTTTCTCGGCCAGAAAATAGTCCACGCGAGCCGTGCTCACAGTATGCGGGGTGCCGATCAGCTTCATGGTGTCTCCTTGTTTATGGCGTATCAGTGTTATGTGCCATCGGGCAGGCAGTGTCGCCTGTCTGCCCAGCGCCTACCAGAAAGCCAGCACCATCAGCACGGTGAGCAGAACCAGCCCACCGGCCTGCAGCCGGTAATCCGTGAGCAAGCCGCCGGGACGCATCTGCCGGGAGCGTTCGTCCGGAGGCCAGGTGATGTGCGGAGCCAGCGTGAAATCACGCCCCATGGCCCAGGACAGCCCGACCAGCAGAACCGCTGTCCACAACGTCAGCGCAATGGCCATCAGGGTGAAATGCACGTGGATCAGCCCGCCGACGGGGCCCAGTGCAAAGAGCAGCGCTGAGCTGGTATGACCACAGACCAGTGCCCAGAAACCCGCCTTGGGATGCGCACCTTTCCAGAAAATCCCGACGAGGAAGATCGCAACCAATGGCGTGGTGATATACGCAAATGCCGACTGGATGTAGTTCCACAGCCCCGGGAAGTCCTTGATCTGTGGTGCCCAGGCAACGGCAATTGCCATGAACACAAAGGTGCAGATGCGACCGATGCGCGCGGTTTGCTGTGGAGTCAAATCCGGCCGTTTGGGCTTGATGAAGTCCAAGGTCACCAGCGTTGACGCCGAGTTCAGCGTGGAGTCCACCGACGACATGATCGCGGCGATCAAGCCTGCGAGAACCAGGCCCACGGCGCCGACAGGTAACAGCTCGGTCACCATGGTCGGAAAGACCTGGTCTTTGTTCTCGATGTCAGGAAACAGGGAGATGGCAAACGCCGCCGGTAGAATCATGATGAACAGCGGCAGCAGTTTCAGCGCCCCGCCCAGCATGGCGCCGCGACGCGCCGCTTGCAGGTCTCGCGCCCCCAGCGCGCGCTGGATGATGTACTGGTTCATGGTCCAGTAGTAAAAGCCGATCAAAGGCACGCCCAGGAGCAGACCTGGCCAGGGCAGCACATCATCATCAATCGGCCGGATGATCGACAGGTGATCCGGCGGCACGGCCTGCGTTGCCTTGGCCCAGGACCAGTCAAAATGATCGAAGATGATCAGCCCCATGGCCGCAGAACCCACGATCAGGATGATGGCCTGCAGCACATCGGTTAGGACCACGGCCTTGAGCCCACCCGCGGCTGTGTAAATGCCGGCAAACAGGCCCAGCCCCAGGCAGAACCAAAACAGATGCTGGCCACCGCTGTCCGGAAAGAACAGCTTGTCCAGCACCAGCGAGCCCGCGTACAGACCACCCGCCATGTCGACGATGATCGACAGAAATATCGTGATGCAGGAAAGGTAGAGCCGGACGCGATCGTCGTAACGCTTGGCCAGAAACTCCGGCACCGTGGATATCTTTGTGCGGATGTAAAACGGCAGCACGAAGATCGCCGTGAACACCAGAATCAGCCCCGCCATCCACTCGTAGGCCGAGACCGCAATCCCGGTGGCGTAGGCGTCACCCGCCAGACCAATCAGCGTCTGGGCAGAGATATTCGACGCAAACAGGGAAAAGCCAATCACGCCAAAGCCCAGCGCGCGCCCGGCGAGGAACAGATCGTCTCCACTCTTGGTCTGGCGTGAGACGTACACGCCAATGCCGATGACAATGGCGAAATATCCGATGATCAGCCCGATATCGATGGGATGAAGACTCATCTCCACGATGCGCTCCTTGCTGTTTCTGCGTTCCCCTCGCGCGTCAAAGCCTAGCCAATCACCCGGCACGATGCGACCGCGTCCCGGCCGCTCGAGCGCCGATGTTAGGGTACGGTCCACCGTTCATCTTGGGAAACGCATGTCTGAGCCTGGATCCGAGTCCTCGACCGGCGCCCTGCGAAGAAAGGCCTTGGCCGGACTCATCGGCCTGATCATCGTCGTCGGCACCCTGGCGGCGCTGTGGCGATTCACGCCCCTGTCCCAGCTGGCCGAACCTGAGCGCGTCGCCGAATTACTGGGCCAGTATGTCGACAGCCCCTGGGCGCCGGCGACGGTGCTGGTCATATATCTGGTGGGCAACGCGCTGCTGTTCCCGACCATCGTGCTCAACATGACGATGATTCTGACGCTGGGAGCGGGTTGGGGCTTTGTCTACGCCATGTACGGCAGCATGGCCGCCGGGCTTGCCGGTTACCTGCTGGGTCGCCTGTTTGGCCGTAAGCCCTTGCAAAAGCTGGAAATTCGCCGACTGGAGCGCAGCATCGACATGCTGCGCAAGAGCGGCGTAGTGGGTCTTGCTGTGCTGCGACTGGTCCCCATCGCACCCTATCCGGTGGTCAATGCCGTGCTCGGTGCGGCAGGCATCGGCCTGGTGGTGTACAGCATCGGAACATTTCTCGGCCTGCTGCCCAGCGTGCTGGCCATGACCGCCGTCGGGCACCAGCTGCGCGCACTTATCGAGAACCCGGACCCCCTGCGCATCGCCCTGCTGGTGCTGGTCACGCTGACCTGCCTGGCCGCGCTGTGGTTCATCCAGCGGCTGGCGCGCCAGAAGCTGGCCACGGCCGGCTAGCCCGGTCCCGTGTCGAAATCCACATCATCACGACGATCCAGCGGCTGCTGTGGCACTTTGCGCAGCTGGCTGACGTCGTAGCCCAGCTGTTCAACCCGGCGAACAAGATCCTGGTAAACCGTGTCATCGATACGCGCGCTGCGCGCCATGATCCAGACCCAATCTCGCTTGGAGCGCGCCACGATCGTGGTCTCGTAGGCCGGATCCACATAGGCGATGGTGTACTCCATCTTGATCGGCCAGATGAACTGCATCGCCCAGACCGCTCCATTGCTTTCATCGAGCACAAAGCCAGTGGGCTCCATCCGCTTGGCCTCACCGTCGAAGCCGCCCTCACGGTAGGTATAAACCGTTTCGATCCGGTCGCCTGCGCCGCGTCGATACCGTTCGATATTGTTGTAGGAGTCGGCCACTACACCCGGAGGAATGTGAGCGATGACGAACCATCCCCCCATGTAGCGGTCGACATTCACGGACTCCATGCGCGGAAACTGTGCCGGTGGCATGACGCTGCAGGCGCCCAGAACCAGGGCTGCAGGCACCGTGGTCAGGAAACGACGCGTGAATCGGGAGACATTCATCAGGGGCTCGCAGTGCAATCGAATGCGCAGGCTAGCCCGGCTGGCAAGACAGCGCCGGCCTGTACAGCCGCAGCCCTTTCGACCAGACGCTACAGACCATGAAATTGCTAACCCTCAACATGCACAAGGGATTCTCTTCGTTTAATCGCAAGTTCATCCTGCATGAGCTGCGTGAAGCGATTCGGGGCAGCGGTGCCGACCTGGTCTGCCTGCAGGAGGTTCTCGGCGACCACCAGGAGCATTCCACCCGCTACGAAACCTGGCCCGAGGGTCCACAGTACGAGTTTCTCGCGGACACGATCTGGTCGAATTTCGCTTACGGGCGTAATGCGGTATATCCGGCCGGGCATCACGGCAATGCATTGCTGTCCAAGTGGCCCATCCTGCGGTTCGAGAATCATGATGTCTCCACACGCCAGCACGAACGACGGGGGTTGCTGCACAGCGTGGTCCAGCAGCCGGAACATGACCAGTCGCTGCATGTCATCTGCACACACCTGGGGCTCACGGGTGGTCAGCGGCTCAAGCAGCTCAATCTGCTCTGTGACCTGATTGCACGCGACATTCCCGAGCACGCGCCTCTGGTCGTGGCGGGTGACTTCAACGACTGGCGCGAGCAGGCGCACGGATTGCTGCAAGAGCGCGCCGGCCTGCGGGAGATCTTCATACAGGCCTACGGACAGGCGGCGCGGACGTTTCCGGTGCAGTTCCCGATGCTGCGGCTAGACCGCATCTACATCCGCAATCTCAAGGCCACACACCCGGAAGCCCACACCGGCGCGCCCTGGTCACACTTATCCGACCACGCCCCCATGAGCGTGGAGCTGACGTTTTGATCAACGGGCGCTGGACGCGGGACAACACCATCGAGTTGCTGGAGAACGGGGAGATGTTCTATCCCCGGGTGCTGGCCGATATCGAGCGGGCCCGTGAAGAGGTCCTGATCGAGACCTTCATCTGGTGGGATGACGACATCGGCTACCAGCTGCACAAGGCCGTCATCCAGGCTGCAGAACGCGGCGTGCGCGTGGACATCACGGTCGATGGTTTCGGCTCCGGCAAGCTACCGCCCGACTTCGTCCGAGCGCTCACAGATGCAGGGGTTCATCTGCATGTATACGACCCACGTGGCCGCGTCCTGGGCTTTCAAACCAACCTGTTCCGTCGCCTGCATCGCAAGTTCGCCATCATCGATGCAACGGTCGGCTACATCGGTGGCATCAACTACTCGATGGAACATGTCCGCGAGCACGGCCCAAAGTCCAAACAGGACTACGCCGTACGCGTGACCGGGCCCGTCGTCGATGACATGCACCAGTTCTGTCGCAAACAGGTCGGCCGCATCAATGCACCGGAGCGTCGGCGCTGGCTCCGACGCCTGCGATGGTACCGGCCCAACCCGCTCAAGCCGGCACGGCACGCCCAGGCGGCCCTGGTCTGGCGTGACAATGCGGAACACGACCAGGCCATTGAGCAGTGGTACTACGACGGCATCGTGCACGCGCAGCGTGAAATCATCATCGCCAATGCGTATTTCTTCCCCGGCTACCGCTTTTTACGGGCACTGCGCCTGGCCGCTGCACGCGGCGTTCGGGTCTGCCTCATCCTGCAGGGCGAACCGGACAAGCTCTACGTGCGCCACGCCGCATCGACGCTTTACGACTACCTTCTCAATGCCGGCATCGAGATCCACGAGTACATCGACCGGCCGCTACACGGCAAGGTCGCTGTCATCGATGACGACTGGGCCACCGTCGGATCGAGCAACCTCGACCCGTTCAGCCTGGCACTCAACCTGGAAGCCAATCTCTTCATCCGGGATCGCGAGTTCACCACGCTGCTGCGCGACCGCTTGGTCGCGCTCATGGACACCGCCTGCCACCGCATCCAGCGCCAAGAAGTGCCCCGCCAGCGCGGCTGGCGACAAATCGTCCGGGTCATGGTGTTTCACATCCTGCGGCGTTTCCCGGCCTGGGCGCGTCTGATCCCGGGACATGTCAAGCGCATCCAGCCCTCCGGCGGCGACCGGTTGCTGCCGCGTGATCAAGCAGGCGAGTGACATGGACGAGACGCCAAATGCGGACCGCCATGGGCTGCGGGCCCATGCCCGGATGCTGAGCCGAGGCGAGCCGGGGCATCGCTTTGTTGCCTATCACGACTGGCGCGCCCAGCGGATTCGGCATCGCTGGATCCGCCCCGTATATCTGACCCTGTCCATGTTGCTCATCCCGGCGGGACTCATCATGCTGGTGACGCCCGGCCCCGGCGTGCTGATACTGATTGCGGGTCTGGGGCTGGTCGCTCAGGCTTCACGGCGCTGGGCGATGTGGCTGGATCAATCCGAACGTTGGTGCCGGCGGCGCCTGCCTGCCCGGCACGCTCCGGATCGCTAGCGGCGGGATACCCGCATGGGTGCATCGTCCCGTCGCCGACCAAAACGTTCCGCCTTGAGTCGGATCAGGCATTCCTCGAACGTTCGGCTGATCTCTGTCTGGATCCGCACCCGTTCAATCGTTGGCCAGGTGGCGCGCTCGCCATCCTCCACGTAGCGCTTCATTTCTTCCATGGTCGGGTTGGCCAGCGCCCGCATCATCTTCTTGGGCGTGTAACGCGGCAGGATGGTGACATCCCCTGTGTAGCGCTGGTTGGTCAAGGCATGAATCTGGCGCACAACGCGCCCGAACCCGCGGTTGCGGAAGTGCATGCGCGCCAGATCAATCGTCTGCTTGCCGCTGCTCATGACCCAGTCCCGGGCAAAGGGCAGCAGGCCCGTAGCCGTGTCCTTGGCCAGAAAGGGCACGACGTGCGGATTGGTCTGACTCACGATGTAGTGGTTGACGTTATGCAGGCGGGCCAGCCGCAGCATCGGTAGATCGCTGGACAATGAACCGTCGACCCAGCGTTTGCTGGGCATGTAATCCACCACGTCACCTTCGTATTCCCGGGCCTTGAGCGTGACCGGAGGGAACAACCCCGGCACCGAGCAGCTGGCCTGCGAGGCCTTGTAGATCAGCACGTTGGGAGAGGTGAGGTAATTCAGCAAGCGGCCGTGCTGGTGCCGTTCGGCCGGCGAGACCGTAATGTCGAGAATTCGGCCCGTGTGCTCGAAGGCCTCCTCGAAGGTGCCCGTGCCGATGTTCGACTCCAGGCAGCGCGCCAGCACGTCGGGGTTCATCAGGGCACGGCCCTTCACCGCGGTGCGGAAATCCAGCTTCTGCCAGGCATCCAGATTGAGCGTATCCAGGTCGTAGGACCGGGCGATCTCCTCGTCGGTGCGGGTGGCCACACCGCCCGCCACGATGGAACCCGCCGACGAGCCGGAAATCACACGCGGCAGCAGCCCCTGCTCGTGCAGCGCCTTGATGACCCCAAAATGGAACATGCCCAGCGTCGCGCCACCAGACAGCATCAGCGCCGAGCGTCCGAAGGACACCCCGGTGCGCTTGAAGAACAGAATCTTCTCCTGATAGCCGAAGTCCTCGAACTCGGTGTCGCAAATCCAGATCAACGCCTTGGCGACCTCCTCGACATACTCGGTGATCAGTCGCTTGGTGCCGACGCGGCAGTACGCGTAAAGCCCCGGGTTGGCCATATTGCCGAGGTTGCCGTGCAGGCCTTCATGCAGGCGAAACACCAGGCGCCGCACATCGTTATCCCGGCGCATGCGCCGCAGCTCCAGCAGGCGTTCCTTGATCAGCCAGTGGTCGTAGCCGTCGCAGGCATCCTCGGCCCGCCAGACGTCGTGACCATCGCGATGATCCAGTTCAAGCGCGATTTCGCGCCAGGTCGCGTAGTCGGTCGCATGCGCGAGATCGCGTTGCAGGAGATACGGGGGATTCTTCATCGACACCGTTGCCAGAGGCTGGCTGCTGAAATGGGCGTGCCGACGTTTAGCGCAAATTAAATGCGCCGAATGCGGCACCGCACCAAGTAAACGCGGTGTATCGCCCCATGGCAAGGGTCGGTCTGGCCAGCGGTTGCGTCAGGCAGGTCAACGCACGGCATCCGACGGCTGCAATCAGGCCAGCCACAGCCGCTGGCCGGCGTCCCAGACCAGTTTGATCGCCAGCACCGCCAGAATCCCCCGAAACAGGGGTCGAAACGCCGCGTCCCGGACAAAGCGGTGCAGCCAGCGGCCTGCCGCCGTTCCGGCAATCACGCCGACCACCATGCCCAACATCAACGGCAGCTGATCCAGCATCGCAAAACCCACGGTCGCGAAGGCGGCAACCTTGAACGCATGGCCCAGCGACTGACAGAGCGCCAGCGTACCGATGGTGGTTTCCTTCGCCCAGTCGGACCGTAGAAAGAAGGGCCCGATCAGTAACCCGGTGGCACCCACCACTGCGCCGACGCCGCCGTTGAGCACGCCGGCCGTCCCCATGGCGGCCCGCTCACTCAACTGCATGGCCTTTGCGGCCCGAGGCAACAACGTCCAGAAAATAAAGCCCGCCATGAGCAGGCGGACATAGTCGGGGTTCACGCTGGCAACCAGTGGCGCAACCAGGAACGGAGCCGGAAGGGCGCCCAGGCAGAACACCACGGCCGCCCGCCAACGCACATGCGACCAATAGGCAAAGACCCGACTGGTATTCGAGGCCATCTGCACCACAGCGTGCAACGGCACCGCAACCACCGGTGGCATGCCGGTGGCGTATATGGCGCCGATGAGGATCGTGCCGCCGCCGGCACCGGCAAGCCCCGAGAGCACCGCCGATCCGAAGGCCACAACCACTAGCATCCACTCCACGGGGCTCAGCAACACGCCAAGACCACTCATCGGGCCGGGAGGGGGGCGAGGAGCCTGACACTTGACCTGGCGCGCGCCACGTACATACTGGTCGGTATGTCACTCATCTCAAACCCTCGCCACGCATGCATCTGATGATGATCTCCCCGGTGTTAGCCACACCCGCCCAGCCAGCCGCCGTCCGGGTGAGGCTGCAGTATCGGCCATCCCCGGGACAGCATCCAGCACAGCGGGTGGCGGCTTGAACGCGCGTCGTCAGCCGGATGCAACGCGTCAGCGCCTGCTGGAAGCCGCGTTTGCAGAGATGCATCGCAATGGGTTTCATGCGTCCAGCCTGGACCAGATTCTGCGCGCCACCGAAGTCACCAAAGGCGCGCTCTATCACCATTTCCGCAACAAGAAGGCGCTGGGACTGGCCGTGATCGACGAGGTCGTCCGACCCTGGGTGGAGACGCGCTGGCGCCCCATGCTGGAAGCCGACCGACCACTTGAAGCCGCCATCGCCTATGTGGCGGAACATGCCCGATCCGTCGACGAGGACATGCTGGCGCTGGGCTGCCCATTCGCCAATCTGACGCAGGAACTGGCGGGTAGCGACCCGGTGTTCCGCGAGCCTTTGTTCGCCATTTTCTTCGAGTGGAAGCGCGGCATCATGGCTGGCGTCCGCAAGTCGCAGGACATCGGCGAAGGTCGGCGCGATGTCGATCCCGAAGATGTCGCCATTTTCATCATCTGCGCCATCGAGGGCATCTGGGCCATGGCCAAGGCCTCCCGCTGTCGGGAGCACTTTGAGGCCAGCCACCGCGGCCTCATCCACTACCTGGAATCCATGCGCGCCTAGCGGCCGCTGCAGGATCCACCGCATTCGTTTTTGGGGAGTACCGTCATGACTGGATCGAGACAAGACTCGCGCATGGACAGATTGGTCGTCGCGTACGGCCGCTGGGTCGTGGACCATGTCTGGGCCACATTGCTGCTATCACTGTTACTGGTTGCGGCCTGCAGTTATCCGCTGGTGGCGACCATCGCCGGCACCGCCGGCCCCACGCTGGGCATGAGCAAGGACTACCGGGTGTATTTCGGCCCCGGCAACCCGCAGCTCGTGGCGTTTGACCAGGTGCAGGACCGCTATACCAAGAATGACAACTCGCTGATTGTCATCGAACCCACGGCCAGCGACACGGCCTTTAACCAGGACACGCTGGCCCTGGCCGAGGAGCTGACCGACCGCGCCTGGAGCCTGGTTTATTCGCTCCGGGTGGATTCGGTCACGAACTACCAGCACACAGAGGCCGACGGTGACGATCTGCGCGTGGCCCCCCTGGTGGAGAACGCCCGTACGCTCAGCGAGGACCAGATCCAGCGGATTCGCGAGATCGCGGTCAACGAACCCCTGCTCATTGGCCGGCTCACTTCCGAATCCGGGCATGCGATTGCCGTCAACGTCGTGCATCAATTGCCGGCACTGGACGATTCCGAAGTCGAAGAAGTGGCGGCCGAGGTCCGCGCATTGCGCGAGGAAATGCTGACCAAGTATCCGGACCACAACATCTATCTCACCGGCAGCAACTTCATGTCGGTGTCTTTCTCAGAAGCCAGCCAACAGGATGTCGCCTCGCTCATCCCGTTGATGTACCTGGTGATTATCGTCATCACCTGGGTACTGGTGCGATCCATTGCCGGCACGGTCGGCACCCTGGGCGTCATCTTCACGTCGATGATGGCATCGGTGGGGCTGACCGCCTATGCAGGCATCCAGTTCACGCCGCCTTCGATCTCCGCACCGCTGATTGTCTCCACCCTCGCCGTGGCGGACTCCATACACGTGCTGGTGTCCATGTTTGCCAACATGCGGGAAGGTCAGGACAAGCGATCGGCATTAATCGACTCGCTGCGAGTGAACTTCATGCCGATCTTTCTGACGTCGGTCACCACGGCGCTGGGCTTTTTGTCGATCAACTTTGCCGACAGCCCACCGCTGCGTGACCTCGGCAATATCGTGGCCATGGGCGTCATCGTCGCCTGGTTGCTGTCGGTCAGCCTGTTGCCGGCATTGATGATGCTGCTACCGGTCAAGGTGCCGAAGCAGTCGGGCGGGCTGTCCCGGCGCATGGAGTCGCTGGGCCAGTTTGTCGTCAGACGCAAGCGGCCGGTGCTTATCGTCAGCCTGGTGGTCGCCGGCGTGCTCTGCGCATTGGTGCCGCTGAACCAGGCCAACGAAACGTTTGTGCATTACTTCGACACCAGTGTGAAGTTCCGGACCGATACCGACTGGGTGGCCGACAACATCACCGGGCTTTACACCATGGAGTTCGATCTCGAGGCGCCCGGCGGCGCCGGTGGCGTCACCGACCCGACGTACCTGCAGCAACTCGATGCCTTCAAGCAGTGGTGGCTGGCGGATCCGCGCGTCAAGCATGTGGCCAGCGTGTCGGACATCTTCAAGCGTCTGAACAAGAACATGCACGGGGACGATGAAACCTACTACCGCGTGCCGGATAACCCGGAACTCGCCGCCCAGTACCTGCTGCTCTACGAGTTCTCGCTACCGTTCGGGCTGGATCTGGGCAACCAGATCAATATCGACAAATCGGCGACCCGCTTTTTCGTAGCCTTTGAGCACCTCGACGCCGTGGAAACCCGGGCACTGGTGGACGAGGCACATGCCTGGCTGGCCGAGAACGCACCGGGCATGGAAACCATCGGTGTCTCGCCAGCCGTGATGTTTGCCTATATCGCCGACCGCAATATCAAGAGCATGTTCATCGGCATGCCGGTGGCACTAATCGGCATCAGCTTTTTGCTCATACTGGCGCTCGCGAGCTGGAAAATGGGTCTGCTGTCGCTGATTCCCAATCTCGTACCGCTGGGTCTGGCCTTCGGCCTGTGGGGGCTAATCGACGGCAAGATCAATTTCACCATGGCCATTGTGCTGGGCATGACCGTGGGCATCGTGGTGGATGACACCATCCATTTCCTGTCCAAATACCTGCGCGCGCGCCGTGAGCTGGGCCAGACACCGGAGCAAGCCATCGTCTACAGTTTCCGTACGGTGGGCACGGCGCTGACTACCACCAGCCTGATCCTGGTCGCCGGCTTTGCCGTGCTCGCGCAAAGCGCTTTTCTACCGAATAGCGGGATGGCACAGCTGACATCCATCGCCATCATCTGCGCACTGATTGCCGATTTCTTTCTGCTCCCGGCCCTGCTCCTGCTTGTGGACCGACGCCGGACTACCCGCTCTGAAACCCCCATGGAGGATTCCCATGCCTACTCTCACTAAGTCACCCTGGCTCGGCAGCATCGGCCTGCTGCTGGCTGCTGCACTCCCGCTGAGCGCGCAGGCCCAGGATGCCGCCGCCCGCGGCCTGGAAATCGCCACGGAAGCCGATGCCCGCGACACGGGCTGGAGCGACTCGGTCGTCGACCTGACCATGATTCTACGCAACAAGAATGGCGATGAGTCCATCCGCGAGATGCGTTCGCGCGCACTGGAAGTCGCTGACGATGGCGACAAGAGCATGATCATCTTCGACCAGCCACGCGACGTGCGTGGCACGGCGCTGCTGACGTACTCCCACAAGACCGGGGATGACGACCAGTGGCTTTATCTGCCCGCGCTCAAGCGGGTCAAGCGCATTGCCAGCAGCAACAAGTCCGGTCCGTTCATGGGCAGCGAGTTCGCCTACGAGGATTTGTCGTCGCAGGAAATCGAGAAGTACACGTACAAGTACCTGCGCGACGACACCCTGGATGGTGAACAGGTCTTCGTGATCGAGCGGTACCCGACCGATGAGAACTCGGGCTACACCAAGCAAATCGTCTGGATGGACCAGGCCGAATACCGGCCGCGCAAGATTGAGTTCTACGATCGCAAAAACTCGCACCTGAAGACGCTGACCCTGCACGAATACCAGGAGTACCTCGATGACTACTGGCGCCCGGGCCGCATGGAGATGGTCAATCACCAGACCGGCAAGTCCACCACGCTGAAATTCGAGAACTATGCGTTCCAGGAAGGCCTGGACGACCGTGACTTCGACCAGTCAGCCCTGAAGCGCGCACGCTAGGTTCGCATCATGAGCACGACACGATTTGCTGACCTGATCGGCGGGATGACGGCTGCCGACGAACAATCCCTCACGTTCAGCGAGGACTGGAGCCAGGGCCGGGCAATCTATGGCGGCTTGGTGGGAGCGGTGTTGTATCAGGCCATGCGCGGGCAAGTGCCTGCCGAACGCGCCTTGCGCGCCATGACCGTCGCCTTTGTCGGCCCGGTAGCACCCGCAGAAGCCACGGTGACTGGCACCGTGCTACGGCAGGGCAAGTCCGTCACCCAGATGGAGGCCCGGATCATCCAGAATGGCCAAGTCTGCGCAACGGCCACTGCCAGCTTTGGTGCGAGCCGCCGCTCGAACATCCTGATACCGGGTGCGAGCCGACCGGATACGCCACCACCGGAGCAGGGACAACAGCTGCCGAACATTCCCGGCATGACGCCGGTGTTTCTCCAGCACTACGAACTCGTCTGGACCCGGGGCGGCGTCCCCTTCTCGGGTCAACAGCAGGCCGACTTTGCAGGCTGGTGCCGGTATCGCGACTCCGTGGGCGAGGGGGATGCCGTACTCATTGGGCTGCTGGATGTCTGGCCGCCCAGCGTGTTGCCTCTGCTCAAGGGGCCAGCGCCTGCCAGCTCGATGACCTGGTCCTTCGATCTGCTGAATCCGCCCGGCGAGCCCGGAGCCGGTGATGACTGGTGGTATTACGACGTACGCACCCAGGGGGCACGCGATGGCTTCGTCCAGGCCGATGCCCGCCTCTGGCGTCCGGACGGCCAGCTCGCGGCCATCAGCCGGCAATCCGTAGTGGTCTTTGACCAGCGATAATTGGAAAAATGGGTGGTGTTGTCGCGCGGCAACGACAGCACCAACCCTTTTATATTCAAGCACTTATATTGCACGCCCTGCGAAGCGTTGCCGCAGGGCAACACTTCAATGCCCCCTCCGGCGGTCTTGGCGGTTAACTCAGCAGGCGGACTTCTTATAGTCGTTTAATATCAAACACTTATATTGACTGGCATCGCGATTGCGCCATCTGTGCTGCCGATGCCAGATGTGCATCGGTCTTTCATCCCAATCGAAGGACGATGCAGATGAACACGATTGATCGAAAGCCGTCGCAGACGCCCGTTCGCCACCTGACCCGCGGCCTTGCGGTGGTTGGCCTGAGTGTTGCGCCCCTGGCGCTGATGGCTGCCCCGATTGGCAGCAGTGACCACGAGCATCCCGTATTGGTCACCGCCAACGACACCGCAGACAGCGGTAGCGAGCGCAGCTTCACCGGCGCCGCCTACGATGCCTTCCTCGAAGGCCGTCTGGTCACCGCCTATACCGTGAACCAGAACCTCAACCCGTTTGACCTGGACGTCAACGTCCACAAGCAGACGGCCACCATCGGTGGCACCGTCGAAACCGAGGTGCAACGCGACCTGGCCATCGAAATTGCAGCCGGCATGGATGCCATTCTCGATGTGAACGATGAAATCGACGTGCAACCCGACCTGGACACCCGCGCCGAACAGGACGACGGCTTCGGTGACACCATGGACGACGCCAGCACTACGGCTGCGGTGAAGACCCGCCTGCTGGCCAATGACTCCACCAGTGGCCTGAGCATTGATGTTGATACCAATGACGCGGTCGTCACCCTCTCGGGCCGGGTCGAGTCAGAAGCGGAAGCGGATCTCGCTACGCAAATTGCGCTCAACACCGATGGCGTCGATGACGTTGTCGACAAGCTGACAGTGGAAGACGCGTCGTCTTAAGCACAGTTGCGCCGGCGTCCACCCCTCGGCCGTCGGCGCCCCCCCTACAGTCTGCCGGTGCGTTCTGCGCACCGGCCATCCTTTCCCCCAATGGAGTGACAACATGAACATGACGTTCAAGACACTACTGGCCTCTGGCCTCGCTGCCACCCTGTGCGCACCTGCCGCGCTGGCTCAGCAGGCTGATTTTGATCCCTATGGTTATGTCGGCGCCGACATCGGCTACTTCCGTGTCGAATCCGAGGAGTTCCCGGATGATGACGACAATGTCGATGACAACCGCACCAGTTATCGCCTGCGTGTCGGCGGTCGCCTGACACCTGTGATCGGCATCGAGGGTGGCTACACCGACTTTGGTGACTACGACGATGGACCGGCCACCTACACGGCTGATGGCCTGACACTGGCCGGTGTCCTGCACATCCCGCTGGGTGAGCGGGCATCGGTATACGGCAAGTTGGGCGAGCTGTTCTGGGATGCCGAGGCTGAAGGCCCGCTGGGTGGCCGCGCCACCACGGACGGTGAAGACGTGTTCTATGGCGTCGGCGCCAGCCTCCCGCTGGGTGAGGTTGTTGCGTTAAACCTCGGCTACGAGCGTTACGCGCTTGACGACACCGACGTCGATCTGGCCGCCGTTGGCCTCGACTTGCAGTTTGGTGGCAGCCGCTACTAATCCGCGCAAGCCGTACGTCGAGAAGGGGCCCCATGGCGAATCGTCATGGGGCCCTTTTTTTGGGCCTGGCGGCTAGCGAATCGGCCCGCCGCGACCGCCCGTGGGATCGATGATCCCTGCGCCGCCTGCTGGCTGTTGGCCGGGTACGACGATGGAGGACTGCTGCTCGCGCCGCATCTGGTTGATCTCTTCGATGGTCTGCTCCAGCGCCGCACGGGCGGCGTCGCCGTACTGGGCAACGGCGTCAGCCAGGGTCGGGCCGGGCAACTCGAAGTTCAGGGGCAGGGCACCACCCGGTGTGTACACGCTGGCCTGGCCCTCGAACAGCACCGGCCGACTCTCGTCATCGGCACCATCGGCGGTGACCGGGATGAGTCGGCGAATGCCGCCCGTCTGGCGGTCTGAGAAGACTTCTTCGCGATAAAGGCTGGAATCATCCAGTTTGAATTCGGGGAGTTCGGGCTGCTGAGCCATGGGTTCCTCTGTCCTGGGCAATCAAAACGCTGCATACCGTAGACGATTCCCTCGCGATGGGTCATGCCCTCCGCGTCATGAGGTCCGCGAATGCGCGCTTATCGGTCCCTGCGATCCGTTCGCACGGCAACGGGTGCGACATGAACACGCTTTGACGCGGCGTTGACATGCGCTCCGGCAGGGTGGAGTCATCCTGACGGCTGGGGAGCCGGGTGGGGTGGTACCAACCGCACGTTGGCGGACTGTAGCGAAGGCTCAGTCCGCTATTTTTTAAGTTTCCGGAATGGGCTGTGTGTGACCCCCTTCGGGCAGAAGCGAGGGATTCTCAGCCCAAGCTGTGGATTGTCAGGAAAAGTGGCCTGACTCCAGAAGGTCGCAGAGTGTGGGTATGTGTGGCCCGTACTCGATGGCCTTTTCTTGGTTGGCCATGGTTCCAATAGACCACGTTCCCACCAGCCCAATGGCGTTATCCGGGATGTCGTTTCGTCGCTTAGGCCGAACCACCTTGCGCGTTGGCTTGCGTGCAACCTCGTCATAGACCAGGCGTGCCCGGATGACATCGAAACTGTATCCACGTCCCATGCGATTCATGTCCTTGGCGAGCCGGTTGATGGACTCGGTATAGCCGTTGCTGATTCGACACTCGTACCAGTTGAAGATTTCTGTCCACCAACTGTCGAGCGCATTCCGTACCTCTCGAAAGGTACCATCCAGCTCGGCAGGTATCGAATCCTTCCACGCTCTGGCAGCCGCTTCGGCGCTGGCGCGGCTGGGGTAGTCGTAGAGGCCGTGGAACGCCTCTTTGGCGACGTAGGCGGCTCCCAGCACGGGAAACCGGGTTTCCCAGTCCTTCAGCTTCTCAAGCTGCTTGTCATCGAGGTTCTTGCGCCTGGCCAGCAGTACGAAACGGTCATCCTTGAGCCGTAGCCGGGTGCGAGTGTCCAGGGTCTTGCGGACGGCTTTGCGAGTCTTCTCCATGGCGTCATTGGCCATGCGCAGAACGTGGAAGCGATCCGCTACGATCATCTGCTTCGGGAACTGATCTTCCATGACCTGCCGGTAGACGTTCCACAGGTCCATTGTGATGACGCGGACTTTGTGCTTGTCCGGCATCGTCTTGAAGTATTTGATCAGGTCCGCCTTCTTGCGGGTGGGCAGCATGTCGAAGAGCGAATTCGCCTGTACGTTGGTGATCATGGCGCGGTATTGGCCGACGATCTTCAGTTCGTCAATGCCCATGATTTCCGGCGTCTCGAATGTCACCGTCGCCTTCATGCGGGTCACGTAGTCGTCGAAAATGTGGCGCACGGTCTTTTCGTCCACGCCAATGTCGCGTGACAGGGCAGCGAACGTGTCTCGAAGGCAGCGTTCCTCAACGTAGCTCACCATGCGGCGCGTTGCCAGCCGCTTTTCATCCATGTCCGGTAGGCTGGAAAACAGTGTCTTTCCGCAGTCCTTGCAACGGAAGCGGCGACGGTCGATCTCGATCAAGGTTCGCTTGCCATGGATCGGCACATCCATGAATTCCTGCTTGTTACGCCCATGACCACTGAGGTTGCCACCACGACATGCTGGGCAGCTGGTTGGCACGCCCTGGCCGTCCGCACGGATGTGGTAGTGATCGTCCTGTTCATCTACCTCCGCAGCCCGCAGGTTCGGCAGCCGCAGGATGTCCGTGCCACTCACGCCGACTTCCTCTTGCGGCCCTTGGGCTTCTCAGGCGGCAGCAACGAGGTGATCTTCTGGTATTGCTCGAAGAGGAAAGCCACACGCTCCGCCTCGGTCGCCCAGGTGCGTTTCCCGCCGCTGGGGGCATAGGCCGCGTCAACGACCTTGTCGAGCGTCTGATGCGCTTTGACGAGCGTAGGGGGCATGCTCAGTGGGTCGTACAGATCAGCCAGCGTCGCGTCAGGAAACTGCGCTCTGGCGTCGAGAACAGCTTGGGCGGCAGCCGAAATTGCATCCTGCTGCTTTTCATTGGCATCAATGGGCCAAGGGAAGTTGTTGTAAACGATGTCTTTCGAGTAGCGATACCGGCTTTCCAGCCTCCCACAAACGGCCTTCATCCATGCCATGTGCATGGCCGAAGAAAGGACACCGAGATGAAAAGTAGTCGCATCCGGTACAACGAAAACCAGATTGCTTGCCACGACTTCTGGCGACATGAAGCCGATTGGCACGACTGCCCGGCGCTCAGACGAAACGCTGGGCACCAAAAGATAAGTGGTGTCCGGCTGGGCGACTTGGCAAAAAGTTGCCGGAGTTGAGGCAAATTTTCTTGTCGCGGCAGCCTTGCTCGCCAATCGAAATTTTCTTGTTTCCTCAACGCGAGCCAGGACACGCGGCAGTGATCTCAAGTCGCTGGGGTTTGCATTTGGGAGCCAGAGGCACCACCGCATTCCACCGTTCAGAAACTCCTGAGCGCCCGTATATCTCTTGAGCCATGGTTCCGCGCCCGGCTCCTGACTTACCAGTTCATCTCTCTCTTCATCAGTTAGGATCAGGTTGCCGCCATCTCGCGGCATACTTCCGAACCGCATGGCCGGGACCGCACACATTGGATCGGATCGGTTCGGCACAAAAAATGTTGGTGCGTCTACCAGATACGGGCTGATGTTTTTCACAGGACGAGCCAGCGGCTCACCGGCCACGTCCTCATAGTCGAAGAGTACGGGTTTCTCTGTAGGGCATGCGGCGAACCCAATGATCACGCAATGGACTGCGGCGACTCCAGCTGCCTCATTTCGCCATTTGAACGTGCGATGTGCGAAGTGAATGGTGATTCCGAATCGGTCGGTCATCGGCTGCCACAGCAGCGCCACCTGCTCCCCTTGAGTTATCGAGTTGGTAGATACCAATGCGGCCCGAATCGAAGAACCTTGAATGTATTTGGCCGCAAGCCAATACCAACAAGAAACGAAATCCAGTACACCGGAGCCAGCTATATCAGCAAGAACATCACGACGGTCATTTCTGGCTTGATCGTCCATGACCATCGCCCCCGAAAACGGAGGATTGCCGATGACAAACGAGCACCTGGACGAAGATACGACTGCTTGCCAATCCAGACGCAACGCATTGCCGTGAACCACGTTCGCGGACTTCACCAGCGGAATGCGAACCAAGGCTTGTCCGAACGCCTTTCCGACCAGCAGGTTCATCTGGTGGTCGATCAACCACATCGCCACACGAGCGATTTGAGCGGGCCATTCTTCGATTTCGATGCCGTGGAACTGATCCACATCCACCTTCACGTACTGATCTACAGCATCCATCGAAAGCTGTTGCTGATCCGAGCCATGCAGCCGCTTGATGACTTCCAGCTCCAGCAGGCGCAGCTCGCGGTAGCTGATAACGAGGAAATTGCCGCAGCCGCAGGCCGGGTCGAAGAAGTTGAGGCTGCCCAGCTTCTCGTGGAACGCGGCCAGCTTGGTTTTCTGCGTCTTGATGCGCTCGAACTCGGCCCACAGATCGTCCATGAACAGCGGCCCGATGACCTTTTGGATGTTCTGCTCGCTGGTGTAGTGAGCGCCCAGATTCCGACGCACATCGGCATCCATGATCCCCTGGAACAGGGAGCCGAAAATAGCCGGGCTGATGCCACCCCAATCAAGCTCACAGCAATCCAACAGCGTTTCCCGCATCGCATTGTCGAAGCTGGCTTGCGGCAGGTATTCCTCGAACAGTCGTCCGTTCACATAGGGGAACGCGGCGATCTGCTCGTCCAGATTCTTCAGGCGCTTTTCTGGCGGCGTGTTGAGTGTCTGGAATATCTGGTTGATGCGCGGGGCCAGGTCGGAACCATCCTCCGACGTGCGAACGCGAATGAAATCCTCGAACGCGCTGCGGGGCATGAAGATGCCCGTGTCATCCGCGAACAGGCAGAACAGGATGCGGACCAGGTAGACCTCCAGCTCGTGGCCTTCATAACCCACGTCACGCAGCGCATCGTGCAGCTCGGCCAGCTTCTGAGCGGCCTTGATGTTTACCGGGTCTTGTTCCTTGTATTCCCGCGTCTCGTAGCCCGCGATGAAGCCGAACAGGGAGAGGTTCTTCGGCAGGTCGGCCAGCGGGAATTCCATGCTTTCACCCGTGTCCAGATTCCGCACCCGGAAGCGGGCAAAGTCTGAAACGATGATGTAGCGGGGCAGCTCCTTGTCGCTCAGGCCGGGAAAGTAGTCCGTGGCCTGGTCGTAGGCGGAATCCAGGTTCTTGCCAAGCGACTTGTGCTCCGCCAGCAACATGCCGGGCCAGAACAGGTCGATAAAGCCGTCATGGCCGTCTGCCTTCTTGACGTGCTTCTCGAAGGACGCCAGCCGACGACGGCTGACCCCGAACACCTGAAAGAACGCATCCCAGAAGCTCTTGGCTTCCGCGTGCTCCGATGACTCACCTTCCCACTCACGCACAAACGTGACTGAGCGATCCCTGATCTCGTTCCATGACAGCGGCATGTGTCTCCCCATTTGATGCACGGGGTAAACACACCCCATTCCGTCTTATGGAACGATTGTCAGATGGGTTGCTCACACAGTCAATTCCGTTCTACGGAATCTTTGTCACATCTGGTCTTGGGGAGGGCAAACACACTTCATTCCGGATACCCATTTTTTTGCGCCCGGTCCCTGCACATCGGGGTCAGGGCCATCGCCGCTGCGGTAAGATGTCGCGGCCTGGGACAAAGATCCCAGCCAACAACGACATACCCCCGGAGCCGCATGCCCCGGTGGTGCAGGAGACAACCATGCGACACTCGATTCTCGGCGCCCTGGCGCTGGCTGCCAGCTTGCTTGTGACCAGCGGCTGCGGCAACTCCCAGCGACTCGGCGAACCCACCAGCGACAACGACCCAGTCACCGGCAGCTTCACCTACGACGCCCAGATCAAGCGCGGATCCTTTGGCGTACCGCATATTACCGGGAACGATTACGGCGACATCGGCTACGGCTATGGCTATGTCCACGCAGAGGACAATCTCTGCGTACTGGCCGAGGACCTGATCACCATTCAGGGTGAGCGCGCGCGTTATTTCGGCCGCGATGGCACGTACACGCTCCAGGCCAATGGCAATACCTCCAACAACGTCGAATCCGACTTTTTCTGGCGCCACGCCGCCACCGCCGAGCGCGTCGCTGCACTGGCCGCTGACGCCAGTCCGGAGGCCGCAGCCGCCACGGCAGGCTTCGCGGCCGGTTACTCGCGCTACGTC
The DNA here is from genome assembly GCA_036156195.1 of Pseudomonadota bacterium. Classification (GTDB taxonomy): domain Bacteria; phylum Pseudomonadota; class Gammaproteobacteria; order Nevskiales; family OUC007; genus Abyssibacter. The sequence continues at coordinate 91,577 of JAYZUZ010000008.1, read as the reverse complement.
GCCGAGCTGAAAGCCGGCGAGCATCCCGGTCGCCACGCCAGTTGCCGCGATGCCGAGTGGGTCACGCCGATTACCGCCACGGATATTTATCGTCGCTATTTCCGGCTGTCGGTCCTGGCCAGTAGCTCGGTGTTTGTCAGCGAGATTGCCGGGGCCCAACCGCCGGTTGGGGGCCAGCAGCAGACCACCAGCAGCGTGGACCGTGCCGAGTTCCCGCTCAGCAACGGCCTGGATATCGGCAGCAACATGTATGCGCTGTCGGCCGGCGCCACCCAGTCAGGCCAGTCCATGCTGTTCGGCAATCCACATTTTCCGTGGATTGGCACCGAGCGGCTGTACCAGGCGCATATGACGATTCCGGGTGAACTCGACATCATGGGCGCCGCGCTCTACGGCGTACCCGCGGCACTGATCGGCTTCAATGAGGACGTGGCCTGGAGCCATACCGTGTCGACGGCCTACCGCTTCACGTTCTATGAGCTGACCCTGGCGCCCGGCGACCCGACCAGCTACGTGTTCGACGGCGAAACCGTGGCCATGGAGCCCACCGAGTACACCGTGCAGGTACTGGAGTCCGACGGCTCCATCACTGAGGAGACGCGTACGCTGTACAAGAGTCGCTTCGGGCCCATGCTGACGCTCACGGTCTCCGGCGTGCCGGTCCTGCCCTGGGGCACGGACCGGGCTTATACGCTGCGCGACGCCAATGCCGAGAACACGCGGTTGATCAACCAGTTCTTCGAATGGAATCGCGCCGATTCGCTGGAAGAATTCATCGAATTGCACGCCTCCGTGCTGGGTGTGCCCTGGGTCAACACCATTGCCACCGGACCCAACGGGCAGGCGTACTACGGTGATGTGACCGTCGTGCCCAATGTGCCCGACAGCAAGGTTCAGGCCTGCCAGAGCACGGTCTCGGCCGCCTTTGCCCAACTCGTCCCCGGCTTGCCCGTGCTGTCGGGCAATCAAGCCAGCTGTGACTGGGACACCGACGACGACGCACCCGCGCCTGGCATTTTCGGCCCCTCCAATCTGCCCACGCTGGAACGCGACGACTGGGTCCACAACTGCAATGACAGCTATTGGCTGACGCACCCCGAAGAACCGATTACCGGCTTTGCCGCGATTATCGGTAACGAGGAATCGGCCCGCTCGCTCCGCACACGGCTTTGCATTCGCCACGTGCAGGAACGCCTGGACGGCAGCGACGGCCGGCCGGGCACGGGCTTTGCCGATCTGGCCGAGCTGCAGGACATCGTGCTGTCGAGCGCCGTGTACACCGCCCGCATCGCACTGGATGACGTGCTCGCCGATATCTGCCCGACAGGCACCGCAATCAGTAGTGGCGGCACGCCCGTCGATATCTCCGGCGCCTGTGCCGTACTGGAAACCTGGGACCGCTCCAACAACCTGGACGCGGTCGGCGGTCACATCTGGCGGGAGTTCTGGCGCCGGGCCGACGACACCAGCCTGCCGCTATGGCTGACGCCGTTCAGCGTCGATGACCCGGTCAACACACCACGGGATCTCAACACCGCCAACCCGGAGGTCGTTGCGGCACTGGCTGATGCCGTCGAAGTGCTCGGTGACCAAGGTGTGGCCCTGGACGCCACCATGGGCAGTCTGCAGACCTCGAACGTGCACGACTCGATCCCGATCTTCGGCGGTGAAGGCTTCGAAGGCTCGTTCACCATTGCCGGCCGGGCCAACCTGGTCGATGGCGGTTATCCGGTGGTTCGCGGCAACAGCTATATCCAGACCGTCACCTGGGACGACAACGGCGACCCGATCGCCGAAGGATTTGTCACCTATTCACAGTCCACCGATCCGGCGTCACCGTACTTTCAGGACATGACCCAGGCCTATTCGGACAAGCAGTGGATTCCGTGGCGGTTCACCCCGGATCAGATTGCCGCCGACCCCAATCTCAGCGAGTTCCGCATCAGCGAGTAGCACCCCTGCCGGCCTGCGGTGTGCCCAAACCACCGCAGGCCGGTGTCCTTATCCGGCTTGTGGGCATCGAAGCCCTGGGCCACCCGGGCAGCTTCCCGTTGCGTAGCATGCGGTCGTAAGCGGACGGTATCGATCCGCAGACCGATGGCATAGCGCAGGGACTGCGCGGGGGAGGAGAGGGATGCGACACGCACATTGGGCGGCCGGCCTGGCCGCCTGTGGACTTCTGTCACTGGCGGGATGCGGCGGCAGTATCGGCAGCGACCCGGGCGACAACTCGCCCGTCGGCGCAGCACCCACCTACGACGCGACCATCGTCCGCGACAGCGATGGCGTGCCCCACATCACCGGAGAGGACTACGGCGATATTGGCTATGGCTACGGCTATGTCCACGCCGAGGACAATCTCTGCATCCTCGCCGAGGACTTGATCACCACGCTGGGTCGCCGGGCCGAGTTCTTCGGCCGCGACGGCAGCTATAGCATCCCGGCTAACGGCAATACGTCCAACAATGTCGACTCGGACTTCTTCTGGCGGCATATGCAGATCGAAGAGCGGGTCGCGGCCCTGCGCGCCGATGCCTCACCCGAAGCCGCCGCCGCCACCGTCGGATTCGCGGCCGGCTACTCCCGCTACGTGCGTGAGCTACAGGCCGGCGAGCACCCGGGACGCCACGCGGCCTGCCGCGACGCGGGATGGGTGACCCCCATCACCGCGGATGATGTGTACCGCCGCTATTTCCGCCTGGCAATCATCGCCAGCAGTTCAGCGTTGGTCACCGAGATTGGTGCCGCCCAGCCACCTTTGCCCGGCCAGACGACACCTGCGGTCGCAACAGACCGCGAGCAATTCCCGTTACAGGGCGGCCTGCCCATCGGCAGCAACATGTACGCGCTATCGGGGGAGGCGACGCAGACCGGCCAGTCCATGCTGTTCGGCAACCCGCACTTCCCCTGGGAAGGCACGGAGCGGCTTTATCAAGCGCACATGACCATCCCGGGCGAGCTGGACATCATGGGCGCCTCGCTCTACGGCGTGCCGGCAGCACTCATCGGTTTCAATCGCCATGTGGCGTGGAGCCATACGGTCTCGACGGCTTACCGGTTCGGGCTCTATGAACTGACGCTGGTGCCAGGCAACCCCACCAGCTACCTCTTCGATGGCGAGGCCGTCGAAATGGAATCCGAGACTTACAGCATTCAGGTCCTGGAGACGGATGGCAGCCTGACGGAAGAATCCCGCACCCTGTACCGCAGCCACTACGGGCCGATGATGAGCCTGAGTGTCTTGGGCATCCCGGTACTGGGTTGGGACGTTCTGCGCGCCTATACGCTGCGCGACGCCAACGCCGAAAACACCCGGATGATCAACCAGTTCTTCGCGTGGAACCGCGCCGAGTCACTGGATGACTTCATCCAAAAGCAGAAGGACATCCTGGGCGTGCCCTGGGTCAACACGGCTGCCACCGGCCCCGGCGAGCCGGCCTACTACGCCGACATCACCGTCGTGCCCAACGTGCCGGATAGCAAGGTCACGCAATGCCAGAGTCTGCTGGGTCCGGTGGTCGGCGCGCTGATGCCCGGCTTGCCGGTGTTGCGCGGCTCCAGCTCCGACTGCGACTGGGGGACCGACGACGACGCACCCGCTCCGGGCATTTTTGGGCCTGGCAATCTGCCGTCGCTGCTCCGCGATGACTGGGTGCACAACTGCAACGACAGTTACTGGCTCACCCACCCGGATGAGCCGGTGACCGGGTATGCAGCCATCATCGGTGACGAGGAAACCGAGCGCAGCCTGCGTACCCGGCTCTGCATCCGGCAGGTCCAGGACCGGCTCGACGGGAGCGACGGGCGTCCGGGCACGGGCTTTGCCGATCTGGCCGAGCTACAGGACATCGTCCTGTCCAGCGCTTTGATGACCGAGCGTCTGGCCCGGCAAACCGTGCTCGATTCGATCTGCCCGTTAGGAACCATCCTGTCCTCCTCGCTAACGCCGGTGGATGTCAGTGGCGCATGTGCGGTGCTGGCCTCATGGGACGGCGCGCTGAATCTCGATTCGGTCGGCGGCCACATCTGGCGGGAATTCTGGAAGCGAGCCGATGATGCGCTGCTACCGCTGTGGCTCAGCCCCTTCGACACCAGCGATCCCGTCAACACGCCCCATACACTCAACCCCCTGAACCCACAGGTTGTCTCGGCTCTGGCCGACGCCATCGAGGCACTGGAGCAGGCCGGCGTGGCACTAGACGCCCCACTCGGCGCACTGCAGGTCTCGGCCGTGCACGACCAGGCCAACCCGGTGCCGGTCTTTGGCGGCAACGGCTTCGAAGGCGCGTTCACCATCGCCGCTCGCGGCGAGCTGGTCGATGGCCGCTACCCGGTGACTTACGGCAACAGCTACATCCAGACCGTCACCTGGGATGACAACGGCGACCCGATTGCCGAGGGCTTCGTAACCTACTCGCAGTCCACCGATCCGGCCTCGCCCTATTTCCAGAACATGACCGAGGCCTATGCCAACAAGGCATGGATTCCGTGGCGGTTCACGGCCGCGCAGCTGGCTGCTGACCCCGGTCGCGTCGAATTCCGGCTCACCGAGTAGCGGCGGGCGTCGCACTGCCCGCTTCTTACCTTATTCCAATCCCGGCCGGTCTCTGGTGGCGGCCAGAGCGCGCCCCTACACTGCGCGTCGCAGTTGGAATGGGACCAGACCATGCAGAGCGCCACCGTGCTGAACATCGAAGACCAACCCGCCGGCAATTCGGCCGGGTTGACCGCAGCCGACCTGGAGGCCCTGAACGCCGCCTATGCGCCGCTGGCGTTTGGTGACCGGATTCGCAAGGTCTACGAAGACTTTGACCCGGCCAAGGTGTTGGTCACCTCGTCATTCGCCGCGACCTCCGCCTATTTCCTGCACATCATTTCCAACATCCGGCCAGATCAGGAAATCTCCTTTATCGACACGGGCTACCATTTCGAGGAGACCGTGAAGTACCGGGAGTTTCTGGCAGCCGAGTACGGCCTGCGGGTCCAGGCGCTCAAGGCCGAGGAGTGGAAGCACGAGTTCACGCGCAAGGACAAGACCTGGAGCCACGATCCCGACTTCTGCTGCTCCATCAACAAGGTCGAGCCGCTGGAAGCAATCAAGCCCAACTACCACGTGTGGATCTCCAGCCTGATGCGCTGGCAGACCGACACGCGCTCGGAAATGGAGATCTTTGAAGAGCGTCGAGGCATCATCAAGTTCAACCCGATGATCGACGTGACCAAGGACGAGCGTGAAGCCTATATCCGCGACCACGGCCTGCCGTTTCACCCACTGGTGGCGCAGGGCTACCAGTCGATTGGCTGCACCCATTGCACCGTCAAGGGTGAGGGCCGCGCCGGACGCTGGATTGGCAAGCCCAAGACGGAGTGCGGCCTGCATTTATAGGCCGCTGCGCAACGCGGCGCGGCTGGCCATCGGCCTGAGCTGCGCCGCCATGGTCGCACCCGCCGGTGCAGCGCCCTCGGAATCCGTTGCCAGCGGGCCGGTGGTGTTGCTGCATGGCTTGGCGCGTTCCGCGCGGTCCATGCAGCCCCTGGCAGACGCATTGGCTGCAACCGGCCGCCGCGTCTGCAATATCAACTACCCCTCGACCACCGCCACCGTTGCCGAGCTGGCCCGCGAGGTGGTCCTCCCGGCCATCCACCAGTGTCGGGACGACGCCGACACTCCGATCGACTTCGTGACACATTCCATGGGCGGCATCCTCGTGCGCCAGTTGGCCACGCTGGACGACGCACCGGCCATTGGGCGGGTGGTCATGCTCAGCCCTCCCAATCACGGCAGCGAGCTGGTCGATCGCATGGGTCACTGGCCGCCGTTTCGCTGGTGGAATGGCCCGGCTGGATCCACGCTGGGCACCGGACCCGACGACTTGCCCGCCAGACTGGGCCCCGCGACATTTAGCCTCGGCATCATCACCGGCACCCGCAGCTACAACCCGCTGTTCTCGGCCTGGATACCCGGACCGGATGACGGCAAGGTCTCCGTGGCCAGCGCCAAGCTCGATGGCATGCAGGCGTTCCGCACGGTGGACGCCAGCCACACATTCATCATGCGCGATGACCGCGTCATCACGCTGACCCGCAACTTTCTCGTGTCAGGGCACTTCGACACAATCGCTCACTAGCCCCACGGACGGAGCCGGCACATGGAACTGGACACCCGCAGCATTCCCACCCCCCTCGGCCATCTGCATGTGCAGGTCGGACCGGCCAATGGACCGGTCATGCTGTTCTGGCCGAGCCTGCTCATGAGCGGCGATATGTGGCTGGGCCAGGCCGCGCATCACGCCGCCGACCATCAAGTCGTGCTGATCGACCCGCCCGGCCAGGGGCGCAGCCAGGCTTTACAAAGCGGCTTCGACTTCCCGGCCTGTGTACTCAGCGCGCTCGCTGTGCTGGATGCCATCGAGACAACGCCGGGCCAGGCGGTCTTTGTCGGCAACTCCTGGGGCGGCATGATGGGTGGCACGCTGGCCGCGATGGCACCGGAGCGACTCCGCGCCGCCGTGCTGATGAACTGCACCGGCTCGCCGGTGGGCTGGCGTCAGCGACTGGAATTTCTGGTGCTCAGCACCATCATCCAGCGCGCGGGCCACATCCCGCGCCCGCTGGAGCGCGTGGCCATCGATGCCTTCGTCGGCCCAACCACCCGGCGCGACCGGCCGCAGGTCATCCAGCAGATCCGCGACGAACTGCGCCATATCGATGGTCGATCCGTGCACTGGGCCATCCGTAGCGTGGTCCCGGAGCGCCCGGACCAGTTGGCCACGCTATCCACGATCCGCATTCCCGTGCTGGTCGTGGCCGGTGCCGAGGACGCCACCTTCCCGGTTGCGGAAACCCGGCGCATGGCCGACGCCATTCCCGGCGCCCGCTTTGAAGTGCTGGATGGCATCGCCCACCTGGCGGGCCTGGAAGATCCACGGCGGGTCGCCACTCTGGTCAACGACTTTTTGTTGTCGATCTAACCGCGAATCTGGGGTGCGAGGCACAAGTCCCTAATACTCACCCACCGTCACGATTTTCAAGGCATTGGTACCGCCGGGACCGGTAAAGTCACCTTTGGTGATGAGCACACGGTCGCCGTCGGCCACCAGACCGCGGTCGCGCAGGCAATTAATCGCCTCACGAATGGGTTTGAGCGAGGAATCCAGATGCGTGGCGTCGAAGTGAATGGGATAGACGCCTCGGCATAAACACATGCGCTGACGCGTGGAAGCAAACCGGGTCATCGCGAAGATGGGGATGCCGATGTCCTGCCGCGACATCATGCGTGCGGTGGCGCCCGATTCGGTGAGCGAGATGATGGCCTGGGCGTGCATGTGCCGGGCCGTGTACATGGTCGCCATGGCAATGGCTTCATCGGTGCGGGCGAAATGGTCCGCCTTTTTTGACCGTTTACGCCGGGACACCAGGTGCTTCTCGGCGCCGAGGCAGACGCGCACCATCGCATCGACCGCCTTGACCGGATATTTGCCGGCCGCCGTCTCCGCCGACAGCATCACAGCGTCGGTACCGTCCATGACCGCATTGGCCACGTCTAGCACCTCCGCCCGGGTAGGGATGGGCTGGTGGACCATGGATTCCATCATCTGCGTGGCGGTAATCACCACACGATTCATCTCGCGGGCCAGGGCGATGATGCGCTTCTGCACGGCCGGCAGTTCGGCATCGCCGATCTCCACACCGAGGTCACCGCGCGCCACCATGACGCCATCGGAGGCTTCAACAATGGATTCCAGATCATCCAGCGCCTCGGCCCGTTCGATCTTGGCGATGAGATGGGCGTCCAGCCCGTGGGATTCACAAAGGTCGCGCGCGGCCTGCATGTCGGCCGCCGTACGCGGAAACGATACAGCCACGAAATCGGCACCGATTTCGGCGGCCAGTTTGACGTCTTCGCGGTCCTTGTCGGTGAGCGTTTCGGCCGACAACCCCCCGCCCAGGCGGTTAATGCCCTTGCGGTCTGACAGCAATCCGCCGGACACCACGCGGCACTGCACGGCCGGACCGTCGATGGCCTCGACCTCCAAGCGAATGGCACCGTCGTTCAGCAACAGCACATCGCCGGCCTGAACGTCGGTGGTCAACGCCGGGTAGCTAATACCGACCCGCTCGACGGTTCCGGCCTTGTGGTCCAGCGCCGTGTCCAGCGTGAACTGGGCTCCGTCCTCGAGTTGCACCGGCCCGTCGGCAAAGCCTTCGATGCGAATCTTGGGGCCTTGCAGGTCGACCAGGATGGCGACCTCCCGACCCGTGTCCTCGGCCGCCTTGCGCACGGCATCGATGCGCCGACGGTGTTCATCATGCGTGGCGTGCGAGAAATTCACCCGCGCAACATTCATCCCGGCCAGGACGAGGTCCCGGATGGTCCCGGCGCCATCGGTGGCGGGGCCCAGGGTGGCGACAATCTTGGTCCGTCTTCGCATGCATGCTCCTACTGTCGACTTCACGCGCGGTCCAGCCATGGGGTATACCCGCAGAGCATGACCGCACCGTTGCGTGCGTTAGCGTCGTACGCCGAGTTGTTCGAGTAGCGCCTGCGACCCGAGCTCGGGGGAGGCCTGAGCCTGTTCGGCGGCGTGGATCAGCTGACAAACCGCCGCGTTGATGGGCGCCTGGCGCCCGATGCTCTCGGCCAGCCGGACGATCTCACCATTGAGGTAGTCAATCTCTGTCTTGCGACCTTTTGTCAGGTCCTCCCACATGGACGACCGCGCCTGCGGATCCACCTTGACCATGCCCGCAGCCACCCGCCGGAACAGCCAGTCGGGCGCAACCAGAATCTTCGGCATGAGCGTCGGCAACATTTTGCCGGAGCGCTTGACGGCAAAACCCGCCGCCGTGATGAGGGCCAGTGCTTCCCGCTGCGCAGCCGCTGTCGCACGTCGATAATCCCGATCGGCAAGCTGCGCCTGTAGCGGTATGCCTGACAGGGCATTCGTCGCGTTATTGAGGTTGACCACCAGCTTGCCCCATTGCACAGCGTCGATGTCCTCCTCCAGCACAACGGGCAAGTCCGCCTGCTTGAATGCCTCGCCGACGGCGCGGGCGATGTGGTCGAGCGGCTCACCGGTTTCCACGACCAGTGATCCACTCGTACCCTGATGGAAATGTGCAGCGTCGGCCCAGATCACGTTGTAGGGCACCATGCCCGCCAATACATGCTGATCAGGCAAGCGTTCGCGCAGCACGGCAGGGTTGCGCACACCGTTCTGAAAACTCACCACGGTCGCGCCTTTGTTCAGATGAGGTGCCAGCGAACACGCCATGGCCTCGGTGTCGTGACTCTTGGTTGTCACCAGGATGAGGTCACAGCCCGCCAGTTCGGCAGCGTTGGTCACGACATCCAGCGCATCGGCAGCCAGCGTCTGATCAAAGCCCTCCAGCGAGCTGACGCGCAGCCCCTGTTCGGCAACGGCATCCGCCAGGCGTTGGCGTCCCAGCAGCCGGACGCGGTGGCCTGCCGCCGCCAAGCGGGCGCCCAGATAGGCGCCAATGCTGCCGGCCCCGGCCACGCCAATCGTCATCGGATTTCTCATGTTCGTCCCTCTCGCATTGCGTGCAGGGTCTGGGCGTGCTCGAGCCGTAGCCTGCGACGAACTTCGGCCTCGCGATACCGCTGCGCCTCGATCTCGGATTCTGGCTGAACTGGCGGCACGTCAATCGCCCGATTGTGCTCATCCAGCGCCACGAAGGTGAGGTAGGCCGACACGATATGCCGGGTCTCTCCGGTGTAGCTGTTCTCGGCAATGACCCGCGCACCAATTTCCATGGAGGTCCGCCAGGCCCGGTTCACGGATGCTGCATAGATCAGCGTGTCCCCCTCGGCGGCCGGCGACAGGAAATGCATGGCATCGACGGAGACGGTTACGCAGACACGGCCGCTGTGGCGTTCAGCAACCACCAGCGCAAGGCGGTCGATGGTGGACATAACCAGACCGCCGAACACGGTTCGATGGGCGTTCATGTCGTTGGGAAAGACTTTGTAGACATGTCCGCGTATAGCGGATGCCGACACCGGTCGCGGTGCGAGTGTCGACTGGGACACAGACGCTCTCCTGGGCGGATCAGCCCCTGAGCATAACGAAGCCGGCGGCTCGTCGCCGCCGGCCGTTTGCGTTGAAGCCCCATGCACTCATCAACTGCAAGAGCTGATGGGCCGAGCCCGTGCTAGTCACATAAGGGCAGCAACCCGCACAGCAGGGCCGACAGGCCACCGGTGACAGGTGTCAGGACAGCAACCAGTACAGTGTAGAGCACCTCAACGACCATGGGTAGCACGCCTTGCTCGCCCAGCAGTGCATCCAGCTCCGCAGCAAGATCGACGATGAGCGCAGCGAGATCGGGCTCACCGTTGGCGAGATCTTCCAGCGTTCCGGCCAGCAGGGGCAGGATGTCCTCCAGACCCAGGAGCATGTTTTCCACCGAACCCAGCATGGCGGCATCGGGGAAACCGGTGGCCGGTCCGCTAAAGCCGTCGATCATGCCGGCTGTCTGGCTGAGCGTGGGCACCAGCACAGCCAGCGCCGTGGCCAGACCCTGGTGACTGGCGGGTGACCAGTCCAGGGCCTGCGGGTTCAGCGCAGACAACTCGCTAGCGACCGCACGCATCTGCTGTGTCAGCACGCCGGCATCAGCCAGAGCGTCTGGATTGGCCAACAGCTGCTCCAGCGCGGTCAGTGCCGCCAGCAAGCTGTCCATTTGCTTGCGCTCGCTGCCGGGTGCCAGCGAAGCAAGACCACTCAGCAGCTGGGCAACGGCGTCACGGGTATGCAGGAAAACCTCGGCGCCGGCATCCGCAAGCAGGGTCTGGAACACGGCCGGGTCAGCCTCACCGGCTGAGGCCAGCTCTCCGGCCACCAGCAAGGCCTCCAGAAGTTCGTCGGGTGCGTCCAGCAGCGTGATGCTTGCATGGGCAATCGACGCGACCAACTCGCGTCCGGCGGCCTCGGGCAGGCGGGCCGCCAGGGTGTCGATGAGCAGCTGATCCAGAGTGATTTGCAGCTTGTCCAACGGTTCACCACCGATGAGCGGCTCAATATCAACCATCGGTACATCGGTCACAGGGGCCGGAGTGGAGGCTTCGTGACCACCACCCGAGCAACCGGCCAGTCCAACCGTGAAAGCGAGACCGCATCCAAGCAGTCCGTGTCGAATCATTGTGTTCATGGGGAAAGCCTCCGTGCTTCAATCAGTGCGTTCAGTGAGTACTGATAGTTTCAGTGCAATGCCTTCACGTTCTCTTTACCTGACTGACAGACGGCGGCGATTCGGCGCACAGCCGCGAAACCGTGTTCGCGACTGTGCGATCAGGCCTTCGCAGTGGGATTCCTAGCCCTCATCACACAACGGGAGCACACCACACAGCAGCGGCGAGAGTCGGCCGGTGAGCGGACCGAGCAGGGCAATTAGCGGGCTGATCAAACCATTCACCCGGTCGAGCAACCCCTCGCTATCCAGTAGCCCGGTCAGCGTCCCAACCAGCCCCAGTGTCGCTGTCACAGGATCAAAGCCCAGACGGTCCGGGAGACCGGCAACCACGGTCTGCAGATCGGGGGCCGCTGCCAGTAGACCACCCAGCAGCGCTTCAATGGGCTGGAGCAGTGCCTGGGCGGGGGCGTCACTGTCAGACAGGCCCGCGAGCAGTTCCGTAACCCGCCCGAGGCTGCCGGTGACCAAGTCCAGGACGGTGTCCACCGCCTCCTGTCCCTGCTCGGGAATCGCCAAATCGGCAGCATCCAGCAGCTCCAGTGCGGCAACGGCTCCGGCCAGCGGTTCCAGCAGCGTGGAGAGGTCGGCCACGGCAGCAGGATTGTTCAGCAAATCCGACAGGGCCAGCAGTTCACCGGCGAGGCTGCTGACCGGATCGCCCGCACCGGAACCCGCTGCGTCCAGCAGCACGCCTGCCAGATCAAACACCGCACCCTGGACATGGGCGATCATCTCCTGCCCGGTATCGGTGAGCAGCATCTGGTACACCGCCGGGTCGGCTTCACCATCCATGAGCAGGGCGCCGGACAACAGCAGGGCCTCCAGCAGTTCGTCAGGTGCGTCGATGAGTTCCAGCAGCACATCCGACAACTTGCCGAGCACACGACCGCCCGCGTCGCTGGGTAGGTTGGCGGCAATTTGCTCAGACAACAGGGTGTCGAGGGCAATCTGCAACTGATCGAGTGGCTCGTCTCCGATCAGCGTGTCGAGATGATCCTGAACCGGGGCAGCAACCGGCGTGCTGTCTTCACCCCCGGAGGAGCAACCTGAAACGGCAACGGCAGCAGCGAGGCCCAGGCCTACGCCGGCGCGGCGCACAAAGGTCAGCAATGTCATGGCGAGTCTCCGTCCGAACCGGACTGTTGTGGTTATGGTACACCAGTCTGGTCCCGACGGGGATGGCTGTCCGTCAGTCCGCAGCCGATCCGGCTGTTAGCGAAGACTGAACGAACTGTCAGCCCAGGCCTACAAGCGTCCAGCCAGCAGGTCGTCGATAATCGAGGCCAGACGGGGCCCCTGATCCTCCTGCACAAAATGCCCACCGGGAATGCGCTGATGACTCAGCCCTCGCGCGCCCGGCACATGGGCGTGCCAGGGGCGATCGCCACCCCGGGTTATGGGGTCACCCGTAGAAAAGCAGGTCAGAAAGGGCTTGCTCCACTGACCTAGCTGGGTCCAGGCCTGTCGATTCGCTGCCGAAGCCGGATCGTCTGGGCTGCTGGGCACCAAAGAGGGCAGCATCCGGGCGCCAGGCTTGAAACTGCGATCGGGAAACGGCGCATCGTAGGCTGCGCGTTCGGCCCTGCTCAGACGCCGGCGAGTTCCGGAGGCGACGATCCGCCCGATGGGGAATACCGGGGACTGGCGCGCAAACCGTTGCCAGGCACGAAACGCAGCCGGCATCGACTGATCACCGGTCGGCAATCCGCCATTGGACAAGACGATGGCGCGAAACCGATCCCCATGCTCTGCGGCCAGTCGCAGCCCGATCAGCGAGCCCCAGTCCTGGCAGAACAGGGTGAGCTCACCGAGGTCCAGTTGCTGCAACCAGCTTGTCATCCAGGCCACCTGCCCGGCGTAGCTGTAATCCGCCCGCGCCGAAGGCTTATCCGATCGGCCGAATCCGATGAGGTCCGGTGCCAGTACGCGATGGCCTGCCGCCACCAGCGGGGGGATCATGAAGCGGTAGAGATAGCTCCAGGTCGGCTCCCCGTGCATGAGCAAGATGGGCGCTGCATCAGACGGCCCTTCGTCCAGGTAGTGCAGGCGCAGCCCGTCAACCTGCACATAGCGGGGCTCGAATGCAAAATCGGGCAGCGCGTCGAAGCGCGCCTCCGGGGTGCGCAGTATGTCCATGATCGGAGCCAGCGTGTGGGCAAAGCCCAGAGTGTGGTGAGGCTGTCGCCGTAGGGCAATGCTGCCGGCCTGTGGCATTAGCCCATGCAGCGATTACGACCGGATTCCTTGGCCACATAAAGCTGGGCATCAGCGGCGCTGAGCAACTTGTCCGGCGTTGCCTGCGCATCAGTCGTGGCCTGGGCCACCCCGGCGGAGATCGTCACACAGCCCAATGGGGCCTTGACGTGGTCGATCTTGAGTTCTCTCACCTGATCAACAACCACCTGGCCGATCCGGATCGCACCCGCCAGATCGGTCCTGGGCAGCAACAGGGCAAACTCCTCGCCGCCGAATCGCGCGGCCAGGTCCCCCGGACGACGCGCCGCATCCTCCAGTACGCGCCCTACCGCGCGCAGACAATCGTCGCCGATCAGGTGACCGTACTGGTCGTTATAGGCCTTGAAGTGGTCGACATCGATGAGCACCACGCTCAGCGGTTGCTGGTCACGAATCGCGGCCCGCCAGGTGCGGGTCAGCTCCTCGTCGAAGACGCGGCGGTTACATAAGCCCGTCAGGCCGTCGATGCGGGCCAGTCGCTCCAGGGTCTGATTGGCGCGTTCCAGCGCGACAGTTTTCTCCTGGATGATGGCCTGGCGACTCATCACCTCGTCATGGAGTGCAAACCGCAGTTCCTCGGACTGGGCCAGCAGCTCCTGCTGGCTGTCGCGGGCATGGATCATCTTGACGAGCAGCGCCAGGAACTTGCGCCGCAGGACACGGATCTCCGTGGGCCAATCGAGTTCCGGGTCGCTCAACTCGGCCTCACTCAAGGATTCGAGATCCAGCTCCCGCAGTTCACGAATCAACGCCGTGACGGGCCCATTCACCCGCCCGGCAATCCAGCGCCCCACCATGTAGGCCACCAGCAGCCCCATTAATAATGTGGAGAGCGCGATGAGTTGAGCTGTCTGGGTATTCCGCCAGCCGCCCGTGTCGTGCACCAGTCCGCCAACCACAGTCCAACCGCCGGCAATCGCTCGCCGGACACGGGGCTGCTCATCGAGATCGGCAAACCAGCTCGCTGGCGCCTGGCTGAGCGGCGGCCACCGTTCGTGTTCGCTGCTCCCGATGACCCGCTGCAATCCATCGACAATGGCCATGCAAATCGTCGGCGTCACAACCTGTCCCTGCACCCGTTGTACCAGGCTGGCGGTCTGCAGTGAGCCTTTGATCACATAGGTCGCCTGATCGGCAATGGTGACCACACGGGACAGGGCGACAACGGGTTCCGCGTCAATGGAGGGATCGACAAAAATGCCGGAAATCTGGACCCCGGGCTCGCTCATGGCGTGCCGGAAATATTCGCGGTCCCACACCGCCTGACCCATCCGCTCAGGTGCGGGATGCACCTTGCCTTCGACGCGCTCAGTGGCCGCAACCACCTCGCCACGGGGGCTGATCAGCGCCATCGTCTTGAAACTGGCGTACACCGCGTGAACGTCGAGCAGCGCACGCGCCGGATCCCCCGAGGTACGCTCCAGAGCCTGCAGTTCGCGGCCCAGTGACTCCAGAGCCAGCGCATGGCGTGCCAGATACTCGTCCAACGCCGTTGCACCCAGACGGACCGATGTTTCCACCTCGTTCGCCGCAGCGGAGCGCTGTTGGATGCCTTGATAGGTCACCACCACGCAGACAGCAACAATCATCGGCACCATCGCCGCAATGGCGATCGCCAACGTAATCTGGGATTGCAAATCGTCGCCCGACAGCTCTCTGCGCAGCCAGGCACGGATACGCCCCCCTCGGCTGCTTCGGGGCGCCGCCCCCCCGTTATCCTCGCTCAAAACCCCCCCACCATTGGAGTTGACCCCTCATCTCCGGGGTCTTGCATACCACAGCCGGTGTTGTGGCCGCGTGAATCCGCGTTGCCTGCAGACGCCTCCGGACCGCAGACTCAGGGTCAGACTATCGACCAGACAGGCCATTGCTTGACCAACGCAGAATACTGGTTCGAGGAAGGCTGCTATATCCTCGAATACCTGAATTGCGCACAGGATTCCGCGGTGTCCGTGGCACGTGCGCGTGTTCCTGTGGGTGGCCAAACCCGCTGGCACAAACTCCGCGGCATCCGGGAACGTTACATCCTGCTGGAGGGCCGCGGCGTGGTAGAGATCGGCCACGCACCCGCGCGCGCTGTGGGGCCCGGCGAGGTGGTGCAGATTGCACCGGGCCAACGCCAGCGCATCCGCAACACGGGGCCGACTGATCTGGTCTTTCTGGCCGTTTGTACGCCGCGATTCGATCCCGCCTGCTATGAGGACTGCGACACCTGATGACTGAGCGCCGCGAGGGCCTTTGCCGTGTCCGGCCGCTGGCCAGTCCAACGCTCGAAGGATGCTGCGCCCTGTTCGACCAGCATGCCTAGACCGTCGAACACCGGCCGCTGGCCGCGAGCCAGCGCCCATTCACGAAACACCGTATGCGCCGGACCATAGTTCAGGTCATAGCAAGGCGCATCGGGCGCAAGCAACGTCGGCGGCAGGGCGGGCATGCCCCCTACATGACCGGCCGGACTGGCATGAATCAGCACATCGGCCTGCCAACCCTTAAGCGCCAGATAGGTACAGGCCTGCACAGGCCCAAAATCGGCAAAGCGCTCGGCGATGGCCTCTGCGTTATACGGCGAGCGCCCGGCCACGATCACCCGGGCAGGGTTCAGGTCCAACAGGGGTTTCATCAGCCCGCGAACAGCGCCGCCAGCACCGATGATGACCACGGTCTTGTGCGTCACCTCGATGCCACAGCGCGTCGTCAGATCGCGCACGAATCCGGTACCGTCGGTGTTGTCACCCAGTACCGAGTGATCCACGAAATGCAGCGTGTTCACCGCCTGGGCCAGTTCGGCCACCGGCGTGCGTGTGTCGCACAGCGCAAAGGCGTCGGCCTTGAACGGGACGGTGACGTTGGCTCCTGCATAGCCGGTTTCGCGCAGGCGGTTGGCCGTGTCGATGAACTCACCGGCGCCGCACTCCACGCGGTCGTACTCCAGCGTCATGCCGAGCTGGCGGGCAAAACCGAGATGCAGCTCCGGTGAGCGGCTGTGCGCCACCGGGTTGCCGATGACAGCGAGGCGAATCGGGTCGCTCATGCGGCCTCCTGCAACCAACGGGCAGCATCCAGGGCAAAGTAGCTCAGCACCGCGTCAGCACCGGCCCGCCGGAACGCAAGCAGACATTCCAGCACGGCCTTGCGCTCATCCAGCCAGCCCTGGTCTGTGGCAGCCTTGAGCATGGCGTACTCCCCAGACACCTGGTAGGCCAGGGTAGGAACGCCGAATCGCTCCTTCACGCGGCGCACGATGTCCAGGTACGGCAGGCCCGGCTTGACCATGACCATGTCTGCACCCTCGGCCAGGTCCAGAGCCACCTCATGCAGGGCCTCATCACCGTTACCGATATCCATCTGGTAGGTGTGCTTGCCGCCACCACCCAGGTTGCCAGCCGAACCGACCGCATCACGAAACGGCCCGTACAGGTCGGAGGCGTATTTGGCGGCATAAGAGAGGATGGCCGCGTTCACATGCCCTTCGGCCTCCAGCGCCTGACGGATGGCAGCGATGCGGCCATCCATCATGTCCGACGGCGACACCACATCCGCACCTGCAGCCACATGGCACAGAGACTGGCGCACCAGCGCATCGACCGTTGCATCATTGGTCACATAGCCGCTGTCATCGAGCAGGCCGTCCTGACCGTGGGAGGTGTAGGGGTCCAGCGCCACATCCGTGATGACACCCAGCGCCGGTACCGCAGCCTTGATGGCCTGAATGGCACGGGGGACCAGCCCCTCCGGGTCCCAGGCCGCCGCCGCATCCTCGCTCTTGTGAGCGGCTTCGATCAGCGGGAACAGCACCAGCGCCGGGATGCCGGCGTCAGCAGCCTCACGGGCGGTGATCACCAGCTGGTCCAGGGACTGGCGCAGCACGCCGGGCATGGACGCCACCGGCTCGCGGATGCCCTGCCCCTCACGGATGAACACCGGAAGAATCAGATCGGCGGGCGACAGCCGGTGCTCACGGACCAAATCCCGAAGAAAAGCTTGGCTGCGCAAGCGGCGTAGACGTGTGGCGGGGTAGTGTCGATCGGTCATGGCGGCGCAGTGTACTGCCTGCGTCGATGTCTGGGCAGCGTCGCGCACTGTCAGGAGGCGTCGTTCAGTGACCAGTCGTAGGCATGGTCGTCGATCTCTTCCACCGCGCCCAGGGCATCCCGAAGATCCGGCTCGGCGTAAGCGCGCAAATGACGAATCACGCCGGCATCCGAGCCATCGAAGTCGTCTTTGAACCACCAGTAGATGCTGGAGACCTGCAAGCGGTTGCCATCGAGTTGCACACCCCGGGCGTCATTGACGAAGGCGCGCGCATTGTCGGCAAGCTGCTGATCGACACGAGCAGCCGTGTAAGCCCGCGGCCGCAGGTCCGGACAGCCCATGGATGCGCAGTTTACGCCGTAGTGAATAAGCGGATCCTGCCAGACTGGGCGCAGAATCCGGTGCTCGATGTCGTTCAGCGTCAGGGCCTGGCCGGCCACGGTGGCGACGGTCTTGCCCCAGGGGCCGGCCGAAAAGAATCCGGACTTGATCTGGCGAATACTGTCGACCGGATAGGCCTGAAGAATCAGCTGGACCGTGATGGCGTTGTACAGATTGATCCAGTAAGCCTTTTGCTCGGCGCGCGTCAGTCTGCGCGGATCCATGGCGACCAGGCCGTTGATATAACGGTCGAGCTGTTCGCGCCCGGCGGGGTTCACGGCCCGGTAATCGACGCGATTGGCACCACTGCGCCGCACCTGGACGAATCGCTGCAACCAGTCGGTCCAGGCGCTGTGGTCCACGGACAGGGTCGATTCGGCATCGTGCTCAGCCCAGAACGGCCACAAATCCGCCTTGGGCGCCGCCGGCGCAGCGCCGGCCCACAGCAAGCCAAGCAGCAGGCTCAGCCAAGCGATCGGCTGCGCGTTGTGAACAGACATTCTTGAACTCCGGCTGTGCATTTGCTCAATTGGACCGGGTCGTCGTGCAAGGTTTTGCACCGAACAGCCAACATACAAGGAGACCAGCGTGAGCACCAAGCTATTGGCCATTGACCAGGGCACCACCAGCACACGCGCGATCATCTTCGATCAAGCAGGCCGCATCCTCGGATCAGCCCAAACCGAGTTCGAGCAGATCTACCCCCAGAGCGGCTGGGTGGAACACGATGCCGAAGTCATCTGGTCCGACACGATCAAGGTCTGCCGTGAGGTACTGGACTGGGTCGGCATCGAGGCCAGCGAGCTGGCCGGCTGCGGAATCACCAATCAGCGCGAGACCACCGTGGTCTGGGATCGCAAGAGCGGCCTGCCCATCCACAACGCCATCGTCTGGCAGGATCGCCGAACCGCCGACCGATGCCGTGAACTGCGCCAGGACGACACCGATGCGTGGCTGAACGCTCGCAGCGGTTTATTGCTCGATCCTTATTTCTCGGCAACCAAGATCGCGTGGATTCTCGATCATGTAGAGGGCGCTCGAGCGCGGGCCGAACGCGGCGAACTAGCCTTCGGCACCATCGACAGCTGGTTGATCTTCAAGCTCACCGGCGGCCAGCGGCATGTCACCGACATCGGCAATGCCGCGCGCACCAATCTGTACAACATAGTCGACCAGCGCTGGGACGAAGATTTGCTGCGTTTTTTCGACGTGCCTGCCGCGCTGATGCCGGAGGTGCTCGACTCCACCGCTGAATTTGGCGTCATCGATGCCGAACTGCTGGGCGCCCCGGTCACCGTGGGCGGCGTGGCTGGCGACCAGCAGGCCGCCACCATCGGCCAAGCCTGTTTTGCACCCGGTATGGTCAAGAACACGTACGGAACGGGCTGCTTCATGGTGCAGAACATCGGCGACCGCTTCGTCCAATCGAAGAATCGGCTGCTGACCACGGTCGCCTACCGCCTCAATGGCACCACAACCTATGCCCTGGAGGGCTCGATCTTCATTGCGGGCGCGGCCGTGCAGTGGCTGCGCGATGCACTCCGGATCATCGATGCCGCTCCCGATACCCAAGCCCTGGCCGAGTCGCTGGACGGCAACGATGGCGTCTATCTGGTCCCGGCCTTTGCCGGCCTGGGAGCGCCCTACTGGGACCCGGATGCACGCGGCGCGGTGCTTGGGCTGAGCCGGGGCACGGGTATCGCCCACTTCGCACGGGCGGCACTGGAATCCGTCTGCTATCAGACCCGGGACCTGATGGAAGCCATGAAAGCCGATGCGCTGGATGCCGTCGAACTCCGTGTCGATGGTGGCATGGTCGCCAACAACTGGCTGTGCCAGTTCCAGGCCGACATCCTGCAACGGCCGGTGGTTCGGCCCCAGATCACGGAAACCACGGCGCTGGGGGCTGCCTTCCTCGCGGGGCTGCACGCCGGCGTGTACGCGTCACTGGACGACATTGCAGCCTTGTGGGGGGAAGATCAGCGCTTCAGACCCACTGCGTCCAGCCAATCCGTCAACACGCTCTACGCCGGCTGGCAGGAGGCGGTAGCCCGCGTTTGCAGCCATTGAACTTGCCCCCGGTCGGCGCTGCCCAATGACCGACCCATGGTTTCGACAGCCCGAGGACACGCGCATGGCTCGAAGCATTGCTGGTCCGCTGCTGCTCTGCCTGGTCGCCGCGGGACTGACGGCCTGCAACCGGACAGCCGACGACTCACCGGCGGGGCAGCAGGCCGTCCGCATCAACCTGTTTGGCGAAGTCCGCACCAGCGACGGTCACAGCCTGGCGGACGACGCTAGCATCGAAGTCCGACTGCGACCGCAGCACACCGATGCACCAGAGGCCGATGCCGTGGCCGTCACCACACTGAGCGCAGTCACCCGGCCGCCCTATCCCTTCTCGATGGTGTATAGCCCGGCCGAACTGGCACAGGGGCTTCACTACGTACTCGACGCCCGCGCGTTCACCGCCAGTGGTGAGGTCACCCATGTCACCCGCACGCCTGTCCCGCTGCCCGCCGGCGAGGCATCTGTCCCGGTGGACCTGCAACTCAGCCCGGTCGGGCCACGCGGCGCTGCGCAGGCTCCGGTGGTGACGGCCTATGCCTGCGATGTGGCGGAGGTCATCGTGCAAAGCCGGGGCACGAATGTCGCGGTATTCGGCGCCACGCACGCACCGCTGCAGCTACGGCGCGTCCCCAGCGCCTCGGGCACACGCTACGCGGATGAGGCCGGGAATCTGTTCTGGTCACATGGACAGGATGCGCGCCTGGAGGTGAACGGACAGGCCCACGACTGCAGGGAGAATCCCTCCGGATCACGGATGGCAGCAGCCCGGATGGCCGGTGCAAGCGTCTACGCCGTGGGGCAGGAGCCGGGGTGGTTTCTCACCGTGGTCCCGGATGACCGGGTGACGCTGGTCGCGGACTATGGCAGCGAGGTCGTAGTGACCCCGCCAGCCCAGGCGCGCGCCGTGGCAGGCGGCTGGCAGTACCAGGCCCAGACCAACAGCCAGCATCTGCGGATCGAGGTCAGCGACAACCCCTGCACCGACGCCATGTCGGGCGCACGCTGGCCACGGACCGTCGTTGTCCATCTGGGTGACCGGGAGCTGAGCGGCTGCGGCGCCCGCTGGGACACGCCTCGCGAACCGGCCGGTCGACCAGGCTGACGCATCGCCGCCAGGCCCGCACAATAGGCGGCTGACCTCACTGCGACCCACCCGTGTCCGACCCCATTCAGGTGGCGATCACCGTCATCGTCGCCCATGCGCTGGCTGTTGCCAGCCCCGGCCCCGACTTTGCCGTCGTCTTGCGTCAGGCCATGACGCAGGGTCGCGGCCCCGCACTGTGGACCAGCCTGGGTATTGGCCTGGGCATTGCCGTTCATGTCACCTATGCGCTGTTGGGTATTGCACTGATCATCAGCCAGACACCCTGGCTAATGGGCGCGATTCAGCTCGCAGGCGCCGCCTACCTGCTGTGGATTGCCTGGCATGCCCTGCGCGCACAACCGGCCGACGAAGCCCTGGCAGGCTCGGGCCAGCAGGCGCATGCCCCCATGCGCAGCCTGCGTCTGGGTTTTGTCACCAATGTGCTCAACCCCAAGGCAACCCTGTTCTTCCTCGCGTTGTTCACGGTGGTGGTTGGCCCAGGCCAGCCGATGTGGCTGCAACTGGGTCTGGGGCTGTGGCTATGCCTGTCCACCGCAGCCTGGTTCAGTCTGGTCTCGCTGCTGTTCACGGCACCGACACCGCGGCGCTGGTTTCTGCGCCGCGCCCACCTCATTGACCGTGGCATGGGCGCAGTGCTGGTTGTGCTGGCGGTGCAGCTCATCTGGTCAGCGTCGAGACAACTGGTGTGACGCTGAAGATTGCCTGCCTGACCATGGATCAGCCGGATGAGTTCGTCATCGATGATCCGTTGATGCACGCCGCGCTCCGGGCACGTGGCCACCGGGTCACCGAGGTCCCCTGGCGCCAGCACACCGACTGGAACGGCTTCGATCTGGTCATCATCCGCACGCCGTGGGACTACCAGCAAACCCCGGAAGCATTTCTCCAGGTGCTGGCGACAATCGATGCAAGCTCGGCGACGCTTGCGAATGATTTGTCCGTTGTCCGGTGGAATCTCAGCAAACGCTACCTGCTGGACCTGGCTCAAGCCGGCGTGCCCATCGTGCCCACCCACTGGCATGGCGAGGGCGCTGACCGCGCGGACCTGGCGAAGGCCTTCGCCGCCTTTGGCAGCGATGAGGTGGTGATCAAACCCCAGATCAGCGCCAATGCGGATCACACCTACCGCCTCGCGTCCGCAACCTGGCTGTCGCAGGCCGAGAGGCTGGAGGCCGTGTTTGCCCGGCGGGCGTGCATGATTCAGCCGTTCATCCCAACGGTGACGCAGAACGGCGAGTGGTCACTGTTTTACTTCGGTGGGCGCTACTCGCATGCCATCCGCAAGATTCCGAAGACCGGGGATTTCAGGGTCCAGGAGGAGCACGGGGCCGAGATTCTCGCCGCCGAAGCCGCTGACAACTTGCAACGCATCGCCGAACAAGCACTGGCAGTCGCCCCTGCGCCGCTGTTGTACGCCCGTGTCGATTTTCTGATTTCAAGCCGTGGACAGCCCCTGCTCATCGAGCTGGAGTTAATCGAGCCATCGCTGTACTTCCGCATGCAGCGTGATGCCGCTCACCGTTTCGCCGACGCGGTGGCCGATTGGCCGGTGGTTCCGCGACGACCCGGCATGGGATGATCCTAACGTCGCATCGACGACCATGGAGACGACGGACAGGGGACAGGTCACCGCCTGACGCGATCCGGCGTCCTGATACGCACTATCCGCGGAGTAATGAGATGATTCGAACGCTTGGTCTTGTGAGCACCCTGGCCTTGTTGCCCACGCTCGGACATGCCTACGAACCCAACCTGGGCGTGGCGGCCCGTGTCAGCACCCTGGGTCTGAGTCTGGAAATGACCACCGGCATCACGGAGACATTCAATCTCCGCGCGGGCGTCAATCAGTACGACTACGACTACGACCCGGAACCCGAAGAAGATTCCGGCAACGAACTCACCTACAACGGTACGCTGGACCTGTCCTCGCTGGCGGCGTACGCCGACTGGCACCCCTGGGGCGGCGCATTCCGTTTGTCTGCTGGCGTGGTCTTTAACGGCAACGAAATCACGGCCTCTGCGCGCTGCGAACAGTCCAGTTGCGAAGTGGGCGACCAGAGCTTTGATGACGACGACATCGGCACCATCAGCGCGCTAATCGATTTCGATAGCGTCGCGCCTTACGCGGGCCTGGGCTGGGGCAATGCCGTCGCCGCTGACACAGGGTTCGGCTTTCAGTTCGACATGGGCGTCATGTTCCAGGGTTCGCCGGGCGTCTCGCTGACCAGCGAAGGCTCCTGCCAGGGCAACCTGGGCATGACCGACCCCAGTTGCCAGCAACAGCTGGACGACGCGCTAGCCCGTGAAGAACAGGAAATTCAGCAGGATGCGGATGATTTCGACTTATATCCGGTGATTTCGCTGGGCGTTCGCTACAAGTTCTTCTAGCTGCACCCGGCCAGCGAATCCAGCGCGGATACTAGAATCCTGCGTCCGGATCGGCCAGATAGACGCGCTCGGCTGCGGTGTCCGCCCGGCCGAGCGCAGCGTTACGATGTGGAAACCGGCCATACCGAGCAATCACATCGCGATGGGCTCGGGCAAACCCCAGGAAGTTCTCGAATGCCGCGCGCTGCTCAGCGGGCACCTCATCGACCAGCGCCGAGAACACATGCACCGACATGTCCTGGTCCATCAGCGACTCGCTGTGCTCCAGCGGTAAATAGACGAACACGCGCTGCACCGGCCGCAGCTGTCTGTCGCCGTCGCGCTGCAGACATTGGCGGGTCAGCCCCCGCGCCAGCTCATCCAGTGCATAAGCCTCCGCCTGATCCCGGTACAGATTGCGGCGGAACTGATCCGTCAGCAGTAACAGGGCCAGCAGACCCGGCTCGGTCGAGGACCAGTGATTCAGCTGGCCACGGGCTGCGGCCTCGACCAGCGGCCCGAAGTCGCGGCGGATGCGCGCATCGACCTGCGCCGACTTGCCCCACCACAGCCCGCTTTGCCGCTCGGCGATCTCGGCGTCGGTGGCCGCTGGATCACCAAACCAGAAGTCCAGAATCGCCTGCTGGGCCCGACTCATATCCCCGAGAAAAACCCTTTGCGCCGGAAGAAGAACAACAAACCCAGGGCCAATGTCACCATGCCCGCCAGCGTGACGTGATAGGCGTAGGGGTAATGCAACTCGGGCATGTTGTCGAAGTTCATACCGAAGATGCCCGCGATCAGCCCCAGCGGCAGAAACACAGCCGAGAGGATAGTCAGCGTGGTCACGGTCTGGTTTGTTGCATGGGCAACCGCGGAAAAATGCAGTTGCACAGCCGACTCCACATCCGCCTGCTGCGCTTCGGCATGCGTCTGAACCCGCACCACATGCTCGGACAAATCGTTTAGCCGAACCAGCTGTGATTCGGTCAGCTCAAACCGGGTTTGGCGCCGCCAGGCGTCCAGGGCTTCCAACTGCCCGGCGGAGAGGGCTTCCAGTTTGCGGGCCTGCTTGCGGGTGTTGAGCAAGGCCTTCCAGTCGTTAAAGGGGTTGTCGGGATCGAGCAGCGATTCCTGCAACTCTTCAAAGGCACGGCCCAGCGGTTCTCGAATACCCAAATAGCGGTCGATCATCACATCGAGGATGAAGTGCGCCATACCGATGGGCGTGTTCGGAATCCGCGCCACCGAGCGGTCGATAATCCGACGGGTTGCGGTTTCAAAGGAGACATTATCCGGGGCACGCACGGTGACCAGCAGGCGATCGAACAGAAAAAAAGCGGCCGTGCGCGTCTCGATCTGATCGTGCCGGGGGTCCGGGCCCAGACCCTGGAATACGACGAGGTCGTATTCCGAGGTGCCGTCGTAATGCGACGGGTGGGCGGCATTGTTGCCATCCACAATGTGTTGCTGCAGCAGCGTGGCACCACTAAGTTGCTGCGCGAGTTCGTGCCAGTCGGCGCGTTCACCACGTACGAAGTCCAGCCACAGCATACGGCCATCGACGTGGTCCTCCAGGCGCTCAAGCACCTGCGGAAACTGACCGTCGGCAAATTCGATGATCTGCATCTGCATCCTCACAAACAAAACGGGCGTCGAGGGAGTGACCCGTCGACGCCCGTCGAGGCTAGCAGTCCAGGCGGGCTGGCCGAAAGCTGTTCAGCCGCCTGATGGACCCGCTCAGCACGTTCCGTGCACGGGTCCGCACCCCGCCTTAGCCCAGCAGATCTTCCACCGCCGCGCGCTCGCTGCGCAGCTCATCTTCGGTGGTCTTCATGCGCTCACGCGAGAAGGCATTGATCTCCAGGTCCTGCACGATCTCGTAGTCGCCGTTCTTGCAGACCACGGGGTAGCTGTAGACGATGCCCGGCTCCACACCATAGCTGCCGTCAGACGGAATACCCATGGATACCCAGCCATCCGACCCCAGCGCCCAGTCGCGCATGTGGTCGATGGCAGCCGAGGCGGCGGAGGCCGCCGAGCTGGCACCGCGCGCCTTGATGATGGCGGCACCGCGCTGCTGCACGGTGGGGATGAAGTCGTTCTCGTACCAGGCCTGATCGACCAGGCTCATCGCAGGCTGGCCGTCGACGGTGCACTGATGCAGGTCCGGATACTGCGTGGCGCTGTGGTTACCCCAGACGACCATGTTCTCGATGGTGTTGATCGACTTGCCGGTCTTCTCGGCCAACTGCGACAGAGCGCGGTTGTGATCCAGGCGCATCATCGCGGTGAACTGGCGGTGATCCAGGTCCGGCGCATTTTCGCGCGCGATCAGGGCATTGGTATTGGCCGGGTTACCCACGACCAGCACCCGCACGTCGCGGCTGGCGTGATCGTTCAGCGCCTTGCCCTGCACGGAGAAAATAGCGGCGTTGGCCTGCAGCAGATCCGCGCGTTCCATGCCCGGACCACGCGGACGCGCGCCGACGAGCAGGGCGAAGTCGGCATCCTTGAAGGCCACTTCGGGGTTATCCGTGGCTTCGATGCCGGCCAGCAGCGGGAACGCACAGTCGTTGAGTTCCATGACCACGCCCTTGAGCGCGTCCATTGCCGGGGGAATCTCCAGAAGCTGGAGAATGACAGGCTGGTCCTTGCCGAGCATGTCACCCGCAGCGATGCGAAATGCCAGCGAATAGGAAATCTGGCCCGCCGCTCCGGTGATGGCAACGCGAACAGGTTCGGTCATCGTGAACTCCGACGTCTACAAAAAAGGGGCCGGGAGCATAGCGAAACGCCGGCAGGACGGCCACTGCCGGCCGTCGCCGCGCAGTGTAATGCGCCGCCAGCGCAACCCCGCGCAGGCTATTCCGGCGGCAGGGGCAGGGTCATGAAGAACGAGGTGCCGGCGCCCGGTGTCGACCGCAGCCAGACTTGGCCGCGATGCCGTTCGATGATGCGCTTGACCGTGGCCAGGCCGATGCCCGTGCCCTCCGCCTTGTCCTGGGGCTGCAAGCGGCGGAAAACCTCAAAGACACGGTCCTGATGATGCGGATCAATGCCAATGCCGTTGTCACTGACCTCGATCTCCCACATCGCGCCCTTGCGCTCGGCCTTGACCTCGACCATGGGCGCATCGTCCGGTGGACCGTACTTGATGGCGTTGGAGAACAGGTGGCAAAAGGCTTTGACCAGCTGGGATTCGTCGCCCAGCACCAGTGGCAACACGGCGTGGTGGCAACGAAACCCCGCCGCCTCGATCTCGTTGGACATGCGTCGCTGTGCCGCAATGACCACGGTCTCCAGCGACGTAGGCCGCAGCGGGCGGCCATGCGTATGAATCCGTGAGAATTCCTTGAGATCGGTGATCAGCGATTCGATCCGACGCACGCCGCGCACGGCCGTATCGATGTAGTCCAGTGACTCCGCCCCCATGTCCGACTCGTGGCGACGACGCAGCAGCTGCAGAAAACCGCCGATCATGCGTAACGGTTCGTGCAAATCCCGCGTCAGCGTGTCGGCGAACTGGGTGAGTTCCGTGTTGGCGGCTCGCAAGCGGGACATGGCCAGTTCAAACTCGCTGGCTTCGGGGGTCTCGCCGCTGACGCGCCGGATGATGGACAGCACGGCCGGCCGACCCTTGAAGCTGACGGAAACGCCGCGCGCCTCGGCCCAAACGACATCGCCAGTGGACTGGACCAGCCGGCGCACCAACGGTTCCAGCACCTCGCCGGCCTCGATGCGACGCTGGCGATCCATGGTTTCTTCGAGATCCTCCGGGTGCATGAGTTCACTCATGCTGCGACCGATGAGGCGCTCGCGCGGCACAGGCCCGAACATGGTCGCCGCGGTCTCGTTGGCGAAAACCACCCGCGCATCCTGGATAACCACCATGGCGTCCGGCGCCGCGTCCATGAGACGCCGAAAGCGAACCTCGCTCTCGGCCCGAGCCTTTTCAGCGTGCAGCGCATCGGTCGCGTCCCGCGCACTGAACACCAGATACTGGTCACCGTCGACCTGTGCCGGCCGGGCCCGGACTTCGACCAGACGGGGCTGATCCCGTTGATCCAGCAGGTGACAGCGAAACTGGACGGACGAACCGGCGGCCACGGTGGTCAGCGCCGACTGCACCGACCCGTGATCGTCCGGGGCGATGAACCGGAACATGCTGGTGCCGACGGCTTCTTCGGTATCAAAGCCGACGATGCGGCTAATGGCCGCGCTGACGTAGACGACAGTCCCGTCCGGCGTGACCGCGCCATTCAGGTCCTGGGCGACATCAGTAATCGCCAGCAGCAATTCGCGGGAGGGGAAGGGGGTATCCATGCGCGGGCTAATCTGCCGGTCTCAACGCAAGGTCGCAAGCGGCGGCTGACCAATCACGCCCCGCACGCCGGCCAGCGCGGCCGCTGTCATCAGTCCGATACCGGCCAGAGGACCCATCCACCACAAGGCAGGGCTGGCCACATAAGCCATGTCGAAGACCCCACGGGCCAGCACAGCGGCGATGAGTTGCGCGAATCCGGCAGCCATCAGACCGGACAACGCACCCAGCACACCGAACTCGGTGAACAGGGCCTGGCGCAAAAGACGCCGGGATGCGCCCAGGGTGCGCAGCAGCGCGGCTTCACGGCGCCGCTGGTCCCGCGTGCCTTGGAGTGCCGCAATGAGGACCACCAGCCCGGCCAGCAGGGTGAGCGCAAACACGGCCTCAACGGCAAGGCTGACGCGGTCCATGACACGCCGAACCTGGGCAATCAGAGCGTCGATATCCAGCACCGTGATGTTGGGTTCTGCGCGGACCAGGTCCAGCAGGGCCGTCTTGCCGCCCGGCGGTAGATGCACACTGGTCAGCCAGGTTGCATCGAGCTCATCGAGCAATCCCGGCGGGACAAGCAGGAAGAAGTTCACTCCGAAGCTGTCCCATTCCACGCTTCGGCGATGGACAACCGTCAAATCCAGGGTCTGGCCGGCAAAATCGAATGTCAGCTGGTCACCCAGCGACCACCCGTAGGACTCCACCATGTTTTCCTCGATGGAAATCCAGGGCTGGCCCTGACCGGCGTCGCCCCACCACTGACCATCGATGGTGGTGTTGTCTGCCCCCAGTTCGCTGGCCCAGGAGAGATTGAAGGCCCGTTCCAACCGTTCGCGCGCATCCGGATCGTCGTACGCCTGTGACTCGACGGAGCGCCCGTTGACGGCCAGCAGACGCCCCCGCGCCATGGCGTGCAGGGTCGGCCGGCCCAGGGACCGGGCCGCAAAGAATTCGGTTACGGCGGCCCGTTGATCAGACTGGATGTTGATCAGGAAAATGTTGGGGGCGTCGTCGGGCAGGCTTTCACGCCAGGTCGCCAGCAAATCACCCCGGACAACGACCAGCAACAGCAGCACCGTCAGGCCCGTACCCACAGCCACAAGCTGCAGCGTCGCATCCCCGCGACGCCTGGCGATATTGGCCAGTCCGTAGCGCCAGGCGCCGCCGCTGCGGTGTCGCAGTCGCTGGACCCCGGCGGTGAGCAACAGGGCAACCAGCGCCAGCGCCGTCAGGGCCAGCAGCGCACCCAGAAAAACGGTCGCAGCCAGACGCAGGTCGCCGGCCTGCCAGACCAGCAGTCCGCCGACTGCCAGCATGGCGGCCAGTCC
Organism: Pseudomonadota bacterium; assembly: GCA_036156195.1. GTDB lineage: Bacteria > Pseudomonadota > Gammaproteobacteria > Nevskiales > OUC007 > Abyssibacter. The sequence continues at coordinate 62,524 of JAYZUZ010000008.1, read as the reverse complement.
CGCCCCCCAGACGGAGGCGGCCGGTGGGCCCAGCGCCTGTTGCAGTACCCGCATCGGCGGTACATGCCGCAGGCGCAGCAAGGGTGGCAACCCGAAGCCAACCAGCGCCACTGCGCCCGTGGCCAGGGCCGGTACCGCCGGCCACAACGGCGGCGGCGGCAGGCTCATCAAGACGAGATCGCCCAGCACCTGCACCAACAACCACTGGCCCAGGTAACCAAAGCCCAGCCCCACCAGGCCGCCCAGCATCCCCAGCCGCAGCAATCGCCGCAGCTCACCGCGAAGAATCATGCCGCTGGTGGCGCCCAGGGTTTTGCGCAGCGCCACGGCATCATGCTGGCCGGCGGCGTACTGCATGGCCGACAAGGCCATGGCCACACCCGCCAGCAACACCGCGGACAACGCCGCCAGACCCAGAAATCGGCGGGCGCGCCCCAGGGCATCGTCCAGTTCAGGACGGGCCTGTTCGGCGGAGGTCCACCGCTGCCCGCTGGACAGCAATTCCTCGGTGGCGCTGCGCAGCCCCTCCAGCGCATCCGTTGGACCGGCAACCAGCAGGGCGTACCGCGCGCGACTGCCGGGCCCGAGCAAACCGCTGTCGGCAAGGTCATCAAGATGCAGCATGAGCCGGGGTGCCAGGGTGGTGAATCCACCACCACGATCCGGCTCGTAGGCCAGCACCTGGGTCACCCGCAAGGCCCGCTCGCCCACGTGGACGACGTCACCCAGCGTCAGCGCCAATTCTGCGTAGACCCGTGGATCAACCCAGGCCTCTCCCCGCGCCGGTCCCTGGCTGCGCGCCGTCTCCTCACCATATGGCCGGTCGGCCACCCGGAGTTCGCCTCGCAGCGGGTACGCGTCCGAGACCGCCTTGATTCCGGCCAGCGCCGACGCCTCGCCCGCGATGACCACGCTCGGAAAGGTGACGGTCCGCGCGGTCTGCAACCCCAGCGCCTGGGCCTGTGTCTCAATGGCCTGACTCACCGGCTGGCTGTCGCGGGTGCGCAGATCAGCCGCGATGGCTTCGCCGGCCTGCTGGGCCATGGCCGCCTCGATGCGGGCGGAGAAAAAGGCCACGGCGCTCGCCGACGCCACGGCCACGGCCATGGCGATAACCAGCAGCCATTGGTCAGCGTCCAGTCGCTTCATGCGCCGGCCTGCACCTGGAGGCGGCCGTCACGCATGAGCAGACTGCGCTGGCAGCGCGCAGCCAATGCGCCATCGTGGGTCACCATGACCAGGGTGGTGCCGCTGCGGGCATTCAGCTCGAACAGTAAATCGGCAATTCTGCGGCCGTTGTCTGCATCCAGATTCCCGGTGGGCTCGTCGGCAAACAACACCACGGGATCGGGTGCAAACGCTCGAGCCAAGGCCACCCGCTGTTGTTCGCCACCGGATAACTGCCGTGGTCGGTGTGTGAGCCGATGACTCAGCCCGACCTGGTCCAACGCGTCGCGCGCACGCGCCCGCGCGTCGGACAGCCCGGCCAACTCCAACGGCAGCAGCACATTCTCCAGCGCCGTCAGTGCAGGCAATAGCTGGAAGGACTGAAACACGAAGCCGATGCGCCCGGCCCGCGCCCGCGCCCGGGCGTCTTCGTTCATGGCATGCAAGGCCTGGCCATCCAGCCAAATCTCACCGGCCGTGGGGGTATCCAGGCCCGCCAGCAACCCGAGCAGGGTGGACTTGCCCGCACCGGAGGCCCCGACAATGGCCAGCGACTCACCGGCGGCAACGTCCAGATCAACCTGATCGAGAATGGTCAGGGTTTCCTGGCCACTGCTAACCTGCTGGACCACCTTGTCTGCGCGAATCATGTTGCTCAAGCATTTCCTCTGGATGGTTTTGACCGTTGGATGGTCATTCGGCGCGCTGGCGGCGACGGATGCCGAACCACCCACGGTCCTCGTGCTGGGCGACAGCCTCTCAGCCGCCTACGGCATTCCCCGCAGTGCCGGCTGGGTTGCACTGATGCAGGACCGACTCGCCCAGGCAGGCTATCCACACCAGGTGGTCAACGCCAGTGTGTCGGGCGAGACCACGGCGGGCGGTCTGCGCCGCCTGCCAGCGCAACTCCAACGCCACCAGCCCGCACTGCTCATCATCGAATTGGGGGGCAATGATGGCCTGCGCGGCCAGCCATTGCCCGCCTTGCACAACAATCTGCGTGCCATGGTCGAACAAGGCCAGCAGGCCGGTGCGCGCGTGGCCATCTTCGGCATGCGCATACCCAGTAACTACGGGGCGGCCTACGCCGAGGAGTTTCACTCCCGTTTTGCCGCGGTGGCCGAGGCCTCCGGCGCCACACTGCTGCCGTTTTTCCTGGAACCCATCGCTCTGGATGAGGACGCGTTTCTACCCGATGGAATTCATCCCAATGCGGCGGCGCAACCCCGTTTGCTGGAGCACGCTTGGCCAGTTCTTGAGCCCCTGTTCAAATCCTCTACACCGGATTGAATCCAATCCGGAAGACTCTGCGAACTGGCCTGTAACCTTTCTGGAGTCTGTACACCATGCGGATCGCCGTGATCGGATCCGGCATTGCGGGCCTGGGCGCAGCCTGGTCCTTGTCCCGCCAGCACGAGATCACCCTTATCGAAGCCGCCGACAAACCCGGCGGCCATACCAACACCGTCACGGTCGATACCCCCGATGGCCCGATCGGCATCGACACGGGGTTTATTGTCCACAACCCGGTGAACTACCCGAACCTGATCCGCATGCTGTCGATGCTGGATGTTCAGACCCAGCCCAGCACGATGTCGTTTGCGCTGAGCGCCGGCAACGGGCGCCTGGAGTACTCCGGCGGGGGGCGTCTCACAGGGCTTTTCGCCCAGCTCAGTTTGCTCCTGCGACCCAGTCACTGGCGCATGCTGATCGATATCCTGCGCTTCTTCCGGCTGACCAAGCGCCTGCTGGCTGCCGACAATCTGCCGGAGGTGACGCTGGGGCAGTTTCTGGATGATCACGGATTCTCGTCCGAGTTACAGCGCCGGTTTCTGTGCCCCATGGCCGGTGCCATCTGGTCGACGCCGGCCGAGGCCACCCGGGCATTCCCGTTTCCGGCCTTTGCCCGATTCTATGAATCGCATGGCTTGCTGAATCTCTTCAAACGCCCGAAGTGGCGGACCATCAGCGGCGGCAGCCAGCGTTATGTCGACGCCATGCTGGCTGATTTCAGTGGAAAGCTGCGATTGTCCACACCCGTGGAGTCGATCCGACGCTGCCCGGCCGGGGTCATCGTCTCCACTGCAGCTGGAGAAGAGACCTTTGACGCCGTGGTCTGCGCCGTGCACGGCGATGTCGCAGCCAGGCTGCTGGCCGATGCCGATGACAGCGAGGCCGCCGTGCTGGGTGCTGTGCGCTATGCCGAGAACCGGGCGATTCTGCATACGGACCAGCGTCTCATGCCACGCCGCCGTCTGACCTGGTCCAGCTGGAACGTGTTGCAGGCCGCCGATACGCTGGATGCATCACCCGTGTGCCTGTCCTACTGGATGAACCTGTTGCAGGCACTGGACACGGAGGAGGAGTACATCGTGACGCTCAATCCGATCCGTGAGCCCGATCCCCGACGGGTCCTGTACGAAACCGTCTACACGCACCCGCAGTACACGGCGGAGACCATCGCCGCGCAGCAGCACCTGCCCGCTATTCAAGGCAAGCGCGGTATCTGGTGGTGCGGCGCCTGGACGGGCTACGGCTTTCATGAGGATGGGTTCACCTCTGGCCTGGATGTCGCCCGCGCACTGGGCTGCCCACCACCCTGGGAGAACAGCGCAGATCAGCCATGAACGCGGCCCTGTACAGCATGCGCGTCATGCACAAGCGCCACGTGCCACCGTTTTATCGGTTCGTCTATCGGCTGTTCTACCTGCTGGTGGATATCGACCAGATCGCCACGGTTGCTCGTGAGCACCGGCTGTTCAGCTACAACCGCTGGAATTTGCTGGCGTTTTTTGATCGCGACCACGGCTCGCACGAACAGCGCCGCCTGCGCCCCTGGGTCGAGGCCACCGTCGCCCGACACGGGGTCGAGCTGGATGGCGGCCCCATCCGGCTGCTGTGCATGCCGCGCATCTTCGGCTACGTGTTCAACCCCATCAGTCTTTATTACTGCCATGATCGTCGAGGGGCGCTAGTGGCCATCGTGGCCGAGGTGCACAACACGTTCGGGGAGATGCACAGCTATGTGTTGCATGCCGGGGGACAGGCCATGGATTTGGGGACCGAATTCATTCGACCCAAGCGCTTTCATGTGTCGCCGTTTCTGGACGTCAGCGGGGAATACCGATTTCGTTTTGAGTCCCCGGATGCATCCATTCGGGTGCTGATCAACGAATGGGACAACGAGCAGGCCATTCTGACCGCGACGATGGCGGGTACACGCCATGCGCTCAGTGATGCCGCCATTGTTCGCTGGCTGGTCAGCCTGCCGCTGCAAACCCTGAACGTGGTGATACGCATTCATTGGCAGGCGTTGAAACTGTGGCTGCGTGGCGCCGGGTACCGATCCCGGCCCCTGCCGCCTGACGAGGAGAGTACGGGATGAATCAGGAACAACAGGCATTGAACATGCAGGCCGTGCACCGGGGCTCCGGCGCGTCTCCAGGCGTGGCGATCTCGGCCATGCTGTGGATGCTGCGCGGGCTTCGGGTGGGTCGGCTCGACGTGACCTTGCCGGACGGTTCGCTGCATCGCTTCCGTGGCCATGAACCCGGCCCCCACGGGCATCTTCAGCTGCGAAATGGCGCCGTGCTGCGCAAGGTGCTGCTGGGGGCGGCCACCGGATTCGCCGAGTCGTACATGGATGGCGACTGGGATTCGCCCAACCTCGCCGAGACGCTGCACGTGCTGATGCTGAATCAGCAGCATTACCGCGGACCCTATGATCGCAACCCGCTGGTGCATTGGATGGGCCGCGCCCTGCACAGCATGCGCGCCAACACGAGGACCGGCAGTCGCCGCAACATCCAGGCGCATTACGACCTCGGCAACAGCTTTTACGAACTGTGGCTGGACGAGACGATGACCTACTCATCGGCCGTGTTCGAGCCCATGTCTGAAGACCTGGCGGCCGCCCAACACCGGAAGTACCAGGCGATTCTCGACCGGCTGGACCTGCGCCCGGAACACCACCTGTTGGAAATCGGTTCCGGCTGGGGCGGGTTTGCCATTCACGCCGCCCAGACCACCGGCTGCCGCATCACCAGCATCACCTTGTCCGATGAACAGCTGGCCGAGGCGCGTCGTCGTGCCGAGGCGGCGGGGGTGGCCGACCGGGTCGAGTTCCGGCTGCAGGATTATCGCGACCTGCGGACTCCGTTTGACCGGGTCGTCTCCATCGAAATGTATGAAGCCGTGGGCGAGGCGTTCTGGCCGACCTACTTCCGCACCATCCGCAATGTGCTGCGACCGGGCGGGGTCGCCGTGCTCCAGGGCATCACCATCGACCAGGCACATTTCGACGATTACCGTCGCCGTCTGGACTTCATCCAGAAGTACATTTTCCCCGGCGGGATGCTGGCGAGCCCCGAGGCTTTCGTCGACGTAGCCGCACAGGCGGGCCTGCAGGCCGACCGCCCCGATTTCTTTGGTCCGCACTATGCAGAAACGCTGCGGCGCTGGCATGACAAGGTACTGGAACACCGCGATGCCATCGTCGGTCAGTTCGACGAGCGTTTTCTGCGCATGTGGCGCTACTACCTGGCGTACTGCGAGTGCGGCTTTGATGAAGGCCGCATTGACGTGATGCACATCGCACTGCGTCACGCGGACTAGCCAAGGGAGCCGCCGTCACATGGCCAGGGCGCTGGGCACCGGCCGGCTCGTCGCATATGGCGCCCTCGGCATGCCACTGACAGCACTGCTGCTGCCACTGGCCATCTTCCTGCCGCCGTATTACGCGCAGCTGCCCGCCCTGACCACCGGCTCGGTCGGCGCGCTGCTGTTCGGCGCCCGGCTTTGGGACCTGGTCACCGACCTCGGCGTCGGCTGGGCCTCGGACCGCACCCGCAGCCGCTATGGCCGACGCAGACCTTGGATCGTCCTGGGCACGCCCATTTTGCTCATCGGCGCCTGGTATTTGTTCACGCCGCCCGACACCGCAACCTGGGTGTACCTGCTCGGCTGGTCGCTAGTCGCCTACCTGGGTTGGAGCATGATTATGCTGCCCTATCAGACCTGGGGCGCCGAGCTGTCCACCGACTACGACGAACGTTCACGCGTCACCGCAGCCCGCGAAATCTTCGCCGTCATCGGCACGCTGGTCGCCATCATCCTGCCGAATGTCCTGATGCAGCAGGGTGGCAGCACCAGCGACGGCCTGGTTGCCCTATATGTGTTTCTGCTAGCGTCGCTGCCGCTCTGCCTGCTGATCTTGCTACTGGGCGTCAGCGAACCCCCGCGCCGCAACCATGCGGGACTGGACCTGCGCGCCGGACTGGCATTGATGCGCCGCAACCGGCCATTTCGCCGGCTGCTCATCGCCTACCTGCTCAACGGCTTTGCCAATGCCCTGCCAGCCGTGTTGTTCGTGTTCTTCGTGGAACATCGGCTGGAGGCCAGTCAGGCACAAATGGGCCTGGCCCTGGTCGTGTACTTCATGTCGGCGGTGATCGGTTTGCCGATCTGGTTACGGGTCGGGCGCCACTGGAGCAAGCACCGGCTGTGGTGTGCCTCCATGGCCTGGGTGTCCGCCGTCTTCATCTTTGCCCCCTTGTTGGGACCGGGGGATCTGGCGGGCTACCTGGTGATCTGCGTGCTGGGCGGTGCCTGCCTGGGCGTGGATCAGGCGATTCCGGCCTCGATGCAGGCCGATGTGATCGACGAAGACACTGCCGCAGGCGGTGGTGGCCGCGCTGGACTGTACTTCGGACTTTGGGGGCTGGCGACCAAGCTTGCGATAGCGCTGGGTGTGGGCATCGCGTTTCCGGTACTGGAGCTGGCGGGGTTTGATGCCAAGCAGGCCAACGACGAGACGGCTTTGTGGACCCTGGCCTTGCTCTACGCCGGGCTGCCGGTCGCGATCAAGCTTTGTGTGATTCCGGTGGTCTGGCGTTTTCCGCTCAGCCGGGATCGGCACGCCGAGTTGCAATCGCAGCTCCAGCCAGTCACAACGACCTGAGGCCGACCGCTACAGCCGCAGACGCCGCGTGGCCTGCACAGGCTCAGCCGACTGCCCTGACTCCAGATACGCGAAGCATTGCTGCTCCAGCCCCTGCGCCCAGCGTCGGGTCTCCTCCGGAGACAAGCCAATGACGATCGCATAGCGGCGCCCGCCCCAGACACTCAGGTGCAACGTCTCGATGGCCTGCGCCGACGGCGGGTGAGGCAGGTCTTCACAGGCACCCAGAACAGCCCGCCACAGGGCGAGCAGTTCCTCATGGGCGCGACGCTGGTGTTTGGGTTCGGCCACCAAGGGCTCCAGCAAGTACATGTCGGCGTTTAACCAGACACGGGGTGGCTTTTCCAGACCGCAGAGGATTTGCAGCATGCGATGGACCCGGACCTGCCAGCTCAACGCTTCCGGTTCCACCGCAGCATCCCGCACAGCCTGCACCAACGTCTCGATGCAGTAGCGAACATAACCCGAGTACAAGGCGAGCTTGTTGGGGAAGTACTCGTAGAGCGTGCCAACGGCAACACCGGCCTCCAGCGCCACGGCCCGTGTTGTCAGCTTGTCCCAACCGTCGCGTTGCCAAATCCGAACAAAGGCTTCGAATAGTGCCTCCACCGTGACCTGTGCACGCGCCTGCTTGGGCCGCTTGCGTGGCTTGCTGTTTGGCCGTGGCAACAGGCTGATCTGGGGTCGGCGCGTGAGGGGGCGAGCCGGCATCCTGGCATCTTGTCGCATTTCCGAACCCGCTGGCTGCCGCCGTTGCTTACAGTAGATCGACCATTGCAGATGGGCCGTCGGCCCACAACCCCGAGGCTGGCAAATGACAACCATGATGCAATTGCAGACCCGGCGTGACGATCTCGCGCACACACGAATCGTCTCGCATCCGCTGCCCGCCCTCACAGCCGGTGAGGCGCTGCTGCGCATCGACCGTCTGGCGGTGACCAGCAACAACATCACCTACGCCGCCTTTGGCGACGTGCCCCATCTGCGGTACTGGGATTTCTTCCCGACCGGACATCAGGACTGGGGACATATGCCCGCCTGGGGCTTCGCAACCGTGGAGCACTCAACCGTCTCCGGTGTAGAAGAGGGCGAACGGTATTACGGCTACTGGCCTGTAGCCACCCATGCCGTTGTGCAGCCGATTCGCGTCTCGGAACGGGGCTTCTATGATGGCTGCGAGCACCGGCAGACGCTGACATCTGCCTATAACCAGTACCAACGCTGCACGACCGATGCCGCGTACCGACCCGAGACCGAGGATTTGCAGTGCCTGCTGCGGCCGCTGTTCATCACCTCGTTCATGCTCGCGGATTTTCTGGAGGACAACGCCTTCTTCGGAGCCGAGCAGCTGCTGTACTCCAGTGCATCCAGCAAGACGGCCTTTGGCACGGCGTTTTGCCTGCGCCACGCGTCCTTGCAGCAAACCGGCCTGACATCGGCCCGTCATCAGCCCTTTGTCCAGGGCCTGGGCTGTTATGGAAACGCGCTCGATTACGACAGCTTGCCGGGGCTGGATGCGGGCACGGCAACCGTCTACGTGGACTTTTCAGGACGCCAGGCCCTGCGCCAGCAGGTCCACAGCCATTTTGACCGGCAGCTGACCTACAGCTGCTTTGCCGGATCGGCGCAGTCCCATGATTTTCTGACGCCGGCGGAGGCCGCCGCGTTGCCAGGGCCAAAACCCGAGCTGTACTTCGCCCCCTACCAAATCCGTAAACGCAACGCCGACTGGGGCGCGGCCGAGGTGACGCGGCGATTCAATCAGGCACAGCTGGCCTTTTACGACTATGTGCAGGATCCGCAGCACAGGCGGCTAAGCACCACGGCACACCACGGGCTAGAAGCCGCGCGGTTGCTGATCGCCGAACTCGTCGAAGGCCATATCAACCCGCAGCAGGGCCATATCGTCCGACCGATCGGTACCTAGGGCGGCGCGGATTCATCCGCGCCGCCAAGCCGGAGCTAGATTGCGCCCATAAAAAAAGCGGGGCGGCACACCCGGTGCCGCCCCGCCCGATCAACCTGCCAAAGGGGGCAGGCCGAAGGGTCTAACTCTGCCGAAGATCGAAGCGGTCCAGCTGCATGACCTTGACCCAGGCGGCAACGAAGTCCTCGACAAACTGACGTTCGCCGTCATTCGCCGCGTAGACCTCCGCCACAGCCCGCAGCTCGGCGTGTGAACCGAAGACCAGATCCACCGGTGTCGCCGTCCACTTCACCTGGCCGGTCGCACGATCCACACCTTCGTACACGCCTGCGGATGCCTTGGATGGCTGCCAGCGCGTGGACATGTCCAGCAGATTGACGAAGTAGTCATTCGTCAGCTGACCGGCGCGGTCCGTGAACACGCCATGCTGCACACCCTGGCTGTTGGCACCCAGGGCCCGCATTCCGCCGACCAGGACGGTCATCTCGGGAACGGTCAGCTCCAGCAGGGCGGCACGATCCACGAGCATGAGCGCCGGCGACATGTAGGCCGCATCGCTGTAGTAGTTACGGAATCCATCGGCCTTGGGCTCCAGCACTGCAAAGGACTCGACATCGGTCTGCGCCTGGGTGGCGTCTGCCCGACCCGGGGTGAACGGCACGCTGATGTCATGGCCGGCCTGGCGCGCGGCCTGTTCGATGGCTGCAGCGCCACCCAGGACGATCATGTCCGCCATGGAGACCTGCTTCTTCTGGAAGAAGCCGCCGTTGAAGTCGTCGCGGATTTCGCCCAGCGTGCGCAGCACTTTCTGCAGCTCAGCCGGGTTGTTCACCGCCCAGTCCTTCTGCGGCGCGAGCCGGACACGGGCGCCATTGGCACCACCGCGCATGTCGGAACCCCGGTAGCTCGCAGCCGATGCCCAGGCCGTACGTACCAGCTCACCCACAGTCAGACCGGAATCAAGAATCGCCGTCTTCAGCTTGGCGACATCCTTGGCTTCGATCAGCGGATAGTCCACCGCAGGAATCGGGTCCTGCCACAGCAGCACTTCGTCAGGAACGCTGTTGCCGATGTAGCGAGCCCGGGGCCCCATGTCCCGGTGCGTCAACTTGAACCAGGCCTTGGCAAAAGCCAGCTCGAACGCTTCGGGGTTCTTGCGGAACCGCTGCGAAATCTCGCGGTAAACCGGGTCGAACTTCAATGAGAGGTCCGTAGTGAACATGATGGGCGCATGCCGCTTGGACGGATCATGCGCATCCGGCACGAACTTCAACTGATCGGCATTCTTCGGGACCCACTGGATGTGACCCGTTGGGCTGGTGGTCTGCACCCACTCGAAGTTGAACAGGTTGTCCAAATACTGCGTGGTCCACTGTGCGGGACTGGCCGTCCAGGCGCCTTCCAGGCCACTGGTGTAGGTGTCTGCACCCTTGCCGCTGCCACACTTGTTTTCCCAACCGAAGCCCTGCTTCTCCACGGACTCGGCGGCCGGTTCCGGACCTACACAGTCTGCCGACTTGGCAGCGCCATGCGCCTTGCCGAAGGTATGACCGCCGGCGATGAGCGCCACCGTTTCTTCATCGTTCATGGCCATGCGGCCAAAGGCATCGCGAATCACCTTGGCGGCGGCCACGGGATCCGGTTTGCCACCGGGACCTTCCGGGTTCACGTAGATCAGACCCATCTGCGAGGCAGCCAGTGGATCCTGGATTTTGCCGTCTCCGTGGAAACGGTCCGAGGCCAGCATCTTGCGCTCGGGGCCCCAGTACACCAGATCGGCTTCCCAGTCGTCCGTGCGACCGCCGGCGAACCCAAAGGTCTTGAAGCCCATGGACTCCATGGCCACCGTGCCGGCCAGCACCATCAGATCCGCCCAGGAAATATTGCGACCGTACTTCTGCTTCACCGGCCACAGCAGACGTCGGGCCTTGTCGAGATTGGCGTTGTCAGGCCAGCTGTTCAACGGCTCGAAACGCTGCTGTCCACCCCCGGCGCCACCCCGACCGTCCGCCATGCGGTACGTGCCGGCGCTATGCCAGGCCATGCGGATAAAGAACGGCCCGTAGTGGCCGTAGTCTGCTGGCCACCAGTCCTGCGAGGTCTTCATGACGGCTTCGAGATCCGCCTTGACGGCATCCAGGTCCAACTGTGCGAAGGCGGCGGCGTAGTCGAAATCATCGCCGTAGGGGTTGGATTCGCTGGCCTGTTGCCGCAAGGGCGTCAGGCTGATGGTGTCCGGCCACCAGAACTGGTTGGACTTGGCGGTTTGTGCCGATGCCGAGACCGGCGCCAGCATGGGCACGGCCACGGCCGCAGCCATGCTCAGCGCCGCAACGGCTTTTCCTGCAAATGAGGTCATGATTCGTCTCCCAAACGAATGAATACGGGTTCGGCCCTACACCAATCGGTGAATTGCCGGTGTTTGGAGACTATTGATCGGCACAGCCGATGTACAACCGGTTGTTTCGATGTTGACCATCGGTGTGACCGATGACGCTGTTGCGGACTGCGCGGCCGGGTGCGCAGCGCACCGCGTTACCATATCGGCATGAACGATTTGCTCCCGACCCGCTCGCTCGACGCCGAGCGTTTCCGGCAGGCGCTGCTCGCAACCGAGCGGTTGCTCATCATTCAGGATCTCGACGGTGTCTGTATGGGTCTGGTTCGCGATCCATTGACCCGAGTGCTCGAGCGCCGCTATGTCGAAGCCGCCCATGTCCTTGATGGACGCTTCTTCGTGTTGACCAATGGCGAGCACATCGGCCGCCGAGGTGTGAACCGGATTGTGGACGCTGCACTGGGCGATCCGGCACAGGCGGCAGAGCAGGGACTGTATCTACCAGGCCTGGCAGCAGGCGGCGTCCAGTCCCAGGACCGGTACGGGCACGTGACGCATCCGGGTGTCAGCGATGCAGAACACCAGTTCCTGGCCGCGTTTCCCGAGCGGGCGGTGCATTTTCTCGGCGATTTGCTGACCAAGGCCCCGTTTAGCCTGGATGCATCCGAGGCACGCGCCCTCGCAGAGACCTGCGTGCTCGACAACCTCGCTTCGCCGACCCTGAATCTGAACCCGCTGCATCACCGCTTTGCCCGTACACCCGCGTTGTATCGCCAGGCGCAGAAGGCCACCCAAGGCTTTGTGCAAACCATGCTGGAGCGCGCAGACGACGAGGGGCTGGGCAACAGTTTTTTCCTGCACTACGCGCCCAACCAGGGACGGGATGACCAGGGCCTGGAGCGGATACTGTGGGCTGACGACGACCATGCCGGCACAACGGATTTCCAGTTCATGCTGCGGGGCGCCGTGAAGGAAGCCGGGGTGCTGGTGCTGCTCAATCATTACTACTTCAGCCGCACGGGCCATTACCCGTTGGGCGAGGACTTCAACGCCCGCGAAGCACCCGCAGATCTCGCCGCGCTGGTCGAGTTGGCCGCAGGTCATTTCGACCCTGCGCAGATGCCGCGTCTGGTCGGCGTGGGTGACACGCTGACCTCAACCACCGGTGACGACGGCCAACGGCAACGCGGTGGCAGCGATCGTGGATTTTTAACCCTGGTGCAAGCCCTGGGTCAGCGTTTCGACACCGGCAACATCGTCATTTTTGTCGACAGCAGCGCCGGAGAGGTCCGACGCCCGGGCGTAATCAAGAACGCATTCCGGCCGGACGACGATACCGTGCCCATCGAGGCACTGGCCGGTCTGTCCGACCCCGAGGATCCGCTGCAGCCAAACCTGATCATGCCCGGTGGGCATGTGCAGTACATCAACTGGTTTTGCGCGCTGGCCGCTGCCCTCAGCCCAGGCCCATCGCCTGTGGGGCGTCCGTAGCCCGACGCCCGTACTGCGCGGCATCATTGGCTGCAGGCCGGCGCAGAAATTCCCGCTGGGCCTTGAGTGTGCGAAAGGCTGCGATCCAGTCCATGGGGCGAACCAGCGATGGGGGTGCGTAGACCACATCGGCACCCATCTCCGTCAGTTGCAGCAGCAGGCCGTCACCGTCGATGTGGGTGGTGAACACACCCTGGTCCACCAGCGAAGACAGCGCATCGGTGTAATCATCCTTGCGCACCCGCAGTCCGCCGATGTGCATCTTGAGCGTGGACAAATGAATCCGTCCGCCAGCGGGAAGACACAGCATGTTGACGGTGTCGAGTATCGCGTTGCGCACCGTGGCAACGGCGGCAATGGCTTTGTCCATGACGGATTCCAAACGCAGGCTTGTCCCAACGTATCGGCAGATCCCCGTCTGACTTGAGGGCGCGGGGCCCCGGCACAGCCGTGGCGATGTCGGGGCCCGGCCTCAGGCCCGGATCGGCTCGCCTGCCTGGATGCATGACGCCCTAGCGACCCAGCGCCGCTGGCGTCTGCGTCATCGAGTCAAGGCACTGGGTCAGTCCAACCGGTGTACCCCACAAGGCCTCCATGACCGGCTGAACCCTGGCCACCAAACCCGTGGTGTAGAACTGCAGAGTCGGGACCGTACCCGACGCAACGACGGGTGCCGCCACGGTTTGTAACCGGCGCTGCAACTCCTGGGTCACGGCAACGGCCGGGTCGATAATCGTCAGAGTCTCGCCAACCAGGTCGCGGATCACCGGGAGCAGGAACGGGTAGTGGGTGCAGCCCAGCACCAGCACGTCGATGCCTGCATCCAGCAGAGGCTGCAGGCTGGCTGCGACCACCGCCTGTGTGCGCGCACCGGTGAGCTCACCGCGTTCCACCTGGTCGACAAAGCCGGGGCAGGGTTGCAGCAGGACCCGGCAGCCCTGGGCATGGCGCTCGACCAAGCGCGCAATCTGATCGCTGGCCAGTGTGCGCTCGGTGGCCAGTACCCCCACAACACCGCTGCGGGTCATGGCGGCGGCCGGCTTAATCGCCGGCTCCATCGCAATAATCGGCACCGTCAGGCTGGCCCGCAGCGAGGTCACGGCCACCGCGGTCGCGGTGTTGCAGGCCACGACGATGGCGCGCACACCCTGCTCGATCAGGAACTGGCAAATCGCATGCGCCCGCTCGCGAATCTCTTCGCTGCTACGCCCACCGTAGGGGGCGTAGGCGGAATCCGCGACGTAGACCAGCGACTCCTCAGGCAGCATGCGGTGGATATGCCGCAGCACGGACAAGCCCCCGACACCGGAATCAAAAACGCCAATCGGAGCGCGGCTCATGCCCGGCACATCCATGGCGCGGTATCGGCTGCGGACAACAGACAGGGCAGTGCAAACATCTGGGCAGGGGCGTGGTTGCAATCGCCTATTGTGACTGCGTGCCCGACGCAGGGCCATGCTCGCCGCCCGGACGCGCCGTGCGCCGTGGCCCGTTGACCCACATCACGACGAAGGCGGGTGTAATAAATTCGCACGCCCAGCACACTAACGACCTATCTTCCCCACAGGATCGTCGCGTGCTCTCGATACTGGCCCTGGCTGCCACCAGCCTGACCTCCCCTTGTTTTGTCGAGGGACTGAGCAGCCGCGTTGAATGCGGCGAGCTCTCGGTCCCACTGCACCACGCGATCCCGGATGGGGATCGCCTGACCATGACATTCATCCGGCTGCCGGCGCAGTCCGCGACACCGGCCACCGACCCGGTGGTGGTCATCCCCGGCGGGCCGGGGCAGTCAGGACGGTCGATTGCAGCCATGGCCGCCGGCCTGCTGGGCGAGACCAACATCGAGCGCGACATCATTGTCATCGACCCGCGCGGAACCGGTGGATCCAACAAGCTGGCCTGCCCGTTCGAGGACGAGGATTTCGTCGACGACCGCGAGCGCATCCTGGCCGACACCATCGCCTGCCGCGACTCGCTGGACACGGACTTGACGGCCTACGGCAGTGAAGCCGTGGCCGACGATCTGGATCTGCTGAGACAGGCGCTGGGCGCTCCGGCGCTTAACCTTTGGGGTGGGTCCTGGGGCACCCGCGCCGCCTTGGTCTACGCGCGCCGATATCCCGATCACACGCGCAGCATGACGCTGGATTCGGTGGCTCCGACAGACTGGACCATCGGTGCGCACATGGGTGCCGACGCCCAGCAGGCGCTGACCCGCGTGTTTGATGCCTGTGCCGAGGAAACCGGCTGCTCGGAGGCCTTTCCCGCCCTGCCACGACGATTCGACACGCTCATGAATCGCCTGGACGCCCGTCCCTTTGTCGATGACTTCGCCCATCCGCTCACGGGCGCAACGCGGGAAGAGCACTTCAGCGCGCTGCGCGCCGGATCGGCCCTGCGCGGCATGTTGTACAGCGACACCATGATCCGGGTGTTGCCATACACCATCATCCAGGCGTTCGAGGGCCGGTTTGCGCCGCTGCACGCCGCCGCCGAAGCCTTTAACAACGGCGCACTGGATGACATCGCCTTCGGCATGATGCTGTCGGTGTTGTGCTCAGAGGATATCGGCCGCTTGGACGCAGACGCCATCAGTGATGCCGAACAAACATCCTTCATGGGCGACCAGGTCTTCCGATTCTGGCTCACAGCCTGCTCGGTCTGGCCGAAACACCCGGTGGCGGAAGACTTCCATGCCCCCGTGACCAGCGACATTCCCAGCCTGCTCATCGCCGGGCAATGGGACCCGGTCACGCCGCCGTATACCGCCCGGCAAGCCGCAAGCCACTTATCCAACAGCCGGGTGCTCGAAGTCGCCGGCGCCGCCCATATCGCCAGCAGCCGCGGCTGCATCGCCCAGCTCACCGCGACATTCATCGACAGTGCCGACCCCCAGGGGCTGGACACCGGCTGCGTGGCGGATATCCAGCCCAAGGCCTTTTTCATCGACGCAACCGGACCGGAGCTTTCCGAATGATCCAAGCAACAGGGTTGGCCAAGCGTTTTGGCGAAGTACAGGCGGTTGCGGATGTGAGTTTCTCCGCCCCCGATGGCGCCATCACCGGGTTGCTGGGCCCCAACGGCGCGGGCAAGACCACGGCCATGCGCTGTGTGGAAGGCCTGCTCAAACCGGACCAAGGGCACGTCGACATCGACGGCATCCGTGTAGGCGAACAACCCATGGCCGCCCGCCAGCGGTTGGGTGTGCTGCCAGACCAGTTCGGTCTCTACGCCCGGTTGACCACCCGCGAACACCTGGCCTATTTCGGTCGGCTGCACGGCCTGGCGAAACGCCAGGTCGCCGAAGCCATCGACCGCGTCGCCGGGCAGCTACACATCGACAGCCTGCTCGACCGTCGCGTCGAAGGGTTTTCAGCCGGCGAGCGGATGAAGGTGGGGCTGGCGCGGGCCCTGCTGCACGGTCCACAGAATCTGGTGCTTGACGAACCCACCCGAGGCCTGGATGTCATGAGTACGCGCGGCTTGAGGGATCACTTGCGACTGCTGCGATCGCAGGGCCGCTGTGTCGTGTTCTCCAGTCATGTGATGCAGGAAGTCGAAGAGCTTTGCGACCACCTGGTCATTGTCGGCGATGGCGTCGTCAAGGCCGCAGGTAGCCCCGCCGAACTCTGCGCCCGAACCGGCCAGACGCGCCTGGAGGATGCCTTTGTCCGACTCATCGAGACCCCCACAGGAGCTGCAGCATGATCCGCCAACTCTGGGCCGTGGCCACCAAGGAGTTCATCGATGCCCGCCGGGACCCGCGCTCGATCATGACACTGGTCGGCTATGCCCTGATGGGGCCGGTGATGATGCTGGCCGCATTCACCGCACTGGTCGAAAACGAAACCCGCAACGAACAACAGGTCACCGTTCAGCAAATCGACCGTGCGCCCGGCCTTGCCCAGCACCTGCGCGAGGCGGGTTACACGCTTGAATCGCTGCCCGCCGATGTGGATGCCCAGCGGGCGGTGGCGGACCACGACGTGATTCTGCGGCCGTCAGACGATTTCCAGCAGCGGATGCGAGCGGGGCAACCCGCCCGGATCGAGTTGTTCCACGACAGTTCACGGACCAGCAGCCAAAGTGCCATGCGCCGTGTGGAACACAGTATCGCGGCCTGGGGCAGCGAGTTGGCCAGTCTGCGGCTCATGGCCCTGGGCGTCTCGCCCCAGGCCGCCCAGCCGGTGGTCGCGCAGCGACGGGATGTCGCAAGCCGGGCAGACCGGGCAGCGCTGGTGCTCAGTGGCTTTCAGGTCTTCGTCCTGATCGCGGCGTTTTTCGGCAGCATGCACGTCAGCATTGATGCCACAGCCGGCGAGCGAGAACGCCGGTCGCTGGAGGCGCTGCTGGTACAGCCGGTGTCGCCCTTCGCACTTGTGGTCGGCAAATGGCTGGTCGCTGCGACCTTCGGGTTGCTGGGCGTGGCGTTAACCCTGACCGCCATGGGCGTACTCCTACCCATGGCGCCGCTGGGGGAGCTGGGGATTCGCTACCAGCCAACGCCAGTGTCGATGGTCACCATGTTTGTGCTGATCGCGCCGTTGTCGCTGCTGGCCGCCGGCCTGCAAATGCTGGCCTCGAGCTACGCCAAGTCCTTCAAGGAAGCCCAGACGTATCTGTCGCTGCTGATGTTTGTGCCCATGGTGCCCGCCATGGCCGTGAGCTTTCTGCAGTTGGATGCGGAACCCTGGATGTTCGCGGTACCCGTACTGGGCCAGCAGCAGCTGCTGGGCGATGCCCTGCGTGAACTCACGCCCGACCCGATGTCCTGGGCCGTCGCCACCGCAACCGTTGTCGGGCTGGGTGTGATCTGCGTGATGGCCACGGCCCGCATGTATGCCTCCGAACGCATGCTGCGCGGCCTGTGAGCCACTGCCGACGCCGGTAGCGGCGCCCGTGACCGAGTTCGAGACACTGGTGGCCGAACACGGCCCGGCGATTCGCCGTGTGGCCGCCAGCTATGAGCACGACCCGGGTCTGGCCGAAGATTTGACCCAGGACATGCTGGTGGCCATCTGGCGCGCCTGGCCCCGGTTTCGCGGCGAGGCGTCTGCCCGCACCTTTGTCCTGCGCATTGCGCATAACCGCGGGGCCTCCCACGCCTTGACCCAATCCCGCCTGCCTCGATCAACGGATCAGATTCCCGACATGCAGAGCCCGGATGGCTCAGCGCTGGACCGTGCCGAGCGCCAGGAACAGGCCGACCGCCTGCTGGTCGCCGTGCGGGCGTTACCGCTGGGCCAGCGTCAGCTCGTCACACTGGCTCTGGAAGGCCTTAGCTATGCCGAGATGGCCGCCGTGCTCGACATCAGCAGCAACCTGGTCGGCGTGCGCCTGAACCGGGCCCGTCACGCGCTGAGCAAACAACTGGCTGCGGAGGCCATGTCATGAACGAATGGGATTCAATGCGCCAGGCTTGGCAGCACGTGGACACCGAGGCAGAACAACCCGGCCAGGCCACACCCGCGCCGGCCGTCACCGACCGGCTCGCCAAACGGGTACGGTGGGTCCGCTGGTACATCGCATCGGAGATGATCGGCTCGCCCTTTGCGCTGTTATTGCTGGCCTGGGCCTGGACCCGGCTGGATCACGCGCTGGAGTACTTCATGATCGCCTTGCTGGGGCTGAGCATCATCGGCTACTGGTGTGTGGTCATCGCAGCCTACCGTCGCCAGCAGGCACCGCTGCCGGTACGCCCCTGGGCCATCCGGGCACGCATGCTGGCCGTCTCCCGATTCTGGCTGGCCGTATGCCGGGCTGCCACCGTGCTGTTTCTGCTGTTGATTCCGCTGCCGCTGCTGGATCTCGCAGTGCACGGACTCACCGAGCGCTGGCCGTACCTCGCGTTCTCGATCGGCTGGGCCCTGGCCTGGATTGTGGCCTGCCAGTGGTGGGCACGACGCCTGTGGCAGCGTTCACGGGCCTACTGCATCGGACCAGCGCGGCAGGCGCCTTACAGGATTTTCTGACAACAGGCGGCCCGGCTGGCCGACAGCCGGGCTGCTGCGAACGGGAGACACTGCGGGTCAGTTTCATCGTTGTTGCCCCCATGGCCCGGCACCTGCATTCCCCGCTTGCAATCACCACCCGCGCCGGCCTGCTCGCCATGCTGGCCCTGGCGGGTTGCGTCAACGGCGGCGGGGGCGACGGCACGGAGCCGACCCAGCCGGCTGGCCCGTCCCAGCCAGGCAACCCGCCGGCAACCGGCTTTGACATCCCCCTGGGTGAACCGGGCCCCACGGCCTATGCGCACATGCAGGCGTACCTGGACGTGGTGCTCGACCCGGCCAATTTCGACGAATGCCTGACCAGCGACCCGGTGACGGAATGGTACAAATGCCTGCCTGGCCCACGAACGGGCAGCGGGCTGGGTCACATCGTCCATCGTTGGGCGGCTGATCAGTTTCGTCGGATCGAAGGACTTGTAGCGATTCAGGAGCAAGCCTTTGGATTTCCGATTTTCAAACCGCGCAACTACGCACTCACCGTCACGCTGGACGATGGCTCGCCCTACCAGCCGGCCGTGTTCCCGTGGTACTTCCAGGGTGTCACCGACGCCCAGGGCGTCACCGGAGCACTGGTCGATCTCGGCGGCGGGAGCCTGCTGGACCGACTGCGCGCAGGCGATGTCACCGGCAAGATTGTCATCTTCACGGCCCGTCAGGTACTCAACGCCGCAACGGTCGGCGCGCAGCAGGCACTGGACTGGGCGGCGGAGCAGGGTGCCATTGGCGCCATTGTCGCCATCGAGGGGCCGTCCAACGAACTGGTTGCCCAGAACTACAACACCTTCGAAGGCCTTCGCGAGCTGCCAACGGTCGTCGTCGGGGAGTTTGATGGGCAGCGTCTGGTTGAGCTCGCTGGCCAGACTGCACAGCTGATTGTCGATGCCACGGTGGCCGAACCCGGTCCCGAAGGGTATTCGTCCAATAGCTACGCGTTTCTGCCCGGGCAGGACCGCGAGCACCTGCTCGTCATCGGCACGCCGGTGAACGGCTGGTTTACCGTCGGCTCGGAGCGCGGTCCCGGTGTAGGCGGCCTGATCTATCTGGCCCGTTATCTCGCCGACCGCGCGCAACGCGAGGGCCCGCTGCCCTACACCGTCGTCTTCACCTTTACCGGCGCGCATGAAGTACTGGGCTTCGGGCAGGAGCGCGTGCTGCAGTGCCTGGATCCCTCCCGTGTGGCGAGCTATGTGCACCTGGGGGCCGGACTGGCCAGCCGGGGGTATATCGAACGCGCTGGCGAACCCATGCCCACCGGCTTGCCGGCCACGCAGCGTGCACTGGTCATCTCCGAAAATCTGGTGCTGGAAACCGCGGCGCTGGCAGCCTTTGCAGACGTGATCGCCACCCAGGTCCTCACGGTTTCACCTGGCGGTGTCTTCAACCCCGGCGAAACACAGGCTGCGTACGCATTACAGATTCCGACGCTGGGCATCTCCGGTGCGGGTTTGTTCCACCACTCGCCATCCGACACCATCGACAAGCTCTCGATCGACTATCTCGCGCCTGTCATCGAAAGCTACCGGGATCTGGTCGACCAGCTGCTGGCAACCGACCCCGCCAGTATCCGGAATGCCAACGCCATCGCCGATAGCCTGGCAGGCGACCCCATCGGTTTTCGCTGCCCCGGGCCCGTGGTCATCCCGTAACTCCGATCTGCCGCTGGCCAAGCCTGAACAGCTGTTGCGGCCTGGGGGCTGAATTGTCGAGGCTGCCGGTTTTGGCGCCTCGCACAATGCCGCATCGTAAGCCCCATCTGCCGCAGAAGATTTGCCCGATCTGCCGCCGCGGCTTTACGTGGCGCAAGCGCTGGGCCCGTGACTGGGACCGGGTGATCTACTGCTCCGAGCGCTGTCGACGCAACCGCGGAGGGGCTCCAAGCCATGCGTGACCTCATCCTGGTGCTGGGCGACCAGCTCGACCCGAAACACCCGCTCATCACCGCCATGGACAGTGCACAGGATTGCCTGTGGATGGCCGAGGTGGATGAGGAGGCCACCCATGTGTGGTCCCACAAGGCCCGGCTGGTCGTGTTCTTGTCTGCCATGCGGCACCGGCGCGATGCCCTGGACCAGCCGCTGATCTACCACGAACTCGGAACCTACCCGGATCTGGCCACGGCGCTGAGCGCTGACCTCGACGCCCAGGCTCCGCAACGCGTCCGTGTGCTCAAGCCTGGCGACTGGCGCGTGGAACAAGCGATTCGCCGCTGCTGTGACAGCGCAGGCATTGAGTTGTGCATGCAGGATGATCCGCACTTCATGTGTTCGCTTGACGACTTTGCAGCGTGGGCGCAGGGCCGTAAACGCTTTGTGCTCGAGGACTTTTACCGATGGATGCGCAAGCGGACCGGCACGTTGATGCAGGCGGATGAACCGGTCGGCGGACGGTGGAATTACGACGAAGACAACCGCGCCAGTTTCGGGCGCCATGGGCCGGGTTCGCCGCCCACTCGCAAGCGCTTCACGCCAGATGCCACCACCCGCACAGTCATGGCGCTGGTGGAGCAGCGCTGGGCCGACCACCCCGGCTCGTTGGAAGCGTTCGACTGGCCCGTCACTGCAACGCAGGCCCAGCAGGCGCTGGAGGACTTCATCAAGTATCGGCTTCCGGATTTCGGCACCCATCAGGACGCGATGTGGACGGACGAACCGTTTCTGTCACATTCCACGCTGTCGGTCGCACTCAATCTCAAGCTCATCGATCCCCGTACGGTCATTGATGCGGCCGTCGAGGCCTGGGCATCCGGTCACGCACCGATTAACGCTGTCGAGGGTTTTGTGCGCCAGATTCTCGGCTGGCGGGAGTACGTGCGGGGTCTGTACTGGCGCGACATGCCGGGCTGGCTGGAGGACAACGCACTCGACGCCGACGAACCGCTGCCCCCAATGTACTGGGACGGCCAGACCAACATGCGGTGCATGGCGCAGACGGTGGGCCAGACCTTGCAGTATGGCTACGCCCACCATATCCAGCGACTCATGATCACGGGTCTGTTCAGTCTGTTGCTGGGCGTTCGCCCGCGCGAGATCCACGCCTGGTATCTCGCGGTGTACGTCGATGCCGTGGAGTGGGTCGAACTACCCAATACCCTGGGCATGTCCCAGCATGCCGATGGTGGCCGCATGGCCAGCAAGCCCTACGTGGCCAGTGGCCAGTATGTGAAGCGGATGAGCAACTACTGCCGCGGCTGCCGGTATGATCCAGCAGATGCGACGACCGACGATGCCTGCCCGATGACCACGCTGTACTGGGATTTTCTCGCCCGCCATGAGGACCGGTTCGCCGACCATCGGCGTATGCGCTTCCAATACCGCAACTACGCCCGCAAGACGGCCGGCGAGCGGTCGGCCATTAGCCGACGCGCCAATGCCGTGCGCCGCCTGATACAGGACGGGCAGCTTTAATGGACGCGAATACGCTGCGGCGAATCATCGACGAAACCCCCGTGGTCGTGTTGGCCTCCAAGCTCACCGACACACGCACGCTGGAGAAACGCCTGGGGCTGGCCGGCGCGGATTTCCGCATCCTGATTCTCGGTATGGGCAGTGCCGAACACCGCCAGGCCTTTCATGACCTGCAAGCCGAGCACGGCTGGTCACAGCTGCCCATGATTTTTGTCCACGGTCGCTGCATCGGGGGCGAGCCCGAACTCTACGAACACCCGCTGCTGCGGCCCGAAGACCCGGTGACCTGGACGCTTGGACTCGCCGGGTTACTGCCCTTTGTCCTGGGTGCGCTGGGCAGCCATCTGCAGATCGGCCTGATCGGTCCGCACCTGTTCCAGGCCACGCTGGCCTATGCGGTGCTCATCCTCGCCTTCATGGCTGGAAGCCAGTGGGGTGGGGCGGTCAACGTTCGCGATCAGCGCAATCGTTGGCGCTATGTGCTGTCTGTCATTCCGCCCCTGGTGGTCTGGCCCGCCTGGCTCATGGGGCCGCTGCCAACGCTTTGCGTGCTGCTGGCCGGCTTCGCCGGCCTGCTCATGGTCGATATCGGACTCCAGCGCCGCAAAGGCTGGCCGGGCTGGTACATCAAGCTACGCGCCGTGCTGACGACAGGCGTCATCATCAGTCTGATGGTGCTCGCCGAAGCCATCCCCTAGGGAGACAGCGGCCGTTCCCGCCTCAGGGCACGCGGTGCAACGCACAGAGCTTGTGCCCGTCGGGATCCCGCACATAGGCCAGGTACATGGCGCCCACCGCGCCCTGACGTAGCCCCGGTGGCTGTTCGATGGATGTGCCGCCCTGTTCCACGGCGACATCATGAAAAGCCTGCACCTGGTTGGGAGAATCGCAGGCAAAGCCAATCGTGCTGCCGTTCGCAACCGTCGCTGGCTGGTCATCGATGGGCTGGGTCAGGCAGAAACTGCTACCCGCATGGCGGTAGAAATAGCGCACATGCCCGGAGGCTGCGACGTTGCGGATCGGCGCACCGGCGCCTACCACCGCCAGTACGGCGTCGTAAAAGCGTTTTGACCGTTCCACATCGTTGCATCCAATCATGACGTGACTCAGCATCCAGGGTCTCCTTGTGATCCATTGGCTGATCGGGGTCGCGCAGTCCGCGCCCCGGTTCTGAAGCTGTGATGCCGACAGCCGTGCCGGCATCACAGGGCGTGGTTAGTGTGCGGCGATCAGACTGCGCAGCCCATGTGCGTAGGCCGTCGAAGGCGGACCCGTATGCCGCTTGGCAGCCGCCGGACACTGGCCGGTCGTCAGATAGTCCATCGCCACCTGAATCGAAGCCTCATTGCCGGCCTGGCCTTGGATGCTCAGCGGCTCGTCCCAGTCGTCATCCGCCGCGCAGTCCGCCGCGATGCCCTGGAAGTAATCGCCCTGCCCATCGGCATTGAGGGTCTGGAAAGTGACGGCAACCAGGGTCTTGTCGCAGAAATTCATGGGGTGCTGACCAACGGGTTTGCCAAAGCTGGTGTCACCAATCACGACCACGTCAACAAAGGGTTCCAGGCCGTTGATCACCAGCTCGCTGGCAGAGGCCGTGGACGCCGTACTGATAACGGCCACCCGAGCCAGATCCAATGCCTCCGCCTCGTTGAAGAACTGCTCGACAAAACCCAGTTCTGGATGGTCGGCGTTGGCGACCGCCCGGGTGAAGACCTCCCCGCGGTTGCCGGCATAGACCCGGTTGCCCCCGATGAGGCTGGCCAGCACCGTGGATGTGCGCACACTGCCACCCCCGTTGTAGCGCAAATCGAGAATCAGCTCGGTTGCACCTTGCTCACGGAAACTGGCGAACGCTTGTCGCAGCGCCGTTCGGGACGGGTCGGTGAAGAAATTGGTGAACAGCAGATAGCCGACGCGCGTACCCCCCACCGTCTCGAACACCTGCGCCGCCTGCACACTGTCGATGGTCACGACCGCCTTGGTCACGCTGACTTCACGCGAGCTGCTGTCTCCAGGGTCCTGGATCTCCATGCGCACGGTCACACCCGCCTCATCCGCTCCCAACAGCGTGTCGAAGTAGTTCGGCTGGGATGGGTCGGAGCTGGGCACCTGCCCCCCGATCCGCAGAATCCGGGTGCCTCTTTGCAGCCCGGCGTTAGCCGCTGGGCTGTCGCTGTACACCAGCAACGCCGTGAGTTCGTCCGCGTCCGTAAAGCCCAACCTCACCCCAAGACCGGTGAACTGACCCTCGTTGAGTAGCGAGGTGAACGCCGCCTGATCCGCCACGTAGCTGTAACTGTTACCAAAACGTGTCTCGTCACGGGGGTCACGCAAGTCTTGCAGCAGTGCGGACGGGCTGGCGTAGTCGGCCGGATTGGCGCTGTCGCTCACCGATTCGGCCCACAGGTAGCTGTCCCGTAACTGGTCGTACACGTAGGCGTTCTGGTTGACCAGCATGCAGTCCACTGGACCGGACTGTGAACTGCCGCCGCCACAGGCTGCGATCAGGGTCGTGCAGAGCAGGGTGCAGGGGAGGATTGGCTTCATGGGGTGGCTCCGGATGGCCGCGTGTGTCGGCCATGTCGAGGACGAGCGGAAACTATGGGTCACGCGCCACGATATCGGCAAATGCCGTCTCTATGCGGGGAAACGCAAAGTTGAATCCCTGCGCCTGGGCCGCCGCAGGAACAGCTCGCTGACCGGTCAGCAGCAAGTGAGCCATTTCGCCGACCAGAATGCGCAGTACCCATGCGGGAACGGGCAGGAGTACGGGCCGTCGGAGCGCAGCACCCAATGCCTTGGAAAAATGCCTGTTGGTCACCGGATTCGGCGCCACGGCGTTCACCGGTCCCTGGAGTGCTGGCTCGGCCAGGGCAAGCTGAATCAGGGCCACCAGATCATGCCGATGAATCCACGCCATCCATTGCCGGCCATGACCCAACCAAGCCCCCAAGCCCAGTCGAAAGGGCCTGAGCATGGCCTGTAATGCGCCCCCGCCGGCATCCAGTACCACACCAATCCGTAGCCGGACCACGCGGACGCCGAGCGATTCAGCCTGTTGGGCGGCAGCCTCCCAGTCCCGGCATAGGCGATGCTGGAACTCATCGTGCGGCGTGCTGTGTTCATCAACCGGCGTGTTGCCCTGCGCGCCGTAATAGCCCACTGCGGATCCCGACACCAGAACCGCCGGTGGGGCCTGCAATCGCCCCATCCACTGGACCAGCTGCTGTGTCAGCCCGACCCGGCTATCGATGAACGCCTGTTTGCGTGCACGCGACCAGCGCCGTTCACCGAGGTTCTCCCCAGCCAGATTGACCACCGCATTCACCGGCTGCTGCACGCTGTCGAGGTCGGGCACGACCTGCACGGCCGCCGGCAACAACGCCCTGGCCTGCGCGGGTCGACGCGTGAGAACGGTGATGGTCCAGCCATCGTCCTGCAGGGCGGGTATCAGGGCGGTCCCGATGAACCCGGTCCCACCGGTGATCAGTACATGCACGGTCGCTCCCGGTGTGCGGCGGACGGCCAGTCTACCGTTGCCCGCCACCGGTTCGGCAGGCCGTTCACCCCGGTGGCGTCAATCTCGTTCGATGGTGTAGATCAGATCGCCCCCGGTCTGTGAGCCGGTTTCGGTTTTAAGTGTCCACTTGTCTGACAGGGAGTAGCGCAGGCGAAAGCTTTGTCCTGGCTTGAACAAGGCCACGCCGTAGCTGATGTAGAGCTTGGGTGACAGATACTTGCCCAGAACCAGCGAAGCCTGGTCATTGGACTCACCCGCCTGGGCACCAATGCTGATCTCATCCAGGCCCACCTTGTCCTGCAGTGTATCGGCCAGAAACCCGCCGCCCTTCAAACCCAGCGCCAGCGCTGCATTGGCCAATGCAGCCTGCTCGGTGCCGGAGGCACCCGACCGTCGATCCAGAGACCGGCCCAACACCAGATAAGACAGCTGTTCCTGCTGGTCCATACTGGGATCCGAGTACAACTCGAACTCGGGACGATTCAGCGGCCCCCGGACGCGGACGCCCACTTCGATGTCTTCGGTGGGATACCGGGAAGCCTTCACATCCAGACCCGGCTCTGCTATCGGCCCGCCAGCAAAGATCAGCCGCCCGCGGCGAATATCCAGATTCTGGCCGTAGGCTTTGTAGGCACCATCGACCAACCGCAGCTCACCCGTCGCCGTGGTCTGGTTGCCGGGACGGTCGCGTGCGGTGATCTGTCCTTCGATCCGCGAACGCAGACCGAAGCCTTCGAAGTGCACCTCCTCGCCCAGCACGAGATCCACCGTGGCCGACAGCAGAATCGGTTCGCCCGCCTGATCACGAGCACGTGGGCCGATGATGACCTCATCATCGGAGGCACGCACCAGCGACTCGCTGTCGCGCTTTTGTGGCGTGATGTCGGCCGAGGGCACACGTACGGCACCCTCCAGCGTAGCCTGCCGGCCATCAAGCCGGAATTGCAGATCCGGCGTCACAACAACACGCGCATCATCCGTGTTGTACGCCAGAAAGCGCTCACCGCTGACCCGAGCTTCCACACGCTGCTGCTCACCCAGCTGCGCCGTGGCGGTGGCCTGCAGTTCGCCATCGCCGGAGCGAGCTCTGGCCTTGAGCTGCAGTGACGCCGTCGGATCGCCTGAGACCGTCACTTCCACATCGCGCAGGTCGATGCCTGCAGCATCGATGGAGGCCGCTGCTTCGGCCAGTTGCAACTGGCCATCCACCTGGGGAGCCTTGACCTGCCCCGACAAGCGCATGTCCGCCCTAAGCTGGCCGGTGACGTCCGTCAGGGCATCAACGAGCAGCGCCACGAAGTCCAGATTGCTGAGCTCCGCCGTGAGACGACCATCCAGGGCCCTGTCCACGATCAAACCCTGGCCAGCCAGTCGGGCGTCCAGTTTCAGCCCTGCTGATTCATCGTCTTCCAGCGGCAGGCTGAGTTGGACCTGTGTGCCGTCCTGTTCCTCCGACGCGCTGAAAAGACCGGGCGCGAAGGCGATCTCCAGCGGATCATCCGGTGTTCGCGTACCCATGAGCTCGATCGCCGAGGTCTGCAAATCGGCCGAAAGTCGCTCTCGACCGCCTTGCCGTTCGTAGCCCGCCTCGCCGCGCAGCGAACCGCTGAGCCGCGTGGCCGGAGGCAGCAGCGGAGTGAGATAGGCCAGATCGAAATAGTCGATATCCGTCTGGACGGACAAGCCCCCCGCATCGGCGGCACCTTGCACACAAAGGCGGCTGCGACGAACCGTGCGCGGCGCGCTGGGGCCACCGCTGGTCCCTTCGCTGCGAAAGCGCCCGGCCTCAGCCGCCAGACAGAGCCCATCCACAGACCAGCTGTTCTGACGAAGTTCCAGGCCGGCTTCCGCCTCCAGTACCCAGGGCGGGAAGTCCACAGGCTGCAGACGCAGCTGTGTCAGCTCGCCCGTCCAGGCCGGGGCCTGCACATCCAGTGCGCCTGACAAATCGAGCGTCACCGATCCTTCAGTCGTCTGTGTCGCCAGATGGATATCCAGCGCTTCAGCTCCACCGGATGCCTCGAGCACCAGTGTGCGAATCCCCGTCGCTGCAACCTGGGCATCGGCCAGACGCACATCGAGATTGAACACACTGCCCTCGGCGAAATCGAGGTCTGCCGCGAGATCAACGCCTGCCACGGCGTAGCGCTGGTAACCCAGGGATTCTCCGCGCAAATCCGCGGTGAGTCTCGGAGTCGTGGCGGGACCACGTAGCTGGCCGTCACCCGTGAGTCGGCCCGTCAGACCCGGATAAAAATCCGCCAGGTCCGGGCTGGATATCTGCCATTGCAAGTCCATATCCGCTGGGCTGGCCCGTCCGGCTATCGCGAGTTCAGACGCCCCGGAAGATAGTTCAAGCGATTGAATAGAAAGGTTTTTGTCTCGGTACTGAAGCTGCGAGTTCAGCGCGATGTCGCGATCTCTCAGGGTACCTGACAGCCTGAGCTCAGGCAGGCTGATATCGGGTGAGGCTTGGGTTCCTGCCAGTTTTACCCGGACATTGCCCTGCAATGCACCTGGCCATTGCGGCAGCAGCACGGCCGGATCCAGATTTCGCAGAGTGAGCGTTGCCTGTCCGTCGAGCCGCGGCTGCAGTGTCACGCCCAGCGCCCCGGCCAATTCGCCCCCAAGCGCCTCCAGCGTGAACTGATCAACCGCAATGCTCTGTGGGCTCATCGCTCCTTGCAGGGCCAATACCAAGTCCTGATCAAGCAGCTGTCCATCCGCGCGTAGCGAGGGGACGCGAATCCGTAGCTGCTCTTCCTCGATCCTCAACTGGAACTCGCCATTGGCGGCGATCTGGCCCGGCCAGTCCGCCAGTTGCCCCGACAAAGCAGATGGGTCCACCCCCCGGCTGGCCAGCGTTAGTCTGGCGGTGAGATCGGGCTGCCAGGTCACGCGCCCGGTCAGGCGAGTCTCCGAGCCGGCGACATCGAGACGCAGCGGTTCCAGGCGAACGGACTGCGGATTGGCGGTGCCCTGGAGCCGGATCTCGACCGGCTGAAAATTGGTCGGCAGTACAGCCGTCTGGCCACGCAGGCGGACGGCCTCCAACGGGCCTTTGGCGTTTAGCTCTCCAGACTGCAGGCGCAGCTGCACGTCGCCGGCAGACGTCTCCAACGGCCAGGCCAGGCTGTCCCATTGCAGCCGCGCATCCACCTGGTCTTGCTTGAGGAGCGCACGGGCCTGGATGTTTGCAGGCTGGTCGCGGGACAGCAGTCGGGCGTCCAGTTCAGCCTGTAGCGCGGGCAGGGTGCCTGTGAGCGCAAAACGCCCGCTGGGTGAGCGCAACTGGGCCTCGCCTGTCAGCGGCCAGCGCAGCGCCGTCCATTGACCTTGTAGGTCTAGATTCAGACGGCCCAGAGTTTGCCGGACATGGCCGGATAGGCGAGTCTCCAGATCGCTGTCAGGCGAGGACAGGTGCAAAGTCTGAATTCGAATGGCGTTGTGTTCGAGCAGCGCGAACAGCCGTGCCTCCAGCGGGCCCGACAGCGGGGAACGGAGCGTGAACTCCGAGAGCTCCACGGAGCCCCGATCCCACACACCGGCAAGCGACAGACTGTCGAGAATAAGCGGCTCAGCCTCGGGCGCTGGCTGTACGCGCAAGTCCCGGATGAACGCGTGTTCGATGACCAGGGTGATCGGAGCGCGAAAGTCCAGAGACAAGGGCGAGTCTGGTTCCTCGGGCGAGGGGGCGGCGTCGGGTCGCAAGACCACTTGAATGCCCTCCCCACCGACGGTGGCGATTTGCACCTTTGCGACGGCCAGTCGGCTGGGCCGCCAGTCCAGGACCAGGCGATCGGCGCTTAGACGCAACGCGGGGATATCAATCTCCACACCCCGGACCTCCAAGGGTCCGATGAGTCGACCGCTAACGGACTCAACCTCAAAGCCCTCAGGGAGTCGATCACGGGCAACTGACCATACGGTCGACAAGCCCGTTTCGGTCGTCATGACGAACAACAACGCTAACGCGAAGAGGCCCGCCAGGCAGGCCGGCAACCAGCCCAGAGTCAGGACAAGGCGCCGAATCAAAGCCCAGCCCTCACGCCGATATGCAATCGGGCCACCCGGTCGGGGTCATCAAATGGATGGGCAACGTCAATGCGTATGACACCCACAGGAGACCGGTAGCGAAAGCCGATTCCGGCCCCGTAAACGGGTTCCGGAAATCCATCATCATCGGCGTTGCCTGCGTCGAGAAAAATCGCAGCGCCCATGTTTCCGCGAATCAGGTGCTCGTACTCTACGGATCCGGTCAGCAGGAACTCACCGCCGATCACGCGTCCTTCCTCATCGGTGGGTCCCAGCGATTCGTAAGCGTAGCCACGCACACTGTTGTCCCCACCCGCAAAAAACCGCTCGGAGGCCGGCAATCGTGAGAACTCATCCGTCCAGCTGCCTCCGACTTCCGTCCTCAAGAGCAGGCGGCCCCGGGTGAAAACAGGCAGCACGCCCTGCAGTCTGAGGCGCGATTGCAAGAAGTTGGTATCCGATAACAGCGTCCGTTCTGCACCGTGTACGTCGAAGAAGGCACTCCAACCCTGTCGCGCGAAGACCGGGTCTGACAACTCTGTTCGGCTGAAGCTCACACCCGGCGTAAAGAGCACACTCAGTGTGCGTTCATCAGACAGCTCAAAGTCTTCGCGCACAAATTGCAGGTAGTAGCGCCGCTTCCAGTCGCCAAGTTGCCAGTTGCGTGCCGCCTCCAGACGCACCGTACGCCGCTCGCCGTCTTCCAGCTTCTCGTCCTCCACGCCAGCAGAAAACGTCAGCGATTCGCCCGGAACATTGCCGACAGGCACCAGATACTGAGAGGTCAGGGTGTTGATGACTTCAGAGATCTGGAAGGACAAATCCAGTTGATGCCCTCTGCGGTTCAGGCGACGCCATTCTGCGCCCGTAGTCAGCCGGGCGCCTGTATCCGTACCGTAGCCGACGCCGGCTTCATAGCGCTGCGAGGGGCGAGGCACAGTCTTGATGATCACCGGTATCCGGTAGTTATCAGCCTCGTCCTTGTTGGCGTCCACCTGCACTTGGTTGAAATAACCCAGGTCGGCCAGTCCCAGCTGCAGGTTGACCAGCCGCGAGGGGTCGAAGCGCTCACCCGGGTAAACGCTGACATAGCGTCGTAGAAACTCCGGATCGAGGATGTCCTGGTCGATACGTATCTCACCAAAGTGGTAGGCCTCGCCGCTGTCGAGGACCAGTTCGATATCGGCGCGGTTGATTGCCGGGTCGATTGCGAGGCGAGACGTGCTGTAACGGGCATCGAGATAGCCGAGCTCATACGCCTTGTTGCGTATCGCCGATTTAGTGGCCTGGTAGAGCGCATGCCGTAGGGGTGCATCGCGCCTAAGCTGACTGTCTTGCACCACATCACGTAGGCCTTGTTCGCGGGAACCTGGACCGGTGATCTCCAGACGGATATCGCGCAGGCTGGTGACGGGGCCGACGTCCACGACGTACGTGGCCTCATAGCCCTCATCTGTGGGCGTCAGCTCGGATCGGATAACCGGGTTGTAGTAGCCAAACGGTCGCAGGGCATCGCGTATGTCGCTTTCAGCACGACGATGCAGCCGCCGAATGGCGCGAGGGCGGGCCTTGTTGTCGCCTTCGAGCTTTCTAATGGCAAGAAAGCCATTAATGTTGTTGCGTAGGTTGCTTTCCTGCACGCCTTCCAGTTGTACCGACACGGTTGCGGCCGATACGCAGCAACTCGCCAGCATCAAGCCTGCGGCAATGATCGGTTTACAATATCGAGTAGCGTTTGCAGGCATGCCTGACCTTGGTCGTCCGGTCCTCGGACAAGTTCCATCGATGTTTGCCAAGGCTTAGCCATTATACGGGGCGTGGCCCTTTCTCCGTCTGGGGTTGTTCATGAAAATCGGTGTACCGAAGGAAATCAAAGCCCGTGAATATCGCATCGGTCTGACGCCATCCGGGGTTCGTGAGTTGACCAGCCGTGGTCACGAAGTCGTGGTTGAAACCCTGGCCGGTGACGGCATTGGTTTAAGCGATGAGGCGTATCAACAAGCTGGTGCGACGATACTCTCCACCGCAGATGCCGTGTTTGAACAGGCCGAGATGATCGTCAAGGTCAAGGAACCCCAACCCGAAGAATGCCGGAAGTTGCGAGAAGGACAGGTGTTGTTCACCTATCTGCATCTCGCACCCGATCCCACCCAGACCGAGTTGCTCGTCGCCTCCGGTTGTACCGCGATCGCCTACGAGACCGTGACGGATGATCAGGGCGGGTTACCGCTACTGCGTCCCATGAGCGAGGTCGCAGGCCGTATGTCCATTCAGGCGGGCGCACACGCGCTGGAACGCGCCCAGGGCGGTAACGGCACACTCATCGGTGGCGTGCCGGGTGTGACGCCAGCCAATGTCTGCATCATCGGTGGTGGCGTGGTGGGGTACAGTGCCGCGCGAATGGCTGTGGGCCTTGGGGCCAACGTCAACATCATCGATCGATCCTTGCCTCGACTGCGCCAGCTGGACGAACTGTTCCAAGGGCGCATGACCACACTGTTTTCAACCGCCGATGCGCTTGAACACAGCATCCGCAATGCGGACCTGGTCATCGGAGCGGTCCTGCTGCCCGGTGCGGCCGCACCCAAGATCATCACACGTGACATGCTGAGCATGATGCGTTCACGGGCCGTCATCGTTGATGTCGCCATCGACCAAGGTGGATGTACTGAAACGTCAAAGCCAACGACACACGACAACCCAACCTATGTCGTGGACGACGTCGTGCATTACTGCGTTGCGAATATGCCGGGGGCGGTCGCCCGCACATCGACCTTTGCATTGACCAACGCAACATTGCCCTTCGTGCTGAAACTGGCCAACCAGGGTTATAAGCAGGCGCTGCAAACCGATCGCCATCTGCGCAACGGCCTGAACGTGCACCGCGGCAAGATCACCTGCCAGGCCGTTGCCGAAGCGCTGGACTACGACTACGTACCAGCGGACGACGTACTCTCCCATGCCGCTTGAGTGAGTACGGGATGGTCAGCTATTTAACCAGACCGTAACTCTTTGTTTTATAAAAGAAAGCCGCCTTTCGGGGCGGCTTCTTTCATTCTGCGGGGAAAACCCCTGCTAAACGTCCAGATTGCCAACCAGCAGCGCGTTATGTTCGATGAATTCACGCCGCGGCTCGACGTGATCGCCCATGAGTGTGGTGAAAATTTCATCAGACGCAACCACATCCTCGATACGCACCTGCATCAGACGGCGCGTTTCGGGGTCCATAGTGGTCTCCCATAGCTGATCGGGGTTCATCTCACCTAGCCCCTTGTATCGTTGGATATGCAAGCCTCGTCGAGCTTCTTTCATGAGCCAGTCCAGCGCCTCGGTGAAGTCGGCGACATCGGTGGACTGCTGCCCGCGCGTAACCGTTGCACCTTCACCGACCAGGCCCTGGAAGCGCTCGCCGAGTTCGCATAGCTCCTCATACTCGGGTGATGCGAAGAACTCCGCCAGCCACTGGCAGGCATGAGGTACACCATGGCTATACCGAACAACCTCGAGGTAAGCTCTGCCATCACGGACAAACTGCGCCGTGTAGCGATGCTCGTTATTCTGGAACTCGTCCAGAATCGCCTGCATGGAAGCCGCCCAGCGATCGGTCGCCTCGACGTTCTCCAGCTCAGCCGCTGAAAGCCTTGGCAGTCGCATCATGGCTTCCAGTGCGGCGCGTTCGTACCGCCGAGCCAATCGATCAACCAGCGCTCGGCCTGCAAGATGGTCGCGCGACAAGGTCTCCAGCTCGCCTGGCTGAATAGGGGGCGCATCCGGCCCTACCCGTAACTCAGCCCCATTCAATGCAGAGTTCAGCAAATACGCATTCAGCTCTGCATCGTCCTTGACATAGGTTTCCTGCTTGCCAGCCTTCACCTTGTACAGCGGCGGCTGTGCAATGTAGATATGACCGCCTTCGACCAGCACGTACATCTGGCGGTAAAAGAAGGTCAGCAGCAGCGTCCGGATATGTGAGCCGTCCACATCCGCGTCGGTCATGATGATGATGCGTTCGTACCGCAACTTCTCTGGATCGAACTCATCGCGACCGATGCCGCAGCCCAGTGCAGTGATCAAGGTACCGACCTCGGCAGAGGACAGCATCTTGTCGAACCGGGCCTTCTCCACATTGAGAATCTTGCCCTTGAGCGGCAGGATCGCCTGAAAGCGACGATCTCGACCCTGTTTGGCAGAGCCGCCAGCAGAGTCACCCTCCACCAGGAACAGCTCGCATTTCGAAGGGTCTTTTTCCTGACAGTCCGCCAGCTTTCCAGGCAAGCCGGCAACATCCAGTGCACCCTTGCGACGCGTCATCTCCCGCGCTTTGCGAGCGGCCTCGCGGGCTCGGGCCGCTTCAACAATCTTCTGGGCAACAGCTTTTGCGTCCCGAGGGTTTTCCAGTAGGAAATTGTTGAGATGCTCGGCCATCGCCGATTCAACAGCCCCCTTGACCTCGGAGGAGACCAGCTTCTCCTTGGTCTGGGATGAGAACTTGGGGTCGGGCACCTTGACCGAAATCACCGCGGTGAGGCCTTCCCGCGCGTCGTCACCGGATGTCGCCACCTTCTCGCGCTTGGCGAGGCCCTCAGCTTCGATGTAACCGTTCAGCGTGCGCGTGAGCGCAGCGCGAAAGCCGGCGAGATGCGTGCCACCATCCCGTTGAGGGATGTTGTTGGTGTAGCAGAAAACGTTTTCCTGGAATGAATCATTCCACTGCAACGCGACCTCTGTGACGATCCCGTCCTTCTCACCTTCGAAGTGACACACGACTTCGTGCAACGGCGTTTTGTTCCGATTCAGATGCTCGACAAAGGCACGGATGCCGCCCTTGTACTCGAAGACATCTTCGCGACCGGTGGACTCTTCCGTCAGGCGAATTCGGACACCGGAGTTCAAGAAGGACAGCTCGCGCAGGCGCTTGGCAAGAATGTCGTAGTGGAACTCGATGTTCTTGAAGATTTCCTCGCTGGGATGAAAGCGCAGCGTGGTACCCGTCACATCGGTGTTCCCGATGACAGCCAGGTCTTCCAGTGGCTCACCCATCGAGTAGGTTTGACGATGGATGTGACCCTCTCGGTGGATGGTCAACTCCAACTTCTTGGACAGGGCATTGACCACCGAAACACCGACGCCATGCAGACCGCCGGACACCTTGTAGGCATTGTCATCAAACTTACCGCCTGCGTGCAGGACGGTCATGATGATCTCAGCGGCGGGCCGTCCTTCTTCTTCGTGGATATCAACAGGGATACCACGGCCGTCATCCGACACGGACACACTTTGATCCGCATGGATGGTGACGGAGACTTCGGAACAGTGGCCGGCAAGCGCCTCGTCGATGGAATTGTCGACAACCTCGAACACCATGTGGTGCAGGCCGGTGCCGTCATCCGTGTCGCCAATGTACATGCCAGGCCGTTTGCGTACAGCCTCAAGCCCCTTCAGCACGCGAATACTGGAGGAGTCGTAATTCTTGGGTTGAGTGTCGGTCATCGGTGGGTCTTTCGTTGCCTACGTCATGTTATCACGGGGCGGGGTGACTCAGATGTTCCACGTGGAACATCTGTGCGGGCTGGGCTGACGACTCGGGCGTATCCAACCATGTTGAAATCCACTGGGCTGGGCCTTGTTGCAGTTGGGCTACTGCGCGCTCGCGCATACCGGCGCCCCATTCGGCGGAAAAGTCGTCAATGAGCAGGATAGGGCTATGGCCGAGCGACTCGGCAACAAGCTCGAGTTGAGCCAGCAGTAGCGCCAGCACCAGGGCTTTCTGTTGTCCCCGCGACGCCTGATGACGCACCTGCCGGCCATCCAGCTGTAGACGAACGTCCGCACGATGCGGGCCGATCACGGAGTAACCTGCCTCCAGCTCCCGCTGCTCAGACTGAGCCAGCGCTTCGGCCAGGGACAGTTGCCTGGGCCACCCGGGGCGGTACGCAATCAACGGATGATGTTCACCATCCAGCAGGGTGTTGACGCGCACCCGCCAGGAGCCGGCTAGCGCTTCGAGATGGCGTCGCCGCGCCGCATCAACCCGCTCACCCAACTCTATGAACGCAGGATTCCACGCACGTAACTGCGCCTGATCACCTCGACGGCATGCAGCGTTACGCTGACGCAACAACCGTTGAAACTGTCGCCATTCTTGGATGAATGAATGTTCCACGTGGAACACTCCCCAGTCCAGCATCCGCCTACGGTGGACGGGCCCTTCGTCGATCAAGCGATGTGCCCTGGGATCCATGACCTGAACAGGGAAGGCACGCGCCAACTCCAGGACCGTGACATCAGACCGACTGTCCAGGCGTGCTTGGAAACCACTACGGCTGCGCTGGACAGCGAGCCGCGTCGATTGCCCGTTCTGTTGTGTCGCGGCCACCACCAGAGCGTGCGCCTGACCGTGGCGGATGACATCACTTGGACTGCTCCCGCGAAACGACACACCCCGGCTCAGCAGGTAAATCGCTTCGAGGATGGACGTCTTGCCGGATGCGTTATCGCCGATCAACGCGACGCCGCCTGCCGGCGCATCCAGCTGCAGGGCCAGGTGGAGGCTGGCGTGACAGCGAAAATCTGTCAGCGCCAGAGACTGAATCAACATGATTGAATGGGCGGTGGCATCACCCCCGCCCCGATGCGCCTATGGATTCGATCAGAGCCGCATCGGCATGACGACGTACTTGTGCGCGTCAGTCCCCAGTTCAGTGAGTAGGCCGCCGGC
The DNA here is from genome assembly GCA_036156195.1 of Pseudomonadota bacterium. GTDB lineage: Bacteria > Pseudomonadota > Gammaproteobacteria > Nevskiales > OUC007 > Abyssibacter. Next base: position 25,951 of record JAYZUZ010000008.1, on the reverse strand, counting down.
ATCAGGGCTGCTCATTTCAAACCGGAATGCGTCCCCTTCCATGACGCCCAGCGCATCAAGTAGATAGTTGACGTTGAAGCCGATCTCGAGCGGTGCACCGTTGTACTCCACCTCAATCTCTTCCTCGGCCTGTTCGTGTTCAGGATTCTCGGTCTGCAATTTCAGCAGGCCAGGATCCAGCACCAGTCGGACGCCGCGGAATTTTTCGTTGGAGAGAATCGCGGCGCGCGCCAACGCCTGACGGATCACTTCCCGGTCTCCGGTGAGCAGCTTGTCACCCGCCGCCGGGACAACCTTTTCGTAGTCGGGGAACCGCCCGTCAATGAGCTTGGTGGTAAACAGGATCGTCCCGAGATCCACCTGCAAATGATTGTTGGTCAGTGACACGCTGACGGTTTCATCTTCATCCGACAGCAGGCGGTTGAGCTCAAGCACACCCTTGCGGGGCACGATGACCTGCCGCTCCTCGCTGATCTCGAGTTCCACATCAACATCCGACAAGGCGAGTCGGTGTCCATCCGTTGCCACGGCTCTCAAACGATCATGCCGCAGTGCTAGAAGGAGTCCATTGAGGTAGTAGCGGACATCCTGCTGCGCCATCGCAAACATGGTCCGGTTCAGCACCTGCCGTAATGCGAGATTGGGGATGGCGTGACGTTCCGCCGAATCGATGTCACCCAGAGAGGGGAACTCCCCAGCCGGTTGCGTCGCCAGGGTGAAGCGGCTGCGCCCCGAGCGAACAATAAACTTTTGCTCAGACAGTTCCGCACGGATCACCGACCCTTCGGGCAGGCCGCGACAAATATCAAATAGCTTGCGGGCCGGTACGGTGATGGCACCCGGCTGATCGACCTGTGCCTGCACATGACTGACAAGCTCCAGTTCGAGATCGGTGCCGGTGAGTCGTAATCCGGTATCGGATGCCTCGATATGGAAGTTCGACAGAATCGGCATGGTCTGCCGACGCTCGATCACACCGATGACAGCCTGAATGGTTTGCAGGAATGACCCGCGATCGATTTCGAACTTCATGAGTGGTCCCCGAACTCCATCAGCTAATGACTATATAAAAGTATCTTTTAAAGATAGTCGTAGTAATAGGCGCCGCGTCCGCCTGTGAATAACCGTAGCTTTCCTTTATTTATCAGGAGCTTAAGGCCTACTGATCTGTTGTCGGAAACCGGGGGTATCGCCCTCGGCTTCCTGTGGACAGAATGTGCGCGCATTGCAACCCGCCGCATTGTCACATTCCATCCCCGAGATATCCACATCATCGGCTCAGGGTTCTCAACAGGGCCTCATAGTCGTCGCGGATCGCTCGATCCGAGTCCTTGAGCTTCTGGATGGTCCGGCAGGCATGGAGCACGGTGGTGTGGTCTCGACCGCCAAAAGCGTCCCCGATCTCAGGGAGGCTGTGCGTGGTGAGTTCCTTGGACAATGCCATGGCCATCTGTCGCGGCCGCGCGATGGACCGGCGGCGGCTGCGCTGCGTCATGTCGGACAATCGAATGCTGAAATACTCCGCGACGGTGCGCTGGATGCTTTCGATAGTGACCATGCGGTCATGGACCGACAGGATGTCCTGCAATGCGTAACGAGCGAAATCGATGTCGATGGACGTCCCTGTGAACTGAGCCGTGTGCACAAGTCGATTCAGTGCACCTTCCAGCTCACGCACATTGGACCGGATGCGATTGGCGATGAAGAACGCGACGGGCTCGGGTAGCAAGGCCCCCAGCTGCTCTGCCTTGCTCATCAAGATCGCGACCCGCGTTTCCAGTTCCGGGGGGTCGACCGCAACCGATAATCCCCAGGAGAACCGGTTCTGCAGACGGTCATCCAGCGCATCGAGCTCGGCGGGATACCGGTCACAGGTCAGGATGATTTGTCGATTGGCCTCAAGCAGGGAATTGAAGGTGTGAAAGAACTCTTCCTGCGATCGCTCCTTACCGGCAAAGAAGTGGATGTCATCGATGAGCAGCGCTTCGGCCGTCCGGTAGAAGTTCTTGAAGCCATCCATTCTGTTGTGCCGCACCGCGAGCACCATGTCGTTGACGAAACGCTCGGCCGGTATGTAAACCACTCGATTGGCGCCGCGCTGGGCCGACAGCAGGTTGCCCACGCTGTGCATAAGATGCGTCTTACCCAGGCCCGTTCCGCCGTAGATCAGCAGCGGGTTATACGAGGTGCCTGGTGACTCGGCGACCTTCTGCGCTGCGGCGCGGGCAATCTGGTTGCTCTTGCCTTCGACAAAGCGGTCAAAGGTGTAACGCGGATCAAGTCGGCTACTGCTGTGCGGTGAATCGACCTTGGGTTGCACCGGTTTCCGCGGTTCACTGGGCTCTGGTGGGGCTGCGACGGGCTCCGAAGAGCCCACGCGAACGGTGACGCGAGGACTCTCCAGGTCCACAACTTCGCTCCAGACAGCGCTAATCGTGGCCAGATACTGCGCCTTGACGTTTTCCATCACCGGCCGATTGGGCGCGATGAGTTCCAGGTTCCCGTTGTCTGCCTGGGCATGCAGAGGGCGCACCCAGGTGCCGACATCCGATTCGGACAGCACGGATTCGAGACGTTCGAGACAGCGCTGCCAGAGCGCGTTTGAATCCACCAGAGACACCTGCGTCGTCGTTAGAAATCAAATGTTCGGACCGCCCGATGCAGCCAATCGAACGGGCGTTCGGTTTCGCAAGCAGTTACCGGCCTGTCAGACCCGAGCGCAATCTACACCGCCGTGCTGGTGTCGGATCGTCCGGGTTCCGGGGCGCCGGACTGAACAGAGACCACCCCGCTGTTGCTGACAAAGGGGTGTTGCTAGGAGTCCGATGGCGTCCCGGAGCCGGGGGCCAGACGACAGTGACATTACGCATGACAATCTGTCACACGTGTCCAAACGCGACCGGGAACTGTGCCAGCGTAGTTATCCACAGGCAGGATGCTTGATGCAAGGGGCTGTTTTTCAGTACTATCCGCGCCCTTTCGCCCGCCCCGGGCACCTTCACGAGATTGAGACAGATGAAGCAGACTTTCCAGCCGCACGCAGTGCGTCGCAAGCGTACGCACGGTTTTCGCGCTCGCATGGCAACCGTTGGTGGCCGCAAAGTAATCAAGGCGCGTCGTGCCAAGGGCCGCAAGCGCCTCACCCCGTAAGCCGTTCGGCTTTCCCCGGTCTCATCGTCTATTAAAGCCGGATGAGTTCCGGGCTGTCTTTCGAACCGGTCAGCGTGTCCATCATCGCCACTGGATGCTTGTCGTAGCACCTGGCGAAACGGGTGCCCCTGCGCGTTTGGGTCTGGCGGTGTCGAAAAAATGCGCCAAACGTGCTGTTGATCGCAATCGGATCAAGCGCGTCACTCGCGATTGGTTTCGACATGCCGGGTTGCAGGGCGTCGACATCGTCGTCACTGGCAAGCGAGGCGTGGCCGAATTGAATAAGGCGGAACTGCGCGAGTCATTGCATCGCTTGCAGCGCCGTTTTCCCAAACCATGATCCGCTTGCTCACCGGCCTTATTCGCGCGTATCAACGCTGGTTGAGCCCGCTACTGCCGCCACGCTGTCGCTACACGCCGAGTTGTTCGCAGTACGCGATCCAGGCCTTGTACGCGCACGGCGTGGTCAAGGGTGGCACACTGGCGCTGCGCCGCATTGCGCGCTGTCACCCGCTGCAGCCTGGAGGTCATGATCCCGTGCCAGGCTGCGGGGCTCCCCCTCCCAACGATCAAGTGTTGCGTTAACACATGGAATCCATTCGTTTCCCTCTGATAGCCGCACTCGCGGTCGTCTGTTTCTTTTTGTATCAGGCTTGGCAGCAGGACCAGGCCCCGGCGCCTGAACCGGCCAGCCTGTCACCCATCGATCAGGTGGATGTCGACGACGACGTGCCGACCCTGGCAGCCTCGCCCACCCGGAGCGAAGAGCCCACGCTGGCACCGGATGCCGATACACCCGCGGTGGTTGAGCCGTCCACGCAGCAGGTGGTTGTCGAGACCGACGTCATGCGCGCCTTTATTGACCCGCAAGGCGGCAATCTCGTGCGCGTCGAGTTGCTCGATTACCCGGTCGAAGCGGACAGCGATGTTCCTCTGGCGGTACTTCACCAGGGCAGCCGTGGTTTCTTCGTCGTGCAAACGGGTCTGCTGGGCGCCGACGCGCCCACCCATAAGGCGGCATACACGGCACAGCGCACGCGCTACCGGCTGAGCGGTGACCAGGCGCTGGAGGTCCCATTGACCTGGACGGGTGCCGACGGTCGACAAGTCACCAAGCGGTACCGATTCGAACCCGGTCGCTATGTCATTGGTCTGGACTACCAGGTGCGCAACGCGAGCCAGCAGCCCTGGTCAGTGAGTGCCTACGGTCAGGTGTGGCGTACGCCTGCAGATGCCGGCGGCGGGACCCCATTTGTTCGTCAGTTCGAAGGCGCGGCCTGGTACGAGCAAAAGGATGGCGAGGCCAAATACCGTTTCCAGAAGGCGGACTTCGGCAAGATCGAGGATGAGCCCCTGGATGTCACCCAGACGGGTGGCTGGGCCGGCATGATGGAGCATTACTTCATCGCAGCGGTGATCCCACCTGCCGAGCAGTCGGTCCGACTGGTGACCAAGCCCTCCTCCAGCCGGGGCTATCTCACCCAGCTCATCGGGGAGAAAACCGAGATCGAACCCGCGGGTGCGACTACGCTGTCCCAGCAAATCTATGTGGGGCCCAAGCTGCAGAACCGCCTCGAAGATGTGGCACCGGGTCTGCAGTTGTCGGTGGATTACGGCCTGCTAACCCCGCTGTCTGAACCGTTGTTCTGGGCCATGGACAAGGTCCACAAGGTCGTCGGCAACTGGGGGCTGGCCATTATCCTGATTACGCTGGCGATCAAGCTGGTGTTCTACAAGCTGTCGGAAGCGCAGTACCGCTCCATGGCGAAGATGCGCAAGTTTGCTCCGCGCATCCAGTCCATCAAGGATCGCTACGGCGATGATCGCCAGAAGATGCAATCGGCGATGATGGATTTGTACAAGAAGGAAGGGTTCAACCCCTTCGCGGGCTGCTGGCCCATGCTGGTCCAGTTCCCGGTGTTCATCGCCCTGTATTGGGTGCTGCTTGAGTCCGTGGAACTGCGTCAGGCGCCGTTCTTCCTGTGGATTCAGGACCTGTCTGCGCCAGACCCCTACTTCGTCCTGCCGGTTCTGTTCGGCATCTCCATGTACTTCCAGCAAAAGCTGTCGGGCCAGGCCATGACCATGGACCCGATGCAGCAGAAGATCATGAGCGCCATGCCCATCGCCCTGGCTGCGTTCTTCACCTTCTTCCCCTCGGGACTGGTGCTGTACTGGTTTGTCTCCAACCTCGTGGGCATTGCCCAGCAGTGGTACATCTACCGCAAGCTGGAGCACGAGGGTCTGGGCCGCAAGTCATAAGAGGCGGCCCGGTAGGTCATCGCAACGCACTGGCCTGGCGGATCAATGCTTCCGCAGACTGACACCATCGCGGCCATCGCCACGGCGCCAGGACGAGGCGGTGTTGGGGTGATACGTGTCTCGGGCCCGGCCGTCGTGCACATTGCCGATGCCATGGTGGGTGGCTGCCCACCGCCCCGGCACGCCGCGTACCGGCATTTTGTGGATGCCGAGGGCGAAGTCCTCGACAACGGCCTGGTCCTGTTCTTCCCAGGCCCGGCGTCGTACACCGGCGAGGACGTATTGGAGCTGCAGGGTCATGGAGGGCCGGTGGTGCTCGATGCCTTGCTGGCCCGGCTGCTGGCCTTGGGTTGCCGCGCTGCGGAGCCCGGTGAGTTCACACGCAGGGCCTACGAGAATCAGCGGCTGGATTTATCGCAGGCCGAGGCGGTTGCCGACCTCATCGACGCTGAATCACTGGCGGCGGCCCGGGCTGCGCAGCGATCGTTGTCCGGTGCCTTCTCGCGTCGCATCGAGAGCTTCTGCGCCGAGCTGCTCTCGCTGCGGACCTGGGTCGAGGCGTCCATCGACTTCGCAGACGAGGACATCGATTTTCTGGCAGACGGTGAGGTTGCGCAGCGCCTGTCCACCCTGTTGTCTCACTTACGGGCGCTGCGCCAGCAGACCGACCGTGGCCGTGTGCTGTCCGAAGGACTGCGTGTGGCCATCGTGGGTGCACCGAATGTCGGTAAATCCAGTCTGCTCAATGCGCTGGCCGGGCATGACGCAGCGATCGTGACCGACGTAGCCGGCACGACCCGTGACGTACTTCGGGAGCGTGTTGTGCTCGACGGCCTGCCCGTTCTGCTACTGGACACTGCTGGTATCCGAGACACCGACGACCCGGTGGAGCGGATCGGTGTGCAGCGGGCCTGGGCCACACTGGATGATGCGGATGTTGTGCTGGTGATGAATACCGACGGCCAACCCGATGTCATCGAGACGGATCCGGCCTTTGCGCGGCTGCGTGGTGACACCCGTCTACTCCGACTCCAGAACAAGTGCGATCTGACGGCCGGGGTTGTGGGACCGCGCAGCGATGGATCGCTGGGTCTGTCGATACTGCGCGACCAGGGTCTCACCGCACTGATCGAAGCCTTGCATCAGCGGGCGGGTCTGCAGTCGGATGTCGTCGGTGAGTTCAGTGCCAGGCGCCGCCATCTCGATGCGATCGATCGGGCGTTGCAGGGTCTCGAACAGGCCGAGGCCCAACTCCATGTTCATCAGGCACCGGAATTGCTGGCTGAGGATCTGGCGCTGGCCAACCGCGTGCTGGGTGAGATCAACGGACCGGTCGACACGGAAACGCTGCTGGGGGCGATCTTCTCCAGCTTCTGCGTCGGCAAGTAGCCGCGGGTTAGCGTGTAACGCGGGTCAGGGTCATGCCTTCCGAGGCCAACAGCTGGAGCAAGCCCGTCTGCCCGGGTAAATGCGCCGCACCCACGATGACCAGCACATTGTCCGGGCCGGCCAGCAAACCCACGAGATCGTTCAGCCAGCGCAGGTTACGATCCGCCAGCAGTCGGTCGAAGGCCTCCGGGTGCTCTTCCGCCATGGTGTCGACCAACTCGCCCAGCGCGGCGAGATCACCGTCCCGCCAGGCTTGGTAGATGGTTTCCGGCAGATCGTCGTAGGTCTCGAATTGGCTTAATGTGGCCGCCAGCGTGCTGGTGCTGCCGATGTCACCATCGCCCAGCCCGACCAGCAGGCGCATGTGTTCATCGGGCGTTTCCAGCCCCCGGATGGGTTTCTGGTCGGCAATGGCACGCCGGCTGAAATGCTGGTCCAGTCCATGCTCGGGGCGGAACCCCGCCTGCTGATAGGCCGCCAGTTCGAGCATTAAACCAACAAACCACGGCTTGAGGCTGTCGAGGCTGAACAGCGGCAGACCCAGGCGTTTGGCATGGCGTCGCACATCTTCATACAAATCGTCGCCAATTCGTTCGCGCAGTGTGGCGTCGGTTTCGGCCTGCGCTGAGGCGAGTAGCAGTGTCTGGTTGGTCGGCGATTCCAGCTGTGTCAGGTCGGCTTCAAGCACCAGCCGGGAGATATCGCGGTACACCCGCTCGTACGCCGGATTCAGCGGGTAAGCCGATTCCGGGAGCAGGTGCAGGGAACCGGCCAGATAAAGCCGTGAATCCTCATCTTCGGCCATCCAGATCAGGGGCTCGGCTTGCGCTGTGCCCAGTAGCAGCAGCGCTGCCAGGCCGACCCGCCGGGCCCAATGCATGGCAGGCCGCATCAGGAAGACCCGCCGACCAACCAGTGCTGGCTACGTTCGCCGGTTTCCAGGCCGTCGATGCGCAGCGAAGCGAAGTCAAACAAATCTCGGTCCGCCAGCTGCGACGGCGCGATATTGCCCATGGCCTTGAAGATGGTTTCGACCCGGCCCGGCGAGAGCCGGTCCCACTGCTGCAGCATGTGCTTGATGGCGACACGTTGCAGGTTGTCCTGGGTGCCGCAGAGGTTGCAGGGGATGATCGGGAAAGCCTTGTCTGCTGCAAAGCGTTCCAGATCCTTCTCCCGGCAGTACGCCAGGGGGCGGATCACCACGTGATCGCCCTTGTCCGATTTGAGCTTCGGGGGCATGGAGGCCATGCGGCCGCCATGAAAGAGGTTGAGAAAAAGCGTTTCGACCATGTCATCCATGTGATGACCCAGGGCGATTTTGGTAAAGCCCTGCTCGGCCGCGTAGGTGTAAAGCGCGCCACGGCGCAGTCGCGAGCAAAGACTGCAGTAGGTCTTGCCTTCCGGAATCACCCGCGTGACGACGGAATACGTGTCCTGCTCCAGAATCTCGAACGGCATGTCGATGCTGCGCAGGTAATCGGGCAGCACATGCTCGGGAAACCCGGGCTGCTTCTGGTCCAGATTGACCGCAAACAACTCGAAGTCCACGGGGGCCGCAGCCTGCAGAGACCGCAGGATCTCCAGCATGGCGTAGGAATCCTTGCCGCCCGACAAAGCGACCATGATCCGGTCGCCTGCCTCGATCATGTTGAAATCCTCGATGGCCTGGCCCACCTGGCGGCGGAGGCGTTTGGCGAGCTTGTCCGATTCGCGCTTGGCGCGGCGGTCTTCTGTGACGGCTTGATTCATCCGCGCATTATAAAGTTCGCGGATGGGTTCCTGCGCACGGGTTTCGCTGTCCGGACGGGCGGCATCTGCCGCCGAACCGGCTGCGCGTTAGTCTCGCACCGTCAGAATCTCCGACAGCGCGCGTCGGCTGATGGCTGGCACCTGTGCGTCCTCGGCCGGATACCCTGTCACCAGTAGAACAAACGGGCGCTCATGCCGGGGGCGGCCGAGAATCTCAGTGAGAAAACCCATGGGACTGGGTGTATGCGTCAAGGTGGCCAGGCCGGCATGGTGCAGGGCCGTAATCAACAGGCCGGTGGCGATCCCCACCGAATCGATGGCGTAGTAGGTTTTCTCCCGCTGGCCGTCAGGACCGACCCGGTGGCGCTCATAGAACACCGCGATCAGCCAAGGCGCAGTTTCGAGAAACGGCTTCTGCGCATCGGTGCCCAATGGTGCCAGTGCCTGCAACCAGTCATCCGGTGCCCGGTGGGCATAAAACGCCTGTTCTTCAGCCTCAGCAGCCGTGCGAATCCGACGCTTGATCTCCGGGTTGGATACCGCAACAAAATGCCAGGGTTGCTGATTGGCGCCACTGGGTGCAGAACCAGCGGCCCGCACGGCTTGTTCGATAACGGCTTGCGGGACGGCGCGCGGGCTGTAATCCCGAACCGTTCGCCGGCAGGACATCTCATCGGCGTAGGCAGTGGCACGCCGGAGCATCTCGTCGGGCTGACGGTGCACAAAACCCGCCAGTGGCTGCTGCGGGGATGTACCGCTCATGTGATACGCACCGGCTGCGAACGCCGCCACCATAGCTGCATGGGGGCTTCCTGACTGGGCGCTTCGGGCACACATCGAGCCAGAAGCAGGGACCCCGTGGCCATGGCCGCGCCGAGGATGAACACCCACTCGGGGGCGGCGAGCCAGATCACGCCAAAACTCGCAGGGATTACGACGGCCGCAATGTGATTAATCGTAAAGTTCACCCCGGCCGTGCCCGCGATGTCGCCGGGGTCGGCAATCTTCTGAAAATACGTCTTCTGAGCAATGGCCATGGCGAAGAAGATGTGATCCACCACGAACAAGGTGGCGGCCAGACTGCCGCTCTCGACAACGGCATAGCCCAGAAAAACGGTGATCAGGCCGATGTACTCGATGGTTAGCGCTTTGCGCTCGCCAACCCGACCCACCCAGCGGCCGATGATGGGTGCCAGCAGCCAGCTCACGCCGTGGTTGATCAGGTATAGCGCGGCAATGGCCGAGGCCGAGTACCCAAAGCGCTCGACCAGCAAAAAGCTCGCAAACACCATGAAGATCTGGCGCCGCGCACCACTGAGAAAGGTGAGCGCGTAATACAAGCCATACCGGCGTCTGACGATGAGTTGCCTGCGCTGGGGATTGGGGGCCTCGAAGCGCGGGAAGGCCAAGGTCATGAACAGCACCAGCAGCAGACAGGCCGCTCCGGCTGTTGCATAGACAACCGTGTAGCTGGCCGCAAACACTTCCAGCAGCACCCAGACCACCGCATAGGACAGCAGCGAGGTGAGTGCGGCCACCGAGATCAACTGCCCCAGCACGGCCGGTGCCTCCGCCTTGCTTAGCCACTGCAGCGACAGCGACTGCTTCAGCGTTTCGAGGTAGTGAAAGCCCACCGACATGAGAAACGTCGTAATCAGCAGCCCGGTGGTGGTGGCAAACACGCCCGTGACAGCCACTGCACCGCCGAGTAGTGCGATGGCGATCAAGGCAAAACGCTGTTCGGAAATCACGGCCAGAAAGAACACCGCGGTAAACGCCAGAAAGCCCGGTATCTCGCGCACGGATTGCAGCAGACCGATGTCTGATCCGTCGAACTGCGCCATCTCGATGGCGAAGTTGTTGAGCAAGGCATTCCAGGTTGCATAGCCCAGCGGCAGGGCGACGGCCATGAGCATCAGGAACAGACGCGGCGTGCGCCAATCGGCGGCGGGTGATGGGGTCATCGAACTTGGCAAGAACAGGCGCGGCGGGCAATCATGTCATGCATCGAAACGACGCGCGGGACGCCAGCATGGATGTGTTCACCATGATCACCATAGTGGTGATATTCGGGACAACCACCGGAGCCATTACGAGCTATCTCAAGAGCCGCCAACAGCAGCAGCCACCGGCCGACATGATCGAGCGCCTGCAAAAGCTGGAGCGCCGCGTCGGTGAGCTGGAAGCAGCGGTGACCAACGAAGAACGCGAACTGCGACGCCGGTTTGCCGAGCTCGACGCCCAGGCCTGACAGCCGGCGGGCGGGTTCAGAACCGCCCACCCTTTCGATGCACGCGCTACGCGCTCCCGCCGCGGATCTGTTCCGGCCCATGCCCTGTTTGGATGGCCTTGTCACAAGGCAGGGCCGATCGGCGGTTTGACAGCCTGTGCTACCGTAAAACCCCTTTATTCATCAGGATGTCCTGTGCAGATTGCAGAAAATACCGTCGCAAGCTTTCACTATGTGCTGAAGACCCCCGAGGGCGAAGTACTCGAATCTTCACGTGAGGCGGAGCCGATGGCTTACCTGCATGGCACGGGTGGCATCATCCCGGGCCTGGAAGAAGAAATGTCCGGCAAGTCCACCGGTGATCGTTTCGAGGCGACTATTCCCCCGGAAAAAGCCTATGGCGAACACGACCCGGCCCGCGTCCAGCAGGTGCCGCTGGAAGCCTTCCAGGGTGTCGACAAGGTCGAGCCGGGCATGGTGTTCCGTGCCTCCACCGATGGCGGTGATATCCCGGTGGTCATCCGCGCCGTCGAAGGCGATACGGTGGTTGTAGACGCCAACCATCAAATGGCCGGCCAGACGCTGGTCTTCGACATCGAAATCACCGATGTGCGCGAAGCCACGCCGCAGGAACTTGAGCATGGTCACGTCCATGCAGGCGGCGCCGACCACTAGGTCGCATCGCCATCGCGGGTTCGCCGATGCGGCGAACCGCCTACGAGCCGGTTACCGCCTCAGGCTGTAACCGGCTCGTTGCGTTATGGCGTGGTTTGAGGCCGAACAAAGGCCGTAGCCAGGCACTGCGCCGGATCACCCCGGTCAGCAACCAGCAACCCAGCAGCGTGCCGCCCAGTACAACCATGGGTTCGACCACTGGCCCCAGCAGCGCACGGCCGGCATAGTAGCCAATGACCACCGTCAGACTCTGGTGCAGCACGTACCAGGGGTACACCGATTCATTGGCCCAGCCCAGCCAGCGCATCGGCCGGTTCAGCCGCCAGTGGGCCCAGGCCAACACCACCAGCATCCAGGTCCAGCGGTTCAGGTAAACGCTGAATAGCCAGGCCAGCCCTTCCGGCCCGCTGGCCTCGGTGTCCAACCAGGCAGCGAACAGGCTGCGCATGGCAAAGCTCAGTACACCGAGGCCGAGCAGCCACCAGCGCAGACCAGCCAAGTGTGCCCAGAGCGCCGGGTCGCGTCCGATGAGATAGCCGTAGAGGAAACAACAGCCAAACATCGCATGGGCATACCCGTCGTCGATCAGGCTGTGGCTGATGTAAGGAAACTGGGGATACACCCAGAGACCGGCGGCCAACAACGGCAGCGGCGGCAGCAGCACCAGAGCGGTGCCGCGCAGCTGCACGAATCGCAGGCTCAGGTGGTCGAGTAGCGGCGCCAACGGAATCACAACCAGCGTGTAGAACAGCACGTAGGGCAGGTACCAGAGGTGGTTCCAGGTCACGCCCAGCTCTGCGCCCGCAAAGCTGCCGGCCGGCCAGGGCTGCAGCTGCAGGTAGCGACCCAGGAAGGCAAGGTACCCCCCCTCGAATGCCTGATTGCGCAACGCCTCCACATAGGCCTGCGGAGGCACCACCACCAGCATCCCGAACAGCAGCGGCAGGCCCAGGCGCTGCAGACGCTGGCGGGCCAGCATCGACGCGCTGCGGCCCCGGCGCATGAAGCGCACTGCCAGTCCGCTGATCAGAAAAATCAGCGGCATTCGCCACTGGTTGAAGAAGGTCATCATCGGTTCCAGCCAGCTGGCTGGATACGCTGACTGCACGTGCCAGTCCCAGGGCACGTAAAACATGCCGACGTGATAAAGAATGAGCAGACCGAAGGCGATGGCGCGCAGGGCGTCGATGTCGTAACGACGGGCGTCTGAAAGGGCTGGCGACATGGCAGTGCAAAGGGCGTGGATCGGATGCCCAGTCTGCGAGCGAGTGTCTTGCCAACCACCGCGTCTGGGTCGGGATGTGGGGCCGATGGGCTGAGTGGTGGATGGCTGTGACCAGTGGTTGGGGCCGGCGCAACGGACCCGGTACCCTGCGCGCATGCTGCCCACACTTGCCCAATACCAGCGCCATCGTCGATGGATCGAAACCGGTGGCTGGGGTTTGTTGTTACTCGTCAACGCTGTGATGAACAGCGTGGTTGTGATTGCCGATTTGCGGCGTGCGGGCGATCCACTGGCGGTCTGGCAACCGGTCACCTGGGAGTTCACCAGCACGCTGGTCACGGCCGCGCTGATTCCGGTCATCGTCGCCTTCAATGCCTGGCTGCGGCCGCGCACCCGCTGGTGGCAGGCACTGCTGGTCCACGGGCTGGCCACCATCCCGTTCTGCCTGCTGCATGTGGGGGGCATGGTGTTGCTGCGCGAGGCTGTCTACGCACTGGTTGGTGAGGACTACGCCTTTGCACCGTGGTGGCGCGAACTCGGCTACGAGTTTCTCAAGGATGTGCGCAGCTACTTTCTGATTCTGGCCCTGATCGAACTCTATGCGTTGATGATGCGACGCTGGCAGGGCGAGGCGCGGATGCTGACCGACGATGCGCCGCAGCCACAGCCGGTCACCGATCGCTTCCTCGTCAAGAAACTCGGTCGGGAGTTCCTGGTCCGTGTTCAGGACATCGACTGGATTCAGGCAGCCGGCAACTACATCACCCTGCATGTCGGTCCGACGGAATACCTGCTGCGCGAAACCATGACCGGGGTCGAGCGCCGCCTGACCGATCAGTCCTTCGTCCGTGTGCATCGCAGCGCCATCATCAATCTGGATCGCCTGGCGGAGATTCGCGTGCATGACACCGGCGATGGCGAAGCCCGCTTGCACACGGGCGTTCGGGTTCCGGTCAGCCGGCGCTACCGCAATGCGCTCAAATCGCGGCTGAACGCGTAGCCCCTGCACAGCATCGGTGGATGCTCTACGCTCCGCCTTCCGTTTCCGGAGACACGCTGATGATCCGACGCACCCTATTCATGGCCGCCTTGCTGACGACAGGCCTGGCCCAGGCTGGCACCACCCTGGAGGCGGCTGTGGCCGCAGAGCATCGCAGCGAGGCCTATGTCGTGCGCGATGCCGCCCGTCACCCGCTCGAGGTCCTGCGCTTCTTCGGTGTGGATGCCGACGATACGGTGGTCGAACTCTGGCCCTCGGCGGGTTACTGGACCGAGATACTGGCGCCCTACCTGGCAGCGTCGGGGCAGTACATCGCGGCGGCCTATGACGTCGGGCCGGCGGATACACCCAGTTATCGTCGTCGCCTGCATGGTCAGCTGCTGGGCAAACTGGCGGACAAGTCGACCTACGGCAAGACCATCGTCACCACCGCCGATGTCGGTCAATGGTCGCTCGCACCGGAGGGCAGCGTCGACGTGGTGCTCACCTTCCGCAACGTGCACAACCTGTGGTGGGACGACCAGGCCGAGGCCTTCTTCGCCGCGGCGCATGCAGCGCTGGAGCCGGGTGGTGTGCTGGGTGTCGTCGACCACCGCGCCAAACCGGAAGCCGACCCGGCCCAGCTCAAGGCCAAGACCACCGGCTATATCCGGCAGGCCGATGTGATTCGCATGGCTGAAGCCGCCGGGTTCAAGCTGGCGGCCAGCAGTGAGATTAATGCCAATCCCAAGGACGATACCGATCATCCACGGGGTGTCTGGACGCTGCCGCCCTCGCTGGCACTGGGGGAGACCGATCGCGAGCGCTACCAGGGCATCGGAGAGTCGGATCGCATGACGCTCAAGTTCGTCAAGCTGCTCAACTAGCCCGACGGCAGAAACGCGTATGAACTACGACCTGGTGATATTCGACTGCGATGGCGTGCTGGTGGACAGCGAACGCATTACCAGCCGCGTGTTCTGCGCCATGCTCGCGGAGCTGGGGCTGGAGCTGACCCAGGACGAGATGTTCCAACGCTTTGTTGGCCAGGCCATGGACCGCTGCCTCGTGATTATCGAGGAGGCACTGGGGCGGCCGGCACCGGATGATTTTGTGCCCCAGCTGCGTGCACGTGCGGCCCAGGCCCTGTTCGAAGAGGTCGAGCCGGTCCCGGGCGTGGTCGATGTGCTGGATCGGCTCCCCGTACCGGCCTGTGTGGCATCGGCCGGAGAGCGGATGAAAATGCAGCTCACTCTCGGCAAAACCGGATTGTGGAATCGGTTCGAGGGTCGCATTTTCAGTGTCGAAGATGTCGAGCACAGCAAACCGGCGCCCGACGTTTATCTGCTCGCGGCTGCATCCCAGGGTGTCGAGCCATCGCGCTGCGCGGTGGTCGAGGATTCGGCGGCAGGTGTCACCGCGGGCGTGGCCGCCGGCATGACCGTCTTCGCCTACACAGCCGACGTCCCGGCAGAGCGTCTGGCAGCTGCTGGGGCCCATCACCTGTTCAGCGACATGGCCGAGCTACCGGCCTTGCTGGGCCTGCCGGCACTGGCAACCGCCTGAACCGGACCAGCGCCGCTGCGCGGTCGAATCCTCCCTTGAGTCAGTTTTACCAGTTCGGACTGACGACACTCACGGGCATCATGTTCCGACACCAATCGGAGGCCGCGGTGCGCACCGCGCGGAGCACAGATGCAGGGATCGTCACGTTGGATTATGGCTGCCATAGCGGCAGCGGGTGTAGCGACAACCGCTGGGTGCGGCTCATCGGGTTCGTCCGGCGGAACGCCTGCGCTGGGCGCGGCACCTGTGACCAAATTCGATCTGGCCAGTGGCTGCTATCACCTGCGGGTCGACGGTCAGTATGTTCAGCGCGATGGCACCGCCTATCTGGCCACCGGGTCTGACATCGCCGGCGCCGAGCGCTTCCACATGCGCGCCGCCAACCTGGGTCGCTACCTGTTCTACGCCGTGGACGAAACGTTGATGACGGCCAGCGGCTCCTCGGTCAGTGCCACCACAGACCCCGCCGATGGCTCGGACTGGACCTTTGCCGGCGACCAGGGGCAATTCACCGCGAGCACGCTGGGTCAGTCGCTGGCAGCTGATGACGAGGGCCTGCTGGTGCTCGCCGACGCACCGGCCACGCTGAGCTTTGAGCCCACCACCGGCTGCACCGATTACCCGGAGATGCCGGTAGGCATCGATGGTCCGACCTTTACGGGGCCGGCGGCGGGCCAGCCTGTCATTGGTTTTGCCGAAGTGCACGCGCACATGGGCATGGGCTCCGAATTGTCCGATGGCAGTGAGGACGTCGGCCCTTCGGCTGGCGGGGTGTTGTACGGCCAGGCCATCAACCGCTTCGGTGCACCGGCCGCGCTGGACAACTGCGTCCTCATGCATGGTCCCAACGGCACGCTGAGCGCGGAGAACATTCTGCTCGATGGTGACCCGCTGCAAATGCATGACACCCAGGGTTGGCCTAGCTTCATCGACTGGCCCAAGCAGGATTCCTTCCTGCACCAGCAGATGTACTACCGCTGGGTGGAGCGCGCCTACAAGGCCGGGCTCCGCGTCATGGTGGTTCACGGCACGACCATCGAAGCGCTGTGCAACCTGGCCAAGGCCACCTACGGTGACAAGACGGCCGAGTGCGAGGACATGATCACCGGCACCCAGCAGGTCGAATTCCTCTACGACGTGCAGGATTATGTGGACGCCCAGTGGGGCGGCCCCGGTGAGGGCTGGTTCCGTATCGTCGGCTCACCGGTCGAGGCACGCCAGGAGATCGCCAATGGCAATCTGGCCGTCATCCCCGGTCTGGAGTTCTCCAACCTTTTCCACTGCCGGGTGACCTTCAACCCCGACGGCAGCGAGAACAGCGACTGCACCCGCGAGGACATCGATCGCGAGATCGACGAAGCCTGGGCGCTGGGTGTGCGCCAGGTCTTCCCCTTCCATGATGTCGACAGTGCGCTGGGCGGCACGGGGATTTTCAGCTCGGTGCTGAACTACGTCGGTTTTACCGACACGCGTGGATTCTGGAAGACCTACGACTGCCCTGATGGCGGCGAAGGGGACACCTACTTTTACAACGCGGGCGCCGAACTGGAGTCCGGTGCCATCACCCAGTTCAACGACCCCGTGACGCAACTGATCATGGATCTGGCCCAGGGTCAGTTGCCGGTGTATCCGCCCGGTCGCCAGTGCAATGCCCGTACGGTTACGGAGCTGGGCGAATACGCCATCGAGCAGATCATGAAGAAGGGCTTTGTGCTCGATATCGATCACGCCGAGCTGCTCAGCAAGCAGTACATGCTGGACAAGGGCGCCGAACTGGATCCGCCCTACCCGATGGTGTCCGGACACGGTGGGCACGGCGGCATCAGCAACGACCAGGCCACGCAGATCATCCGTCAGGGCGGCATCATCTATCCGGCGCTGCCGCATGGCCGTGATTTCGTGGATTTTCTCGCCAAACTGAAGCCAATCTGGGAGGCCTCCGGCACCCGCCGGCCGTTCGCCGTAGGCTACGGCGCCGACGCCAATGGTCTGCGTACCTTGCCGCAGTCACGCGGGGCCAGCGCCGAGCCCATCGTCTATCCATTCACGCTATTCCAGGGCGAAGGCTGGGGGTCCCAGTTCGCCGAGGCCGGGATTGCGCCGCTGCAGGTGGACCTGCTGTCCATTCCCGGCGGCAAGCAGTGGGTCATGGATGAGGAAGGCATGTCGCACTACGGTTTGGTCGCCGATATCGTCGAGGGCATCCGACTCGAAGGGGGTGAAGAGGCGATTACCGCGCTGTACAACTCGGCCGAAGCCTACTTGCAACTGTGGGAGCAAACCGAGGCGGCCGCTGCAGCCGCGCGGGTCCGGGCTGACCAGCGCTAGGCCCGTCGCAGTTTGACCGTTCGGTTCGCCGGCCGGCCGGGGCGCCGGCTGGCTCCTTCTGGTCGCCCGGTAGCCGCCGTCGCTGCGGGAGCCCTGCTACTGCTCTGGCCGCTGACCTCGGCCGGCCACGGCTTTGGGCGACTCTACAATCTGCCCGTCCCGTTCTGGTTGTACGCCTGGGCCGCAGCCGCCGTCTTGCTCGTGTCATTTCTGCTGGCCGTTTATTTTCTGCGCCAGCCGGGAGGTGGTACGGCATTGCCGCAACGGCCGCTGACGCCAGGGCCGGTATGGCAACGCCTGCTGCCGGTTCTGCAATGTGTCAGCGTCGGGCTGTTGCTGCTCACGCTGAGTACCGCGCTGTGGGGTAATCGCGACCCCTACCGCAATTTCAGCATGACCTTCTTCTGGGTGCTGTGCCTGCTGGGTCTCACCTGGGGCACGGCGCTGTTCGGCAATGTCTATGCGTTGCTCAATCCCTGGCAGACCCTGGCGGCGTGGCTTGGGCGGTTGTGGCCGGCGTATGAGCGCGGCTGGCTGCGCTACCCCGTCGGCCTGGATGTGTGGCCGGCCGTGGCCCTGTTGCTGATCTTTGTCTGGTTCGAACTCTTTGGGCGGGGTACGCCGGGCCAGCTGGGTCGGCTGCTGCTGGTCTACAGCATCATCAACATGCTCGGTGCCGGCCTGTTTGGTCGCCGTGACTGGTTTCGCCACGTCGAATTTTTCTCGGTGTTTTACCGGCTGGTTGGGCGACTGGCGCCTTTACGCCTCGGTGGTGAGGATGCTCCGGCTCAAGTGCCTGCCCGGCGTTGGCCCGGTGCTGGGCTGGTACAGGGGCATCCGGCGCGGCTTGCCACGGTGGTGTTTGTGCTGGCCATGTTGTCGACCACGGCTTTTGATGGTTTGCGGGCCACACAATGGTGGGTCCGTCTGTTCTGGAGTGATCCCACCGGCTGGGTCGAGGCTTGGCTGGGGCACCGGCCGCTGCTCGATCTGGGGCGGGCACGGCAGTGGTATCTGGTCTGGGAATCTCTCTGGCTGCTTGTGCTGCCGGGGGTTTATTTCGCCGCGTATGCGGGCAGCCTGCAATTGGCTCGCTGGATGACCGGCACGCAACGGCCGCTGCGCCAACTGCTACTGGATTTCGCCTACCCGCTGTTGCCGATCGCGTTGGCGTATCACATGACCCACTACGCCACCCTGTTGCTCACCCAGGGGCGCAAGATTGTCAGCCTGGCCTCCGATCCCTTTGGCTGGGGCTGGGATGTGTTCGGGACCGCGATGACCTGGCGTGCACCCTTTCTTCCGGACATGAGCTGGGTCTGGCATTCGCAGGTGGCGCTCATTCTTCTGGGGCATGTCGCCGGCGTGGTGGCCTCGCATCAGGTAGCGATGCGTGTGTTCGAGACACCCCGTGCAGCGGCGCTCAGCCAAGTGGCGCTGCTGCTGCTCATGATGGGCCTGACGGTGAGCGGCCTGTGGATCATCGCCCAGCCCCTGACCGTGGAACGCATGACCTGAGCGCGTGTCAGTCTGCCGGTAGCAGCCAGTCGGATGCTTCACCGGCACCCAGGGCAAAACGTGTCATGTCGATTCGGCCGTTGTGTACCACGACCCCTTCGTCGCGCAGCCGCCGGACTTGTTCGGCGTGCTGGGGGTGGTCGGGCGGAAAGCCGATGCGGCCATCGGCTCGCACCACGCGATGCCATGGCAGGGCCGCCTCGTCCGGCGCCAACCTCAGGGCGGCAACGGCCAGGCGGGCACCGCGCGCAATCCCGGCGCGCGCGGCCAGGCGCCCGTAGCTGATGACTCGTCCCGCCGGGACCTGGCGCAGCGCCGTGAGGATGTGCTGGTGGCGTTGCATGCTGGCGTTGTCGGCTGGGTTCATGGACGGGCTGTAATAAATCCGGACCCCGGACGGACTATGACCATAGACCTTCCCCGGAGACTCGGCATGGAACATGTGGAACTTGTTGTGAAATTCTTGCTGCTCGGTGGCTTCATCACATCCATGATGTGGCTGGATCGTCGCTTCGATCTGGGCATGAACGACTGGGGCTGCGGCACGCGGCGATCGACGACAGACGATCAGGCGCTACGGGCCCGGCTCGAAGCCCTGGAAGCCGTCGTGACCGACCGCGATTACGAGCTGGATCGTGAGTTCGACGTACTGCGCCGGCGCGCCGGCTAGCGGCCGGGGGTTCGGTCGCAGTCGCCGTAGGGCGGAGGCAGCAGGGCAGCGAGCGGAATCGCATCGGCCAGCGCCTGCATGCCCAGCGAGTTCGGGTGCAGGCCTTCGACGAAATACGGCTGGAATGGCTGGTTGGGGTCTAGTGGGCTGGCCATCGCACTGGCCACATCGGCCACGGCATCAAAGGCGGTGCTGTTCATCAGCAAGGCATTGAGCGCGCGCCGCTCGGGCTCATCGGTTGCGACATCCCAGCCAAAGGGAACGGGCGGGTCGTTGCGCGGCAATATCGTGCTGACGACGATGCAGACACCAGCGGCATGCGCCTGGGCGGCCAGGTCGACCAGGGCGGTGTACACGGTGTCGGCCGGCACACCGGCGCTTAGATCATTGGTGCCAAGCAGCACGAACACACTACGCGTGCCTGCCCGCAACACATCGTCAGCAAACCGTTGGATACCTGGCGGTCCGGCATTGCCACCATCGCGCACGGTCGTCACCGTATTGCTGTTAATCCCCAGATTGCGGACGCCCGCCGGGACGGCGGCGGCCTGCAGACGGCGGGCCAGGAAATCGGGATAGCGGTGATTAAGGCCAGGCGTAGAGAACGCGCCGTCCGTAATCGAATCACCAAAGGCGGTGATGGCAAAACCCTCGTCGGTCTCAATCTGCAGGTCCGATAAAAAGAACCAGCTGCGCTCCACTTGCGTCAGGCCTGCGCCGCTGGGGTCGGCCGCCACGTCTCCGAGTCCGGGCGGGCTCACATAGTTCACGGCAAAGGCTTCGGCATGCCAGGTCATCGCCCCGCTGGGGTCGGGAACATGAAAGCTCACGGCGACGTCCTCACCCGGGCTGAGTTGGAAACCCACGGCATCGCTGCAGACGCGGGCGCCAACGGGTAGCGTCACGGTCGGCTCGCCGTTGAAGAACAAGGCGGTTTGTTCCCGGACGACCGGACCCGCGACCACCTCGCCGATATAGGCGCTGCTCAGCCTGAGGGGCCGATCCCCCTGTGCATTTGACCAGCAGGCGCGGACCCGCTCGCCACCCAGGCTTGGGTGGACCACCATGCGAAAGCTTTGATCGTCGGCCTGATGATCAGGAAACTGCGCGGTGTAAGGTGCGATGCCCGGCTGGGTGAGCGGGCCTGCGGGGTAAGGCCCGTAGGGTGCGGTTGCCCAGCTGCCAACCCAGCGACCGCTGTCGGCGGTGGCAGCTGGCGAATCCGACGTGGATGCTCCACAACCTGCCAGCAGCGCGGCCAAGCCGATGATTGTCCCAATGGCCTGCATAGGGTGGCGCATGGGTGTCTCCTTCTTGTTCTAATTTATGAACCCAGCGTCTCCAGTCGCTGCCGCCAGGCACCAATGACAATCATGCGACAACTGGCGATGACCACGTCCTCGGGTTCCCGATAGCCGGACAAGGCCCAGGCGCCGGCGGCATAGATGATGGCCCCCACCAGGGATTGGCCGAACAAGGCATTGTCGGGTTGGTCGGGGTCCAGTATGCCCGGTGCCAGCGGTGATGCCGCCGTGATGAGCAGCGTGGCAAAGGTCTGGGAGGTTCGCATGTAGAGGCTGGTGACTTCGGCGCTGACACCCAGAATCTCGGCCATCATGATGCGTGCATTGCGGTCGTCCCGCATAAACGCAAAAAACGCCCGCAGCCCGGCATCGGTCTTGGCTTCGATCGCATCATCTGCCTCGGCCAGCGCATGCATCAAGGCCTGCTGCAACTCCTCCGCCACGGCTTCGTACACGGCAATCAGCAACCCTTCGGTGTTGCCGAACAACTCGTAGAAATACCGGTCGGTAATGCCGGCCTGCTTGCACACGGCGCGGACCGTGGCGGCGCGATAACCCTCGGTCCCGATCAGCTGAAACCCGGCCTCGACAAAGGCGGCGCGGCGCTCGGCCATGCGGTCGGCGTGGGACTGTCCACCGTAGACCCGGCGGCTGGCTCTGGAACGACTCATAGGCATATTTGACGACACGCGTCCTCAGAAGTAAAGTGACGACACTCGTCATCACTTCAGGTTCAGATCAGATGAAGCAGTTTGCAAACAAGGTGGCCGCCATCACCGGCGCCGGATCAGGTATTGGCCGGGCGCTGGCCATGGAACTGGCTGCGGCGGGCTGTGATCTGGCCCTTAGCGATATCAGCGAAACCGGTCTAAAGACCACGGCCGACCAGGCTTCGGCGCAGGGCGTGAAGGTCACCACCACGGTGCTGGATGTCGCCGACCGCGCGGCCGTGTACGCCTGGGCCGATCAGGTCGTGACAGACCATGGCCGCGTGAACCTGCTGTTCAATAACGCCGGTGTCGCTCTGGCTGCGCCTGCCGAGACCACCAGCCAGGCCGATTTCGAGTGGCTGATGAACATCAACTTCTGGGGCGTGGTGTACGGCACCCAGGCATTCCTGCCGCATTTGCGCGCTTCCGGTGAAGGCCACGTGGTCAACCTGTCCAGCCTGTTTGGGCTGATCGGTATGCCCACGCAGGCCAGTTACTGCGCCGCCAAGTTTGCGGTGCGCGGTTACACCGAAACCCTGCGCATGGAGCTGGAAATGGAAGGTGCGCCAGTGAGCGTGTCCTGTGTGCACCCCGGTGGTGTGGCCACGCAAATCGCCAGCTCCGGCCGGGTCGATACGGCGATTGAAGGGCTGACGGGTGCCTCGGTGGACGCCCACAAGCGCCGCTCTGAAAAGGCCATCCAGACCACCACACCCACCAAGGCGGCACAGATCATCCTCAAGGGCGTGCAGCGTGATGCGCGGCGCATCCTGGTCGGCCCCGATGCCAAATTGTTGGACAAGTTCGCCCGTGTACTGGGTGCTGGCTACCAGGCGCTCATCCTCAAGCGCTACCCGCGCGGCAAGCAGGCCGCCGGTGCACAGGAGGCCACCCATGGCGTTTGATGCGACACGCGCCGGGGCGGATGCCACGGAGCTGGATGTTCTGATCGTCGGCGCCGGGCTGTCGGGTGTGGACGCGGCCTACCGGCTGCAGACCGAGTGCCCCGACAAGCGCTACGCCATCGTCGAGGCCCGGGATGCCATCGGCGGGACCTGGGATTTGTTCCGCTACCCGGGGATTCGGTCTGATTCCGATATGAGCACGCTGGGCTTTCCCTTTGAGCCCTGGGACAGCGATGTCAGCATCGCCGATGGCGACACCATCCGGCAGTACATCCAGAGCACCGCTGCCAAGTACGGCATCGACGAGCAGATCCGCTTTGGCCACCGCGTGACCGATGCCAACTGGAACAGCGAACAAGCCTGCTGGTTCGTCACGTGCCAGACCGCCGCCGGCGAGCAGCTGTTCCGCTGTCGCTTCCTGCATGTCTGTTCCGGTTACTACAACTACGAGGCCGGCTATACGCCGGCCTTTGCCAATCGCGATGCCTTTGGTGGTGAGATCATCCATCCCCAGCACTGGCCCGAGAACCTGGACGTGGCGGGCAAGCGCGTTGTGGTCATCGGAAGCGGGGCGACGGCCATCACCCTGATTCCCTCGCTGGTCAAAGACGGCGCCCAGGTCACCATGCTGCAGCGCTCACCCACCTACGTGGTCAACCTGCCGCGGCGTGACGCCATCGCTGGCAAACTGCGGCAAGTCCTGCCCAAGCGCGCGGCCGGCTCCGTCACCCGCTGGAAGAACATCTTGCTGAGCATGTATTTCTACCAGTACGCACGCCGCAAGCCGGACAGCACCCGCGAGAAGATTCTGCACTTTGCCCGTCAGCAGCTGGGTGACGCCGTCGATGCCGATGTGCACTTCAGCCCCAGCTACAAGCCCTGGGACCAACGCCTGTGCATCGCGCCCAATGGCGATTTGTTCCGTGCTCTGCGCAAGGGCCGCGCCAGCATCGTGACTGACCACATCGAATGCTTCGAGGCCGAGGGCGTGCGCACCCGCAGCGGTGAGCTGCTGGAGGCCGACATCATCGTCACGGCCACCGGCCTGAACATCCAGTTGTTTGGTGGCGCCGAACTTCGGCTGGACGGGCAGCCCGTGGATACCGGCAAGCGGCTGATCTACAAAGGCATGATGCTGGATGGCGTGCCCAACATGGCCTTCGCCTTTGGTTACACCAACGCGTCGTGGACGCTGAAGTGTGACCTCACCGCCCAGTACATATGCCGCCTGCTCCAGCGGATGGACAAACGCGGTGAGGCCGTGTGCATCCCCGAGCGTCACGAGGGTGTCGAGGCCGACGACATGGTCGACCTGGAATCCGGCTACATCCAGCGCGCCAAAGACTTCCTGCCCCAGCAGGGGACCAAGGCCCCCTGGCGCGTGCATCAGAATTACGTGATGGACCTGGCCGTGACGCGCTTCACCAAGCTGGATGACGGCACGATGCGGTTTCAGGCAGCGCCCAGCCGGTCCGCATCGCCAACGCAGACGGCCACACAGGCCGCGTAGCACACGTCGTCAGTCGGGAGTGGGTGGTCCGGCTGACGGCTGCTGCCGCCGACGGTTTCCCGGCGCTGTTGTCGCTTGCGCCAGCGGTACACGCCGGAATTCCGTAATCGCAGCGTGAAATCAGGGCATCTGGGCGGGCAGCGTCAGGCACAGGGCTTGCAGAAGTCGGGTATCAGACACACGCGACTGGGGAGCCGCCAACATGCCATCACGATTTGTTCTGCGGGAAGCTACGACACCCACCGTACTGGGGCACGACGATGGCGTCTGCGCCGAATCGCTGTTGACGGACGCTCGCTACATTCTGGAGATGATCGCCGTGGGCGGTGAGATTATCCGGGTGCGAGCCGAGCAGCGTATCGGGGAGACCTTGCAGGGCATTGTCGTCGGCGTGCAGCGCTACGACGCCCAGACAGCGCGCCGGATGACCGTACCCGGTTCACGCTCAGGGGATGTGGAAACCGGCCAGCGTGTGAGCTTTTCGCCCGAACATGTCCAGGCGATCATCGATGTAGAGCTGTGCGCCGCCCATGACCGTCGTCAGGCGCAGCGCCCGACGATTCACGCCCGCCGCGCGAGCGATCGTAGCCAGTCCTTACGCTCGGCCTAGCGCGGCCCTAGTGCAGTCGAAAAACCGGTTCGGCCGGCATCTCGCCCGGACGAGGCCCTGTTGCAAGCGCGTCCTGTGAGTCGGCATCCCGGCTGAGGCTAGTCTGGACCGGTGGGATGACATACGCATCACACGACTCCACACGCACGCCCCCAAACAGATACAGCAACTCCAGCGCCAAGCCTTCGGGCACCGGCTCGCCGCCGTTGAGCGGGCGTAGTGGCCCCACGAGCAGTGCGCGCTCCAACGCATCGGGGTCATCATCGACCACGATTAAATAGCTGGATTGTGTGTGAAAGAGAAAAACGTCGGTGCAGGCCATGTCGGCCCCCGTGCATGCGGATCCAAGGACGTTATCGGCTGGTTCCGATCAAGCTTTAACGATCAAAACTGACGATGCTGAGCCAACGCCAGGCCGTTTGCTTCAACGTAAGCGGTTGAGCTGGCCGGCACCTCGCTTCGTGGCTGGGGCTGACGCCAAAAGAGCATTCAAGCGGCGCTAAGCGACACCTGGGCGGGATTAGCAAGCGTGGCGACAAGTACGTCAGAACGCTGCTCATCCACGGGGCGCGAACAGTTTTACTCAGTGCCAGGCGCAACGAAAACGCGGGCAGACCCCTGAGCCCTCTCCAGCGTTGGGCGCTGGGCGTGCAGGCAAGATCCAATCACAACAAAGCGGCGTGTGCTGTGGCCAACAAGCTGGCCCGGATCGCCTGGGCGAGCTGGGCGAACGGCACCTGCTTTGATTCGGATTATCAGGCCATGGCTGCCTGACAGACCAAAATTTAAGTTTTCCCACCAGCGGTTGTGCAGGAGAAGATCGCGATCATGGCGAAACGGGTCGGCCCCATCGGGTCACGATGCCGGTAACAAATCAGAGCGAGAAGCTCAGTTGCAACGTATGGCACGACTCGATGCGGATTTCCATGAAGGCCAGGGCCAAAAGAGTCCACCAACAGGCCGAATATACGACCGCAACCGCACCTCTATCGCCTCGATCAGACGTCTTCAACTGCCCGGTTGCGGGAGGAGTCCATATACGATTTGTATGGTCGGATTTCGTGAGGAAACGGGCAATATTGGGGCCCACCTTCGGCGGCCACCGAAGGCCTATCAGTCACAGCGCGAGAAACGATTGGCTCCTGCTTAGCAGAGACCGTTAACAAGTGCG
>JAYZUZ010000007.1:0-253912 GCA_036156195.1 Pseudomonadota bacterium | reverse complement strand
GCAAGACCATCACCGAGTACTGCTTCGACTTTGACGATGGCGAGGCCCCGCAATGCGGGACTGAAGCCACGGCGGTGTACGTGTACACCCGTCCGGGCAGCTACGAGCCCAGCCTGACGGTGACGGCCAGCGATGAATCGACGGCCACGGCCAAGGCGACGGTGAACGTGGGTGGGACGGGTAGCAACCCGGGCACGCCCAGCCAGCCGGCCGGTTCTACGGGCGGTGGTTCGGGCGCTCTGGGTGGCTTGCTGCTGCTGCCGCTGCTGGGCTTTGGCCTGGCCCGCCGCCGCGGCTAGCCTCAGCTGACGCGGTCCTGCGGCGCGATGCCGCAGGGTTGTGATGCTTACAACGCCTCGCCGGGGGTTCCCGGTGGGGCGTTTTTCTTTGCCCGCAGCCAGATGAGTGTCGGTGCTACACTGAAACTTCGACCTGAGTTCAGGTCTTGTGCAGTCTCGCGACAAGGAGCCCTTTTCTATGAAGATGATCACCGCGATTATCAAACCCTTCCGTCTTGATGATGTCCGGCAGGCCCTGTCTGAAGTCGGGGTTCAGGGGATGACCGTCACGGAGGTCAAGGGCTTCGGGCGGCAGAAGGGGCACACGGAGCTTTATCGTGGTGCCGAGTACGTGGTCGATTTTCTGCCCAAGGTGAAGATCGAGATCGCGGTCGACGATGGCATGGTGGATACGGCCGTCGAAGCGATTATGGCGGCTGCCAAGACGGGCCAAATTGGCGATGGCAAGATTTTCGTCCAGCCGGTCGAGCAGGTGCTGCGCATCCGCACCGGTGAGCAGGGCCCCGAAGCCGTCTGACGCTGGGTGCAGGGATGTTCTGCCTGGACGGTGGCGGAAGATGATGCAGTGGTGTTCAGCCGTGTGCGGTGTTGGCCTGTTGCTGGTGGCCGCAGCGGTCGAGCCAGCGGTTTATCGCTGGGTGGATGAACAGGGGCAGGTCCACTACAGCGACCAGCCTCGCGATGAGCGTGCGGCGCGGCATCAGTTTGCACCCGGCAGTGTGGGCGAGTCGGCCCGACGGTCTCGAGAGGCTGAAGTGGAGGCCGGCGAGCAGGCGGCCATTGAGCGCTGCCAGACCGCTCGCGACCAGCTGAAGCAATACACGGATGCGGCCCGTTTGATTGAACGCAGTGTCACGGGGCAGGAGCGTGAGTTGTCTGCAGAGGAACGCAACCGACTCACCAAGCAAGCCCGTGCGGACGTTGCCGATGCCTGCGAGGAAGCGGAATGACGCGCGCTGCCATCGTGCTGATCACATTGTTGTGGCCGTTTCTGGTCGAAGCCGTTGGTGTTTATCGCTGGGTGGATGCTGCGGGCCGCGTGCATTACTCCGATACGCCCGTGACCAACGCGGAGCGTGTCAATGCTGCACTGCTGCAGTCACGGGAGGTCAAGGCTCGGCCAGTGGACGGCATACCGCCGTCGTTTCGCGAACAAGTCCAAACCGACTGTGCATTGGCACGGGATCGACTGGCCCTGTACAGCCGCGCGACCGAGGTGTTCGAGCAGACGGCTACTGGGGTGACGTATCGACTATCACCGGTCAGGCAGCAGGCGCGGCTGGAGGAGCTGCAGGCTGCTCGGCATCGTTACTGTCGGGCCGGTGCCGCAGAGCAGTTATGGCGCACGCGCAAGCAGCAGGCCCAGGCCGCGGCGGCATCTGCCGGACAGGGCGCGGCCCCGTCGGGGCGTGCGATTAGTCGGAACTAAGCAGGCGCGTGACCATGGGCGGCACGGCCAGTGCACCCTGGTGCGTTGCCGGCGAGTAGTACTGCAAGTTGTCCGCAAAGTCGGCGGTGGCATGCAACCGCGGGGATGGCAGTGCGGCCTCACCGCAGGCAATCGTCGCGCTCCACCAGCCGCTGGGATAGATCGGCTGAGGGAAGAACAGGGGCGTGGTTGAGGCAAACCCGGCTTCGCGCATGGCCGCGCCCATGGCTTTGAAGATGGGGCCGTGAAGCAGCGGAGACTCGGACTGCTGGATGAACAATCCGTCTGCGGCCAGCGCACGGCGGCAGTTCTCGTAAAACGGCACGTTGAACAAACCCTCCGCAGGCCCCACTGGATCGGTGGAATCCACAATGATCACGTCCAGGCTGCCGGGCTCTGCATCACGCACATAGGCAATGCCGTCATCAAAGGCGATGGTTGCGCGCGGGTCGTTGTTGGACGTGCACAACTCGGGAAAGTACGTCTCCGCCAGTCGCGTCACGCGCTCGTCAATGTCGATTTGTGTGGCTGACTCTACGGTCGGATGCCGCAGCACTTCGCGCAGGGTCCCGCAGT
This sequence comes from Pseudomonadota bacterium, assembly GCA_036156195.1. Taxonomy (GTDB): domain Bacteria; phylum Pseudomonadota; class Gammaproteobacteria; order Nevskiales; family OUC007; genus Abyssibacter. The sequence goes on along the minus strand of JAYZUZ010000007.1, from coordinate 251,608 downwards.
CGCCTCCGCCGATAATCAGCACCCGCCGGGGCGCCGGGTGGGTCGCCAGCACCGGGTGCGACATCATCTCGTGGTAGAAAAAGTTGTCTCGTGTGCTGACCATGGTGCAGCCGTCGATCACCATGAGATAACCCCAGCGCTCGGTGTCGTAGATTTCGATGTGCTGGAACGGAGTCTGCTCCGCGTGCACTCGCCGGCCCTTGAGTGCAAAGGCGCTGGCGTTCGTGTCATCGACTTCGGTAAACCACTGGTCTGCGTTTAACATCGCGGGTCGCTAATTGGCCGGGCTCGCATTGTAGCGCCCATTGTTTCCGTCACACCCTGGAATTGGCTGCATGCCGCATTCACGCTGGACCGTCGACGCTAGCCGTCGGCTCTACAACCTCGACACCTGGGGCGATGGGTACTTTGATATTGCGCCCACCGGCGCGCTGACGGTTGGCGGCTCGGCCGACAGGCGCGTGGCTCTGGTCGACATTATTGAGCGGCTGGGCGAGGCCGGCCTGAGACTGCCTGTGCTGCTGCGCTTTTCGGACGTTCTGAGAGATCGGGTCAGTCGTCTGTGTGAAGCCTTTGATGCCGCCTGTGCCGATCTTGAGTATGCCGCAGGCTACACGGCGGTCTATCCCATCAAGGTCAACCAGCAGCACAGCGTTGTCAGCGAGATTGTCGCCTGTGGCGGAGACCGCGTGGGGCTGGAGGCAGGGAGCAAGCCGGAACTGCTGGCGGTCCTGGGACTTGTTCGTCCGGGCGGTACGGTGATCTGTAACGGCTACAAAGACCCAGAATATGTCCGGCTTGCTCTACAGGGTCAGTGTCTGGGTGTGAACGTGACGCTGGTCGTTGAGAAACTGTCGGAATTGGCGATCATCATGGCCGAGTCCCGCAGTCTCGGACTGCGCCCACGCATCGGGTTGCGCGTGCGGCTGGCGACCCTGGGTGCAGGCAACTGGCAAAACACAGGGGGTGAAAAATCAAAGTTCGGCCTGCCCGCCGGCCAGTTGCTGGATGCTGTCGAGCGGCTGCGGCAGGCCGGCATGCTGGATTGTCTACACCTGATGCATCTGCATTTGGGGTCGCAAATCGCCAACGTGCGCGATATCCAGCACGGCATGCGCGAGGCCGCGCGGCTGTATGTCGAGCTGCGTCAGCTGGGCGCTCCCATCGATTGTGTTGATGTCGGGGGTGGGCTCGGCGTTGACTACGAAGGGACCCGGTCGCGCAGTTTCTGCTCCATGAACTACTCGGTGCATGAATACGCGCACAACATCGTTCGCGCCCTGGCCGAGCATTGCGCGGCAGCGGACGTGCCGGCCCCGCATATCATCAGCGAGTCCGGTCGTGCGCTGACCGCGCATCATGCGGTACTGGTAACTTCGGTTGTCGATACGGATTCAGGCATTTTGCCGGCCCCCGGCGAGCAGGCGCCGGATGCTCCGCTGCCACTGGCCGAGCTGTGGCGCGTGCATGATGACCTGGCCTCGATTCCGCCGCTAGAGGCTTATCACGATGTGAGTTACTGCCTGGCGGAGGCCCATGCGGCGTTCAATCACGGCCAGTTGACGTTGGCGCAGCGGGCCCAGGCTGAGCGGCTGGCATCCGCGATTAATCGTCACCTGTTGGGCAGTCTGAGTCCTGAGTTGCCGGCGCATCGTGATGCCCTGAACGATTTACGTGTGCGCCTTGCGACCAAGTACTTCCTCAACTTATCGGTGTTTCAGAGTCTGCCGGACGTGTGGGGCATCGATCAGGTGTTTCCGATCGTGCCGATTGCTCGGCTGGATGAGCAGCCGGAAGAGCGGGTCACGCTTTGTGACCTGACCTGCGATTCTGACGGCCGCATCGACCACTACGTCGAGGCAGGCGGGCTGGCTGAAACCCTGCCCGCCCACCGGCTGCGCGACGACGAGACCTACTGCCTCGCAATCGCCATGGTGGGTGCCTACCAAGAGATTCTTGGTGATCTGCACAACCTGTTCGGGGATACGGATACCGTGAATATCGAAGTCGCAGCCGATGGTAGCTGGCGCTTCGCCCATCCTGAGCCTGGCGACCGCACCGACGAACTGCTGCAGGTGGTTCACCATGAGCCAGAAGCACTGCTGGCCACTTACGCCGAACGCTTGGCTTTGTCCGGATTGTCTGCGCAGGTCCAGGCGCAGATGTTGTCGGATTACCGGCACGCCATGCAGGGCTACACCTATCTGGATCCGCAGGATCAACGCCGCCCGGGCCCGGTTCAGGGTGGTCCCACAGGAGCGAGCTGATGACACACACAGGATTCATCGGACTGGGTGCGATGGGCGCCCCCATGGCTGCCCATCTCGCGCAGGCCGGGCAGTTGCGGATGGTGTACAACCGCAGTCCTGCGCGCGCAGAGGCTTTTGCTGCTACGCATGGGGTGGTCGCCGCCGAGCGTATTGAAGCGGTGGCGCGAGCCTGCGAGGTGATCGTGATCTGCGTGTCGGCCGATGAGGATGTCAAGGCGGTCTGCGAGCAGTTGGCGCCCGGCCTGCAGGCCGGGAGTCTGGTCATCGACTGTTCTACCGTTGCGCGCGAGACGGCGTGTGCGGTGGCTGGGCAGCTGGAGGCGCTAGGTGTGGGATTTGTCGATGCTCCGGTGTCCGGAGGCACCGAGGGGGCACGCCAGGGCAGTTTGACCATCATGGCTGGCGGCCGTGAGTCGGATGTGCAACGTGCCCATCCGACCCTGGCGCTCATGGGCGGCGCCATCCATCACATGGGGCCCGTCGGTGCCGGCCAGGCGACAAAGGCTGTGAACCAGGTCCTGTGTGCCGGGATTAATCGTGCGGTGACCGAGGCACTGGCCTTCGGCGAATCGCTGGGTTTGCCGATGAATGCGGTGGTTGATGTCGTAGGCAGCGGCGCCGGAGGCAACTGGTTTATCAACCACCGGGGCAAGACCATGTTGCGGCAACACTATCCGCTGGGCTTCAAGGTGTCGCTCCACGCCAAAGACCTCGCCATCTGCTCGGCGATGGCGCAGTCCGCTGGGGTTGATTTGCCATTGACTGAACAGACCCGCCGCGACTACGCCGAGCTGATGGAGCAGGGTTGTGGCGACGAAGACATCTCGGCGCTTTACCGCCTGATCAGGCCGCTGCCGGCACCGTCAGCGAACGACTAGCCGGCCTTGCGCGCCCGTGCGATGGCCGCCCGCACCTGGTTGGGCGCGGTGCCGCCAATGTGGTCTCGTGCCGCCACAGAGCCTTCGACCGTGAGCACGGCATAGACATCCTGTTCGATTGCCGCGGACACCCCCTGCAGGGCCTCCAGCGGTAACTCGGCCAGATCGCAGCCGGCTTCCGTCGCCAGGCGGACACAGCGTCCGACCACAGCATGGGCGTCACGAAACGGCACGCCACGCATGACCAGGTAATCGGCGAGGTCCGTGGCAGTGGCAAAGCCCTGCGCAGCCGCGATCAACGCTTGCTCCCTGCGCACCTGCAAGGCGCCGACCATGGGTGTGAACACACGCAGGCAGGCCAGCACCGTGTCCACGGTATCGAACAGGGGTTCCTTGTCTTCCTGATTGTCGCGGTTGTAGGCGAGTGGCTGGCCCTTCATCAGGACCAGTAGCGCCTGCAGGCTGCCAATCACGCGGCCGCTTTTACCGCGCACGAGTTCAGCGATGTCCGGGTTTTTCTTCTGCGGCATGATCGATGAGCCGGTGCAGAAGGCATCCGGCAATTCCACAAGCCCGAAGGCCGCGCTCGTCCACAGCACCAGCTCTTCGCACATGCGCGACAAATGCACCATGAGCAGACTGGCTGCCCCCGCGTATTCAATGGCGAAGTCGCGGTCGGAGACAGCGTCTAGCGAGTTGACGCAGACCTGGTCGAAGCCCAGTAATTCACAGGTGATCTCACGGTTGATGGGGTGGGGCGTGCCGGCCAGTGCGGCGGCCCCCAGGGGCATGCGGTTGGTTCGTTTGCGTGCGTCTGCAAAGCGTTCGGCATCGCGCAGAATCATTTCCCGCCACGCCAGCATGTGGTGGCCGAAGCTCACTGGCTGGGCGACCTGCATATGCGTGTGGCCAGGGAAAATGGTGTCGGCTTCGCGCTCGGCCAGATCGAGCAATGTGTCGGCTAGTTGATCGAGCGCCGCGCCGGTCTGGTCGATGGCATCGCGCATGAACAGGCGCAAATCGGTTGCGACCTGATCGTTGCGCGAGCGCGCGGTGTGCAGCTTCTTGCCGACGTCGCCCACCTGTTCGGTCAGACGACGCTCGATATTCATGTGCACATCTTCCAGCGCGGTATCCCAGTGGAAGTCTCCGGACTCGATCTGGTCTGCGATGGCTTTCAAGCCAGCGACGACGGTGGCGGTTTCCGCTTCGTTGAGGATGTTGCAGCGCCCGAGCATGGTGGCGTGCGCAATAGAGCCCTGGATGTCATAAGGGGCGAGACGGGCGTCAAAGCTGACGGATTCGGTGAACGCCTCGACCCGGGGGTCGGTAGCCTGCGTGAAGCGGCCTGCCCAGGGCTTGTCTGAACTCATGGTGCGCCGTGTAATCGCTGAAGGAGAGGCGGCGGAGTATAGCTTGCGGTCTACGGTGGGCGTGGGCCTGGCTTGACCGCTTGGCTTGCGCCTGCCAAGACTGCGCGCATGGATCACCCTGCCACGCGGACCGCGCCTGACTTATTGCCCGACTTCTGTTCGGGCCCGGTGCTGTTATCCGTTGCGTTGATCACGCAGCTCGTGGCCGTGCTGATCATGTTTGTCACCCAACCTGTCGGCGCGTTCTTCTGGGAGCGCTTTGCCCTACTGTCGCTCTACCTGCAATGGAACGGCCTTTGCGGTGCCGCCGTGCTGTGTCAGGCGCGGTCGTGGCTGTCGCGCATGCCGACCTGGTTCGTGTTGTTCGCCAGCTACATTCTGCTGCTGGGTGTCACGGCCCTTCTCGCGGAGTTCTCGTGGATGCTCATTAGCCTGCTGGGCTGGTCTTCCATGCTGGAGACCGACGGTCGCTGGAGCTTCGTGGTTGGCAGTCTCGGTGTTGCGGCCATTGTGGTTGCCTTCGTCCTGCGCTACTTCTGGGTGCAGCATCAGTGGCGCCTGGAGGTACAGGCGCAGGCTGAGTCCCGTTACCTGGCGCTGCAAGCCCGGATTCGGCCGCACTTCCTGTTCAACACCCTCAACACCTTGTCGGCCCTGATCCGCAAGGATCCGCGGCTGGCAGAATCGCTGGTGGATGACTTGTCGGATCTGTTTCGCGTCAGCCTGGAAAAGCGCCACCGTCTCGTGCCACTGCGAGAGGAGATCGACACGGCGCGCTGTTACCTGAACATCGAGCAGGTGCGCGTGGGTGAGCGCCTGAAGATCGAATGGGACATCCCCGACAACACCCTGTCAGTGCCCGTGCCAGTGCTGTCGCTGCAACCGCTGGTTGAGAATGCTGTGCACCACGGAATCATGCACAGGGACGACGAGGGCACGATCCGGATCTCCACAGAGTTGCATTCGGGTGGCTCGGGAGTGGAGTATTTGACTTTGACCGTGACGAATCCGGTGCCGGATGTGCCGGTACCCAGTCAGGGGTCGCGCCTAGCGCTGACCAATCTGACAGAGCGGTTGCGTATCGCCTATGAGGGTCGTGCGAGCCTCAGCAGCGAGCGTCAGGAACACCAATTCCGCATCGATATGCGACTTCCGGTCGTAGGCGACGTGCGGCAGGGGGTTGCATGAGGCTGGTGATCGTCGACGACGAAACGCTTGCCCGGGAACGGGTGCGGCAACTCGTGTCGGATTTCCCGGGTTGGGAGATAGTCGGAGAGGCCGAGAACGGCCGTAAGGCACTTGAGGTCATCCGACAAACCGAGCCCGATGTGGTGCTGCTGGACGTGCGCATGGGCGAGGTCGATGGCCTCCAGGTCGCGCGCAAGTTGGCCGAGGAGGCCACGCCACCGGCCATCATCTTTACGACGGCATTTGCCGAGCATGCGTTGTCGGCCTTCGAATCCAGCGCGGTGGCGTATCTGCTCAAGCCGATTCGCGCCGAGAAGCTGCGTGAGGCCTTGCAGCGCGCCAGGCGGCCCAGCCGGGCGCAGTTGGAAACGGCCTGGTCCCAGCATGCCGAGCCGGCCCGGGCCCATGTGGTGGCGTCCACACGGGCGGGCCTGGTCCGGGTGCCGTCGCGGGACATTCTTTACTTCCTCGCTGACCAGAAATACGTCACTGTTTTTCACCTCCATGGCGAGGTGCTGATCGAAGAATCACTACGCCAGCTGGAAGATGACTTCGCGCCGCTATTCGTTCGCATTCACCGCAAGGCCCTGGTTGCCAAGCACTACATCACGGGTCTGGAACGGTCCCGTGAAGGTCACCATTGGGTGCGTCTGCAACACTGCGACGAGCCGCTGCCCGTGAGTCGGCGACGGCTGGCAGAGGTGCGGCGTGTCCTGTCCGGTGAGGGTGAGAACGCCGATCTGGACCAGCTGGACGAAGCCTGATCGCAGGCGCGGTATCCTCCGACGTCCACTGAATACCGGGTACCCCGCCCATGAAGCTCGTCATTGCCACCCGGCAAAGTCCGTTGGCCCTTTGGCAGGCCGAACACGTCCGTGATCGATTGCTGGCCCAGCATGCCGGTCTCCAGGTCGAACTGCTCAAGCTTACGACCGAGGGCGACCGCCGGCTGGATGCCCCGTTGGCGGCCTTTGGCGGTAAGGGCTTGTTCATCAAGGAGCTGGAGCAGGCCTTGCTGGACGGACGTGCGGATCTGGCTGTTCATTCGATGAAGGACGTGCCGGTGACGCTGCCTGACGGGTTTGCGCTGGGCCCGATACTGCAGCGGGCAGATGTCCGTGACGCGCTGGTGATGCCGCAGGCAGCCGGCCTGGATGGCTTGCCGCAGGGCGCCCGGGTCGGTACGGCGAGTCAGCGGCGACAGGCGCAGCTCGCGGCGCGCCGTCCCGACTTGTCGATCCACCCGGTCCGGGGAAATGTGGGGACACGATTGCAGCGATTGGATGAGGGACGCTTTCAGGCGCTGGTCCTGGCGGCTGCCGGCCTGGACCGTCTCGGGCTGGCGGCGCGGATCACGCAACGATTGGATCCTGCGGAAATGCTGCCGGCCGTGGGACAGGGCGCGGTCGGCATCGAGTACCGGGCGGGGGACGAGCAAACCGCCGAATGCATCGCTTCGCTCAATCATCCTGAGACAGCGCTGTGCGTGCGCGCTGAACGAGCGCTGAGTCGGGCGCTGGGCGGTGACTGCACGCTGCCATTGGCTGGGTACGCGGAGCTGGACGGAGATCGCCTGTCATTGCGTGCGTTCATGGGCATGCCAGATGGCAGCGCCCACGCCCGGTGGCAGGGACAGGGCTTGGCAGCCGATCCGGAAGCGCTGGGTCGGGCGGCCGCTGAGGGTTTGAGGGCGGCGGGAGCCACGGCGATTCTGGAGCGTTTGCGCGCGCAGTGATGGGGGCCGAGCAGCACCTGCTGGCGGGCTTGAGATTGCTGATTCCGCGCGCGCCGGAGCGGGCCGGTCAGCTACCGGCCGCAATTGCGGCGCTTGGCGGGGAGGCACGCTGTCTGCCTGCTCTGGGCTTTGTCGCGACCGAGGTTGCCGAGTCGCTGCACGATGCGCTCGCGACCGTCGGCACCTCCGATGTGGCGGTCTTCACCAGCGTGACGGCAGTGAGGTTTTGGCAGCAGCATGCCGAGGCGGTGGCCTTGCCCGCTGCGGTGGTGGCTGTCGGTGACGCGACGGCCCAGGCGCTGCAACAGGCTGGTGTGGCCGAGGTCCAGGTCCCGGTCCGTCAGGATGCCGAAGGTGTTCTGGCGCTGGTGCAGCGTCAGGGCTGGCGTGATGTGGCGCTGATCACGGGAGTCGGTGGGCGGCCGATACTGCGCGAAGGCCTGTCTGCTCAGGGGCGGCTCCGCGTGGTCGAACTGTATGCCCGTCGACCGCATCCGGCACTGACTGCGGGGCTGGCTGCCCTTGGTCGCTGGCCCAACGTGGTTCTGGCCTCCAGCGCCGAGACCTACGAGGCGCTCATCCAGGGTGCGCCGGATGCCGGCGAGCTCTTGCTGCAGTGCCCGGTGGTCGCGCCGAGCGAGCGTGTGATACAACACAGTCGCACCCTGGGTTCCAAGGCGCCGGCCTGGTTGGCAACACCATTCGGCGAGGCCGCTGTGCTGGACGCACTCAAGGCTAACTGGGTGCGGCCGTCCCCACCAAGCGCGAGAGACGATGACAGAGAGCGCCGCTGACGCTGAGAGCCCGACGACGAATAAGGGCTCCGAACTAATGCCGTACACCCGCAGTGAGCAGGCACCGCCTACACCGCCGGTCAAGACGGGCCGTCCCATCGCCTGGGTTGCGCTGGTCGTGACCTTGTTCAACCTGATCATTCTGGCCTTTGCTGCGGCACTGACCTGGCAGTTCGGTTTGCCGTATCTGGAACGGTCCGGCGCGCGCGTGGATGGCATGCGCGAGCGGGTGGCTGACCAGGTCCGTGATCTCGAACGTCATGGTGAGCGATTGGCAAGCCTGGAAGCGTCGCAGGGCGAACTGACACAGGGTATGCGGCAGCGTGACCGCAGCCTGAGCGGGCTGGATGAGCGTGCTGAAACGCTCGAATCTGCTGTGGCGACGCTGACAACCCGCGTCGAGGGGGGGCGGCGATTGTGGCAGCTCAATGAGCTGGAGCACCTGCTGCTCATTGCCAACGAGCGCCTCCAGCTGTCGCGTGATCTGGATGCGGCGCAGGCGGCCTTGTTGCTTGCCGAAGAGCGGGCCGCCGCCATGAACGACCCTGCGCTGTTCGATGCCCGCAATCTCATTGCCAGCGAGATTGCCTCGGTCCGCAATACGCCACGGGTGGATCGGCAGTCGATCGCATTGCGGGTCAGCAGTCTAATTCGCCAAGTGCCGGGTCTCCCGGCGGAGCGTAATGTGCCGGATGCCTTCCAGCCTGGAGATGCGCGACCACCGGTGGAAGGGCCGGTTGCCGACGCTGGGCGCCGCGCGTGGAACACGCTGGTCGAGATCGCGAACAAGATGTTCGTCATCCATCGGACCGAAGAGGCTGTCCACCCCCTGTTGCCGCCAGAGCAGGCCTACTTCCTGCGCCAGAATCTCATCTTGCAATTGGAGACTGCTCGCCTGGCGGTGTTGCAGTCCGATGGGGCGAACTACCGCGATGCTGTGAACGAGGCCCGTGCTTGGATCGAGCGTTACTTCGACACGGATGACCGCGCCGTGACCGCCGCCATCGAGCAACTCGACGCCCTTGCGGGCGAACGGGTCAGGGGGAACCTGCCGGATATTTCGGCGAGTCTTGATGCCGTCCGCGCGGTCATGGAGCGTCGGCGGGCACCATGATGAAGATCCTGCTGCTTGTTCTCGTGTTTGCCGCTGCGGCCGGCGCTGGTGTGTACCTGCTGGATGACAGTGGCTACGTGCTGATCAACCTGGGTGACTACATCATCGAGACGTCGGTGGTGACTCTGGTTGTGGTGGCCGTGTTTGGTGGCGTGTTAATGCTCCTGAGCTGGCGGGCTTTGCGAGGGGGGATCCGCGCGCCGTCAACGATCCGCCAGAACCTGCGCGCTCGACGCGTCGAGCGCGCGCGCAGTTCGTTTCTGCGCGGCATGCTGCGCCTGTCTCAGGGGCGACCCAAGGATGCCGAGGTCGACCTGGTCCGACATGCGGCCCATCACGACTACGCGTTGTTGAACTATCTGGCGGCGGCCGAGGCCGCAGACGCCATCGGTGCCATCGACCGGCGTGATCGTTACCTGGAGTTGGCCTTTGCGACCCGGCCGGATGCGGAACTGTCGGTGCTGCTGAAGCAGGCGGACCTGCAGACGCGGCGGGGGCGCCATGCCGAAGCACTGGCAACCCTCGTGCGTTTGCGTGATCTGCATCCTCATCATGCAGGTGTGCTGCGCCGGCTTGTGACCGTTTATGAGCAGGCGGGTGACTGGGAGCCGCTTCGCGGCCTGCTCGAGAAGATTGAGCGCGACAAGGTCATCCCGGACGAGCGCTGGCAGGCGTTGATGCAACGCTGCTTCCAGGCCTTGCTGGTCGCAGCAGGAGAGCACCGGCGTCTGGACAGCGTTCACGGCGCCTGGGAGAGCATCCCCAAGCGCTTCCGGTCGGATGCGGCTATCCGTCGCAGCTACATCCAACAGCTCGCACGTAGCGGCGCAGACAGCGAAGCCATCGCCCTGATCACACAGGCGGTCAAAGCCGAGTGGGACAGCGAGTTGGTCTTGTTGTTCGGTGAACTGCGTGCCAGTGATGAGGTGAGTCAGCTGGCGACGGTGGAGCAGTGGTTGCGGCAGTACGAGGAGCGGCCGGAGTTGCTGCTCGTTGCCGGCCGCCTGTGCCTGCGCGGTCGTCTGTGGGGGCGTGCGCGCAGTTATCTGGAGGCCAGCCTCACCCAGCGCAAGGCGCCCGATACGCTGTTCGCGCTGGCCCGGCTGGCCGAGGAAACAAAGGACCCTGATCGCGCACGCGGCCTCTACCGCGAAGGGCTGGAACTCGCGCTTGCGCACTGAACATCCCGGCTTTCGGGGTGGCGTGTCGCGCTACGCTAACGAATCATCTGCACCCGAGGAGTGAGTCATGTCCCATGAGGGCTATCACGAACCCGTCGAAGAACTGAGCGATGAGGTGCGCGACATGCACCGCGCCATTGAATCGCTGATGGAAGAACTGGAGGCCGTGGACTGGTACAACCAGCGTGTCGCCGCCTGTAAGGATCCGGAGCTCAAGGCCATTCTCGAGCACAATCGAGACGAGGAAAAAGAGCATGCTGCGATGACGCTGGAGTGGATTCGTCGACGCGACCCCCGGATGGACAAGGAGTTGAAGGACTACCTGTTCACGGACAAGCCGATTGCCCATGGTGACGACGAGCACTAGCGGATGGTCTGGAATCCGATCGCGCACACGCCACCTTCGGGTGGCGTTGTCGTGTTGGGCGAGCGCATGTGAGGATAGCGGCGACTTGATTGCTGATCCGGAGCCGCTGCCGCCACCATGACCCCACGCACGATCGACCCCACACCCGCCGACCTCAAGCGCATTGCTGCTGACATCCCGCTGGACACCCCGGTCACCATGCTCAATCTGCTGCGTTTTCGCGATCAGGCCGAGTATCCCGCAGGGTCCGAGCAGCGGCCCTGTGCCGGGCGAGCCGCTTACGCGCGGTACTCGGAGATTGCGATTCGCCATGTCCGGGCGGTCGGCGGCGAGCCGGTGGTCATGGCTGACGTGCTAGGGCGTTTTATCGGACCCGACGGCGAAGACTGGGACGAAATGCTGCTGGTGCGTTACCCCAGTCTGTCGGCCTTTCTGGACATGGTGGGTAACGCCGACTACCAGGCTGGTGCCGTGCATCGCAGCGCCGCCTTGCTGGATGCCCGGCTGATCGTGACGCGCACGCCGGACTAGGCGGCGGCAGGGACTCGAATCGGCTTGATCACAGCGAACAGCAGCGGCAGCAGGGTCAGGTTGGCGATGAGCGCCAGCAGCATGGCCAGGCCGGTGAACAGGCCGAAGTACATGATCGGCACGAAGTTCGATAGCGCCAGGATGGAGAAGCCGACGGTCACCGTGATCGAGGTGTAGTAGATCGCACGGCCCACCGATCCATGCGTGTTGCGCATGGCGGCCCAGTAGTCTCCGCGGGCCGGTCCGTCGCCGGTTAGCTCCTCGACGAAGCGATGGGTGTAGTGGATGGTGTTATCCACGCCAATGCCGATGGTGATGGCGGCGATGGTGATGGTCATGATATCCAGCGGAATGCCCAGCCATCCCATCAGGCCGAGGATGCTGGCAGCTGCGAACAGGGTCGGCACGACGCCGATGAGCGCCAGCGGGATCGACCGGAACAGCACCGCCAGCATGAGCGCGATGACGACGAACACCGTGCCCATGGTCTTGATCTGCGAATCGAACAGGCTTTGCAGCACGTTGTTGTAGAGCACCAGCAGGCCCGACAGGCGGAGCTGCTCGGGCTGCAGATCAAACTGCTCGGTCAAGTCGCTGCGGATTTTCTTCAGTAGGGCGTCGCGGCGTAGGTTGGAATCCGAATCGATGACCCGGATCGAGAAGCGAACCTGGTTCCCGTCGTCCGACATGTAGGGGTCGATCAGAATCGACTTGATGTCGGCCGGGAGCCGGTTGTACATGATCGACAGGATGAAATTCGACAACGGTTCGCCGCCGTTGAGCTGGGTCATCATGTCCATGGTCGTGGCCAGCGACAGCACCTTGCCGGTTTCAGGCAGTTCATCCAGGTAATCATGGATGGCCTGAACGGTTTCCAGCTCGTAGCTGTTGTACCAGTAACTGTCAGCGGAGAGTCCGCCGCTGCCCAGGGCGTCGCCGAACTCCTCGGCAAATGCTGCCTGTTCGTCCAGAAAGTCCTGAGGGGCGTTGATGATCACGTCCAGTGGGGTGGTACCGCCGAGTTTCTTGTCGATCTGCACCATGCCCTGGTAGATCTCGGTCGAGGGCTTGAAGTAATCGATGAAGCGGTTTTCCACGCCCAGCCGGGTGATGCCAATCACCGCGGCCACCAGCACCACCGCGTAGACGGCCAAGGTGAAGCCGCCAAAGCGCTCGATGGCGCCAGCAAAGCCTTGGGTGACGTGCGCGGTGACATCGCGTTGCCCAATCGACGGCGTACCAGGTTTGAGCGGGGTCAGGGCGGCGGGGTACAGCAGGAAGGTGATGACAAAGGCCAGTGCCACGCCGCAAACCATCATCAGGCCAAAGTCGATGACCGGCCGGATGTCAGCGATGATGAGCGATGCGAATGAGACGATTGTGGTCAGTGTCGTAAAGATGGATGGAGCCAGCTTGCTACGCAGCGTCTCTGTAACAAGCCAGCGCTGTTTGGCATCCGGGTGCTCCGCATGCAGCTCCAGATGTCGGACCACCAGATGCACCGTGAGCGACAGGGTGATGATGAGCGTCAGTGCCGTGAAGTTGGAGGACACCACGGTGACGGGCCATTCCATCAACCCCAGCAGACCGACCATGGTCAGCACCACAATGGTGCAAATTGCAGCCGGCAGCACAACCCAGCGCAGACGACGGAAGGCCAGGGCAAGCAGCACGATGAGCAGCACGCCGACCACGCCGCTGAACAGTTCGATATCCGAGCGGACGAAGTCGATCATGTCCGAGGCGATCATCGGCACGCCGCCGAGGAACAGTTCGGCTTCGTCGCGATAGCCATCCATGATCTCGCGGATGTGCTCTATGCCCTCGGTAATGGCGGTTTGACGTTGGGCGGACAGTTCGTCGTACCGCGCCGAGACCGATGTCAGTTCCGCCTGCTGCGCAGCGCTGAGTGCGCCATTCGCAGCCTGGCGGCGTAAGGCGTTGCGCTGCGTCAGCAGCGCTTCGAGTTCCGGCGCGGCGGTCAATGTGCCCTGAATGGCGGTCGTCGAGCCGTCTGGGCTGACCAGCAGATTGCGATACAGCGGGCTGTTCAGGAACTCCTCGCGCGCCATCTCCCGGTCCGTGCCCGGGTCGAGCAGGGTGCGCGTGCCTTGTGCAACCTCCGTCAGGCTCATCGGTGGGCTTTGGATGAGTGGCACGTCCAGAATCGTCGTGACCGACGCAATGATGTCGACGTCCAGCAGCGCCGCCTTCAGGGCGCCCAGCCGCGCCAGGGTCTCATCCGAAAACAGGTCACCATCCGGCGTATAGGTGACGACGATGAATTCCTCCGAACCGTAGCGGTCCGTGACCGTGCGGTAGTACGCCAGGTCATTGTCGTTTTCCAGGACGAGCGAATCCGATGACGCATCGAGGCGGAAGTCCGGGGCGTAGAGCAGCGCCAGGCCAAACAGCAGGGCCACGAGTAGGCCCGCAACCACAGGATGCCCGACCGTCATACGGACATAGGCTGAGAACAAAGACTGACGCATTGGATGATTCCCCGGAGTGGGTCGTCGAATGACCGACACAATGATCCGATGTTAACTGGGCCGCAGGGTCACGGCGACAGCATGGGCCTGAACTAACGTGAGGCGCCGGGTTGCTCGTCGTCCGGCCAGGTCACGAAGGCATACTCGAACGCGTCGTAGAACGTCCGTTCCGGTCGCAGGCCGCAGTCGGCTAAGTCGCGTTTGGCTGATTCTACGAGCACCGGCGGCCCACTGAGATAGACGTCGCAGCCGCTGCAGTCAGGGAAGTCTCGAACCACCTGCTCATGCACGAATCCGGTGGCTCCGGTCCACGCATCCTCCGCCGCCGGCTCCGACAGTACGGGTGTGTAGTGCAGGTTGGGGTGTTCACTCGCCCAGCGCTCGGCCAATGCGTGTTCATACAAGTCGCGTTGTGCACGCGCGCCCCAGTACAGGTGCAGTGGCCGGGACTCCCCGCGGGCGAGTGCATCCATCAGCATGGCCCGGATCGGGGCGAAGCCCGTGCCGCCAGCGATGAAGATGGCGGGCCGCTCGGGGGCCTCACGCAGGTAAAACCCGCCCAATGGCCCCTGGATACGCAGCACCGCACAGTCCGGCATCTCGTTGATGACATAGCTGACAAAGCTGCCACCCGGCACGTGGCGCAGCTGCATTTCGATGCGGTTATCGGCGTTGGGTGGGCTGGCGATGGAAAAGCTCCGGCGGCGACCATCGCGCAGCAGAATGTCGACGTACTGACCCGGGAGAAAGTCAAAGGCGCGGGCTTTCGGCAGCTGCAAGACCATGTGCACGACGTCGTGGGAAATCCGCTCCTTCACGTCGACCCGCGCGGGCACGCTGCGAACCTTGTGCCGGCCATCTCGGGCCAGCAGCTGCACATCCACGGTCAAGTCAGACCGCGCTTCGGCCTGGCAGAGCAGGGCCAGGCCTGCCGCCCGCTCCGAAGCCGATAGCGCGCGTGGATCATGCTGATGCTCTACGCGACCCTCGATCACGCGGGCCCGGCAGGCGCCACAGCCACCGGTCTTGCAGCCATAGGGCACGGGCAGGCCCAGACGCAGTGCGGCGTCCAGCACCGACTCGCCGTCTTCAACGGTAAACTCAATATCACTGTTGGCGATGGAAACCTGATGGGGCACGACGTCTTCCGCCTGAATCGACCCGCGATGGTAGCGGACCCTCCGGGCCCTCGCCCATGTGCGCAGCGAATACTGGAGGCGCGATGAGCCTGCTGATCATCGGTTGTGGCGATACCGGCCGGCGTGTCGCGAGGCTGGCGCAGGCGGCTGGCCAGCGCTGCGTGGGAGTGGTGCGCACGACAGAATCGGCGCGGCGGCTGGCCGCTGAGGGTGTAGAAGCCCGGCAGTTGGATTTGGACGATGCAGTGTCTGCCCTGCCCGTTGCCGACCGGGTGCTTGTCACCGCTCCGCCTCCGCGCCAAGGGACGCAGGACACCCGCATTCGGCGCGTGCTGGCCGCGCTCCAGCCGCTGCCACAGCGTCTGGTCTACATCAGCACATCCGGCGTTTATGGTGACCACGGCGGCGCCTGGGTCGATGAAACAGCCGAACTGCGGCCAACCACCCCGCGCGCGCTGCGGCGGGCCGATGCCGAACAACAACTGCAGGTCTGGTCGGAACAGACCGGGGTCTCGGTCTGTCGCCTGCGGGTGCCGGGCATCTACGGCCCCGGACGCCTGCCGGTCCAGCGGCTGCAGCGCGGCCTGCCTGTGATTCGCCCGGCCGAAGCGCCGTGGAGCAACCGCATCCATGTCGAGGATCTGGCTCGCGTCTGCTGGTTGGCCCTGACGGCTGAGCAGATCGAGCCTGTCTACAACGTCAGCGATGGCCAGCCATCGACGATGACCGAGTACTTCTTAACCTGTGCCCGCCTGCTGAATCTGCCGGAACCACCGCAAATCCCGTTGGCGCAGGCTGAACAAAGCCTGGGTGCGCAGGCCGCATCGTTCGTGCGCGAATCCCGTCGTCTGCGGACGCAGCGGCTGCGCGAAGGTCTTGGATTTGAACCGATTTATCCGGAACTAGTGGGCGGTGTCACCGCGAGTCTCGGTGACGAATCCGGGTAAAAAAATCTTTAAAATCAATGCCCTGAATTTGAGTCAGGGCCGGGGCTTGGCTATGCTTTGGGGCCACTTACGCAAGACGACCTAGCCGTCGTCAACGTCAAAGGAGCCTCTATGTGCGGACTGTGCGGTGAGATTCGATTCGATCACCGGCAGCCGGACCTGGGCGCGGTGCGTGCCATGGCCGATGCCATGGAACCACGAGGACCGGATGCCGGCGGCGTCTGGTCGCAAGGCCCCGTCGCGCTTGGGCACCGTCGTCTGAAAATCATCGACTTATCGGATGCCAGCCAGCAGCCGATGATCGACGCCCAGCTGGGACTCGCCGGCGTATACAACGGCGCCATCTACAACTTCCGCGAACTGCGCGCAGAACTGGAGGCCAAGGGTTACCGGTTCTTCTCGGAGGGCGATACCGAAGTCCTGCTCAAGGCCTACCACGCCTGGGGGCCGGATTTCGTGCAACGGCTCAATGGCATGTTTGCCGTAGTCATTGTCTCGCGTGACACTGGCGAGGTCTTCGTCGCCCGCGACCGCTTGGGGATCAAGCCGCTGTACTACGCCGAAGTCGACGGCGGCCTGCGCTTTGCGTCCTCATTGCCGGCACTTGTCGCCGGTGGCGGCATCAGCCGGGATCTGGACCCGGTCGCGCTGCATCACTACATGAGCTTCCACGCCGTGGTGCCGGCCCCGCACACCATGCTCCAGCAGGTGCGCAAACTGCCGCCTGCGCACAGCATGCGTATCCATCCGGATGGCCGTCGTGAAATGCAGGAGTACTGGCGGCCGTATTTCGGCACGCCCGAGGCCGATCGCAATCTCAGTTTTGACGACTGGAAGGATCGCGTTCACACCAGCCTGCGGCAGGCGGTGGATCGCCGTCTGGTGGCCGATGTGCCGGTGGGCGTGCTGCTGTCCGGTGGACTGGATTCCAGTCTGATTGTCGGGTTGCTGGACGAAGCGGGCCAGTCGGGGCTGCAAACCTTTTCCGTGGGTTTTGAGAGCGTCGGCGACATGGAGGGCGATGAGTTCAAGTACTCCAAGATCGTTGCGGACCGGTTCCAGACGGAGCATCACAAACTGTTCATCGAGTCCGACCGCATGTTGCGGGAGCTGCCCAACGCGGTTGCCGCCATGTCCGAGCCGATGGTCAGCCACGATGTCGTTGGTTTTTATCTGCTGTCACAAGCGGTGTCCCAGCACGTCAAGGTGGTGCAGAGCGGGCAGGGTGCTGATGAGGTGTTTGCCGGCTACCACTGGTATCCGCCGATGCTGAATTCCTCGGATCCGGTGGGCGATTACGCTCGGGTCTTCTTTGATCGGGATCAAGCCGGTATGGCGCGCGCACTGAATCCTCAATGGCTTGGGGATGACCACAGCCGCGCTTTCGTGGAGGCGCACTTCGCGCGGGCTGGCGCGACGCGCCCCATCGATCAGACGCTACGCATCGACACCCAGATCATGCTGGTCGATGACCCGGTCAAGCGCGTGGATAACATGACCATGGCCTGGGGTCTGGAGGCGCGCGTCCCGTTCCTCGACCACGAGTTGGTGGAGCTGGCCGCCCAGGTGCCTGCCGAGCACAAGGTGCCGGGCAAGCACATCCTCAAGGAGATCGCTCGCGAGGTGATTCCCCATGAGGTCATCGACCGACCCAAGGGTTATTTCCCCGTGCCGGCGCTCAAGTACATCCGGGGGCCGGTGAAGGACATGGTCCAGGACATCTTGAGCCAGCCGGCGGCCCGGGAGCGTGCCCTGTTCCGGCAGGATTATCTCGATACCCTGTTCAAGTCGCCGGAGGATCACATCACGCCGCTGGGCGGGTCGGAACTCTGGCAATGCGCCCTGCTCGAATTCTGGCTGCAGTCACATAACCTGTAACAGGTCTGCTGTTCCATTCTCGATCCTGAATCTCGGAGGCTATCCATGTCGGATCGAAAGCGCGTAGGACACCGGTTCGACCGGTCCAGAGCCCCTTCGCTGCAATGGGGCGGGCAGCGACGTGGTCCGGACGGCGAAATCCCTAAGGACGGCATCATTCTGGACTGTGGCTGGGGGCGGTTGGTTTTCGCGCACACCTTTAGCGAACCGGCCGATGTGGCGCAGGCCCTGCGTGAAGAGCGAACCGGGCGCCGCGATATCGCGTTTTACATCCGCGATCCGCACGTTGTGCTGGCCTATGCTCCGCAGGAGCTGTTTCTCGATCCGTCGCATACGTTCCGGCTGTGGCTGAATCACGTGCCGCGTCAGCCCGCCAGTCCGCGGGGGTTTATCGTGCGCCAGATGACGACCTCGGCCGATGCTGAAGGCATTCTGCGGCTGTACAAGCAGCGGCGCATGGTGCCGACACCACCGGATTTCCTGTGGGACAACCGCAAGAACCGGCGGCTGGTCTATCTGGTGGCCGAGGAGGTCGGAACCGGGCGCATCGTCGGCACGGCCACGGGTGTCGATCACGCCGAGGCCTTCGATGATCCAGAGAACGGCTCCAGTCTCTGGTGCCTGGCTGTCGACCCGGATTGTCAGATGCCCGGCGTCGGCCAGGCCGTGGTCCTGCAGTTGGCGGAAACCTTTCTGGCGCGTGGTCGGGCCTACATGGACTTGTCGGTGCTGCACGACAATACCCAGGCCATTGGCCTGTACGAGAAGCTGGGTTTTCAACGCGTGCCGGTCTTTACCGTCAAGCGCAAGAATCCAATCAACCATGCGCTGTTCATCGGGCCGGACGATGAAGATCGGCTCAACCCTTATGCCAGCATCATTACCACCGAAGCCAAGCGTCGGGGGATTCGGGTCAAGATTATCGATGCCGACGAGGCTTACTTCAGCCTGTCTCACGGCGGACGGCGGATTGTCTGCAGGGAGTCGCTGAGCGACCTGACCACGGCCATTGCCATGAGCCGCTGCGACAACAAGCGCGTGACGTCCCGGTTGCTGCGTGACGCCGGGCTCGAGGTGCCGCTGCAGCAAGTGGCGGGCGACCCCGCTGAAAACGCAGCATTTTTGGCCGAGCATGGCTCGGTGGTCGTCAAGCCGGCGCGTGGCGAGCAAGGCGCCGGCATCTCCGTCGACGTGCGCGATCCCCAGGTTCTCCGCTCAGCCGTGAAGGAGGCTCGCACGATTTGCGAGACCGTGCTGCTGGAGACCTTCCACAGTGGCGACGACCTGCGAATCATCGTCATCGACCATCGCGTGGTCGCTGCGGCTGTGCGCAAGCCGCCGGTGATTCGCGGTACCGGGCAACACACGGTTTCCCAGCTGATCGACAAGCTGTCGCGACGCCGCGCAGCGGCGACCGAAGGCGAAAGCCGAATTCCCATGGACGCTGAAACCCGGCGTTGCGTGGAGCATGCGGGGCTGACCATGGACACGATTCTCGAGGCCGGAGAGCGATTGACTGTGCGCAAGACCGCCAATCTGCATACAGGCGGTACGCTGCACGATGTGACGGATCAGCTGTCCGCGCATTTGCGGGACGTGGCCATTACCGCCAGCCGCGCCCTGGACATCCCAGTGGTGGGGCTTGATCTATTGGTGCCTCGCCCCGAGGGAGAGGAGTACGTCATCATCGAGGCCAACGAGCGCCCCGGGCTGGCCAACCATGAGCCGCAGCCAACCGCGCAGCGGTTTGTGGACCTGCTGTTCCCGGAAACCGCCGAGTCAGCGCGCCAGCTACACGCCCACCAAGCTTCCTGAAGGACACACATTGTGAAACGACTGCCGATCGACAACGAGTATCTCCGCGAGCATCTGCTGACAATGCTCAACATCCCCAGCCCCACGGGCTTTACCGACGAGATCACGACCTACGTGGGTAAGGAGCTGGAACGTCTGGGTGTGCCCCTGGAACTCACGCGTCGGGGCGCCATCCGCGCGACCATCGCCGGCGATGTGAGCAGCCCGGACCGGGCCGTGGTGGTCCATCTGGACACCATCGGCGCCATGGTGCGTGCCTTCAAGGACAATGGCCGGCTGGAGGTGACGCCTATCGGCACATGGTCCGCGCGGTTCGCCGAAGGCGCCCGCTGCTCCATTCTGCTCGACGATGGACGCAAGCTGCGCGGCACGATTCTGCCCCTCAAGGCCTCCGGTCACACCTTTAATGAGGAAGTCGATACCCAGGCCACCAGTTGGGATAACCTGGAGTTGCGGGTGGATGAGTTCGCTTACAACGAGGCGGATCTGCGCAAGCTGGGCATCCAGATCGGCAATTTCCTGTCCATCGATCCGAACCCTGAAATCTCGGAATCCGGTTTCATCAATTCCCGTCATCTGGATGACAAGGCGGGTGTCGCGGCCCTGCTGGCCGCCACCAAGGCCATCGTCGAATCGGGTGTGCGCCCGCCGGTGGATTGCCACCTGCTGTTCACGATTTCAGAGGAAGTGGGCTACGGTGCCTCGGCGGTCCTGCACCAGGACGTGGCCGAGATGGTGACCATCGACAACGCCACGCCAGCACCGGGACAGAACTCGAAGGAAACCGGCGTCACCATTGCCATCAAGGATCAGGTGGGGCCGTTTGATTACCACCTGACACGCAAGCTGACGGAAATCTGTGAGGAGCATGAGGTGCGCTACCAGCGCGACGTGTTCCGCTACTACCGCTCGGACTCCGCCTCGGCCATCGAGGCCGGAAACGACATTCGCACCGCATTGCTGTGTTTTGGTGTCGATGCCTCGCACGGCTATGAACGCACGCACCTGCATTCTCTGCGGTCGCTGGCCGAGCTGCTGGCGCTGTACATTCAGAGCCGGCCGACGTTTCTTCGTGACCGTGAGGAACTGGCCCCCCTGGAGGGCTTTCCCGAGCAGACACTGGAGCAGGACGAAGCGGAGGCCGAGTAGGCCTCAACAACAACCACACCGTGGGGGTGGCGCAGCGTGATCATCAAAATCGAAATCGACGTCAAGCCGGAGGAGCTGCGCTCCTTTCTGGGCCTGCCCGACGTGGTCGGGATTCAGGAAGACATCATCAAATACGTGCGTGAACGCATGAGCTCGTCGGCCGAAAACTTCGACCCTTCGAGCTTTGTTCGGGAGAATGTCGAGCGCGGTGGACGCGCCTGGCAGCGGGTGCTGGCCACGGCCTTTGCGCGGGCCGCCGATGATATTGACCCGGAGGGCGAGGCCGAAGCCGCACGACCGCGTCGATCACGTCGGCGGAGCAGCAAGAAGCCGGAGTCCGACACCTAGGCTGACCCCGGGTGGGCGCTAGTCTGCGTCCGCGGGCGTGGAGGGGCGGAGGCTCTGACGCAGGCGCCAGCCGAGTTCACGTGTGGCGTCAGAGAATTTGGACAGCGTGTGCTGTCGCTCCATACGGGTACGGCGCAGCCGTCGAGCCGATTCGGGAAGCAGATCGACCTGGCGGGTCAGCATGTCCGAAGCGGACTCGCTGCTGCGCAGAACATCCAGGCGCTCACGCAAGGCACTACGGTGTCCGCTGAGTGCATCGACTTCGACCCAGAACAGCTCGGCGGCAGTGCCGAAAACCGTATGACCTGCGTCGGTGACGATCTCTGCGATGTCTCTCACACGCTGGGGAATCGTGGGATGCATCTCGTGTCTTCCTGTCAAAAGGCAAAAGGGGGAGTTCGGAAACTCCCCCTTTCGAGTTGCGTCATGTCTAGCACGACGCGTTCCAACCGGAAGTCCCGACCGGATTAGGCGCTGGTCGTCGTCGCCTTGGCGGTGGTCTTCTTGGCCGTTGCGGTCGTGCGCTTGGCCGTGGTCTTCGTGCCCGTCGCAGCCTTCTTGGTTGCGGCGGTCTTGGCCGGGGCCTTCTTGGCAGCGGTGGCGCGCTTCTTCGGGGCCGGCTTCTTCAGGCCCAGCTGGACCTGAATGGTGTCAAAGCCCTTTTCGAAGACCTTCTCCAGATCGGTGCGGGCCTTGGTGACGACCTTCACGGAATCAGAGTAGGCGGTGACGATGCGGTCCTTGCCATTCGGCAGGTACTCGACCGGCTGGTTGGCAACAGCCTTCACGCCGGCCTTCTTGGCCTTTTCGAAGCTGGCCAGTGCCGCTTCGTACAAATCCTTGGCGGCAGCGGATTCGGTCTTGGCCAGCGTCTGCACGCTGCCAACCACGATACCGTTAGCCTGCTTGGCGACCTCGACGGAGGTCTTGAACACGTCCTGGGCCTGAACCGCATACGTCTCGGCCTTGCCCTTTACGTCATTGATGACGACTTGAATTTCCACTGTTGAATTCCTCCTCAGGATCGGTGTGGCGTGCAAATGCTGCTCTGCAACATTTGGTGCACTGCATCATAGGGGCGACGCTGGGGAGTGTCAATATGTTGCAGTGCAACATTGTGGCCGCTGGTCGGAATTCAGCAGTGGCTTCCGACGACGGGGCTGGCTGGCCCCGTCGCCGAAACACATGGTTTACGCGGGGGCGTTCTCCGCGTCATCCAGGGATTGGATGTACTGCTTCTCGGTGAAGAAACGTGAGACCACCATGAACAACGCTGCCGCAGCCACAGTGAGCCACGCAAAGAAGTAGAAGTAGTTGGCGCCGGAGAGGGTGTAGGTCGAGACATTCGCCGCATCCGCAACAACGCCACGGGTCTGGATGTGTTCGCGCTGCACGTTCATCAGAATCAGCGCGCCGGCGTCCGGGTCAATCGACTCCACCAGATACGTGCCGCCCAGTGCCTGTTCGCTGCCATCGGCCGCGATGATGACGGCACCCGATTCGCCGGTGATGTCGATCTTCTGGCCGACCTGAAAACCACTGATGTCATCAAACAACACGCGGGTGTCGGCACCGGTCTCGATGGCGGTGGGCGTCAGCGGCTCGATGATGGCGTGGTTGACCACGGTGGTAATCACATTGCCCAGTGACACCGACAGCAGATAAAACGACAGCAGAAACGACTTCATCGCGTTCGGGGCCTGGGTGTAGGCGAACTCCAACGCGGTGATCGAGACCATCACCTCTGCAGCGGTGAGGATGAGGTAGGCCAGGAACTGCCAGCCGATGGAGCGTGACTCTCCGGCGTCCATGCCGGCCTGCACCCAGCCGATGAGGAAGAACGAACTGGCCGCCAGGAAGAGGCCCGCGCAAATCTTACGCATGGGTGCAACGCGTACATAGCGCCGGACAAAGGGGTAGATCAGAAAGGTAAAGGTGGGCACCAACAGCAGGATGAACAGAGGGTTCATGGCCTGAATCTGCGAAGGCAGCAGCGTGAAGCTGGTAAAGCCCAGGTTGATGGTCTTGTCCATCAATCCGTCCTGGGCCTGGATGACCCAGGTCGAAGCGGTCTGGTCGAACAGCGACCAGAAGAAGGCGATAAAGCCGAAGTAAATCACCGCAAGCTTGCCCATGGCACGCAAGCCGTCGCCAGCAAACGCTTCTGCGAAAAAGCGTCGGCCGGCCGGCTTGATGGAGACGAAGCGGTCACGACCCAGCCAGAAGATGAACGTGGCCAGAAACATCAGTAGACCGGGTATGCCGAAGGCGACGTTGGGGCCCAGGGACTCCAGCAACCAGGGCGTCAGCAGGGTCGATACAAAGGCGCCGACATTGATCGAGAGATAGAAATAGCCATAAACCCGTTCGAGCAGATGACTCTTATCGGCCTGGAACTGATCGCCCAGATGGGCCGAGACGCAGGGCTTGATCCCGCCCGAGCCCATGGCGATGAGCCCAAGGCCGAGTGCAAGCCCTTCGCGGGTTTCGTTGACAGCCAGGACGACATGGCCTGCGCAGTACACCAGCGAGAGCAGGATGATCGTGCGGTACTTGCCCAGAAAAATGTCGGACAGCAAGGCACCCAGAAAGGGCGTTGCGTAGACCGCGATCGAAAATTCGTGATACCAGATCGTCGCCTCGGCATTGGACATGGCGAGGTACTGGGTCATAAAGACGACGAGAATGGCGCGCATGCCGTAGTAGCTGAAGCGCTCGGCCAGTTCGTTACCAATAATGTACGGGATGCCAACGGGCATCCGATTGTTTGTTTGAGTCATGGAGTCTTGTTGGAAGAGGGAGGCCGCATTGCACGGCGATGGCGTGATTATGCGTGTTGGTGTGCCACGAGCAAAAAATGCTCCAGATTCGGAATCTCCGCTCTGTGCTGTACAGGCGGTGTCGGGTGTCTGGCTTCGGTACAGTGTCGCCCATGACCGATCAGCTTAAGCAGCAACTGCAGGCGGTGCTCTGGCGCAGCGTCGATCCCCATTGGCCCTGGTGGCAGCGGACGGGCCTGCGCGCCGCCCAGCTTGCGGCGGCCCTGTTGCGTGAATTGTCGCGCGGCGAGTTGTCCATGCGGGCCATGAGCCTGGTCTACACAACCCTGCTGTCGCTGGTGCCACTGCTGGCCTTGTCGTTTTCCGTGCTCAAGGCTCTGGGCGTCCACAACTCCATGGAGCCCGTGCTGCTGCGGCTGCTCGCTCCTCTGGGCGACAAATCAGTCGAGCTCACCGAAACCGTCATCGGGTTTGTGGAGAACATCCGTGTCGGGGTGCTGGGTTTCTTCGGCATCTTGCTGTTGTTCTACACGGCAGTCTCGATGCTGCAAAAGGTCGAGAAAAGCTTTAACCGGATCTGGCGCATCGAGCGCACACGGCCGCTTGCTCGCCGGTTTGGTGACTACCTGTCGGTACTCATTGTCGGCCCGGTGCTGGTCTTTTCGGCAGTGGGCGTGACGGCAACCGCCTCGACGAATACCTTTCTGGACCATCTGACGCATCTCGAGCCGCTGGGCAGCCTCATCGCCTTTGCCGGTCGATTCGTGCCCTATCTGCTGGTGATAGCAGCATTCACCTTTCTCTACGCCTTCATCCCCAACACGCGGGTGCGCCTGGGGTCGGCCATTGGGGGCGCGCTGTTGTCCGGGCTGATGTGGGAGTCCGCCAGCCTCGCTTTCGCGGAGTTCGCGGCATCGGCGACGACCTACAACGCGGTCTACTCCAGTTTTGCGCTGCTGCTGTTCCTGCTGATCTGGCTTTATGTCGGCTGGCTCATTCTGCTGATCGGCTGTCAGATGGCGTTCTTACTGCAGTATCCCAACTACATCCGACCCAGCACGACCGGCAGTTTCGTCGGCAATCGCACGCGGGAGCATCTGGCGTTGCAGCTGATGTCACTGATTGCGCAGCGATTCGTCACGGGAGCGCCTCCCATGCCAGCGACCGAACTGGCCAACGAAACGGGTGAACGACCCGAGGCGGTGTTCTCTGTCGTGGACCGGCTGGTGGCCGCCGGCCTGTTGGTGGAGATCGAAGGCGCGTCCATGGCCTTGCTGCCAGCCCGTGACCTGGACAACCTGTTGCTGGCCGACATCATCGAGACGGTGCGTTCTGATCGTGCGGACGAGCCTGATGACAAGGCTACGCCGGCCATGGGCAGTGCTGTACGCGGAGAGATTCGTGCCTACGAGTCAGCCATCCGCGAGGCGTTGGGCCAGCGCAGCCTGCGTGACCTGGTGGGGCGCGCAAGCAAAGACGGCGCCTGAACTACCAGCAGCGAAACGCGTAGCGGGCAGGGCCGGCAATGTCCCCTGCGGCATCCTTTTGCCCGGCGCGGCAGGCGGCATAGACGGCGAGTTCACGGGCGCGCGGCCAGTCTGCCTCCAGTGCCCGGAGAAACTGCTGCTTGGCGCGGTCGGGTTCGCGCCGCGCAAGATGCCCCACGCCCCGGTGGAAGGCTTGCCGTGCCCGGTCGATCTCGGAGTCTGGTGTCAGTTCCGGCTTGCCTGCGATGCGTTGCTCATTCCAGCCGCTGCCCAAGCCCCAGAGCACGGGGGTGATGAGGTCGGTATCCAAGATGCCATCGACCAAAGCAATGGGGGCGTCATGCACGAAGCCGTTGAGCACGGGCTGCCAGTCCCAGAGTTCGGCGACTGCCTGCTGCTGACGACTCGTCAATGCGCCGTTCACCCAGTCCGAAGCAAAAAAGCGCTGGCGTGCGACCGAAGGCGCTGCCCAGTCGGCGTAGTCCAGTAGCTCCTGGGCCGTGGGGCTGCGTAGCTGGAGCCGGCCAGGCCGTGCATCGGTGAGCGGCGGGGTGTCGCCAGTCCACGCGCGTAGCTGGTTGGCGTCGGCCAGAAAGCCTGTCCACAGCATGGCCGGTGATTCGATCCCCGCGCGCCGGAGCAGATAAAGAGACGCGCGGCGATCCCAGGGTGACAGGTCCGGGGCGGGAACCGCCGGTGGACCGATGAGTATCCAGTTGTAGTGGCTGCCGGCCGCCAGCAGGCAATCGTCGAAGGCATTGCAAAAAGCGGCCGTGATTGCCTTGGCGGATTGCGGCGTCAGCTGGTCGACCGGCAGCCAGTACGTGGCCACGCCGGTGTCCGATAGCCGGCGTCGCATCTGCTGAAAGTACTCCTGGGTATAGAGATTGACGATGCTGGCCATTTTGGGCGGTGGCGGCTCGCCGGTGATGAGGTCGTAGCGCTCTGTGCCTGCCGCTAGAAAGAACCGACCATCCGTGACATGCGCCTGCGTGCGCGGGTCGTCCATGGGGTCCAGGGTGTGGATGTCGCTGGCGAGCGCGAAGGTCTCGGGCGAAATGTCGACGACATCCAGTTGTTGCACACGTGGATCGGCCAGCAGCGATCGTGCTGTCGTCCCCAGGCCATAGGAAATGAGCAGGCTTTTCTCCGGGGCCTGCTGTAAGGCCAGACCCCACCAAGCGAACAAGGCCATGTAGCGCTCGGAGTCCCGGGCTGTGCTGCTCATGGAGTAGCGACCGGTGACCAAGCGCCAGGTGCTGGGCTCACCGAGAAAGTCGGATCGCAGTAGCTGCAGGGTTTCATTGCGGCCATGCACGAGCGCGATACGCTCGGCCCGGTCGGCGTCCACGAAGGGTTTGGCTGCCAGCATGACCTGTTGGTCCACCAGGCTTGGCAGGCTGCGCACGCCCATGGCCGCGATGAGTAGCGCCAAGCCGGCTGCAAGCCACTGGACCCGCCGGTTACTGCCCACGGCCGCGATCAGCGACAGCATGACAAACCCGATGACCACGGCTACAGCCAGCATCACCGGGCCCTGGCTGGGCAGGAGCAGGCTCCCGGTCAAGGCGGCGCCCGCGGCAGCCCCTGCGGCATTGGCGGCCAACAACTGGCTGCTGGCGATGCCTGAGGTCAGACCATCGCGACGCAGCCGCTCCGCCAGTAGCGTCATCAGCACGCCCGAGCACAGTGATACCGGAAGCAGCAAGCCCGGTACGGACACGAGCCAACGGGCCCAGGCCGGCTCCAGTGACGCGCCGAGACTCGCCAGCCCTACGCCGGCCAGCCAGCTCGCTGCCGCTCCGCCGGTGACCAGCGCGATGCCTTCACTGGCATGCGGGTGACGCTGGGTCCAGCTTGCAGCCAGCCGACTTCCAAGGGCGAGCCCCATCAAGACGACGACAATGGCCAGCGCCAGGTCTCTGGACGTCCCGGCGAGCTGGAGACTAAGCAGTCGAAAACCCGTGATCTCGACGGCCAGCATGAGCAAGCCCAGGCCGGCGGCGATAAGCCACAGTAGCCAGGGATGACTCGGCTGCTCCTGCGGATCCGGCGCCACCTGGGTGGCGGTGCCGGCGGGAGGTGCCTGGTCGGCCGGATCGGCAAGCCGGCGCAGGGGCAGGGCGAGCAGCGCGGAGCTAAGCAGTAGCAGGGCGGCTGCGATCAGGCTGTTGACCATGCCCAGCATGGGGATGAGCAGTAGCTCAGCGGCCGCCAGCCCCAACATCGCTCCGCCCGTGTTTGCGGCATACAGCCGGCCGAGTACGGGGCCCAATCGCGGGTGGTGATTCCAGAGGCAGGTGAGCAAGGGCAGGCCCACGCCCATCGCAACGGCCGGGAGTGTCAGCAGGCCCACCGCCAGCCAGAACCGCGCGGACTGCAGCAGCACCGGTTGCTCCAGCAAGGCGCCCAGCCAGGACGCAATGCTGGGCCAATGCCCCGACAGCAGCACCGCCGTCCCCGTGCCCGTCAGAGCGACGAGTGTCTCAGCGATGACAAAGATCTGTACCGGGCGTTTGACGCGGCCGGCGAACCAGATCGCCAACCCCGCGCCGAGCGCCAGCCCCAGCATGAAGGCGGCGAGTGTGGCGGCGGCGGCCATGACCGTGTTGCCCAGGGCCCAGCCCAACTGGCGAAACCAGATCGCCTGAAACAGCAATGTGCCCGCACCGGAGCATGCCAGCGCCCATTGCAGCCGCCGCAGTGTCTGCGCGGGCAGTGTGGGGTGCAGGGTGTCCATGTAATCCGCGTTTAGGTGCTGTCCGTTTCGGTCTGCGGGGGACGCGTCGTCACGGCTGGGAGCCGGCTGGGGCCGTCGCGAGATGGTGCTGAACTCAGCGCGTAATCCTCAAATTAGTCGGCGGTGCCTGCAACCGGTCGCCGCCGCCAGATCCCCGGCGTCCAGCCGGCGACAGGCCGGGCGGCCATGGCGTGACCGGGGCCGCCACCCCCCAGCTTAGCGGACAGCAGGAGGATCAGGTTTCCTGGCGTCGAAAGCAATCGACGCTGTGGTCGTTCACCAGCCCGGCGGCCTGCATGTGGGCGTAGACGATGGTGCTGCCCACGAATTTGAATCCCCGCTTCTTGAGGTCTTTGGATAACGCGTCGGATTCAGGGCTCGTGGCGCGATAGTCCTGGCGTGTTCTCGGTGGCGAGAGGCTTGGGGCCTGTTCGACAAACCCCCAGATATACCGGTCAAAGCTCCCGAATTCGGCCTGAACTTCGAGAAAACGTGCCGCATTGTTGATGGCCGCACGGACCTTGAGCTTGTTGCGAATAATGCCGGGGTCGGCCAGCAGCCGGGCTTCATCCTGCGCATCGAAGGCGGCAACCTGCACCGGGTCAAAGTTTGCGAACACGCGACGGTAGTGCGCGCGCTTGCGCAGCACCGTATACCAGCTCAGACCGGCCTGGGCGGCTTCCAGGGTGAGAAACTCGAACTGCTTGTGGTCGTCGTGGACGGGTACGCCCCATTCCTCGTCGTGGTAGGCCACATAGTCAGGCTTGCTGAGATCCACCCAAGGGCAGCGTGTCCGGTCATCCATGGGCGATATCCGTTGCAAAGGTGGCAAATCGTCGCCGCATCAACGATAGTTCTGCAACCGGTCGAGGATGGCCGGCGTTGTCAACCCCGTGTCATGCGGGGGCGATAGCGTGGAGGCAAGATGCGGCAGGAGCCGGTCGATCGCTCCTCACCGCCTTGACTCCAAGTCAGTGCTCACCCAGCGCTTCCGTCAAGGAGATCGAACGGTGAACGACGTGCACAACCATCCACTGATCCTGAAGCTGGACGTCGGCGGTATACCGCTGGACTGGGTGCACTGGGAGTACGCCGCAACCCTCTACTGCAACGAAAAGGTCGCCTGGGAAGGTGGTGGTGCGCGCATTACCATCCAGGGTGGTATCAACCGTGAGACCGGCCGCCGTTCCTGTCTGGAGCTGGATACCATCATCGCCGTCAACGATAAGCGTGGTGGTCGCCTGATGTCGCTGGTGCCTCCGCTCAGCAACCGCGCGCTGTTCCACCGTGACGGGCATATCTGCATGTACTGCGGGGGGCGGTTCAAGCACTCGGAACTCACTCGCGATCACGTGATTCCAACGTCCCGGGGTGGCCCGGATGACTGGACGAACTGCGTAACCGCCTGTGGCGCCTGTAACCGACAGAAAAGCAATCGCACACCTGAGGAGGCGGGCCAGCCGCTGCTCGCCATTCCCTATGCACCCAACCGTGCCGAGTACCTGATTCTGTCGAACCGGCGGATTCTCGGCGACCAGCAGGCATTTCTCGAGCAGTTTGTCACCCGTCGTAGTCGGGGCGTGCCCTCGGCGGCCTGAGCCGTTTCGCCTAGTTGCTCGCGTCGGTGTCGGGTAACGGCTGAACCAGTACCCAAGGTTTGACAACCACCGTCCAGAGCAAGGCGTCGGCCTCGAACCAAGCGATGGCCTGATCGTCGCTGACCGGACCCATCGCGCCCCGCTCTACCCAGGCTTCGACGGCGGACTTGTCGTCCATGGCAACCCGCGCGGCGACTTCGACCAAGTCCAGGTCTGTGGCCACGGCAATCGCCTGACCGGAGGCAAAAAAGCGCTGGAGTTCCCGCCAGGGCATTTTGGCAGTTTGTGTGGCCAGCTCGGCCTGGTGTTCTTCAAGGGTCATGCAGCAGTCTCCATGGGGCGCAGCGTCGCGGGGCCGTCGTCCAGTACCGCATCGAGTTCCGCGCCAAGCAACCGGGCAGCCATCCGGTTCTGCAGATTCGCGGGCTGATCCAGGCCAACGCGGGCCAGCAGCGGCTTCACCCGCGCGGTCGGCGGCCCGCTCCGCCATGCCTGCCACGCCAGCGCAGCGCTGGAGTGTCGTGCCTGCCGAGATTTCAGTGCCGAAAGTGCGACGGCCAACACCTGCTCATCCTCTGTCCAGTCGCAGGGCAACGGGAACGCCGGCAATGCGCCGCTGCGTCGTGCCGGTTCGAGCCGGGTTCGCAAGGAATCCGGTGTGTTGTTCCGATAGGGCTCGGGAATCCGGTAGTCCGCCTCGATCTTGCCGGCGGCCTGTGCACGTTGCAGCAATTCCTCCTGGAACCGTGAGTCGGTGATGTTCAGCAGGCGGGCAATGATGTCTCGATCCGTCGCGCCGCGCAGGTCGGCGATGCCATATTCGGTGACGACGATGTCGCGAAGATGGCGGGCGATGGTCGTATGCGGGTAGTCCCACACGATATTGGATTCGGCCCGGTTGCCGTCTTCGCGCACGGCCTTGATCAGCAGAATCGAGCGGCCATCGTGCAGCGCATGCGCCTGGGCGACAAAGTTGTATTGCCCGCCCACGCCTGACAGCACGCGGTGGTTGTCCAGGCCATCGGAGACGATGGCGCCGGCGAGCGTGCATTTGAGTCCGGTGTTGATGAACCGGGCTTGCGTCCGCTGCAACCGGTCCAGGGCTTCGGAGCCGTAGAGCTGATTGATGCGCCCCACCGAGGTCATGTGGAACTGGCGTCGTTCGGCCATCGGCATGGCCGCCAGCCGATCGTAGAAGCATCGGGTGCCGAGGTAAAAGCCTCCGTGCAACACCTGGGTTTCGGCGTCGGCCGGAATGGGTTCGCCGGCATTGAGCGCCTGCTGGGTCTCGATATCGTCCACGACGCGCCGTTTCAGAATGCCGGCGTCGTACAGGGCCAGAAACCCGTCCACGAACATCTCGGTTGCGCCATAAAGCCCTTTTGAGAAGCGGTCCTGGCCGCCGATGCGGCGGGCCAGATCGCCGGGCTCACCGACCAATTGCCGCCATTGCGCCGGCTGCTGGTGTCGGAGAATCAGCGCGTGGGACACGGTGTCGCCCAGTGCGCCAATGCCGAGTTGGATGGTGCCTCCGTCCGGTACCAGGGTGCTGGCGTGCAGGCCGATGGCGTGGTCGGCCAGGGTAACCGGTGCCTTGGGCACGGCGAACAGGCTGCCAGGGCGGGTCGGGCGGTCGATGAGTACATCGAATTCTGAGCGGTCCAGTTCGCTGTCGCCTGGCATGTACGGCAGTTCGCCATGCAGCTCACCGACCACAGCAACCGGCCAGCGGGCGCGCGCGGCCGGCACCACATCCAGGCTGACATCCGGGTTGCAGCTCAGACTGACCCGTGACACACCGTCATCCGGATGGGGTGCGACGATCTGCGCAAAGACATTGGCGCCGTGGTCGATCATCTCCCGGGCCACGAAGGTGTAGTTGGTGCTGATGTACTGCTGCTGGGCAACGGGGTTGTCGAGCTGGCTGCCCGCCTGAAAAAAGAACTCACGCACCGTCACATTGGGGGGCAGCGCTCCGCGGTCCCGGTCTTGCAGATACGCAAGCGGCTCCACACCGCCCATGACCCGGTCAAACATCGGGTTGGCG
This sequence comes from Pseudomonadota bacterium, assembly GCA_036156195.1. Classification (GTDB taxonomy): domain Bacteria; phylum Pseudomonadota; class Gammaproteobacteria; order Nevskiales; family OUC007; genus Abyssibacter. The sequence continues at coordinate 219,757 of JAYZUZ010000007.1, read as the reverse complement.
AAGCGGCCGCCCAGGCCGCCCAGCCTGGGCCGGTTTAGCGACAGCGCGGTGAAAATCGTCAGCGACAGGCTGCTGTCCTGCTTCGCACGCTCGTAGAGCGCATTGGTGAAACCTACAGGCTTGCCCAGGCCGAGCGGAATGCCCAGGACCAGGGTCTTGCCGACGCGTTGGATAACGGCGTCCACGGCGGCTTCGTAGTCGTCGGCGAGTTGCGGCATGAAGCGGGTCAACGGGTCGAGGTCGGGCGCGACATGATAAGCGGGCTGCGCAGCCGGGTGCGCAAACCCACGGTATGCTGCTCACTTACCGAGGGGGGATGCGTGAGAGTCAAAGTATTCGGACAGGCCGCTTGGGCGCTGTGTTTGGTCAGTGTGGTTGGCCGTGCGCACGCCGGCGGCGTGGTCAGCGAATGTACGCAGGATGCGCTGGAGGCGGCCATTGTCGGGGGGGGTGAAGTCACCTTTGCCTGCGAGACGCCGGTGATCGATATCACCCGGCCGTTGCGATTTGTGCAGATCGAAATCAGCATCGATGGCGCGCAAGACGGCGGGCCTGTGCAGCTCGTCGCTTCTGATGCAACACCTACACGGCTTGTCGAGGTCCAGGACACGGCAACGGTCACGCTCGCCAACCTCGTGCTCACCGGTGGCCGCGCTGACGCCGGGGCGGCCGCGAAGAATTTCGGCACATTGCGCCTGGACAACGTGAGTGTTGCCGCCAATCAGGCCGACAGCGTCGGCGGGGGCATCGAGAATTTTGGTGTGCTAGAGGCCGCCGGCCTGCGGGTCGCCGACAACAGCGCGCCGGTGGGCGGTGGTCTGTACAACGCGGGTCTGGCGTCGATAACGCGCGCCACGTTCATCGGCAATGCGTCGGAAAATGTGGGTTCGGCCATCGAGAATCTGGGCGAAATTCGATTGGCCAATGCCACCATTGCAGACAACGCCGTGGGTGGAGAGGCGGCGATTCGCTTCCGCACCAATGCATCTGCTTCCAGTGTGTTGCGTCACGTCACGATCACTGGGAACCGGCTGACCGACACCACCTCCAATGCCTCGGCTGGCTTGGTCGTCGAGACCGATGCGAGCGCGGCGCTGTTCAATTCTGTGGTCTCGGGTAACGGCACCACGGGCCAGTGCTCGGTCCGCGGTACGCTGACCCAGGCCGACAGCAGCGTGGCCAGCGATAACCGATGCGGGGCGGCGACCGTGCGTACGCCATCCGCCATCAATCTGGGTCCGCTGACGCTGCAGGCCGATGGGTTGCAGACCATCGCTGCGCCCGAGCTGCCGACGGCATTGCTCGATGCGGGTGCTGAGCTTGGCTGCCGCGACGGTCTGGTCGCGGGCACAGACCAGGTTGGTCAGGTGCGTGCACAGGACGACCCTTGTGACGTCGGCGCGGTGGAACTCGATGTGACACGCCCCGTGGTCGACCTCAACGGCGCCGGCGATGGGCGGGATATCACGGCCCGCTACGCAGAGAACGCCGGTACACAGGCGCTCATCGCGGATGTCACCGTGGACGCTGGTCAGCTAGCAGCCCTCACCGCTGCCGATGTCCGTCTGCTGGGTGTGGTCGAACCAGACGACGAATCGCTGCAAGCGGATGCGGGTAGCACTGCGCTCGTTGTCGCATTCGATGCGGCCGCGAGCGTCCTGCGCATCAGTGGAGAAGCCGCCGCCGCTGACTACGCGGCAGTGCTTGCGACCCTGCAATATCGCTATGAGGGTGAGATTCTCGGCGACGCAGCGCGCACTATCGAAGTCCAGGTCGAGGGCGACTCGCTCGACTCGCGTGTCAGTCGCATTGATCTGACGTTGGAGCCCATCAATGACCCGCCCGTGGCCCGGGCCGACACGTATTCCACGCCGGCCGATACCCTGCTGACGGTTGCGGCTCCAGGCGTGCTCACCAATGACTCCGACCCCGATCAGCAAACCCTGACCGTGACCGGGCCGACCGTCACCACGGGCGGGGCGGGTTTGAATTTGGCCAACGACGGGGGTTTCGTCATGGACCCCACCGCGACCTACCAAGCGCTGAGGGCCGACGAGTCCGTCACGGATGGATTCGAATACACCGTCGCCGATGGCGCTGGCAGCAGCGCAACGGCGACGGTGTCGATCACCGTCGTGGGTGTCAATGATCCACCCGTGGCCGTCGTCGACCGGTTTGTCCTGACCGAGGATGGTGTGGTGAACAGCCCGACGCCGGGCGTGCTTGGCAATGATTCGGACCCTGATGCCGAGGATGTGCTGCGCGTGCTCTCGGCGGATGCCACCACCAGCTCGGGACTGCCGGTGACAATTTCTGAGCAGGGCGCGCTGCTGTTCGATCCGCGCGCCGAGCCGACGATTCAGGCCTTGCGGCAGGGTGTCGTCCAGGTCGAAACGCTCAACTACGTGGTCGCCGATGCGGCGGGCGAACAGGCCAATGGAACGGTGCGTTTTGATATCCAGGGTCGTAACGATGCGCCGACGGCTGTGGCGCTGGGTCAAGAGCGCGCCTTTGTTGATCAGCCTGCCACCATCGCCCTCGCGGGCGCTTTCTCGGACCCAGATGCGGGCGATGCTCTCACCTACGTTGCCTCGGGATTGCCCGGTTCGCTGCGCCTGGATTCGACCAGCGGCAACCTGACGGGGACACCCCGGGCGGACGAAACCGGGCGCTATACCGTGTCGGTCTCGGCGATCGACGAGGCCGGTGCGAGCGCGACCAGTTCTCTGGCGCTGATTATCGAACTTGAGGGTAACGATCCGCCGTTCGTGATCTCGGCCATCAACGACCGTTCACTCGATGAAGGTGAAGCCTTTGCGATCCTGCTATCTGATGTGTTCGAGGACCCGGATGGCGATGCACTGACTTATGCGGTGGACGGGCTGCCTCCCGGTCTTGCGCTGAGTAACGGAAGCCTGAGCGGTGCGCCAGCGTTCGACAGCGTGGGTGATTACACCGTCACGGTCACCGCGACCGACCCCTCCACCGCCAGTACGGACCTGACTTTCGCACTAACGGTGACGCGCCCACCGCAGGACCTGGCCGTGCGCGTCGAGCCCGCGGTCACGGTGGCCGGGCTCAACACCCCGTTCGACTGGACTGTGACGGTGGAGAATCGCGGCAGCGCTGCGGCGGGCGGTGATCTAACAATCTCGCTGACTGGCGTTGGCCTGGCTGGTCCGGTGCCTACCGGCTGTAGCCGGACCGTCGCCCTAAATCAGATACGGCTGGACTGTCCGACTGGGGCGATTGCCGCCGGGGGGCAGGCCGTCTTCACCGTGCCGGTACAGGCGGATCGCAGCGGTGGCTTATGGATGCAGGCACAGGTTGGCGATCTGACCACCGATCTCGTCCCGGCCGATAATCTGGCGTCCGCTGGCGCCACGGTGACGGAATTGCTCGCGGCGACACCCGGCGCCGAGTTCGAGGTTGATGGCGGTACGCGCCTAGCGGTGCTCGACCTTGACGGTGACGCTGTCCTCGACATCGCCGTGGGCACAGAGGCCGGGGCTGCGACCCGGCTGTTCCTTCAGGCCTCGGCAACGCGCTTCGAGCCAGCTGGCACCTTGGGTGACCTGGGTGAGACGGTCGCTTTGCTGGGTGGGGACTTCGACGGCATCGACGGTCAAGACCTGGTGGTCGTCAACGCCGGCGGCGGGCACGCACTCTATGTGAACAATGGCAACGGGCAGTTTGTGCTCGCGCCGCAGTCGTTGGTAGGTGAGCAGGGTCTCGGTGCGCAGGCGGCGGATCTGGACGAGGATGGAACCGACGATCTGGTCATCCTCAATGCAGCCGCGACGCCGACGGTGTATTTCAACGAAGGAGCTGACGGCTTGTTTGCTACCGCGCTGGAGCCGACAGGAGCTGTCTCGGTGGGCCTGGGCGATGTAGACGGCGACGGACGCCCGGAGCCGGTCTTCGGACTACCGGACGGCGATGTTTTCCAGCCGACGATCGGCCGCCGCAGTTTTGGTGCGCGACTCTCGCTGCCGACCACGGGTGTCACCCAGTGGATCGGTGCCGATCTCGACGGCGATGACGATGACGATCTGGTCGCTGCGCGGCCGGAGCGGACGGGTGATTCGGGTCAGGCCCCGGAACTCCGTGTCCTGCAGAGTCAGCCCCGGAACGTCATCGAGTTGGGCGCGCGCGCCGACTACGGGCTGAGCCGCCGCCTGGTCGCTGGCGATCTCGACGAGGATGGCGATATCGATGTAGTGACGGCCAGCCCCAATGGCGTCGTGCAGTTGCTGGTGAACGACGGCAGCGGCCGGCTCCGCCCGCACACCACGGCCCTGGAGGCCGATGCGGTCGATCTCGCGCTGCGCGACATGGACCGGGACGGTGATCTGGACCTGGTGTTGCTGCTCGCGCAACCCGCGGTCGTGCAACTCTGGTTCAACACCGGCGACCTGGCATTTTCTGATACTGCCGGCCGCCCCGCCGGGTTCAATAACAACTCCGATGAGGGTAGCGGGGCCTGGCCGTTGTCGGCGCTGCTACCGCTCTTGCTGGCCGCCTGGGGGCGGTGGCGCTGGACTGGCCGAGCTAGTCGATCAACGAAACCGTAAGCCGGCAGATGCAGGTCGGCTTGCCGGCCTCGTTTCGCAGGGTGATCTGCCAGACGTGAATGTTGCGCCCCTCATGGGCGATGACGGCCTCGGCAGTTACCGTGCTGCCCTTGGGCGCCGGACGTACGTGGTTGGCGTTGACTTCCAGCCCCACCGCACGGCGGCCGGATTCCTGCGCGATCAATGCCGATCCGATTGATCCGAGGGTCTCGGCGAGTACGACGCTGGCACCGCCATGCAGAATTCCATAGGGCTGGACATTGCGTTCGGTGACCGGCATCCGGCCGACGATCCGGCCGCGCTCGGCCTCGGTGACCTGGACACCGAGGACTTCATTAATCGTGCCGATCGACGTTTTCTGCAATGCCTCGAGCGAGTAGTCTGGCGCGTCTGTCACGGAAGGGCTCCATCGTGGGGCTGTACAAGGGGAGCAGGCATGATTGCACTGATTGCGGGTCTCGTCGTCTTTCTGGGTGTCCATCTCATCCCCACGCGGCCAGACCTGCGAGGCCGGCTGCAGGGCGTCTTGGGCGCGTGGGGATACAAGGGGTTGTTTTCCATGGTGGCGGCGGTGGGGCTGGTGCTCGTTGTCTGGGGCAAGGCGCAGGCACCCTATCTCGAAGTGTGGGCTCCTCCGTATTGGACGCGCCACATCCCCTTGGCTCTTATGCCTGTGGCGCTGATCCTGCTGGTGGCGGCCTATGTGCCGAACAACCTGCGACGTGTGGTCAAACACCCCATGCTGGTGGCGATCAAACTGTGGGCATTGGTTCATTTGATCGCCAACGGTGATCTGGCGTCCATGCTGCTGTTCGGCGCCTTTCTCGCCTATGCGGTTGTGGATGTGATTTCGGCCAAGCGGCGAGGCGCAGCCCCGCAGCGGGCGCCGGTTCATCCGTTGCTGGACGTTCTAACTGTCGTCATTGGTCTGATCGCCTACATGGGGCTGATGCATGCCCACGCCCACTTGTTCGGAGTGGCCGTCATCACCTAAGGGCACGCGGCTCCATCTGCTCGATCCAGATGGAGCCGGTGTTCAGGCAGCCGCTGAGTGGCGCGGATGGAACGGTGATTTCCTGGCGATGGCCGGCGGCATCAAGCCTGGACAGGCCGGTCGAGTCCGCCTAGGGCCGTGCTGGTGAGCTGTGGGCCCATCGGCACAATGCCGGTGGGGTTGAGGCGCTTGATGGAGTAGTAGCCGGCCTTGATCTGATCCGGCCGGACGCTGGCAGCGAAGGCCGGTATGGACAGCAGGCGGTCCACATACCGGTACAGGCCCGGGTAGTCGGACAAGGGTCGCAGGTTGCAGCGGAACAGATCGCGGTAGGCCAGTTCAAAGCGCACCAGCGTGACGAAGGCCCGGATGTCCGTCCCGGTGAGCTGGCTGCCCACCAGCCAGTCATGGCGAGACAGCCTCTGCTCCAGCCGATCCAGTGCAGAGAACACCCGTTCAACCGCTTCCTCGTAGGCCTGCTGTGTACTGGCAAAGCCCGCCTGGTACACGCCGTTGTTGAAGTCCCGATAAAGCCATTGCTCGGTCTCCGTCATGGTGGCTGCCAGGTGAGGGGGGTGGAGTCGCGGGGTGCCCGGCGTCAACGCGTCAAAGTCCTCGTCCAGAATGCGCAACAGGTCTGCGGATTCGTTGTTGACGATGGTCTCAGCGGACGTGTCCCACAGGACCGGGACGGTGGCTCGTCCCGTGTACTCGGGGTCTGCGTGGCTGTACAAGCTATGTAGGTACTGAGCCTGCAGACTGGGGTCCAGATCGGTGCCGAAGGCGCCGGTCAAGGCCCAGCCCTGGGGGCTTAGCCGCGGGTCGACCATCACCACGTCGATCACCGATTCCAGTCGCTTGAGCCGCCGGGCGATGAGCACCCGGCTGGCCCAGGGGCAGATATACGCCGCGTACAGCCGATACCGGCCCGCAACGGTCGGGAAATCCCGGCCGTTGTCACCACCGATCCGCGACCGGAAGCCCGAGGTCTGGCGGATGAAGCGGCCCTGGGCATCGGCCTGCTGCACCGGTTGCCAGTCGTCTGTCCAACGTCCGTTCACGAGCATGTTGTGACTCCTCTGAGCAGCGGCCGCCTAGGCGACGCGAGACGCTAGCCAGAGATCCACGGATGCCCGGCCGGCTCCCGAGATCACGAGCGCGACCGTGCCGGCCAGCAGAGCCAAGCCAAACTCGTATCCGTTGTTCGCCATGAACAGGCCGTTCTCCAGATGCACGGTGATGATGGCGACCAGCATGGTCACCGCAAGCACAGCGGCGGCGGGGCGCAAGACCACGCCCAGGATGAGGGCCAGGCCGCCGAAAAATTCTGCACTGCCCGCCAGCAGTGCCATGATCACACCCGGTGTCAGCCCGATTGAAGCCATCCATTGGCCGGTTCCTTCCAGGCCATAGCCGCCAAACCAGCCAAACAGCTTCTGCCCGCCATGGGCGATGAAAATCACGCCCAGCGGTAGCCGCAGTGCCAGTGTCTGCCAGCCGGCCGACGAGGCCAGCGCGCGATGAATCCATGTCTTGGTCATTTGATCATTCCTCAGAAGTTGTTGGGATCGATGCATGGCATCGAGTGCGAATCAGCTTATTGGGGCGGCCCTATTCGATAAATAACCGTTGAATAGAAATACTGTTCTATTATTCGGAACAATGGATCGATTCCTCGCCATGCAAACCTTTGTTGCCGTCGTAGACGCCGGCAGTTTTGTTGCGGCCGCAGACCGCCTGGGCCAGTCCAAGGCCTCGACCTCGCGGCATGTGACGGAGCTGGAGGCGCATCTCGGGGTGCGTCTACTGCAACGAACAACGCGACGCCTGTCGCTGACTGAAGAGGGGCGCTACTACCTCAGCCATTGCCGGGAACTGCTCGACGCCCTCGAGACAGCCGAAGAGGCGTTGACGGCCGGTGCCCAGGCTGCGCGGGGTGTGCTGCGGGTCAATGCGCCGGTTTCGTACGGCATTCGGCATCTGGCCGACCTGTGGGCGCCATTTCTGGCGCAGCATCCGGCGCTGCGCCTGGAGGTCACGCTGTCCGACCGTGCCGTGGATTTGATTGAAGACGGTGTCGATGTGGCGATTCGCATCGGTCGACTCGAGCAGTCCAGCCTGATCGCCCGTCGTCTGGCCACCACGGGCATTCGTTTGTGTGCGGCGCCAAGCTATCTCGCCGTGCACGGACAACCCGAGCATCCGCGTGACCTGGTCGAGCACCGCGTTATTGGCTACAGCTACTGGGCAGGCGGTGACGACTGGGTGTTTGAGTCCGATGCCGGTCCGCAGCGCGTCCGCGTCCAACCGCAGATGCAGAGCAACAATGGAGAAACCTGCGTGGCCGCGGCAGTCGCCGGCGGCGGCATCGTGTTGCAACCGGATTTTCTGGTGGATCAGGCGTTACAGGCTGGGGCGCTCGTGGAGCTGCTGCCGGCTTACCAACTCCCCGTGCTGGGGGTCTACGCCGTTTATCCCTCCCGGCGACAGCTGGCGACCAAGGTCCGGGCCTTGCTGGCTTATTTGACCGAGCAGCTCGGGGCATCCGCGTAGAGCGACCAGCCGCCTGGCGCGGAAAATTGACAAGTGTATATACAACTGTATATTCACTCGCATGAACGCAGTTGCCTCCCACGGGTTCTGGGCTCGCCGTCTGGCCCGCGCCTTCGCTTATCCGCAGACCACCAGCCGCTATGGCGCCTTGCTGCTACCCGCCCTGGCGCCCGCCGCTGAGGCCGGGCAGCGCATTCACGCCCGTGTGGTCTCCACCACGCGGGAAACCGCCCACACGCGCTCGATCGTGTTGCGGCCCGGCCGTGGTTGGCGGGGGCATCATGCCGGCCAGTTCGTCACGCTTTATGTGAATCGCGACGGGGTGTGGCAGCCGCGCTGCTACTCGATCAGTTCTGCGGAGACCGACCGGCGCCGGATTCGACTCACAATCCGCGCGCAGTCACCGGAAGGTGTTTCGCATTACCTGGTGCATCAACTGGCAGTGGGCGCCCGTGTGCAGATCAGCCAGGCGGCGGGTGACTTCACGCTGGCTGCGGGGTCAGCCGACCGGGGTCGCCTGTTTATTTCCGCGGGCAGCGGCATCACTCCCATCATGGGCATGCTGGAGTCAGGGGCGGCCGGCGAGGATGTGCAACACCTGCACTACGCCCGCCGGCGTGATGATCTGATTTTTGGTGACCGCCTGGGTTCCATGGGTGCCCGCTCGCAGCGGTATCGGCTGCATCTGCGCCTGACTGCAGAGGGCGCAGGGCATCTGGATCAGGAGATTCTGGACGAGACCTGCCCGGATTGGCGTGAGCGTGAGGTCTGGGTCTGCGGACCGGAGCGGCTGCTAAACACCGCCGAGCAGCTGTGGCAGCAGGCCGGGTTGTCCGATCGCCTGCATGTGGAGCGTTTTGGATTGCCGACCATGCAGGACGTGGATCCGGATGACGGCGGCCAGGTGCACTTTGCCGCCAGCGGGCGCGACGCGCGCGCCGAGGGCGGTCGTTCATTGCTTGCGGTGGCCGAAGCCGCCGGGTTGAGCCCGCGCCACGGCTGTCGCATGGGCATTTGTCACAGTTGTGACTGCGTGCTGGCATCCGGAGCCGTACGTGATCTGCGCACCGGCAAGCTCACTGTTACACCGGGTGTGCGCATCCAACCCTGCGTGAGTGCAGCGGTCGGCCCCGTCACTTTGGACCTTTAAACCATGACTCCAAGTCATCTCACCGAAGCGGACCTGCGTGACATCGGCGCCCGTCTGGACGCCATTCAGGCTCGGGAACGGGCTTCCCTGGGGGCGGCCGACCGTGCCTACATTCTCCGGTTGATTCGGGTCCAGCGATGGATGGCCATTGGCGGGCGCCTGGTGATTTTTGCAGCGCTACTGGGTTTGCCATTTGCCTTGGCGAGCTGGCCTTTGTTCTGGACACTGCTAAGCCTCGGCACGTTGACGCTGGCCTTGTCCAAGATCCTGGAAAACATGGAGATCGGGCACAACGTCATCCACGGTCAGTGGGACTGGATGAACGACCCCGATATCCACTCATCGAGCTGGGAGTGGGATCACGGCTGTCCTGCGCGCCAGTGGAAACACACGCATAACGTGGTGCACCACACTTGGACGAACGTGCTGGGGATGGACCGCGATATCGGCTACGGGATGATGCGCGTGACGGAGCATCAGCGCTGGCATCCGTTTTATCTGCTGCAGCCGCTGTGGATCGTGGTGATGGCGATGTACTTCGAGTGGTTCATCGCTCTGCATGATCTGGAGATTCCGCGTGTGCTCAAGGGCAAGCGTGACAAGGCGGAGGCGAAGGCCATTCTGCGGGAATCCGGAGCCAAGGTCGGACGCCAGGCGCTCAAGGATTACGTCCTGTGGCCACTGTTGGCCGGGCCGTATTTTTTCGTGGTGCTGGGTGCCAATTTTGTCGCCAACGTTCTGCGCAACATCTGGACCTGGGCCGTGATTTTCTGCGGGCACTTTCCGGAAGGCGTGTCGCACTTCGGCAAGTCGGTGGTTGCCACCGAGACGCGCGGTGGTTGGTATGTCCGGCAGATGCTCGGTTCCTGCAACATCCGGGGCGGCCGGCTGCTGCACATTCTGACCGGCAATCTGTCCCATCAGATCGAACATCACCTGTTCCCTGATCTGCCCAGCAACCGCTACGCGCGGGTCGCGCCTGAGGTCGAAGCCTTGTGCAGAGAATACGGGTTGGCCTACAACAGCCACGGCTTCGGACGTCAACTGGGCAGTGTCTTGTGGAAACTGCTGCGGCTGACCTTTCCGGGCGGTAAACGACCCAGTCGACGCGCCGCAGCCGCCGGATAACAGCACGATCGGGCGCGGTCGTTTCGACCCCGGTCCCGCCCAGCCGCTACAATCGCTGACCTTTTTGTTGTCATTGCCATCATGTCCGGCACGCCAGCCCAGATCAGTGCAGAGGCGCAGAAGCGCCGAACCTTCGCGATTATTTCCCACCCCGACGCGGGCAAGACCACCGTCACTGAAAAGCTCTTGCTCTTTGGCGGCGCCATCCAGCTGGCTGGGACGGTCAAGGGGCGCAAGGCAGCCCGCCATGCCACTTCAGACTGGATGAAGATGGAGCAGGAGCGTGGTATCTCCATCACCACCTCGGTCATGCAGTTTCCGTATCGCGACTGCGTGATGAATCTGCTCGACACGCCGGGGCATGAAGACTTCTCCGAGGACACCTACCGCACGCTGACCGCAGTGGACTCGGCGCTGATGGTGATCGACTCGGCCAAGGGCGTGGAGGATCGAACCATCAAGCTGATGGAGGTCTGCCGGATGCGGACCACGCCGATCATCACCTTCATCAATAAGCTGGACCGCGACGGTCGTGAACCCATGGAGTTGCTCGACGAAGTCGAGGATGTCCTCAAGATCGCCTGTGCCCCGGTGACCTGGCCCCTGGGGATGGGGCGCGACTTCGCGGGTGTGTACCACCTGCTGGAGGATCGCTTTTATCTCTATGACGGGCCCAAGGAGCGCATCAGCGATATCGAGACAGTGGACGGGCTGCATGCAGATGGCATGGCCGAGCGCTTCGGGACCATCTACCAGACACTTGTTGACGAGATCGAGTTGGTCAAGGAAGCCGGGCATGGATTTGATCTCGACTTGTACCGGGCCGGTGAGTTGACGCCGGTGTTCTTCGGTGCAGCCATTTCCAACTTCGGCGTCCGCGAACTGCTCAATGGCTTTGCAGACTGGGCGCCCCCGCCACTGCCGCGTGAGGCAACCGTCACGGGCGCTGCGCCAGCGTCTGTCGAGCCGACACATGGTGAGCTCACCGGGTTTGTCTTCAAGATTCAGGCAAATATGGACCCGCGCCACCGGGACCGCATTGCATTCATGCGCGTTTGCTCAGGCCAGTACCGGCCAGGCATGCAGCTGCATAGCGTGCGCCAGGGCAAAGCCGTGCGTATCTCCGATGCGGTCACCTTTATGGCGTCGGATCGAGGTGCTGCCAGCGAAGCGTGGCCCGGGGATATCATCGGTTTGCACAATCACGGCACCATTTCGATTGGTGACTCCTTCTCGGAAGGGACCGCCATGGTGTACAGCGGCGTGCCAAACTTCGCACCGGAACTCTTCCAGCGCGTGGTTCTGGCCGACCCGCTCAAGGCCAAGGCGTTGAACAAGGGGTTGGACCAGTTGTGCGAGGAGGGTGCGACGCAGGTGTTCCGGCCCAAGACCAACAACGACGTCATTCTGGGTGCGGTCGGCGTGCTGCAGTTTGATGTTGTGCGTCAACGGTTGGCAGATGAGTACGGCGTCAACTGCAAGTACGATCAAGCCCCCGTGGCGACCGCTCGGTGGGTGAGTTCCGACGATCCATCGAAATTGAAAGACTTTCTTAACAAGAACGAGGCTAGAATCGCTGTAGATCATGCGGGTGCCCACGTGTATCTCGCCAACTCCCGCGTGAATCTGCAGCTCACGGAAGAGCGCTGGCCCGACATCCGGTTTGCATCGACGCGCGAACACGGGACGATTTAATCCGTGTCTTGACCTGCTTGTTGCGGGACCAGGGCACCGAACTTGCCTGTTGAATCATGACAGGCCCATTTAGGTGTGCGGCAGCTGCATTCGATGAACGAAAGCCTGCCGGGACGACAAACGTAGAGACTCATGGCTGAACTGACGTACGACAAGAAATTCACGCCCGCTAGCATCGGCGCGATGCTCGGATTCTTCGGGGTCCACATCGCAGCGCTTGGCGCCTTCTTCACTGGCGTTTCGACCACCGATATCGTGGTCTGTGTGACCCTGTACTGGGTGCGCATCTTTGCAATTGGCGCCGGTTATCACCGCTACTTTGCGCACCGGTCCTACAAGACGGGTCGCGTGTTCCAGTTCATCATCGGTTTTCTGGCGCAGTCCACAGCGCAGTCCGGTCTGATCTGGTGGGCCTCCAAGCATCGCGACCACCACCGTCACTCCGATACGCCCAAGGACATGCACAGCCCGCGGCAGTATGGTTTCTGGTTCTCGCACATGGGTTGGATCTGGAACAACCAGGCCCAGGAAGCGAACTACGACAACGTGCCGGATCTGACCAAGTTTCCGGAACTGGTGTGGCTGGATCGCCAGCGCTTTCTGCCTGCGATCATCATGGGGCTGGCCGTGCTGGCGCTGTTCGGCTGGTCAGGCCTGTGGTTCGGGTTCTTCTTCTCGACGGTGCTGGTCTACCACTCGACCTTTACGATCAATTCCCTGTGTCATGTCTGGGGCAAGCAGCGGTATCTGACTGGCGACGATTCGCGCAACAACCCGGTCCTGGCCTTCCTGACCATGGGCGAGGGCTGGCACAACAACCACCACTACTTCATGTCCAGCACCCGGCAGGGCTTCCGGTGGTACGAGTGGGACCCGACCTATTACATCCTCAAGATGCTGTCCTGGGTGGGCATCGTCTGGGATCTGAAACAGCCGCCGAAGCATGTGCTGGCCGGTGAGCGCAAACTCTCGTCCGAACTCAAGGACCGCGTGGCCGCGCAGTTGGCCGCCAGCGTTTGCGCCGACACCCTGGCTGAGAATGTGCGCGCCCGCCTGAATCGCAGCGGCATTGCCGTGGACGAGTTCAAGCGCAATCTGGCCCAGCGCATCGAGCGCGGCCGGGATGCGTTGCATCAGTTCGAGCTGCCCGAACTGCCGGAGCTGCCCAGCGTGGAAGAACTCCGCGCCAAGGCACGACAGAAGTTCGCGCATTCGCCGTCGATGGACGATATCGTCCTGCGTGCCCGCCTCATGCTGGGCGAAGCCGTGACCACCCGTCTGGCGGCACCTGCCTGATCGCTTTTTCTGCCGACGCGGCCCCGAGACCGAGTCGTTTGGGGCTGCGTCGGCAAGTACTCGTCACCTTTTTCCCTGGCCTGCGCGTCCCTGCGTAGGTGTATGCTGGCGGCATGGAATCGCATGTGGCATCCAAGGCCAGCGACTCGCTGCGCAAGCGGCTGGGCCGCAATCCCCGCGAGCGAATGAGCGCGGGCGGTGATCCCGTGCGTGACCAGCTTCTGGTGGTGGACGACGATGCCAGTGATCGCCTGTTGATTCGGCGGCTGCTGGCCGATGGCGCCACCGTTGGGCTCAAGATGGTTGAGGCAGAGACCGCGCAGGATGCGGTCGAGATGCTGCGGACCCATCGTGTGGCCTGCATGCTGATCGACCATGTGCTTCCCGACATGACGGGGCTGGACCTGCTGAACATGCTCGCCAACATCGAGCCGGTCGGCCTGATTCTGGTGTCGGGTGTGATGGATGTTTCCCTGTCTAGGGACGCCATCCGCTTGGGTGCGCACGACGTACTGCCCAAAGACGACATGGACACAGCCCGGCTGTCGCTGGCGATTCATGCGGCCATTGGCACCGCGCGAGTTCGCCAGCAAATGGCCGAGCATTCCCAACGGCTGGAACTCTTCTTTGCGCTCGCCGATGAGTGCCGGGATTACCTGTTCGTCATCGATCTCAGCACCGGCGTGGTCGTCGAGGCCAATGCCGAAGTCCGGCGGATCAGTGGGACGGATCGTTCGGAAGTCCACGGTGGTCAGCTGAGCGCGGAGCGCATTTTCGCCGCCGGACCAACGGGCTGGCAGCGGCTGCGGGCATCCATCGAATACTACGGTCAGGCCACGGTCGAGCTGGAAGTCTTTAATGGCCCCGGCCGCCGCATGCCGATCGAGATCCGCGCGCGGCGTGTCACCCATGGACCACGCCAGTACATGATTTGTGTCGGGCGCGAGGTCTCCCGCGAGCGTTGTCTTGAGCGCGAAGTCATCCGTCTGCGTGACCCGGATACGGAGACTGGCCTGCCATCCCGCGATGCCTTTTTTGGTGAGCTGGAGCGAAGCTGGAACTGGGCGATGAACGACGACACGGCCCTCGCGCTCACCGTGCTCGCGATTGAATGGCCAGCCCACTACACACAGGAGACGCGCAGTCTCATGTTGCGCCAGATCGGTCAGGCGCTACTCGGCAACGTGCGACGCTCCAACGAACTTGTGGGCCGGCTGGATCAGGACAGCTTTGCTGTCATCGCCACCGGGGGCGATGAGCTCGTCGCCCGCAAACTGGCAGACCGCCTGCGGATGGTGATTCGCGGCGCGTGCTCCACGGATGCCGAGACGGCCATCCATCCGCCCCATGTCGCGGCCGGCATTGCCATTGGCTGCCCCAGCGATATCGGTAGCGTCTCGGAGTTCATGGACCTGGCTGGCCGCGCGTTGGCGGCGGCTCAGCAAGCGGAAACGGGCCACGGGCTGCACATCCTCGCTGTCTAGACCCGTGCGTGGCGCCAGCGCCCGCGTTGCCATAAATATGCAAACAGTCCGGTTTGCAGGCCGCGCCAGGCAAACATCGCTAACCAGATGGCGATGAGTCCGGTTTGCAGCACAGGCCCCAGCAGGTAAACCACCGGCAGAAACAGCATCCATTGCAGGCCCACTGCAACCAGCATCACGCTCCGGCTTGCGCCGACGCCCAGCAGTGCCTGCATCAGAATAATGCCGACGCCGTCGATGACCAGCCCGACGGCGAATAACTGCAGGGGAATCCGCCCCAGTTCGACCAATACCGTCTCATCCAGGAACTGGGCCAGCAGTTGGCCGGGTACCAGCAGCATGGGCAGGCCCAGCAAGCCCAGCCAGAACCCGCCGATGCGGGCGACTTCCCAGGCCCAGCGCCGGGCGTCATCCGCATCACGCCGGCCCAGCGCCTGACCGGAAAGCGTGCCCGCGGCCAGGCCGAAGCCGATGGCGGGAAGAATGGCCACCAGCATGATGTTGATCAGGACGGTCGCTACGGCCAGCTCGTCCATGCCCACTTGCCCGATCATCCAGAACAGCACGGCAAACCCGGCGGCAAACAGTGCCTGCTGCACGGAGTTGGGCAGGGCCAGCCGGATAAGGCGGCCGAAATCGCCTGTTTGTCCGCGGGCATGCAAGAACCCCCGCGCACTCGCCAAACGCCAGGCCACGGTCAGGTAAATCCCGGTGCCGATCCAGACTGCGATGCTCGTACCCAATCCAGCGCCGTAGGCCCCCAGTTCCGGGAGTCCGAGCTGTCCAAAGATCAGGCAATAGCTGATTGGCACATTGAGCACATGCGTAGTCACCAGCGTGCCCAGATAGACCCGAGTCTGGCCGACGCCACTCCAGAAACCGCGAAAACAGAAATTCGCACCAATGGCGACCACCCCCAGCAGGCGGCCCTG
This sequence comes from Pseudomonadota bacterium, assembly GCA_036156195.1. GTDB lineage: Bacteria > Pseudomonadota > Gammaproteobacteria > Nevskiales > OUC007 > Abyssibacter. Next base: position 203,951 of record JAYZUZ010000007.1, on the reverse strand, counting down.
CCAGTAGGTCGTGCCTTCGCGGGCCACTGCGGGGTCGTCCAGCAGTGCAGAGACAACTCCGGGAGCCAGAAACCAAAGCAACATGGACAGGGGTAGGCCGATGCCTGCCGCGATGAGCAGCCCGTTATTCAGCGGTACGGCAGACTCCCCCTCGCGACCCTCACCGACACGCCGGGCGCTGGTGGCCTGCACGCCTGCCGAGAGGCCGGTGATAGCGCCCACTGCCATGAAGTTCAGAAAGCCCGCCATGCCGACACCGGCCAATGCAGCCGCGCCGAGGCGGCCCACCATGGCAATGTCGATGAGGTTCAGGATGTTCTGGGATGTCATCCCGCCGATGATCGGCAATGCGAGTTGGAGAATCGTTCGGCGGCGACTTAACACAAGTTTGCCGGCTTCGGCTGGCGTTTTAACATCACATTCACTTGTTGGAACGGATAATTCAGGACCGCTCGCACTCGATCCCGCAAGCGGAATCCGCGAACGTTGACCATCTAGGGAGTCAGGATGAATCGTAACGTACGACTAGCAGGCGTCGCCTTGTGTGTCGCAGCACTGGCCGGTTGCGCCAGCAATCCATTTGCGACGACAGCGCAGGACGATGCCGATGTGGCGGCGCTGGAGCGGGAGCTGGCCAAGGAGCGCGCCGCCAACCGATCCCTGTCTGCTGAACTGGATCAGGCGAGACAGCGTCGACCCGCTGCGCCTCAGCCGGTGCAGGCCCAGCCGTCGAATAATCGTGACCTCGAACTGGAGCGCGAACTGGCCGCGCAGCGCGCGCGCAACGAGGCGCTGGCGCAGGAACTGGAAGCCCAGCGGCGCGCCCAGGCCGCCCAGGCGGAGACCGCCCGGCGTCTGGCCGAGCAGCCCATTGCGGCCGCGCCTCCTCCACAAAGCAGCTCTCTGGGAGACGGCATGATGCCGCCCAATCCCAAGCCGGGTGAGTGTTATGCGCGTGTGGTGACGCCGCCAAGTTACGAGGAGCGCACCGAGCGCGTGCTGGTTAAGCCTGCGGGTGAAGAGGTCGAGGTCATTCCGGCGCGCTACGAATGGGCTGAGCAGCGCGTGCTGGTCAAAGAGGCCGGTGAAGAGATCGTCGAGGTCTCGCCTGCGGTCTACACCACCGTTGAAGAGCGTGTGCTGGTCAAACCGGCCACGGAAAAGGTCGACACGGTACCGGCGGTCTACAAGACCGTCACCGAGCGGCAGCTGGTGCGTCCGGCCTACACAACTTGGAAGAAAGGCCGCGGCCCGATCGAAAAGCTCGACGAGGCCACCGGTGAGATTCTCTGCCTGGTCGAGGTGCCCGCCGAGTACAGGAACGTGGAAAAGCGCGTCCTCGTGACGCCGGCCACGACGCGCAAGATCACCGTGCCGGCGGAGTACACCACCGTGCGTAAGAAGGTGTTGTCACGTCCTGCTGAGGTGAAGAAAGTCGCGACCCCGGCTGAGTACGAGACCGTGCGCGTCCGCCGTCTCGTCGAGCCCGCCCGCGAGGTGCGCAAGACCATTCCTGCGGAGTACGAGACCGTGACCAAGAGCGTCAAGGTGTCCGATTCGCGGGTGGCCTGGCGCAGCATTCTCTGCGAGACCAATACGACGCCCAATGTCGTTCGCAAACTGCAGACCGCGTTGCAGCAGCGTGGCTACGATCCGGGGCCCATCGATGGGCGTATCGGCCAGCAGACCATGGCGGCGGTGGGGCGCTTCCAGCGCGACAACAGTCTGTCCTCGGGCGGCTTGACGATGGAGACGATTCGCCGGCTAGGCGTGTTGTAGCCCGCGTGGCATGACGCGAGAAAGGCCGGGCGAGTCCCGGCCTTTTTTGTGGCCAGGCCGGTTGGATTAGTTGTCTTCTGGCGTCAGCTGATGGGCGATGACGGCGCTGAGGTTGAAGGGTCGGTTGCCCAGTTGACGCTGCATGCCGCTGGGCAGGTGGCGCTTGCCGATCTGGACAACCCCCACATGCGAGGCGCCGCCCTGCTTGGACGCCGGTCCCTGCCAGGCTTCGACGACCGGGTAGGGCGCATCGTCTGCAGCGGTTGCGCCAAAGCCGATGCGGGTCAGTCCGGCCGGGATCAGTGCGGTGGCTCCTTTGGCCAGCGGTCGTGTCGAGGCTTCGATGACCAACTGGCTGCGCAGGTGGCCGGCTGCCCGGCTCAGACCCTCGCGAACCAGTGGATGCTGTGCAACGCGCTCCAGGGCCTGCCCCATGCGTGCCTGTGCAGCCAGCTTCAGGGAACGACCGCTGGCGGGCGGCGGCGTGAGCGCCGGCGCAGGCGGTGCGTGTACATGGCCATCGAACTGGGCGGTGATTCGCAGGGTTTCGCCATCGGTGTCACGCCGCGTTTCCACATCGACATCGATGCGCAACAATGGCTCGCGGCCGAAGAGGCCGGGCACGGTGGCGCGCAGCCGCGTGTGCTCGGTCGCCGTGCCCTGGGCCGGGACCGCATCGGCCGCCATTGCGCCGGAACGCCGGCGCCAGCGAGGCAATAGCTTGCGCATGACACATCGATTGGCAAGGAGAACGGGATGATACAGGACACGCAGCGGCAAACCTGTCGTGGTTTCGTCGTGTCCGGGCGTGTGCAAGGCGTCGGTTTTCGCGCGGCCACGCGCGATGCCGCGCGCGGGCTTGGGCTCAGCGGCTGGGTACGTAACCGATCGGACGGCTGCGTGGAAGGCGTCGCCCTGGGGCAGGCCGGTCCGTTGGACAAGCTGGTGGCTTGGTTGCATGAAGGGCCTGGCGCAGCCCAGGTCGAGAGTGTCTGGTACTCCGATGCGGTGGAGGACCAGACCCTGGGCAGCGGTTTTGAAATCCGCTGAGCTGGCCTGGGTTTACACCTGGCTGTCGGTGAGGGTGAGATCGGTGCGCTGCTACACTGCGCGACCCTAATTCCTGCCTGTTCTGACGTGTGGACGCTGCCGTTCGCCATTTGCCGATTGACCTGATCCGTCCAGGGACCCTCCAGGCTCGCCGGGTGTTCGATCCCCAGCGTATCGAGGAGCTGGCGGCGTCTGTGCGTGAGTCCGGCGTCGTCCAGCCCGTGGTCGTGCGGTCGCTGGATCACGGTTACGAACTGCTGGCCGGCGAGCGCCGCTGGCGGGCAGCCCAGCGTGCGGGTTTGCACGAGATTCCCGCCATTGTTCGGGACGATCTCAGTGACGACGAAGCCATGGTGCTGGGCCTGATCGAGAATTTGCAACGCGAATCGCTGACGCCGATCGAGGCGGCTGCGGGCCTGCAGTTTCTCGCAGATCACTACGGCCTCACGCACGCCGAGGCCGCCAAGCGCGTCGGCAAGTCACGTGAGTACGTCAGCAACTATTTGCGACTGCTCAAACTGGCGGAGCCCGTGCAGAAGTTGGTGAACGAGCGCTTACTCTCGTTGGGCCATGCCAAGGCACTGGCCGGCTTGCCTGTGAACCAGCAACCGGGAATGGCCATGGATGCAGTATCCGGTGGTTGGTCCGTGCGGGTGCTGGAGTCACGGTGCCGGTCTGCGCTGAAGCAGTCGGGCACCGCGAGCGCGCCTCGGCGGCGTGATGCGCAATGGCAGGCGGTGGAGCAGCAGCTCACCGAAGCGCTGGGCAATCGTGTACAGATTGATTTCGACGGACAGAAGGGTGAGTTCCGCGTGGCGTTTCACAGTCTCGATGAGTTCGACGGGATTTTGCAGCGTCTGGGGGTTGAGATCTCCGGATAGACTGAAGGACAGGACGTCGCATACAAGCGGCGCGGTAGGCAGGGGGAGAGAGTGAACAGAACAGTGCGAATGACCGCGTGGTCGGTGTGGACCGTATGCGCACTCTCAGCGTGCAGCCATGACGGTGCGGAGCCGGTGGACGAGGGGAGCGGTGCATCGTCGCTGTGTATCGAAACGGGCTGCAATGACATTGCGGCCGTGGCTAGGGTGCCGGATGCCGAGAACCTCTTGTTTACGCCGGACGGTCGCCTGTTCGTGTCTGGTGGCACCAACGTGTTCGAGTCTGTGCGCACGGACGAGACGGTCGTTGAGCTGACGGCGCTATCGGCCAGCGATTGCAACTTCACCGGCTTGGCGCATCATGCGGATGTGCTGTACGCGAGCTGTGGCAGCGGGGAGCTGTTTGCAGGACGACTCACCGCCACGCCCGAACTGACGCCGATTTATCAGTACCTCGATACGGCCCTGCCTAACGGTATGGCCATGGGCGCTGACGGCAGTCTCTACGTCGTGGACGGGCCCTTGCCCGGCAATGGCGGGCTGCCCTCGCCCAAGATTATCCGGCTGCGATTTGCCGCTGACGATCCGTTTCAGGTGGTTGAGCAGGTCACCTGGCTGCAAGCCCCGCTGGCATTCCCCAATGGCCTGGTTCGACTGGGGTCCCAGCTCTTCGTCACGGATGCCTCGGTGGTGCCGCCCGCGCTTGGCCTGGTGAGAGCGGTGCAGATCGAGGCGGACGGATCGGCAGGAGCGGTCGCCACGATCGCAACGCTGGCTGGCGTGCCGGATGACCTGGCGCTGGCGGGGCAGGATTTGATCGTGACCGAGTACAGCACGGGTCGCGTCGTCCGGATTGCACTGGATGGCACGCAGATCAGTGCAACCAACCCGGGTGGGTATTCATTTCCTTCCTCAGTGATCGTGGGTCGATCACCCATGTTTGCGCCGGACGAATGGCTGGTGACCGAGAAGGGGCAGATCGGCGATACCTCGTCATCGGTGGGTAACCGCTTAACACTCATGCGTCCCCAGCAACCCTGAGACCGGGCGTGGGCGGAAGAGACAGACCTCACCCGCAAGGCGCTGCTACCGCACCTCGGGAGGCGCATGTTCAGCTGCAGATTCCGGGTTACCGCATTCTGCGCCTACTCGGTGAGGGCAGCATGGGCCGTGTCTACCTGGCTGAGCAGTCCCACCCCCATCGCCAGGTGGCGCTCAAGGTGCTGCGGGGCGCGGTGGCCTCCGAGGCATTTCGCAAGCGGTTTCTGCGCGAGATTGAGCTCATGGCGGGGTTGAGTCACCCCGGCATTGCGCGGGTCTACGATGCCGGCGAAGCGCAGACGGATACCGGGCCGCTGCCCTATCTGGTCATGGAGTACATCGAGGGCCAGCCGCTGCTCGAATCGGTCCGGCAGCAAGGACTGGCGCTGCCAGAGCAGTTGGCTTTGTTTGCCCGGCTCTGCCGCAGCGTGCATGCCGCGCACACCCAAGGGGTCATTCACCGCGACCTCAAGCCGGCAAACGTGCTGGTCGACAACGATGGGCAGCCTCGGGTGCTCGATTTCGGGGTGGCACGCGTGCTCGACCAGGGCGGTGCCACGGAAATGACGCAGGCGGGTCAGGTCATCGGCACCATTGCCTACATGCCCTGGGAGCAGTTGGTGGATACGGCGGCCGTGGATGCGCGCAGTGATGTCTATGCGCTGGGCGTCATGGCCTACGAAATGCTCAGCGGCCAGCACCCCTATCCGGGACTGGAGGCCATGACGCTGGTGGGGGCTGTTCGCATGCTCGGCGAGCAAGTGCCCCGCAAACTCTCCGACGTGGCCGGCCACACGCGCGGTGACCTGTCCACGGTGGTCATGAAGGCCCTGGCACGTGACCCGGCTCGCCGGTATGGATCGGCGGCCGAATTCGCCGCTGATCTGGAGCGCGTGCTTGGTCGGCAACCCATTGAAGCACGGCCGCCCACGGCCAGTTACCTGCTCGGCCTGCTGATTCGCCGGCACAAGGGGCTGGCGCTGGCGACTGCCATGGCCGGGGTTTCCCTGCTGTTGGGTGCAGCCGTGGCGACCTGGTTTGCGATCGGGGAGGCGCGTGCACGGGGCGACGCGGAGCTGCGCACCGCCGAAGCCGTGGCGGCCAATGCGTTTCTCCAGCAAATGTTCACGGCGGCGACACCTGCGGTGGCCCGCGGGCGGAGCTTGACTGCACAGGACGTGCTCGACTTTGCCGATGCCACATTGCAGGCCCGGGCCGAGCGTTATCCACCGCGCGTCAGGGCCGAACTGAAGCGGGGCCTGGGGATGTCGTACAACGCGCTGGGTGAACTGGATGCGGCGCAGCGTCTGCTCACGGAGGCCCGTACGCTGGCAGAGGCGGCGTTTGAGTCTGGCAGCGAGGGCCGGCTTCAGATGAGCCATGATTACGCCCGCGTCCTGCTCAACGCCGGCCGTTACCAGGAGGTCGAGGCGTTTCTACGCCCCCTTGTCGAGTCTCCCGACGGTCGCGCTGATCCGGTCTGGTTCCTGCGACTCACGACCCGGTTGGCACATGCGGTCTGTGAACAGCAGCGCTTCGCGGACTGTGAAGCCTTGCTGCGTCCTGCGCTGCGCAGCGCCCGACAAGTGCTGGGTGCCGGGGATGACACGACGCTGGAGATGATGGAGTGGCTTTGCTTCGCACTGGCACCCCAGCACCGGTACGACGACATTCACGCCATGGCCAGCGAAATGCTCCCCATCCTGGAGCAGCGTTATGGGCAGGATCATCCGCGGAGCTTTCCCGCTCGTCAGTGGCTGGCGATTGCCGATCAAGAACTCGGGCGTCTGGATGCGGCGGAGGCGCGCATGCGTGCGCTGCTGGCTGACCGGATGCGCGTGCAGGGCACGGACAACATCGACATCGCCCAGACGCAGCACCGCTACGGCATGCTGCTGTTGCGGCGCTCCAAATGGGATGAGGCCGAGCCCGTGTTGCGCAGCGCCTGGGCGACCTTTGAGCGCGTGCGGGGCCGTGACGACGTGGGGACGCTGGTTTCCATGGTCGATTTGTCACTTGCCCTGCGCGCACAAGGTCGCCCGGACGCCGCTTTCGACATCCTGGCTGAGGTGGTCTCGCGCATGGATGGCATGCGTCGTGAAATCACCTCGCCAGACGTCTCGTTCTACGGCTATTACGCGGCAGCGCTGGATGACCGTGGTCAGCATGCCCGGGCCCTGACATTGTTTGAACGCATGGAACCGCTGGCTCGACAGCTCAAGTATCCGACCTCGCCTTCGCTGGGTGTCTTTATTGGCAACATGGGGCGGTGCCTGGCTCGGTCCGGCCAGGCCGCGCGGGCTCGTGTTTATTTGAGTGAGGCGCTCAATCTGCTGCGAGGCACCCTGGGGGACGATCACGACGAAACCCGACGAACGGCCGCGGCTCTCGAAAACCTGGCCGCAGGAACGTGATGCCGCGGCTGGGTCGATCAGGGATGGCGGCTTTGACGGCACTGGCTGTGCTGCTTGCTGTTCTCTCTTGGAGCCAGTGGACGACCCGGCAGCAGGCGCAGGCGGCGCTGGCCGCGTCCACCCCGAGCGCGGTGGATATCGGCTTTGCCCAATCGATGAGCCTGCATCATCAGCAGGCGGTGCAAATGGCCCAGATGATGACGCAGAGCGACTCGACGGCGATTGCCGGTCTGGCGCGGAATATCATCGGCACCCAGCTATTGGAGTTGGGCGAGATGCGCGGCTGGCTGCGACTGTGGAACCAGTCGTTTCTGCCACCCGAGACCAGCATGAGCTGGATGCTGCTGGGCGACGAGCCGCCCGGCCCGGCGCTGCGCCAATACCTGCTGGATTGTGAGGCGTCACCCACCGGTATGCCCGGCCTGGCCACGCCCCAGGAACTGGCCGCATTGAACGCTCTGCAGGGGGTGGAGCGCGATCGCCGCTTTCTCGAACTCATGCAGGCGCATCACGAGGGCGGGCTGCCAATGGCCCAATTTGCCGCCAGACATGCCAGAATTCACGCCGTGAGGAGAGTGGCGGCGAATATCGTCCTCGAGCAATCCAGAGAGATTGCCGGCATCCGGATCATGCTGAAAATGCTGGAGTCGGTGCGACCGGACCACCCGCCGCCGGGCTGATTGCGACCACCACTGGGCGCTGCCCGGCCGTTTCCTCGACAAGATTCCAACTAATGTGGTGCCACAACAAGCGGCACTGAGGAGACTGCCCGTGAGAACACTGATTGTCGCCAGCTGTGGTGTGTTGGTCGCATGTTCGCTGGCTGCCTGTAGCGGCAGCGATACTTCGCCGTCCACGCCTGTGGCCCAGCAGGGGCCGGTCCCCAAGGCCGCCTGTGGCCCCGGATCGGTGCCGGAAACCGGTATGCAGGGTCGGGTCAGCGCCGAGGACCACGCCGAAGGCCGGGCAGCCGAGGGCTTTCGCTGCAACATGGAGGTCGTGGGCAGCTACCTCGTGCCCAATGCCATTGGCACGGTCGGCGGTTTCAAGGTCGAGCGCTATACCGACAACCAGGGCAATGAGTGCGCCTACTACGATTCGACGCTGCTCTACCCGACCAATGCGCTCGATGCCGAGGCCGGCGTCAATGTCATGGACATGTCGGACCCCAGCAATCCGCAGCTGGTGACGCGTTTGCTGACCCCCGCCATGCTCACACCGCACGAATCACTGGTGGTGTCGCAGCAGGCCGGCGTGCTGGCAGCGGTGACCGGCAATCCAGGTTTTTATCCCGGGAATGTCGATGTGTATGACATTTCAGAAGACTGCCGCAGCCCGGTACTCCGGTCGTCGGCGCTGGTCGGCAACCTGGGACACGAAAGCGGGTTGGCGCCGGATGGCCGGACTTTTTACTCCGCCAACCCCGGCACGCCCACGTTGGTGGCGCTGGATATCACCAATCCGCTGGTGCCGACACGTCTGTGGACTGGACCGTACTACTCGCACGGGTTGTCCATCAGCAACGATGGCAATCGCGCCTACATCGCCTCGGGTGATGGCCAGGGCATGCTGATTCTGGATGTGTCGGAAATCCAGGCGCGCGCCGAAGATCCTCAGGTCTACGAGGTCGCCAACATCACCTGGCCCAACCTCACCATTCCGCAGAACGCCATCCCCTTCACGCGCAATGGCCGTGATTACGTGATCGAGATTGACGAGTACTCGGCGGATTCCCCGGATGGCGGCGTGGCGGCCCATGGCGATGTGGTCGGCGCCGGTCGCATTATCGATATCTCTGACGAGACCCAGCCGGTGATCGTCTCCGATCTGCGTCTGGAAGTGCATGAGCCAGAGAACCGGGACGAGATTGCCGGCGATCCCGGCGCGCAGCTACCCGTGCAGGGCTACGCCGGGCATTACTGCAACATTCCCACGCGCGTGAATCCGGACATTGTGGCCTGCAGCATGATCGTCTCGGGACTTCGGGTCTTCGACATTCGCGACCCGGCGAAACCCAAGGAAATCGCCTACTTCAATGCGCCGGTCAATCCACGGATTACCCCGGTTTTCGAGGCCAGCAACTGGGCCATGTCCAGCCCGGCCTTTGCGCCGGAGCGCAAGGAGATCTGGTACACCGACGGTTACAGCGGCTTCTATGTGCTGCGCGTGACGAACGGGGTCTGGTAGCGGCCGACCCGCCCGGGTTGCGCGGGGCTATTCGCCGCCGAGAACGAACTGCTGTTCGCAGCGGTGCAGCCTGTGCTTGCCGGGTGGCCCGCTGCAGCGGGTCAGCCAGCGGCCTTGCTCAGCGTCGCCGAAGACAAAGGCCGCAAGGTCGGGACGTGCGACCGGCGGCGTGCTGGGATCACTGACGAGAAAAACATCGCCCGGGACCAGACCGACATCCGCGACGGCGTCATTACTCAGCCCAATGGCGCCGTCGAGCAAGCCGACCACGGTGCCTTCGTCGGACGGCGGTCGCTGGCAGCTGGGTGGCTGGCAGAGCTGTGCTGCGAAGTCCGTGCCCCGGATGCCGATGACGGAAGTAGGCGTGCGCAACTGATGCTTCGGTGCATCAGGCTCGGTTTCAGCGGCGTCGGCCCCGCTGTCCTGGGCGTTGGGTGCCACGCCGCGATCCGGCTGGATGAGGTTGCTAACCCAGCGCAGTCCGCCACGGGCAAGGGTCATCAGGGAACCACGGATATTGCCTCGCGGGTCTGTGTCCAGCTTATTGATGGTGAGTTCGCTGGACTCGCGGACAACCAGCAGGCGGCCGTCAATCAGGCGGACCACGGCCTGACTGTCGTCACCGGTGGTAATGGTGTCTTCCACATGGACAGCCGAACCGTTGCTGAGCTCGCGTGCGGGCCGGTCACTGCGCAGCGCCTGGGCGTCCTGGCCATCAAGACTGACCACGCTGCCGGCTGTATACAGCGGCGCCAGTGGCGTCGGCGCGGGCACAGGCGCCGGCGCTGGCTGGGCCACGGCCGGCAGTGCCAGCGTGGTTCCGACCGGCAGGCGGTGCTCGGTGCCGACAAATTGTTCTCGGTTGGCGGTGAAGATGGCTCGCATCATGTCTTGCCAGTGCCCGCGCTGATCCGGGTATTGCTGCATCACAATGCTGCCCAGCGAATCGCCCGGGCGCACGGTGTAGTCGTATTCACCCGCCTGCTCGAAGGGGACGAGCTGCGGGTCGAAGCGGGGCGCGGCGATCGCCAGGCAGCTGGTGAAACTGAGTACGAGCCACGCCAGGGCTCGTAGCGTCCTTCCTCGGGTCAAGCGCTTTTGGGGCATGGGGGCTAGTTAGAAATGCGGACACACATGGTCGGTCATGCGCGTGCTGCATGCCAGCTTGTGTAGGCCACAGGGCTTTGCACGGGCTGACTGCGGTCACCCGGCGGCGTAGGCTGGCGGTCTCGCAAACGCCTGATACGACATGCCCAAGCACCCCAATCCTCAGGGCAAGGGGCTGGTCCCCGTGCTCGCCGATTTGTCGCAACATCGCGGCCAATGGCTGGCTGCGCCGGTCAAGGCGGTTGAGCAGGTGTCGGCCGAGTTGTTCACCTCGCTGTTTGTTCTCGGCAGTCAGTTCGGATTTCGGCCGGTGGTCGGTCGGACCTATTTTCTCTATCGCAAGCCGGACAAGTTCTGGTTGTCGATGTTGGGCCCAGAGCACTGGAGCGAGGCAGTGGCTGGCGTCTTCATCGGTCGGTGCATACTCCAGAACGACATGACCTGGACGCTGGCACTCTCCGATGCCGCCTCCACTGACACGGCGTTCATGCAGCAACTGGACGAGGCGCGTGCCGATTTCGACACCCGCTTGCGCCAGGCGGCTCAGATCGAAGATGCCCTGCCCGAGTTTGCGCGTGAGCGGTCCTATTACAAACGTGTGCTGAGTTTCGCACTGGGACATTCGCTGGGTGCTTCGCTGTCTCGCGCGGGTCTGTCCGGGCTTTCGTACGATCAGGCCCGTGCGGCATTGGGGCATGCGTCGAAGGACGCCCCTTGCGCAGGTCACCGGGCTGTCACCGGCAACGGCTAACCTGCGCGTCCGCAACTGCGTGGGGTCCTCGATCATGGTGCGACATCGCTGGCTCAATCGCCCCCGGCGGGGACGCAAAGAAAGCCCCAGGCAGCGGTTGCGGACTCACCAGTTGGGTGCGAACGCGCCCTGTTTTGAGCCGGGTTCCAGCACCGCGACACAGGCCAACACCGCATCAGCACTGGTCGGGATGGCTCGTTTGATGGTTGCGGTCGCAGCGGCGCTGCTGGTGACGGGTTGCATGGACGACGATCCGCCGCCCGGTTTCACCGACACGCCGGACCCGACCGACTGGGCATCTGAACTCAACGCCGACCCGTTGCCGGTGGGGTGGATGCTCTCCGAAGTCCGGGAAGACTGCCTGCTGGCACCGGGTGTCCGATTGCACCGGATCATCCGCGGGTCTCCGAGCGTGGAGCCGCCGCCGCTGCCCTGCGAACAGATTCGGCAGTCCGTTCAGTTCGGCGGCGGTTCGTTGGCTTCGGTGTTTGTCAGCGGGCCCTATGTCTTCCATGTGCTGGAATTGGACCCCTCGGTGTTCGAGGGCCGGCTGGAGCCGGCCCTAGCCCAGGGACAGATCGCCGGGAAGGCGACGACCTCGCACATGGCGAACAGCCAGGGTGCGCTGGCGGCGATTAATGCCGGTTTCTTTGTCGTGGGGCCGGGTGGGACCGGCGATGCGGCGGCTCAGGTGGGCGACGACGGGATGGCCGGCGATCCGGCGGGTGTGACCGCCCTCAACGGGCAGCTGATTTCCGAGGCCGTGGGTTCACGCGAAGCGCTGTTGTTCGACGCTTCGGGTCATCAGCTGCGGTTTCCGCGCACCTCCACCGCACTGCTGTTGCAGGCGGGATCGCTGCGGGCGCCCGTCGACGGACTGAATCGTGTGCCGGGTGCAATCCGCAACTGCGGCGGTGTCGGTGGCGACAGCCCCACCGAAGCGGCGCGCCATGATGTGACCTGCACCGACCCTGATGAGCTGGTCGTGTATACCCCGCATTGGGGCCAGGCCACGGCAGCCGTTGACGGTCTCGAAGCGGTGCTGGGGGCGAATGGCCAGCTACAGTCCACACGCGCGCCGGGTGGTCCTATCCCCGAGAAGGGCTATGTCGTCGTCGCGACCGGTGCGCGGGTGGCTGAATTAGAGGCGATGCTGGCCACAACCGAGCTGCTGCGATGGCGCTTCGAGTTGCAGCTGGATGGTGAACCTGCGGAATTGTCGGCGGAACACCACCTGCTCAATGGCGGTCCCGGTCTGCTTCGGGATGGAGCGGTCGCGCTCACCGATGCGCAAGGGGGTTTTCGCCATCCCGACAATCCATTTTTTGGCCTGACCTGGGTCGATGGCCCTAACCCACGCACGTTGGTGGGCCGCACTGCCAGCGGTCGGCTGCTGGCAGTCGTCTGCGACGGCCGCCAGCCAGACTGGAGCGTGGGTCTGCCACTGCGCGACGCAGCGCGGGTTATGCAGCATCTGGGCGCGACCGATGCCATGAATCTGGATGGCGGCGGTTCGTCGACCCTGGTGGTCCGCGGTCAGGTGGTGAACCGGCCCTCGGATGGTGCCGAACGTCCGGTATCCGACGCCCTGCTTATTCTGGCCGAGTAATCCGGGGCCATGGTCCGGCGGCGGCGCTGGGTCATCATTAACCCAGGGCCGCCGATGCCAGGTCTACTCGTCCCCGGGGCGCAGCGCGCGGCTGGCCAGTGCGGCGAGACCCGCTCCGGCAACACTGGCTGCACCAAGGGCGCCGGCGCTGCCGGTGGGCGGACGGTCGGTATCCGAGTTATCCGGTGTTTCGCCACCTGGCGTCGGGGCGACCGGGGCCGCACGATAAGCCTCGGGAATCGTGATCTCGTAGGTGGCGCCGCCGGTACCACTGCCATCGGCCCCGCTGGGGCCGCGCTGGCTGCTGAAGTACAAGCGCGAACCATCGGGCGTAAACGCCGGCCCAGTGATCTCCGAGCCGCCCTTGGTGATCTGCATCAGCAGCTTGGCCTGGCCATTGGGCACCACGACAACCAGGCGCATGAGCGCGCCATCCTCGGCTACGAGCACATCGCCGGATGGGCTGACCACGACATTGTCGACCTGGTCGAAGCCGGTCTCCATTTGCATGTTGTCGTTGTCGTAGATGATCTCGATCAGCTGGTTCTCGATGTCATAAGCCCACACGCGGTTGTCGCCTTTGGTCGCGAAAAACATCACGCCGCGGGTGGGTACGCTGCCACCTGCCGGGGATTGTCGCAGGGCCTCGGGGATTTCGTAGTACCAGATCCCCTCGCCACCGACGAAGCGCGTGCCTTGCGTGGTTTCGTCGTTCTGGAAGGTTGGGAAGAGCACGCGGCCCGAGGTGTCGATGTCCACGGTTTCCCAGGTGGCCGGGCGCGGGCTGCGGGCATCGGCCGCGTCCGGGTAGCCGCCGTCTTCGAAGCCCTCGATGGTCAGCACCTGCAGGGTGCCGGACTCCAGCGCCATCCGGGTGACGCCATTGTCGTCACTGAGGTCGCTCTCGTCCGACACAAAGCGCCAGAAGCGCTGGTTGCCGCCGTCTTCGGTCATGTAGCAGGCATGATGAATCGGGTCGATGGCCACAGCCTCATGCGGGAACGAGCCCAGCGCGGGCTTGCGCACGGCAGTGGCGGCCGAGCCAAACGGGTCGCATTCGTGGACCTGCCCGCCGGTGGTCTCCTCGCAGGACAGCCAGGTGCCCCAGGGTGTCTGGCCGCCGGCGCAGTTGTTCCGGGTGCCTTCCAGGATGGAGTAGGCGTCGATCAGATTGCCGTCGGCATCAAAGCGCAGCGCGCCCACGCCGCCCGGTGTGTCCTCGGAATTGGAGGCGTAGACCCAGCCGCCATCATCGGCCGACGGGTAGACGGCGCCGCCGTCCGGGTCCAAATGCCACTCATAGCCAAAGGGGGCGGGCTCACCGGTGAGCGGATTCAGCCCTTCGCGCGCGACGCAGCGCACATCGAAACCGGGCGGGGCGAAGACTTCATCATCCACCCCGTCGATGGCGCCGGCGGTGAGTGTCTTGTGTTCGACATCGGGAATATTGGCCAGCGGGCCGATGGGCAGCGGCAGTTCGGAGGCCATCTGGGCCTGTGCGCGGCCAATCAGCACCTGGGGCGAACTGGCCGCCGCTGCGCCGATGAACATGGACTTGAGAACGGAACGCCGCGACAGCGTGATGGAAGCGTGATTGGCCACGTCGGAGGCACCAGGGTCAAAACAGGACCGCGCAATCTAGCGGTGCTGTATTGCAGCCCGATGATGGCCTCAGCCAGTGAAGGGCCTGGCGTGCACCCGGCGCTGATCAGTCCGCGTCGGCGGGGGGCTCGGCAGGGTGATCCAGCCCATCGGGCTCCAGCCCGGCCGGCAGCGACTTGGCCGTCTTGGCGCCCAGGTCCTTCAGCATTTCGGCCTGGCGCGCGAGGTTGCCGCGGCCTTCGATCAGCTTGCCCCGAGCATCGCGGTAGCTGGACTGGGCACGGTCGAGATGCGTACCGATCTTGTCGATGTCTTCAGCAAACCCGACGAACTTGTCGTACAGCGCGCCGGCCCGCTCGGCGATTTTCTGCGCATTGCGGTTTTGCCGGTCGGTGCGCCACAGATTCTCGACTACGCGCAAAATGGCCAGCAGCGTCGACGGGCTGGCTAGGCCGATGCCGGCATCCAGCGCGTCGCGGTACAGGCCGGGGTCGGCGCGCAGCGCCTCGGTAAAGGCCGGTTCGTTCGGCACGAACAACACGGTGAAATCGAGCGAACGGACGCCCGGTGCGTCGTGGTAGGCCTTGTTGCCCAAGCCCTTCACATGCGCCCGCAGCGACTGGACATGGGCCTTGAGTTCGCGGTCGCGCTCAGCCTCATCCTCTGCGGCGACGAAGCGCTCATAGGCGGTGAGCGAGACCTTGGAATCAACCACGATGTCGCGCTCGCCGGGCAGGCGCACGATGGCATCGGCGATGAGCCGCTGGCTGGCGTCGCCCGAGACCTTGATCTGGGTTTCGTACTCGCGCCCCGCCTGCAGACCCGAAGCTTCCAGTACCCGCTCCAGAATCATCTCGCCCCAGTTGCCCTGGGTCTTGGTCTCGCCCTTCAAGGCGCGGGTCAGGTTCAGGGCATCCTCGCCAATGCGCTCGTTGAGCTTGGCCAAGCGGTCGATTTCGCTCTTCAGCACGGCCCGCTCACGCGCTTCGTTGCCATAGACCTCGGTGACTTGTTTGCGAAACTCACCCAGCTGCTCACGCATGGGATTGAGCAGGGCGGTGAGCGCCTCGCCACTTTGCTTGGAGAAGCGGTCGGACTTTTCCTGAAAAATGCGGTTGGCCAAGGCCTCGAAATCCTTGCGGAACTCCTCGCGCGCGGCTTTCAGCTCTTCGATGCGGGTATTCATCGCCTCAACGGTCTTGGCCTGCTCAGCTTGCAGGCGCGCGATGGTGGCGCGGGCCTCGGCCAGCTCATTCTGGCGGTGGTCCAGGCGCTGGGTCAGGGCTTCGGATTCCGCAGCCAGCGAGGCGGCGTGCTCGGTCTGTTGTTCGGCCTGGGCCTCCAGCACGGCCAGCCGTGTCTGCAACGCGAAGTGCTCGCGTCCTGCCCGCAGCCGGAGCAGCAAAATTATCGGCAGCATGACCAGAACAATCGCCAGTGCGGCGCCGAGGCCGAGCGCCTGCAGGGGCGTGAGGGTATTCGGCAAGCTATCCATGGCGGCATGGTTGCGCAATTTGCTTGTTGTGTCCAGAAACTAGGCATGCATAAAATGTCGTCAGTCCTCTAAGGGAGACCCGGGTTGAGCAAAGACAAGCCGCTGCGCTGGGAAGTGCGCCAGCGCCTGATCCTGATCGAGGCGCGGCTGATCTGGTCAGGCTGGCTGACCACGCAGGACCTGCGGGGCGCATTCGGGATTAGCCGGTCCCAGGCCAGCAAGGACATCGCCCTCTACGAAGACCTTGCGCCGGGCAATCTGCAATACGACCTGCGCGTGCGCCGCTACCACGCCTCGCGCAGCTTCCGGCCACGCTTTCTGCATGGCACCTCGCGGGAGTTTCTCCGCGCCCTGCGTCTGTTCGATCCTGAATCCGATCACCCGCTGGTCACGCTGGCGGCCGAGACCGCCGCCGTCGAACTGCTGGAGTTGCCGGAACGAGAGTTCGACGTGCTCACGCTGCAGCGAGTCAATACCGCCATTCGCGAAGGGCTGCAGATCGAAGTGGACTACCAGAGCATGCGCGTACCCGAGCCCCGGCCGCTGCGCCTGTCGCCCACGGCGCTGGTGCATACCGGGCTGCGCTGGCACCTGCGTGCGCACAGTGCATCGCACGGCCGGTTTATCGACCTGCTGCTGTCCCGCATGCGCGGTGTGCCCGTGGTGCTGGATGATCCGGCGGTGAGCGTCGACGACGACTGGGAGTGGAAGACCATCGTGCCCGTGCGTATTGGTGCGCACCCGGGGCTGTCGGCCCACCAGCAGGCCGTGATCGAGACTGACTACAACATGCAGGGTGGGGTGCTGGAGCGGCGGTTGCGCGTGGCGCTGGTGCCGTACTACCTGCGGCTCATGAACGTGGGCCGGGATGATCGCCAGCGACCGCCCGAGCAACAGCAGATCGTTCTGCTCAATCCGGAGGACCTGAGTGACCTGGACCGGCTGGCCTAGCCACGACCCCAGCAGGAGGTGTGGGCGGTGACCCGCCTGCTGCACGCGTCCCGGGTGACCGGCTGGCTGATCGATGCCCTGGCCTTTGCCGGCATTGTGAGCTGGATGCGGCTACAGGCCTGGAGCGCTGGCGACATGGTCTGGAGTCTGTGGATCTCCAGCCTAAGCGTCGGGGCCGTCTGTTTTGTGGCCGCGTTTCTGGGGTTGCTGGTGCGCTCTCTGGCGGGCGACACGCGGTCGGCGGCCCTGCGCCATACGATTGTTGGCGTGGCGGTGGGGCTGGTCACGCTGCTGTTTCTGCTGCCCAGCGGGGAGACCCTGATGCTGGCTGCGGTCGTCATCGCTGCCGGCCTGGCCCTGCTGGCGCTGGAAGTCCAGGCTACGCGCGAGGCCTGGCTTAGAGTCGTTGTTGCACTGGTGGGCGGCCTGTTCTTACTCGCTTTCTTCAGCGTGCATTTCGGTGGGTTTCACGCCATCCACGCGCTGTTTCTGAACAGTTTTTTCCCGTTGGTGCCCGAGGCCGATCGTGATCCGTTCACGGCCTTTCCCGTGCTCATCGCAGCGGCCGGCAGCGAGTATCTGGTCATGGTGGTCGTGGCGTTGATCGTGCAGTGGGATGATTTCAGCCGGCCACTGAATCCTGCCCAGGGGATGTTCACGCCCTATGTCACCGTGGTGAAACTGCATCTCACCATCCTCGCCATCGGCTTTATGGAGGCTGGCGGACTGGCGCACTGGGTGAACTATCTGGTGCTGGCCGTGTACTTCGTGCCGCTGGGTGACCTCTGGCAGGGCTTGCGTCCTGCGCGTGGCAAGGCCACTGTCTCGACGCCATGAACCGATGGATCCCCTTGTTGGGTCGCGAACAACCCACACCCGCCAGCCTGAGTACCGAGGGCGGCCTGCCGGTGCAGGTGCGTCGCAGTAGCCGCGCGCGACGCATGCGGTTGACGGTCGATGCCCAGGGGCAGGCCACGGTGGTGCTGCCACGCCGCGCCACGCTGGCCCAGGCGCGGGCGTTTGTGAGAGCACAGTCAGCCTGGCTGGAGCGGCACGCCGGCAAGGGTCGCCAAGCCGGGGCCTCGGCCCAGGCACACATGCAGCCCGACGCACAGGGTCGGCCAACTCGCGTGCTGCTCCGGGGCGAATGGATAGATGTGCATTGGGGTGGCGGTGGCCCGCTGCCACTGGCCGCGCATGCCGGCACCGCCCAGCTGCAATCGCGTCTTCGGGAGCTGGCGCGTACCGATGCCCAGGCCATTATCGACGCCCAGGCCGAACGTCTTGTCCGGGTGCCGGCACGGCTGAGCATTCGTGATCAGGCCAGCCGCTGGGGTAGTCTCTCCGGGCGGGGCACCCTGTCGCTGAACTGGCGGCTGATCATGGCGCCGCCGGAGGTGCTGGCCTATGTGGTCAATCACGAACTGGCGCATCTGGCCCACCCCAACCACAGCCCGGCCTTCTGGGCCGAGGTCGAGCGCCTAATGCCCGGGCACGACCTCCACCGTCGCTGGCTGCGCCGCGAGGGTGATGTGCTGCGGCATGTGCTGCCCGCTGGCTGATAGCATCCTGAACCATTGATCACCGTGGCAATGGACCGCAGTGGCGCCTTCAACGGGAGACCAACATGCAGGACTGGGCCTTATCCATCGCACTCGATAATCCAGCCGACGCCCGGCCGGTACCGCTTACCCCTGCGCCGCTGGTCGCGGGGCAGGTCCGAATGCGTATCGAGCGATTCGCACTCACCGCCAACAACATCACCTACGCAACCTTTGGCCGCGCCATGCGCTACTGGGATTTCTTCCCCGGCGATGACGGGCGTGGCCGCTTGCCGGTCTGGGGGATTGCCTCAGTCAGTGAATCCGAGCACCCCGATGTGACCGTAGGCAGTCGCTGGTATGGCTACCTGCCCGCGGCCAGCCAATGGGTCATGACGCCGGGTGAAGTCTCGGCGAGGGGCTGGACCGATGTGGCCGAGCATCGCCAACCGCTGCCGCCGGTGTACAACCGGTATCTGCCCGCCGAACCGCAGACCTTGTCCGCCGAACAAGTCCGCATGGTCTTGCAGCCGCTGTACATCACCGCCTTTCTGCTTGATCAGGTGGTGGCCGACCCTGAACAACCCTGGTCTGGCGCGCAGGTGTTGTCGACCAGCGCCTCCAGCAAGACCGCCATCGCCATGGCGCATTGCCTGGCTCAGCGTGAAGACGTGACCCACATCGGGCTCACCTCGGCGCGCAACGTGGCGTTTGTCGAAGGGCTGGACCTTTACGACCGTGTGGTCGCCTACGATGCGCTGACAGACTTGGACGCCCGAACATCCAGCGTAATCGTCGACTTCGCCGGCGATTCATCACTGAACCGGCAACTGCACAGTCACCTGAGCGGCGGCCTGCAGGCCAACCTCCGCGTCGGCGGCGCTCACTGGACCGCCTCAGCCCCACCCAAGGACCTGCCGCCGCCCAAGCCCACATTCTTCTTCGCCCCCGACCACGTACTGCGCCTCAACAAAGCCTGGGGTCGCGAGACCTTCGAAGCCCGCTACGGCGCTGCCTGGCAGGCCTTCGCCGCCTGGGCCACCGACGCCTTTGAATTTGAGGACCAGCAGGGCGTTGACGCTGTCGAAGCGACATATCTGCGGCTGATCAAGGGCGATGTATCACCCCATGAGGCCATGACGCTGGTGCCGGCGGGCGAATGAGCGGGGCGGCTAGGCCATCCGGAGTGCCCAGAATGATAGAAGCCGAGTGGGTTATGGGTTCTTGTAGGAACCGTGGTCTGTCCCGTATTTCGTTCTTCGTATTTTCGTTAGGCACGAGCGCTCCATGGGCAAGGTAACGCGCATGGTCCTACTCGTCGTGTCGGCGCTCGCAGTGCTGGCGGGGGTGTGGGCAGCGTTTGCCGCGCATGCCGGCATGTCTCGCTTCGCCTGGACGGAGATGGACTGGAACAGCGACGGCACGACGTCGCTTTCCGAATTGCTTCAGAGCGCTGATGTAGGGAAGCGAACCATTCAGCAGGATGGCCGAGAGTGCGTCGAATATTTCGCTTTCAAGGACGGTCTGCCCACCAAGGTCGTGTGCCCGTCACCGCGCTGATTCTCCCGAAACCGGGGTCGGACTGAGATTTAAAACATCTCCCTTTGCTTGGCCAGGTCCTCGGGATCAATGGGAGAAAGAATGGGGTCAGATACCGTCCTGGATTGCAATCCCCTGAAGCGGGATTCGTGCGTCAAACGGCTGCCCTGATTTCAGCACTCCGTAGATGAAGTGCAGAAAGCGCCGCAAGAAAGAATGGGGTCAGGTCTTGCAACCCAACAAGTCGTCGTCAATCGAGCGCCACGGCAAGATCTCTGCGCAGGGAATTAGCCGGCGGGCTGTATCAAATCACAGCAACTTCCGCGGGGCGATCTTATAAAGGCCCCACGACTGCAATGTCGAGGGCCGGCACATCCGCTGGATAACTCTGTGCGGGTCCAGGATCGAAACTAGGCGATGGCTGTCGCTTATCGATCGGGGGGCTCTATGCAAAGATGAGCTGTGCTGTTCGACGCAGTGAATCAGAGCGTTAGGCATTCTGGCGCCCGTCAGAGATGTACAATCGACCCATGGCTACATTCCACACCATCGAATCGCTCCAGGAAGCAGCCCTTCAGCTTCAACCGGATGCTCGGGTGCGGCTTGCGCACTCGCTGGTCGAGAGCTTGGTCAGCCTTCCGGAGTCAGAGCTCTCAGATCTCTGGCTGAGAGAAGCTGAGCGGCGGGACGATGAGATGGATACCGGAAAAATCAAAGGCATCCCTGGCAGAGAGGTCTTTGCCAACATCAAATCCCGCCACGGCAAGTAATGCTGCCCTATGAGTTCCACCCCCTCGCAGCGAGAGAGCTTGACGAGGCGGTGGCTCACTACGAGGCAGTTTTGCCCGGAAAAGGCTTGGAACTGGCCGCTGAGGTCGAATCGGTCACTGAGCAAGTCTGCCGTCATCCCGAATCGGCTCCAATCAGCCGGGGGACTGTACGTTCTGTGGTCGTCCAACCCACCTCACGCTTCACTATAGTGTCAAGCCATCGGGCATTCGCATTCTCGCCGTCGCGCATCAGAAACGGGCGCCGTTCTACTGGCGTGAGAGACAAAAACAGTAGTTCTTTCAGGTGCATGCCCGACAGATCGTATATGGACCCCTCCCGCAATCGTGCAGTTGAAGACGTCTAGATTGAGGCGATAGAGGTGCGGTTGCGGTCGACTATTCGGCCTGTTCGTGGCGTAATCGCCCCCTAATCAACGACAGTTCAAGCGTAGAGTTTCCGGCGCCATCCCGGACAACGGATCAGGCCGCCGATTCTCCCGACACGCGATATCCGCTTTTCTTCAGGTGGACAGCAAGAATCGAGACCGCCGCTGGGGTGATGCCGGGCAGGCGTGAGGCGCGGCCGAGGGTGTCGGGGCGGGCTTCGTTGAGGCGTTGCTGGACTTCGATGGACAGGCCGTGGACTTGTGCGTAGTCGAGGTCATCCGGTAACGGCGTGTGGTCCAGTTCGCGTTGGCGGGTGACTTGGGTTTCCTGTCGGTCGATGTAGCCGGCGTACTTGGCCTGTATTTCGATCTGTTCGGCCACGGCTTCGGCCGCGTCGCCGTCACCGATACAGGCGGCGATGGCGGCGTGGGTGATTTCCGGGCGGCGCAGCAGCTCCAGCGCGTGGACACCCTGGGTGAGCGACCAGTCGGCCGGTGCCGCGTCTGGACGCACCAGCGTGGAGGCCAGACGCTGGCGCTCCGTCTCGATGGCTTCGCGCTTGGCGTCGAAGTGCTGCCAGCGGTTGTCGTCGACCAGGCCCAGTTCGCGGCCGGTTGGGGTCAGGCGCAGATCGGCGTTGTCCTCGCGCAGCAGCAGCCGGTGCTCGGCGCGGGAGGTGAACATGCGATAGGGCTCGAGCACGCCGCGGGTCACCAGGTCGTCCACCAGCACGCCGATGTAGGCCTCGCTGCGGGTCGGCACCCAGGGCGCTTGGTCCGCCACGGCGCGGGCGGCGTTGAGGCCGGCGAGCAAACCCTGGGCAGCGGCCTCCTCGTAGCCGGTCGTGCCGTTGATTTGGCCGGCAAAGTACAGGCCGGGCACATGCTTGGTTTCCAGCGTGGCCTTGAGCTCACGCGGGTCGAAGTAGTCGTATTCGATGGCGTAGCCGGGGCGGGTGATATGCGCCTGTTCGAAGCCTTCGATGGAATGCACCAGCGCCACCTGCACGTCGTAGGGCAGGCTGGTGGAAATGCCGTTGGGGTAGATCTCTGTGGTGTTGAGGCCTTCCGGCTCGATGAAGATCTGGTGCGAATCCTTGTCGGAAAAACGCACGACCTTGTCTTCCACCGAGGGGCAGTAGCGCGGGCCCACACCTTCGATACGGCCGGCGTACATGGGCGAGCGGTCGAGGCCGCCACGGATGATGTCGTGGGTTTGGGCGTTGGTCCGGGTGATGTGGCAATGGACCTGGCGGGGGTGCTGGTCGCGGCTGCCGAGGAATGAGAACACCGGTCGCGGGACATCGCCCGGCTGTTCCTGCAAATGTGAATAGTCGATGCTGCGACCGTCAATGCGCGGCGGCGTGCCGGTCTTGAGTCGGCCCACGGTAAACGGCAGTTCGCGCAGCTTGGCGGCCAAGCGGTTCGATGGCGCATCGCCGGCGCGGCCGCCTTCGGATTGCTCCTCACCGATATGAATCTTGCCCGCCAGGAACGTGCCGACCGTGAGCACCACGGCGCGGGCGTGAAAGCGCAGGCCGCCCTCGGTCTCGACGCCGGCGACGCGCTCACCGTCAAACAGCAGATCGGCGACCGGCTGCTGGAACAGCGACAGATTCTCCTGCCGCTCCAGCGCTTCGCGCACAAAGTAGCGGTAGAGCATGCGGTCGGCCTGGGCGCGGGTCGCGCGCACGGCCGGACCCTTGCGGGCATTGAGGCGACGGAAGTGGATGCCGGCCGCGTCGGCGGCGCGGGCCATGACGCCACCCAGGGCATCGATCTCCTTGACCAGGTGCCCCTTGCCGATGCCGCCGATGGCCGGGTTGCAGCTCATCTGGCCGAGGCTGTCGATGCTGTGGGTCACCAGCAGCGTACGCCGACCCATACGGGCCGCCGCCAGTGCCGCCTCGGTGCCGGCGTGGCCACCGCCGACGACGATGACATCGAATTCAGCGCTCATGAATCGATCTCCAGGGAACCCATGTCCAGCAAGACCATGAGCGCGGCCCATTGTTCATTCTCGATGCCGTTAATCCACAGCCGGCCCTGCTTGTACTCAAGATTGACGGCGATCTGATCATCCGGGGTTCGCTGCAGGATGTTGTCTTCGATCAGGCCGGGCATCTGGGCGGAGGCGAGATCAGGACGGTCGCTCATGTCCATCCAGTGCCGGGCCAGCGGCTCGTCGACGACGATATCGGCCTCGCCCTCCAGGCGGCGGAGCAGCTTGGCCAGTGTCAGTCGGCCGTCGACCGTGCCCGGTAGGACCATCAGTTTGCCGTCGGCAGCCGCAACGCCACGGTCGGTGACCAGGCGCAAGTCGTTAAAGGTGATTTCCGGGCCCGGGTGCAGCAGCGCCGGGCCGTATTGCAGCAACAGGCCGGCAACGGCGAGTCTGGCCTCGGGCGAGGGTGCTTCGCCGCGAATCACCGGCCGCAGCGCATTGCGAATGCGCACCAGCGTGGCGGCGTCGAGGCGGTCGAAGCGGATATTGCCGCGACTGGCGCCCACGGTTTGCTGTGGGGTGGCCAGGCGGTCCAGCGTGAGGTTGAGGTCGCCCGAGATCAGCCCGTCGCGCAGCCGGGTGGCCGCGCCCAGGCGCAGGGCATCCAGCGCGTAGCGGGCGTCCTGCTCCGGCGCCAGAAAGCGGATACGGTCCAGCTGGCCGGACCAGTCGCCCAGCAGCAACTCACCTTCGCGTGAGCCGCTGAAATCCACGCTAATCCCCTTGAGCAGCGCTTGCCGCCCTTGCTGGCCCGTGGCTTCCAGGCGCGGCATCTCGAAATGAGTGTTCAAACCGCTGGCGCCGCGATGATCGATCACACCCAGCAGGCCCTCGGACGCCAGGCTGAATTGCTCGCTGTCGGCTTGCAGAGTCTGGCCCGAGGCCGGCATTTCCAGTCGCGTGCTGCTGCTGCCGGTCAGATACACCTTGGTGAAGGCCTTGAGCGGTGGCAGGCCGGGTTCGATGCGCCCGGCGCGGAACAGCGGCGCGGGGTCGATGGTGGATTGGATCACCCCGCCGAGCAGGCGGTTCTGACCACCCAGGGCCTCGGTGGCGCCGAAGGGGATCGGGCCATGGGTGAGCACGGTCTGCATCTGCAGCACCGGGCAGGGTGGCGAGTCACAAAGACTCGGGGCCAATGACAGCTCGACATGCGCAGTAGAGGAGAACCAGCCCCGGTGGTAACGCTCCGAACGCACCTGAAACGCCCAGTCGGGAATCCACTGCTCCAGGCCTTCGTAATACGCATCCGCCATCACACCGCCGAAGTAAACGGGCGAGACGCCCAGCAGGGCGAAGAGGACGGCAATGCCGAGTGCAATGGTGGCGCGCATAAGACGGTTGTCGGCGAGGCAGCCCTGAATTATACGTGGCTGATTGTTTCCCCGAAGCGGCCTTTGGTTTTTCACCATGCCTGTTAGCATCGAACGCGTGAGCAAGGAGACCTCGGACAACTCGGAGACCCTGTTGCGCGTTGGTTGGCGCGAGTGGGTTGGTTTGCCTGAACTGGGCATTCCGCACATTAAGGCCAAGGTGGATACGGGGGCCCGAACCTCGGCGCTGCATGCGTTTGCGGTGGAGCTGCTCGACGGCGACGCCGGACGTTACGCCCGCTTTGGTGTGCACCCGGAGCAGGGGTCGGATCGCGAATGCTGGTGTCAGGCGCCCGTCATCGACGAGCGCGTGGTCACTGACTCGGGGGGGCATCGAGAGCGCCGTCCGGTCATTCTGACGCCAGTGCGGGTCGGTCAGCTGGTCTGGCCCATCGAGATGACCCTGACCGATCGCGACACCATGTTGTTCCGCATGTTGTTGGGTCGCACCGCCTTGCGTGGCCGGGCCCTGGTCGACCCCGCCGCTTCCTATCTCAGCGCAGCCCCACCTGAGGAGACGTTGTCTTGAAGATCGTCATTTTGTCCCGTAATCCCAAGCTTTACTCGACCCGGAAGATGGTGGAGGCCGGACGGGCGCGCGGACATGAAATGCGGGTGATTGACCCGCTGCGCTGTTACATGAAGATCGTGTCGCACTCGCCGGAAATCCACTACAAGGGCGAAAAGGTCGAGGGCGTCGATGCGGTGATTCCTCGCATCGGTGCGTCGATTACGTTTTACGGCACGGCGGTTCTGCGCCAGTTCGAGATCATGGGGACGTATCCCGTCAACGAATCGGTTGCCATTACCCGCGCCCGGGACAAGCTGCGTGCGCATCAGTTGCTGGCACGGCGGGGCATCGGCATGCCGGTGACCGGTTTTGCGCATTCGCCGGATGACACCGAAGACCTGATGAACATCGTGGGCGGCGCGCCAATGGTGATCAAGCTGCTGGAAGGCACCCAGGGCGTGGGGGTGGTGCTGACCGAAACCGAAAAGGCAGCCGAGAGTGTTATCGATGCGTTTCGTGGGCTGAACGTTTATTTCCTGGCCCAGGAGTTCATCAAGGAAGCCGGCGGTTCGGACATTCGATGCTTGGTGATCGGTGACAAGGTGGTCGCCTCGATGAAGCGCCAGGGCAAGGAGGGTGAATTTCGATCCAACCTGCACCGGGGCGGTACAGCGACTTCAATCCGCATCACGCCGGAGGAGCGGTCCACGGCGGTCCGCGCGGCCAAGATCATGGGGCTGAATGTTGCAGGGGTCGACATCCTGCGCTCCAACCATGGGCCGGTGGTGATGGAGGTCAATTCATCGCCTGGCCTGGAGGGCATCGAGACGACGACCGGCAAGGACATTGCCGGTCAGATCATCGAGTTCATCGAAAAGAATCACAAACCAGGCAAGACCCGTACGCGGGGCGCCGGCTAGATGCAGGGGGCTCGGATCGGGAGTGCCGACATTGGCTGAGTCGCCGCGCCGGGCGTTGCTGCTGCTCAATCCCAATGCACGCAACGGCAACCAGGATGTGGAATCCGCCCTGCAGCGGCTCCGGGAGGCGGGCCTTACGCTCATCGATCTGGACCCGGATGGCCCGGAAGACGTGGCGTCCTGCATCCGCCGCCATGCGCACGATGCGGATCTGCTCATCGCCGGCGGTGGCGATGGCACCATGAACACGGTGGCCGAGGCACTCATGGACACCGGGCTGACCCTCGGGCTGTTGCCGCTGGGTACCGCCAACGACCTGGCTCGCACACTCGGCATTCCAGATGACCTGGACGCGGCGGCGGCGATCATCGCGGACGGTCGAACGGTTCATATCGATGTGAGCGAGATCAATGGCCGGCCTTTCTTCAATGTGGCCCATGTGGGCATCGCTGCCGAGATTCCGCGGCATACCAGTCAGGCCGAGAAACGCTTTTTCGGGCCGCTGAGCTACCTGCTGGCCGCCATCCGGACCTGGCGCAGCCATCGCAGCTTCAACGCCCGCGTCCGAATCGACGGGCGTGACCAACGTCTGCGCTGCACCCAGCTATCGGTGGGCAATGGCAGGCACTTTGGTGGTGGCATGGTGATCGACGCCGATGCGCGGCTCGACAGCGGTCGGCTGGTGCTGTCCAGCTGGAAACTCCGCTCCTTCTGGCGTCTCGTGCTCATTGGCTTGGCGATGCGGCGAGGCCAGCACCGGTACTTCAGTGAAGTGTTGCAGGTGACGGCCGAGACCATCGAGATCGACACAGATGTGCCATTGCGGTTGACGGCAGATGGCGAGGAATTCGGTCATACGCCTGCAGCGTTCCGGTTACATCCGGGGCGGGTTGCGGTCAGAGTGGCTCAGGATGACGCAGGAGCAGCACATGTTGATGGATGAACGTCTGGTGGCCCTGAACACGGTGATCGGGCATTGCCGTGAACTGGCCGAGTTGTATGCGGGCGATCGGATGGCAGTCGATGCATCCAGCAAGGCCTTGTTTGATGACTGCGCGCGCGCCCATGCGGCCTTTGCGGATCGCTTGGCGGCCGAAATTCGCCGTCAGGGCGACCTGCCGGCCGAGGAGGACCCCGAACGGTTGGGTGTTGAGCGATTGGTGGCTGATGTCAAAAGCTTGCTGTCGCCGCGACGCGAGGCTGCATTGGCCGACACCTTTGCCGAAGTTGAGGCTCGCCTGGCGCAGGCCCTGGACGAGGCGCGTTCACAGGTGGGCGCCGCGCAACTCGACGCGTTACTGGCCGAGCATCAGGTGACGGTGCGCCGCCATCTCGAGTCTCTGCGACAGGTCAGCGAGGGAAGCGCCGCGAATGACTGACGTGCTGGAGATTCACGACCAGAAGATTGGCCTGGGTGAGAGCCGGACCGTCGATCTGCCCGTGGCCCAGCTCTACACCGACGCGCCCATGACCATGCCCGTGCGGGTGCTGCGCGGGCGCAAGCCGGGGCCCACGCTGTTTTTGTCGGCCGCCATTCATGGTGATGAGCTCAATGGTGTGGAGATCATTCGCCGCGTACTGCGCCTTCCCGGTCTGAAGTCATTGCGCGGCACTTTGCTGGCTGTGCCGGTGGTCAATGTGCATGGTTTTCTGCGGCATTCGCGCTATCTGCCGGACCGTCGCGACCTGAATCGCAGCTTTCCGGGCAGTGAGACCGGGTCGGTGGCCGCGCGGCTGGCCCATTTGTTTCTTGAGGAGGTGGTGGCGCGCTCGGATGTGGGGATCGACCTGCACACCGGGGCCATCCACCGCCCGAACTATCCGCAGATTCGGGCCAATCTCTCGAATCCCGAAACCGCCAATCTGGCGCGGGCCTTTGGCGCACCATTGATTCTCGACTCGCCGCCAGTGGAATGCACGCTGCGTGACTACACCACGCAGCAGGACATTCCCGTGTTGCTGTACGAGTCGGGCGAGGCCCTGCGCTTTGATGAAACCGCCATTCGCATCGGTGTGGCCGGGGTCCGCAGTGTGATGCGCGAGCTGGGAATGTTGCCGACTTCCCGGTCGCCAAAGCGGCGCGCGCAGAAGCAGCCGATTATTGCGGACAGCAGTAGCTGGGTGCGCGCCCCGCGTTCCGGTGTGCTGCGCACGTTGGTGCCGTTGGGAGCCTGGGTGGAACCGGGGCAGGCGCTGGCCGTGGTCGCCGATCCATTTGGCGAAAGCGAGACCACGCTGAGCGCACCCCGTTCCGGGGTGGTGATCGGCCGGCTTTGTCTGCCACTCGTCCACGAAGGAGATGCGGTCATGCACATCGCCAGAGTCGATGGGGGGCGTGAAGGCGAAGCGCTCTCCGGCTCGGTCGCGGAGATGGAAGGGCTGCCCCCGGAGCCCAGAATCGTCTGACCCGAAGACCGGTTTCGACCGGCGCGCGACACGGATCGAATGGACAACCCCTGCAAAGCACGGGGTCGGCGGTGATATACTCCCGCGTCGCTCGACACGCCGCGCGATCGCTGTGTGCGGGGCAACTCTTGATTCTGCGTCTTTTTGACGCCGCCACGGTCCGCCAGCCAGTCATGCGCCGATTTCACCTTGCGCGCGGGCTAGGCCGACACACGCCGGGAAAACACGTGACACGACACTTCAAGCTCAAGAAAGGGTTGGATCTTCCCATCGACGGGGCACCTGAGCAGGTGATCCACGACGGGCCCGAGATTCAGCGCGTCGCCGTGATCGGCCACGACTACGTCGGCATGAAGCCGACCATGCTCGTGACCGAGGGCGAGACCGTCGCCTGCGGGCAGCCTCTGTTCGAGGACAAGAAAAACCCGGGCGTGCTGTTCACCGCGCCGGCCGGTGGGGTGGTCGAAGCCATTAACCGCGGCAACAAGCGTGTGCTGCAGTCGGTGGTCATCCGCATCGAAGGCAATGATGCCGTCGAATTCAAAGCGTATTCCGCGGCCGAGCTGGGGACGCTAGAAGGTGACGCTGTGCGTGACCAGCTGGTTCAGTCCGGGCTTTGGACGGCGTTTCGCACGCGGCCGTATAGCAAATCGCCAGCCGTTGGATCGTCGCCGCGTTCGATTTTTGTCACCGCCATGGATTCCAATCCGCTGGCGGCCGACCCGGCAATCATTATTGCCGAGCAGCCCGAGGCCTTTAACAATGGCTTGGCTGTGCTCAAGCGTCTGACGGATGGACCGGTGTTCGTCTGCCAACGTCCAGGCGCCACGCTGCCGCATTCCGATGATGCGCAGGTGCAGACAGCGACCTTCGAAGGGCCGCATCCTGCCGGATTGCCGGGCACGCATATTCACTATCTGGACTCGGCCGGCGTGGGCCGGACGGTCTGGCATGTCGGCTATCAGGACGTCATCGCCATCGGCAAGCTGTTCACCGAAGGGCGTCTGTACACCGACCGCGTGGTCGCCATTGCCGGCCCGCCGGTAGCCAAGCCGCGTTTGATTCGCACGCGCCTGGGCGCCTGCGTGGAGGCCATCATCGAACCCGAAACCATCGAAGACGTGGACTGCCGCCCGATTAGCGGCTCCGTCTGGAATGGTCGCCGGGCCAGTGGCTGGGCCGCCTATCTGGGGCGCTTCCACACCCAGATCACCTTTGTGGCCGAGGCCCGCAAGCGCCAGCTGTTCGGCTGGGTGCGCCCGGGTGGCGACAAGTTCTCAGTGATGAACGTGTTCTTCTCGGCGCTGCAACGGGGATCGCGGCGTTTTGCGTTCTCCACCGCCGAGAACGGCAGCCCGCGCGCCATGGTGCCGATTGGCAACTACGAAAAGGTGATGCCGCTGGACGTGTTGGCCACCCAGCTGCTGCGCGCCATTGTCGTGCGCGACACCGATTCGGCCCAGCAGCTCGGCTGCCTGGAGCTGGACGAGGAAGATCTGGCGCTTTGCTCGTTCGTCTGCGTCGGCAAGTACGACTTTGGTCCGCATCTGCGGGCCAGCCTGGAACAGATTGAGGTAGAAGGCTGATGCGCGAGTTTCTGGACAAGATGCACCCGCTCTTTGCCAAGGGCGGGAAGTTCGAGAAGTACTACGCCGTCTACGAGATGGTGGACACCTTCTTCTACTCGCCCGGTGATCTCACCCGGGGCGCGCCGCACGTCAAGGACGGCATTGATCTCAAGCGCGTGATGATCTACGTGTGGCTGGCGGTGCTGCCCTGCGCTGCCTTTGGTGCCTGGAACATCGGCTACCAGGCCAATACCGCCATGGCCAATCTGGGTGTGGAAACCATTCCCGGCTGGCGTGGCACGCTGATCCATCTATTCGCCGGCACCGATCCGACCAGTCTCTGGGACAATTTCTGGCACGGGCTCTGGTACTTCCTGCCGATCTACATCGTGACCTTTGTGTCGGGCGGTGTGTGTGAAGTGATCTTCGCGGCCGTGCGCAACCATGAGGTCAACGAGGGCTTCTTTGTCACCTCGATCCTGTATTCGTTGATCCTGCCTGCGACCACCCCGCTGTGGATGGTCTCGCTCGGCATTATCTTCGGCGTGGTCATCGGCAAAGAAGTGTTCGGTGGTACGGGCAAGAACTTCCTGAACCCGGCACTGACCGGACGCGCGTTCCTGTACTTCGCCTACCCGGCGGCGTTGTCGGGCGATGCGGTCTGGACGGCCGTGGACGGCTTTTCGGGCGCCACGCCGCTGGGCCTGGCCGCCACGGGCGGTCTGGAAGCGCTGGCTGCCAACGGCATTACGTGGATGGATGCCTTTATCGGGACGGTTCAGGGCTCCGTAGGCTCGACCTCCGCATTGCTGTGTATCGTGGGTGGCGGCTTCCTGATGCTGACAGGCGTGGCCAACTGGCGGATTCCTGCCGGTGTGGCAGTGGGTATGGTGCTGACGTCCTGGCTGTTCAACGCCATCGGTGGCGACAACCCGATGATGGCCGTGACGCCGGCCTGGCACTTTGTGCTCGGCGGTATGGCGTTTGGCATGTTCTTCATGGCCACCGATCCGGTATCGGCATCGCACACGAACACCGGGCGCTGGATCTTCGGCGCGCTGGTCGGATTCATGACCGTGCTGATTCGTGTGGTTAATCCGGCGTTCCCGGAGGGCATCATGCTCGCCATTCTGTTCGCCAACATCTTTGCGCCACTGATCGACTATGGCGTTATGCAGGCCAACATCCGTCGCCGGCTTCGCCGCACGGCTGTGGCCGACGCCGCCTGAGGACCCTGCAATGCCCGGTTTGATGCAACAAGGTAAGGACAGCACCGTCGGCACGATTGTGGTCGCGCTGGCCGTGTGTCTGGTCTGTTCCGTGATCGTGTCGTTTGCAGCGGTGACGCTGCGGCCGATTCAGGACACGAACAAGACGCAGGATTTCAAGCGCAACATTCTGTCGGTGGTGGGCATGCTTGACGCATCGCGGCCCATCGACGAACAGTTCGCAGCCTTCGAGACGCGGGTGATCAACTTCGAGACCGGCGAGTACGCCCCGGAGATGAACACCGAGGAGTTCGATCAGCGCAAGTCCTCCAAGGATCCTGAGCTATCGATCAATCTGACGGCTGAGCAGGACATGGCCGATATCAAGCGCCGTGAGAAGTACGGACAGGTCTTCCTCGTGCGCAACGACGACGACTCCATCCGTTTCATGGTGTTGCCGGTCCGTGGCTATGGGCTCTGGTCGACGCTTTACGGTTTTCTGGCGTTGGAAGGCGACGGCAAGACCATCGTCGGGCTGTCGTTTTACGAGCACGCGGAAACCCCCGGCCTGGGTGGCGAAGTGGACAATCCCAAGTGGAAGGCACTGTGGCGTGGCAAACAGGCCTACGGTCCCGAGTGGGAACCCCGCGCGACGGTGGTCAAGGGTGCTGTTGACCCGACCAGCGACAATGCCAAGTATCAGGTCGACGGCCTGTCCGGCGCCACGCTGACCAGCCGCGGTGTCGCCAATCTTGTTCAGTTCTGGCTGTCAGAAGACGGCTACAAGCCCTTCATCCAGCGCGTCGCAGACGCTTGAGGTCACATCATGGCTGAAGAATCTCCCAAGAAAGCCCTTCTCGATCCGCTGCTGGATAACAACCCGATCGCGCTGCAGATTCTAGGGATCTGTTCCGCACTGGCGGTGACCAGCAATCTGGTGACCTCCTTGATCATGTGTCTGGCGCTGACCAGCGTCGTGGCCTGTTCGAACGCCTCGATCAGCATGATCCGCAACCAGATCCCGTCGTCGATCCGCATCATCGTGCAGATGACCATCATTGCGTCACTGGTGATCGTTGTGGATCAGATCCTCAAGGCTTACGCCTTCGAGATCAGCAAGCAGCTGTCGGTGTTCGTCGGACTGATCATTACCAACTGCATCGTCATGGGGCGTGCCGAAGCCTTTGCGATGAAGAACCCGCCGGGGCTGTCCTTCCTGGACGGCCTGGGCAACGGTCTGGGCTACTCGCTCATCCTCATTGTCGTGGGCACCGTGCGCGAACTGTTCGGCTCCGGCTCGTTGCTGGGCTATCAGATCCTGCCGTTGGCCACTGAAGGCGGTTGGTACGAGGCCAACGGCATGATGCTGTTGCCGCCCAGTGCCTTCTTCATCATCGGTATCTTCATCTGGATTCTGCGGAGCAAGAAGACCGAGCAGGTTGAGCATCCGGATTACCAGATCCATGAAGTCCACCGCACGGAGGTCGTGTGATGACCGACCTGATCAACCTTTTCATCAAGGCGGTTTTCGTTGAAAACCTGGCGCTGTCGTTCTTTCTCGGCATGTGCACCTTCCTGGCCGTGTCCAAGAAGATTTCGACGGCCATTGGCCTGGGTGCCGCAGTGGTGGCGGTGCAGACGATCACCGTGCCGCTGAACAATCTGATCTACCAGTTCCTGCTCAAGGAAGGCGCTCTGTCCTGGGCCGGGCTGCCGGAGGTCGATCTGTCCTTCCTGGGTCTGATCAGCTACATCGGCGTGATCGCAGCCTCGGTGCAGATTCTGGAGATGACGCTCGATAAGTTCGTGCCTGCGCTCTACAACGCCCTGGGCATTTTCCTGCCGCTGATCACCGTGAACTGCGCAATTCTCGGCGGCAGCCTGTTCATGGTGGAACGCGACTACAACTTCGCGGAATCTGTGACCTACGGGCTGGGTTCCGGCGTAGGCTGGGCGCTGGCGATTGCAGCCCTGGCGGGCGTTCGGGAAAAGCTCAAGTACTCGGATGTTCCCGATGGCTTGCAGGGGCTGGGCATCACCTTCATCACGGCCGGCCTGATGGCGCTGGGCTTCATGGCGTTCTCGGGCATCCAGCTCTAATCGCCACCACGAATTACGCCAGCGAGTCGTTCTGACTGACTCGCTGCAGGTAGAGGTAACACCATGGTTGAAATCGGACTCGGAGTCGGACTGTTCACCGCCGTCGTGCTGTTCCTGGTGATGGTGATTCTGTTCGCCAAGTCAAAGCTCGTGGCCTCCGGCACGGTGGACATCGAGATCAACGGCGAGAAAACCATCCAGGCCCCGGTGGGCGGCAAGCTGCTTGGCGCGCTGGCGGACAACAAGCTGTTCGTCTCGTCGGCCTGTGGCGGTGGCGGCACCTGTGCCCAGTGCCGGGTCAAGGTCACAGAAGGCGGCGGCTCGATCCTGCCCACCGA
Organism: Pseudomonadota bacterium; assembly: GCA_036156195.1. Lineage (GTDB taxonomy): Bacteria > Pseudomonadota > Gammaproteobacteria > Nevskiales > OUC007 > Abyssibacter. The sequence continues at coordinate 170,419 of JAYZUZ010000007.1, read as the reverse complement.
GGAATCGCATATCACCAAGCGTGAAGCACGCGAGGGTGATCGCCTGTCCTGTCAGGTGACGGTTAAGCAGGACATGAAGATTCAGGTCCCGGACGAGGTGTTCGGGGTCAAGCAGTGGCGCGCCAAAGTGCGCTCGAATCACAACGTGGCCACCTTCATCAAGGAGCTGGTGCTGGAGCTGCCGGAAGGCGAAAACGTCGACTTCCGCGCGGGTGGTTACATTCAGATCGAATGCCCGCCCCACACGGTGCACTACAAGGATTTCGACGTTGAAGAACGGTTCCACGAAGACTGGGACCGCTTCAATCAGTGGCAGTACACCTCCACGGTGAAAGAGAACGTCATTCGCGCGTACTCGATGGCGAACTACCCGGAAGAGCGCGGCATCATCATGCTCAACGTGCGTATCGCCTCGCCGCCGCCCGGAAAGGACTATCCGCCGGGTCAGATGAGTTCGTTCATCTTCAACCTGAAGCCGGGTGACGAGGTCACGATTTCCGGTCCCTTCGGTGAATTCTTCGCACGCGAGACCGAGAACGAGATGGTCTTCGTCGGTGGTGGTGCCGGTATGGCGCCCATGCGCAGCCATATCTTTGACCAACTCAAGCGTCTTGGCAGCAATCGCAAGATGAGCTTCTGGTACGGCGCCCGCTCCAAGCGCGAGATGTTCTATGTCGACCATTTCGACAAACTGGCCGAAGAGAACGATAACTTCGAATGGCATGTGGCCCTGTCCGACCCCAAACCGGAAGACAATTGGGAGGGCTACACCGGGTTCATCCATCAGGTTCTGCACGACAACTACCTGAAGGACCACCCGGCGCCGGAAGATTGCGAGTACTACCTCTGCGGACCACCGATGATGAACGCCGCAGTGATCGACATGCTGGAGAACCTCGGTGTCGAGCGTTCGAACATCATGTTGGACGATTTCGGCGGCTAGTACGGAACGTCCATACTCAGGACTGTCCGAACCGTTACAGTCTTCCGCATTCAGGCAGGAGCAAGCTTCATGGCAATGTTTATCGTCACTTTCGTGATCATGTCGGCCGTCGTCGCCGCCATGTCGGTTGGCGTGATGGCCAAGCGTGACCCCATCAAGGGCTCCTGCGGTGGTCTGAACAAGATCGACGGCATCGACTGCGCCTGCAAGACCAAGTGTGAGGCCGAGTTCAGCGCGCCGGCCCACGATGCATCACGGGCCTATCGGGCTTAGACTGCGATTATCGGACCACGACGAGGCAAGGGGAGGCGGATGCTGCACTCGATCAAGGCCAAGGACTACATGACGGCGAATCTGGTGACCCTGTCTCCGGATACCAGTGTCATGGAAGCCATCCGCATTCTCCTGGACAAGGGGATTTCGGGCGCGCCAGTCGTCGACAAAATGGGTCGCCTGGTCGGCCTGCTGTCGGAGAAGGACTGCATGCGCGTGGCCACGCATGCGGGCTACTACGGTGAGGCCGGCGGTAAGGTCTCGGAGTTCATGAGCCCTGACGTCATCACCGTCGAGGGCGACACCAGCGTCATCGAAATCGCCAAGATGTTCATGGAAAAGCCGTTCAAGCGGTATCCGGTGATGGATGACAACCGTCTGATCGGTTCGATCTCTCGCCGTGACGTGCTGAAGGCGATTCTCGCGATTCACGAGCACGTCTGGTAGACCGCGCTTCCGCGGCCTGCGTGCGCAATCATGGGCTCACGCATGCCGCATGCCTGTCGATGTTTGGTGGGCACCCCTCTGTCGCCGCTTGAGCCAGTTCAGCTGATGGAGTGTTCGTGAAGCGCGGGTCTGTATGGCTGCTCGTCGCGATCGGTGTCGGGTTGCTCTGGTGGTGCTGGCCCGAACCTCAACGCGAGCAGGTGTCGGCACCTCCGGCAGTGACCGCTGCACCCCCGAGTGCGCCAGTCGCCCCCCCCGCCAGGCATCCGGCGCAACAACTCGGTGGATCTGATCCGCTGGCCGAGAATCCGCCGGCTGCAACGCGGGGCCGTGCAGCTGAGCTCCCCGACTCATCCACCCGTGAATCTTTGCCGGACGCCTATCTGCAGATGCAGCAGACCTTCGCGCGTTACCGACTGAATCCCGAACTCTGCGCAGACTGGCTGCCGCAGCTGGAGGATCTGACTCGAACGCTCACCGAGGGATCACGACCCTGGCATCAGTCCCTGCGACGACAGGCCGAATGCCTTGTCATGCTGGGCCGACCCGCTGATGCCGAGCGGGCGCTGCATCAGGCGCGTGCCCGCCACCCGGACGATGCCGCGCTGCAAACGACCTTGGCGCGCGTGCTGTTCCTGCAGCAGGATGCCGAGGGGGCCTGGCTGGCGATGGCGCCGCTGCTTGACACGGTGATGAACGCCGATGCCCTGGACCTGCTCGCGCAGATTGAAACGCTGCGCGCCACGGATGAGCGTTTCCAGCTGGATCCGGCCGACAACCGCCGACGCCTGCAGCGCGCCGAGTCCGCCCTGCGCCGCCTGGTGGCCGAGCAGACGGGCGAAGCGCGAGTCCGGGCTCAACTCCGTCTAGCCGAAAACCTGTCACTGCAAGGGCAAGCCCAACCAGCGCTGGCCGCGGTTCAGGATGCGCAGCGTGCCTATGACGAGTTGCAAATAGGCGGTGAGGATGTTGCGCCTATGCAGGCGGCGTTGATGTTCGCGCTGGGCGAAACCCACTACCTGGCGGGCGATGTGGATGTCGGTCTGGCTTACATGCAGCAAGCTATATTGAGTGCGGCCGATGCCCAGGAGCGTCAGACGCTTGAGCAACGACTTCGCGGCATCGACACCCGTGCCCAGCAGGTGCTCGGTGGCTAGTGCCCGCGTAGAGCGCGACAGCGCATGAGGCCATCGACTGCTGGAGCCGATGATCAGCGTCCACCCGAGCCGGGCGAATGGCGCGCGGTGGTGCGGCTGGCCCCCTATCTGCTGACGTTTCGTGGCCGGGTGCTCGTGGCCACGCTGTGCCTGATTGCCGCCAAGGCGGCCACCGTGGCGTTGCCCGTCGTGCTCAAGCACATCGTCGATGCGCTCGATGTGGCGGAGCAGAATGTCATCGTGTTGCCGCTGGCCTTGTTGCTGGCGTACGGCGCATTACGGTTCGCCACCGTGGCCTTCGGCGAGTTGCGCGACGTGGTCTTTGGGCGGGTGACAGAGCGTGCCATGAGCTGGGTGGCGCTGGAGGTCTTTGATCACCTCAACCGGCTGGACCTGGGTTTTCATCTGGCGCGGCGCACGGGCGGCTTGTCGCGGGACATCGAGCGGGGTGTTTCGGGCATTCGGTTCCTGCTGCGCTTCATGGCGTTCAACATTGTCCCGACGCTGATCGAAATCGGCCTGGTCGCCGGCATTCTGCTGGTGGGTTACTCCTGGACCTACGCCGCCGTCATCGCCGTGGCTGTGACCCTGTACATCGGCTTCTCCGTGGTCGTCACCGAATGGCGAACCGGCTATGTACGGCGTCAGAATCAGTTGGCATCGCGTGCCAATACCCGCGCCATCGATGCGCTACTGAATTTCGAAACCGTTAAGTATTTCGGGAACGAAGCCTTCGAGGCCCGGCGCTACGCCGACAGCCTGGGCGAATGGGAGTCGGCCATGGCGCAAAACCGCGTCTCACTGGCCACGCTTAATCTCGGTCAGGCACTCATCGTGGGCGCAGCGGTGACGGTGATGATGATTCTGGCCGGCCGCCAGGTCGTCGCGGGCACCATGACACTGGGCGATCTGGTGCTGGTTAACGCGTACATGCTGCAACTGTTTGTGCCGCTGAATTTTTTGGGCTTCGTCTACCGGGAGATCAAACAGGCACTGGCCGATATCGGTCGCATGTTTCGGCTCACGGATATCGAGCCGGAGGTCCAGGACCCGGAACCGGCCGTGGACTTACCCCGAGCACCGGCCGCCATCGCCTTCGAAGACGTGCATTTCGGTTACGACAGCCGCCGCCCGATTCTTCAGGGCGTGAGCCTGGAGGTCGCCGCCGGGGAGACTGTTGCGGTGGTTGGTTCCAGCGGTGCCGGTAAATCCACGCTTGGTCGCCTGATCTTCCGTTTCTACGACGTAGACGCCGGCGTGATCCGGGTCGGCGGCCATGATGTCCGCAGGCTGAGCCAGGCCAGCCTGCGTGGCAACATCGGCGTGGTCCCACAGGACGCCGTGCTGTTCAACGACGCGCTGGGCTACAACATTGCCTACGGGAATCCCGATGCCAGCGAGCAGGCGATTGATGACGTGTTACGTCTAGCCCACCTGGACGCCTTTGTCGCCAGCTTGCCGGACGGCCTGGACACCCAGGTCGGCGAACGGGGGCTCAAGCTGTCCGGCGGCGAGAAGCAACGCGTTGCCATTGCGCGCGCGGTCCTCAAACAGCCCGGCATTCTGCTGTTCGACGAGGCCACCAGCTCGCTGGATTCGGAGTCCGAGCAATCAGTGGTCCGTGCCCTGCGCGCCGTGGCAGCTGACCGGACCACGGTGATCATTGCCCATCGTCTGTCCACCGTGGCCGATGCCGACCGGATCGTGGTGCTGGAGCAGGGACGTATCGTGGAAACCGGCCATCACAGCCAGCTGCTGGCGCGTGGCGGCCGCTATGCCGATCTGTGGACCTTGCAGCAGGCCGAGCAGGGCACTCAGGGAGACCAGTAAACCTGCAGACGGGGGCCGCGGTCGAACAGCACGGTGCGCACGGGCATGGCCTCGACATCCCGGTCGGCGATGGCTCGCTCGAAGGTTTCGCGCTTGTCCTCGCCTTCGATGTGCAGAAACTGATAGCGCGCGTTATTCAGCGCGACGGGCGTGAGCGTCATGCGAGCTGTCGGCTGGCTGGGTGGGCGGACCACCTCACAGGCGTGATCGCTATCGAGAACCCCGGTCAGCTCCGGTGCGTCGGGAAACAACGAGGCGGTATGGCCATCGTTGCCCATGCCGAGGACCACGACATCCAGTGGAAACCCCACCTCGGCCACGCGGGCTTCGGCCACCATCTGACCCGATTCAGGCAGGGTATGTGGTGTCTTGAGCGAGATGACATGCGCGTCGGCCGCCTGGTCGCGGGCCAGCTCCCGGCGAATCAGACCGACGTTGCTGGCGGCTTCTTGTTCGTCCACCCAGCGCTCATCGGCCGGCAGCACATGAATGCTGGACCAGTTCAACGGGAGCTTCGATAGCGCGCCAAACAGGCGAACGGGTGTGCGTCCACCGGACACGACCAGCGAGGCCTGCTTGCGGGCATCAATCGCCTCCGCAAGCCGTTCGCCAATGCGAGCGCCCAGCGCGGCGGCTAGCGCGTCTCTATCGGGAAATTCGAACCAGTCATGGGCCATCCTCCACCTCCTCGTGCCATGCAAACCCTTCCCGGGCCAGCAGCGAGACGGCTGACGACGGGCCCCAGCTTCCTGCGTTGTATCCACGCGGACGATCACCGTCATCTTTCCAGGCCGCCAGAATGGGATCGACCCAGCGCCAGGCGGCTTCCAGTTCGTCATTGCGCATGAACAGGGTGAGATTGCCGCGAATCACCTCCGTCAGCAATCGTTCATAAGCATCCAGCGGACGCACCTTGAAGGTTCGCGCAAAATCCAGGCGCAGGCTGACGGGTTTGAGCCGCATCGCCGGACCGGGTTGCTTGGCCAGCACATTGAGGCTGACGCCTTCGTCCGGCTGCAGGCGGATGACTAGGCGATTGGCGGGCAGGTCTCCGAGATCTGCACCAAAGATATTGAGCGGAACCGGGCGGAAGTTGATGACGATCTCCGCGCGGCGCTCTGCCAGCCGCTTGCCCGTGCGCAGGAAAAACGGCACCCCAGCCCAGCGCCAGGTGTCGATATGCGCCTTGATCACCGCAAAGGTTTCGGTTCGGCTATCGGGCTCCACGCCCTCTTCGTCCAGATAGCCGGGCACGGCCTGCCCGTTAATCGCGCCGGCCCGGTACTGGCCGCGTACGGTGTCACGGATGGCGGTCTGACCAGACAGCGGTTTGAGTGCCCGTAACACCTTGAGCTTCTCATCGCGCACGGCGTTGGCTTCGGTGGCAGTGGGGGGCTCCATCGCCACGATGCAGAGCAGCTGTAGCAGGTGGTTCTGGATCATGTCCCGCATGGCGCCGGTGTGCTCGTAATAACCGGCGCGGCCTTCCAGCCCGACCTGCTCGGCCAGGGTGATCTGCACGTCATTGATATTCGTGCGTCGCCAGAGCGGCTCGAACAAGGCGTTGCCAAAACGCAGCGCCATGAGGTTCTGGACGGTTTCCTTGCCCAGGTAGTGGTCGATACGAAAGACCTGGTCTTCGCTAAACACCGCGCCGACGCGCCGGTTGATTTCAGTCGCCGACTGCAGGTCACTGCCCAGGGGTTTCTCCAGCACGACGCGCGCTTGAGGCGTGTTCAGACCAGCGCCCGCCAACCCTTCGCAGATGGTGGCAAATAGCTTGGGTGCCGTTGCCAGGAAGAACACCCGGCAGCGGTCCGGGTCCTGTCGATTCAGCTGGTCGGCGAGGTTGGCGAAATCGCCTGCGTCGTCGGCGCTGAGCTTGACGTAGTCCAAGCGCTCCAGAAATGCACGCAGTGCCGCGTCGTCGAGATCGCTGTCACGGACGTACTGTCGGCAGGCGCCAGCGGCATGATCGCGCATCGCCGCCTGGTCCATTTCCGAGCGTCCGGTGCAAAGAATCCGGCTGCTGCCCTGAATCTGGCCGTCCTTGTTCAGGTAGTACAACGCGGGGATGAGCTTGCGCGTGGCGAGATCGCCCGCGCCGCCGAAAATCACCATGTCGAACGTGTCGCCGCGCATTGTTGCGCCTCCTATGACGCCGCCGGAGCAGTTGGGGTCTCCGGCGCGTTGTTTGCATGATCTACGCCACAGCACGTTACCACCGCTGCCCGCCGGTGATTCAAGCACCGGGCGTTGACCGGCGCGTGACAAGGTCGAATGAGTGTGGTGTGGTTGAACGGGCACGCCGCCGGGGTGACCGGTGGGTGTACGCGGTGCCTGTCGGCGCCGCCGAACATCCGGTGCAGCAAGGAGCAACGCATGGTTGAACCGCTACACCCGACCGTGGCTGAAGTCACGGCACGGATCGAATCCCGCAGCAAGGATTTGCGGGCGGGTTATCTGGAACAACTCGGTGCCGCGCGGGCACAGGGGCGGACACGCGGCCGCTTATCCTGCACGAACTTGGCGCATGGGTTCGCGGCGGCGGGCACGGATCAGCCGCCGTTGGCCGGTTTGCAGTGGCCGAATCTCGCCATTGTCTCGGCCTACAACGACATGTTGTCAGCGCATCAGCCGTTGGCGGCCTATCCCGAACTCATCAAGGCTGCGGCGCGTGAAGTCACGGCCACGGCCCAGTTCGCCGGGGGCGTGCCCGCCATGTGCGACGGCGTCACCCAGGGCCAGCCCGGCATGGAGCTGAGCCTGCTCTCCCGCGATGTCATTGCCATGGCCACGGCCATTGCGCTGTCCCACGACATGTTCGACGGGACCCTGGCGCTGGGCGTCTGCGACAAAATTGTCCCCGGGCTGGTCATCGGCGCGCTGAGCTACGGCCACCTGCCCACGGTGTTTGTGCCGGCGGGCCCCATGACCTCCGGGCTGGCGAATGACGAGAAGGCGCGAATTCGCCAGCAGTTTGCCGAGGGCAAGATCGGCCGCGCCGAACTGCTGGAGGCCGAATCACGGGCGTACCACGGACCAGGCACCTGCACGTTCTACGGCACGGCCAACTCCAACCAGATGTTGATGGAGGTCATGGGCCTGCACCTGCCGGGTACGGCCTTCGTCAATCCGAATACGCCCCTGCGCGATGCGCTCACCGCCGAGGCGGCTCGCCAGTGTGGCCGGCTGGCGCATGCGGCCGAGCGGGGCATTGGCGAAATGCTCGATGCGCGCGCCTTCGTCAATGCCATCGTGGGGCTGCTGGCCACGGGCGGGTCCACGAATCACACCCTGCATCTGGTGGCGATGGCACGGGCCGCCGGGCTGATTGTCACCTGGGACGACTTCGGCGCCTTGTCGGCAGTGACCCCGTCGCTGGCGAAGATTTATCCCAATGGCAGCGCCGACGTGAATCACTTTCACGCCGCTGGCGGCATGGGTTTTCTCATGGCCGAGTTACTGCGCGGCGGGCTACTGCATTCGGATGTCGAAACCGTCGTCGGCTCTGGGTTGTCAGCCTACACCCGCGAACCGCGACTGGCAGAGGACGGCCGTGTCGAATGGGTGGACGCGCCGGCTCAAAGCGGCGACACCGATGTGCTGCGCGGTCTGGACAACCCCTTCGCACCCACCGGCGGGCTGCGCGTGCTCGATGGCAACCTCGGTCGTGGAGTGATCAAGGTATCGGCGGTCAAGCCCGAGCACCGGGTTATCGAAGCACCGGCGATGGTGTTCGAGGATCAGCAGGCCTTGATCGATGCTTTCCAGGCCGGGCGGATGAACCACGATCTGGTTGCGGTGGTGCGCGGTCAGGGGCCTAAAGCCAACGGCATGCCGGAACTCCACAAGCTCACCCCGCAACTCGGGGTCTTGCAGGATCGCGGGTTCAAGGTAGCGCTGGTGACCGACGGTCGCATGTCCGGCGCATCGGGCAAGGTGCCGGCCGCCATCCATGTCACACCCGAGGTGGCCGATGGTGGACCGCTGGGCAAGGTGCGAGATGGTGATGTGATTCGCCTGGACGGCGAGCGCGGCATCTTGGAAGCGCAGGTCTCCGCTTCGGTGTGGGCCATGCGCGAGGTCGCGACGGTACCGGCCAGCCCGCCCGGGTACGGGCGCGAGTTGTTCTCGGCGCTGCGTGCGGCCAATAACGGCGCCGAGGCCGGCGCCGCCAGCCTGTTCTGATTCGAGGAGCTTGCGATGACACTCATGGAGTTGTTGCACTCGGCGCCGGTGATTCCGGTCCTGGTCATTGAGTCGCCGGACGACGCTGTGCCGCTGGCCAAGGCGTTGGTCGACGGTGGTCTGCCCAACCTGGAGATCACGCTGCGCACGCCAGCGGCGCTGACGGCCATCGAACGGATTGCGCGCGAGGTGCCGGATGCCCAGGTGGGCGTGGGCACGGTGCGCAGCGACGCTGACATCCGAGCCGCCTGGGACGCCGGCGCCCGATTTGCCGTCTCGCCGGGCCTGCCGCCGTCGCTGCGCGCACAAGAGCACCCGATTCCACTGCTGCCCGGTGTGATGACACCGACCGAAGTGATGACCGCCTACGAGCTGGGTTTCCACGCCATGAAGCTGTTTCCCGCCAAGCTGGCGGGCGGCTCGGATTTTCTGCGGGCCATTGCCGGCCCGATCCCGGACGCCTTGTTTTGCCCCACCGGCGGCATTCGCGAAGAGGATTTGCCGCGTTATCTGGGGCTGCCCAACGTGGCCTGCGTCGGCGGCACCTGGATGGCGCCGGCCGATGCCGTGGCCCGTAAGGATTGGGGGTTGATCGAAACGCTGGCCCGTCGCGCCGTGCAGATCGCCCACGACGAACCGACCACCACCGGACAGGCTGCCGACGTGCAACCGCAGGCTGGTGAGGAAGATCCCGGAGCTGCCCTGGAGACCCTGCGCTGATGAACGAACTTGCCATGGACCCTGAAGACTTCGCCTTGCGTGCTCGCGTCAAGCTGCTGGGCAAGTTGTTGGGTCAGGTCATTGCCCGGCACGCCCGGCCCGGGGTGTTCGAAGTGGTCGAGGAACTGCGCACCGGCTTTATCGCGCTGCGAAACGGCGAACGTGACGGCCTGGAGGGCCTGGATCGGATGATCCGTGCGCTGGATGCTGAAACCCTGATGCAGGTTGTGCGTGCGTTCACGATCTACTTCCAGCTGGTGAACATTGCCGACGAGCTGTACCAGCACCGGGCGCGGCGCCAGCAGGTGGCGCAGGGCGGACGGCTGTGGGTGGGGTCTTTTGACGACGCGCTGGCTTCGGCGGTGGAGTCCGGACTGGATGCGACGGCGATGTCCGAGCTGTTGGGCCGTATGCGCTACAACCCAGTCTTCACCGCGCACCCCACTGAGGCCAAGAGTCGCACGGTCATGGAGGCGCTACGGCGCATCTTCGTGCTCAACGAGCGGCTGGAGGATGGCGAGTCGTCCGAGGTCGTCGAGGCCATTGGTCGCGAGATCCAGACGCTGTGGAAGACCGAGGAATTGCGTGGGCAGCGGCCGACGGCGGAGGACGAAATCCGCAACACGCTGCATTACTTCAACCAGTCGATCATCCAGGCTGTCCCGGTGCTTTGTCGCAACCTGGAGCGCGCCCTCGGTCGCAGCTACGAGCAACGCATTCGCTTCCCGGCCTTTCTACGCTTCGGTTCCTGGGTGGGCGGAGACCGCGACGGCAACCCCTTCGTGACGGTCAACACCTCCTGGTATGCGTTGCGCATGCAGATTCGCGAGGTGCTGACGTATTACCTGCGTCAAACCGACGTGCTGGCCGATGAGCTCTCGCATTCGCGGCGCTGGTGTGCGCCGACACCCAGTTTCGAAGCCTCACTGGCTGAGGACGAAGCCGAGTATCTCAATCGGACCGGCGCGCTGCCGGAGCGTTTCGCCCAGGAGCCCTATCGCCGCAAGCTCTACCTGATGCGCGAACGGCTGACGGCCATGGTCGAGCAGGTCCAGGCCGAACTGGAGAACCGCGCCCAGCGGTCTCGCCGTGCCTCGGGCGGCTATGCCTCGGTGGCTGATTTCATTGATGACCTGCGGCTGATTCACCAGTCGCTGTGCAGCCACGGCGACGACAACATCGCCAATCGCCGGCTTAAGGATCTGATTTTCGCCGCCGAGGCCTTCGGCTTCTCGCTGGCCCGACTGGACCTGCGCCAGGAGTCGCCCCGCCATGAGGAGGCGGTGGCCGACTTGCTGCGTGAGGCGGGACGCTGCGACGACTACGCCGCGCTGGGCGAGCCAGAGCGCATGGAGTTGCTGACACGCATTGTCGAGAACCCGCCGTCGCCGCCACCGTTGGAGTTCTTCAGCGAGTCGGTGCGTCAGGTGCTGGCGCCCATCCAGATGATGGCCCAGGCGCAGAATGTCTTTGGTGAGGAGACGTTCGGCGCCTATGTGATTTCCATGGCTCACAGTGCCAGCGATGTGATGGAAGTCTTGGCGCTGGGGTCGGTTTACGGCCTCACGGGCTGGCAGGCCGATGGGGCTGTTTGCCGGATGCGGATCGCGCCGCTGTTCGAAACCATCGAGGATCTGGCTCACATCCGGCCCGTGATGCAGGCCTTGCTGGCCAACCCGGTGTACCGGCAGATGCTCGAGGCTTCTGGCGGGGACCAGGAAGTCATGCTGGGCTATTCGGATTCCTGCAAGGATGGCGGCATCCTCGCTTCGAGCTGGAACCTTTATAACGCCCAGCGCGAAGTCACCACGCTTTGTCGTGAGCAGGGCGTAGGCTGCCTGCTGTTCCACGGCCGTGGTGGCACCGTCGGTCGCGGTGGTGGTCCGACGCATTCGTCGATTCTGGCCCAGCCACCGGACACCGTGAACGGTCGGATTAAGTTCACCGAGCAGGGTGAGATGATCTTCTACCGCTACAACAACCCGGAGACCGCGGTCTACGAGCTGACGGTGGGGGTGAGCGGCGTGATCAAGCATGCGCTGTACGCCGACGACGCACCCCAGGCTCACCTCGATGCCATGGCGCGCTTGGCCGCCGAGGGCGAGGCCTGGTACCGGGAGTTGACCGAGCACACGGAAGGGTTCTTCGACTACTTCTACGATGCCACGCCGGTGGCAGAGATCGGCTCGCTAAACATTGGCTCGCGCCCCAGCCACCGCAAGAAGGCCGAGCGGGGCAAGTATTCGATCCGCGCCATTCCCTGGGTGTTCGCCTGGGCGCAGTCGCGGCACACACTACCGGCCTGGCTGGGTGTGGGCACGGCGCTGGAGCGTTTCCAGGCCGAGCACCCGGATGCGACGGCCCTGTTGCGGGAGATGGCCGAACAATGGCCGTACTTCGCCAACTTTCTGAACAACACGCAGATGGCCTTGACCAAGGCGGACATGGACATCGCCCGCCGCTACGCTGAGCTCGCGCCCGATCAGGCGAAGGCGCAGGCTATTTTCTCGGTGATCGAGGCCGAGTATCGCCGGGCTTGCACAGAAATCCTGCGCATCACCGGTCAGACCCAGCTACTGGGTGAGGACCCGGCACTGGGCCGCTCGTTGGAGCGGCGGCGGCCGTATCTCGATCCGCTGAACGCGATCCAGACCCTGCTCATCGAGCGCTGCCGGGAGCGGCCGGACGAGCCCGTCTGGAAAGAAGCACTGCTGCGCTCGATCAACGGGATTGCCGCCGGTATGCGAAATACCGGCTAGCGATATCAGCCATTGACGCCGCGGTGTCCGGAATTTTCTCCGGAATACGTTTTATGAACTGACACGTGTGGTTCCCAGAGGTCCTCCGGTCTCTGACACGTGTCGGGAAGTGCGTGGGTCACCTTGGTGATCTTCGCTCCCCCTAATTCCGGCGGTGGTGGCGACCACCGCCGGTTTTTTTTGCCTCGAGACCTGACGCACTGACGAGGCATTCGGCGCATCTGGCGCGGGTTGCGGCCCTGTTGCGACAACTGGTGGTTTTCCTCGGGACTAACGGTGCAGGCATGCGCCTCAAACCGCGCATGGGTTCTCGAAATCTTCAGTCCTCATCCCTTAACCTGTGTCGCGTTGCGTGGCATGCCGGGCATGCACCATCGATTCATGAACTCAATGACAGCGGTCTCGCAGTGGCGGGGCAGGGTAGTGTGGTGATACGCCTTGGGCTGTCCGCTCGCGCCATGCGTGGCTTGGTTGTCGGCCTCAGTGGTGTTCTGCCCATCGCAGGGCAGGGAACCGACACCTCGCCCATCGGCGTGCAGTGGATTCAACACATCAATGGTTCGGCCATCCGCCTGACAGCAGACGGTTGGGAGGCCGGTATCCAATCGCAGGCCCGCGAGCCGGATCGGCTCTGGTTGCAGCCTGACGCGCGGGTGCGCGACGCGTCTGATTTATCGCTCGCCGGCGACTTCGCCTGGCGCGATGACCGGCTGAGCGTCATCTCCCGTATTGATTACCACTCGCTGGCGCCTCGTCCGGCCTTCAACCACCGTGAACGTCAGGACGCCAGCCTGCAGACCTCGGTACAACGACAGTTCGGTGTGTGGCGCGTGGCGGTGGACTGGCAGCAGTTTGGCGAGGACTACGCGCTGCCGACCGACATCTGGTTTGCCGGCGACCGCGAGCGTCGCGCGTTGCGCATCGAACGACCCTGGGCGGGCGGGCAGATCAACGCCGGCCTGGGCGAACAAGTGCAGCAACGCTCCAAGCCGCAGCGTACTCGTACCCAGCGACGTTGGGTGGGCTGGCATGGCATCCGTCGCGGCGGGCGCAGCCTGCGCGTCGAGCTGGAACACCTGGATCGCGCGCCTGCCGGCGTTGCGGTGGACTGGCGCCAACAAACAGAAACACGTCTGCGCCTGGGCATGGGGCAGCAGCTGGGTCGGGTCCTGCTCAACCTCAATACCGAATGGTTTCATCAGCAGACACGCAAGCATCAGACTCGGTCGCTCACCCGTGCGGGCATTGTGAATCTGTCCGCCGAGTTGCCCTGGCGTCGCCTGCGGCTGCGAGCGTGGAGCACCGCGTCGAATTACGACCTGGCGGCCGGGCACAACATGGCGGTGCATGCGGGCGTGCAGGCCATCGCCGACACCCTGTGGTCGGATGTTCATCTCGAAGTCGGAGTGGATCGCGCCTATCGTGACCAGGTCTGGGCACAGGCCTCGGTGACCGAGTCCCATGCAAACGGCCGCCTGCGCTGGACGCCTCGGCATTTAGGGGGCTATTTCTCACCGAGCGCCCAGCCTTCACTGGAACTGGTGGCCGACTTGCGCGAGCGCCGCAGCGGGGGCGAAGGTGAATTCGTCGATCCCACGCTCATGCTGATCTGGACTGTGCGCTGATGCTCAAAGCAGTCATCGCCTGGGCCTCAGGATGAGACCCAGTTCCGGTGTCGGGGTGCAGGGACGCTAGGATGAGCCCGAGGTTCAACGCTACGGATGGCCGTGGAACACGCGATTCAAACTAATGCGCTGGTGGAGCTGTGCTACAGCCGGCTCAAGCACACCGCACGCCGCGAGCTGCGACGCTGGCCGGGCGCGGCCAATCCGCAGACCACCGAACTGGTGCACAGCGCCTACCTGCGACTGGCCACCGACCATCGCTGGTCCAGCGTCGAGGATTTCATGGCCGCCGCTGCCAACTGCGTGCGACAGGTGCTGGTGGATGAGGCCCGCGCCCGAACGGCGCTCAAGCGGGGTGGCAAACAGGCTGCGCTGTCGCTAGATGCCCTGGGCGATGTCGGTGTCGACGAGGATGCCGAACTGGTCGAACTGGATGAGGCGCTGTCCCAGCTGGACAGCCTGGAGCCGAGGTTGGCACGGGTCGTCGAATGCCGCTTCTTTGCGGGCTTCTCCAATGCCGAGACGGCGCAGATTCTCGGTTTGACCGAACGCACGATACGCCGCGACTGGATCAAGGCACGCGCTTGGTTGCGTGTGGTCCTCAACGAATCCGGATCAGCCGCAGCCGCGGATTCTGAGGCGCTGCCGGCAGGGCAGTAAATCCTGCGTGGCGGCCGGTCGGGTCGGCGGTGGTCTGCGGATGAGCAGCCCGCGTGACTCGGTGTCGGGCGCAGCCTGCGCGGCCTCTATCAGGGCGCGCACGGGTCTCGCCAGATCGGCGGGCAGCGTCCGCAGCATCTGGTCCGGACAGTCTGCGGCGCATACCGCATCAAAGGTCTCGAAGATTTGGCGCCAGGCATAAATGGGCGCTCGGTTGGAGTCGGGTTTCATGACTGCCTATGCGGAATTCGCCCGCCAATGCGGCCATGTGCCCGATAGGGCTAGCCAGGTGGCGCGGCCGGAGCAAAGGCGGCGCTGTGCGCAGCTTCTGGCAGGTTCTCCGCCCGGGCCTCGTAGATTTCGCGATACGCCACGTACACGACCACCGACGCAAATCCAAACCCCAGAATGGTGATAGGCCCCGGCAGTAGGGCGGCCAGTAGCATCAGGGGCAGGCCCACATAACAGCGGCGGATGGGCCCGAGATTGCGCTGCACGCCCAGTGCCGACAGCCGAATCGCCTGCACCCGGTCGGACTCGGTACGCATCAGCACCGGAATGGCAAACAACTCGGCCAGGGCGACCGCCAGCGGAGAGGCCAGCACCGCATACCAGACATGCTCGGCGCAGCCGATGAGCAGCCAGGCAATGGGGCCAGACGGCTCCCAGAGCACGGGTGGTGACTGCTCGGGTTCGGTGGGCACTAGCAGCCACTCGGTGAGTGCGAGCAGGGCAACCTGCGCGCCGCAGAGCACCCCGCCGTAGATCAGCATGGTCCGCAGCGACAAGGGGCCAATCAGTGCGCGCGACGGACCGAGGAACAGGTCGCGCCAGAGTGAAAACGCATTGCGGCTGTGGTCGGCGGCATAGGCCACGCTCATCAGCATGGCCATGAACCAGGGCGCAGTCGCACAGATTGCCAGCACCATGGTCAGCCAGGTGATCAGTCCCCAGGGGTCGTCCAGCGAGGGCGTGCCGTGCTGGTCAATGAGCTCGATGGCTGCGCCATAGAGCAGGCAGCCGATGATGGCCGTCAGTAGTTTGCGGCGGATGAGCGACCAGGCCGTGCGTAACCAGCGATTGCGGATGTCGCGGGGATCACCGGGCAGGCGACGGGGTTCGAACTCCATGCGATGTGTCGATCAGGGTGGCTTCAGCGCCCGACGGTGGGGGCCATCTGACTCAGAATCCAGGCATGCTGGCCACGCGTGTAGTCGGTGGGCGGGTCGATGCGGTAGCGAGTGGGCGCGGGCAGTAAGACTGCTAGCCAGGCCGCATCACTGCGGGTCAGCTCTGATGCCGGCTTGCCGAAATAATGCTGAGACGCGGCTTCCACTCCGTACAACCCCTCACCGAACTGGGCGAGATTCAGGTATAGCGTCAGCGTGCGTTCCTTGGTCCAGACCAACTCGGCCACCACGGTTAACCAGGCTTCGATGCCCTTGCGGATGATGCTGCGATGTGGCGTCAGCCAGAGGTTCTTCACCGTCTGCTGGGTGATCGTGCTGGCCCCCCGCAGGGCCTCGCCGCGTTGGTGGGCTTCCCAGGCCTTGCGCATGGATTCCACATCAAACCCGAAATGCTGATGGAAGCGCTGATCCTCCGCAGCGATGACTGCGGCGAATGCGGTGTCGGCAATGGCATCGGCGTCGACCCATTGTTGGGTCACCGGGCGCTCGTTGGCCAGGGCGTCCTGGACCATGAATGCCGAAGTTGGCGGGTTGACCACCGCCCAAGGGGCGATCAGCGCCAGGCTGGCCAGCACGAGTGCCAGCAGGCTCCAGCCCAGCCAGCGGATCGGTGCCGGGACCGTGCGTTTGACCTTGTAGATGGCCCGTGTCGGCTGGGCCGGCGGCAGGGTGCGCATCTTGGGCGCTACGGTCCCGCGGGCTGGCGCCGTCGTCGACTGGGCGGGCGGGCGCGGCGGCGTCATCTCTGCGGTCAGGTCGTTGATCGGGTCATCGTCCTGGGGAGGCGTCGAGCTGGTAGGTGGAGGCGAGGCCGGCGGTTGGGCCAAGCTGTCCACGGGGTCGGCCACCGGCGCGAGCAGTCGCTCAGCGCGGCCGGGCTTCAGCGGGCGGAATTCTCCGTCGTCATCAAGCTTGGGGGCGATCCGGCGCGGCTTGTCCGGCATCAGATGGCCTCCGGGCGGCAGGGGTGACAGTTCATCGATTTTGAAGTGAACACGCTGAAAGCTTCGCTTTTATTCTCTGGGGGGCTTGGTTACCTTGCCTGGGTCATTCCTACAAGGAGCGTTACATGGCCCGTCTACTCACACTCGCGGCCGCTGGCCTGCTCATGGTCGGCACGGCAACGGCCGCACCCGTCAAGTATAGCTTTGACCAGTCCCACACCGTCGTCAGCTTTGGCTGGAACCATCTCGGCTTCTCCAATCCCTCGGCACGTCTCACCGATTTCACGGGTGGCGTGGCCATCGATGAGACCGATCTGACCCAGTCCGTCGTGCAGCTGGATTTCCGCGTCGTGGATATCGACCCCGGCCATGGCGAGTTCTTCAAGCACCTGATGAGCGAAGACTTTTTCAACGCCAAGCAGTACCCCACCGGCAAGTTCATTTCGACCTCCATCACCAAGTCGGGCAACAACAGCTTCACGGTGGTGGGTGACCTGACCCTGCATGGTCAGACCCACCCGGTGACCCTGAACGCCACGCTGAACAAGCAGGGCAAGCACCCGTTTGCCGACAAATACGTGATCGGCTTCGACGCCACCGGCACGCTCAAGCGCAGCCAATGGGGTCTGGACAAGTACGTGCCAGCAGTGAGTGATGAAATCACGCTGGAGATCACCACCGAGCTGACGAAGCCGGCCCAGTAAGGCCGCGCTGAGCGCCGCCGGAGGCAGGCATGCAGATTCGCAACACCCGTCAGCGATGGGGCGCGGTGGCGCAGTTGCTGCACTGGAGTATCGCTATCGCCGTCCTGGTCATGCTGGGCCTGGGTTGGTGGGCCGGCTGGCTGCCCTACGGCAAGCTGAAGGTGGACGTGTTCTGGGTGCACAAATCCCTGGGCATGCTCGTACTGGTGGCCATGTCGCTGCGGCTGATCTGGCGGTTGCTCAATCCGACGCCCGCGCTCCCGAATGGGCTTAAGACCTGGGAGCGTGGGGCCGCTCACCTAACCCACTACGGCCTATACCTGCTGTTAATCGCCATGCCCTTGTCGGGCTGGGTGATTAATTCAGCGGCGAACTTTCCGCTCAGCGTGTTCGGGTGGTTCCAGGTGCCTGCAATCGTCGGCCCGGATGATGACCTCAAATCGCTGGCCGGTGATGTCCACGAGCTGCTGGCGTGGGCCATTGTGGGCGTGCTGGCGCTGCATGTGGCCGCGGCGCTGAAGCACCATTTCGTGCTGCGCGACGATGTTCTCCGGCGCATGCTGCCGGGGGCATCGTCATCCCGTGGACCGGGTGGGGAGTCGTGATGCGTGGGTTGCTGCTGTTGCTCCTCATGCTGGCGGCGGGTGGTGCCCGGGCCGGCGAATGGGTGATCGACCACGCCAACAGCCGCCTCGGCTTCGAGGCCACGCAGTCCGGCGCCACGTTCTCCGGTGAGTTTCAGCGCTTCGAGGCCACCATGCGTTTCGATCCACAGGCGCTGGATCAGGCGGTGTTCGATGTCACGGTCGACGTGACATCTTTCGATTCCAATAGCAGTGACCGGGATTCCACGGTCGCCGGCAAGGACTGGTTCTGGTTCAAGCGGTTTCCCAAGGCGCGATTCCGGACGCAGTCATTTCGCAGTCTGGGTGACCAGCGCTACGAAGCTGTCGGAGCGCTGACCATCAAGGGGATCCGTCAGGACATCACGTTGCCCTTCACCTGGGTCATCGACGGCGATACCGCCACGATGCGGGGCGATGTCACGCTCAAGCGCACGGCGTTTAATGTCGGCGAAGGTGAATGGGCCGATGGCGATACCGTGGGCTTGAACGTTGACGTCAAAGTCCGGCTCAAGCTGACGCGGGTGGAGTAGCCGGCGCTTGCCCGGTGGGTGTGCTGCGTCGGCAGATCAGAATGCCGCTGAGCACGATGGCACCGCCCAGCGCCTGCCACGGCCCGAACGGTTCGGCGAGCAGCAACCACGCGAATAAGGCCGCCGCCACCGGCTGGATCAGCAAGCTGACCGATGAGAACTGTGTGCTCAGATGCCGCAGTGACCAGGCGATGAGGCCTTGGCCGCCGATGTGGCTGATCAGCGCCAGCCCCCCGAGCATCAGCCAGCCCGACGGGGAGGCCGGCCAGAACACCTCGCCACTGGCCAGGGCGATCGGGGCCAATGCCACGGCACCGACCAGCGTCGCCGCTGCCATTACGCTGACGACATGGTGGCTGCGGCGTGCCGCCGCCACGGTCAGGATGTAGCCCGCGTAGAAGCAGGCAGTGAGCACGCCCAGCAGGTCACCTGCAAAGTGCTCCGGCGACACGCTGAGGCTGTCCGCCATCAAGATGACGGCCCCGGACATCGCCAGCAGCAGCCCGAGCACGAACCCGCGGGATAGCCGCACCCCGAGAAACAACACCGAGATGACCGCGACGATGGCGGGTTGCAAGTTCGCCAGCAACGTGGCGTTGGCCACGCTGGTGATGTGGATGGACTGATGCCATACCGCCAGATCGCCGGCAAACAGCAGGCCAGGCCACAGCAGCCGCCAGCGCAAAGGCTCCGGGCTGCGCGACCAGGCCAGCAATAGCAGCGGACTGGCCAGCGCCAGACGCCAGAATGCAGCCGAAGTCGGGCCAACATCCGTCAGGCGGACGAAGATTGGCGCCAAGCCAATGCAAAGCGCGCCGATGATCAAACCGGCGAGCGGCCAGCGCGAGGATTCCGAAGACATCGGCCCAGCATGCCCGATCACACCGGCCGCCTGCACTTGTCCATCCAGTGAGCACGCGGCAATCTCATTCGACTAGGAGCTAGGGGGTGAGATGAAATACTCCGAATCGATTGAGGTGAATCGGCCACGTGAGCAGGTCGCTGCGCTGCTGAAAGATCCCGGGAACATGGCCGGGTGGCAGAAGGGTTTTGTCGCCATGGAGCAGCTCACCGGCGCCCCCGGCGAGGCAGGCTCGACCGCGAAGCTGGATTACGCATTTGGCAAACGCGCCATGTCCATGACCGAGACGCTGGTGTCGTCCGACTGGCCGGATAGCTGGGTGGCGACCTACGAGGCCGGGGGCGTCTGGAATCGGCAGGAAAACCGGCTGGTGGCCGTGTCTGCGGAGGTCACGCGCTGGGAATCGGATTGCGAGTTCCAGTTTTCCGGCATTCCGATGAAGCTCATGGGTTGGCTGATGCCGGGGGCGTTTCGCAAGCAGACGCGGGCCTATATGGCTGATTTCAAGTCATTCGCCGAGACTGGTGAGGCGGTGCATTCATGAACACCCTGCATCGACGTTTGTTCGCCGCCGTCGTCGCTGTCTCGGCCGCGGTGTCATCTGCTGGCTGCGCGACCCACAACACGCTGCGTTACGGTGCTCCGGGGACGCCCAAAATCTATTCGGGCACCCGGCTTAATCTGGCGGTGCTACGCGAAGATGCGCAGGCATTGGACGCGCTGGCGGCTTACGGCGTCTTCCCGCCAGACTATCCGTGGCCGCTGATGCCCGTTATCCATGCGACCGACAAGGAGCAGTCCGTGATGGATTTTGCCGCCAGCGCGGTTGCTGACACGGTGTTGCTTCCGGTGACCATGCCCTACGTCGCCTATCACCGCGTGATCAATCCGCCGGACTAAACCGCGGTTGATCAGGTATAGAAATCGCGGCTGCCGTCGGGCCGGCGGCGGAATCGCTTGTATCCCCACCAGTACTGATCCGGCAGGGCACGGATGCAGTGTTCGACGCCCTGGTTCATCGCATCGGTGGCCGTCTGCAAATCAGGGTCGTGGAGGCCGTCGGGGGGCTCGACAAAACGCATGACGTAGCCGCGACCCCGCGGCAGGCGTTCGCCGATAAAGAACAGCACCTCGGCGCCGGTGGACTTGGCCAGTTTGGCGACCAGCGTCGGTGTATGTGCCGGGATGCCAAACAGCGGCGAGTAGATGCCGCGCCCCGGCGGCGGGTCCTGGTCCGGCAGGATGTAGGCGATGTTGTTGCCGCGTAGCAGCGATAGCAGCGAGCGCAGCATGATGCTGCCTTCGGCTGGGATCATCTTGCCGCCGAAGCGCGTGCGGCCTTGTAGCGAGAGCGCTTCGAACACCCCTTTTTGCCGCTTGTACAGCCCGGTCATCACGTGCTGCTTGGAGTAGACGATGGCCGGCGCCTCGAAGGAGCCCTGGTGCAGGGTCAGCAGAATCAGCCCCTTGCCCTTGGCGAGCGCCCGGTCGACCAGCTCGCCGTTGTCGACGCGGCGGATCATCCGTTCGACGCGCCGTTCCGGGCCGATCCACAGGAGTGGCAGTTCGGTGAGAGTCTTCATCTCGTGGCCCAGCGCTCGCCGTACCCGGCGTCTGACAGCGGCCTCCGACAGTTCGGGAAAACAGCGTCGTACGTTGATGAGCGCGACCTTGCGCCGATCGTTGGGGATGATCCAGAGCAGCCACCCGAGCAAGGCACCTACCGCGTGCAGCACGGGCAGCGGGAAGAGCGACAGGCATCGGAACAGCGCGCGCATCGCCAAGAACGCTCTACGCGCGACCTGGTGTCCGGCCGGCCGTTAGCTCAGGCATGACCTCGACTGGCCTGCTGCGCGGCGCGCAACACGGCCCGCGCTTTGTTCATCGTCTCTTCCCATTCCGTCTCGGGCACCGAGTCGGCGACGATGCCGCCGCCGGCTTGCACATGCATTTCGCCATGCTTGATCACGGCGGTGCGAATCGCGATGGCCAAGTCCATGTCGCCGGAGAACGCGAGATAGCCCACGGCGCCTCCATAAACGCCGCGCTTCACCGGCTCCAGCTCGTCGATGATTTCCATCGCCCGCACCTTGGGCGCGCCGGACAGCGTGCCGGCCGGGAAGGTGGCCTTGAGCGCATCCATGGCCGTCAGACCCTTGCGCAGCGTGGCCGTCACGTTGGAGACGATGTGCATCACGTGCGAGTAGCGCTCAATGACCATCTTGTCGTCGAGCTGCACGGAGCCGGTTTCCGCCACGCGGCCGACATCGTTTCGACCCAGGTCGATGAGCATCAGATGCTCGGCGATCTCCTTGGGGTCTTGCAGCAGATCCTGCTCCAGGGCCAGATCCGCCTCCGGCGTGGCGCCACGCGGCCGGGTGCCGGCAATGGGGCGTACCGCGACCTCGCCATCCTCAACCCGGACCAGAATCTCCGGCGAAGAGCCCACGACATGGTGATCACCGAAGCGCATGAAGTAGAGGTAGGGCGAGGGGTTGAGGCTGCGCAACGCCCGGTAGACATCCAGCGGCTCGGCTGCAAACGCCGTGGACAGACGCTGGCTGGGCACCACCTGCATCACATCGCCAGCCCGGGTGTACTCCTTGATGCGTTCGACGGCCGCTTCGTAGCCGGCCTGTGTCAGTCCCGAGACAAAAGAGGCTTCGCTGATGGTCTCGCCGCTCGGTGCATCCATCTCCGGCATGGCCAGCGGCTGGCGCAGGGTATGAACCAGCGTGTCCAGGCGGGCGCGGGCGGCCGCTTCGCCCGCGGCATCGGCCGGGTCGTAGTGGTCGATCAAAAACAGCTTGCCGGCCAGGTTGTCGAACACCGCCAGCCGTTCGGCCACCATCAGCAGAATGTCGGGATTGTCGATCGGATCCGGCTTGTCGACACCCGCCAGCCGCGGCTCGATCAGCCGGACGATGTCATAGCCGAAGTAGCCGACCAAGCCGCTGGTCAGCCGGGGCAGGCCGGGCAAATCCGGCACCTGGTAGGCATCGGCAAAGGCCTGGACCCAGCCCAGCGGGTCATCGGACTGGAAGCGCTCCAGCTCGGTGTCGCCCACACGGCGCACGATCTCGTGACCGCGGACTTCAAGCGTTTCCTCGCAGGCCAGGCCGATGATTGAATATCGGCCCCAGCGCTCTCCGCCCTGCACCGATTCCAGCAAGAACGTCCACGGTGCGTTGGCCAGCTTGAGATAGGCCGATAGCGGCGTGTCCAAGTCCGCCAGAATCTCGCGGACGACTGGGGTGCGCTGGCGCGGAGCCAGCGAGGCCGCGTTCATGGGGCGGCGGCCGCCAGTTCGTCGCGCATGGCGGTGATGGTGCTGGCGTAGTCGTCGGCGCCGAAGATCGCAGAGCCGGCGACAAAGGTGTCGGCCCCGGCTTCGGCGATTTGCCGGATATTGTTCACCTTGACCCCGCCGTCGATCTCCAGCCGGATGTCGCGGCCAGAGGCATCAATGCGCGCGCGCACGTCGCGCAGCTTGTCCAGCGCCGAGTCGATAAAGCTCTGACCGCCAAAGCCCGGGTTCACCGACATGATCAGCACGAAGTCCAGGCGGTCCATGACGTAGTCGAGGATTTGCGTCGGCGTGGCCGGGTTGAGCACCAGACCGGCCTTGCAGCCGTGGCTACGAATGAGTTGCAGGCTGCGATCCACGTGCTGGCTGGCTTCCGGGTGAAAGCTGATCCAGCTGGCACCCGCCTGGGCAAACTCACCAATCAGCGCATCAACCGGCGTACACATCAGGTGCACATCAATGGGGGCCGTGATGCCGTAGTCGCGCAGGGCCTGACAAATCGGCGCACCAAACGTCAGGTTGGGCACGTAGTGATTGTCCATCACGTCGAAATGCACGACGTCGGCACCAGCATCCAGCACAGCCTGGACGTCCTCTCCCAAGCGGGCGAGATCAGCGGACAAAATAGAGGGCGCGATCAGCGGAGATTGGCTCATGGGACAGTCACCTGAAGCGGGCGCGAACTTTACCGGCTCGCGGCGGCTGCATAAAGTTCTGGGTTTCGGCGCCCAGACCCGGCGTCCGGCTCGACCACCAACGGATACGCTCACGCATGGAAGGCTTGCACACGCCTGAACTCGACCAGTTCGAGCTGGTTCACCGCGGCAAGGTTCGCGACGTTTATGCAGTCGACGACCAGCGCCTGCTGATCGTGGCCACCGACCGACTCTCAGCCTACGACGTGATCCTGCCGGATCCCATTCCGGGCAAGGGCGAAATGCTCACCGGAATTTCCAATTTCTGGTTCAAGACCGTGGCTGCGGACATCCGTCACCACGTGCTCGACGAGGCGTTGCCCGAAGGCTTGCCGCAAGGCTTTCACGGCCGCTCCGTGTTGGCGCGTCGCCTTAAGCCACTGCCGGTCGAAGCGATTGTTCGCGGCTACATCATTGGCTCCGGTTGGCGAGACTATCAGCGCACCGGCCAGATCTGCGGCATCGACCTGCCCGATGGCTTGCAGCAGGCCCAGCAACTGCCCGAGCCCATTTTCACGCCCAGCACCAAGGCCCAGGTGGGCGACCACGACGAGAACGTCAGTTTCGACGCCGTGGTGTCGGCCATCGGCCAGCCACTGGCGGATCGGGTGCGGGACATTGCGCTGGACATCTACGCTCGCGCCGCCGAGTTTGCGCGGGCGCGGGGCATCATCATTGCCGACACCAAAATGGAATTCGGCTTGGATGCCGCAGGTGAGCTCTACCTGATCGACGAGCTGCTGACGCCGGATTCCTCGCGGTTCTGGCCCGTGGATCAGTACCAGGTGGGCATCAGCCCGCCCAGCTTCGACAAACAGTACGTGCGTGACTATCTGGACACGCTGGACTGGGACAAGACCGCACCGGGCCCGACGCTGCCCGCGACGGTGATCAACAACACGGTCGACAAGTACCGCGAAGCCTACCGGCGCCTGCTGGCTTAGGCAGTCGGCCAACAAAAAAACGGCCTGCGCAAGGCAGGCCGTCGGTGATCGCAGGCGGGCTGAATCGGTTATCGGTTCAGCGCTTCCGTGACCGCAGCCACCACATCGACCAGGCCGTGGCCCTTGTCGAAGGACGTGCCCGTCGTCGGGTTGCTGGGGTCGGCCTCATAGGCAGCGCCGAAGGTGATCGGCCGCGCCGTGTCTTCAAGAATGTCTTCGACCTCGGCCGGCGTCAGGCCAGGGTTGGCCTGCAGCAGCTGCGCAACAATGCCGGCAATATGCGGTGCAGCCATCGACGTTCCAGACAGCGTGAAGTAGTCGAAGCTGCCAATGCCGCCCGTAGCGCAGATCGGCAGGGTGGGCCGGCAAGGAGCCAGGATGTTCGCGCCCGGTGCGGCGATGTCCGGGTAGGTGTTCACCGCGCCGTTCAGGCCGCGCGACGAGAAGTCCGCCATCGGCCCGTTGGTAATCCCTGCGCCCTGGTCATCGTAGGCCGCTACACAGACCACGCCCGGTGTCGGGTCGATGCAGGTCGGGCTGGTGCGCTGTACCGAGCCGTCGCCCCCATCGTTGCCTGCGGCGTACACCACCACGATGCCGGCATTCACCAGCGCCTTGTTGGCCAGCGACGTCGCGCTGTTCGGATCGTAGGCTGCGGCCGCGCTGCCCCAGGAATTGTTCACCACGCGGATCGCCGGGCTCACCTGGTCATGGTTATCCAACACCCATTCCAGGCCGGCCAGCGCGTCGTGCATGCTGATGGCAGTGCCGCCGGAGATGCCATAAAGCGTCGCACCCGGCGCCGCACCGTGGTTCAGCCCGTTCGAGGCCGCGCCGGTCCCAGCGACCGTGCCTGCCACATGCGTGCCGTGGCCGCCCGCGCTAATCGTGTCCGTGTCCTCAAAGGGCAGGGCAATGCCGGTGAGCGGGACCAGCTTCACGTTGCCGCCCATCTGGCCGCTCAGATCCGGGTGCGTGCCATCCACGCCGCTATCGACCACCGCGACGCCAACACCGCTGCCGTCATAGCTGACACCGCCCACGGCGCCCGCCAGCACATCGCTGCCACCCGTCGCCTGGTTCGAGGTGTCCAGGAAGTACTCCAGCGGCTGGTTGTACTCGATGCGGGACACCAGCCCGGTCGCAGCCAGGGCCTCGAACAGCGCCGGCGTGCCGGTCGCACCAAACACCCCGATCTGCTCGAACACGCCAGTCACATCCAGGCCCGCCACATCGGCGGCGGAGACAACGGTGTCGATGAGCCCGATCTGCTTGGGGTGGACGATGGCCGTCACCGGCCCAGTGGCCTGCGCGACCTCGGCATCGACAATATCCGTCGTGCCGGTGAGCGAGTTCAATAACCCGGCCTGGGCGGTAGACGTGCACAAAAGGCCCAAGGCCAGGCCACCCGCCGTCGCGAGGGTCGTCATGGATCGTGTGGTCATAAAAAGGACTCTCAATGGTCGTTTGCCAGCGCGAAATCAGCTGGTCAGTAAGGGAAATTTCGACCATTCGAGCCTACGGAGCCGCTGCTAGTGCCTCAATGAACAAAGCCCGGGGCGACTTGTAGGGATTTTCTGACACGCAGTGGCATCAATGCAGCGGACTGTGTCGATTCATGCTGGTGGGCGCAGGAATCCGATGACGGTCCGTAGTCCTGTAGGGACGGCCGTTGCAGTGGCTTGCGCCGCTGTTTGGCGCTGTGAATCAGAGTGAGGATGTTGTTTTGCAAGACCTGGCCCCGTTTCTCTGACCCCCAAGGCGACGAATGGGAACTATGAGCTGGGTAGCGAACGATTCGCGGAGGAAGTGGCGTTGATGCTGGCTCGGCGCGTCACACCTGGGAAATCGGGCCGGCCCCGTACGCGGGACATCGACCGGGATAAGGGTTTGCTGTAGAAACCGTGGTCTGTCCCCTAATTTCCTTATTACTCTTACGATGAACTTAAGCAACTTGCGAAAGAGTTTAAAGATTTAAATGGATGCTAATTCTGTGCGTGAGAATGAACTGACATACGCGATACGGTTGAGCGCAATGGAAATCGAGCAGCTTGAGGCCATCAGCGAAAATTTGGAGGGGCTTTGTACGATCAAGCACGGCTCCAGAAAAACCGTTTCGGGTATGCGATTGCTGTCAATTGGTTTGAATTCGGATACCGATGTTGATTTCTTGGCCAACGTCCTGAATGCGGCGCTTGCTGAGTTCGCCAGCGTGAAGTTAGATCATTTTGTTTCCGTCGTATCTGAAGAGGACACATTCCTTGTGGATCTGCCTGAACGAGCGTGCCGAATGATCGGACTATGCCCTGGCCGAGTAGTGTTCAGCGCAACAACCGGCGTGTGAGGCCCAAATGGACAGATGGCGGCTTGGGTAATAGGGGACAGACCACGGTTTATACTGGCCTGACGAGCTTACTCCGCGCTGGATTGAACCATGCCCCGACGGGCCCGAGTGATTCTGCCCGGCACTCCACTGCACTTGATTCAATGGGGCAATAACCGTTGCGCCTGCTTCTTTGACGACCAGGATTATCAGTTCTATCTGGAGTGGCTGGGTGAGTATGCAAAGCAAACCGGTTGCTCCGTGCATGCCTATGTCCTGATGACCAACCACGTCCACTTGTTGGTGAGTGGCGAAACCAGCCGCAGCGTCGGTGATCTGATGAAGCGCCTGGGTCAGCGGTACGTCCAGTACGTCAACCGGACGTATCGACGCAGTGGCACGCTTTGGGAAGGCCGGTTTCGCTCTTGCCTGACACGAGAGGAATCTTATGTCCTGGCTTGTTACCGATACATCGAACTCAACCCGGTTCGGGCAGGTATCGTCGCTCACCCTGGAGAGTACCGATGGTCAAGCTACGACGTGAACGCGCAACAGGGGACTTCACCACTTCTTGTGCCGCATGAAACGTACAAGCGTCTGGGCAGGAATGAGGAAGATCGGCGCCTTGCTTACCGAGAGCTGTTGCGGTCGGACCTCGAACCCGAGATGGTGGACAGGATTCGCAAGGCGACGAATGGGAACTATGCGTTGGGTAGCGAACGATTCGCGGAGGAAGTGGCGTTGATGCTGGCTCGGCGCGTCACACCTGGGAAATCGGGCCGGCCCCGTAAGCGGGACATCGACCGGGATAAGGGTTTGCTGTAGAAACCGTGGTCTGTCCCCTGATTTCCTCCAGCGTTTGATTTGGGGGTGTTTGAGGTGATGGCAATGAATGTTGTTTTGGGTTCTATTTTGGTGACGTCTGCAGTGGCTGGACTATTTGTTTCTCTTATCGTGAGGAACAAAAGTGACCAAGAAAACTTGGTTGGTAGGGTTTATGTTCCTGCGGTTATTGCATTATTCTCAGTTGCTTCTCTGCTAAATGGGATGCTTTATTTTTTTTGGTTAGGGGAGGCCTAGGCTCACGAAACAAGTGCAACACCATCCCAAAAAAGCATCGCTCCGCCGCTGATCGATGCTTCAGCCCGCCTCCCGCAACAACGCACACATCCGTGCTGCCTCCGGCGCCGGGAAATGCCAAGTCCGAAGTTGCTGTTCTCCCCCACTGCCCGTGGGCAACTGGAATCGCACGGTCAGGCTGGGTCCTTGGTAGCCCCACTGGCTGAAGTGGTGTGCGTAGGGGTCGGTGGGGTCCATGCGCGGGTGTCCATTGCCCGGGCCGGGGTTGTGGATTTCGATGGACTGAATATCGCGTTGCGCGACCTGGGTGGCGAAGCTGTCGCGGGGGCGTCGTAGGCGTAGGACACGACCCTCTGGGCCTTCTTCAACGCGTGTTTCCAGCGTCCAGCGGTGCCGTAGCAGCAGGTAGGTGGCGAGGAGCACAACCGGATGGAGCCAGCGCGGTGCGATGGGGTGGATGATCGCCGCGATGCCCGTGCTCAAGGTCAGCGCCAGCAGTGCGCAGAGCCAGTGCGGAGACCGGGCGTGCTGCCGTAGCAGGACGGTACGGCGGGCCATCGGACGGGCGGTCAGGCGTCCAGGTTGGGGATGAGCATGGATTCCAGTCGGGCAATCGTGTCTTTGAGCTGGAGTTTGCGCATTTTCAGCCGGCGCAGTTCGAGCTGGTTGCAGTAGAGCTGCAGCTCCATTTCCATGATGGCGTGGTCGAGCTGGCGGTGCTCGGCGCGAAGATCACGCACGCGGGCCTTGAGTTCGGTGCGTGAGTACTGCGTCATGCCGGTTCGGCCTCGCGCTGGAGCAGCGGCGCCAGAAAGCGCCCGGTGTGGGAGGCCTCGACGGCCGCAACGTCTTCGGGCGTGCCCGTGGCTACGACGGTGCCGCCACCGTCGCCACCTTCCGGACCCATGTCGATGATCCAGTCGGCGGTCTTGATGACATCCAGATTGTGCTCGATCACGACCACGGTGTTCCCGGCATCCCGAAGTCGGGAGAGTACCGTGAGTAGCTGGGCGATATCGTGAAAATGCAGCCCGGTGGTGGGTTCGTCGAGGATATAGAGCGTTTTGCCGGTGTCGCGCTTGGACAGTTCCCGCGCCAGTTTCACGCGCTGGGCCTCGCCGCCGGATAGCGTGGTCGCGTTCTGCCCCAGCTTGACGTAGGACAACCCCACTTCCATCAGCGTTTCCAGCTTGCGGCGCAGCACGGGCACGGGCTGAAAGAAGGCGGTGGCTTCCTCGACGGTCATGTCGAGCACATCGGCAATGCTGCGGCCCTTGTACTGGATGTCCAGCGTCTCGCGGTTGTAGCGCGCGCCCTTGCAGAGATCGCAGGGGACGTAGACATCAGGCAGAAAATGCATCTCCACCTTAATGACGCCATCACCTTGGCAGGCCTCACAGCGACCGCCTTTTACGTTGAAGGAGAAGCGACCGGGTTTGTAGCCACGCGCGCGCGCCTCGGGGACGCCGGCGAACAGATCGCGAATCGGCGTGAACAGCCCGGTGTAAGTGGCCGGGTTGGAGCGTGGCGTGCGGCCGATGGGGCTTTGGTCGATGTCGATGACCTTGTCGAAATGCTCCATGCCGTGAATCGCCTTGGCTGGTGCGGCGTGCAGGTGCGCGCGGTTGAGTTCGCGCGCGGCATGCTTGTAGAGCGTTTCGTTAATCAACGTGGACTTGCCCGAGCCCGAGACGCCGGTGATGCAGACCATCAGCCCCACCGGAATCTTGACCGTTACGTTCTGCAGATTATTACCGGTGGCGCCTTCGATAATCAGCAACTGCTTGGCGTTGGGGCGATGCCGCTGCTCGGGCACGACAATGGCCTTGCGCCCGCTGAGGTAGTCGCCGGTCAGTGATTCGGGCGCGGCTTCCACATCTTGCGGAGAGCCCTGCGCAACGACCTGGCCGCCATGGACGCCCGCGCC
The DNA here is from genome assembly GCA_036156195.1 of Pseudomonadota bacterium. Lineage (GTDB taxonomy): Bacteria > Pseudomonadota > Gammaproteobacteria > Nevskiales > OUC007 > Abyssibacter. The sequence continues at coordinate 140,682 of JAYZUZ010000007.1, read as the reverse complement.
GGGGCCGATGTCGATCACATGGTCGGCCAGTCGGATGGCGTCTTCATCATGCTCGACGACCAAGACGGTATTGCCGAGATCGCGCAAGCGGAACAGCGTGTCCAGCAGGCGGCGGTTGTCGCGCTGGTGCAGGCCGATGGACGGCTCGTCCAGCACATACATCACGCCAACCAGCCCGGCGCCGATCTGGCTGGCCAGGCGGATGCGCTGAGCCTCGCCGCCGGACAGCGTGTCGGCGCTGCGGGACAGGGTCAGGTAATCCAACCCGACATCGACCAGAAAACGCAGGCGCTCGCCGATTTCCTTGAGGATGCGCCGGGCGATCTCCGCATGGCGGCCGCGCAGGTCCAGCGCCGTCATCTCCTGCTGGGCTTCGCGCACCGAGGTGCGGACCAACTCGGGCAAGCGACGCCCGTCGACCTTCACATGCCGGGCCGCCCGGTTCAGGCGTTCGCCGTCGCAATCCGGACAGGCTTTGTTGGCGAGGTATTTGGCAAGTTCCTCACGCACGGCCACGGAGTCGGTCTCGCGGTAGCGGCGCTCCATGTTGGGGATGATCCCCTCGAAGCGGTGCCGCCGCGTGCGGGTGCGGCCACCCTGGCCGGGGTAGGTGAACTCGATGGCATCGCGCCCGCTGCCGTAGAGCACGACTTGCTGGATGTCCTCGGGCAGCTCATCGAAGGGTGTGTCGAGGTCAAAGGCGTAGTGGGCAGCCAGCGACTCGATCAACGAGTAGAAATAGGCATTGCGCTTGTCCCAACCGCGAATGGCACCGTCGCCCAGCGGGACATCCGGATGGGCCACCACACGGTCGCGATCAAAGACCTGCAGCTGGCCCAGGCCATCGCAGGTGGGGCAGGCCCCGGTGGGGTTGTTGAACGAGAACAGCCGGGGCTCCAGCTCGCCAATCGCCCAGCCACAGACCTTGCAGGCGTAGCGGGAGGAGAAGGTGATCGATTCACCTTCCCGGTTGTAGGGCGCCAGTGTGGCGACGCCGTCGGCGAGATTGAGCGCGGTCTCGAAGGATTCAGCCAAGCGCTGTTTGAGGTCGTCCCGAATCTTGAAGCGATCGACGACGGCTTCGATGGTGTGTTTGGTTTTCTTGTTGAGTTCAGGGGCTTCGTCGAGTTCGACGACCTCGCCATCGATGCGCGCCCGGATGAACCCTTGGCTGCGCAGTTGCTCGATGATTTGCTTATGTTCGCCCTTGCGGCCATCGACCACTGGCGCCAGCAGCATCCAGGCCGAACCTTCGTCTTGCTCCAGCGTCTTGTCGACCATCTGACTGACCGTCTGCGCGATCAGCTCGCCGCCGTGGTCCGGGCAGGAAGGAATCCCCGTGCGCGCGAACAGCAGGCGCAGGTAGTCGTAGATCTCGGTCACGGTGCCCACGGTGGAGCGCGGGTTATGCGACGTGGATTTCTGCTCGATGGAGATCGCCGGCGACAGGCCCTCAATGGAGTCGATGTCCGGCTTTTCCATCATCGACAAAAACTGCCGCGCATAAGCCGACAGGCTCTCGACATAGCGCCGCTGGCCCTCGGCGTAAATCGTGTCGAAGGCGAGGGACGATTTGCCGGAGCCGGAGAGGCCGGTGATGACGATGAGCCGATCGCGCGGGAGGGTCAGGTCGACGTTGCGCAGGTTGTGCGTGCGCGCACCGCGAATCTCGATGGTGTCCATGAGGACAAGGGCCCTGTGGCAGGTGAAACGGGGATCAACCCGGGAGTTTAGCAGCCTGTCGGGTGATACCATGCACAGGCCTTATCGCTTGAGAAACCCCCTGAATGAATGCACTTGAACGCCGCGCCGTCGGCGGTCTGGCGCTGGTCTACTGGCTACGCATGCTGGGCCTGTTCATGGTCTTGCCCGTGCTGGCGGCTTATGCGGACGACTACGCCGGGGCCACCCCGATGCTGGTCGGTCTGGCGGTGGGGATTTATGGCCTGACCCAGGCGCTGCTGCAGTTGCCGTTCGGGTTGGCTTCGGACCGGCTGGGGCGCCTGCCGGTGATTGCCGCCGGGTTGGGGATATTTCTGCTGGGCAGCCTGCTGGCTGCGTCGGCCACATCCATCGAAATGCTCATTGCCGGGCGCGCCTTGCAGGGCGCGGGTGCAGTGGCGGCCGCCATCAACGCGCTACTGGCCGATCTGACACGGCCGGCGGTTCGCACCACTGCCATGGCCATTCTGGGCATTTCGATTGGTATGGCATTTTTGATTGCGCTGATGGTCGGTCCGGTGTTCACGGCCTGGTTGGGGTTGGCCGGGGTGTTTCAACTCGCGGCGGGCTTTGCCTTGGTTTCAATTCTGGTGTTGTGGGTGTGGGTGCCACGCCCCGAGCGCCGCGAGCCGACCGGGCTGCTCACGGGCTTGCGCGCCGCGTTTTCCGATCGCCGCCTGCACCCGCTTTACGGCGGCATTTTCGTCCTGCATGCCGCGATGACCGCCGTGTTCGTGGCGGTTCCGGTCCTGCTGAGCCGGCGGCTGGATGTGGTTGCAAGCGACCAGTGGTTGGTGTTCGCGCCTGCGATGCTGCTGTCCATCCTCCCGCTGCCGGTGCTGATCTGGCTGGCCGAGCGCAAGGGGCATCAGGCCCGTGTGGTCATGGGGTGCATCGTGCTGGCCGCCGCAGCGCTGGTGGGCATGACCCAGGTCGGCACGACCGGCGCCATGCTGCTGGCGCTTTGTTGCTATTTTTCCGGCTTTAATCTGCTGGAAGCCTCCATGCCATCGCTGGTCTCGCAGGCGGCGCAGGCTGACGCCCGCGGCGCGGCGCTGGGCATGTACTCCACGTCGCAGTTTCTGGGCGCCTTTGCGGGCGGCGCACTGGGCGGCTGGATCATGGGCGGCTGGGGTCTGGACGCGGTGCTCATCGTGGCCGGCGGGCTATTGGCCGCCTGGCTGCTGTTCGCCCCCCGTACGCCCTGGCGTATCCCGGCCGCTGCCTCTGGCCGCACTGGCTAGGACAGCGTTGCTCCGGGTACGCTATCCGGCTTTCCATCACCGATTTCATCGTTAGGGGTTCTCGCATGGCGCGCGGAGTCAACAAGGTCATTCTCGTCGGCAATCTTGGAGCCGACCCGGAAACACGGCGCATTCCAAGCAGCGGGGCCCAGGTCACCAACATCCGGATCGCCACCTCCGAAACCTGGCGCGACAAGCAGTCGGGCGAGCAGAAGGAGCGCACGGAGTGGCATAGCGTGGCGTTCTTCGGGCGTCTGGCTGAAATTGCCGCCGAGTATCTGCGCAAGGGTTCGCAGGTGTATGTCGAGGGTTCGCTGCGCACCCGGAAGTGGCAGGGCAACGACGGCCAGGACCGTTACACCACGGAAATCATCGCCAACGAAATGCAGATGCTGGGCGGCCGCGGGGGTTCCGGCGGCGGTGGGGGTGGTGGCAACTTCGGTGGTGGGTCGGGTGGTGGCTATGGCGGAGGCCAGGGCGGCGGTGGCGGTGGCTACGGCGGCGGCAACCGTTCGGGTGGCGGCAATGCGCCACAGCCTGCGCCGGTCGACGACTTCGGCGACGACGACATCCCATTTTAGATCGACTCTCGGGGGCGGGGCGCGAACGGGGTTGACCCGCGCTCTGGCAAGTTAGGGTGGGGCGATCACGGCTGGTCGCCACCCGCCTGGAACAACAGCGGTGAAGCCGAGCCATGTTCAATCGATTTCTTGTCGTCTGTACCGGCAATATCTGCCGGAGTCCCATGGGTGAATACCTGCTCAAAGAGCGGCTGGCCGATCGGCCCAATGCCGTTGTGGAGTCGGCGGGTGTCGGTGCGCTGGTCGGGCATCCGGCCGATCCGCTGGCGCTGGAAATCATGCAGGAGAACGGTCTGGATGCCAGCGGCCACCGTGCGCGGCAGATCAATCAGGACATGATTGCCGGTTCGGATCTGATTCTGGTGATGGACAAAGGCCACATGAAGTGGATCCATCAGAACTTCCCGATGTCGCGTGGTCGTGTTCATCTGATCGGCCGCTGGCGCGACAACGCCGAGGTAGCCGACCCGTACCGCCGCCCTCGCGAGGCGTTCGAACAGGCCTGGCGTGACACCGCTGCGGCGGTGGATGACTGGCTGACCAAGGTCTGAGGTCCGCGCCGCCGGGCGGCTCAGGGCACAACGCCCGCTTTCCATCCCTTATACTGCCGGGTTCTTTCGAGCCCTGAATCGTCATGCCGCGCGGCAAGCTATACATCAAGACCTTTGGCTGTCAGATGAACAGCTATGACTCGGACAAAATGGCCGATGTCCTGGCCCGTTCGCATCAGCTGGATCGCACCCATAATCCCGATGAGGCCGATGTGTTGCTGCTCAACACCTGTTCGGTGCGGGAGAAGGCCCAGGAGAAGGTGTTCTCCGAGTTGGGCCGCCTGCGGCCGCTCAAGGATCGCAATCCCGAACTGCTGATCGGCGTGGGTGGCTGCGTGGCCTCCCAGGAAGGCGACGCCATTGCGGATCGCGCGCCTTATGTGGATCTGGTGTTCGGCCCGCAGACGGTGCACCGCCTGCCCGAGATGGTCGATCAGGCGCGTGCCAAGCGCCGCACGGTGGTGGACATCTCCTTCCCCGAGATCGAAAAGTTCGACAACCTGCCCGAGCCGCGTGCGGAAGGGCCGACGGCCTTCGTGTCGGTGATGGAAGGCTGCAGCAAGTACTGCACCTTCTGCGTGGTGCCCTACACCCGCGGGGAGGAGATCAGCCGGCCCCTGGACGATGTGCTCACCGAGGTAGCGCAGCTGGCCGAGCAGGGCGTGCGGGAAATCACCTTCCTGGGCCAGAACGTCAATGCCTATCGCGGGGCGATGGCCGATGGTGCAACCGCCGATCTGGCGCTGCTCATCCACTACACGGCCGAAATGCCCGGCATCCAGCGCATCCGCTTCACGACCTCGCATCCGGCGGAGTTTACGGACGACCTCATCGCCGCCTATGCCGAAGTGCCCAAGCTGGCCGGCTACCTGCACTTGCCGGTGCAGGCCGGCTCGGATCGCATCCTGGCGATGATGAAACGCGGCCATACGGCAGCCGAGTACCTGGACAAGGTGCGCCGCCTGCGTGAGGCCCGGCCGGATATCGCGCTGTCGACCGACATTATTGTGGGCTTTCCCACCGAGTCCGATTCTGACTTTGCCGCGACGATGAACGTGATCCACGAGGCGGGCTTCGACCATGCCTTCTCGTTCAACTACAGCCCGCGGCCGGGGACCCCGGCGGCCAATCTGGCCGATACGGTGCCGGCCGAGGAAAAATCCAAGCGCCTGCAGATTCTGCAGAACCGGGTGCGCCAGCAGGGCATGGCCTATGCCGAGGCCCTGGTCGGCACGACGCAGCAGGTACTGGTTGAGCGTGCATCGGTGAAGTCGCCCAACCAGATGGCAGGCCGTGCCGGCAACAACCGCTGGGTCAATTTTGACGGGGATGCGGCCCTGATCGGCCAGATGGTGGATGTGGTCATCACCGAGGCGCTGCCGAACTCATTGCGGGGTCGGCTGGTCAGTCATTCCGTTGCTGCCTGAATCGACTGAAGTCCATGGAACCGATTGCGACAGCCGAGGCACCACACATGCGTGATGTGGTGCTGCTGCCGGCTGACAACGCCCGCCTGGCCCGATTGTGCGGCCCTGTTGATGCGCATCTACGTGAAGTCGAACAGCGGCTGGGGGTCGAGGTGCGCAACCGAGGCAACCGGTTCCAGTTGGTGGGCGATGAGCAAGCCTGCGACATGGCCGAGACAGTGCTGCGCGAGCTGCACAAACGGGCCGTCGGGGATTTGGGGACCGAGGATGTGCACATGGCGCTGGCCACCGTGCGGGCGGAGTTTTCCGAGCGAGCTTCAGATGCGGCCTCGGCAGTGGGCGAAGGCCGCCCCGTGCGGGCGCGTCGGGTGAGCATCAAAGGGCGCACGCCCAATCAGCGACGGTATATCGAGAATATCCGCCAGCACGATCTCAATTTCGGCATTGGTCCCGCCGGCACCGGCAAAACCTATCTCGCCGTGGCCACCGCAGTCGAGGCGCTGGAGACCGAGCGTGTGCGCCGGCTGGTGCTGGTGCGACCGGCGGTCGAAGCCGGTGAGCGGCTGGGTTTTCTGCCCGGCGATCTCGCGCAGAAGATCGACCCCTACCTGCGTCCCCTGTACGACGCACTGTACGAAATGCTGGGCCACGACCGTGTGGCGCGCTTGTCCGAGCGTGGTGTGATCGAAATGGCACCGCTCGCATACATGCGCGGCCGCACGCTCAATGAGTCCTTCATCATTCTCGATGAAGCGCAAAACACCACGGTCGAGCAGATGAAGATGTTCCTGACCCGCATCGGTTTCGGCTCGACGGCGGTGGTTACAGGCGATACCTCGCAGGTCGACCTGCCCAGAGGACAGCGCTCCGGCCTGCGCCATGCCGCCGAGCTGCTCAAAGACGTAGATGGCATCAGCTTTGCGCGCTTTCAGGCCAAGGATGTCGTCCGGCATCCGCTCGTCCAGCGTATTGTTGACGCCTACGACCGGGAGGACGCATGAGCCTGGACCAGGTCGACTGGGCTGTACAACGCCTATGCGACAGCGCGCCGACGCCCAGCGACGAGGATTTTGCACGCTGGCTGGCCGCTGTGAATGCTGTCGTCCCGCTGGCCGGTGAGCTGACGCTGCGCCTGGTCGATGCCGAGGAAAGCCAGACGCTTAATCAGCAGTGGCGCGACAAACCCCGCCCGACGAATGTGTTGTCGTTTGGCTATGGCGACATGCCCGAGCTGCTGGGCGACCTGGTCTTTTGCGTGCCCCTGGTGGCCGAGGAGGCCCAGGCACAACACAAGCCCTGCCTGGATCACTGGGCGCATCTAACCATCCACGGCCTTCTGCATCTGTCCGGCTATGACCACGAGTTGTCATCCGAGGCAGAGATCATGGAGGCTCAGGAAATCGCCATTCTGGCGACGCTGGACATATCCAACCCCTACGAGACATCACACGCCGCATGAACGATTCGGAACCTCCCAGTTCGACCGAGCAGGATTCTTCAGATAACTGGCTGCGCCGGCTTGGCCGCAGCTTCGGTGGCGCACCGCGCAACCGGGAAGACCTGCTCGCCACGCTTCGCCAGGCAGAAAGCGATGAACTGATTGATCGCGACGCCCGCTGGATGATCGAGGGCGTGCTCGAAGTCGCGGAAACCCAGGTTCGCGACATCATGATTCCGCGCGGCCAGATGGTCGTGATCGAGGCCGATGCCGACCTGCACTCGGTGGTCAACACCGTGGTGGAGTCGGGGCATTCGCGCTTTCCCGTGATTGGCGAGAGCCGGGACGAGGTGATCGGCACCCTGCTCGCCAAGGATTTGCTGCGTTATATCCGTGCGGCGGGTCTGGATAGCGAGGCGGGCTTTGATGTGCGCAGCGGCATGCATCCGGCCGTGTTCGTGCCGGAGTCCAAGCGCCTCAATGTCTTGCTCAAGGAATTCCGGTCCAGTCGCAACCACATGGCCGTGGTGGTGGACGAGTACGGCGGCGTCGCCGGTCTGGTCACCATTGAGGACGTGCTGGAGCAAATCGTTGGCGAGATCGACGATGAGTACGACGAGGCCGAGGGTGCCTACATTCTGCGCCAGGACGATGAGCGGTATCTTGTGCGGGCGCTGACCCCGGTTGAGGAGTTCAACCGCTACTTTGGCTCGGAGTTCTCTGACGAGGAGTTCGACACGGTGGGTGGTCTGGTCACCCATGCGTTTGGCCGGCTGCCTTCGCGTGGGGAATCGGTGTCCATTGACCCGTTCAGCTTCACCGTGCAGCGCGCCGACTCGCGTCGGGTGCAAACCCTGCAGGTGGTGCTGGTCGACACGGCGGAGAGCGAAGACTGAATCCAGGGACGCAGGCCCGCCGAGTGCGGCTCCCATGATGTGGCGACTCGCGGCCGCCCTGGCGGGCGGCGGGCTCGCCACACTGGGGTTCGCCCCCTTCGGCTGGTGGCCGCTGACGCTGGCGGCTATCGCCCTGCTGCTGGTTGTGCTGCGCGATCAGTCGGTCCTGCGGGTTGGGCTGTTGGGTTTCGCGTTCGGTCTGGGGCACTTCGTCTCGGGCATTTACTGGGTGTTTTACTCCACGGTGTATTACGGCAACGCGCCACCGTGGATGGGCGTGATGCTGGTCGTCTTGCTCGCCGCCGTACTGGCCCTGTTCCCTGCTGTATTGCTTGCGCTGACCCGCTGGCTGGTGCCCACCGCGTCGCGGCTATGGCCGCTGGCTGTGACGCTGGGCTGGCTGGCCTCGGAGCTGATTCGCGGCACGGTGCTGGAGGGCTTTCCCTGGCTGGCCACGGGTTACGCCTTTATCGACACCCCGCTGCGTGGACTGGCGGCGGTGGTGGGGGTGCACGGCATCAGCGCCGCAATCTGGTTGGGCTGCGCCAGCCTGGTTGCGCTGCTGCGACCCCCGGTTTGGCGAGGCCATGCGGCGATCACGTTGGTGATTCTGGTGAACGCGTTGGCATGGCCCAGCCCCTCCAGATGGACGCGCGACGACGGGCCGGCACTGGATGTGGCGCTGATTCAGGGCAACGTGGCCCAGGCCGATAAATGGCGACCCGGGCAGGCGCCGATCATTGCCCGCCGCTACGAACAACGGACCGATGAGGTGCTTGGCGCCGATTTGATTGTCTGGCCCGAAGTCGCCGTGCCGTATACCTATCCGCAGATTCGGGATGGCTATCTGGCACGGATTGGCGAGCGTGCGGCGGCCGCTGGTTCGGCGGTGGTTGTCGGCACGCTGATCCCCAATGCTGATCGCACGCAGATGCTGAACAGCGTGGTCGGGATTGGTGCCACCGAGGGCACCTATCTCAAGCGCCACCTCGTGCCGTTTGGCGAGGTGTTCCCGCTGCCGGATTTCATGCGCCCGCTGCTGGATGTGGTCGACCTGAAGTTTGCGAACCTGGATACGGGCCCGGCGGGGCAGGCGCATTTTCCGATCCGGCACACGCAAGCCTCCATCTCGATTTGTTTCGAGGATGTCTTTGGCGACGAGATTGCGCGTGAGGGCCGGGGTTCGGGGCTGCTGATCAATGTGACCAACGATGCCTGGTTCCATCGCTCGACTGCCGCGCCGCAGCACTTGCAGATTGCGCGCATGCGTGCGGCCGAGACGGGCCGTCCACTGCTCAAGGTGGCGCAGACCGGGCTGACGGCGGTGATTGGTCCGGATGGCGAAGTGCAGCGTCAGCTGCCGTGGTTTGAACTGGCCACGCTGCGCGGCTCGGTGCAGCCGGTTGCCGGGCATACGCCCTACATGCGCTGGGATGATCGGCCGCTGTGGTGGGGCAGTCTGTTGGGGGCTTTGCTGCTGCTGGGCTGGCGGCGTTACGCGCAGCGGACCGGCTAGCCGCGCTACCAGCGGGCGAACTGGTCTTCGCAGAATCCCGGCACCTGCGTGATCTCGATGGCGTCGTGGCCGGGGGGCTGCAGGCGACCGGAGAAAAAGCCGAAGTCCTGGCGAAAATCGCTGGCGATCAGCCCCGCGTTCAGCCGCTCGGTGTGGCGCCCGCAGGGGACAAACTCCAGATCTAGCGCACCGCAGGCACTGCGGACCGTCCAGGGCGCAGTGAGGTCATCGCGGCGGAAGTCGAAATGCGTCGGGCCGATGGCGATGCGCGCCCCGTCGAGCCACAGGCAGTTCTCCGAGAAGCCGGTTTCGTTGACTCCGCAGGAGACGTTCAGACCCATGCGGCGGTCGCCCACTTGAGCCGAGAAACAGGCCCAGTTCCAGAAGGTTTCCCGGCGCATGAAGCCGGCGGAGTAATCATGGTGGGCAAAGGCCCCGATTTCTCCCAGGTCACGCGTGACGCCGGCGCCGGTGACCTGCCCGTAGACCCGCGTACCCGCAATCTTGCGGGCGTACACCCAGCCGTTGCGCGCTGTCTGTGTGCAAAGTGACATCGGCTGACAATGGTCCGGGCCTTCGGCAAAGCTGGCGTCAATCTCCAGGCCTGACCGGGTTTCGACCTGGAGCGCACGGCCGGCGGCGGAATAGCGCAAATGGGCTGTTGCGCGGCGGCAGTGTAAATGGCTGTGGCCGGTGACAGGCTGATGGGTGAGATGCAGGCCCCGCCCCAGGGGGCGACGGATGCTGATCGATTCCATGGCGCCGGTCGATGGCACATAGACATACATGAACGCCGCGCCCACCCAGCCCAGGTCGGCCAAGGCACAGCCGGCGAACAGGTCTGGGGCCACAATGCCGAAGTACTCGAACTGCTTATAGGCCAGTCGCCGTCTCAGCCGGCCGTGACGTCGGCCAAGCGGGCTGCGGTAGTCGGCATCGCGCCAATCGACACGGGCAGGCGTCTGTTCGAACAGGCCCAAGGCGGGGCGGCCGTTGGCATCCAGCAATGAGTGCATGGGCGGGGGTTGCGTCATTCGGTATCCTTGCGCGCCTTTCCCTATCCCGGCGCTAGCCGCGCGTTGTAGCACATGAGCCAGTCGTACGATCCCGCTGCCGTCGAGTCCGCCGCCCAATCCTATTGGGAGGAGCAGGCCACGTTTTCCGTGCAGGAAGACGACACGCGCGAGAAATTCTATTGCCTGTCCATGTTCCCGTATCCCAGCGGGCATCTCCACATGGGCCACGTGCGCAACTACACCCTGGGCGACGTGATCAGTCGCTTCAAGCGCAAGCGCGGCTTTAATGTTCTGCAGCCCATGGGCTGGGATGCCTTCGGGCTGCCGGCCGAGAATGCCGCGATCCAGAACAAGGTACCGCCTGCCGACTGGACCTACGCCAACATCGACCACATGCGCCAGCAGCTGCAGGGCCTGGGCTTGGCGTACGACTGGCAGCGGGAGCTGGCGACCTGCAAGCCGGATTACTACCGCTGGGAGCAATGGTTGTTTACCCAGATGGTCGAGCGCGGCCTGGCTTATCGAAAGACCGCCGTGGTCAATTGGGATCCGGTGGATCAGACCGTGCTGGCCAACGAGCAGGTGGTGGATGGTCGGGGCTGGCGCTCGGGCGCACTGGTGGAACGCCGCGAGATCGAGCAGTGGTTTATTCGCATCACCGATTACGCCGATGAGCTGCTGGACGGCCTGGAGCAGTTGCCGGGCTGGCCCGATGCCGTCAAGACCATGCAGCGCAACTGGATTGGCCGCAGCGTGGGCGTGGAGGTCCAGTTCACGGTCGATGCGGCGGAGCAGCCGCTAACCGTGTTCACCACGCGGCCGGATACCCTGATGGGTGTGACGTATCTGGCGGTGGCGCCTGAGCATCCGTTGGTGGATCAGGCCATGGCCCAGGGCGATGAGGCCTTGCGCGAGTTCGTCCAGAGCTGCCGCAGCTCCACCGTCTCGGAGGCCGTGATCGAGGCCCAGGAAAAGGCGGGCCATGCGCTGGGAATCGACGCCATCCACCCGATTACCGGCGAGCGTGTGCCGGTGTGGGTCGCCAACTTCGTGCTCATGAGTTACGGCACCGGAGCTGTGATGAGTGTGCCGGCGCATGATCAGCGCGACTGGGAGTTTGCCCGCGCCTACGGTTTGCCGATCAAGCCCGTGATTGATCCGGCGCAGGGCGAGGCCGACCTGGATGCCGGGGCGATCACCGACAAGGGCACGCTGATCGATTCCGGTCCGTACACCGGGCTGACATCGGAGGCGGCCTTTGAGCGCATTGCTGATGCATTGGAAAAGGACGGCAAGGGGCGTCGTCGCATCAACTTCCGTCTGCGCGACTGGGGTGTGTCTCGGCAGCGTTACTGGGGCTGCCCCATTCCGGTCATCCGTGAGGCCGATGGCGCGCTGACACCGGTGCCCGCAGAAGACCTGCCCGTGGTGCTGCCGGAAGACCTGGCGCCGGATGGCAGCGGCTCGCCGCTCAAGGGCCACGCGCCGTTTACGGAGGTGGTCTCGCCCAAGACCGGGCAGCCCGCCCAGCGCGAGACCGACACCTTCGACACCTTTTTCGAATCGTCCTGGTACTACGCCCGATTCTGTTGTCCCGGTCTGGACACCGCCATGCTGGACGAACGGGCGAACCACTGGCTGCCGGTGGATCAGTACATCGGCGGCGTCGAGCACGCGACCATGCATCTGATCTACTCGCGCTTCTTCCACAAGGTGATGCGCGATGTCGGTTTGGTGGACAGCGATGAGCCGTTCAAGCGCTACCTGCCGCAGGGCATGGTCCTGGCCGAGTGCTTTTATCGCGAATCGGCCGACGGCAAGAAAACCTATTTCGCGCCAGACGAAGTCGAGATCGAACGCGATGACAAGGGGCGGGTGATCCGGGCTGTAGCCACCACGGACGGCGCGCCGGTCTCCGTGGGTGCGCTGGAGAAGATGTCCAAGTCCAAACGCAACGGTGTCGATCCACAATCTGCCATCCAGCAGGCTGGGGCGGATGCGGTGCGCCTGTTCATGATGTTTGCTGCGCCGCCGGACCAGACCCTGGTGTGGTCGGATGCCGGCCTGGAGGGCGCAAGCCGGTTCCTGGGACGGTACTGGCGGTTGGTACAGGCTGTGGTGGAGGGGCAGGCACCCGGGCAGGGTCAGGTGGCGGCTGACGAGGCGCGCCGCAAGCTGCACGAGACCATCGGCAAGGTGACCGATGACATGGATCGCCGTCAGTCCTTCAACACAGCCATTGCCGCGATGATGGAACTGACGAATCTGCTCTACAAGGTAGATGCGAACGGCGAGGGCGCGGCGGTGCTGCGCGAGGCGGCACTGGCACTGACGCAGATGCTCAATCCTTTCGCGCCGCATATCACGCACGTCTGCTGGCAGATGCTGGGTGAGACCACGCCCATCGAGGATGCGACTTGGCCGGAAGCCGACGAGAGCCTGCTGGTCGCGGACTCGGTGACCTTAACCGTGCAGGTCAACGGCAAGATGCGTGCGCGCATCGAAGCCCCGGCAGATGCCGACGAGGCGCAGCTGCAAGCGATTGCGCTGGCTGATGAGAATGTCGCGCGTTTCGTCGATGGCAAGCCCCTGCGCCGCTTTATCGTTGTGCCGGGCAAGCTGGTCAATATTGTTGTCTAGGCGCGCGCTCCTGCTACTGCTAGCCGCAGGCGTGAGCGCCTGCGGCTTTCAGCTGCGCGGTGGTCGGCCCTTGCCGGACGTGCTGCGCAGCGTCTTCATCGAGGTCAATCAGGAGTACCGGACGCTGGAGCCGCCTATCGTGGCCTCGCTGCGCTCTGCGCTGCGTGCGCGGGGGGCCGAGGTTCAGCGCAAGGCGCGTGACGCCGAGGCGCGTCTGGTCATCGAGCGGCTGGATGAGCACCGTCAGGTGATTTCCGTGGGCTCGGATGGCAAGGCCATCGAATACGAGCTGACCACCACCATCCAGTACACGGTCAAGGCCGATGGCCGGACCGTGCTGCCGCATCAGTCCCTGTCGCTGTCGCGTGACTACAGCTTCAACGCCGATGCTGTCCTGGCCAAGGAAGCCGAGGAGCTCAAGCTGCGCGAGGCCATGCAGGCCGAGCTGGCTGAGCTGATGATGCTGCGGCTGGAAGCCTCGCTGATGATGCCTACTTCAGTCGAGACGCCGCCACCGACACCGCATTAATCACCGGCTGATCGCGGCCATCCCGCCGCAGCGCGCCGCCGATGTGCATCGCACAGCCGACATTGGAGGTCGCCACGCAGCTGCTGCCCGGTTGCACCCCCGCGATCTTCTTGCTCACCAGCGTGTCGGCCATCTCGGGTTGGGTGACGAAGTAGCTCCCCGCCGCGCCGCAGCAGCGGTTGTTTTCGGGAAGGGCACTGACCGTGATGCCCGGCACACGCTGGAGCAGGCGAATCGCGGCGTCGGAGTCCTGCAGCACATTGCGCAATGTACAGGGCGTGTGAACCTGCACGTCTTCCGGCTCGTCGTCGCGGAATGCCGCTTCTGACCACTCTGCACGGCTGAGGAAGCTGTCGACGTTCTGCACTTTGCCGGCGAACTGCGTCGCCGCCGGGCTGTCGCTTAAATGATCGTACTCGGCCAGGGTGCAGGTGCAGCCACTGGCCGTGCCGAGAATGGCGTCGTAATCGCCGGCAAAGGCTTCGAGATTGCGGTTGATCAGGGTTTGCGCACGGTCCATCAGTCCGTTGTGACTGGCCAGCGCACCGCAGCAGGTCTGGCCGCGGGGCACATCGACCTCGTAGCCCAGATGTGTCAGCAGCTTGATGGCATCCCCCAGCGTGCGGCCATCGACCATCCGGGAGACGCAGCCAAGAAACAGCGCAACGCGACCCCGGCGTTCGCCCACGGCGGGGTAGTGACCCACCCAGCCACGCGGGCGTTGCAGCGGCGGCAGCAATGAGGCCAATCGACCCAGGCCCTTGTTGCCAAACAACCAGCGCGTCAGTTGCACCAGCCCCAGTCGCTGACCCAGCCAAACAAACCAGCTGGCGATCTGCAGGCGGCCCATGTTGGTCAGCACGCTGGCCATGGCCTTGTCCATGCGGGTGCGCTCGGGTTTGCGCGCGGCCATTTCCCCGCGGGCGGCATCGATCATCCGGCCGTAGGGGACTTCGGCCGGGCACACCGACTCGCAGGCGCGGCAGCTTAGGCAGCCGTCCAGGTGTTCTTCCAACGATTCGGAGACCTGCAGCGTGCCGTCCATCAGCCCGCGCATCAGGCTGATGCGGCCACGGGGTGAGTCACCTTCTTCAGCAGTGACGCCGTAAGTCGGGCAGTGAGGCAGGCAGAGACCACACTTGACGCAGAGGTCGGTGTCGTCGAGCAGGCGATTGGACATGGGTGCGTTTGGGGCGGGCTGGGGAGCGTTCGTATAATACAGCCTCGCTTCGCATCAATGAGTCGGCAGTAGTGTCGGCTCATGTGGGTATCGCTCGCCCGTTTGGCGCGACCCCGGTGCGTACATCGACTCGTCGTCCCCAGAGATCATCACTATGCACCATCGCGCCGGTCTGCTGACCTCCGCCATCGCTTCGCTCGTCTTCATTGGCTCTGCCCAGGCTGCCGTCGGCGGCAAGGCTGAACTGGGTGTGCTGCAAACCAGCGGCAACTCCGATTCGCAGAGCATTAATGCGTCACTGGCGTTGCAGCATGAGCTGGGGCGCTGGGAAAACCAGTTCACGGCGACGGTGTTTACGGCCGAGGAAGATGATGAGCAGAACGCTGAGCGTTACTCGTCGACCTTCAAGACCAGCTTTGATTTCACGGAGTTCAACTACGTCTTTGCCAACCTGTCCTATGAAAAGGACTTGTTCGGTGGTGTTCGCGAGCGAACGACCGAAACCCTGGGCTATGGTCGTCGTCTGCTGAAGACCGACCGCCATACCCTCAATCTGGAACTGGGCGCGGGTGCCCGGCAGCAGGAATCCCAAAAGCCGGAGTCGCTGCGTGAAAGCGACGCGATCTTTCGCGGTGCGGTGTTCTACACCTTCGAGCTCAGTGAAACCGCCAAGTTTGAACAGAAGCTGCTCACTGAATCTGGCGAAGAGAACACCTACACCGAATCCGTCACCGGCCTGAAACTCACCATCCTCGGCCCGACATTTGCGGCGATCACCTACACCGTCAAGAACAATAGCGACGTACCGGCCGAGCGCGAAGAGACGGACACCTACCTGTCGGTCTCGCTGTCTTACGAATTTGGCGACACCGAATGAGTTACTACAAGCACCACATCTTCTTTTGCTGCAACCAGCGGGATGCCGGCGCCGATCGCCCCTCCTGCCAGGAGCACGATGCCGATCACTTCCGTGATTACGTCAAGCGCCGGGTGAAGGAGGAGGGGCTGTCCGGCCCCGGTGAGATTCGCGTCAACAAGGCGGGCTGCCTGGATCGCTGCGAGCTGGGGCCGGTCGCGGTCGTTTATCCTGACGAGACTTGGTACACCTACATCGATGAGTCCGATCTCGACGAAATCATCGAGTCGCACCTGAAGAATGGGCAGCCTGTCGAGCGGCTGAAAATCTAGCCAGAGCCGGGCTTCCGGCAGCGCGTGGAAACTTCCGTCCACAGACGGTTGCGCTACCCGCCGGGCTCGGCTAATATTTCGCGCCCTTTCAGCCGGCGTGTTCGGTTGAAACCCTATTTATTTCCGGATTTGCAGCATGAAAACCTTTTCCGCCAAGCCGGCCGAGGTCAAGCGCGAGTGGTTGATCGTCGACGCCACCGACAAGACCCTGGGACGCCTTGCCAGCGAAATCGCTAATCGGTTGCGCGGCAAGCACAAGGCCATTTACACCCCGCACGTGGACACCGGCGACTATGTGGTCGTGGTCAATGCGGACAAGGTCCGGACGACCGGCAACAAGCTGCTCGGCAAGACCTACTACCGTCACACCGGCTACCCGGGTGGCATCAAGGCCACGACGCTGCAGAAGATGCTGGAAACGCACCCCGAGCGCGTTCTGGAGTCGGCAGTACGCGGCATGATGCCGAAGAACCCGCTGGGTCGTGCGATGTTCAAGAAGCTCAAGGTGTACGCGGGTGCCGAGCATCCTCACACCGCTCAGCAACCGACCGCCCTCGAGTTATAAGTCATGGCAGAAACGCAGAACTACGGCACCGGCCGTCGCAAGACCGCGACCGCACGTGTCTTCATCAAGCCGGGCTCCGGTCAGATCACGATCAACGGCAAGGCCGTCGAAGACTACTTCGGTCGCGAAACCTCGCAGATGGTCGTGCGCCAGCCGCTTGAGGTCACCGAATCCACCGATCGTTTCGACATCAAGGTCACCGTTGCAGGCGGTGGTCCGGGTGGCCAGGCTGGCGCCGTGCGCCACGGCATCACCCGTGCCCTGATCGACTACGACGAAGAAAACCGCAAGCCGCTGCGCGTGGCTGGCCTCGTCACCCGTGACGATCGCCAGGTTGAGCGTAAGAAGGTCGGCCTGCACAAAGCTCGCAAGCGCCCGCAGTTCTCCAAGCGCTAATCCGAGTCAGGCACGTCGTCAGACGGCGCGGGTCCGGGTTGTTGTCCTGCAACTGCAGGCTTCAACCCCCAGCAGCCAGGCCCACCTGACGCGTGCCCTCTCGCTCCACCCGGTCTGCTGGGTTTGGGGCGGGAAAGAGGCGGCGCTACACTAGCCGCCTCAACGATTCACCTTGGGGGATCGTCTAACGGTAGGACTACGGACTCTGACTCCGTCAATCCAGGTTCGAATCCTGGTCCCCCAGCCAATCCATCAAAAAGGCCCGCGTCAGCGGGCTTTTTTGATGGATCGGTCGCGGCGGCGAGGCTGAGAACCTCCGGTTCGACCCATTCGCCGGGAGGGAATTGGGACGCTGGCGCAGCGCGCCGGCGGGCCAAAGGCCGAGGCCCATGGATGGGCCGAGCAATCCTGGTCCCTCGAGTCCATTGTTCAAAAAGGCCCGCATCAGCGGGCCTTTTTGATGGGTCGGTGGTGGCGGCAAGGCCGAGAACCCCCGGTTCGACCCATTCGCCGGGAGCAAATTGGGACGCTGGCGCAGCACGCCGGCGGGCCGCAGGCCGAGGCCCATGGGTATGGGCCGAGCTATCCGGGTTCCTCGCGTCCATTGTTCATGAAGGCCCGCATCAGCGGGCTTTTCTTGTTGAGTCAAGGCATCACCACTGTGGTCCATCAGGGTCATGCCGGGGGCCGGACGTGGCTGGCACGAAGGGATCGGTTTTCTGGCCCTCACCGCAATTGCGTTGCATTCTCAATTGATAACGTGGACGATACCCGGCGTCATTTTGGGAATGCTGGTTCCGAGCAAGGACGGCATCACAACGCAGGAGCGAAGCGTGTATCGAACCGGATGGGTATTGGCAGGTGTACTGGCCCTGGCGGCCTGCGGGCAGGATAGTGAGCCGGCTGCGGAGTCGGTGTCGCTGGGCACGATTGGGTTGTCGGAACAGGCCAGTGAGCAGTTGGGTGCTTATGCCGAGCAGGCGCAGGCGTTTGTTGCAGCACTGGATGACGGTGCGGACAACGCGGAGTTGACCCGTCAGGCCCAGGCCTTGCTGGATTTATCAGCGCAGATCATTCCTGAGTACGTCGAGGTGTATCCGGGCTGTGATGCCCACCTGTCGGCGGCACTCAAGATTCGGGAGCAGTGGTCCGCACTTGACCCTGAAACCATCGAGCGTGACTACCATCAGGATGCCGCACTACCTGAGCCGGCGCCGGGCGCAGACTGCTACCACGCCAAAGACTTGGTGGTGCATCCGGCGACGGCGCTGGCCCTGCTCAACCAGCCAGAGGTCGATCGCATGCAGGTGCGCCATGAGATGGCAGAAGTCGCCGCCCACGCTGGCGCTGTGCGCAGTGGGGTTGGCTTCAACTCGGGCGATGGCGACTGAATGACGGTTGCGCCCGAAACGGCGCCGGCCAGCCGGCCCCGCCGCCGCCTGTTAGGGGCCATTGCGTCCCTGGGGCTGGTTACGGTTGGCGGGGTGGCCTGGGTTCAGCGCCACCCGCAGGCACCGCGACTGGTGAGCGCAGTGCGCAAGCCGTCGGGCGGGTACGCCATCGTCGCGCTCTCCGGCGATGGCCAGCTCGACTGGTCATTTGATCTGCCGCACCGCGGACATTCGGTGCTGCCATCGCCAGATGGTCGGCTGCTGGCTGCGTTTCCTCGCAGGCCGGGCCGAACCATCTGGCTGTTGGATACCGCGACGGGCGCACTGGTCTGCACGCTGTCGACCGACACTCATTCGCAAATGAATGGGCATGGGGTGTTCGACGCTGAGGGGCGTCGGCTCTACGTTACGCAGACACGGCACGGCGCGGTCACGACAGGTGAGATTGCGGTTTATAGCGTGGACAGTGGCCGCCGGCTTGGGCGGTTCGCATCCGGAGGGCTCGATCCCCATCAATGTTTGTGGTGCGGTGATGAGCTCGTCATCGCGCATGGCGGTTACATTGAGTACCCAGGCCGTAGCCAACCCAAACAACTGGACTCTACGCGCCCCCCAAATCTCGCATGGGTGGATGCAGGCGCGGGGCGCGTGCGACGACTCGACCAGCTCACGGACCCCAAGCTGAGCATCCGGCATCTGGCAGCAGATGCCCGCGGCGTGTTCGCTGGCTTTCAGCATGACGATGGAGCCGGCGCGCAGGCGGCATTGCTGGGTTACGCGTCTCCAACGTTGGCGCTCAAGCCGTTGGACGCCAGCCGGGATACCTGGGCTGCCTTTAATGGCTATGTCGGCAGCGTCGCTTTGGATGTGGTCGGGGGCACGGTAATTGCCACAAGCCCCAGGGGCAGCGTGCTGGGCTTGTGGGGGCGCGACTCGCTGGACTTTTACGGTTTGCAACGCATGGCGGATGTCTGCGGCGCTGCGGCGGGTCCACAGGGTTGGGTGGCCACAACTGGCTTTGGTGTCGTCGCCGATGCACAGGCCCGCAGCGTTCGCACCGACTACGCGTTCGACAATCACCTGGCGATGATCGGAGCCTGAAAAGCGCGGGAACCGACCTTGCTGACTGCCGATGACTTGATTGGTGGTCTGAGCAGTACATAATGCGGGTTTGCGGGACAGGCACGCGTCCCGCCAGGGACAGATATGGCAAACCCAGAACCAGTCGCGACGGACCGGACCCAGGAAGTCATTGCCGCGGCGCGGTCACGCATTGAACACCCGGATATTGATGGCGGTTCCACGCGGTGGACGCTGCCTCGCGGTGTTCATAACCTGTCGCCTGCCGAAGTCGAGGCCTCCCAGCGCTCGCGCATTTTCTACGGGGTGGTCCATGCCGTCGCGCGCAAGGGATACACGGCCACGACGATCGCTGACATTTGTGGGCTGGCCAAGCTGTCCAAGACCACGTTCTATCAACTCTTTCCGGATAAGGAGTCGGCGTTTCTGGCCGGCTACGAGGCGGTTCACGAAGAGCTGGTCAAGCTGGTCCGGCGGTATCGCACGGATGAGGAAAGCTGGAGCGAGCGGATGCGTGAGTCGCTACGGGTCTAT
Organism: Pseudomonadota bacterium; assembly: GCA_036156195.1. Lineage (GTDB taxonomy): Bacteria > Pseudomonadota > Gammaproteobacteria > Nevskiales > OUC007 > Abyssibacter. The sequence continues at coordinate 120,788 of JAYZUZ010000007.1, read as the reverse complement.
TTGGCGTTCAATGTCGCGAATCCCGCCTGCGCCAAGTCGTACCTGCTCGAGATTCATGCGGCCGGTGGTCGCGCCTGGTCAAAACGCGACTGGGGGCATGAACAGTTCGCGGAACTCCACCGCAAACTGTATGCAGACCGTCGGCTGGATGCACCGGACTTACCCGAGCTACCTCAGGAAATCTTCCTTGCCGTAATTGCGGCATTGGAGGAGATGGTCTGCACGTACCTGCGTCGTGGCCGCGAGGAACAAATGCTGGATTTGCTGCCCCGGGCATTGTTTCTCATCGAGGCGGTTTATAGCGGACACCCCTCTGCAATGCGCGCCTTGGAGTTGGGCACCGCCTGATGGGCCGAGGTGGCCGCCTCGGCGGTCGGGTGCGTCTGGCGTAGCTGGATGCGTCGCGCCCAGTGGCCGCTGACATCGGCGTCGGGCTGCATCCAAACCGCCCAGGTCAATGCCTGTAATCCCGGCATGTCCCGCAGTAGCGACTGCCATTGCGCAGTTGTGAGGGTGTCTGGGCCAGCCACCAGCGCCCGACGGGCTGCGCGATTGAGTTGTTGGCGTATCGGTGCGTGGCGCGAACGTGTGTCCGGAGACATGGCCCAGTGTATGGCCCAGACCTGCGGGTCAGTCACCGCATCGGCGGCATGCAGGCCATGCACCAGACTGTGCTGCCGCTGGCGGGCGACCGCCTGGTTGGTCCAATTCAGCACGTCCGGAGGCTCGGTTTCCTCGGGTGTCGTAAAAAGCCGGATACGTTTGGCCGCCCGGCCGAGCCAGGTACTGCCGGATAGTGCGGCGACCGGGATACTCAGAACGATGGGGCCTAACACCGGAACGGCCCACCACAGGTACTCCGGGCTGAGCCACCACAAATAGCCGCCTGCCGCTGCGGCGATGACGCTGGGAAGTGTGAACAGTCTGAGGGCACCCGCCCAAGGCAGGCTACCGTCATCGCGGGATTGGCCGCCCCAGCCTGATTTGAGTCCCAGCAATGCCGAGCAGACGAAGCCGGTATGCGCCACCATGCGCAGTGGCGCATAAAGACTGGAGACGAGGACTTCGGTGATCACCGAGGCGAAAAGGGCGATTACGCCGCCAAAGCCGCGGGCCTGGCCCCGCAAGGCCAGCAGCGCCGCGGCCAGGAGTTTGGGGGCGATGAGGATGGCCAGCGTGGAGCCAAACAGGCTGAGTGCCAGCTCAGGCTGCCAGATCGGCCAGTCCGGAAACAGCACCCGCTCCTCTGGAAAATAAGCCGGTTCGACGAGTGTTTCGATGGACAGCTGGACTGTTGTCGCCAGCAGGAACAGAAACCACAACGGAGCAGACAGGTACGCCATTGCCCCAACAAGAAAACCGGCTCGGTGCGCCGGATGCAGTCCCGGCGTATTGAACAGCCGCAGGTGTTGCAGGTTGCCCTCACACCAGCGGCGATCGCGGATGAGTTCCTCGATGAGGTTCGGGGGTGGCTCTTCGAAGCTCCCCGCCAGGTCGTAGGCAATCCAGACTTCCCAGCCCGCCCGGCGCATATAGGCCGCCTCGACAAAGTCATGGCTGAGTATGGCGCCCCCCAGCGGCCCTCGTCCCATGCGGGGTAGTCCGCAATACTTGATGAACGGTGCAAGGCGGATCAGGGCGTTGTGGCCCCAGTACTGGGCCTCGCTAAGCTGCCAGTAATGCAAACCGGCGGAGAACACCGGCGAGTACACCCGAGACGCAAACTGTTGGACGCGTGCAAACAAGGTGCGTCGATTTGCCGGGATTGGCGCGGTCTGCACGATGCCGACTTGTGGAGAGGTTTCCAGAATGCCGACTAACTGCTCCAGGCAGTGGCCCTGCAGCACGCTGTCGGCGTCAAGCACCATCATGTAGTCATAGCGACCACCCCAGCGGCGGCAAAAGTCGGCAATGTTGCCTGTCTTGCGATTGATGCGGTGCCGGCGGCGCCGATAGTGCACCCGGCCGGCCAGGCCGGTTTCGCGAATCAGCTCTGCCCAGGCGACTTCTTCTTGGAGTTGTATGGTCGGATCGGTGCTGTCACTGAGAATGAAGTACTGCACGCGGTCGTGCAGTCGCGATGCCGCCACAGACCGAATCGTGGCGCGTAGCCCGGCAAACACGCGCTCGACGGGCTCGTTGTAAATCGGCATGACCATGGCGATACGGCTGTCACTTACGGGCAGCGTATCGGGTATACGTCGGCTGATTCGGAAGCGATCGATGCCGGTCAGGCAGAGGATCGAACCGGCCACGGCGGTCCAGAAGCCGATCGACACCCAGAAGAACAGGGCGCCAAACAGCAGGCCAATGACCCACTCCAGGCCGCGCTCACCCTGGTGGGGCAGCAGATTGATGAAGTACAGGCTGGCGAGCGCCGTTTGGCCAGCAGCCAGGGACACCAGCAAGAGGCGTCGCCAGGTCATGATGAATCGATCGCCGAGTGCCCGACCACTCCGCGGCGGTGTGTCGGGACGCCGAGGCGCCATGGGTGTGCGCCGGAGGGCGGGCATGGACACGAGTTTCAGCCGCGCCCAGCCGGATGTGTCCGCTTCCGTGCTGGAGGTGAACCATTGCCTCACACAACGGGCCGCGTAGCCGGCCATGTCGGAAAAGCGTGGCGTGCCCCGTTCGTTGGCCAGATTGGCCAGGGCGTGTCGATGCGCCGCCTGTGGGCTTTGGTCATCGCAGGCCATTAGTTGGCGGGCTCGGTGTAGGTCCAGATCTCGGTGACGCGCTCGCGGTCGGGCGTGAGCAAACTGGCCCGTAGCTCTGCCGGCCGGCCGGTGTCCGGTTTGAGTTTGCCCTTGATGACCAATCGCCACCCGCCTGTTTCAGGGTTGCGGAAGCTGATCTGCTCGGCGACGACGAAATGAGACGGGAAGCCCAGCTCGGGTGTGAGTTCGACATCTTCGGGCAGCGTCGTCAGCGCAGGGCCTGCAAAGTCGATCACGTAACGATGCAGGCCCTGTGCGTCCGCAGCGCGAGCGATCCGGGTCGCAATCACCTGGCCCGCATCGGGGCCAGCCAGTTCTGCATGCTGCCAGGCGATGGTGTAGCGGAACGTCAGGGGCTCATCCGCGGACAACCCGGTCTTGGGGCGCCAGTAGGCGACGATGTTGTCGTTCACCTCATTCTTGGTCGGAATCTGCACGAGTTCGACGGCACCTTCGCCCCAGTCACCCTGCGGCGTGATCCAGGCGCTGGGGCGCTGATGATAATGCGCTTCAAGATCCTGATAGCTGGAGAAATCACGATCCCGTTGCATTAATCCAAAGCCATGTAGCTCATTGGTTTCAAACGAATTGATTGTGAGCCGTCCCGGATTGACCAGGCCACGCCACAACCACTCGCCCCCGGCGTGGATGAGCAGGCCATCGGAATCATGTACTTCGGGGCGGAAGTCGTTCGGCGGCCGCGGAACCTCTTCCCCGTAGTGGAACATGCTGGTGAGGGGTGCCAGCCCCAGCTTGGTGAACTCGCCTCGCTGAAACAGCGTCGCCTTCACATCCGTCGTCGTGGAGGTGCCAGGGGTGACGAGGAATTCGTAGGCGCCGGTGACACTTTCGCTTTCCAGTAAGGCAAGAATCCGAAACTGGCGGGCGTCGCGCCGTGGCCATTCGATCCAGAACTGCGTAAAAACGGGAAACTCCTCGCCCGAGCGTTCGCCGGTATCGATCGCCAGGCCACGCGCTGAGAGGCCCAGCCATTGGCCGGCGCCTAGCGAGCGAAAGTAGCTGGCGCCATGAAAGATGATGAGCTCATCCTTGTAATCAGGGCGGTTGAGCGGGTAGTGCAGGCGAAATCCGGCAAAGCCCATGTGCTTGTCCACCTCGGTGGGCGTTGGGTTGCTGCCGTAATCGAACAACTTGGTCGTGTAGTCCACTGCCTGCACACCATCGGCTGTGAGCAGGTGGATTTGCACGGGAGTGTCGTAGTAGAGGCCCAGGTGGAAGAACTGTGCCTCGATGGGGAGCCCGCGCCCTCGCCAGACCGACTGATCAGGTCGAAAGCGGATGTCACGATAGGCGTCGTAATCCAGCCCCTGCAGGGCGGGGGGCAAGGTGACCTGCCTGGGTTCGTAAGGCTGTTCCGCCAACTCCTTGGCGTGCTGGATCAGCGTTGGATAGTTCGTGACAGAGTTGGCGTGGGCGGCAAAAGGCCCGAGCAGGTAGAGGCCTGCACAAAGCAGGCCTGCTAGCCGGGCCAGGCACTTACCCGATACGGGTCGACAAGCCGTGGGCATGTTGATGTCCTATTCATCCCTGAAGCGACAGCCCTCTCCCTGGGAGATGGGAGCCTCAAAGTGACAACAAGTTCCCTGCCTGGCCTCCTGAGCCCATGGCGGCTTACTCCAGTGTCAGCAAATGGGCATTGCCCCCGACCGCGGCAGTGTTGATCGTCAAGGTCCGTTCTGTCGTCAGGCGGCGCAGGTAGTCCGGGCCACCCGCCTTGGGCCCGGTTCCTGACAGTCCCTCGCCCCCGAAGGGCTGGACGCCGACCACGGCACCGACCGTGTTGCGATTGATGTAGCAGTTGCCGACACGCGCCCGCTCGCTGACCCGCCGCCAGGTCGATTCGATCCGGCTATGCACACCTAGTGTCAGGCCGTAGCCCAGGGCGTTGATGGCATCGATCAGGCCGTCCAGCTGCGCGTCGTCGTAACGCAGCACGTGCAGGACCGGACCGAAAACTTCGCCGCCGATCTGTTCCAGGCTGTCGACTTCATAGGCAACCGGTGGAAAGTAGTGACCCGCCGCGTTGGCACTCGGCACGGCGGCAATCCGTCGTGCTTCTCGATCCATGCGTTCGCGGTGCTGACGCAGCCGATCCAGTGCCTCGGTATCAATCACCGGCCCGACATCCGTCGCGATGTCTGCCGGGTCGCCAATGCTGAGTTCCTGCATCGCCCCGGCAAGCATGGGGAGCACCCGCTCGGCGATGTCGTCCTGCAGGCAGAGCACGCGCAGCGCAGAGCAGCGCTGACCGGCGCTGCCGAAGGCTGACTGCAGGCTGTCCTTGACGACCTGTTCAGGCAGCGCCGAGGAATCGACGATCATGGCATTCAAACCGCCGGTTTCCGCGATGAGCGGAACAATGGCGCCCGGCCGCTGTGCCAGTTGCTGGTTGATCAGCCGGGCGGTATCCATGGAGCCCGTGAAGAGCACACCTGCGAGCATGGGCAGAGACAACAGCGCGGGTCCCAGCTGTTCGCCGGTGCCGGGCAGCAGATGGAGCACGTATTCGGGAATACCCGCGTCTCGGAAGATCGCGCACATGGCATCCGCGACCAGCGTTGTTTGCTCGGCTGGCTTGGCCAGCACGCAGTTGCCGGTCACCAGGGCAGCCGCGACCTGGCCGGCGAAAATGGCCAATGGAAAGTTCCATGGGCTGATGCAGGCTACGACGCCGCGCGGTGTGTGGCGCAGTGTGTTGGTCTCGCCGGTGTAGCCGGGTAGCGGCGTCGGCGCGTCCATAAGTTCGCGTGCGCGGGCCGCGTAATACCGGCAGAAATCAGCAGCTTCACGGACCTCAGCCTGGGCATCAGCAAAGGTTTTTCCGGCCTCTCGGATCAGCAATGCCATCAAGGCGAGGCGCTGCGTTTCGATGCCATCGGCCGCCCGTTCCAAACAGGCTGCGCGCGTCTCCACCGGAGACGCCGCCCATTTGCTAAAGGCCTGTTTCGCCCATGTTCCGGCGCGGGTGACATCTTCGGCAGTGGCGGGCTGCCATTGGCCGACGGTACGCAGCAGATTGGCCGGGCTGACGACCTGGACAGGCGTTGCACCGTTCGCCGAAGCGCCGTTGGGCTGGCAGTGGACGAGGGACCGATCTAGCGCTGCAACGGCTTCGCTGATGGCACTGCGCTCGGTGGCCACTGCAAGGTTGAGTCCTCCCGAGTTCCGTCGATCCGGGTAGATGGCCGTGGGCAGCGGAATGCCAGGGTGCGGTTTGCTGGCCACACTGCGTAGCTCGCTCACCGGGTCGTCCACGACATCTTGCACCGGGATGGACTCATCCAGAATGCGATTGACGAAGGATGTGTTGGCGCCGTTCTCCAGTAACCGACGGACCAGATACGGCAGCAGGTCTTCGTGCGAGCCCACTGGGGCATAAATGCGGCAGCCGGCATTGGGGTAGCGCTCGCGGACTTCCTCGTACAGCGCCTCGCCCATGCCATGCAGTCGCTGGAACTCGTAGCTGTCGCGCGGGCGGTCTCTACGGTCATCCGCGAAGGCGTGGATGGCTGCGACGGTGTGGGCGTTGTGCGTGGCGAACTGGGGGTAGAACACGTCGCGTGCTGCCAACAGTGTGCGCGCGCAGGCCAGATAGGAGACATCGGTGGCGCATTTGCGGGTGAACACCGGGTAGCCACCAAGCCCCTGTTCCTGGGCGCGCTTGATTTCGGTGTCCCAGTAGGCGCCCTTGACGAGGCGTACAGGCATGCGCCGCCGCATGTCCCGGGCCAGCGCAGTCAGCCATTCGATCTGGGGCAGGGCGCGTTTCTGGTACGCCTGGCAGGCCAGCCCCAGGCCGTCCCAGCCCCGGTTGGAGGGGTGGCGGTAGGCCGTCTCGAACACGCTGAGTGCCAGTTCGAGTCGGTCGGCTTCGTCGGCATCGACCGTCAGTCCGATGTTGGCGTCCCGTGCCGCCGCACACAGGGCAAGTAGTCGCTCGGGCAGTTCCCGCAGGATACGATCGCGCTGGTTGAACTCGTAGCGTGGATGCAGGGCCGACAGTTTCACGGAGATGCCCGGCCCGTTCACGACATCCCCGGCAGCACCGAGTTGGGCACCAATCGTCTTGATCGCGTGTACGTAGGCATCGAAGTAGCGATCCGCATCGGCGGCTGTTAACGCAGCCTCGCCCAGCATGTCGAAGGAATGCCTGATTCGGCCGTCCTGCTGTTTGCCTGCGCGTTTGAGCGCGTCCTCAATGCTGCGGCCCATGACGAACTGGCTGCCCATCATGCGCATGGCCTGTCGTAGCGCCGTGCGGATGACCGGCTCCGAACTACCGGCGATGAGCTTGTCCAGCATGCCGCGCCAGGCCCCGGCGTCGCGTGTGGGAACGCGCACGATGCGACCCGTGAGCATCAGGCCCCAGGTGGAGGCATTGACGAACAGCGACTCGCTGCGACCCAGGTGTGACTGCCAGTTCGCATCACCCAGCTTGTCCGCGATGAGGCGTTCGGCAGTCTCCTCGTCCGGAATCCTGAGCAGGGCTTCGGCCAGGCACATCAGCAGGACGCCTTCCTCGGAAGAGAGGTCGTACTCCTGCATGAAGGCATCCAGTGGAGATTGCTCGTTCTTGCGGCGGCGGACGCCCTGGACCAGGCTGGCCGCCTGCTCGCAGATGGCGGCCGAGGCGTCCTCGGAGACATCGCTGGCGCTTAGCAGTCGCTCGACCACTTGGGTCTCGTCAGCGAGGTAGTGCATGTCTAGGGCTTGCGGCACGGGTCAAATCCGATGGTCAAAGCCTCATCTTAGCCCTGAGCCTGTTGTCGCGGAATCCGTGCTTTAACCGACGCGAAACGCGCATAAAAAAGCCCCGCAGATTGCGCTGCGGGGCTGTTGAGTCGCGCGTTTTGACTAGCGCATGATCCACCTGCGTCGCAGCAGGCCGAGGCCGATCAGGATCAGCATCCAGCCCGCACCCAGTGCGCCCGAACCGCCGCCGCCTGTGCTTTGTCCATCGTTGTCTTCGATGGTGACATCAAGCGTATCGGACAGGTTGTCGTAGTTGTTGTCCAGGCTTTGTGTGCGTGCCGTGACGGTCAGTGTGACGGTCTCCTGTTCCTCGGCATCGTCTACGGCCAGCAGTTCCACGGTCTGGCTGATGTTCCAGTTCGACGGCGTGAAGACGAGTCGCGTGCTGTCTGCCGTGTTGGCCGTGCGGACCGTAACCCGGGACGGTGTCTCGAAGCTGACCGTGACATCTGCCAGCGGCCGCGAAGTCAGGGCGACAGTGGCTGCTGCTGCGGCGCCGCCCTCCCTCACGGTCAGTGAGCCAGCGCTGGGCTCGACGACGAAACCGGCATCGTCATTGTCCGTGATCGACAGTACGGCGCTGGCGGGGTCACCCAGTGGCGTCTCCTCACCATTGGAGGTGACATTCGACAAGGTCAGGACCACAGTTTCAGTGCGCTCGGCCACAGGGTCATCGGTGAGGGAGATCCGGATGGTCTTGTTGGCCGTATCCCCGTTGTTCCAGGTGAGGGTGCCGTCGGCAACGCTGTAGTCGGTGTTGCGCGTTGCCGTGCCACCGTTTACTGCGTAGTCCACGGTGACGGTCCCCATGCCCATGCCAATGCGCTGAACCACGAGGGAGACGCTGCCATCGCCTTCCGAAGCCGAGTAGCTGCTGGATTCGAAGCGAACCTGCGTCTCGTTATCCTCGATTGTCACCGTGGCCGTCGTCGGTTCGGTGAGTAGCACGCGAACCGCCGGGTCGGGCTGCGACAGTTCGATCGTGAACTGTCGGTCGGCATTGAGCGTACCGTCGTCGGCAACCTCGACGCTGAACGACTGGGGCGTGTCATCTCCATCCGCCCACGTCAGGGTTCCGCTGGCCGCGGTGTAGTGGCTTCCTGCGGTCGCCGTTCCGTCGACCGTGGTGTACGTCACCGAGGCTGGACCAGAGGTCGAGCCTGCGCGCTCCACGAACACCTCGATCATGCCGCCTTCGACAACGGTATAGCTGTCAGCAGCAAAGGAAACGGTGGTCTCGTCATCCACGATTGTTACAACGGTCGTGTCGTCGTCAGTGATTGTGGTGCTGCCGCTGGGTTCGCCGGCGCTGAGCTGGATCGAGAAGCTCCGGTCTTCATTGACCACCGAGTCATCCTGCAGACTGATGCTGACCGTTTTGCTTTCGGCATCTCCGTCGGCCCAGACGACACGCTCGCTGAAGGCGGTGTAGTTCGCAGGCGCTGTCGCCGTACCATCGGCCGTGCTGACCAGGACCGAGAATTCCCCTACAGCCGAACCGACACGCTGGACAGTGACACTCACTTCGGCCTCACCTTCCTCCACGCTGACGGTCGGTGCAGCCATCGAGAACGCTGCATCGTCGTTGCGCACGGTCACCGTGGTGCTGGCCTGGCCGGCCAGAACGACGCGTGTGCCCGGTGTGGGGTTGCTCAGTGCAATGCTGAAGTCCCGGTCGGCATTGATCTCGGTGTCGTCCTGTAGCGTGATCGAGAACTCCATGGCGCCCGTCTGGCCATCGGCCCAGTTCAGCGTGCCCGAGGCTGCGGTGTAATGCGTGCCAGCCTGCGCCGATCCATCGGCGGTAGCGAAGTCCACGCTGGCGGCACCAAAGCCGCCGGTCCGCACGGCCCGCAGGGTTACGGTGCCATCGTTCTCCACGGCGCTGACACTGGCCACTTCCATGGCAATCGACGAGTCGTTATTGACCACGGTGATTGCTGACTGCGTGACCGCACCGAGTTGGACCAGCCCCGACGGCATCGGGTTGCTGATGCTCAGGCTGAAGTCACGATCAGCGTTGACAACGAGGTCATCGGCGATCTCAACGGTGATGCTCTTGCTGCCGTCCTCGCCATCGGCCCAGCTGAGGCTGGAATCGATGCCGGTGTAGTGGACGCCGGCAGCGGCGGAGCCGTCGGCAGTGCGGACGGTGACCGTGGCCGTGCCGCGGGTGCCGGAGCGGGTGGCGGTGAGCGTCACCGTGCCGTCACTCTCGATGGCCGAGGCGGTTGCCGCATCCAGGGTGATGACGGTGTCGTCATCCAGGATGGTGGCGGTGGCCGCATCGATGGCGCCGAGCCGGACTCGGGTGTTCGGGTCGGGGTTGCTCAGCGTCAGGCTGAAGTCGCGGTCGGCATCGACGACATCATTGTCGGCAATGGTCACCGTGATCATCTTCTGACCGGCCTCGCCATCGTTCCAGCTCAGGCTGCCACTGTTGGCGGTGTAATCGCCCGGCGCTGTGGCAGAGCCATCGGCCGTGGCGAAGTCGATGGTCGCCGCGCCGAAATCACCGGTGCGCTCAGCGATGAACACGATCTGGCCATCGCCTTCCGGTGCGGAGAGCGATGCGGTGGTCAGCGAGATCGTGGAATCGTCGTTGGTGAGCGTGACAGCCGTGGTCGTGGTGCTACCGAGCTGCACATTCGCCGACGGGCTGGGCGTGTCGATGCTGAGGCTGAAGTCGCGGTCGGCATTGACGTCGGCATCATCGGTCAAGCTGATGGTGACCGACTGGGTGCCGTCCTCGCCATCGGCCCACTCGAAGGTGCCCGACGCAGCGCCGTAATGGGTGCCGGCCTGGGCCGATCCATCGGCGGTAGCGTAGTTCACCGTGGCGGCGCCGAAGCTACCGGTCCGGGTCGCAGAGATCACCAGCGAGCCATCCGATTCCACGGCGGTGGCCGTGGCCGAGGCGAGCTCGATGATGGAGTCGTTGTCGACGATGGTGATGTCGGTTTGCGTCTGCGTGCCCAGATGTGTGCGGTCCGCAGGTGTCGGTGCGCTGAGGGCAACGGCAAACGTCAGATTACCCTCCACATCGGTGTTGTCCAGAATCGGAATGCTGACCGACTTGCTGCCGGTTTCACCGTCAACCCAGGACAGGCCGGCTGAGGTCTGGTCATAGTCGATGCCCGAGATGGCTGTGCCATCCGCGGTCGCGATGTTGACCGAGGCCGGGCCCAGTGCCGATCCGGAGCGTGAGGCGCTGACGGTGACCGTGCCGCTATTCTCGTCAACCGACAGCGTGACAGCATCCATTTCGACGATGGAATCGTCGTCGGCAATGGTGATGGTGCTTGTGGTCGGGTCGACCAGCGTGACCGTGCCTGCCGGCTGAGGGTTGCTTAGCGCGAGGCTGAAGTCCTTGGCAGACTCGGGCGCATCGTCATTCAGCACGGCCACGGTGACGGTCTTGGCGCCGGATTCGCCATCCAGCCAGGTCACCGTGCCGTTGGTGGCCGTGTAGTCCGTACCGGCGACTGCACTGCCATCGGCGGTGGCGTAGTCCACCGATATTTCACCGAAGGCACCGGTGCGGGTCAGTGAAACGGTGACTACGCCTTCGTTTTCGATCACCGAGTAGGTGGCGGCGTCGAGCGCGACGGCGCTGTCGTCATCGGTGATGACAGCCGTGGCGGTGGAGGGCTCCACCAGAATGGCGTTGATCTCATTGTCCAGGACGAGGCGGAACTGTTCGTCGCCTTCCAGTTCAGTATCGCCAATCACCGAGAAGGTCACGGTCTTGGGTGTGTCATCACCGGCGGCCCAGGTTACGACTTCGGTCTTGGCCTGGTAATCGACATCGGACTCAGCCGACACCGGGTCGAGCTGCGCGGTGCTGATATCGACCTGCGCGGCCTGGGTGGCCGCCCCGACGCGTTCCACGGTGGCCACGATTGTGCCCCCGTTTTCGCGGTCGGACACGAAGGTGGTGTCGGTGAAGCGAATGCCCAAACGATCTTCAATGGTGACCGGTGTCGGGTTGGTGCCACTGATCTCGGCATAGGCGCTCATGGAGGTCAGTTCAACCGTGAAACCTTCGTTGCCCTCCGCGTCATCATCGGCAACGAGCGGTACGCTAAAGCTCTTCACCGCATCGGTGCCTTCGCCATCCGTCCAGGTCAGGGTGCCGGACGTGGCGGCATAGTCTTCGGGCGCGGTCGCAGAGCCATTCATGGTCTCGTAGCCGATGACCACGTCATCGCCCGTGACCGCCTGCAGTGGCCGGACACTGATTTCGACCTGCCCATCGGCTTCGTTGGCCGCCCAGCTGGTCTGTTCGAATCCGAACTGCACCTGCTCATCCGAGCGGATGACCACCGTGCCGGTGGAGGGGCTGGCCAGGATCGCACTCGCGCCGGATTCACAGTTCGAAACGTCGGCCGAATCCAGCGTCAATGTAAAGCGCTCATCCCCTTCACGAACGGTGTCGTCGGCGATGGGGATGGAGATGGTCTGGCTGGTTGTGTTGCCGTCGTTGAAGATCAGGTTGCCGCTGGTCCCGGTGAAATCCGACCCCGCGTCCGCGGTGCCGGATGCCGTGGAATAGGCGACCGTGACGGTACAGTCCGAACCCGACAGGCGCTGAACCGTAAACTCAGCCGTCGCGTCGACACCCTCCGTCACGTTGACACCCGCCTCGGTCAGGCTGAATTCGCCCGCCATGGCCGCATCTTCGGAATCGATTTCGACATTGAGCACGGAATTCGTGCCGAGTTCGAAATTGGCGGGTTGGTCGGCGGGCTCGCTCAGCGTGAGCGTGAAACCGATGTTGTCCGGGTCGTAGGCATTGTCATCGATGATGCGGACGTTGAAGGTCTGCGACGCACTGCCATCGGGGAAGGTGACCGTCAGGTCGTTAATCGCGACATAGTCTTCGTCACCCACGCTGCTCGCCGTGCCATCGGTGGAATTGACCACGACCTGCACCTGCTTGTCGGTGCCGCCGGTCCGGCTCAAGGTGACGGTGAGCGTGCCGGCGTCTTCGGAGACCACCAGCGGATTGCTGGAATCGTCGAACTCGAATTCGACAGTGCCGACCTCGACTTCACGAATCGTGACATTGGCCGGTTGCTGCGCGCCCAGGTCCCATGCGGCAACGCCGCCGATCAGCAGGGAGAAGTCTTCGTCTTCCTCGTCGGTGGTGTCGTCGACGATGCCCACGTCGATCTGCGCAGAGGTGGTCACACCTGCGGCAAAGTCGATGGTCGCGGGCATGGGCGTCGCATCATAGTCGTCGCTGGCGTCGGCCGACCCTTCCTCCGTGCTGATCGACACGCCGGTCAGGGCCTGGGTGACGTCGCCATATCGACGCAGCACGAACTGCAAGGGGGTGTCGTCTTCGTCCACAGACAGGCTGGGGTTGGCGAACTCCACGGCCGAGAAACCGGCAAATTCGTAGGCGCCCGAATCGCGCACGACCGCGTCGGTCATATCGTTGCTGCCATCGGCCGCCGGTGCACCGCGCTGGTCGCCGGTGGTGCCGATGGCGTTGCCCAGGTCGATCGCCGGGCTGCCAACGAGCAGGCGATGCGTGGGTGTCGCACCGCCATTGTCGGTCAAGTTGGTGTCGATCATGACTGCAGCAGCACCGGCAACCTGAGAATCCGTCCCCTGGGTGAAGCCGCAACTCATGTCGCTGGCCAGGTTGGATCCTGAATTGTTGGTGTCATTCAGATGATCGAAGAGCCCGGTGCAGTTTTGCGGCGCGTTGCCGACCAGCAGGTTCTTGGCGAAGGGGTTGTTGGTATTGCCCGGGAAGACCTTTTCCAGCTGCGTGCCCGGCATTTCGATGCCGTTGCCGGCGCCGTCCCCATTGAAGGCGATGGTGCAGTTGGTCATGGCCGAGGCTTTCTGCACGCTGGGGTCGGCGGCGATGGCCGCACCGACGTCGGCATTGTTGCCGGACAAGGTGCAATTGCTAGCCCGCAGGACTGCGCCGTTGGAGTTCACGGCATCCAAGTAAATCGCGCCACCAGCACCCTCGGCACCCGGACTGCCGCCGCCGTCGGCTGTATTGCCGGAAATTGTCGAGTTCGTGATCTCGATCGGGCCATTGAGGCCGATGGATAGGCCCGCACCGTTGGCAGCCTGGTTGTTGCTGATCAGCGTGTTGTTAATCGTGAAGCTCAGCGCCGAGAACTGCATTTCGGCGTAGATGCCGCCGCCATTGTCGCCACCGGCGTCGTTGCCGGTGATGACGACGCCATCAAGGGCGGTGCCCCCGGTTGTGGCCAAGCGGCTGGACAGGCCCGCGCCTGCGCCGTTGGATTCCGCGAATGCGCTGGTGATGAGGCTGTTATTCAGCAGCTGGGAATTGCTCAGCGTCAGAAAGCCTTGATTGTCGATAGCACCGCCGTAGGTTTCGGCGCTAGCATTCTCGATCACGGTGTTGCTGATATCGGCCGTATGGCTGGCGGCGATCTTGATGGCGCCACCGGGGCCTGCGCTGGCCTCGGTGTCCTGGATCGTCACGCCGTCTACGGTCAGTGTGGATGCGCCGTCGGACGGATTGAAGTAAATCGCCGCCCCGCCCCGCGAGTTGCTGGTTTCACAGCCAACAAGATTGAGGTTGTCGACGCGGTAACCGTCGCTTTGCGCCGTGGTGAACGCAAAGGCCGCGGGGACCTCGCCACCGAGGCTGGCGGCTTCGCAGTTGATCGTCACCGGCCCGTTGATCGCTACCGGCACGACGATGTCGGGTAGGTCCGGCGCCTGAACAGTCACCGTTGTCACACCACTGGCGAAGGTGATGGCGTGGACGCTGCTTGTGCCCTGGGTGTTGATGAATGCGATCGCCTCGCGTAGCGAGCAGCTCCCTGCGGGATGGCCCGGGCTGCAATCGCTGCCCATCCCCCCGGTGTCCACCTCAACGGAAACCGCGAGAGCGGGCGAGACCGCGCAAACGAAAGCAATGCCGAGCGCGGCGCGAACTAGCTTCTTCATCACAAAAACTCCCCGAGCCCCAGGCAACCGGTATCTGGCGTGAAAATGGGCTGGAATCAAAAAAATAATTTGTCCCCGCCGGCAGTATGCCGAGCGCAGGCGCGAAAGTTCAATCAATCCCCGACGCAGCGCTTGCCTGCGCGATGCGTAGATAGATTGAGCTTTGAAGAGGGTTACGTAAAAACGCCCGGAATCCGGACAGGGTTAATTCATCAGCCAGATGAAAACCCCGATGGCAGCGAGCAGCCCCAGCCCGCCGATGAGTAATACGCGCGTGCGCCGTGGGCGCCCCTTATCAGTGGGTGGTTCGACGTGGAAATGGGTTCGCAGCAGGTCCAGATTGCGTCGGTTGGCCCGCCAGGTCACATCGAAAAGATCTCCGACGATGGGTATGGCGCCCACTGCCACATCAATGCCGACATTTTTGAGCATCTGGCCGAGCAGTGCCGGTGGAGCGCCTAGCCGATGCGCGCGCCAGACCAGTGCCAGTGCGGCTGCACCCGTGGCGGCATCACCCACACCCGGAATTAGCCCCACCAGACTGTCCAGGCCCAGGCGGATGCGGGTGCCGGGGATCCGGATGCAGTCATCGAGCAACCAGACGTAGCGGTCCAGTTCCTTGCGGATGGCTTCTCGCTGCTCGGGTGTTGGTGTAGGCATCAGTTAGAATTCGCGCTGGAATCACGGAAGTGACAATGAACCCGTTTCGTTGGTTGATGCTTGCAGTGGCTTGGCTGTGGCGCAAGCCGTTGCTGTGGTGGGTGCGCGCGCGCATCGTGCCAGATCCGCCGGAATCGATCCTCGGCGAAGCCGCTGATCGTCCGCTTTGTTATGTGTTGCCGGTTCGTAGCTGGGCTGATCGCGTCGTGGTCGAGTCGGTGGTCAGCAAACGCGGACTGCCCCTGCCGTATCTCACCCGCCAGCGTCTGCCGACGTCCGAGCGCGCGGCGGTGCTGTTTCTGCCCGCGCTGGCCCGAACGGAAGGTGCCCAGCCCAGCGAACTGCAATCACTGGTCGATGCCGCACTCAGTTCGTCTGATTATGACGTGCAGTTGGTGCCGGTCTCCGTGTACTGGGGGCGTGATCCAGGGCGAGAGACATCTCTGTTCAAGATCCTGTTCACCGACAGCGATCAGGCGGGGTGGTTACGCAAGTTTTTCATCGTGCTCGCCAATGGACGCAACACCCTGGTCAGCTTTAGCAAGCCGGTGTCGTTCAGCGAGTTCATGGCGGACCAGCCTGATCGCAATGCGGGGCTGGTCAAGCTGTCGCGCATTCTGCGCCTGCATTTCAGCCGCAACCGCAGTGCTGTGCTTGGGCCTAGTCGATCGAACCGGCAGGCGGTCGTCCGTAGCCTCAAGAATCACCCCAGCGTACGCGCGGCTATGGACGATGCGATGGCCGAAGATGGCCTCAGCCGTGAGGAAGTGCAGGCCAAGGTTCAGCGCTATGGTGAGGAGATTGCCGCCGACTACACCATGGCGGCGATCCGCTTCATGGAGGTCGTGCTCGACTGGCTTTGGAAGCGGACCTTTGATGGTTTGAGCGTCTTCAACGTCGAGGCGGCACGCGAAGCGGCACATGATGGCGGTGTGGTGTACCTGCCCTCCCACCGCAGCCACTTCGACTATTTGCTCGTGAGCTACCTGTTGTACAAGCAGGGTCTGGCCCCACCGCACATCGCGGCCGGCATCAACATGAATTTCTGGCCGGTGGGCGGGTTGCTGCGGCGTTGCGGTGCGTTTTATCTCAGACGGAAGTTCAGGGGTAACCGGCTCTATGGTGCGGTGTTCCGGGCGTATGTGGACGCGCTGGTGACGCGCGGCACGCCGATCAGCTTCTACCCGGAGGGAGGGCGAAGCCGGACCGGCAGACTCCGACGACCCATGATGGGCATGCTGTCGATGACAGTGGAGAGCGCACTGCGCAACCCGGACAAACCGCTCAAGCTGGTGCCGGTGTTTCTGGGCTACGACCGGATCATGGAGGTCAACAGCTACTTCAGCGAGCTACGCGGCCAGAAGGCCAAGCGTGAGTCAGCGGCCCGACTGATCAAGGCGGGCCGGAGTCTCAAGCGCAAGTATGGCCGGCCCTACATCTCGTTCGGGGAGCCCGTCGACGTGCTTGAGTGCATCAATGCCCAGCACCCGGACTGGCGTTCGACTGACTGGGCGGGAGAGCAGCGACCGGCGTGGTGGTCGGGTTTCGTCTCCGACCTGGGCCACGAGATCATGCGGCGGATCAACGGCGCGGCGGTGGTCAGCCCGGTTGCACTGACGGCCGTCAGCCTGCTGGCCACCCAGGAGCGGGCGATGCCGGCGGATGAGCTGGCGGAACGCCTGGCGGCTTACGTGGACTTGCTCAAGCGCGCGCCTTACGGGCCGGCGCTGCAGATACCCGAAGCGGACGGCCAGGCTTTGCTGGCCCGGGCCGAGCCTATCGCCGGGCTTCAGCGTGTCGAGCATCCCTGGGGTGAACTCGTGTTGGCGCAGGACAAGGATGCCGTGCTGCTGACCTACTACCGCAATAGTATTCAGCACCTGTTTGCGATGCCGTCGCTGATTGCCAATTTCTTCTCGGCGCGGGCGTTGCGCAAGCGCTCCGAGATTGTCTCGGGGGCGCGTGCGCTGTATCCGATTCTCCGCGATGAGTGGTTTCTGTGGGATTACCAGGACGATCTCGAAGCGGCGATTGAACGGCAGATCGATGCCATGGTCGAAGGCGGCATGCTCCTCGCGGAGGATGATGCGCTTCGGCGCCCGGACCCGTCCCAGGATGGCTATGGTCACTTGGGTGGCTTGATGCGTGTCATGCGTGAGACGCTTGAGCGCTACGCGATGACCTTGGTCCTGCTGGCCGAGGGTCGCGAACTGATGACGCTGGAGCGCGCATCGTTTGAATCCGAGTGTGTGCTCATGGCGGAGCGCATGGCCGTGCTGACGGGCCGCAACGCCCCTGAGTTTTTTGATCCAGCGCTGTTCAGGGGGCATGTCAACACGCTGATTCAGATGGGCGTGCTGACCGAGAAGTCCGGGGAGGGTGATATGAAGTGGCTGACGGTGGATGCAGCCATCGATCCCCTGGCACGCCAGGCGCTGGGCTTGCTAGGCCCTGAGATTGCACAGACAGTTCAACACCTAACGGGCCGTCGCCGACGGTCCTTTACCATCAGCGACTGAGTCGCTGTGACGGCACACATGGAGTTTTTATGCCTTACACGAAGTACTTGATCGCGGCCTCCGCGATGGCCCTGGCCGCCTGTCAGCCGCAGCCGACTGATCCCAGCGGTGATCCGCCGGATCCGTCGGCCTACACGCCGAGCGGTGAGGCACAGCAGTTCTCCTATGCCGTTGGCGTTGACGTTGCGCGTTCGCTGGAACAGGTTGCCGACAAGGTGGACCCCGAGGCGTTCTCAGCGGGCTTTGCAGCTGCGCACGGCGGCGGTGAGCTGGCGATGAGCGATGAAGAGATGACGGCGGTCAAGACGACCGTCAGCCAGAGCCTCCAGGAGGCACAACAGGCAGAAACCCAGGCGGCGGCAGCAGAAGCCACCGCCAAGGGCGAAGCATTCCGAACCGAACATGCGGAGAAAGATGGCGTGACCGTAACCGACAGTGGGCTGCAGTACGAAGTGTTGGAAGAAGGGGACGGCCCCAAGCCGACCGCTGAAGACAAGGTGACCGTACATTACAAGGGCACGCTTATCGACGGCACGGTCTTCGACAGCTCTTATGATCGCGGCAACCCGGCCACCTTCCCGCTGGGTGGAGTGATTCCGGGCTGGACCGAGGGTGTGCAGCTCATGTCCGTGGGTAGCAAGTACCGCTTTGTCATTCCGCCGGAACTGGCCTATGGCCAGCGCGGTGCAGGCTCGCGCATCGGCCCGAATGAAACGCTGGTCTTTGAAGTGGAGTTGCTGGAGATTGAGGGGCAGGACGCCTCGTAATCACGGCAGGCAGCGTCGCGCCCTGTCCCGATCCTATCGGGGCAGGTCAGCGACAGGACTGGGAAGCAATCTCCTGGTATTGCTGAAGACGGCTGGATCGCTGCGCGGGTGTCATGCGCACGGTCTGGCCGTTGTCGTTTTGGAACAGGATTCGCACAGCGGGTGTTCGCTCATAAAAGGCCACGCGCTCGCGCGCCTGGGCGCAGCGACGGGCCAGTTCCTCGGGGGGCGGGGTGGGTGCGGCCGCCGGCGTCGTGGCCGCCTGTGGAGTGGGCTGCTCGGTCTGTTCAGGTGCTGGTGTCTGATCCACCGGAGCCGATTGGCCGGGCCGCGTCGTCACAGGCTCAACACGATAGGGCTGATTAACGGGTGGTCGATCCGAATAGCGCAGCTGGCCATCGGCATCCGTCCAGCGATAAATCTCCGCATGGGCGACGGCGCAGTAACTGAGCAGGCTCAACAGCAGAGGGATACGCATGTTGCGAGCATAGCGCAGGCTCGGGGCGGGCGATGGTGTCCCCGTGTTGCGCTGTTCGCTGCGGCAACGCTGGTCTCGGCCTGTGGAGGCACGGGTGTTGAAGCGCCGTTGTCCGACTATGCCTGGCGGGTGAGCAATGTCCTGGCAGTCGATGCTGAGCCCGCGCAGCGCCAGCCAGTGCCCCTTTATCCACGCCGCCGGCTTCGCCAGCTGGCACTGCCCGAGCTGCGGCTTTCACCCGGCCAGGCTCTGCGGTTTCGCTTCTGTCTGGGCCGGGAGCTGGGGGAACGCAACAGCATCCTGGGGCAGGTGATGCAGCCGTCGATTCGCTTTGCCTACGAAACCCGGGTGGCGGCCGCGCTGCCCGACTGCGAGCCGGAGTCCGAAGCGGATCGACGGCTGCTCGAGCAAATCCGCGACACCAAGGCGCGCAGCCTGCACATCGCCGGCCACAACCTGTTGTTCACGGCTGAGGAGGTGGAAGCGTTCTTCGGTGCTACGACCGAACCTGTCAGCCCGTCCGATCTGCGTCACGGCCTGATCGGGACGCAAGCCTTGGCGGACCTCGCCGCTCTGGTCCGCCGCGGCGTCCAGGGGGACGTGGTCACCTCGGCCGAACTGGCCGATGCGCTGCAGCGACTGCGCGAATCCCGTCAGGCGGCGGGTTTGATGCGTACGGCCCGCTTGTTTCAGGCGTACATGGATGCCGTCGCGAATGCGATCAACCTGCGGCTGGATACGCGGGCGATCTGCCTGCAGCCGCAGCCGACGCGTACTGCACGGATTGCCGAGACGGTCTTTCATCGCTTCTATGTCGAACAGCTCCAGCCGGATCTGGCGGAGGTTCAGCGCGCGCTTGCACAGCTGGAGCAGGCCGTCTTAGCGGCCTTGCAAGCGAGCCCTGCACCGCCTTCAAACGCCTTGATGCGCTATGTCCACGCGTCGCAGGCGCTGCACCAGGATCTGGTCGCCGCTTCGCGCAGACATGCGCAGGCTTGGCAGCGGTTGCTGGGCCAATGCGGCCGCATGCCTGACCGCAGTGACAGCGATTTGCCGTCTTGAACATCATTTCCATACGCTGACGTATGTGTTAGTTTTCCGTACTCTTCCGTATGGGCGGCTGCGCATGGGCCAGCAAAAACCGACATTAAGTGCCGAGGACTGGGCCGATGCGGCCCTGGAAGCCATGGCCGATGGCGGGCTGGATTCGGTGGCGGTCGAGCCGTTGGCGCGCAAGTTGGGCGTGACCAAGGGCAGTTTTTACTGGCACTTCGCCAATCGGGATTCGCTGGTGCGGGCCGCCGTTGAGCGCTGGGCACAGCGGGAGACCGAACAGATCATCGAGCGTGCGCGGGGCGTGAAGCAGCCGCGTAAGCGGATTCAGACAGTGTTCAAGGCTGCCAATGGCAGTGAGCGCGAAGGTCATTTGTATCTGGCCCTGGCCGCCGCCAGCCGCGACCCGCGTGTCGCGGACTTCGTGCATAAGGTGTCTCAGCGCCGCCTGGAGTTTCTGACCGAATGCTATGAGGCGCTTGGCCTGATCGAGCGTGATGCCCGCAAGTGGGCGACCTTCGCCTACAGCACCTTTCTCGGCACGTTGCAGTTGCGTCGAGACAACCCGTCGGCGTTACCCGCCGGGCCGTTCTTTAACGAATACCTGCGCTTGCTCATTGAGACGCTGATTCCGCGTCCGGGTGAGCAGGCGCCTGCGGCCAGCGCAGAGCGCGCCGCGTAAACGACTCCCCAGTCTCCTTTCTTACTTCATCGGAGGTCATGTCATGACGACATTACTTGCAATTCTTGTCGCCGTCGGCGGCTTGTGGGCGCTGGCCTACATCGGAGCACCACTGTTGGTGACATCCGCCGCGATTGGCGCGTACATCGTGGCGCTCTACGGTCTTGGGCTGATGGGCCCAACCGCCTTTGCCGTCACGGGTGGGCTGTTTGCCGTGCTGGCGGTGGTGCTGAATCTGCGGCCGGTTCGCCGCCTCGTGACCAAGCCCATCTTCGCTGGCTTCAAGGCGGTGCTGCCGCCCATGACGTCCACCGAGCGCGAGGCACTGGAGGCCGGAGACGTCTGGTGGGAAGGCGAGATGTTCCGCGGCCGCCCGGACTGGAACATGCTCAAGAGCTTCAAGCGCACGCAGCTGACGGCCGAGGAGCAGGCGTTTCTCGACAACGAGACCGTTGAGCTGTGCCGCATGATCGACGACTACAAGACGGTGTACGAGGACCGCGACCTCGCGCCGGAAGTCTGGGATTTCATGCGTCAGAAGAAGTTCTTCTCGATGCTGATTACCAAGGAATGGGGTGGTCTCGGCTTTTCCGCCTATGCCCAGTCCTGTGTTGTCACCAAGATCGCAACCAAGTCCATCACCGCGGCCGTGACGGTCATGGTGCCGAACTCACTCGGTCCCGGTGAGTTGCTGACGCATTACGGCACCGACGCGCAGAAGGAACAGTGGCTGCCCAAGCTGGCAGACGGCACGGAAATTCCCTGCTTTGGCCTGACCGGGGTTGAGGTCGGCTCGGATGCCACCGCCATCCCGGATGTGGGTGTGGTTTGTAAGGGCGAATGGGAAGGCCAGGAAGTGGTCGGCATGCGCCTGACCTTTAACAAGCGCTACATCACGCTGGCACCGGTGGCCTCCGTCATCGGTCTGGCCTTTAAGCTGCAGGATCCTGAAGGTCTGCTGGGCGATCCCGAAAAGACCGACTACGGCATCACCTGTGCGCTGATTCCGGCCTCGACGCCGGGCGTGGAGATTGGCCGTCGCCATTATCCGTCGGGCGCGTTCATGAACGGGCCAATTACCGGCGAAGACGTGTTCGTGCCGATCGACTGGATTATCGGTGGCGTCGAAAAGGCCGGTGGTGGCTGGCGCATGCTGGTCGAATGCCTGTCCGCTGGGCGCGGTATTTCCCTGCCCGCATTGTCGGCCGCAGGCGGCAAGATGGCCTATCGCCTGACGGGTGCGTATTCACGTATTCGTCGACAGTTCAAGCTGTCGGTGGGTAAGTTCGAAGGTGTGCAGGAAGCCACGGGCCGGATCGCCGGGCTGAACTACCGCCTGGAAGCCGTGCGGACCCTGACGGCGAGCGCGGTCGACAATTGTGCCCCCTCGGTGGTGACGGCCATTGCCAAGTACCACATGACCGAAATGATGCGTCAGTCACTCACCGATGCCATGGACGTGCATGGTGGCCGCGGCATCATGGTGGGCCCGCGTAATTACCTGTCCTCGGCCTACCAGTCGGTGCCGGTGGCGATTACGGTGGAAGGCGCCAACATCCTGACCCGTAGCCTCATGATCTTCGGTCAGGGCGCCATCCGTTGTCACCCGTACGTCTTCCCCGAGATGGAAGCGGCGCGTGAGGACAACCTTACCGAGTTCGACAAACTACTGTGGGGCCACATCGGCTTTTCGATGAACCGCGGTGTTCGCGCTTTGACCCTGGGCCTGACCGGCGGTGCGCTGGCGAAGGCTCCCGTGGACGGTCCGACCGCCAAGTACTACAAGCAGCTGGAGCGTATGTCGACCTCACTGGCCTTTGTGTCCGATGTGACCATGGGCATTCTGGGCGGCGAGCTAAAGCGCAAGGAGCGCTTGTCGGCCCGTTTGGGTGATGTGCTCAGTCATCTGTACATGGCATCGGCCGTGCTCAAGTACTACGAAGACGAAGGCCGCCCGGAGGAAGATCTGCCGCATGTACGCTGGTGTCTGGATGACTCGCTGAACACCATCTACGAGGCGTTCGATGAGTTCTTCTCCAACTTCCCTGTCGGGTTTGTGGGCGCAGCCATGCGCCGCATGGTCTTCCCCTTCGGTCGCAGCTACCGCCCAGTTTCCGACGCGCTGACCGGTACGATTGCCGACATGATGATGGAGCCGACCGAGCTGCGTGATCGACTGTCCGAGATCTGTTATTTGCCCAAGGACGCGAACGATCCTGTCGGTTTGATGGAGGTTGCGTTCGACAAGCTGATTCAGGTCGAGCCTTTGTACAACAAGTACTACAAGGCCTTGTCCAAGGGCGAACTGACGGCCATGAGCCTGGAAGAGCGTTTGGCCCAGGCTGTGGACCAAGGCGTACTGACCCAGGCAGAGGCGGATCAGGTCGGTGAGTACGATCGACTGCGTTACGAGGCGATCATGACCGATGCCTTTACCAAGGAGTATCTGGCGGGCACGGCCTTCCATCCGGATGCTGAGGTGGATGGTCAGTCCGAAGAGCAGCCCGCGAAAGTGGCCTGATCGCTAGGGATTCTGGTCGAGCATGCAACGGGCCCTTCGGGGCCCGTTGTTTGTTTTACGGCAGGTCATCTGACCCAATAGGTGAGGGCGGTGGGTTGCCGCCGATGCAATGAGGCGCCTGTGAAACGCGTGCTATCCGGATTGATCGGGCTCGGCTTGCTGGTGGCTTTGATTATCGTGTTCGAACAGCGGATCGGCTGGGATCAGGCCATGCAGCGCGCTACGCAGCCGGCGACGACAGGGCAGTTTGCCGCCGTTCTGCGTCTGTCCTGCTTTCACGTTACGGCCAACACCTTGCTGCCTGCGCGGGCGGGCGAGGCGGCTTTCCCCTGGCTGATGTACCGCTACTTCGGCGTGCGACTGCGGGATAGCTTTCCGACACTGGTCTGGCTTAGGTTGTTCGATCTGCACTGTTTGTTCGGCGCGGGTCTGCTTGGCGTGACCCTGGGTCGCTATGGCTGGGGGGCAGGACTGCTGAGTCAACTGATCTGGCTCGCCATGGTGCCGACAGGTTTCTGGTTGCTGCGACGTTTCGGGGAGCGGTTTCCACGCCGTGGCTGGGTGCTGGCCTGGGTGGGGGAGATGCTCGCCAAGGCGCCCCGGCAGTGGCGTAGGCTGTACGCTTGGACCGTGTTGTCCTGGTACAGCAAGTTTCTCGCGCTGGCGGCCGCGTTAATGCTGATGGTAGAGCTGCCCCTGCAGGCGGCAGCGGCCGCCACGGTGGCGGGCGAGTTGTCGTTTGTGCTGCCCGTTCACGGTGTCGCTGGCGCCGGTACCTATGAAGGCGCGCTGGTTGGCGTGGGTGCCCTGTGGGGCGCTGCGCCAGATGCGCTGCTTGCGGCGGCGGTCGATCTGCACCTGCTGGTTCTGCTTGTCACCATCGGCTTCGGCCTGGCGGCTTTGCTGCTGCCAGCGGGCCGCCGGCGCGCTGCGGTGGCCCCTGACGGACGACAGGCGCCTAGGCCTGACTGACCAGCCGCGTTTGCTCGCCTTCGCTTCGTGCAATCACGACTGCGCCGGTGGAGTCGGAGAACACATTGACGGCCGTGCGGCACATGTCCAGAACACGGTCGACGGCCAGGATGAGCCCCACGCCTTCCAACGGAAGCCCGATGGCAGTGAGAATGACGCCGATGGCGACCAGGCTGGCAGAGGGTATCCCGGCAACGCCGATTGACGTCAGCAACGCGGTCAACACGATGACGAATTGTGTGCCCAGCGTCAGGTCCAGTCCGTAGGCCTGAGCGATGAACATGGCGGCCACGCACTCGTAGAGCGCGGTGCCATCCATGTTGACGGTGGCGCCGAGGGGCAGCACGAAGCTGCTGGTCTTGTTGGAAACCCCTGCGCGGTTTTCTACGCAGTCGAGGGTGACGGGCAGCGTGGCCGACGATGAGCTGGTCGAAAAGGCCGTGAGCAGTGCCGGCGACATGGCGGCGTAGTGTTTAAGCGGATTCACGCGCGCAATCAGGGCGAGCATCACGGGCATGGTGATCAGCAGGTGGGCGGCCAGTGCGATCAGCACCGTCACGAAAAAGACAAGCAGCGGGCGGATCGCATCAAAGCCGGTTTGTGCCACCACCTCGGCTACCAGCCCGAAAACGCCCAATGGGGCGATACGCATGACCAGGTGGGTCATCTGCAACATCACCTGATAGACGCCTTCCCAGAAGTCTTTCAACACTTCACCTGGCCGGCCTTGCAGACGGGCAGCGAGAAAGCCGAACAGGATGGAAAAGGCAATGAGGCCCAGCATCTGGCCGGCAGCGGCTGCGTTGACGATGTTGGGCGGGACCAGGCGCAGCACAATGCCGATGACGTCTCCCGTGCCGCTGCCTTCGATGCGTTCGAGCACCTGTCCCGTGCTGGCGTCCAGGCCGAGTCGATCACCGGCAGGCTGACCGTCGATCGTCCCGGGCGAGAGCAGGTTCACAAAGAACAGTCCGATGAGAATGGCGCAGAGACTGGTGACGACGTAGTAGGCCAGCGTCTTGCCCCCAAGGCGGCCGAGTTCGCGCTCTCCCGGCAGGCCCATGACCCCCACAATGATCGACGACACGATCAGCGGCACGATCAGCATCTTCAGGGCGTTGAGGAAGAAGGTGCCGATGAGGTCGAAGGCATCGATCCACCAGCCTTCAGCCGGAACAAGCGAGCCGACGATGGCGGCGGCGACCAGGGCAACCAGGATCTGCCAGTGGAGTTTCATGCGCGATGCGTCTTGGGTCAGAAAGGGCACGACGCTAGCGCAGAACCCCGAGCCGGACAATTGGCGACGGCCGGCGTTGACGCATCCATTGATGCGCGGCTAATCTTTGTGGGAAATAATTCCATATCTTTTCAGCGGGGGGATGGAACCATCGCGGCGTCACGCTTTTGCGCGTAGGCGTCAGCTGTTTGGCCATCCGGGGGTTCTTGGTATGTACGAAAAACGTTTAGGGAGGCCGTTCGGCCTCAGTGGGGTGCTGTGTGCTGCAATGATTTGCACACCGGCCTGGGCGCAGGTTGGCGAACGCGCCGACGCGCCTGATGAAGAGGATCAGGTCGAGCTGCAGACCTTCGAGGTCACCGGCTCGCGCATTCGCCGCGTAGATTTCGAGTCTGCGCAGCCCGTCGTCGTACTGACGCGGGAAGACATCGAGCGCACCGGTCTGGTGAACATCGGTGACTTGCTGCAGGAAGTGCCGATGGCTGGTTCCGCGCTGAACCGCACGTTCAACAACGGCGGCACGGGAACCACCGAGGTGGACCTGCGAAACCTGGGGTCCAACCGTACGCTGGTACTGGTCGACGGCCATCGCTGGATTAACGGCACGAGCTTTGCCGGCACTGGTGCGGTCGATCTCAACACCATCCCGACGGCGATCATCGAGCGTATCGAAATCCTCAAGGACGGTGCCTCCGCCATTTACGGCTCCGACGCCATTGCCGGCGTGATCAACTTCATCACCCGCAAGGACGTGACTGGCGTGCAGGCCTCGACCCAGTTCGGCGCCTACAACGCAGAAGACGGATTGCAGCAACAGCACAACCTGTCCTTCGGCACCGTGGGTTCGAACACCTCGATGTTCACGAACTTCAGTTTCACGCGGCAGAACGCATTGTTTGCCGGCGACCGTGAGCGCTCCTCCGTGCCGTTGTTTGGCACCGGCATCACCCGCGGCAGTATCTTCACGCCGCGCGGAACGGTGCTGTTTGTGCCCAACCAGGCGAACCAGAACATCCTGAACGCCGCCAATCCGGACAACTGTCAGGATCTCGGTGCAGGCGTGGTCAATGGTGTCGTGGCCGACGAAACGGGTTTCGATCCCGGGCTGACGATTCCGAACCAGGCGTCGGGCCTGACCCTTTGCAACATCATTCTGCAACGGGGCGAAACCGTGAATCCGGGGGAAACCACGGCAGAGGTTGCAGCGCGCTACAAGCCGTTCGATACCTTCGAAGACCCCTACAACTTCGCGCCGATCAACTATCTGCTGACGCCGTTCGAGCAAACCTCGGTGTTCACCCAGATCAATCACCGCTTCAGCGATTTGATCAACTTCAGCGGGCAGGTGCTCTACAACAAGAGCCGCACTGAGCGCGAGTTGGCTGAGACGCCGCTGATCTTCGGCAACCTGCTGTTCCCACCTTTTGATCAGGTCTACGTTGCTGACGATCAGTACTACAACCCGTTCGACCAGGACATCGGTAATTCGGGTGAGGACGGTCTGATCGGCCTGGGTATTGTCGGTCGTCGCTTCCAGGAGCTGGGGCCGCGGACGCTGACCCGCGACACCGAGACGATCTACCTGCGCCCGAACATCAACGGGACGTTTGATGCGCTGGGCCGGTTCTTCTCCTGGGAGCTGGGTTACTCCTTCGGGACCTCGGTGACGACCAATCGTCACACCGGCGACCTGAACATGGAGAACGTCAAGCGTGCCCTGGGGCCGGCCGAGTTCTGCGGTGGCGATCCGCGTGTGCAGGACGGCACGATTGTCGCGCATGAGACGGCTGACCCGGACTGTGTGCCGCTGGATATCTTCGGCGGCCCCGGATCGATGACCCAGGAGCAGCTGGACTACGTGTCGTACAACGCGGCCAGCAGCGCCGAATCCCAGGTGCGTGATCTGTACGGCAACCTGTCGTTCGACTTCCCGGGTTCTGCCGAATACCTGCCGGCGCCTGTTGGCATGGCCATCGGTTTTGAGGTCCGCAACGAGAAGTTTGAAGATCAGCCGGATGCGCTGGTCGAGCAGGGGCTTAGCAGCACCAACCTGCGTCGGGCGACCAGCGGCGCAATCAGCGGCCGTGAAGCCTTCGTCGAGCTGGATATCCCCATGCTCGCCGGTATCGACTTCGTCGAGTCACTGGATCTGAACCTGGCTGCGCGCTATACGAACTTTGACTCCTACGATCCCGACCTCAGCGGTAAGGTCGGCATCCGGTGGCAGCCGTTTGCTGATTTGCTGGTGCGTGCGACGGGCTCGCAGTCATTCCGGGCGCCCTCGATCACCGACCTGTTCCTGGCGGCCACCGACAGCTACCCTTCAGTGACAGACCCCTGTGTGGGTCGCACGGAAGGGTCGACGACGGATCAGAACTGTGATGCGGAAGGTGTCGACGGGGGTGTGAGCCAGCCGAGTTCGCAGATCCTGACCCAGTTCGGCGGTAACCAGAATCTGGAACCCGAGACGGCCGATACCTTCACCGCCGGCTTCGTGTTCAGCCCCAGTGCGATTCCCGAGTTCAACGTCTACCTGGACTACTTCGATATCAAGCTGGACAACTTCATCGGCTTCCTGAGCCCGCAGTTGATTCTGGATCTCTGCTACACGGCTGATCGCAGTTCCGGTCGTCCGGCCGTCTGTGACTTCGTGGATCGCAATGATGGCGGCGCCGGTTCCATCCGGACCATCCAGGCGCGCTCCTTCAACTTCGCCAAGCTGGAAACGCGTGGTATCGACGTGGCCTTTGACTACGTGCTGCCCATTAATGATTGGCTGGGTGGGATTGGTCTGGACGTGCCGGGACGCTTTGTCCTGTCCGCTGACTCGCAGTACCTGATCAGCTATGAGCAGTTTGTCCCGAACTCCGACGGCAGCTTCACCGGCTTTGAGCTCAAGGGGCAGAACCTGGGCGACACGCCTCTGCCGAAGCTGAAGATCAATGCCGAGCTGACCTGGGATATGGGCCCTTACGGCTTTAGTTGGAGCACCCGGTTCATCCAGGGTACCTGGGAGCAGTGCAACGACGGCCTGAGCCCGCCGGTGCAGGATTTCGGACTGTGTGACCGCAATGACGAAGACCTGAACACCGATCAGGATGACGACGTCGATGGCTCGCTGCACAAGCTGGAAGACGTGTTCTACCACGACATCCAGTTCACCTGGACGCCGCCCTTCTTCAACCAGGGTGAGCTGACGCTGGGCGTGCGTAACGTGTTCAACGAGCAGCCCCCGGTGTCCTACCAGGCGTTCTCCAACAGCTTCCCGGCCACGCTGTACGAGCCGCCGGATAGCCGTGAGCCCTACCTGCGGATGAAGGTGGCCTTCTGAGCCCAGTCTTCGCGCAACAGCCCCGGCGACTCGCAAGAGTCGCCGGGGTTTTCGTTTCTGGCTTGATCAGCACGGCCTTGCTCGGGCTGGCTGGCTGTGCCGGCACCCCGCGTGCACTGCTGGAAGTGCCGACCGACCCGGTACCGGTGGACCCACTGGTCGCCGGAATCGTCATTGATGCCATTGAAGGTCGGGCGGCCGTGTCGCAGCAGCTGCGCCTGCCGGCGGGTGAGTACAGCTTGCTTGTGCGCTCGCGGTTGGATGCGCGCACGCTGCGCCAGGGACCCAAGCGCGTCACCCTGCAGGTACAGGCCTGTCAGGTCTACACGCTGGGGGCGCAGCACCGCAGTCGTTTCGATCCGCGGTTCGAATTGCTGGTCGTGCGACAACAGCCACTGGCCGGCTGCGTCGTCGGGGAGGGTGGAGCGCAGCCATCAGCGAGCTGAAACGCCCGCGCTATCATGTGGCCATGAATCAATCACTCATCGACGAGGCGCTGGAGCGCCACATCCGTCCGGCTGGCGCCGGTTGGGCCTGGATACGCGACGCCTGGCGCATGTTTACCCGACAGGTCGTCACCTGGTTGGTGCTTGTTGTGCTTCTGTTTCTGGTGGTGTTGGGCATTGGCCTGATTCCGCTGGGCGATTTACTCACCAGCCTGCTCAGTCCGGTCCTGATGGGAGGGCTGATGTTGGGGGCACACCGCCAGGCGGGTGGTGGTCGTGTGGATCTCGGCCACCTGTTCGCTGGGTTTCGGCGCCAGCTTGGCCCGCTGGTCCTGCTGGGTCTGCTGCAGTTGCTGGCGACCATCATCGGGCTGACCGTGCTCGCAGTTGTCGCCCTGCTTACGGTGGGGTTGCAGGCCTTCGAGAGCCCGGAGCTGTTCTCCGATGTCACCTTGGGCAGCTGGATCGCGCTGGCTGTGGTCAGCGCCGTCTTCACGGCGGGCATGGTCATGGCGTTCTGGTTGGCGACACCCCTGGTGGCCATTGCAGGCTGCAAGCCCTGGGAATCGGTGGAGCGTTCATTTGAGGCGGCATTGCGCAACTGGCGCGCGCTGCTGATTTACGGCGCGGTGGTGCTGGGTTTGCTAATAGTGGCGACGATCCCGCTCGGCCTCGGGCTGATCGTGCTGCTTCCGGTGCTCATGATCAGCAACTACACGGCCTGCGCCGATATTTTTGCGTTTGCGACGAGCCCCGCTACAGATGGGGACGCCGATTCGGAGGCCGCAGTGGCCGTGATGGAGGAGAGACCCGATGAGCCAGACCATCGATAGCGCCAAGGCCGCTCCCGGCCTGGCGCGGCGGATGCGCCAAGTGACCGACTACATGACGCGAGATTTTCTGGGCGGACCGCGACCCTTGAAGTTCGCCTGGGTGATTAATGCGCAAAAGGGCGGGACCTTCCTGTTCGTGGGGCTCCTGATGCTCTGGTATGGCAACAGTTCGCCGGCCGCATGGGTTTATCTGGCCTTACACGGTACCTACGGTCTCTGCTGGATTCTCAAGGATGTGACGTTTCCTGATCCGAACTGGCAGGCGCGCGTGACGTTTGGTGGTGCGGCCATGTCCATTGTTGGCGGTCTGGGGCTTTATTGGCTGATCGCCTGGCTGCTGATCTCCGGTGTCAGTCAGCCGGTGTATCCGTTGCCCGATCAGGCTTGGTTTGCCCTGTGCATTGCCCTGCACACGCTGGGCATCGCGATCATGCTGTCGGCCGATGCGCAGAAGTTCTACACCCTCAAGGTACAGCGTGGGCTGATCACCACGGGCATGTTTCGCTATGTTCGCCACCCCAACTACCTGGGGGAGATGATGATCTACGGCAGTTACGCATTGCTGGTCTGGCATTGGCTGCCGGTCGTCATTCTCGCGTGGATCTGGATCGGCATTTTTGCCGTGAACATGGTGCTCAAGGAGGCGTCCATGTCCCGGTATCCGGAGTGGGCGGCGTACAAGCGGCGCACCGGCTGGTTGTTGCCAGGGCTTTGATCCGTGCTCCAGCGGATACGACAAGGGCGGCCTCGGCCGCCCTTGCTCGTTCTGATGTGTCAGGCTGCCTGGTCGGCTGATGCGGCCGGTTTGCGGCTGGGCAGCGTACCCATGAGCTTGCAGATGATGCCCAGCATGATTTCATCGGCACCGCCGCCGATGGAGACCAGGCGTGAATCCCGGTAGGCACGGGCGATGCGGTTTTCCCACATGAAGCCTTGCCCGCCCCAGAACTGCAGGCAGGCGTCGGTGACCTCGCGCGACACCCGGCCTGCCTTGAGCTTGCACATGGAGGCCAGCATCGAAGCATCCCGCCCGTTGATGTAATCCTCGGTGGCCTGCATCGTCAGTGCCTTGAGGCTTTCGATCTCGGTCTTGAGTTCGGCGAGGCGAAAGTGCACGTACTGGTTATCGAGCACGGAGTGCCCGAATGCTTTGCGGCTACGCGCGTACTCGATGGTTTCGTCGAGATTATTCTCCAGCCCCTCAATGGCGGTGGCGGCTCCAAACAGGCGTTCTTCCTGGAACTGCAGCATCTGATACATGAAGCCCATGCCTTCCTGGCCGATCAGGTTGCGCTGCGGGACACGGACGTTATCGAGGAAGATCATGGCAGTGTCGGAGGAGCGCATGCCCAGCTTGTCGAGCTTGGTCCGTCGGTCCACACCCTTGGCATCCAGCGGAACAACCACCAGCGACTTGTTCTTGTGCGCCTTGCCTTCGCCGGTGTTGACCAGCATGCAGGCCCAGTCTGACTGCGTGCCGTTGGTAATCCACATCTTGGACCCGTTGATGACGTAGTCGCCGCCATCCTTGGTGGCGGTGGTCTTGATGCTGGCCACATCGGAGCCTGCACCGGCCTCGGAGACGGCGATGGAGACCACTTGCTCGCCGGCAATGGCGGGGGCCAGGTACTCGCTGCGCAGTTCATCCGAGCCGAACCGGGCCAGGGCCGGTGTGGCCATGTCGGTTTGCACGCCAATGGCCATGGGCAGTGAGCCACAGTGGCATCGGCCCAGCGCCATCGCAAACATGAGCTCGTAGGAGTAATCCAGACCCATACCACCGTATTCGGTGGGCTTATTCACCCCGAGCAGCCCCAGGTCGCCCATCCGCTTCAACACATCATGGGCCGGCCAGATGCCCGCGGCCTCCCATTCGTCAATATGCGGGTTGAGCTCGTCCTGGACGAATTTGACGACCGTCCGGTGCAACTCCTTGTGCTCATGGGTAATATTCATTACTGCTATCTCCTCGCGTCAGCGTTTCGCTTTGTATCATTGATTTTTCGTATTCTGTTGGAGCCGGGCTGGCGATGCAATCGGCGCGTGGTTGCCATGATCGGTAATTATAATTACGCAGCCGTGCATGCCGATGACAAAACTTGCGGCTGGGGTCGGTCTACTGTGGCACTGCATCCTGATGGATTACGCCTGATGTTCAACAGCCCGCCCTATGCATGCCTGTGCTCTTCAGGGTCAAGCCGATGAGCCGTTCACGCCGAGCATTTGCCTCGCTGGTGGATGCCTATGCCCAGGACTTGTACCGCTACGCGTACTGGTTGTGCCGGGATGCCCATACCGCCGAAGACCTGGTGCAGGAGACCTTGCTGCGGGCATGGAAGTCCTTTGACAAGCTGCAGGATGTCAAAGCCGCACGGGCCTGGTTGATCACGACAGTTCGGCGCGAGCATCTGCGCCGTTTCGAACGATTTCAGCCGACGACGGTGGATGTGGATGAGATGGAGTATCTCCCCGCGCTGCCCACCGACGATATCGCGGCCGCTGACGAGATTCAGGCGCGTATGGCTGCGCTGTCCGTGGCCGACCGCGAAGCGCTGCTTTTGCAGGCCGGCTACGGCTACACCCTCAAAGAAATCGCCGAGATCATGGATACGACCCCTGCTGCAGTGGGGAATCGCGTGTACCGGGCTCGCCAGCGTCTGCTGCAGGCCGATGGCTCGTCGACACGCCAGGAGGAACGGGCATGAACTGTTTTGACACGCGTCGTGCGCTGTTGACCGACCCCGCCCGGCTGCCAGAACCGATTGCGGAGCATGTCAGTCAATGCAGCCGCTGTGCACGTGAAGCGGCCCAGATTCGCAGACTGGACCGCCGAGTGGCCGAAGTCGCCCAGGTCCCGGTACCCGAGGGGTTGACTGACCGCCTGAAGATGGCGGGCCCGCAGCCTGCGCGGCGGCAACTGCTGCCATGGGCTGGTGGGCTGGCGGTGGCTGCATCCGCTCTCTTGGCATGGCTGGTCGTCGGGTGGTCCCCTTCGAACACGGTGTCAGCCAGTGAATGGATGAATTCGATGGTCGCGCATACGGTCTACGATGCCGCCCATGAACTGGCACCGGATCCGGCTGCGGCACAGGATTTCCAGCGTGTGCTACATCGACTGGGTGGTCGTATTGCCGAGCTGCCGGACGGGATTACCCGGGCGGGCTACTGCGTGCTGGAGGGGCGTGGTGCACTGCATGCCGTGATCGAGCGGGCGGGCCAGCGGTTGGTGGTCTATGTCATCCCGGGCGTTGCCACCCAGTCGATGCTGGTACGCATGCAGGGCTGGGAGGGTGAATTGCTCTCGGCGCAGGGGGCCACGGTCGCGGTGCTGGGACAGCAGTCTGACCCGGCGGTCGAGGCGCTGGTGCAGTCTCTGGCGGATGCAGTGCAGTGGTCCTGAGGTCTCGCGCCCGTTGACCTGCATCCGTTGAGACGGGACGCATCCTGGGCGCTTACGTTACGCTGTCGGCCGCGTTGCCTAATGGGGTGCACGGCTCATGTATGAACGCTGGATACTGCCGTATCTGCTGGATGGTGCCTGTGGCATTCGGGCAATCCGTCGGCAGCGGCAGAAAATCGTGCCTCTGGCGCAGGGGCGGGTGCTCGAAATCGGCATTGGCACGGGCCTGAACCTCGAGCATTACCAGCACCATCGGGTGCACAGCCTGCATGGGCTGGATCCATCGGTGTGCATGCACCGCCTGGCCCGTAAGCGCATGCGTGAGGCGGGCCTGAATGTCACCCTCGTGCCGCTGTCAGCCGAATCCATTCCCGAGCCCGACCACAGTTTCGATACTGTGGTCTGCACGTATACGCTTTGCACGATTCCCGACCCGATTGCTGCTCTGTTGGAGATGCGCCGGGTACTCAAGCCGGACGGCCGGCTCCTGTTCTGCGAACACGGACATGCACCGGATCACGGCATCGCAGCGTGGCAGCGTCGCCTAAACCCCGTCTGGAAGCCCATCGCGGGCGGCTGTCATCTCGATCGCAGAATCCCTGAGCTACTGGAGCAGGGCGCCTTCCGGGTTGAAGCCCTGGATCAGATGTACTTGCCGGGTCCTCGGGTGTTGACCTACAACTATTGGGGCGTGGCGCGGCCCGCGTAGTGCCTTCTCAATCGTCGATTTCCGGCAGCTGCATTGCGACGATGGCGGCAACGATGGAGCCGCCACCAAAGAGCAGGACCATGCCACTGGCACCCAGCCAGGGTTCCAGCAAGCTGAGTGAGCCACCGCCCAGCAAGAGCAGGCCGATCAGGGTGTTGCTCACCGCCGTATAGGCGGCGCGGGTTTCCTGCGTTGCCATGTCGATGAGGTAGGTGCTGCGGCCCAGTCGTACCCCGCTATGTGCCAACGCCAGTACGAAGTAAAAACCAGCGAACATCGCGGCGTGCTGCCAACCCAGTTGGACCGCAGCAAACAGCCCTCCACAGGCCGCGCCCGCAATCCACCCGGCCCGGATCAGGACTCGGCGGCTGGAGATATCCGCCTGGTGCCCCCAGACCGGCCCTCCGAGCAAATTGGCTGCACCCACTGCGAGTAACAAGCCCCCCAGAGCGCTGAAGTTCGTGCCGCCGCTTTCACGGCCTGTGACAACCATGAAGGGCGCGGCAAAGGCAGTGGATAGAAACAATGCGCGTGTCAGGACGAAATGCCGAAACTGCGGATCACTGCGCATCAAGCCCAGCTGGCGCAGGGCTTCCTGTCCGGCGTTGCCACCGCCCGAGGTTTGCCCGCGTTCT
This sequence comes from Pseudomonadota bacterium, assembly GCA_036156195.1. GTDB lineage: Bacteria > Pseudomonadota > Gammaproteobacteria > Nevskiales > OUC007 > Abyssibacter. Next base: position 86,104 of record JAYZUZ010000007.1, on the reverse strand, counting down.
TCCACAACCCAGCTGTACACCACCGCCGCACCTAGCCACAGGCCCGCAGCGCCGAAGAGCAAGCTCGCCAGATACCCCAGCCGTTCGCCACCAGATAACAGGCCAGTGGCCCCGATGATCAGGGCGGCACCTCCGGCAGCGGAGGAGGCATAGCCGGATGCTTTGCCGCGCGTACGCCGAGACACGGTCTTGCCCTGCACATCCTTAATCGCCACAGAGCAAACGCCACGGGCCAGACTGAAAAGCACAAGCAGCCCCAGCAGCGACCAGCCTGCGGCCAGGCCTTCCAGGCCGAGGGCCACCATGCCCATTCCGGCCATGCAGGCGCCTTGTACCGCGCTGCCGCCGACCCAGAACCATTTGCGGATGGCGTGGCTGCGAATCCAGGCCGCCACAAAAAGCTGCGGTATCAACGCCAGTGATTCGCGGATGGGCACGGTCAGGCCCGCCATGAATGCAGGTGCTCCGACGGCGCCCAGCACCCAGACCAGCACCAGCTTGGCGCTACCCAGGTGGTCTCCCGTCTTGGTAGCGGCCAGTGCGATAACGTGAATCAGGAAGTTGCGGGGCAGGTGCTTGCACGCTGCGTCGGGTACGTCCTTGCACACACGTGCGTCCTCATCTCCCAGCAGCATTTCGTAGACCGATCGATCCGGATCCAAGTGGCGTGATTCCTTGGGGGTGTCAGGCGAGAGTCTGCCACGCCTGCATCGATGTTGAGTGGGCCAAGCCCTTCAGGATTCGCCTCGATGGCGTGGCAGGAAGGCGAGAACCAAGAGCAGGCCAGCGATAAAGCCGCCGATATGGGCGCGGAATGCCACTCCGCTGCCCGCACCTCCCGACAGCATTTCCGAGATGAGCTGCATGGCAAACCAGAGCCCCAGCACGGCCAGTGCGGGGAGTCGTGTCACATGCAGGTAGAAACCCAGTGGGATGACCACGGTAATCCGCGCCTGAGGGAACAAGACCAGATAGGCGCCCAGTACTCCGGATATCGCACCACTGGCACCGACCATGGGGATGGTCGAATCGGGTGCGGGCAGCGCCTGGGCCAGCGCAGCACCGACACCGCAGAGCAGATAAAAGACCAGAAAGCGTCCGTGACCCAAGCGGTCTTCGACGTTGTCGGCAAATATCCAGAGATAGAGCATATTGCCGAGCAAGTGCATCCAGCCTCCATGCAGAAACATGGAGGTGAACACGGTCATCAGCGCCGGCACAGTGGCGATGTCAGGTGGCAGCGCGGCGCCCTGGAGGAGACGCGCGGGGATCAGCCCATAGCCAAAAATGGCCTGTTGAACAGCCGGCCCCAGGGACCACTCCCACAGAAACACCAGGGAACAACTGGCGATCAACAACCAGGTGAGTAGCGCGGGACGGCGAGCAGGATTGTCGTCGCGAATGGGGATCATGGATGGATGGGCACTGGATTCGTGACAGGGCTTGCCGCCCGCCAGGTCTGCTGCAGCGTCGGCTGATTTTCCCTAGTGTAGGGCGCATGACGCCGCCGCAAGGGCCAGGGTCACATGCCTGTCCCATCACAGACGGTTGCGCGCACACACAAAGGAGACAACATGAGCATACCGCGCTCGGTGCTGGACCAGATTGGTCGCACACCCATGCTGGAGGTTCAGGGCTTTGATACCGGGCCCTGTCGGCTGTTCGTCAAACTGGAGAATCAGAACCCGACCGGGTCCATCAAGGATCGGATTGGTTTGTCTCTGGTCGCCGCAGCCGAGCGCGACCGACGCATTGCGCCGGGTGGCACCCTGATCGAGGCGACGGCGGGCAATACAGGCCTGGGTCTGGCATTGGTCGCCGCGCAAAAGGGCTACCAGCTGCTGCTGGTGGTGCCGGACAAAATGGCACAGGAGAAAATCTTTCACCTGAAGGCACTGGGTGCAGAGGTGCGGATCACGCGCTCAGATGTAGGCAAGGGGCACCCTGAGTACTACCAGGACATTGCGGAACGCCTTGCCCAGGAAATCCCGAATAGCTTTTACGTCAATCAGTTCGGTAATCCCGCCAACCCCCTTGCTCACGAGACCACTACAGGCCCCGAGATCTGGGAGCAGATGGAGGGGGACGTGGACGCCGTGGTCTGTGGCGTGGGCTCGGGCGGGACAATCACCGGGCTGACCCGTTATTTCCAGCGGGTCAGTCCCCATACGCGCATGGTGTTGGCTGACCCGGAGGGCTCCGTGTTGGTCGACTATGTCCGAACGGGACAGTACGGGGAAGCGGGAAGCTGGCTGATCGAGGGTATCGGGGAGGATTTCATTCCGCCGATCTGTGATCTCAGCCAGGTGCATGCGGCCTACAGCATCTCGGATGCCGAGAGTCTGCAGACGGCCCGGTCGCTGCTCCGGCAATGCGGGGTGCTGGGCGGTTCTTCGACCGGCACGCTCTTGGCAGGCGCGCTGCGCTATTGCCGGGAGCAAAGTCAGCCACAGCGGGTCGTGACTTTTGTCTGCGATAGTGGCAACAAGTACCTGTCGAAAATGTACAACGACTTCTGGATGTTCGATCAGGGCCTGCTCGGTCGGGAACAGACGGGCAGCCTGCTGGATTTGATTGCGCGACGTTACGCCGACGGATCGGCCGTTACGGTCCGCGAGGACGATACCCTCATCCAAGCTTATCGCCGCATGAAGCTGGACGATGTCTCCCAATTGCCCGTTATGCAGGGGGATCGTCTGGTCGGCATCATCGACGAGTCGGACATCCTCATGGCTGTTCACCGCGACACCCGCCGTTTCGAATCAGCAGTCAGCACCGCCATGGTCACCGAGCTGGAAACAGTGGATGTGCATGCCGAGCTGGACGACTTGCTGCCGCTGTTCGATCGGGGGCGCGTGGCGATTGTCGAGCAGGCGGGGGAATTCATCGGCCTGATCACCAAGATCGATGTGCTCAACTACCTGCGTCACCGGATTCAATAGGACATGGATGTGAACAAGCAACGAACATGGGCGCTGGCCACCCGCGCCATCCATGGTGGACAACAGCCGGACCCGGTCACGGGTGCCGTGATGCCGCCGATCTCCCAATCGTCCACCTACGTGCAGTCGGGGCCGGGTGAGCACCAGGGCTTCGAATACTCGCGCTCGCATAATCCGACACGCTATGCCTACGAACGGGCTGTGGCCAGTCTGGAGGAAGGGCGGGCGGCGTTCGGATTTGCATCCGGGTTGGCGGCGATGGGCTCTGTGCTCGACCTGTTACCCGCCGGCAGCCATGTGGTCGCCTCGGATGATCTCTACGGCGGCAGCTACCGGCTGTTCAATGCCGTGCGCAAGCGCTCTGCCGGTTTGGAGATCAGCCATGTGGACATGCGCGACGTGGATGCTGTCCGCGCGGCTATCCGTTCCGATACGCGCCTGATCTGGGTCGAAACACCAACCAATCCGCTGCTACGCCTGGCGGATTTGGGCGCGATCGCGGCATTGGCGCAGGAACAGGGCATTCTCAGCTGCGCGGACAACACCTTTGCCACACCCATGCTTCAGCGCCCCCTGACGCAGGGATTCGATCTGGTGCTGCATTCGGCCACCAAGTACCTGGCAGGACATTCCGATGTGGTCTCCGGTGTGGTCGTCGTCGGGGATAACGAGGCGCTCGAGTCTGAACTGCGTTTTGTCCAGAACGCCGTTGGTTCCGTGGCCGGGCCTTTTGACAGTTACCTAGTGTTGCGGGGCATCAAGACGCTGGCGCTGCGTATGCAGCGGCATTGTGAAAACGCCGCCGCTTTGGCCAGTTGGCTGGAGCAGCAAACGGGCGTCAAGACGGTTCACTACCCCGGGCTGGTATCGCATCCACAGCATGCCCTGGCACAACGACAAATGCCTGGATTCGGCGGCATGATCTCGGTTGAGGTTGAAGGAGGATTACCGGCTGCGCGGGCCTTTCTGCAGGCGACGCGCCTGTTTCAACTAGCCGAGTCGCTGGGCGGCGTTGAGAGCCTGATCGAGCACCCCGGCATCATGACGCATGCGAGCGTACCGGCCGATCAGCGGGAACGTTTGGGGATCGGCGATGGGCTGGTGCGTTTATCCGTCGGGGTGGAAGCACTGGACGATTTGCAGGCTGACCTGGACCAGGCGTTGGCCGCAGCCCGTAGTGCGTGATCAGCGGTCTGGCGGTGTTGTCACGGTATCTGGTGGCGGCGAGAGCAGCCGTGTCGGCGGTTCGATCTCATAAAGCCGGCCCCAGCGCTTGCCCGTGACAAACAGGCGTTGCTCCGTGGCCAGCCAGGCAATCCCGTTGAGGGTGCTGCCCGGCTGGGCCGGCGTGTCGGCATCGAGCTGAGAGAGGTCCAGCCACTCCACCACGACGCCGTGGCTCGGGTCGATCACGGCGATGCGTCGTGTCTGCCAGACATTGGCCAGGACGTAGCCCTGAATCCACTCCAGCTCGTTGAGGTTGTGCACGGGGCGACCCTTGTCGGTCACGCGTACTTGCCTTAGTGGCGCAAAGTGTCTGGTGTCATGCCAGGTCAAGACAGGGCTGCCGTCACTGCGAATCAGATGCTCACCGTCAAAGGTCAGCCCCCAACCCTCACCGGCGTAGCGCCACTGCGTGAGCAGCCGGCCCTGTCGGGACCAGACCAGCGCGAGGCCTGCCTGCCAGCTAAGCTGGACCAGCCGATGGTCATTGGTGACCGCCAGGCCTTCACCAAAAAGCTGCGGTGCAAGCGCGATGCGGCGCTCCACGCGTCCCGACTCTAGATCGACCCAGCGCAGCTCTGAGCGTCCGCGCTGTCCGGTGCTTTCCAGCAATTGACGGCCCTGGAAGACCAGCCCCTGGGTGAACGCCTCGCGGTCATGCGGGAACGATGCCAGCACGGTGGGGCGGGTGACGACAGCCGGTTCTCCGGTGGCGACCAGGCTGACTGCCGTGCCAAGGCAGGCAGCGAACACCCGCAGCCTTTGCATCAGGCGCCGAGCCGGTCGGCCAGTTCGTTGAGGCATTGCACGGTGACTGGCGCCTTGGCTGTGATCGGCCAGGCCCCCTGCCGGTGGCTCAGCCAGACCGCCTGAAACCCCGCCGCGCGAGCACCCAGGACATCGGCGTCCGGATGGTCACCCACATGGAGAATCGCATGGGGTTCCAGGCCCAGATACGCCGCAGTGTGCGCGAAGATGCGTGGATCCGGCTTGGCACAGCCCACGTCCCGGGCGTAGATCGTGTGTTCCAGGTACTCCAGGCCCTCACGCGGCGCAGGACGGCCATTGCCGTTCGTCAGGCCCACAAGGCGAAAGCGTCCGGCGAGTCGTCTCAGCCCTTGCTCGACGTCCTCGTAACACGTGACGGCATTGCGGGCGGCATAGAAGACCTCGAAGGCGTCGTTGGCACGGTCCGGGGATTCGCCGACGGAGTCGAGTAACACGCGGATCATCTTGATGCGCAGCGCGGTCATGTCATGAAGCAACTCGGGGTTGGCTTCGCCAACCCGCTGGCGCAGGGCATGGAAGCCAGCGTCGTCATAGCGCTCCAGGACAGTGGGAGCATGGCTGGCAAACCACTGTTTGAGTGCAGTTTCCGCGCCTCGAATGACAGGTTCGATCGGCCACAGCGTGTCGTCGAAGTCGAAGGAGATCGCTTGGATGTGTTGAGGCTGCAGCCGTGTGTCAGTCATCAACGAGCTGGTATTCCAGGGTGGAGACCACCCGAATTCGCTTGATCTCAGGTGAATAGGGGTCGCGGTCTGTAATGGAGAACAGGCCCTGGCGGGCGCGGAGCAACCGTCCCACCGTCGCTCCCGAGTCCTCGGCGAAGCGGGCCGCCGCCTCCCGCCCATTGCGGGTGGCCTCGGCGATCATGTCCGGCTTGATCGCGTTGAGGTCGGTATAGAGGAACTGGGTTTGTGCGCCCCACTGATGCATGAGCACCACACCCGAGCGGACCAACTCGCCCGCCTGTTGTTGTGCGCGGCGCAACGGCTGAATCTGTTCGGTGCGCAGGAGTACCGTGGCCTCGGCTGTGTAGCGACTGCCGCGCACGGCGCCATCGCCTCCGTACTGCTGGGAGAGCTTGTCGGTGATTCGGGGTGGCGAGCGGGAGATGTCATCGGGCTCGAAACCCTGAGCCACGAGAAACGCGAGAATGCGCTCGGCATCCTGTTCGATGGTGGCCTGCACCTGTGGCAGGTCATTCCCCGTCGCGGAGTAGACCAGTGGCCAGATGGCCAGGTTAGCGGGGACCTCGCGTTCCGCCAGCCCCTTGACCTCCACGTAGTGGTCCGACTGGCCGATGCTGTGGAGCGCCGGGGCAAGTATCCAGGCTGCGATCACCAGGCCGGCGGCGAGTAGGCCGCCGGCCAGGATGCGATCACTCATTTACGGGCTCGGTTCATCCGAGTCGAAGCCGTCTCCGATACTGCAAGCGAGCTGGAGCGCAGCGAGGGTGTCTACCGTGATGGTACCGCCGTCAATCAAGGCGTCCGTGTCGTCGCCTGGTGGATCGATCACGTTGCCCATGTCATCACGAATCGACCCGGTCACGCAGGCCGTGCCCGTCACCAGCGGTTGCGGTTCGACCAGGCCGTCATTATTGACGGTGACGGGAGAGCCGAATCCGGTGCCACCTTCGACGCAAGTATCGTTCGCATTGTCCCAGGTACCTTCGACCGGATCGTCCCAGTTCACCGGGAAGTTCGTCTCAACGAACTCACTGCCGGGCACGGGCTGATCGTTTTCGTCCAGCAGGGTGATGCTGACGGCAGCGCTGAGCTGCGCCGTGGTCGCCTCAAGCACGCCAGGGATGCCGATGGGCAAGGTATTGCCCAGGCCAGAGGCGATGCAGCCGTCCCCAGGGTCTGAAGTCACGACAATATTCGTGGGCAGTACACCCAGGATGGTCGCCGTGAGCGCATCGGCAAAAATGATGTCCTGCGTGACCTGATACTGGGCGCCGACGATGACATCACAGGGCGAGACACCGGCCGTTTCACACACATCGGTGGCGTTGGCGGTCAGGGTGAGGCGGCCTTCGGTCGTGTCGCCGTCACCATCGACGTCATCACCGTTTTCGATATTCGCCAGATCAGCGGTGTTGGTGATGAGTTGATCTTCTTCCGCCTGAACAAGCCAGGTCAGGTCCTCATTGGCGGTGAAGTCCTGGAAGCTACCGTCAGAGATGATGGCAAAGGCCAGGAAGTCACGCTGCAGACCTTCGCCGACCTGGACCGGGGTGTCGGTGGTGCCGATGTAGCAGGCATCACGCGTGGCCTGGTCATCCTCCGCGTCCGTGTCTGGGCAGCGGACGCAACTGTTTTCGCTCTGTCGATCTTCGGGACAGATGTAGATGCCCGCGATTTCGGTGGGCAGGACTGCAACCGTGCTAATCGAATTCAGACTGGGCTGACCGGGGACGGTTGCCTGAATATTGACCGCCGCTTCGGCCGCGACATCGGGTGTAAAGCTGCCGGGGTCCTGACAGAACGCCGCATCCACAGCCTGGGAGGCATCAAAGGAGATGGGCGTGCCGGCTTCGGCAGTGGTGTCGGCGGTTGCCGGCGCCACGGTAACGGGAACGCCAGAGGCTTGCTTGTACCCGCCGACGGTCAACACGGTGGTGGCGTTGGCCGGTGCGACGTTGATTTCGGGGTTGCCACGCAGCGATGAGGGCGGCTCACCCGCCAGCCCCGTGACATCACGGCAAAGGCCGTCGGAGAACAGGCCGTAGATCCGGAACGGGACGGTGGTGCCACGCGAGGTGTTAGCGCCCGCCAAGCAGGCTGTCGGCGAACCGACGTCCGGACAAAGGTAAATACTCTGCAGCACTGCGTCGGTCACGAAGACGGGAATCGCGTCCGAAGCCGAGGCGCCGCTTTCCTGAGTAAACGTGGCGGTAACGGCAACCCCTTCGTCGTCAAATGCTTGACCCCACAGGCGGCCAGGGACCGGGTCCCGACCCTCTGTCTCCAGGCCGGGGCACAGGGTTGGCGAATCTGCAGATTCGACGCAGACCGTGGATGGGTCGGCGCTGACCCAGCTGACTTCAGAACGAAGGCACTGAGTCAGCGCGGGCAGGGGGTTGCCCGTGGTGGGGTCCTCAAAGCGCGCTTCGGCACTGAGTTGGCCGCTGCCATCCTGGGAGATCGTGGAACGGGCGATTGGACCCGTGCAGTTTCCGGAGGCGTAGACGGTCACTGAAGAAATGACGCCGGCAACCACCGAAACACGGGAGACCCCTGATTTGCCATCCAGCGATGCTGTCACGTCAATCGCCGAGGATGTCACGGCTTCGCCAGAGACCACTCCGGCGGCGCTGACAGCAACAAAGCTCGCATCGGCGCTCGACCAGCTGACCTGGCCGGTAATGTCGATTTGGGTGAAGGTGTTTCCGTCAGCGGGCGGCGTGGTGTAGAAGCCGGTGGCCGTCAGCTGCCGGGTCGTGCCCTCGGCGATGCTCAGCGGCGTCGGGCTGACCGTGATCCGGTCCAGCTGCGGTGTGAAATCCGGGCTGCGAACCTCGCCACTGCACGCCACGAAGCTGCCGGCTGCGACAAGAACAATTAGGGAGCGTAAAACTGACGTCATGGGGGTTCTCTCCGGTTGCCCAAGTCCTGACGAAGACGTGGGTAATCGTCGTTCAGTGAAGACTAGCATGTTTACCAGGAATTCACGGCCACCAGTGTAGGAAAACGCCGGTGATCTCGGGAGTTGCGCCAGAAGCTTCGAGCGACGTGTGACACGGGTCGCAGGCGTCGGAAGTCCTGAAATTTCACTTGCTTGCGCCAATCATCCTGCGCGGCAGTTTCTCCCGAAACAAAGCCCGGACGACCAACGGCTGATCAAGCGCGACCGACGTGCGGTGGTTATTCCAGGCCGGACGGGTCCGGGCCCTTGATATGAAAGCCCTGCACGTAGCCAACACCCATCTGCCACAGTGCGGCCATGGTCTCGGCATCCTCGACACGCTGGGCGATGACTTCGACCCGTTCATCGCGGGCCTTGTCGATAATGGTGCGCATCTGGTTCTGGCTGGCGCCAGGTTGGGAGACCGCCTGGGTAAAGCTGGCATGGAGTTTGACGAAATCGGGTAGCAGTTCGTCCAGCAGTTCCCCGGAGCGCTCGTCGGTCCCGAAGTAGTCGATGCTGATGCCTGCGCCGAAGTGACGGATGCCGTCACACAACTCGATGGCCTGGTCGAGGCGATTCTGCAGAAAGGACTCCTGCAGATTGAAAACAATTTGGCGATACGCGTCCGGCTTGCCAACCAAGCGGACACGCAGCCAGTGGAGAAAAGCCTGCGGCTGGGCGACGGTTTGCTCAGAGAGTTTGACGAACAGGCGCATCGGGGCGCCTTGTTCGCGTCGCCGTTGCATGAGCAGGTCGATGGCAATGTCGACGACGCAGCGGTCCAGGTCCACGATGAGCCCTGTGCGTTCGGCGACCTGGATAAAGTCGCGGGCCTGGAATTCTTTGCCGTCCTTGGAAGACAGTCGGAGCAGAGCGTCGTATTGCTGCTCCTCGGTGTCATCAAGCTTGAGAATCGGCATGTAGCTGAGTGAGAAGCCGCCGTCACGCAGCCCCGCCTCGATGCGCTTGCGCCAGGCCAGTTCCGACTTGCGACGTTTGAGATCGGCGTCATCGGACTCCAGCAGCACCACCTCGCCGGCTTCTGGTGGAGACTCCGCAAATTGCCGGGCTGTGCGGCCCAAGCACACGCCGGCATCTTCGTGCAGCTCGTTGGCAAAGCCGACGGCAGCCATGCGCAAGTGCATTTGATGGGTTTGCGTACGAAAAATGGTATCGGCCAGGCTGCTCATCCACTCATCAGCGGTGGATTTCAGGCGCCGGGTGGTGGCACGTCGGTAAAGCACGATTTTGCGCCCTGGCGCAATGTGATAGAGCCTGTCATCGCCATCCAGCAGCGAACGCAGAAAATGCTCGCAGGCCTCCAGGAGTTCGCCGAACTCACTAAAGCCCAGTTCGGCTTCCAGGGCTTCGGTCTCCAGAATGCGGATTTCCAGTATGGCCAAGACGTCGGTGGAACCGTCATGAGCGGCATGGTTGGCTTCAGCGATCAGGCGTGCTCTGACGCCTAGCTGCGGTTCGCTCCGTTCACGGCTGGGTGTCCCGACGAGCTCGATACAGGGCTCCCCATCTCTTTCCAGGCGACGCAGGGCCACGCGCAAAGGGCGGCTGCTGCCGGAAAACTGCAGGGTGAGTTCAGCGGATGGCAACTTGTCCTTCAGCAGGGCGGCCAGGGTGTCGCGCACTTCCGTCTGATGGGCAGGATCCACCAGGTCAAGAAGAGGCAGGGCTTCCGGATCGGTTTCGCCCACAAGCTGTGCAAAGGGTTCGTTCGCCTCGATGACTACACCGTCGCTGACCATCGCGATGGCTACGCCCATGTCGCGGAGTAAGACGCGCTGCTGTGCTTGAAGTAGGCGTGTTTCCTGCTCGCGCTGGGCCAGGCTGCGACGCGTCTTGGCAAAAGCGATTTCGCGGGCCAGCACAAAGGCCAGCGTGTCGGGTTGCTGGGAGCGCAACCAGTCGCGCGCATCGTGCGCCATGAGGGTGTCCGCCACCGGTACGTCGGTGGGGCCGTCCAGCAGCAGGACGGATAGCATGGGGTCGGTGGCGCGCGCTGTTTCGCACCAGGCGACGGTGTCGATCTCCAGCGAGGGATCGATGATTAGCAGCAGCGGGTGTTCGCTACGGATGCAAACCGTCAGGTCGTCGTCCAGCCGGCGTTGCAGGACATACACCGACACGCCGCGGTTACGCAGCTCACGCTGAATGAGTTGTCCGACATCAGGATCACTGGCCAGCAACAACACGCGGACGGATCCCGCGTCCTGCTCGGCTTCGTGCAGGCCGGTTGCGACGTCTGAAAGGCTGGAAAGACTGATGGGGTTGCTACTCCGATCCGGGTGCCGGATGTTGCCATTGGCCACGGGGCATGGCGTGCCGTAGTCGGGCATGACGTCACTGGATGGTGCCCAAAAAAAAGCCCGGGTGGAAGCCACCCGGGCTGGTATCACGCTGACCCGCGTCGGTTACTCGGCCAAGCGCAGTTCCACGCGACGGTTGCGGGCACGCCCGTCTTCCGTGTCGTTGGTTGCGATTGGCTGTGTTTCGCCGTAGCCATTGGAGATCAGATTCTCTGCGCTCACGCCCTTGCTGACCAGATAGCTGCGTACGGAGGCTGCGCGCTCCTGAGACAGTTTCTGGTTGTAAGCGGCCGAACCAATCGAGTCGGTGTGCCCGGCGATCTCGGCCTTCACATCAACCTGATCACGCAGCGACTTGGCGACTCGGTCCAGGATGGTCCGGGCGTCGGGCCGCAAGGTGGCCTTGTTGAACTCGAAGTGCACGCCGTCGAGGATCAACTCCTGATTGCGGATCGGGCAGCCTGTCTTGTCGACTTCCAGTCCGGGCAGGGTGTTCGGGCACAGATCGTCCTTGTTCAGCACGCCGTCCCCATCCAGGTCCAGCGAGCAGCCTCGTTCGTTCACGGCCACGCCGGGCGGGGTGTTCGGGCAATCGTCCTTGTAGTCAGGAACCCCGTCGCCATCGGTGTCGAAGGCACAGCCGAAGCGGTCGACAGGGACGCCCTGCGGGGTGTTCGGACATTTGTCCTGGGCGTCGGTTACGCCGTCACCATCGGAGTCCAGTGGGCAGCCGTTGCGGTCCACCGGAACACCCAGCGGCGTATTCGGGCACTTGTCACGGAAGTCCGGCACGCCATCACCATCAGCGTCCAGCGGGCAGCCGTCGTTGTCGACCGGAACGCCGCGTGGGGTGCCGGGGCACTTGTCGCGGAAGTCCGGCACACCGTCACCGTCGGAATCGACCGCGCAACCGCGCTCATCCACCAGCACGCCAGGCGGTGTATTGGGGCAGGCGTCGAAGCGATCCGCCACACCATCGCCATCGGCGTCCGGCGGCGGAGGCGGCCAGGTGCCAATGCGGTAGAGCAGGCCGAGGGTGGCGCGGTAGGTGTAGAAGTCATCCTCAACCAGTACGCCTTCCTCATCGATGTGGTCGACGAGGTACTGGCCTTCCAGGCGCAGGTCCAGGTTGTTGTTGAGGCGGAACATAATGCCGCCACCGCCGTTATACGACAGGCCGGTGACTTCCTCGCCAAGAAAGTTGATGTTGTGCAGGCCCGCGCCGAGCAGTCCGTAGAAGCGCGCACGACGTGCATCGTTCAGGAACAGCATAAAGTGACCGCCGGCGACCAGTCGTTCGTAGGTCGAGCTGATGCGATCGACCTCGACCTCTCCATAGCTGGCAAAGGCTTCGACTGCGGTCCGGTGGCCGATGAACTTGCCTCCGGTCAGCATGACCGAGCCGCCGTTGTCCTGGTCGTCGCTGTCGGTGACCAGGAAGCCGGCGTTACCGGACAGGAAATAGCGATCATCGAAACCGATGTCATACTCCTGCGCGGTCGCGCTCATGGGAATGGCCGCAGCAGCAGCCAGGGCGCAGGCGCCGACGTATCGGCAGAAACGAGTAATCATCCGGAAAGGCTCCCTCGGGTGAATGCAATCCATTTGCAGACTAGCCACCAAGCTAGTCTAGGGAAGCCTTGCTGGACTGTCACGGCCCGTTGTTGCCGAAAATGGCTGAATCCACGCTGTCGGCCACGGGGCCGGGGCATCGTTTCGTTTGTTCAGTTCAGGTGAAATCGTGAATCCAGGTGGCATCGCGCTGTCCGTGCGCCAGTTGCACAAGCATTTTGGAGTTATCGAGGCGGTTCGCGGGATTGATCTGGATATCCACGTTGGCGAGTGCCTGGGACTGCTGGGGCCCAATGGTGCGGGCAAGACCACGACCGTGGAGCTACTGGAAGGCATCCAATCGCCGAGTCGCGGCAGCGTCCGGTATCTGGGCGAGCCGCTGGGGGAACGGTTCAGGAGCGAGGCCGGCATTCAGTTCCAGCACACAGCCTTGCAGGATTTTCTCAGCGTGCGCGAGCACCTGAAGCTCTTCGCCCAACTCTATGATGACCCGCTGTCCATCGACGAGGTGCTCAGGCGCTGTGCGCTCACGGATCTGGCGGATCGCGATGCACGCAAGTTGTCGGGTGGACAGCGCCAGCGCCTATTGCTCGGGATTGCGCTGATCAATCAACCCGCCGTGTTGTTCCTGGACGAACCGACCACGGGGCTGGACCCTCAGGCGAGGCGCAATTTCTGGTCGCTGGTCGAAGCCATCAAATCCGATGGCACGACGGTGGTGCTCACCACCCATTACATGGAAGAGGCCTATCAGCTCTGTGATCGCATCGCGATCATGGACCACGGTCGCATCATTGCCGAAGGCACGCCCTCGCAGTTGCTGGCGCATCACTTCGGCGGCGCGGTGTTGAGCCTGCCCCGGGCGGAGCTGTCGGCGGATCAGCTCGCGGGCGGTGACTGGCGCACAGCAGGCGATCGTGTGGAATCCGTGGTGGTGGATGTCGAGGCGGCACTGGATGCCCTGCGTAGTGAGGGCACGTCATTGCAGCGATTGCTGATTCGGGAGCACACCCTGGAAGACTTGTTCATCGAACTGACCGGGGAGGCGCTGCGGGCATGAAGCTCCAACGTATCGTCGCAATCACCCAAGCCCGAAACATCGAGTTTCTGCGGGATCGCTCGGCGCTGGGCTGGAACCTCTTGCTGCCCGTGCTGCTTGTGCTGGGCCTGGCGACGATTTTCTCGGGAGATGGTCAGTCCTTGTACAAGGTCGGGGTGCTGACGGAATCCGTCGAGGCGGCCTTGCCAGCACCTGATCGTGAGCCGCTGATGGGGCTGGCCTTCACGGATTTTGTGCCGCAGCCGGATGGCGATCGCGCCCGGCGTCTGGTGGAGCGTCATCAACTGGATTTACTGGTGGATTTTGATGCGCGTCGCTACTGGGTCAACAACAGCTCACCGAAGGGTTACTCGTTGGAGCAGATGTTGGCGGGGCTGGCCGGGCGGCCCTTTACACGCGCCGTAGTCACCGGTGAACAGACCCGCTACGTCGACTGGCTAGTGCCGGGCATTCTGGGCATGAATATGATGTTTTCCTGCCTGTTCGGCGTCGGTTACGTCATCGTCCGGTACCGCAAGGCCGGCTATCTCAAGCGGCTGAGCGCCACTCCAGTCCGGGCAGCGGAGTTTCTGATCGCGCAGGTCTTGTCACGGCTGCTGGTCATCATGGTCGTGACATGTGGGGTTTTTCTTGCGACGGAGTGGGTAATCGGCTTTCCGGTGCAAGGTTCGCACGGGGCACTGCTGGTGGTGGCCTTGCTTGGCGCGGTCGCGATGATTGCCATGGGCGTCGCGGTTGCCGCCCGAACGACCAGCGAGGAACTTGCCAATGGTCTGCTGAACCTGGTGACCTGGCCGATGATGATGGTCTCCGGGGTGTGGTTCTCGATCGAGGGTGCGCCCCGCGCCGTGGTCTGGCTGGCGCAATGTCTTCCGTTGACGCACCTGCTGGAAGCAGCTCGTGCCGTCATGCTCGATGGCGATTCGCTGGCCTCCGTGTTGGATCACCTGCTGGTGCTCGCCGCCATCGGTCTGGTCTGTCTGGCGCTGGGCGCCTGGGGGTTTCGCTGGCGCGAGCGCTAGGGACGCAGGATGTCCCCAGGCTCGCCGGCGGGGCGCCGATCAATTGGGCGGGTAGGCCGTCCAGTCGCTCAGCCAGCTGTCCGCCGAGCCGGGGCGTACGCCGCCGCGATGCCGGGCGCCGCGGTTCCAGAATTCGCCTTGCGGAATCGAGGCAACCGCGGCCAGCGCGGGGCCGACGTCCGGCGCAAAGTAGGGCGCGATGGGGTCCAGTGCCGTCGATAGGTACGCGGGGTCGACAACGGTTTGATTTTGTCGCTCGGGCTGGTTGAGCCAGGCCGCAATGTCGAAGCCTTCGGGGGCTTCGCGGTCGATGCGGCGGTTGCTGCGGTCCATGATGAACAGGGCGTGGCTAATGTTTAGCGCACCTTCGCTCGCCAGTGCCTGTGAACGGTCCCGGATGGAGATGGCTTCGTCCTTGAACCCGGCAATGATCATGTTGCGGAAGGTGCCCGCCGTGCCTTCGCGCAGGGTCATGGCCCGCTGAGCGCGCGGGGCGTTGGGGTCGGCCACCAGAGTGACGTTGATGAACGTCGGGTTTGATCGTGGCTCGGCATCCGGTTCCGGACCGTTGTTGTCGCCCTCGAACGCGTTATCGCCAACATCGCGACCCATTTGCACAACCAGCGACTGCACGTTTCCGTTCCAGCCCAGATCCCAGTCAAAGGCATCGTCACCCGGCCGCGTGATGAGCAGGTTGCGGAGGTTGGCGGTGCCACCAAACATTTCGATGCCATCGTCCAGCGGGCTGTGGACCTGGACATGACGGACGATGGTGCCGGTGCCACAGCCTGCCAGCGTCAGCCCGTTGAGTTCGTTGTTGGCTGAGATCTCGAAGCCTGCGAATTCGACACGGACGTACTCCATCACACCACAGGAATCTTCCGGGTCTTCGCCTCCATAGGCACCCAGTGGTTCGTTGTCTGGAACGCCCTCGATGCGGCCGATCCCGATGTTGGTCGGCGCATCACCCATCAGCACCAGTCCGCCCCAGTCGCCGGCCTTGCGTGAGCCGACAGGCTGCGCACTGGTGAATACGATGGGTGCATCCGGTCGACCGCGTGCGTGAAATTCGGCCCCGTTGGCCACCAGCAACGCCGAGCCGGGTTGCCCCAGTACCGTCACGCCAGGCTCGATTGTGAGCTTTACTCCGGGTTCCACGAAGATGACGCCATCGAGCACGATGCGCTTGCCGGCCTTCCAGGTGGTGTTGGTTTCGATGTTTGCGGCGATTTCATCCACGCTGGGGCCATTGCTCAGTCGCGACAACAGCAGGGTCACGAACAGACCCAGCCCGGCGATGACGGCGGCGCCGATTAACCAGCTGCGGATGATCCGGCGCTTCTGTGCCGTATGCAGGCTGGCCTCGAACTCCGTGGTCTGATCAAAGCCATCCGGCTTCATCGCACTGGCGCCAGCCTGGCGCAGCAGGCTGCCCGCCGGCGCCAGTGTCAGGATGCGCTGTGCCAGTTCAGAGACGGCCTTGTCGCCGGACGACGAAGCGGCCGTCAGCGTGCTGTCGCGATAGTTCTGGTTGCCCAGCAGCGCGCTGAAATGGATATAGGGCAGATCGTTGTCTGACGAAGCGTCACACGCTCGTTTGAGTTGCCACAAAAGCGTGATGGCTTCCGAATCGCCGGTGCGCGCCATTCCCTGGTTCCTGGTTGAATTCCCCAGGGCAACGGTATCGCCGGGAGATGGCGATTTGATGAACTACTCGGCGGGCGGCGCTGCTGCCTGCGCGGGTGTCGGGTCGGTGTGCAGGTGGCAGGCGACCCAGTGTGGTTGCTCTGGGCTGCCGATGTTCTCCAACGCCGGCTTGATCTGCGAGCAGTGCGGCATGGCCGCCGGGCAGCGCGTGTGAAACGGACAGCCCGAGGGCGGGCTCATGGGAGAAGGTACATCGCCGGACAAGACGATGCGCTCGCTACCCTTGCCCGGGTCCGGCACCGGAATCGCCGACATCAGCGCCCGGGTGTAGGGGTGCTTCGGGTCGGCGTACAAGTCGGCGGCGCTGGCCCGCTCCACCAGCTGGCCAAGGTACATCACGCCGACCTGGTGACTGATGTGCTGGACCACGGCCAGGTCATGCGAGATGAACAGGAAGCTGATGCCGAATTCGGACTGAAGATCGTCGATCAGATTGAGAACCTGCGACTGGACGGACACGTCCAGTGCCGAGACCGCCTCATCGGCGACGATAAATTTCGGGTTGAGTGCGAGTGCACGGGCGATGCCGACACGCTGTCGCTGACCGCCGGAGAATTCGTGCGGGTAGCGATGCAGCACGGCGCGACGTAGGCCCACAACCTCCAGCAGTTCCTCGACCTTCTTGCGTCGTTCGGCAGCGGTACCGATTCGGTGCACATCCAGCGGCTCGCGCAGGGTTTCAAACACCGTGCGCCGAGGAGAGAGGGAGGCAAACGGGTCCTGGAAGATGATCTGCATGTTGCGGCGTAGGCGCTTGAGCTCGCCGCCGCTGGCTGCGATCACATCTGTGCCGTCCAGCTCCACGGACCCGTCGGTGGGTTCATGCAGGCGCAGGATGGCCCGGCCCAGCGTGGATTTGCCACAGCCGGATTCACCGACCAGGCCCAGTGTCTGGCCGCGCTGAATGTCGAAGGACACACCGTCGACGGCCTTGACCTGCGCCACCGTGCGGCGGAGCAGGCCCCCTTTGACCGGGAAGTGCTTGGTCAGATCGCGTACGCGAAGCAGCGGGGCAGTCATGCGGTGGTCACGGGGTTGGGGTTGAAACAGGCGGCGGACGTGGATGTGTCCATCGCATCGTCGAGCTCGGGGTCAAAGCTGCCACAGCGTTCCAGCGCCTGACCGCAGCGATCACGGAACCGACAACCCTGTGGCAAGTCCAGCAGGTCCGGGACGATGCCGGGGATGGTGGGCAGACGCTCAAGGCGGTCAGGGCGAATCCGCGGCACGGATGCCAGCAGGCCGGCGGTGTAGGGGTGCCGGGGCTGATTGAACAATGAATCGACCGGACCCTGTTCGATGATCTTGCCGCAGTACATAACCGCCGCGCGGTCGCAGGTTTCGGCGACGACGCCCAGGTCATGGGTGATCAGGATGACAGCCGTGCCATGGTCAGCGGCCAGCTTCTTGATCAGTTCGAGGACCTGGGCCTGGATGGTCACATCCAGCGCTGTGGTGGGCTCGTCGGCAATGAGCAGCTTGGGATCGCAGGACAACGCCATGGCGATCATGACGCGCTGGCGCATGCCGCCCGACAACTGGTGTGGGTATTCGTCAACCCGCTTGTCGGGCGCCGGGATCCCCACCTCGGCCAGCATGTCGATGGCGCGCGACCGCGCCTGCTTGCGGGTGAGTCCCTTGTGCCGACGCAGCACATCGATGATCTGGTTGCCGATGGTGAACACCGGGTTGAGTGCCGTCATCGGCTCCTGAAAGATCATCGAGATCTCACTGCCACGGAGCGTCCGGTAGGCCTTGTCGCTGAGCTGGGTCAGGTCCTGGCCGTTGAAGCGGATCTCACCGCCGACGATCTCCCCCGGAGGACGAGGGATGAGGCCCATGATGGACAGCGAGGTGACCGACTTGCCGCAGCCGGATTCACCGACGATGCCCAGCGTCTCGCCGGCATTGACGGAAAAAGACACGCCGTCGATGGCGCGGGCGATACCACGTTCGGTCGAAAACTCGACCTGCAGATTGTCAACTTCGAGCAATGCCATGGTCGCGTTGGCCTCAGGTCTTCTTGGGGTCCAGCGCGTCCTGCAACGCGTCAGAGAACATGTTGAACGCCATCACCAGTACAAACAGGAATGCCGAGGCCGCCAGGAAGTTATTGAAGAACCCGGTCGTCACCTCATTGGTCGACTCCGAGATCATCAGGCCCCAGGAAACGCCGTCCTTCACGCCCAGGCCCAGGAACGAGAGGATGACCTCGCTCTTGATGGCAGACACAAACGTGATGGTGGCCTGCACCAGCAGGATATGGGTGGTGTTTGGAATGATGTGTCGGGAAATGATGCGCCATTCGGGCACGCCCAGCGCGTGGGCCGCCTCGACGAATTCAAAGCCCTTGAGCCGGATGACTTCCGCGCGAACCAACCGTGCCGTGGTCGTCCAGAACGTCGCGACCATGGCGATGTGCATGGAGAACGCATAGCCCTGCAGGGCAAAGGCCACGGCGGCCACGAACAGGTAAAACGGGATCGAGTCGAGCACGCCCTTGAGCCAGAGGATGACCTCATCGGGCCAGCGGCCGGCGAAGAAACCAGAGATGGCTCCCAGGACTGCGCCCAACAACGTCGACAGGATGGCCACCACCAAGCCAATCTCGAAGGCGGTCTTGGTCGAGAAGATGGCGCGGGCGTAGATATCCTGGCCATTGCGGTTGGTGCCAAACCAGTGCTCGGCGGAGGCCTCGGCGTTAATCGTCGGGGTCAGGGTGTTCCAGTTGTCGCCCCAGAGCCCGGCCCAGACGCCCAGCGCAATCCCGAAATACACCAGCACCACGGCCAGCGAGGTCATCCCCCAGCGATCGCGGCGGAACTTGCCGACGGCCTTGGCCCAGAGCGACTCGCCCTGTTTGCGCGGCGTCGGTGCGGCAACATCGGAGGCTGCGTGACTCACTTGAGTGATACCCGGGGGTCGATGACCTTGTACAACACGTCGGTTGCGATCAGGGTCAGAACAAACAGAACGGCGGTGGCGCCTACCACGGCCTTGAGAATGGGCTGGTCGCCCGTGGTGATGGCGTCATAGGTGACCTTGCCCACGCCCGGAATACCGAAATAGCTCTCGATGAGCAGGCTGCCGGAGATCACGACCAACGGAATCGAAAACATGATGCGCGTGACAATCGGAATTGCGGCGTTCCGCAACACATTGCGGAACAGCAGTTTGGCGGGCGGTGTGCCGAATGCACGCGCCGTTCTCACGTGGTCCCGGTTCATCTCCTCGACGATGACTGCGCGATAGAACCGGGTGTTGTAGCCCAGCGAGACGAACACAATCGCCAGGGTGGGAACCGTGACGTAGTACAGGTAGTCCGCCACGCTGTAGACCTCCCAGCCGCGCACCGGAAAATAATTGAGTCCGTAGCTGGACGACAGCAAGACCTGAAAGCCGATGATGATGATCAGAAAGCTGATGGACATCCCGACGACGGCACCCGCCATGATGCCCCGGTCGATGAGCCCTCCCCGGAAAAAGCCGGCGATGAGCGCCAGCAGGACTCCGAGGGCATTACCGATGATGAAGCCCGGCAGGGTCAGCGCCAGCGAAATCGGAATCGTTCGCGCCAGAATGCGCGACACGCGTTCCCCGGTGGAGTCGGAGTAACCGAAGTCCAGCGTTACCAGCTCGCGCAGGTAGTCGCCGTAGCGCACGAAAAAAGGCTGGTCGTAGCCTAGCTCCGCCCGAATCTCGGCGATCTGCTCCGGTGTGGCGTTCTTGCCGATGAGTTCGTAGGTCTTGTCCGGGCCAAAGTAGACCATCAGCACGAAGCTGATAAAGGTCACACCCAGCACCAGCGGTATGCCGGTGATCAGTTTGCGCAGCGCGTATTGAAGCGTGTCCATGGGGGTCCGTGTCGCGGTGGGGGCGGGCTGGCGTCGGCAGCGGCGAGCAGGGTCGAGGCCTGCCGCCGCCGCTGGGCTTGCGCCTTACTCCTGACCGTCCGTCTTGACGTCGACGTACTTCAGCCAGAAGCCACCGAGGATTTCGCGATCCGGCACGCCGATCACGTCTTTGTGCCACAGGTAGATACGGGTGCGGGACAGGCCGGTCAACGCGACGCAGTCATCGATCACCATCTGGTTCATCTGGCGGTAGATCGCGGTGCGTTCCGGGCCGGGCTGCATGACGGCGGTCTGCTCGTACAGTGCGTCGAATTCCGGGTTGCTGTAGTTGGCGTTGTTCGAGCCGGGGGTGCGGTTCGGACCGTAGAACAGCTGCAGAGTGTTCTCGGCATCCGGGTAGTCCAGGCCCCAGCCCAGGCCGCCCACGTCGAACTGGTTGGTCTTGATGCCCTTGTTGAAGTCGCCAAAGGTCGCATAGCTCTCACCGCGCACCTTGTCGACCGGGAAGCCTAGTTCTGCCATGAAGCCCCGGAACTGCTCGAACATCTGCCGGTTGGTCACGCTGGCCACGTGGCCGTAGATGATTTCGGGCAGGGTTTCGGGTGTCCAGCCGGCGTCTTCAAGCGCCTGCTTGGCCGCTGCCATGTCCTGGGTAACGGAGCCGCGCGGAGTCTCCGGGTCGAATTCGGGTACGACGGGCGTGATGACACCCGGGAAGACGTTGCCGATTCCCGAGTAGAAACGTGCATTGCGCTCGGCCCAGGAGAAGGCGTCGACCATCGCGCAGCGCAGGGCCTTGTTCTTGGCGTTCTGCGCCGGATCTTCGCTGGTGCCCAACGCCGGGCGGTCCATGTTGAAGTAGGTGTAGACGAAGCCGGCCTCGGTGCCGTGTGCAGAGTGATAGCGCTCGCTCCACTCGGGCTTGAGTTCCAGCGGCTGCTTGGAGGCCAGGACGCTGTCCACTTGTTCCACCGGGACGTGCGAATACTGGACCTCCTTGTCGGAGGTGAAGGATGCCCAGCGGGAGGCGGTTTCGGTGATGAAATCGATTTCCAGGCGGTCGACGAAAGGCGGTGCCTTGCCGTCGATGGCTTCCAGGCCGTACTCGGCATGCACTGCCGGGTCGTAGCCCTCGGCGGCCAGGTTCACGGGTTCCTGGCGGTAATTCGGGTTCGGCACAAACACGGCCTTGGCCGTTGAGAAACGCTCCAGTTTGAATGGCCCCGAGCCGACAGGGCGTACGGAGAGTTCCCGGCCATAGGCTTCGACAGCCTCATGGGGGACCAGGGCCGCAAAACCCATGGCCAGCGTATAGGTCAATTGCGGAAACGGCTTGACCAGTTTGATCTGAATTGTGTGGTCATCCAGCGCCTTGAGGCCTTCGATCTCTGCATCGTAGTCCGCGCCATCGTCCTTCCACTGATCCAGGCCAACAATCTTGCCCTGCCACAGCCAGGCACCCTGCGAGCGGTTCTTGGGGTCAAAGTGACGCTTGATGGAGTAGACGAAATCCTGTGCGACGACCTCACGACCCTTGCCGTCGGCAAAGGCGGGATCGTCGATAAAGCCGGATCCTTCCTTCAGGCGGATGGTGTAGGTCAGACCGTCCTCGGAGACTTCGGGCAGGGCCTTGGCCAGGTTGGGCTTGAGCTCGTAGGGGCGGGCCAGATACTTGTAGCTGTAGAGCGTGTCGTAGGTGTTGAGCACCACAAAGTTCGAGTAGATCACCGCCGACTGCACCGGATCGAGATTGACCGGGGCGCCATCCATGGAATGGCGGTACACCTTCATGGGGGTGCCATCCGCGTTGGTGCGGGGCTGTCCGCCGCCACAGGCGGCCAGTGTGGCGACGACAATAGAAGCAGCCGCCGCGCTCAACAATCGCGGTGTACGGTTTCGCATTAGGGTGATCTCCTGCAGCAACGGCACCCACGGCGATGCGTTCTGGGGCATCGTCCGACCATGACGGCTGCTTGATAGGTGGTTCAGGCCCGATCGGGGACTGGGACGCCGTCTACCATACCAAATGCGTGCCAACCCGGTCATGGGGCGCGGTGACCACGGTCGAGGGCGAGCATGGCGCCCGCTTCAGGGCGCTGTGGGCATGGGCGTCTGGTTGCCGGCATCAATCTTGACCCGCCAGCGACCGTCCGGCTGGCGCTCCCACAGGTTCAGGTACTTGCCCCTGGCGATCGGGGCGCCGCTGCGGCGATCGGTGGCCAGGTAGCGCCCCCAGGTCCAGCCCAGGTCCCCGGATGCGGCAACCTGGCCATCCTCGGGTTCCCAGGTGACGACGAACGTATCAGCCGACGGCGCCATGGCCTCAACAATGCTAGTGCGGCCAAATTGAGGGGCTGCGTCCTGCGGGAGGCGAATCGCGTCCTCGACCAGATAATTCGCCAGGGCATCTGCAAAGCCACGGGCTTCGGAATGGGCGGAGAAGGCGCGATCCTCCGCGAGCAGCGCGGCGCGACTGGTCGGTGGCCAAGCCGGCGGGGTGGTCGCACAGGCCGAGCAGATCAGCAGGCACAGCAGGCTGCTGCCCGGTCCCGTCATCCAGCGCGACAATCCATCCATGCCTGTGTCACTCCCGTGCAAGACGAAATGCGTACTGTAGAGCGTTCAGCCCCGCGCTTCGGTCGCCATCCGTCTGACAATGATTCAAATGCCTTGCCATGCGTGATCTTCGGTCTTGCTGTTGTGTCGCCACGGGT
The DNA here is from genome assembly GCA_036156195.1 of Pseudomonadota bacterium. Taxonomy (GTDB): domain Bacteria; phylum Pseudomonadota; class Gammaproteobacteria; order Nevskiales; family OUC007; genus Abyssibacter. The sequence goes on along the minus strand of JAYZUZ010000007.1, from coordinate 63,269 downwards.
CGGTTGGTGGTTGGCCTATGGCTGGGGTTGCTCGCGGCCTGCGGACAAAGCCCCCAGCTCGCGGACAGCGTAGGGACGGGCGTTCCGGACGACCCGGCGGCAGGTCCACCCGACGGCGTGGCGATTTGTGCGCCCGGAGAACCCGCGCTGGAGCTGGTCGGGTCAGTAGCGGGCACGGATGCCAAGACTTACCGGATGCTACCGGTGTATGTCGCCGAAGGGACGGGGCGCATCGAGGTGGGCTACGGCTGGGTCGAAAGCGGCTCGCTCCCGGCCACGCCTTTGACCGCAACTACATTGGATCTGGGCATCTGGGACAGCGCCGGTTATCGCAGTGCGGCGGGGTTTCGTGGCTGGTCCGGCAGCCGACAGGGGCGTCTGGATCAGGGGCAGGACCCGGTATTTATCACGGCAGAGCGCGCGGATCGCGGTTACACGCCGGGGCCGATATCCCCCGGTCTGTGGTTCATCGAACTCGGGATAGCAGCGGTGAGCCCGCAGGGGGCGCAATGGCAGGTGCGTGTCGACTGCGTCGCCGGAGACGCCCGACAACCGCCGGTTGTCGATCCGGTGAATCCGGGACACGTCGCCAATCCTGATGCCGGCTGGTACCACGGCGACTTCCATATGCATGGGTTTCACTCCAATCCCGGTGCACCAGATTGGAGCGGCTTCATCGAGCAGGCGCGCGCCGCCCACCTGGATTTTCTCATGGTGACGGAGTACGTCACCGGGCGGCACTGGGCGGAACTGGGTGCCGTACAGCGGGCGCACCCGGACCTGCTCATCTGGCCGGGCCGGGAAGTGATCACCTACTTCGGTCATACGAACAGTTTTGGCGAGACCCCGGACGTCATCGAGTACCGTCATGGTTTCGAGGACATCAGCCTTGGAGATATTCAGCGCCAGACCCTGGCGGCCGGGGCATTGTTTGGTGTGAACCACCCGACGACCTTCGAAGGCGCCTTGTTCGAGAACTTCTGCAGGGGCTGCGCATTCACGCTGGATGACGCCATCGACTGGACGCAGGTCGATACCATCGAGGTCCAGAACGGCCCGGCGCTGGTCACCGGTGCGGAGCTGGGTTTGCCCATTCCGGGTGAAATTCAGAATCCGTTCACCCTGACGGCCCTGCAGCGCTGGGATGCGCTCATGGCCGATGGCGCAGCACCCACCGCCGTGTCCGGGTCGGACTCCAAGGGTGTGGATGCCCCCGAGGAGCGCGAGCGCAAGGGCTATGGGAGTTCGGTGACGGCGGTGTATGCCGAGTCGCTGTCACGACCAGCCCTCATGGCGGCCATCCGTGCCGGGCATGCCTATATTCGGACATTGGGCGTTGAGCGCTCTCCGGTCGTCGACCTGCAGGTCATCACTCCGGACGGTCAGCAGGGCATGTATGGCGATACCCTGCAGACAGACGAGGCCACTGTGACCACGACTGTGACGGGTGGGGCGGGGCAGTGGCTGCGGTTTATCGTCGATGGTCAGCCGGTCCGACAACAGCTTGTCAGTACCGATCCCTTTGTCGATACCTGGACGGTGGCGCGTGACGCCGATTCAGGTGTGCTGGGGACGGTGATTCGGCTCGAGGTGGCCACGGAGCAGGTCATTACCATCATCGGCAATCCGGTGTTTCTCGTCGCACCCGGCGAGTAGCCGGGCCGTGCAGGCCGTTCCGTATTGGCGGCGTGCCACGGACTGCCTATGCTGACCCCGGCGCAAGCCGAGTCGGCGCGGGCGATGGCGCCCGGGCGCTTTTTGGGAATAGCCATGATTTCAGATCCTGCCCCAGCCGCGACCCATGATGATGCGGAGCGCGATGCCCGCCTGTTGCGCAGCATTCGGCGCTGCGCGCCGGCGGACGCCGCGCGGCTGCTCCAGCAACAACCCGCCAGTCAGATTCAACGCGTGCTCGCCGCCCTGCCTCCCCAGGAACGCAGTCGCGTACTGGCTGCATTGCCGCCCTCCATGCAGGCGCTGCTGGCCGGGACAGGGGGTGGTCACGACGCCGCAGCTGAACCGGTCATTCCGGGCGCGACAGATCACAGTGTGGGTGCCCTCACGGTTGCCGCACCGTTGACGGCTGCCCCGGATGATTCCGTTGCCCGCGTGACAGAGGCGGTTCGCGCGGTCAGCCAGGGGCGGCTGGTGACCTATGTGTATGTGGTGGACGGTGAGCAGTTGGTGGGCGTGGTCACCATGCGCGATCTGCTGCTGGCTGATCCGACCGCGAGTCTGGCCGATGTCATGCTGGCGGATCCGTTTTTTCTCACGCCCGAGACCAGTATCGAGGACGCCATGCGTGCCATGGTGCACCGGCACTATCCGGTTTACCCGGTCTGCGATGCCTCGGGTCAGTTGCTGGGTGTCGTGCCCGGGCACAGTCTGTTCGAGGAACACACCTACGAACTGTCGGCCCAGCCGGGCCGCATGGTGGGTGTCAATGAGGATGAGCAGGTGGCCACCCCCTGGCCCCGGTCGCTCAAGCTGAGGCACCCCTGGCTGCAGGTGAATCTGGTCACTGCATTTGCGGCAGCTGCCGTGGTGGGCCTGTTCGAAGGCACCCTGGAGCGCATTGTCATTCTTGCGGCGTTTCTACCGGTGTTGGCGGGTCAGGCCGGCAATACCGGCTGCCAAGCCATGGTGGTGACATTGCGCGGCCTGGCACTTGATGAGATTCCTCGGTCGGCAATTGCCGGCGTCCTGCGCAAGGAGGCCACCCTGGGTTTGGTCAATGGGTTGCTGACCGGGCTGTCGGCAGCCGTGGGGATGTGGATTTACGCCAGCGTGACGCAGACCCCGGGGGCGCTGATGCTTGCTGCTGTCGTCGTGCTGGCCATGGTCGGCAGCTGTTTGCTGAGCGGTGTAGTCGGCGTGGCAGTGCCGCTGGTGCTCAAGCGATTGGGGGCAGATCCCGCAACGGCCTCGAGTATCTTCCTCACCACGGCCACCGATGTGGTCAGTCTGGGGCTTTTTCTGGGGCTTGCGGCCGCGCTTGTCTAGCTGCGCAGCGAGCGGAGCAGCGATTTCGCGCTGTCCAGTCCCCGTTCCGCCAGGCCATCTATGTGTGCAGCCAGCGGGCGGTCGCAGCGGGTGCCGCCATAGCAATGCACAAGCGCACCACCGTATTTGCGCTTGCTGTGAAGTATCCGCGCGCCTTTGCTGCCCTCGGGGGCATCGGGGTCAACACCACCCAGGTCGTAGCGCGCCACGCCTTGCTCAGCCAAGTGCTCGATGATGGCCCACTGCATGAAATTGGCGGTTCCGTTGGGTGCATCGTCCGTGGTTCCTGCCAGCCAGCCCAGTGCCCGCGCTGGTGTGACGATCTCGAAGGATGTGCCGACATCTCGCCCGTCCAGCGTCACTGCAAACAACTGGGCCTGGTCGCCAAGTGCTTCCGTCATGCGCCGGACGTAGTCCAACGACGGTGCAGGTGCGCCGTTGCGGGCCAGAGTGCGTTGGACCAGGTTGTAGACCCGCGGTGCCGCGGAGGGTCCACGCAGCGACTCCAGCTGCAGGCCCGTCCGCCGTCCCAGGTTCACCCGGTTGCGTTGTTTTTTCTGCATGCCAGACCGCAACGCGTCGGGCCCGATGCTGAGATCGAGCTCGATAGTCCCGAAGTGCTCGACGGGCGTAAACCGATGCTTGCTGAGCCAATCCGCATCGGTCCAGCGAGAGAACACCATGTCGTAGAACGCAAAGCGCACAGGGCGGAGCTCGCGCAGGAGAAATGCGATTGCCTCATCCACCAGCGCCGGACTGGAGGTCGTGGGTTCCGAGCGTGCTTCGATGCGCCAGCAACCCGGCACCAGACGGCTCAGATAGATCAGCCACTGTAGCCGTTCGTGCCCGCGTTCCAGTCGGAGATACCCCGGTCGTCGCAGCCAGCCACCCAGATGCCCGAATGCCGAGAGCTGCGTGGGATTGCCTGCATGCTCCAGAACATGGGCGTCCCATTGCTCCGGATTGCCGGGTTTGTCGATGCGCCAGTCGATCTGGGTTTCAATCATGGGGTCGGCAGGTTACGAAGCGGGCGGGTGGGGTCGGACAGGGAGATCATCACAGGCGAACATGTCTTCAAACTGCTGCGGTCTGCGCAGCCAGCGGTTCTGATGGGCGTCGATGAGCCGAATGCCTGGCGCGGGCGTGGTGAACTCCAGCGAGAAACTGGTGAAGTAGGCGCCGGTGTCCAGCACGGCCAGCACGTCGCCCACGGCGAGGCTTGGCAACCACACTGCGCTTCGCAGCACATCGGCGGGACTGCAGACGGGACCGACCAGCCGGTAAGGCTGTCGCTGCGGGCGCGCTGGGCCAGCGGTGACGATTCGATGCGACTCGCTGCGCAGCGTATGCGCGACATCCGTGCCGCCGTCGAGTATGGCGTAGGTATAGCCATTGGGGTCCGGTTTGAGATCGACCACGGACAGCAGCAGATGCTGGGTATCCCCGGTGGCGCCACGTCCTGTTTCGATGATGACGCGCTGTGGTTTCGGCGCAACCTTGCTCTTGGCCAACCGGTCGTGGACAACCTCGACATAGGCCTCGGCCGATAGCCCGGGTGGCTGTGGCGCAATCGGTGCAAGCAGGGTCTGATTGAGCCGGGACTGGAGGGAGGAAATGCCGTGGACCTCGGGTACGCAAAGACTGCCGCCGAGGTTGAGTATGCCGAGCTCCAGGTCGAAATCTGCGTGCAGCGTGGCCCAGGTTTCCAGGCACTGGTCGACGTGCTCGTGCACGGCAGCAGCCGTTCTCAAGGTCAGGCCCTTGTGGACGTGTAGCCCGGTCGGTTGGAGACAGGGGTGCTCGATGATTTGCGTCCAGGCGCGTTGCCAGGCATCGGATCCGGGCGCAATTCCGAACTGCCCGGACCAGTTGCCGGGCAGTGCGGCCCGCACGCCAATCTGTGCCTGCACACCGAGCTGTTCCGCCAGACGGGTGATCCTGTCCAGTTCGCCGATCGAGTTGATGTTGATGCAGGCGATGTGCATGGACAGCGCCGCACGCAGCGCCGCGTCGGACTTGACCGAGCCATTGAAGATGAGACGGTCCGGCTCGACGCCCAGCCGCTGGGCCAGCCAGAGCTCGGCCTCCGTGACCACCTCGGCACCAGCGCCGGCCGACTGCATCAGCGACAGGACACCTGGGACGGGGTTGGTCTTGTAGGACGTGGCCAGTTCGCAACCGGCCGGCCAGGCAGGGGTGCCCTGCGTCAGCGTCCGGACACGTTGCCGCAGGCGCTCGCCATCGACGACATGCAATGGTGTGCGCTCACGTTGGCCGAGAGCGGCCAGATCAACGCCGTGCAGGGTGAGCGCGCCCGCATCATTACGCTGCAGGCCGGCGGAGGCCGATGCGAGATCACTGGTCTGAGCGGGCGGACGAGCGATGAGCCGTGCCGCCAACCGTTTGATTCGGCGTTTCAATGGGGGCATGAGCAGTTCTGGCTTCCCGGATGTGCGGACGGATGAAGGTTTGTGGATAGCGGATGGTCCACACAAAACAACCAATCGAGGCAATCAGATCCCGCCAGTCGAAAGCGGAGACTGCGCGTGTATTGCGCAGCAGTTTTGTCAGGCGCTTCAGAAAGAACCAGCGATGTGGGCCCGTCACGATACGGGTGGCATAGGTGACGAGCAGGGGCGCAGGGTCGATCCAGACCGGGCAGCGTTTGGGAGGCGCCGCTGGTGTGGGTTGCCCGCAGACATCCTGATACCACAGGGCCGGCAGATCGCTGCCCCGGGCCAGGTCAAACTCCATTTGCAGGAACACGCGCGGGTTGACATCGATGACCAACTGCTCGTCGCTGCCCGGCCGCGACAGGGCCTCCAACTCGTACAGCCCCCGTCCCAGCAACTTGCGCGCGCCGTCAGCCGCGGTCCTGGCAAAGCCCGTGTGGTTGGCGTCGGCAAAGGCGATGCCCGTCCCCATAAAACTGGGCGACTGGTCGACCTTGACGGTGGCATTGGCGGCCAGGCTTTGTCCGTCCTGCGCCAGGGCTCCCGACCCCGACATCTGTTGCTTGACCCGAGGGATGAACTCCTGGACGAGGGGCCAGACCATGTCGGGATAGTCGCGCAGCACCGCAGCTTCCACCGGCGGTGGTTGGTAAGGCGCAAAGTGCTTACGCATCTGTTCGGGTGATTCCACAACCTGGCCACGAAAATGGCGCATCAGCACGTGGCTACGCGGTTTCAGCAGCACGGGATAGCCCAGGGTGTCTGCTGCGGCGAGCGCATCGTCTAGAGACTTGGGCTCAAACGTCAGAGGCGTGGGAATGCCCAGTGCGTTGCATCGCAGTGCGAACCGGTCCTTGAACAGCACGTCGAGGTAGGCATCGCGGGTCGGGTAGTGCTTGGCCAGCGCCGGGTCGATACGGTCCAAGGTGTTCGCGATATGGAAACAGACCACATCGGAGGTCGGCATGATCAGGTCGAACGCCCCCTGATCCAGTTGGTTGTTCAACCAGTCCGGGAAGCGGGTGTAGTCATCGAGAAACGGTGACGGTCGAACCGTGTCGACGTAGCGCGACAAGGCCGAGACGCAGCGTTTGTGGTGGTGGTACACCTTGAAAGGCGCGCCCATGCGCGCCAGCGAGCGGACGACGGCCAGCGTCGATGCGTAGTTGGCGTCGAAGATGCCGACGCAGGGGCGTGCGCTCACGTTGGCTGCAGCAGGTAGCGGTCTCGTTCGGCAGATGACATCTCCGCCTTGGTCACGGAGCAGAATGCCGTGCGCTCCGGTGGGTCCAGGGCAACCATGCCGCGCTCGGCCGAGGGCGATATCCGCCAGCGGGCCACATACTCGGGGTGGGGTTCCGGTTTGATTCGGCCGAGTCGCCGCATGACGCGATAGGCGTTGCGCTTCAGGGCAGGACGCAGGCCGGTTTCTGCGATGCTCCAGTCCCGGTTTCCGAACTCTGATCGCAACCAGCGGTTGGCACAGTGCGTCAGCCAGCGGCGCTCGCTGAGTGGTGTAATCACCGATGTGCTCAGGGAGACGTTGAGAGAATCGGCATTCTCGATGCGGTGAGGGGTGTTATGCGGCCAGGACGCCACATCGCCGGGCTTCAGGTCGCAACGCATGGCACGGGACTCGAATGCTCGCTTGAACGGCAATTCTTCGGAGCGCGTGCCCGCGAAAATGTCTTCGACGATTTGCGGCGGCGCTTCGCGGCGCAATGCTTCGTCGAACAGCCAGATGGTCTTCTCGCCCCGGACATGCCAGAGCATGTTGTCCTCTGCATCGAAGTGGTAATAAACCTGCGCATTGGGCGAGGAGATCAGGAGCGTCAGGTGGGGTTCGCGGTAGCCCTGCAGGCGCGGAATCCGCGCGGACAACTGCGTGTACATCGTCTCCAGCAACTCAGCGTATTCGCGATTGAATCGCTCTACCCAGAGCAGGTTGAGCCACAGCGCACCCTTGCGTACGGCCGCGAGTAATTCAGCTCCGCTGAGATCTCCGGTGTGCACACAGCCCCAGTCGCTGGGGTCTTCCGGGTTGGTGCCCATGGTGAAGGCTTGGAGCTCATGCCGGGGGAAGTTGTCGAGCAGGGTTTCCAGGCCCGAGTCTGTGAACAGCGGCGAGTCTGCAAACCCATGCGTCGCAACCTGGGGTCGCAGCCCGTAGGTGGCGTACTGTTCATCCGACCAATCGATTTGCGCGTCCATCGTTGTTCCTCCCCCCTCCCGGTTGCTCGGAGATGTTAAACCAGCGATTGCCCAGCGACTTGTTCGAGCCACACGACGGTGAGGACATGGTCGTCGGTTTCCAGGCTGACGCCGTGAAGCCGTTTTAAGGTGTCGGCCCAGCCGCACTGATCTGTAGCGCTGAAGTGCAGCTGCCCGCTGGATTCGATCACGGTCACGTCTTGAAAACGCAAGGGTTCGATGCCCAGCGGGTCGAGTGTCTTGTAGATGGCCTCCTTCGCGGAGAACGCCAGCACCGGCGACTGCGCGGGTCGTGCCTGCTCTGCGGGCGTACAGACCGCGTTCTGAGCGGCTGGGCTCAACTGCCGTTGCCCCTCTGCATCAATGCCGATGCCCGCCAGTTGTCGCGCGGGAGCAACGACGGCAGCGGCCAAATCGTTCGTGTGGGTGATCGAGCCGACCGTATGGGCAGGCCAGTTCGGACGGCCCCCTTCATCGCGGGTGGGAATCAGGCGCTGTCCGGTCATTGCTTCGAGCGCGAGCCGGGCCAGTACCCGACCCATGCGATACTGCGCCAGACGCCGGGGATGACGAATGTGATGCGCGGGGATCGCGTCGGTGTCCATCGTCGGAGGCGGGTGATCGGGCCCCAATGCCAGACAGGCACCGCGCGGCAGCATGTCGGCCAGCGACGCGCAAGCGGCTGAGGTGATCGCAGGCGATTGGCCCGGCTCCCACAACAAGTTCAATCGGGTGGTCATGGCCATAGTGTCGCGCGAAATTCTGTCGGGTACTGCTGTTTCGGTGATCGACCAGGCCATGCTCAGTGGCCTGAACCTCTTGATTGGGCTTGCAATCATCCGGCTGGGCGCCAAGGCCGATTACGGCATCTACGTCCAGCTGTTCACGCTGATGCTGCTGGCCCAGGGTGTACAAGACGCGTTGATCAACGCGCCGATGGTGGCCATGGCCCCCAAGGGGCGACAACGTCGCCTGCGCGCGATTTGTGCGCACTTGTTCCGTGTCCAGTTCTGCATGGCGTTGGCGCTGGGTGGTGTTGCGCTGCTGGGGCTGTTGGCGGCGGCCGGTCCGCTAGACCTGGAAGGCTTGCGCCACTCAGTAGCTGTGCCGTTTGCGCTGGCGGTGATCGGGCAGGCGGCGCGCGAATACGCCCGTGACTACAGTTTTCTGGACCTGCGACCCGAGCGCGTTCTGCTGGTCGACGCCTTATACGTCGGCATCGTGCTGGCGGGACTTGTGACGGGAGCAGCGCTGGGGCGCTTGCATGTGGAATGGGTGTTCGCCGCGGTCGCGGTCGGCGGGATGGTCTCTGGTTGGTGGGGGCTGGCCCGGTCCGGCCTACGGCCGCTGCACAACCACGGTCGTGGGTGGCGCATTCTGAAAGAGGCCTGGTCGTTGAGTCGCTGGGCGTTGCCCAGTGTCGTGATCTGGTGGGTCTCCAATTATGCGTTCATCTACATTGTCGCGGGTTTGATCGGGGTGCTGGCCGCCGCCGACGTGGGCGCTGCACGTTTGCTGCTCATGCCGGTGGGGCTTTGCTCAGTCGCCTGGGGCAATATCTTCCTGCCGCGTGCCAGTCGCTGGATCGGCCAGCGTGCCTATGGGCTGGTGCAACGCGTGGCCGGCTGGTCCTGCCTGGGACTTGCCGGGCTGATCGGCGTTTATCTCGCTGCCTTGCTATTGGCGTATCCCTGGCTGGAGCGCTGGGTGCTCGGCGATGAGTACAGCGGACTGCAACCGTTGGCGGTCGCCTGGGCGGCCTATTTCGCGGCGGCTGCGTTTCGTAACTCCGGGTCGCAGGCGATGTCCGCCGGCGCACGTTATCGCGATATGTTCTGGTACACCCTGCTGGGCATGGTGATCACCGTCCCCCTGCTGGTGTGGATGACCACGCAGGTGGGTGTAACCGGCGCCGTGTGGGCGCAGGCACTCGTCGAGGTGGTCATGGGCCTGGTGATCTGGCTGCATGGGTGGCCACGGGTCAGGCGGATGGACGCGCAGCCTGCGGACGACGGTTGAGTTGACGCTGGCAGCCCAGGTTCGTGCGAATCCATCGATGCTTCCTTAGACTACGCGGGCACTCAGACCCAGCGGTTTACCTTGTCTCCACTGCACTACAGGATTGAGCCCGCAGAACCAGCGGCGCATCGCTTTCATGTGGCCCTGACCATTCAGGCGCCTGACCCATCGGGTCAGTGGCTGGCGCTGCCGGCCTGGATACCCGGCAGTTATCTGGTCCGCGACTTTGCTCGCAACGTGCTGACCCTGATGGCCGAAGTCGGCGGCGAGCCGGTGGTCGTTGAACAGGTTGACAAGGACCGTTGGCGGGTCGAACCCGTCGATGGCCCGCTCACTGTCATGCTGGAAGTCCATGCATATGACACCTCGGTGCGCACGGCCTATCTGGACACCGAGCGGGGCTTCTTTAATGCCACGTCGCTTTGTTTGCGGGTCATCGGGCAGGAGCATTTGCCCTGCACGGTAGACCTGGTGGCCCCGGATGCCGATGCGGTCACCGGGCACTGGCGCGTCGCCACGTCAATGCGGCCGATTGAGGCCGAACCCTGGGGTTTCGGTCGCTACGGTTGTGAGCACTACGACGATCTCATCGACCACCCGGTTGAGCTGGGCGTGTTCGATGTGGTCGAGTTCGAGGCCGGCGGTCGACCTCACGCCATCGCGATGACCGCTGCGGGGCGGTACGACAGCGATGCGCTGGCCCAGGACATTGCACGCATTTGCGATGCGCAGATCGCGTTGTTTGGCGAGCTGCCCTGTGATCGTTACCTGTTCCTCAATAACGTTTCTGCCGATGGCTACGGCGGTTTGGAGCATCGCTATTCCAGTGCCTTGGCTTCGCCCCGGCGCGCCATGCCGGATGGCAGCGGTCGGCGGACTGATGATTATGTGAATTTCCTCGGGCTCGTCAGCCACGAGTATTTTCATCTGTGGAACGTGCGCCGACTGATGCCCGCAGCCGTCGCACATTCCGATCTCGAGGCGGCGGCCTACTTTAAAGACCTCTGGGCCTACGAGGGGATCACCAGCTATTACGACGACCTCGGACTGTTGCGCGCTGGCGTGATTGACCCGGCGCGCTACCTGGACTTACTGGCCAAGCAAATGACCCGCCTGGAGCGTAACCCGGGCCGATATCGGCAGTCCCTGGCCGAATCCAGTCATCTGGCCTGGACAAAGTTCTATCAGCAGGACGCCAGCGCCGCGAACGCCATTGTCAGTTACTACAACAAGGGTGCGCTGGTGGCCTGTGCCCTGGACTTGATGCTGCGTCGCGAGACCGACGACCAGTACTCGCTGGATCACGTGATGCGGACGTTGTGGTCGCGGTACGGGCGGGCGATGAAGCCGATCCCGGACGGAACCATCGAGCAGGTGGCGGCCGAGTTGTCCGGCCTGGATCTCGGCGACTTTTTCGATGCCATGATTCGTACGCCGGGAGAGGTGCCGTTACCGGATTTGCTGGCTGATTTCGGCATCGAGGCGCAGTGCCGGCCGGCTGTCGGGCCGGAGGATGCAGGAGGGCGCCAGGCCGCAGATGCACCGGTGCCGCGCTGTCGGACCGGGCTGACCGTCCGCGGGCAGCGCCAGCCGAGGCTGGTGAATGTGCTGGATGATTCGCCGGCGCAACAGGCCGGGCTCGCCCCTGGAGACCGGCTGGTGGCCGTGGATCATGAAGAAGCCACGCCGGCGGTGATCAAGGCCGTTGAACAGCGGTGCTCGGCGGGCGAGACGTTGACTGTCCACGTGATCCGGGGCGACCGACTGCTGGAGCGGCCGCTCACGCTGGCGGAGGCGGAGCCCAATACCTGGACGTTGACGCTTGCGGATGCGACCAGCGATGCAGCCCATGCCCGGCGGGCCGCCTGGCTGGGATCCGCGGTGGCCTCGGCCGAATGATCGAAATCACGGTCAAGCTGCTGCTGGCCTATCTGCTGGGGTCGGTCATGGGCGGTCTGGTGCTGGGGCGTCTGACCGGTACCGGGGATTTGCGTCAGTCCGGCAGCGGCAATGCGGGTGCCACCAATGCCCTGCGGACGCGGGGCAAGCGCTTTGGTTTGGCCGTGCTCGCCATTGATGCGCTCAAGGGTGTGTTCGCTGTTCTGCTGATTCCGCTGTTGCCCTGGCCGCTGGATGAAGCCATCACGGTGCCAGACCGCTGGATCGCGCTGGCCTGTGGCGTCGCTGTCACGGTAGGACACATCGCACCTGTTTTCTTCGGCTTTGCCGGCGGCAAGGGCGCGGCGACCTTGCTGGGTGTGTGCATCGTGACGGTTCCGGCCGCAGTGCCCTGGGCATTGCTTGGTTTTGTCGCCACCCTGGTGCTCAGTGGCTATGCCGGTTTGTCGACGCTAATGGCCGCCTTGCTCATCGTGCTGTACGTGGCCTGCTGGTCTGCCCCGGGCCTGTTGTCTCCCCTGGGCGGCTTTGCCGTGGCCATGTTCGCGCTGGTGGTGTGGACGCATCGCGAGAACCTGCTGCGCATGTTGCGTGGCGAGGAAAGTCGATTCGAGCGCGCCATGCTGTGGCGCCGTTGGCGGGAGTCACGTTCCTGAGCGATTCCGTGTTGATGCAGCTGGCGGACGGAGCCTGGCAGTCGGGTGAATCCCTGGCCGAAGTGGCCGGCATTAGCCGCGCGGCCATTCACAAGCGCGTGCAGAAGTTGCGTGATGCCGGTTGGCCCATCGAGGCCGAGGCGGGTCACGGCTATCGACTGCCCGGTGGCTGGGATCGGCTCGATGCGCAGCGGTTGCAGGCGCAGGCGCCACCGGACTGGCAGGTGACCGTGCTGGATCAGACGGCGGGGACCAATGCCTGGTTGGCCAGCCAGGCCTACGCCGGGCCACGGCTGGTGCTCGCCGAGCAACAAACGGCCGGGCGAGGGCGTCGTGGCCGGCAATGGCATTCACCGCCCGGCGTCAACCTCTATGCCTCGGTGGACTGGCAGTTCGACTGTGCATCCTCACAGCTGGGACCGCTGGGGCTGGTGGTGGCGCAGTCGCTGCTGTTTGCGATGGATCTGCCCGGGGTTGGGATCAAGTGGCCGAATGACCTGGTGGCCGAGGGTCAAAAGCTGGCCGGCATCCTCATCGAGGCCAGTGGTGAGTTGGCCGGGCCTGTGCGCGTCATCATCGGTATGGGCTGCAATGTCTGGATGCGCGCGGGACCCGTGATGGATCAACCCTGGACCAGTCTTGTGCAGCTGGGCTGGCAGGGGTCGCGCACAGGCTTGGCCCACCGGCTCATGGCTCGCTTGAATGAGGATTTGCCGCGATTCGCGGAGCAGGGCTTTGCACCGTTTCTCGCGGGTTACCAGCAACGGGACGTGTTGCAGGATCAACCGGTCACCGTAGAGGAAGGTGGGCGTTTAACCGCCGGGGTGGCGCGGGGCGTCGATTTAAGCGGTCGCCTGCAATGCGAGATCAATGGGCAGCTCGTGGCCTTGGCTTCGGGTGATGTGAGCGTGCGCCGGCAATGAACTGGTTGCTCGATCTCGGAAACACGCGCGCCAAATCAGGTCTTTGGCGGGCAGGTCGGCTTGAGGCTTTAAATGCCGGTGGCTGGGGCGACGAAGGCCCTGCCAGCGTGCTCGATGTGCTTGCGCCCGCCGAGCGGCCGACGGCGACCTGGGTGAGTAGTGTGGCGGGCGTGGAGGTGCAGCACGCCCTGGTCGAATGGAGCCGGGCGCGCAACTGGCCCGCGCCGCAGTTTGCCCGCAGCACAGCGCGTGCGCTGGGCGTGCAATGCGCGTACGCCGACCCCGCCCGGTTAGGGGTGGATCGCTGGATGGTGGTGCTGGCAGCGGCGGCAACCGGACGCGATGCCATCGTGGTCGATGCAGGAACGGCCTGTACCGTGGATGCCGTAACGGCAGACGGTCGGCACCTGGGCGGACTCATTCTGCCGGGTGTTGCGCTGGCACGCAGCGCCCTGAATCAACGCACGCAGTTCCAGGCGGATGACGTCGTGACTACGCCACTGGCCCTGCTGGGGGATGACACCAACCCCGCGGTGACGGTGGGTGCGGTCCATGCGTTGCTGGGGGCCATTGATCGCGTGCAGACAGGGCTGGCGCGCGAGTCGGGCTGGCATGCGCCGCTTTGTGTGCTCACAGGTGGCGAGGCGGGGCTGCTGGCCCCGCATTTACCGGCCGGATGGCTGCATCGGCCGCATTACGTCCTCGAGGGGCTGGCACGCCTGGCCGATGCTGCGGACGAATCCAGCGACATTGGGTAAACTACGCGCCCCGCAACGCAGATTGCGGTGGTTGCCGGTATAGCTCAGTTGGTAGAGCACCTGCTTTGTAACCAGGGGGTCCCGAGTTCGATTCTTGGTGCCGGCACCAATTTCTCCTTGATCAGCCCGAGCGCATTTGCCGCTTTCGCGGACGGTGGCTCCAGCCCTTCCGACGCGTTCACTGCGGGTTACGAACCCTTTGCCTGCAGGCTTTCGTCCAGGCGCAAGCGTCGAAAGAGGGTTCCCGCTGGCTGAACGGCCAGGTCGGGCACCGATGTCATCTGGCCGGACTCCAGTGAACGCAGCCGTTTGCGCAACCGTGCGTTTTCGGCCGTCACGAGCACGATCGAATCCTCGGCCCGGCGCAATGCGTCCAGATACGCCCGATGATCCGTCATGACTGGATCGCCTGCCCCTGAGGACGCGCGCGCCGGGGTGTAGGCGGCTTCCAGTCCTGATGTGCTGGTGAGGCTCATCCATCCTGCTGCGATGACAAGTGCGGTCAAGGCCTGCGTGGCTTTCATGCGTCCTGCTCCGAAAGCGATTCGAGATCATCACATCGGCCACTTGGCGCCGGACTTGAGCAGCCATTCGTCGGGCCTTCACAAAATTTTGAACTTCTCTGCATCCACGGCGGATTGACGAGCGAACGATCCAATACGTCCCGCGTCAGCGGGAGCGATTCGAATCGAATCCACTCATAGGGAGCTGAGATGATCCACAGAACAGAGCGCGCGGGCCTAGCCGCCGCGTTAATGGTGCTGGGCGGCGTTTCGATGCCGGCCGATGCCACCGACTACGTGGTCGACACCTTGACCGACGTGTCTGCCGTTGACGGCTTGCTAAGCCTGCGCGAGGCCATCGCAGCGGCATCCGGCAACACGGCCGTGAACGAGGCGCCGGCGGGCGAGGCCACGGGTGACACGATCCGTTTCGACGCGGCGATCGCCGGCGGCACGATTCCGCTGACTGCCGTGTTGCCCACGATTGCGGATGATCTCTCCATCGCCGGAGACGTGATCCTGGACGGCCAGGCTACGGTACAGATTGCGCGGGTCGACACCGGTGAGCCGGTGGTGATCACGGGCCTGACACTGACCAATGGGGTCGCAGCCAGCGGCGGCGCGCTGGGCATTGCAGCGGGTGCAGATGTCACGCTGGACGGCGTGACCGTTAGCAACAATGTCGGCAATGGCGGCACTGCCACCAGCGGTGGTGCCATCGACAATGCCGGCACCTTGACGGTGACAGGCAGCGAGTTTCTGAACAACGACGCCAGTGCCGGATCCGGCAGCGGCGGCGCGATCATTTCCAGTGGCACGCTCAGCGTGAGCGACAGCCGCTTTACCGGCAATCTGGCCAGCCGTGCCGGCGGTGCCATTGAGATTGCTGGTGGGCCATCGACAACGCTGAACAACCTGACCGCCACCAACAACGAAGTGCTGGTGAGCCCGGGCAACGGCGGCGTGTTGCACATCTCGGGTGCGGTGGATGCCACCGTCAACGGCGGTAGCTTCACGTCCAACACGGCCGGTCAGGAAGGCGGTGCGCTGTGGAACAACGCCGGCACGCTGACGGTGAATGGCGGGACCTACTCCAACAATACCGGGGCGGGTGCGGATTCCGACGACGGTGGTGGCGCCCTGCATAACCAGGGCGGCACGTTGATCGTCAATGGCGCAACCATTGAATTCAACACCGCGTCCGGTGCTGCCGGCAGTGGCGGCGGCATTCTGAATGACGGCGGCACGCTGACGGTGAGCAACACCGTGATTCGTGGCAACACGGCCAATCGCGCGGGTGGTGGTATTGAAGACAATGCACGCGTCACGGCGACGTCCACTGCGCTGAGCAACGTGACCTTTACGCAGAACTTTGCGGGCAGCGCACCGGGTAACGGCGGGGCCATGCACGTCTCCGGTCCGGGCGCGGTGAGCTACATCGGTGGCAGCGTCACGGGTAACGAAGCCGCCACCGAGGGTGGCGGGCTCTGGAACGGCTCCGGCCTGATGGAGATCAGCAGCGTGACCTTCAGCGGTAATGCCGCGAATGGCGACGCGGCCGACAACGGCGGTGGCGCATTATTCAACCAGGGTGGTGCGATCGTCATCACCGGCAATACCACGATCTCAGGCAACAGCGCCTTGGGGGCCGCTGGCAGCGGTGGTGGCATCTTCAACAACGAAGGCACGGTGGCGATGACGGGTGGTTCGATCACCGGCAATGTCGCCAACCGCGCAGGTGGTGGGATCGAGGATCGCTCGACCACCAACGATACGACGACCGGTATTCCAACCATCGCTCTGACCAATGTTGCGCTCGACGGCAACAGTGTCGGCGTCACGCTGGGTGACCTGGTCTCCGTGGCTGCGCCTGGTAACGGGGGCGGCCTGCATGTCACCGGTGACAGCGGTGGCACCTTTGGCGGACTGGTCTCCGTCATTGGCGGCAGTGTCAGCAACAACGTGGCCGCGTCCGAAGGCGGCGGGCTGTGGAACTTTGGTGCCCCGAGTGTGTTAACGGTCGACGGCACCGTCATGGACGCCAACGACGCCCGCGGAGACGCAGCGGATACCGGGGGCGGCGCACTGTTCAATAACGGGGGCGTGATGACCGTGAACAACGCCACCATTACCAACAACGCTGCGTCGGGGACCTCCGGCTCAGGCGGTGGCATTCTGAACTTCAACGGTCTGCTGACCGTGGCCGGTTCGACCGTCAGCAACAACATGGCCAGCCGTGCTGGCGGTGCGCTGGAAGACGTGTCGACCACGGCGGCGACCACCGTAAACATCTCCACCACGACCATGGCCAGCAACCTGGCGGGCAACAATCCGGGTAATGGAGGGGCGGTTCACATCACGGGTGGTGCGACCACCATGACGGTCGATCGCTCGACCATCTGGAATAACGTCGCCAATAACGAAGGGGGCGGTCTGTGGGTCTTTAACGGCTCGACGCTGAACCTGTGGAACAGCACCGTGTTTGGCAACGGCGCCATCGAGCAGGATGGCTCGGGCACCCGCGCTGAGGTCGGCGGTGGTCTGTTCCTGCGACCGGCCTCGACGATTGACTCGATCAACTCGACCATCGCCTCGAACTCGGCCACGACGTCGGGAGGCGGCGTGTTTCTGGCTGATGCCACGGCAAGCTTTACCGCCACCAACACGCTGATTGGCGACAACGCAGCGGCCGCGGCTGCTGATGTCGACGGGGTGGTTGATGGCGGTGGCTACAACCTCGTGAGCGACCCGACAGGCGCGACGATCAATGGCCCGTCCAATCTGACCGGCGTGGCCACCGGCTTGGATCCAGAAGGCCTGGTCAGCAACGGCGGACCGACCCTGACCGTTGCGCTGACCGGCTTCACGGCCGTGGACGCCGGACTCGACAGCGTTTGTGCTGGCATGGCCATCAATAACCTGGACCAGCGTGGTGCAGGCTTCGACCGCCCGGCTGACGGCAATGGTGATGGAACCTCGGCATGTGACATCGGCGCCTTCGAAGTCACGGCCGCCGATCTTGCTGGCGACCCGCCTCTGGCCATCCAGGGCAACGGCACCAGTGGCAGCGGCGCGGGTGTCAGCTTTGGTGCCGGTGCGCAGGATGTGTCGGCCATTGGCCTGACCGTGCGCAATAGTGCGTCGGAAGATCTGGTTGTTACCGGCTTCTCCGGGACGCTGAGCGGTTCGGGTGATTTTGACGGCGATATTACGGCTGCAGATGTTTATCTCGACGCCAATGGCAACGGTGCCGTGGATGCGGGTGAGATGACCGTGCCTGCGACGGTGACCATCGACGGCGTGGCCAGCACGTTTGCGGTGAGCTTCTCGCCCAACCGGGTGGTGGCTGCGGGCACTTCGGAATCCTACGTGGTCGCCGTGGATTTCAGTACCAGCATCGCCTGGATGGCGGCGCCGATGTTTGCCGGCAGTGGCCTGATGCTGCTGGGGCTGGCGGGTGTGGGTGGCTTGTCCCGGCGGCATGTGCCGCTGCTGGCAGCCGCCGTTGTGCTCGCGGTGCTGCTGTCTGGCTGCGAAGGCGACAATGGCGCCAACGGTGCGCAGGGCGTTCAGGGAATCCCGGGTCCGCAGGGACCTGCTGGACCCCAGGGACCGGTCGGGCCGCAAGGACCGGTGGGTCCCCAGGGGCCTGAAGGCCCGGGCGCCAGCAGCACCACCTACCAGTTCACGCTCAGTGCAGTGGCTGTGACAGGTGCGGACTCCGGGACGTCCGTTGAGGCAGCGGGTCTGCCCGTGGCCGGTCCGGTGATCACCATCATCGACTAGCTGCCCAGGGGCGCCCGACAGGGCGTCCGCAAGCCCCCGGCTCTTCGGTGCCGGGGGCTTTTTTATGTCTGGTCGAATGTCGGAGGCGGCTCGCGCATAATGCGCGTCATTGTAGACGTTCGCGTACATAGCGCTGGCCGGGGGAGACGAGATGGATCGCATTGCACTGGGATTTGCAGCCGTGGCGGCGGCATTGCACCTGATGTTCTTCCTGATGGAGTCCGTGTTTTTTGCCCGGCCTGCCATTCAGCGCCGGTTCGGGGTGGCGACGGCGGATGCCGCAGCCGTCCGGCCGTGGGCGCTGAATCAGGGCTATTACAATCTTTTTCTGGCGTTGGCCGTCGTGGCGGGGATTGTGCTCGCCGCATCGGGCCGGGTGCTCATCGGCCAGGCGGTGGTCATCACGGGCTGTTCGGTGATGCTGGGTGCCGGGATTGTCCTGGCCTGCACCGATGTGCGGATGCTGCGGGCTGCCGGTATCCAGGCTCTGCCTCCGTTCCTCGCCATCCTGCTGCTCGTGGCCGGCTGAGGCATGGCGCGGGCCGAATCATTTCAGCGCATTTACGAGCGGGCCTGTCGACGCAAGGGCGGTGAGGCTGCGGTTGCCTCATTGCTCCCCGAGGTGGCGGACGCGCAGACGCTGAAGCAGACCGGCGACGACCGGTATCTCAGCCTGATGACCCGGCGTGTGTTTCAGGCCGGATTTGCCTGGCGAGTCATCGAGCAGAAATGGCCGGGTTTCGAAGCGGCGTTCCGGCAGTTCGATCCGGTGCACTGTGCCGCTCTGGATGCCACAGCCATCGAGGCCCTGGCGCGTGACGCGCGCATCGTGCGCAACAAGCAGAAGATCACGTCTGTGCCGCGCAATGCCCGTTTTGTGCTGGATGTGGCCGAGCGCGAGGGCAGCATGGGCGCCTGGCTGGCAGCCTGGCCGGTCGAGGACATCATCGGCCTGTGGCGGGAGCTGAGCCGGCGCGGGCATCGGCTGGGGGGCATGAGCGCCTGCATCTTCCTGCGCATGGCGGGCAAGGATACGTTTCAGCTCACGGGGGATGTCATTGCCCTGCTGATCGCGAACGAGATCGTGACCCGCGCCCCGAGCACACGGGCCGAACTGGCCGCCTGCCAGGCCCAGTTCAATGCCTGGGCCGATGAGTCCGGTCGCCCGCTGGCCGAGGTCAGCCGGGTATGCGCCCTGTCGGTCGGGGATCATCGTCTGCGTGCCGACGAACCGCCGCCACCGTTTCTACTGGACCCCGACTAGCCGTCTGGGGACCACTTTCATTCAATCAACGACTCTTCATGATCCAAGCCGCCGATTTTCCGCATCAACTGCACATCCCGACCCGCTGGAAGGACAACGATGTTTACGGTCACGTCAACAACGTTGAGTACTACAGCTACTTCGACACGGTCATTAATGACTATCTGATTCGCCAGGGCGGGTTGGATATCCACGCCGGTGCGGTCATCGGTCTGGCGATCGAGACCGGCTGCAAGTTCCATCGCTCACTGGCGTTTCCGGAGCAGGTGACGGCTTGTCTGCGGGTGGATCATCTCGGTAACAGCAGCGTGCGTTACGGCATCGGGCTATTTGGGGAGGCGAGCGACGCCCCTGCGGCCGAGGGCCATTTTGTCCATGTCTTCGTCGATCGTGAAACCCGCCGGCCGGTGCCGATTCCCGAGACCCTGCGGGCCGCATTACAACAACTGGAGGTGACATCATGAGAACTACGCGCGCCGCGATTCTTCGCGAGATGGGGGCGCCCGCGCCCTACGCACAAAGCCGTCCGCTCGAGATTCGAGAGGTTCAGCTTGCGCCTCCAGGCGCCGGCGAAGTCACCGTGCGGATTCGCGCAGCGGGACTTTGTCATTCCGACTTGTCGGTCATCAACGGATCACGTCCTCGCGTCATGCCCATGGTGCTGGGGCATGAGGCGGCCGGCGAGGTGGTCGAGGTCGGCGCGAATCCCGGCGGCCTGAAGGTGGGCGACCATGTGGTGTTTTCGTTCGTGCCGGTGTGCGGGGAGTGCCCGGCCTGTTCTGAGGGCCGACCGGCCATGTGCGCGCCGGGTGCCGTAGCCAATGGCGGCGGCAGCCTGCTCAGCGGCGCAAAGCCCTTTGTTGATGACCAGGGTGCGCTTAATCACCATCTGGGTGTGTCCGCGTTTGCCGATTACACCACGGTGTCGGCCAAGTCCTGTGTGGCCATTGATCCCAGTCTTGATTTCCGCATCGCCGCACTGTTTGGCTGCGCTGTCATGACCGGAGTGGGTGCGGTCGTGAATACCGCCAAGGTCGAGCCGGGCACGAGTTGCGCGGTGTACGGTCTTGGCGGTGTTGGTCTGGCCGCGCTGATCGGCGCTCGCGCAAGCGGTGCCAACCCGCTGGTCGCTATTGACTTGTCGGATGACAAGCTGGCCCTGGCGCGCGAGCTGGGAGCCACCCACACGGTCAATGCCGGCGACGCCGATGCCCTTGAGCAAGTCCGGGCCATCACCAACGGTGGCGCCCGCACGGTGGTGGAGTCGGTGGGCAGCGCCAAGGTGCTCGAAACGGCCTACGCTGCGACCGGCCGGGCCGGCACCACGGTCACCGTGGGGCTGCCGCATCCGGATGCCCGGCTGGATATCCAGGCCGTCAGCCTGACCGTCGACGAGCGGGTGCTACGCGGCAGCTACATGGGGTCGGCCATCCCCAGCCGTGATATTCCGCGTTTTATCGCCATGTACCAGGCCGGCTTGCTCCCTGTCGACAAGCTGCTGTCACACACCCTCAAGCTGGACGACATCAATGCCGCTTTTGACGTGCTGGATCGTGGTGAAGCCGTGCGTCAGGTGATTGTCTTCGACTAACCACTGCTCCAGCCGCGGGCAGGCAGAGACGCCGGCCCGCGGCTGTGATTCAATCGACGTCAGATACGCGGGTACCGGGTGGTCGACGCGTACCCAGCCGCAGACCTGCCCTGGTGGCGGTTAGCGGAACAGACGTGAGACGAGCGAGACGATGGACGCAGATATCGGCCCCCGGGGCCGCCTGAGGCTTTTGTCGCGGCGCGAGGTTGCCGCGCTGTCATCCACCGAAGCAGGTGGTTTGCACGACCAGTTCCGGGCCTGTGCCCTGGCTGTGCTCAACATTGGCAGCGAGCTGGACGATGCCGCTGCGGTGATGGAGCGCTACGCGAATTTCGACGTGCGCATACGCGAGGAACCGCGAGGCATTCGACTGCAGCTGGTGAACGCGCCGGATCAGGCGTTCGTGGATGGCGAGATCATCGAGGGGATTCGCGAGCACCTGTTCAGTGTGCTCCGCGACCTGGTGGCAGCGGCCAATATTCCCCAGCTGGATACGCCGGCGTCGATTACCGACGGTGTCTTTGAACTGCTGCGCAACGCCGGCGTCATTCATGCCGGTGAGCGCGAGCCCCTGGTGGTCTGTTGGGGTGGTCACGCGATTGGGCGTGACGAATACGATTACACCAAGGAAGTCGGCCACGCACTGGGCTTGCGGGGCATGGATGTGTGCACCGGCTGTGGACCCGGCGCGATGAAGGGGCCGATGAAGGGCGCGGCTGTCGGCCATGCGAAGCAGCGCCTGGGCAGTGGGCGTTTTCTGGGCGTGACCGAGCCCGGCATCATCGCGGCCGAGCCGCCCAATCCCATTGTCAACGAACTGGTTGTCCTGCCGGACATCGAAA
Source organism: Pseudomonadota bacterium (assembly GCA_036156195.1). GTDB lineage: Bacteria > Pseudomonadota > Gammaproteobacteria > Nevskiales > OUC007 > Abyssibacter. The sequence goes on along the minus strand of JAYZUZ010000007.1, from coordinate 41,361 downwards.
AGCGGCTGGAGGCCTTTGTCCGGCTGGGGCATGCCATCATCGTGTTCCCGGGGGGCGTCGGGACAGCGGAGGAGATCCTGCATCTGCTGGGCATTCTGCTGGACTCCCACAACGCTGCCATGCCGTTCCCCGTGATTTTCACCGGCCCGTCTACCGCCCGGCCGTATTTTCAGCAGCTCCATGCGTTCATCGGCGCCACGCTGGGTCAGGCGGCGCAGCGGTTGTACCGCATCGTGATCGATGACCCCATCGCCGTGGCCCGCGCTGTGGGTGAGGGCGCCAATCAGGTGTTCGACTGGCGGGAACAGGCACGGGACGCCTTTGGGTTCAACTGGAAATTGCGAATTGACGCGCAGTTCCAGACACCTTTTGCCCCGACGCACGAGGCCATGGCGGGGCTGAGTCTGCATCGCGACCAGTCCAGCAGCGATCTCGCGGCGAATCTGCGCCGAGCCTTTTCAGGCATTGTGGCGGGCAACGTCAAACCTGCGGGTATCCAGGCGGTGGCCGAACACGGGCCGTTCGAACTGCGCGGGGAGCCGGCCATCGCCGGCGAGTTGGATGCTCTGCTGCGCAGCTTTGTCGAGCAGCGTCGCATGCGCCTGCCGGGTGCCGAGTACCAGCCCTGCTATCGCATCGTGCGGTAGCACGTCGGCAATGCCTCTGCGTTAACCAGACGGCCTCTCATGAGCGATCAGCCTTCGATGGTCTCGGGCCGCCTGCGCCTGTTCTACGGCATCGGTTCTGTGGCTGAGGGGATTAAGGACACAGCCTTTAGCGTCTTTCTGCTGTTCTTCTATAACCAGGTGCTGGGGCTGCCGGGCAGTCTGGCCGGCCTGGCTATCCTCATTGCCCTGCTGGTCGATGCGGTCTCCGATCCCCTGTTAGGTGCCTGGTCCGATGGTCTGCGCAGCCGCTGGGGGCGTCGCCACCCCTTCATGCTTGCATCGGCGTTGCCGTTTGGCCTGGGTCTCTGGGCCTTGTTCGCACCGCCGGCCGGGCTGGGGAACTGGGGACTGTTCGGCTGGTTGCTAGGTTTTTCCGTTCTCGTGCGGCTGAGCCTGACCGGCTACTCGGTGCCGAGCAACGCCATGTTGCCGGAGATCACGCCTCACTACGATGAGCGCACCGAATTGGTCGCGCTGCGGTTTTTGTTCGGCTGGCTGGCGGGGCTGGGGATTGCCACCTACGGTTATTTCGTCCTGTTCGCGATGTTACCGAGCGGAGCGGATGGTCGGCTGTCTGCCGATGCGTATGCCCGCTACGGTGCGACCAGCGCGATCATTGCCACGCTGGGTGTGCTGCTTTGTACCTGGGGGACGCGTTCGCTGATTCCCACGCTGAAGCAGCGCATGCTGCACCGGCCCCTGCGCCTGCAGACCTTGCGGCAGGATGTGCGCGCGGTCTTCGCAAACAAGGCATTCCGGATGCTGTTTGCCGGTGCCCTGTGCTCTGCGGCCGGATGGGGGTACATCAATGCCACCAGTTTTTATGTGAATACGTACTACTGGGGACTGAGCTCCACGCAGATCGGCGGCCTGAGTCTGAGCCTTTACATCGGTTTGTTGCTGGCCTTTGCCCTCACGCCGGTGATGAGCCGGGAGAGTGACAAGCGCGATGCCGCCGTCCGTCTGTCGCTATTCGCATTGCTGTTCGGGCCGGCACCGATTCTGGCCGCGATGCTGGGCTGGATGCCGCCCAGGGGTTCGACTGATCTCGCCATTGCCCTGTTTCTGCACACGGGCTTGCTGTTTGTGGCGTTGATTTCGATCAGCATGTTGTGCGCGTCGATGATTGCGGACATCACGGACCAGAATGAGTTGCAGACCGGGCAGCGCCACGAAGGTCTGCTCGCAGCCGTCATGACTTTTGTGATCAAGGCCACATCGGGTCTGGGCACGCTGCTCGCGGGCGTGGTGCTCGACCTGATCGCATTCCCCGGAGGACTCTCAGCGCCATCGCCCGGTGGTGAGCATGCAGGCCTGGCTGTTGATGCGGCCGCAGCTGAATCATTGGGCGCCGTGGTGGCCCTGCTGATGCTCGGCCTGTTCGCCTTGTCAGTCTGGTTTCTGTGGCGTTATCCGCTGCGCAGGGCTGAACACGCTGCGATCGTACGGCAAATACGCCGTTAGTCGCGAAGTCGAACCGTCAAGCGGTGTACACCGTTTGCGCGCCGCACAACTCCTGTAGGCTAATCCGCACTGAGCAGGTGGGTGGCGGCACGCCGCGCATTCCACGGATAAAAAAAATAGCAGGCGGACCGAATGGAACCGGCACAAACGCCTACGAGGAATCTCTATGGTTGAGCTCATCGAGTCGCTGCGCGAGCACCTGCGACGAGAAGTCAACGATGTCCACGGCATCAACATTGACGAAGTCGATTACACGCTGGAGCGGGTGCTTACGCTGGTGGCCGGTGGCACGGCATCGCATTTTGCATGGCTGTCGATGCTGGCATCCGACCACCTGGTGCCGGTGGCCAGTGTGGGCTGTAATCCGCCCGGGGTGGCCACGCCCGACGCGCCCGAGTGGGAGGTCATCCGCTCAGGCAAGCCGCTACGCGTGCACGATCTGGCTACGCTCGAGACCGAAGCCGCGTCGGCATTGTTCAACGGGCCCCATCGGATTTGTTCCCTGGCCGCTTATCCCGTGTTCACGGTGTTCCAGCAGTCCACGATCGGCGTACTCGTCGTCGCACACAACCGGCCACGCACCTACCCGAGGATGCAGCAGCGTGTCATTCATGACGGCGTGCGTGTCATTGAGGATGTTCTTTCGCTGCGAACGGAGTCGATTCGCGATCCGCTGACTGGCTGCTACAACCGCCGACATTTCGATCGACAAATGCAGAACGAATGGCGGCGTGCCAACCGGGACCACTTGCCGCTGAGTTGCGCGATCATCGATGTCGACAATTTCAAGATGTTCAATGACACGGCAGGCCACGCTGAAGGCGACCAGGTGCTGCGTCAGATCGGCCAGGCGCTGGCGTCGAGAACACGCCGCGCTGGCGATCTGGTCTGCCGGTACGGCGGCGAAGAATTCGGCGTCATACTGCCCAACACGCCCGGGGAGTCGGCTGTAGCACTCATGGATGAGCTGCGGCGGGCGGTCCAGGACATGGAGATTCCGCATCCGGCGCTGGAGGGCGCGCCGGTGTCGATTTCGGCCGGCGTGGCGACGGTGACCAGCTTCGAGGAAGTCATGCGCAATGACGCCGAGTTCTACATGGAAAAGGCCGACCAGGCCTTGTACCGGGCCAAGAAAGGCGGGCGCAACCGTGTCGTCGCAGCCTGGGTTGACGACGCTGAGGGCTGCAGCGCCAGCGCCTAGACTGGCGCCGTAGACAAGCCCGGGCGCCGGGCGCATGCTTGTGCGCCTCCGCCGGACACCTCACGAGGTCGGTGCTTGCAGAATCTCACGCAGGTCAAACGTTGGCGCAGAGCGGTCGACCCGGCTGTCGAGCTTGCGGGCTTCGACCCCACCACAGGTCTTGCCGGACGTGCACTGTTGCTGGAGCGCCTCGAGCGCCAGTGGGTTTGGTGCACCGAGCGCCAGCTCGCACTGTGCCTGTTGTTGATCAACATCCGGCGGTTTTCGCTGATCCGCAAACAGCGTGCTGAGGAGGTCGACGCCGCGCTGATCGCGGTCGGGCAGGTGGTCTCGGACGCCCTGCGGCGTCGGGCTGATTTCGCCGGCCACATTCGTGCGGGCGAGTTCAGCGCAATTCTTGCCGATGTCACACGCGATGGCGCCGGGCATGTCGCAGGCACCATTATTGCTGCTGTCCGGGACGCCCGGATTCCCATGCCGGGGCTTGCCGGCAGCACCGTCGAGGTCGCGGTGGGTGGTGCCTGCTACGTGCCGACAGCGAATCATTTTTCCAAGACGCTCGTCACCCAGGCTGACGAGGCGCTGGCCGAGGCGCGCAAGTCCGGCGAGGATCAGGCCATCATCCATGGCATGTCTGACAATCCTGATATCGCCCGCGGGGGGTGGTAGCCGGACGGAGGACTCAGGCCGCTGAGTCCTCTGCTGAGTGGCGGCTGCTCGCGGTCGCCAGCGCGTCCCTGCCGTGCGGCGCATCGAAGTCGAGTTCCGGCCCGATCGGCACCACACCCGTTGGATTAACCGCCGGATGACTGCCGTAGTAATGGCGCGCCACATGCGTCAGATTCACGGTCGATGCGATACCGGGCCACTGGTAGAGATCACGCGTGTAGGCCCAAAGGTGGGGGTAGTCCACGATGCGTCGCCTGTTGCACTTGAAGTGCCCGTGGTAGGCCGTGTCGAAGCGCAGCAGCGTTGGGAAAAGACGCCAGTCGGCTTCCGTGGGCTGATCGCCCAGCAGAAAGCGTTGGGAGGCCAGCTGGGCCTCCAGCCAGTCCAGCGTCTCGAACAATGGCACCACCGCTTCGTCGTAAGCCGCCTGGGTCGAAGCAAAGCCGGCCTTGTAGACCCCGTTGTTCACGGTGTCGTAGATCCGTTTGTTCAGCCTGTCGATGTCGTCCTGCCGGTGGGAGGGGTAATAATCGCCCGGTGTGGCACCCACCGCGTCGAAGGCTGCGTTGAACATCCGGATGATTTCCGCAGACTCATTGTTGACGATGGTCTGGCGCTGGGTGTCCCAGAGAATCGGCACCGTCACACGGCCCGTCATGCCCGGGTCGGCGGCCCGATAAACATCCTGAAGTCGAGCATGGCCCATTAACTTGTCGCCTGTGACACCCTCGCCGGGTTCGAAGGTCCACCCCTCGGACCCCATGTGCCAGTGGACCACCGAGACATCGATGAGGCGCTCCAGGCCTTTGAGGGCCCGGAAGATCAGCGTCCTGTGCGCCCAGGGACAGGCATAGGACACGTACAGGTGGTACCGCCCTGGCTCGGCAGCAAAGCCGCCGTCCCCGCTGGGGCCGGGCGAGCCGTCTGCCGTGACCCAGTGACGGAACGCCTGTTCCTGGCGCTTGAACCGTCCGCCATGCTGGTCGGTGTCGTACCACTGGTCGTGCCATTGACCGTCGATGAGTAGGCCCATGTTGCCGGTTTCGTCTCAAATGCCTGCGAGACGCTAACGGACTTTGGCGATCGGCGCACGGGCGTGTTCACCACAAGGCATACTGGGTCGGGCCTGAATCCCAGTACGCTCTGACGCGGGTCGATGACATGTCCGAACTGCTGTTTCGCGATGCCACCGAGGCGGATGCAGCCACGCTGGCCGCCATTTATAACCCCTTCATCACGGACACGGTGGTCACCTTTGAAGAGGCACCGGTGACCGCAGACGACATGGCCGGACGGATTCGGGCCCTGCAAGCCCAGGACTTGCCCTGGCGGGTGGTCGAGCAGCAGGGACGTGTGCTCGGTTATGCCTATGGCGGACTGTGGCGTAGTCGGGCGGCATACCGGCATGTGGCCGAATCCGCCATCTACCTCGGGGAGGCCGCCCGGGGACGCGGTCTGGGTACGCAGCTTTATCGTGACTTGTTCGAGGCGCTACGCGCCCGAGACATGCGGGTGGTCATGGGCGTTATTGCGCTGCCACACCCTGCCAGCGTTGCGTTTCACGAGCGGCTTGGTTTTCGGCGGGCGGGTTTGTTTAGCCGCGTCGGCTATAAGTTCGATCGCTGGATCGACGTTGGTTACTGGCAGCTGGAGCTGGATGCCCCGCAGCCAGCCTAGCCCGCCCAGTGTGCGTTCCGGGACCCCGTCATTGACACGCGCGCGACGACCGCAGGAATCGGGTTCAAGAGTCCCGGGCTGCCGCCGATAGACAGTTGCACCCCGGACAAAGCGCGACATAGGCGGCACTCATGGATCTCGCGACCCTTATCGGTCTGATCGTCGGACTGGCTCTCATCATTGGCTCAATGGCCATGGGGGCCGGTCTGGCCCCGTTCATCAATGTGCCCGGATTGCTGATCGTGATTGGCGGCGCGTTCTGCGGCACCTTGATCCGCTTTCCCATGAGCGATTGCTTTGGCGCCTTCGGGACGGCGACCAAGACCGCCTTTTCCTACAAAGGAGCGGACCCGTATCAGCTCATCGACACGGTCAAGGAGATGGCTGACCTGGCGCGGAAGAAGGGCATGCTCGCGCTGGAAGAGGCCGAGGTGCCCGATCCGCTGCTGGGCAAGGGTATTCAGATGTGCGTCGATGGTCACGATGCCGACTTCATCAAAGAACTGCTCGGCAAGGAAATCTCTGCGTCGATCAAACGCGCCGAGATGGGCGAAAAGGTGTTTCGCGCCATGGGCGACGCCGCGCCGGCCTTTGGGATGATCGGTACGCTGGTCGGCCTGGTGCAGATGATGGCCACGCTGTCCGACCCGGCGGGCATCGGCCCCGCCATGGCGGTTTCTCTGCTCACCACGCTGTACGGCGCCATGCTCTCGAACATGTTCTTCCTGCCCATAGCGGACAAGCTTGCCATGCGCGCCGAGCAGGAAATGGACACTCGCCAACTGATTGTTGAATCGGTGGTCGGTATTCGCGAGGGCACCAGTCCGCGGCTGCTGGAGCAGTGCCTGAAAGCCTGCCTGCCTGAGGGCAAGGGCGCCAAGGCGGCCAATGATGACGCGGAAGGCGAGCCTGCGGCGGCCTGACCGCCCTGGTCTGAGCCCCAGGCGGCAACACCATGTTTGAGAAACCCAAGAAAAAGCAGGCCAAGGGCGCAGAAGTTCCGCTGTGGATGGCGACCTTCGCCGACATGATGTCGCTGATGATGTGCTTTTTTGTCCTGTTGTTCGCCCAGGCCAAGATGGACGAGGCGAAGTACGAGTCGGTGATCGGGTCACTGCGCCAGGCCTTCGGCGGCGTTCAGTTCATTACGCCCCGCGACGAATCGCAGAAAGGCCTGGAGGCCGGTATTGTGTCGGGCACCGGACATAATTCCATGCCGACACAGCAAGTCCGGACCGTCGAAAAAGTGGTCTCCACCACGGCAGGTGAGGATCTCTACAAGAAGCTCAAGGAAGGGCTGAAGGAAGACATCGAAGCCGGACGCGTCATTCTTGAACGCAATCGCGACCAGGTGATCGTGCGGTTCCCCGAACATGTGTCCTTTCCGTCGGGCAGCGCGCGGCTGGTCAGCGGCGCGACGGAGTTGATTCGCCGCGTGGTTGGTCTGATCGATGCAGAATCCCAACAGGTTACCGTGGCGGGTCACACGGATAACATTCCGTTGCGGGGCGGAGGCGGGTTCTCATCGAACTGGGATTTGTCCGCCGCTCGGGCCGTGTCGGTGGCCGAGCGGGTGCTGGAGGTCGGCTCGATTCGCGATTCACAGCTCATCGTTAGCGGATTTGGCTCGTCCCGCCCGCTGGTGGATAACAGCACGCGGGAGCAGCGGGCGCGGAACCGGCGCGTCGAGATCATCGTGGCCTACCGCCAGGATATGTTGTCCGAAGACGGCGGCCTGCCTGTGCTGGAGTCAACGGACATCAACGCCGAGCTAGAGGTCGAAACGGCCCCGGCCGATGACCCTGAGGCCAATGGGCTTTGGGATGCGTTGGCGCGTGAGGAGCAGCCGGGTCACTAGCGGCTGCCGGGTGGTCGCGATGACCGGCGTTGTACCGAAGGGCGGCGACCCGGGCCAAGACGCTGGGCCTGGTTTCCGCCACAATGCGCGGCCCATGGATATTCTCCGCATGCAATCTGTATCCGTGCCGTCCGGATGGAATCAGGTGCCTGGCCGTGCTTGATGTCAGCAGCAGCCAGCGCCGCGCGGCCCAGACCCTTGGGTTTTGCGCCACACTGGTCGGCATTGCCCTGGGACGGTTCGCCTACCCCCCGCTTATCCCCGTCATGATTGATGCGGGCTGGTTAACGCCGGCCGAGGCCGCCCATGCGGGCGCGGCGAATTTGGTGGGTTACTGCCTGGGGGCTGTGCTGGCGCTGGTGGCGCCGCGTTTGCAGCAGCGTCCGCTGGTGGTGTCTGCGTTGATGCTCACGGTGCTGAGCTTTCTGGCCTGCGCGCTGCCACTGGGTGTGGACTGGATTAGCGCCTGGCGTTTCGTTGCCGGCATCACCGGGGCCTGGCTCATGGTGCGAGGTGTCAGCACAGCGCTGACGGCCGTGGGCCCGGCCCAGCGGGCCCGTGTCAGCGGAGTGACTTTTACCGGCATTGGCCTGGGGACATTGCTCACAGCCTGTGTGGCAACAGCGCTGCCATGGATTGGACCGAGTACGGCCTGGCTGGCGATGGCAGTGATGGCTGCGGTGCCGGCTTGGGTCGGCCTGCTGGCCTGGCGCCGATTGCGCGGTGCGCCGGCGCCGGAGGATGCCAAGGCACAACCCGCGCGGGCCCTGGGTTGGTGGATGCTGGCCCCGGTGTTCATTGTGCTGGCCTATGCCGTAGAGGCCATTGGCATTGTTCCACATGGCGTGTTCTGGGTGGATTTTCTGGTCAGGGAGCGGGGGATGAGCCTCGGCTTTGCGGCCCTGCAATGGTGGGTGGTGGGCGTGGGCTCTTTGCTGGGGCCGACGGTCATCGTGCGGATCGCCGGCCGTGTCGGCATCGGGCGGATGTTGCTGTTGTGCTACGCAGTGACGGCGATCGCGGTCGGCGTGCCCACACTGACTAGCCATCCACTGCTGTTCACCCTGTCGAGTCTGACGATTGGTGCGCTGGTGCCGGGGGCCGTATCCATGACCTCGGCTGCGTTGGCAGAGATTGCGGGCGCGGCTGCGCACGCACGGTGGTGGGCGAGTGCGACCCTGGCCTTTGCCGTGGGTCAGGCCAGCGGTGCAGCCGGCATGGCGCGGTGGTACGGGCAGACCGAACTGTACGCTCCGCTGTTCGTGGCGGGCGCGGCCGCTGCGGGCGTCGCGCTGGTGTTGGGCGTGATTGGCCTGTGGAGTCGCCGACGATTCGCTTGACTCTGTAGCCTGCTTCAGGCTTTAGACTTGCGGCCATGACGACGAGCCAACCCATGACAATCGGGCGGCTGGCCAGGGCCAGCGGCCTCAGCGTCGAGACGATCCGATACTACGAGCGTGAGGGCATACTGCCTGAGCCTGCACGGACTCCGGCCAACTACCGTCTGTACGCCGCGGAATCCGTGGAGCGTCTCCACTTTGTCCGTCGCGCCAAGTCACTGGGGTTCTCGCTGGCCGAAATTCGCACTCTGCTGGCCCTGCAGCAGGGCGGTGACCGATCCGATGTTCGAGCGCTTGCGCTGAGCCATCTCGAGGATATCGAGCAGCGGCTCCGGGACCTGTCCGCCATGCGGCAGGCCCTACGCCAAGCCGTCGCCGATTGCGACGGGCATGGCTCGACGGCCGGTTGCCCCATTATTCAGGCCCTGGAGGCCAGCCCGGACGCTTCTCCGGAGGACAGCGTATGACCCACGAGCACAAACACTGCGCCCACGATCACGCGGAGTCGCGATCCCAGCCGGCCCTGGGTCTGTCCGTTCACGCCACGCTGCATTGCCTGTCCGGTTGCTCGATCGGCGAAATCGCAGGTCTGGCCATCGGTGTCTCTCTGGGTTGGCCCGTGTGGGGCACGATTTTGCTGGCTACGACGCTGGCTTACGTGTCGGGGTTCACGCTGGGACTCTGGCCGCTGGTGCGCCAGGGTCATGGCTGGCGTGAAGCGCTGCGGATCATCTGGATCGGAGAGGCGATCTCGATCGCCGTGATGGAGATCGCGATGAACACTGCAGACTACCTCGCGGGCGGCATGATGGCACCGAGCCTGCTGCACCCGGGTTTCTGGATTGGCTTGGCGTTTGCCCTGCCGGCTGGTTTTCTGGCCGCCTGGCCGGTGAACTGGTGGTTGCTCCGTCGCAATCTCAAGGCCTGTCACTAGCGACAGGCGGATCAGGACTCCAGCAGCATGTTCTCGAGCCCGTTCGAGAGCTCGTTAATGGGTGGCAGGCTCCACACCTGGTCGATCCGGATGCCGACGCGGTTCAGCGTGTAACCGTTGACCGGTGGCTCCATACGAATGACCGAGGCAGCGGCCAGCACCGAGCCCACTGCAACAATCGCTCCGAGCGCAGAAAAGGGTTCGGCGTTATCGGGATCGCCTGCTGCGCGCAGGCCCGCGGTCAGTTCATCGGGAAAATGCCAGTGTTCGGCCAGCAGCGCGCTGGTCGATGCAAAGTCGAAGCCCAGCTGGCTGCGTTCTGCCTCGGCGCGAGCCGGCGTGCAATGGGGTTCGGCCCCGTCCAGTTTGAACAACTCCATCGGCTGGGCCCAACGCATGAGGAGTTCGCCAACCGGATAAATAATGCCGGCGGCGAAGGCCAGTTCGGGTTCGACCTCTTCGCTGGGGCCGCTTTCGCTGCCCAGCCGCGCCAGCTCTCGGGACGCCACAGCGGTATAGACCGCATGCCGCCAGAACGTGGGCTTGTCCATGCCAGGCGGGGTCTGCATCGAGCCGACCAGGCCGCAGCCCACCACCAGGTTACGGACCCGTTCAAAACCCAGGTGCATCACCGCGTCGCTAATGCTGCCGATGCTCCGGCTACGATGAAAATACGCCGAGTTGGCCATGCGCAGCACCTTGGCACTGATGACGGGGTCGGTTTCGATCAGGCCGGCGATGCGCGCGGTCTCCACGTCTTCTTCCTGGAAGGACGTCATGAGCTCATGCACGACCTTAGGGACTGTGGGGAGTTTGTTGACGTGCGTCAGCAGTTGTTCGGCGGACATGGCAATAGACCTCTGGGTGGCCTAATGACTATCGGCCAGTTGCCGCAGGGCTTTAATGCCAATCCGGTCCGGAGGCGGGCGATCTGACAGCCCCGCCTCCGGCCGTGTGGATTACTTCAATTCGGCGGAACTCTTGCCCAGCAGGCGCCGGGCGATGATGAGCTGCTGGATCTGCTGAGTACCTTCGAAGATATCGAGAATCTTGCTGTCCCGTGCCCACTTTTCCAGCAGGCTGTCTTCGGTGTAGCCCAGGTTGCCGCACAGTTCGACGCACTTGAGCGAGATATCGACGCAGGCACGGCCAGCCTTGGCCTTGGCCATGGAGGCCTGCAGTGAGTTCGGCTTGCGATTGTCCGCCATCCAGGCCGCTTCCATCATCAACAGGCGGGCGGCTTCGAAATCGGCCTCCATGCGGATGAATTCAGCCGCAGCGGCGGTCTGCTGGGTGATGAGCTGGTCGTAGTCAATGAGGACTCCGGCCGCTTCCAGCACCTTACGGGTTTCCTCAAGCGCCGCCCGGGCCAGACCAATCGCCATCGCCGCCACCAGCGGACGGGTGTTGTCGAAGGTCTGCATGACGCCGGCAAACCCCTTCTCGACGTTGACCGTCGGGTCGCCAAGCAGGTTTTCGGCAGGTACGCGGCAATCCTTCAGCACAAAGGCGGCTGTGTCCGAGGACTTGATGCCCAGCTTCTTCTCCAGCCGGACCAACTCGAAGCCGGGCGTGCCTTTTTCAACGACGAAAGATTTGATCGCCGCCCGCCCTGCAGATTTGTCTAGCGTGGCCCAGACCACGACGAGGTCGGCGCGCTCGCCGGCGGTGACGTAGATCTTCTCGCCGTTCAGAATGTACTCGTCCCCATCCTTGACCGCCGTCGTCCGAATGGCGGCCGAGTCCGAACCACAGCCGGGTTCGGTAATGGCCATGGCGGCCCAGCGACCTTCAAACCGCTTGAGCTGCTCCTCATTGGCCACCGAGGCAATGGCCGAGTTGCCCAGGCCCTGGCGTGGCATGGACAGCAACAGCCCGACATCACCCCAGCACATTTCGATAATGCCCAGCGCCGTGGACAGATTGCTGCCGTTGCGGTTGCTGTCGTCATCCGTTTTTTCGCGTCGGACGCCAGCGGCACCGGCGCCCTGGCCGCCGCCGTCGTTCATGCCGTCGACCAGCGACGCCAGCATGTCCAGCTCTTTGGGGTAGCTGTGTTCAGCGCGGTCGTACTTGCGTGAGTTGGCGCGCAGGACTTCCTTGGACACCTGATGGGCCTGGCGCACCAGGCCCGTGAATTTTTTCGGAACTTCGAGATTGATCATTGTCTGTTCTCCGTCGCGGCGCTCAGACGAGCAGCCCGCCCTCCATGACGCCGATGGCCCGCAGATCGCGATACCAGCGCTCGACCGGATATTCCTTGGTAAAGCCATGGCCTCCGAGCAGCTGCACGCCGTCGGAACCGATTTGCATGCCCTTATCCACACACAGGCGCCGGGCGACGGCCGCCTCGCGGGCGTAGTCCTTGCCCTGTTCGGCCAGGCTGGCAGCGCGTAACGTGGTCAGGCGCATGCCCTCCAGTTCAATCGCGATGTTCGCGACCATGAACGCGACGGACTGGCGGTGACTAATCGGTTCGCCGAAGGCCTGTCGTTCATTGACGTAGGGGATCACGTAATCCTGCACGGCCTTGCCCGTGCCAATGGCCATGGCGCACCAGGCCAGGCGGCTGAGTCGCACACACTCTCGGTAGTTGGCGAGGGCTTGCTCCGCGCTATCACCGAGGCGGGCGCTGTCGGGCACGATGACCTGATCAAACTGCACGCGACCGGTCGCGGCAGCCCGCAGCCCCATGGCGGGATCGTCAGCGACCTGGATGTGTTGCGGGCTGGATTCGACGACGAACAGAGCCGGGCCCTCGCCCTCGACCTGGGCACCGACCACGAACAGCTCGCATTGCTTGGCGTTGGGAACCAGTGACTTGATCCCGCTGATCGACCAACCGCCGTCGACGCGCTGGGCTGTCGTGGCAGGGGTCATGGGGTCGAATAGCGGCGTGGGTTCGGCGAGTGTGAGCGCGGCGACCGGCGAAGACTCTTCGGTAAACGCCGGTAGATAGCGGGCCTGCTGTTCGGCGTTGCCCCATTGCACCACTGCCTGGCTGACGGCCGAGGGAGCAAGACAGGCCCAGGCCAGACCCATGTCGCCGTGCGCCAATGCTTCGGCGACCAGCACGTTGGTGACGGTGTTGCGTTCGGTGCCGGCGCCCCCGAGTTCTTCAGGAATGCCGAGGATGGCGATGCCCAGTTCGTTGGCCATCTCCAGCAACTCGTTGCTCGCGGCGCAGGCCTCGTTGGCGGCCTCGGCGGCAGGTCTGAGCGCGTCGGTCGCAAAACGCTGGGCGGCGTCCTGCAGCATGGCCTGGTCTTCGCTGGGTGTCAGGTCGAACAGGCCCGGGTTGCCAGCCTTGGGCAGGCGCTGTGCCTGGCCGGATGGGCCGCTGCGCTTAAAACTGCGGGCTGCCGCAGCAGCAACGCCGAACCCGGTTCGGGAGGCGTGGTAGATCGCCCGCTCGCTCTGGTGGCGAATGCCCAGGCGGTCCAGCAGGGTGCCGCCTGCCAGGCGATTCAGCACCCGCAGCCCGCGGGCCATGCTTTCGTCTGCAAAGCTCATCCGTGTCGATCTCGGTGAATACGTGAGGCACGGACAATAGTGGCCGCTGCCCGGACTGTCCTTGCCCGCGCCGACTGGAGGTCACGGGCAGTCCAGCCAATGCGGGCAACGGATGCGCCGTTGCGGGGGCGATTGTTACGCCAGCTCGTCCTCCTGCTCGGGGTGTTCGGCGCCTCCAAAGCGGTCGGCCAGCCAGTCACGCAGATCTTCAATGACCAGAAACACAGCAGGCACCAGAAGCAGAATGATGACCGTGGCAAAGAGAATCCCGAAGCCCAGGCTAATGGCCATGGGGATGATGAACCGGGCCTGCAGCGAGGTTTCCAGAATCATTGGTGCCAGCCCGAGAAACGTCGTCAGCGAGGTGAGCACAATGGGTCGGAAACGGCGCTGACCCGCCCGGATGATCGCATCCCGCTTGCTCATGCCCTCCCGGTGGTAGCGGTTGGCGGCGTCGATGAGCACGAGCGAGTCGTTCACCACCACGCCGGACAAGGCCACGATCCCGAACAGCGAGATGAAGCTCATCTTGTAGCCCAGCAGCAGGTGGCCGACGATGGCCCCGACCATGCCAAAGGGAATCGCGGACATCACGATAACGGGCTGCAGATAGCTGCGAAACGCCATCGCCAGCAAGACAAAAATGCCGATCATGGCGAGGACGAACCCTCGGCCGATCGCAGAGGAGGATTCGGCCTCGTCCCGGTTTGCACCCTCGAAGCTGTACTCAAGCCCGGTGTAGCGATCCATGAGGGCAGGCAGGGCGTCCCGCTCCAGTTCGGCGATGACATCGTTGGTCTGCGTGGTATTGGTATCGACATCAGCCGTCACATTGAGCACACGCCGGCCCTGGTCGCGACGAATGGTCGTGTAGGCGCGACCCCGCTCGATCCGGGCGACGTCACGCAGCGGCGCCAGGCCGCCTGCAGGTGTGCGGATCAGCAGCTCTTCCAGGGTCGCCTCCTGAGCGCGTTCGGCCTCGGGCAGGCGGACCATGACACGCACTTCGTCACGCCCTCGCTGCTGCCGCAACGCTTCTGCACCAAAGAAGGCGCCACGGACCTGGCGACCCACCTCTGCTGCAGTGAGGCCCAGTGTCTTGCCGGCCGGGGTCAGCGTGATATCCAGCTGCTCCTTGCCACCGGAGTAGCCGTTGTCGATGTCCGACAGGCCCGAAAAGCGCTGCAGACGATCGACCAGTGCGTCGGCCGCCTGTTCCAGCGTGTCGACATCATGATGCTTGAGCTGGATGGTCAGATCCGATCCAGCGCCCGGGCCGGTGGTGTAGATGAAATTCGTACGCTCGACGCCGGGAATTTGCTGCACCTTCTCCCGCCAGCGGTCGGAAAATGCCTGGGCGGTGACTGCACGCGACTCCCAGGGTGACAAGGTGACCTGGACGCTCATGAGGTGGCTGGAGCCCAGGCCGTTGCTCTCGCGGTAGGCCGGTGACAGGTTGGGCTGCGACCCGAGTTCGGTGATGACCGACTCGATGATGTTGGCGTCGTCAGGGTATTCGTCCAGCGTTGCGTAAAGCGCCGCCACGGTGCTGTCGAGGACTTCACGGGTGCGGTCGACATTGGAGCCATAGGGCACCTGGACATTCGCGAGGATGAAGTCTGCCTCGATGTTCGGGAAGAACTCGGCCTTGACCCGCCCGCCGGCAACCAGGCCAATGGACGAGAAAAACACGGCGATACCGACAGCGATCACGATGGTCCGGTGCGACGTGGCCCAGCGCACCACGGGCGTGTAGCGCTGCTCGATGACCCGCTCCATCCAGGCTGCAACCTTGTGCTGTACACGCACCAGAAAGCCCTCGACGCCGGTGTCACGCGGGCGGCGGGAATGGGCCAGATGGCTGGGCAGGATGAGCAGGGACTCGACCAGGGAGATCAGCAACACGCAGATCACGATGGCAGGCAGTACGCGAAAGAAATTACCCGCAGGCCCGGGTACGAATAACAGCGGCGAAAAGGCCACGATGGTGGTGAGAATGGCGAAGGTCACGGGTGTGGCCACACTGCGCGCGCCCAACACCGCAGCCTTGAGCCGGCCGTGGCCCAGTTCACGCTGGTGGTAGATGTTCTCGCCGACGATGATGGCGTCGTCGACAACAATCCCCAAGGTGACGATGAATCCGAACAGCGAAATCATGTTGAAGCTGACGTCCATTGCGGGCATCAGCAGCATGGCGCCAAGAAAGGAGATGGGGATGCCCAGCGTGACCCAGAACGCCAGCCGGGGTTCCAGGAACAGCGTCAGCAACACGATGACCAGAACAAAGCCGAGAAACCCATTGCGCAACAGCAGGTTGATGCGGTCTTCGTAGAACTCGGAATCGTCGTAGACCGTGTCGGCGGCCAGCCCCTCCGGCAGGCGCTGATTCAATGCTTCGGCATAGTCCCTGACAGCAGCCGATACGCTGATGGGTGTCTGGTCACCCACGCGAAAAACTTCCAGCGTGACAGCGGGGCGCCCGTTGAACGTGGTTTCGAGATAGGAATTGTCCGAGAACCCATCGCGTAGCACGGCCACGTCCCCCAGGGTGAGCACACTGCCGTCGCGGCTGGTGCGCAACGGAATGTCCAGAAACTCGTCGGCAAACTCCCGTCGCTCATCGAGGCGCACGAGGACCTCTCCGCCGTCGGTGCGGATGGCGCCGCCCGGTAGCTCGATGGCATAGGCCTGGATGCGGTCGGCAATATCCGGCAGCGACAAACCGTAGGCATGCAGCGCACTGGACGGGACCTCGATGGAAATTTCACGAGGTGGCGCATTGGTGAGCACCACCTCGGTGATGTCGTTGCGGTTGAGCAGGTCGGTCCGCGCCCGCTCCGCCAGCTCGCGCAGGGTGGCGAGGTTGGTCTGGCCGTGGAGCACCAGCGTAATGACCTTGGCCTTGATGGCGATCAGGCTGGTGACGGGACGCTCGGCGTCTTCGGGGAAACTCGTCACCCGGTCGACGGCATTCTTGATGTCGGAGGTGATTTTGTTGGCATCGCTGCCGGTGACAATCTCGGCAATGACCACGCCAGCACCTTCATAGCTGCTGGATTCGACGGTCTTGACGCCGTCGATGCCGCGCACGGCATCTTCAATGGCCAGAATGACCCCTTGTTCGACCTCTTCCGGGCTGGCGCCGGGGTAGGCGATGTCGATGGTGACGATGTCGGCATCGAATTCGGGGAAGACTTCCTGCTTGACGCCGCTGCCAATAATCCAGCCGCCAATCAGTAGCACCAGCATCAACAGATTCGCGGCCACCGGGTTGGCGGCCATCCAGGCCAGCGGACCTGAAAGCCAGGCGGGCCGTTGTCCGGTACGCCCCGTTGCGCTCATGTGCCGGGATCCGCGGCTGCGTCTGCCGGGCGCACAGGCATGCCTTCGACTGCCAGGGGCAGGCGAGTCAGGACGATGGTATCACCCGGCTCCAGGCCGCCTCCTACCGGAACGAACACCGATTCACGACCGCGCCAGGCGATGTCCAAGCGTCGGCGTTCCAGGGTCTGATCCGCAGTGAGTCGCCAAACTTCATCCTCACCGACCAACGCGGCGCGTGGCACGGCCAGGGTGTTGTCGAGCTGGCGTCCGAGTAAGTGGACATCGACAAACGCCCCGACGAGCAGGGGTGTCGGCCCCGTCAGCGGGTCGGGCACGTCGATGAGCACGCGAGCCATTCGGCCCTCGGGGTCCAGATCACCCAATACCCGAACGACATGACCCTTGCGCGGATTCCGCGTGTTCGGCTGATGGATCTGGGCAGGTGCGCCTCCCTCACCGGAGGTATCGGGCAGATCAATCCACTGCAGGCGGTCTACCGGAACGCTAGCCTGGACCCGGAACCGCTCCGAACCCAGCAGACGCCCCAGTTGCTGGCCCGCGCTGATGACCTGGCCTTCTTCGACCGTCTCGCTTTGGATAACCCCGGTAAACGGCGCTACGACGCCGCTGCGTTCGAGATTGAGTTCGGCTTCGCGCAGTTGCGCCTTGGCAGCCTCCACATTGGCACGCGCGGCCGCCAGTTGGGGCTCTCGCCTGGCCAGCGCACCGTTGCGGTTGCTGTCGTCGAACAATGTCCACTCCCGTTCGGCGACCTCGACCCGCCCCTGCTCCAGTGCCAGCTCGCTGCGGGCACGGGCTAGCTCCGCGCGAGCCCTCGCCACGGCGAGTTCCAGGCGTTCCGGCTCCAGCTTGACCAGGAGCTCGCCGGCCTGGACGCGGCCGCCCGGCACGAAATTCTTGCCGACGGAACCGATGCGACCGCCGACTTCCGAGGTGATCAGCACTTCGCGATCAGCCTGGACGGAGCCTGTGGCGTCTACCTCGATGCGATGTGTCTGGGCGCGCAGCGTGACGATTTCCACCAGCGGGGCGGCGGGGCCGGCGTCGGTCTTGCCGGGCTGCGGGCGGGTCTTGACCAGGGTCATCATGACGATCACACCCAATCCGACAATGCCGACAAACAACAACAGCTTAGTCCATGGTTTCATGCGGGTTCCCCGGTGGGCGTCGTGGCCACGATGGACCAGTCGCCACCCAGCGCACGATGCAGCTGAACGCGAAATGACAGCAGCTGGCGCTTGGCGGTTAGGAAGGATTGTTCGTCGGCCTGCAGGGTGGTCAGGGCCGTGAGAACGGGCAGGTAATCCGATAGCCCGTTGGCATACCGCTCACGTGTGGCGTCCAGCAATGATTGGCTGGCCGCGACGCGCTGCGACAGTGCTTCGACATGGCGGCGCTGCTCCTGCTCCTGAAGCAGGGCATTTTCGACCTCGACCATGGCATCCAGCAGTGCCTGCTCGAACTGCGCAAGGGCTTCTCGCAGGACCGCATCCGCGCGCCGCACGCCAGCCGCCCGGCGGCCTGCGTCAAACACGGGACCCACCAGTCCTGCAGCGACGTTCCAGATCATGTCGTCGAACAGGCGATCCGATGACTGTGACTGGTAACCGGCATCTGCAGTCAGTCGCAGCGCAGGCAGTCGCTCGGCCACGGCGACGCCGACGCGGTGGTCCGCCGCGCGCACGCGGCGCCAGGCAGCCATGACATCCGGTCGATGCAGCAGCAGGTCGGCCGGGAGTCCGGTGGCAGGCACGGGGGGGAGCTGGGGCAGATTGGGCGGTGTCTGAATGTGCAACTTGCCAGGGGGGTGCCCCGTCAGCGCGGCCAGCTGGTTACGCAGCACGCCCGCCTGGGCCTTGAGCAGCGGCGCTTGGCTGCGAACGCCGGCGGCCTGTTGTTCCTGCTGGCGAATGCCGACGATCGAGCCGGCACCGTACTCGAAGCGCAGGCGGGTCAGTTCCAGGTAGCGCGCGTTCAGGTCTGCCTGTGATCGGGTGAGCTTCAGACGGGCTTCTGTCTCGATCAGGCTCAGCCAGGTTTCCGTAACCTGGGCGGCAATGCTGTGAGCCGCTGCCGTGGCGTCCAGTGCCGCAGCTTGCGCATCCAACCGGGCGGCCTGTCGGCCGTGGCGAACGCGCCCCCACAAGTCCAGTTCGTAGGCAGCGCTGGCGGACAGGCTGTACTGGTTATTAATGGTCTGGATGCGCTGATCACCGAGAAAAATGACGTTGTTCCCGCGGCTGGCACCGCCAGACAGCTCCAGCGTGGGGAACAATAGTGCCGTCTGCTGTCGCAGCACCGCTTCGGTTTGCTCGATACGGGCCAGCGCAGCGCGCAACTGGCGGTTTTGGGTGAGCGCGTCGGTGACCAGGGCATTGAGGCCGGGCTGTTGGAATCGCGTCCACCAGCGGGGATCGCCGGAGCGGGTAGGGGCTTCGGAAGCGGCTGTATTCCAGGCAGCAGGCAGCGTCAGGCCATCGGTGGGCGCGCGGTCTACCGAGTGCAGGCAGGCTGTCGAGGTGAGTGCGGACAGCACAAGCACCCCTGCGCGTCGCAGAGACCCGCTGGATCGTGTCAGAACTGGCATGGCGTCAGTATCGCATTTTGTGCGGCGCAAACCAGACAACTGTGCAGCATGCAATCTGCGGTCGGTGCCGGCACGCCGGGGATCAATCCGCCATGCCGGGCGCGCGCGCACTGCCGTGCTTGACTTCATTGAGCTGGGATTCCAATTGGGTGAGCTGGTCACGCGCTGAGGTCAGCGCTGCTTCGCCTCCCGCGTTGGCCTCCAGGTGTTCGACCGTCTGCCGGGCCTGCACAACGGCTTCCGCAAGTTCTGCCTTGTCAAACACCTTGGCTTCCGGTGCCTCGGGATCGACGCCAGCGGGTGGCGCCGGAGCCAGACGAACCTGGGGCGGCGCAATGCGCTGATCATCCGGCAGCTTGCGCTGATTCATCAGGGTGGGTGAGGCAATCTCCAGACCCTGGCCGTGGAGCTGATCCATCACAGCCTTGCGCAGATTGGACCGCACCGTCAGCAAATGCTTGACCTCGGCCAGCGATCCCGCGATCCGGTACAGCACGGAGAAATCCTGCAAGGCCACGACTTGTACGAAGGGGTCGGTTAACCCGGCTTGCTCGGCCGCGTTGCACAGCGCCGATTCCACGGTGGTCCGGGGGATGTCATAACCCAGCGAGACTTGCGCAGAGACGATGGTGCCGCTGTGGTGAACAACGGTCAGAGGGTGGGTGATGAGTAGCAGATTGGGGAATGTCGTCAGGTCGCGATCTTCGGTCTGGATCTCGACATGAAACAACCCGCGCTCGGTGACGCGTCCGAACTGTTCGTTCAGCCGGATGAAGTCCCCTGGGCGAAACTGCCCGACAACACGCAGCATGACACCGGCCATGGCGTTGGCGACGAAGGTGGTGGACGACAGGCCGATCACTGCGGTTAGCACCACGCCCAGCAGACTGAGAATCTGGCCTCGAAGCGCATCGGAGATCGGCAATGCAAGCACCACTAGCAGGGCTGTAACCAGCGTGACACCGGCGAGCAGCAACTGCCGGGGTAACCGGGCCTCGCTGCCCAGTTCGCCACGACGCGCGAGCAGCCACCAGTGCAGCCCTGTCAGTGCTGCAGCCGTCACCGCGAGCAGAATGAGTGCAGGCACCCAGTCCGCCAGTGCTTCCGTCCATGTGTTCATCGTCTGCGGTTCTCCCCAAGGCAGCAGCTTAGCGAGCATCATCATCGCTTCGTCATCGCAGCCGGATACGCTATACCGATTCAGTCGCAGGATCGATGCATGGCTCCACCCAATCGACGGGACCTGTTGCGCGCCGGTACGGCGCTGGCCGCACTCGGCGTACTGCCGGCCTGCGGCACCTCGGCCCCAGGCGCAGCCGCTGACCACCCCGCGCCTGGCGTAGAAGGTCCCGGCTTTCTGCACGGCGTGGCGTCTGGTGATCCGCTGCCCGATCGCGTGATCCTGTGGACCCGACTCACGCCTGAGAACGTCTCCACGTCGTACACCGTGAGTTGGGCGGTTTATGCCGACGCCGCGCTCACTGTGCCTGTGTCAGGGGGCGATGTCGTCACGGATCGCCACCGCGATTTTACGGTCAAGGTTGACGCGACCGGTCTTCAGCCGGGGCGGCTGTACTGGTACCGCTTTCAGGTCGGTGACAGCCGCTCTCCTGTGGGCCGTACGAAAACGCTGCCCGTGGGGCGTCCGGAGCGTGTGCGTTTAGGTGTGGCGACCTGCGGCGACTATTCACGCGGTCTGTGGAATGCGTACGCTCGGTTGGCAGCGCGTGACGATATCGATGTATTCCTGCATCTGGGGGACTACATTTATGAAACCGACCGCAATCGTGTTCGGGCGCATGAGCCGCCGGTTGATGTGGTCACGCTGGACCAATACCGCGCCCGCTACGCGAGCTACCGCCGCGAAGCGGATTTGCAAGCACTGCATGCCGCGCATCCGATGATTTGGGTGTGGGACGACCACGAAACAGTGGACGGTACCTGGCGGGCAGGCGCCGACCCCAACGATCACGACCCAGCGATTCATGGTCCGATCGAACGGCGGCAAGCCAATGCACTACAGGCTGCACTGGAATGGCAGCCAATCCGGTCGCCGGACGCCTCCAACCCGGAACGTATTTATCGAGATTTCGCATTCGGCGACCTGATCGATCTGTATATGCTGGACACGCGCCGTATCGGTCGTGACGAGGTGCTTCCGGGCAATCTAGGGGCCGGTGACTTCTTCACCCAGTCCGGACATTTTGCAAACCCCGACCGACAGATGCTGGGTGCAGCGCAGGAGCAGTGGTTGATCGACGGCCTGCAGCAGTCCACGGCGCAATGGCGGCTGCTGGGTAATCAAGTCGTCATGTCGCCACTCAAACTACTGGGGGCGCCGGACGCAACCGGTGCCAGCGTCTATGCCAATCCCGACCAGTGGGACGGCTACGCCCCCGCGCGTGACCGCGTTCTCGATGCGATTGAATCAGGCGGCGTGGACAACCTGATCGTGCTGACCGGGGACGTTCACGCCTCGATTGTTTTTGAACTGGCGCGTGACGTGAACAATCCGCTGGCCTATGACCCGCTCACCGGTCGTGGCGTGCTGGGTGCCGAGTTTGTCGCACCCTCGATCAGCTCTGCGGGTGATCCGCAGACGCTGGGGCCGGACAGCAGCACCGGTGATCTGCAGGACATTCTGCTGACACGGGGCGGCGGCGCCTTGCTGGCGGTGAACGTGCATGGCAAGTACTTCGAGGGCACGCGCAACGGTTATCTGGTCGTGGATGTCGACCGTAATCGCACGCGCGTCGAGTACTGGACCGTGCCCACGGTCACCCGAATCACCGACGAACAGGCGCTGGATGCCGTGTTCGAGGTGCATGCGGGTGATCCGCGGGTGCGGATGGTCTGAGTGTGGGCTATGAGCCGATGTGGCGGTTCAGGAAGCTATGCAACGCGTTGTAGAACTCGATGCGATTGTTTAGATCGTAAAAGCCGTGCCCTTCGCCGGCGCGGGACATCCATTCGTACGGGTGCTGGCGTGATTCGAGAGCGGCCCGCAGTGCTTCAGCTTCAGAGAAGGGGGCGCGTCGGTCTTCTTCGCCGTGCACGATAAACATCGGTGCCTTCAGGCGGTCGATCTGCAGCAAGGGGGACGCATCTCGTCGCGCTTCCGCTGAGGCGCCAATGTAGGCGTCGAAATACTCGCGACCAAACTTGGACTGGGTGATATCCGTGGTCTTTGCCATGGTTTCCAGATTGTAGACACCCACATACCCCACGACGCACTGATAGAGATCCGGTTCCTGAATTGCGCTCATCAGTGAGGCGTAGCCGCCGTAACTCGCGCCGTAAATGCAGATGCGTTTCTCGTCTGCGTGCCCCTGATCAACGGCCCACCGGGTCCCGTCAACGATGTCGTTGATCATGCCCGTGTGCCACTGCCGTCGACCGGCTTCGAGGAATTGCTGACCGTACCCACCAGAGCCACGGAAGTTGACTTGCAGCACGGCGTAGCCCCGGCTCGCCAGGAACTGCGAATCAGGCTCCCACAGCCAGCCGTCCCTTACGCCGATGGGGCCACCATGCGGAAGTACGACCAGCGGCAGCTTGCCGGCCTTGTGGCCAGGCGGGCGAGTAAGGTAGCCCCGAATGGTCAGTCCATCGCGGGAGCGATATTCGATGGGTTCCCGGCTGGCCATGGTCTCGTGCTTGATCCATTGGCGTGTCGACAGAAGGAATCTCGCCTGCTTTTTCTCACGGTCGAACAGGAATACATCGCCTGGAAGGGTATCGCTGGCCACGCTGAACACCAGCCGATTCCGGTCACGGGACCAGCCGATCGGAAACACGACGTGTGGCGCAAATCGACGCTGGATGGCGTCGAGTAGTTTGCCCTCGGCTGTCGTGGGCGCGAGATTGATGGATTCGATGCGGCCGGGTTCGACATACGCCCTTAGGGGTTCTCGCGTATCTGGGGTCAGAATGATTCGCCCGATATCCACATCGTCACGGCAGGCGATGGTCTCGGCCTGCGCGAGCTCGCCGTTGGTGCGGTACAAGCAGTTCGTCGAGGCCGGGCCTGTGGCCAGGAGATAACTTGTTCCATCGGCGAGAACAGACACGGGGCGCAGGTGTTCCTGCTCTCCCAACGTGACATCGCGCCATTGTTTCGGATGCTCTGGTGTGCGTAAAAACGTCTTGGGCTGGTAGTCGGTGAGGCCTTCCTGCGTAAAGAAGCGAACAAAGCCTGTGGCGTCTGTTCTGAACCTGCCAGGCCCGGTCACCGGCGCATCGACAAGTGTTCTGCGCTGGCCGGACACAATGTGGATGCGCTCTGCTGTCGCACGCTCGTCGATGCCTGGCAGATAGGTTCGGCTCGGGTTGTCCCACTTGAACGGTCGGGTCGAAATCACCGCGTGCTTGGGGTCGTCCAGGTGCTGATCGACGAGTGTCGTGGACCCGTAGAAGGGATCTTGTCGACGTGTGCGGTAACCGATGAGATAGACGAACGTTGATCCGTCCGCATCGATCGCAAAGATTTCACCTGCGCTGCTCGGCTGGGTGAGCGAGCCATCGCTCTCCCCCAATAGCCCCCCAAGACGGTCATCGCTAAGCCATTCGATGTTGAGCGCGTGCGTGCCCTCGCCAAAATCACGAGCCGACACCGCTTCCATGCTGTCGATGTCGACCACGATGATTCCCGTACGATCTTCCCTCGGCACCGCCGCCGCTAGGTAACGCCCGTCGGGGGATAGGGCCAGATCCTGAAATTCTGGCAGCCGGGCAAAATCTTCCGTGGCGACAGGATTGGCGGCTATGGCGGAGGGTGCCGTGAGCGCCAAAACGGCGCCGAAAAGTCGGCTGATGACTGGTCGCATAGATGAAGTCTCGGGAGTGGCCCCGCAGGCCTGATGGGTATCCAGCAAGCCTACCTGCAAAAATGTGAAATTCGCGTGGTGTGCACAATCGCCCACTACGGCAGGGCAGGCGTTCCAATCGTCTGTTCCAGCAACTCCGCGACACGAATCGTTCGCTTGTCGTGCAGGTACGGTCCGACGATTTGCACACCGACGGGCAGTTGGTTCGCAAGGCCGACCGGCGCGACGGTGGCCGGCAGGTGGAGAAGCGTCGCCGGGGCCACCCAGGCCATGTTATCTGCGTAGGGCCGCGCAACGCCGTCGACCTGGATACGGCGCTTGAACAGGTTGCCCGCATGCTGATGCGGCATGGCGGCGGTGGGCGTCACGGGCATCAAGATGACATCGAAGGATTCGAACAGGGCTTGCCATTGGTAGCGCAGGCGATGCCGGGCCTCGTTGTCGCGCAGCCATTGCCGATGGGTTTGCGTGGCCGCGGCGGCGTAGCCTTGTAATGTGTCGGGTGCGGTCTTGCCGAACAGGCGACCAAGGCGGGCGGCCCACTGCATTTGCTTGTATAGCTTGGGCGGGACGCCGCCGCCCATCACGCCGGCCAATAGGCGCATGTACAACGGATAGAACTGCGCCAGTTGCAGTTCATCGGGCGGCGTGTCGGTGACAGTGGCGCCCAGGCTACGCAGCGTGCCCGCCGCGTTCCGCAGCTGGGTGCGGTAGGCCGTGTCAATCGGGCAGACGGGATCATCAAACCAGCACAGCACGCGCAGCTCATCTGCGGCCCAGGTGCAGTCGGGCAGGTCGAGCTGCCATCCCTCCGCATCTAACTCATCGGGGCCCGCGAGGACATCCAGCATCAGGCGCAGGTCACTGGCACTGCGGGTCATCGGGCCGGCAACGGCCATATCGGTGAGGCCCTTGGTTCCCGGTGGTCCAGGGATGTGCCCACGCATGGGGACGACACCCTGTGACGGCTTGTGCCCGAAGACACCGCAGAAATGCGCCGGGTTGCGGATGGAGCCACCGATGTCGCTGCCCAGCTCCACGGGCGTCATCCCCGAGGCCAGGGCGGCTGCCGCGCCACCGCTGGAGCCACCGGGTGATCGGGTCGTGTCCCAGGGATTGTTCGTCGTGCCGTAGACATCGTTGTAGGACTGGAAGTCCCCGCAGTACAGCGGCACGTTGGTCTTGCCGAGGATGATGGCGCCTGCATCGAGTAGTCGCTGAACCGCGGCGGCGTCTTCCTTCGGCTTGAAGCTGCGCAGGCTGGGCGAACCGCTGGCCGTCACCATGCCCTGCACCTGAAAGCCGTCCTTGATGGTCATGGGCACGCCGTGCAGCGGGCCTCGCAGCTGACCGGCCGCGCGTTCCTGGTCCGCCTGGCGGGCCTGCGCCATGGCCGCATCGGCCTGTTGGGCGACCACAGCGTTAATGGACGGGTTACGCTCGGCAATGCGGTCGAGCAGGGCCTGGGTCAGGGCTTCGCTGGTCAGCGTGCCCGCCTCCAGCGCGTTCAGAATCGTGCCCAGTGTCTCGTCGACGTAGTCGCTTGCCTGCATGGATGTCGTCCCCGTAATCATTGGTTTGAAATGTGGTGCAGAACAGACTGTGCCGCACGGTTGTTACGATGCCATTGGCAGCGCAATGCACCCGGCTGGGCGCCTGGGTCCAGCCGGGCCAGGGTTTTCCACAGAAACTGTGGATAACACTGTGGAGGAAGTCGCCCGGGCGTTGCAGCGCCCAGGGGTTCTCCGATCTGGTCAGGAATCGTTCAGGCGGCTTGGGCGGTTGTGCGATCCGGCTGAGGGTCCAGCTTCAGACTGCGGACGAAGGCTTCGCAGGTGGGTCGATCCATGTAACGGGGCACGGCATAGGTGAAGTGCGCTTCCGCCATGGCGGCCTTGGCAATGGCGGGAACATCGGCATCCTGCAATGCCTCGAGGCCCGTCGGAATGCCGAACTCGGCATTCATGTCGCGAATGCGCTGAATGAAGCGATCAGCCAGCTCGGCGCTGCCGGCGCCATCGTTGTCGAGGCCGCTGACGCGGGCCAGGTCTGCCAGGCGCTCGGTGCAGGCGGACTTGGAAAACTCCAGCACATGCGGCAGCACAATGGCGTTACCCAGTCCGTGAGGCGTGTGATAGCGCGCGCCAAAGTTGTGCGAAATGGCGTGCACATAGCCCACCCCGGCCTGGGTAAAGGCGATGCCGGCCTGATAGGACGCCTGCGCCATCTGCTGACGCGACTCGATGTTGTTGCCATCTGCCATGACCTTGGGCAGGTGCTCCATGATCAGCCGCGTGGCCTCCAGGGCTTCGGTGTCGGTGCGCTTGAGCGCATTGCGGGAGATGTAGGCTTCGACGGCGTGGGTGAGCGCGTCCATGCCGGTCGCCGCGGTGACGCCCGGTGGCAGACCGGCCATGAGCTTGCCGTCCAGGCAGGCGGTGACCGGCGCCAATTTGAGGTCGATGATCGACATCTTCTTCTGACGTTCGAGATCGGAGACCACGGCGGCGATGGTGACCTCCGAGCCGGTGCCGGCCGTGGTCGGGATGGCATGCAGCGGCAGGGGGCGGCGGAACACGCGGAACAGACCTTCCATGCGCCGAATGGGCTTGTTGTTGGTCGCCCGCGCGGCAATCACCTTGGCTGCATCAATGCTGGAGCCGCCGCCAATGGCGAGGATGGCCTCGGCCTGATCGGCCTTGACCTGTGTGACCCCCGCTTCAATTTGCTCAACGCTGGGGTCTGGTTCGACACCGTCGTAAATCGTGACCTGGACGCCTGCGTCTTCCAGGCGCTGCTTGATCGGATCGACCAGGCCGATCTTCATCAATACGGCATCCGTCACGATCATCAGCCGCTTGGTGCCATTAGCGGCCAGGGCATCGCACAGCGCGAGCGCTGAATCAGCGCCTGTGAATAAGCGTGGCTGCTTGAACGGCAGAATGCGGATGGAGAGCTTCAACAGGGCCATGTAGAAGCGGTAAAACAAAACTTGCAGGCTGAACGGCATGACGTCTCTCTGAGCAAGCCAGGCAATTGTCTTTGTCAGCAACTGCGCACCGTCGGCCGCCTGGTCCAGACCGGCTGTGAGCGAGCGGCGCAGCCAGTGCGCCACCTGTGTGGAGGCCTGCATTATGCCGCTGATCCGGCGGACGTGCCGATTGCGGCCAGACCAATCCGCTGTAGAACAGCCTGCGCAAGCGACGCGAAGCCTGATCCCGCGTAGGCTCGCAGGCGGCATCACCCGTTCCCATCTCGTTCAGCGCCTGTTCCAATGCCTTCCGCGACCGCCCAGTTAGACCCTGCGCCCACGCATCGGCGCATTCTGGCTATTGCCTGGCCAATCATCTTCGCGAATATTGCGGCGCCGCTGCTGGGGCTGGTGGATACCGCGGTCATCGGCCATTTGGGGACCGTGTCCGAACTGGGTGCCATTGCCCTGGGGTCGCTGATCTTCAGCCTGATCTACTGGGCCTTCGGCTTCCTGCGCATGGGTACAACCGGCTTTGTTGCCCAGGCGGTCGGGCGACGCGATCCGGTCGAGATCCGGGCCACCTTACTCCGGGCCAGCCTGCTCGGACTGGCGCTGGGCACCGCGCTGGTGTTGCTGCAGGCACCGCTAATCCACGGGTTGCTAGCCGTGTTTGATGCCAGCGCCGAGGTCGAGGCCGGGGCTGCCGAGTATCTGGCGATTCGCATCTGGGGTGCGCCGGCGGCACTGGGTGTGTTCGTGCTGTCAGGGGTGCTCATTGGGCAGGGGCGCAGCCGCACGCTCATGGGCCTCCAGCTGCTGATGAATAGCCTGAATGTCGCATTGGATGTCTGGTTGGCTGCCGGGCTGGACTGGGGCCTGCGCGGCATTGCGGCAGGAACCGCGATCTCGGAGTGGGTGACCCTGCTGGTGGGTGGGGGTTGGGTGGTTGTGCAACTCCAGCGGTCGCGCAGCGACCGGGGTGCCTTCTGGACTTGGTCACAACTGCGCCCGGCTGCGGCCTGGTGGCCGCTGCTGCGTGCGAACCGCGACATCATGATCCGGACCTTGCTGATGCTGGCCTGCTTCGCCGGGTTCACCAATGCCGGTGCCGCATTCGGCGACACGGTGCTCGCCGCAAACCACGTGCTCTTGCAGTTCATTACCTTCAGCGCTTATTTCCTCGACGGATTTGCCTATGCGGCCGAGGCGTTGGTGGGCGCAGCGTTTGGACGAGGGGATTGCCGCCACTTCGATCTTGCCATTCGCCGAAGCACGCACTGGGCGTTGGCAACGGCGGTGGCGCTGGCCATGGTCTTGCTGGTGGCTGGCCACGGGCTGGTGGCCTTGCTCACGGATCTCACGGCGGTGCAGGCCGTCGCGGGCGACTATCTGCCCTGGGCAGCCGCGTATGTCGCCCTGTCATTCGCCGCGTTTCAACTCGACGGCGTCTTCATTGCGGCCACGGCCACCGCGCAGATGCGCAATGCGTCGCTGCTGTCAGCCTCCGGGTTTCTGGTGCTGGCGATCACATTGGCGCCCGCAGCGGGGAACCTGGGGCTGTGGATGGCCTTCGTGGCTTATGTGGTGCTGCGAGCGGTGGCGCTGCTGTTGTTCTATCCGGGGCTGCGCGCTTCAGTGGCGGGTCATGCCGCAGCCCAGTCCAAATAGCACTTACCCGCTACAGCCGACCGCACCTGCCGGCCTGCAGCGCTCGGCCTTGAAGCAGGCGTCATAAACCGACAGCGGGGATTCGTAGCGGTCGCTGAGTGTGAAGGACCAACTGGTTTCTGCACCGCCTGCCAGCCGCGACTGTTGGCGGTGGCTGGGACGATTGGGGCCATCGACCACACAGAAATGGACGGTCACCGGCCGGTCACAGGCATTGACGGCCCGATATCGCCACTGCCGGTGATCGCCGGCGGCAGCGCCTCGTTCGGTGACGATGTCCACGCACTGGCGGGCTTGTGGATCAGGCTGGTGCTGCGCCGGCTTCGCGGACGATGGAGCCGGCTCGGGATTCACCGGTTCGGCGATTAGGCCGCGATCCGCCGCGGGAAATGCTGCGTTCATCTGTTGCTCCAGCTCCGCGATGCAAGCCTGCATCCCCGCGAAGTCACCGGCCTGTGCCAGGGCTTCGCATTGACGGGCTTTCTGCTCCAGGGCGGCGGGAGTGGCTTGAGCACCGGCCAGCGCCGGTATCAGGAGGAACGCGACAAGACAGCGAGACATGGGGCAGCACGGATCGGAGGCCTGCCTAGTATGCGCAATCTGGCCGCGCAGGCGGACAGCGGGCCCAAAACGACTGCGGCCGCCCGAAGGCGGCCGCAGTGACTGACTAAAACAGCGCTAGCCGATTCAGTCTTCGCCCATCGACACACCGAGAATGTGCAGCAGGCTTGTGAACAGGTTGTAGATCGACAAGTACAACGTCGTGGTCGCGAGGATGTAATTGGTTTCGCCGCCATTCACGATCTCACCGGTCTGATAAAGGATCAGACCACACATCAGAATGGTGAACAGGGCGGAGATCGCCAAGCCGAGCGGCTGCCAGTAAAAACCGAACAGTGAGGCGATGAGCACGCCGATGCTGGCCACAAAAGCGACGAGGATGCCGGCCATGAGCATCTGGCCCATGAAGCTGAAATCCTTTTTGGTGGTGATCGCATACGCCGACAGGCCGACGAAGGTAAAGCCGGTCAGGCCCAGGGCCATCATCACGACCTGGCCGCCGTTCGAGAAGCCGGCGAGGTACATGTTGAGTACCGGGCCCAGACCGAAACCCAGCAGGCCGGTGAAGGCAAACACCGCAATCAGGCCGTTGGCGGACTGGGCCGTGCGTGGGATGACGAACCAGATGATGGCCAGCGAGGCCAGCGAACACAGCAACGCCGCGCCGTAGGGCACGTTCAATGCCATCGAGAGACCGGCCATGGCGGCGCTGAACAGCAGCGTCATGGACAGCAACATGTACGTGTTGCGCAGGACCTTGTTGGTCTGCAGCGCGGATTGCGGCCGCGCGGCTGCAATGTCGTAAGAAGAATGCATCAGCAGTCGTTCCTGTATGAATGGGGCAAAGTCGACCCTGTCGACAGGGCCTTTATGGAGACACCGGCGCGCAAAGGCAAGTTCCGGGTCAGCGTGTCGAGTCGTCCACATCGATGACATGGAATTGACACGACGGTACAGCATACTAGCGGGCTTGGTTTTGGGAGGGTGTCATGTCGTCGAATCGGACGTTGAATCGCCGCGATTTTCTGCGGTCCTCGGCTGTGGTTGGGGCCGCCAGCGCAGTCACGCTGGCTGGTTGTGGCCAGTCATCCACGCCACGCGACCAGCAGCGCACACCGCTGCCCGGCGTGGGGACGGTTGATCCGTTCAAACATTCGGTTGCCAGTGGCGACCCGACCAGCAGCAGCGTCATCCTCTGGACGCGTGTGACCCAGATGGATGAGGACGGGCAACTGGTCGCCGGCGACGTCCCCGTACTCTGGTCCATTTATTCCGACCCCGAACTGACGCAGCGCGTGTCCACCGGCCAGACCATGGCGCTGGCCGCCAACGACTACTGCGTCAAGGTGGATGCCCAGGGGTTGAATCCCTACACGGCTTACTACTACCAGTTCAGCGCCTTGGGCTTCGATTCGCCTGTTGGCCGGGCACAGACACTGCCGGACTGGGATGCCGACACCGACAACCGGCTGCGGATTGCCGTGGTGTCCTGCTCGAACTACCCGCATGGCTATTTCCACGTCTACAAGGAAATCGCTGATCGCAACGACATCGATCTGATCGTCCACTTGGGCGATTACATCTACGAATATGGCAATGGGGAGTACGGCGACACCCGCGAGGTAGACCCGCCCGGCGAGATGCTGACGCTGGACGATTACCGTCGGCGCCACGCCCTGCACAAGGCCGAGCCCGACCTGTCCGAACTGCACCGCCAGTTCACCTGGGTCACGGTCTGGGACGACCACGAGACCACTGACAACTCGCGCAAGTGCACGGCGAACAATCACACAGAAGGCTCGATCGAAGAGGGCGGTGAAGGCATCTGGTACGAACGCAAGAGTTTTGGCATTCAGGCCTATTTCGAGTGGATGCCCATTCGGCCGGCCGAGGACGATGTCATCACCCAGGGGCAGCTATTCAATCCATCCCTGGGCAAGACCTGGCGCAAGTACTCGGCAGGCCAGTTCGCCGACATCATCATGATCGACACCCGGCTGTGGGGGCGCGACGACGAATCCGATGCCGGTGCCGCATTCCAGCGGGAAGCGGTGCGTGATTACATGAGCCCGGATCCACTTTGCGGTGACACCACCGCGCATCGCGACATTCTCGGCCCCGATCAGGAAGCCTGGCTGCACGAACAGCTCCGCAGCTCCCCGGCCAAGTGGAAGATTATTGGCAACCAGCTGATCCTGTCGCAGCTGCGGGTGACGCCGGGGGCGATCGCAGTGCCGCCGACGTATCTGAACACCGACGCCTGGGATGGTTATCCGACCAGCCAGGAGCGCCTGTACGAGGTGCTGCAAGGCAACCATCCCGATGGCTCGGACAACCCGGATGCCAGCGCAGTCGACAATGTCGTGGTGATCACGGGGGATATCCATACGTCCTGGGCGTTCGACGTCACCCCGAACCCGGATGCCCTGCCGAGCTATGACCCGGTTGCCGTGGAGTTCGTCGGCCCCTCCGTGACGTCACCCGGATTGCCGATCCCGGGTGAGGTGGCCAATGCGATCAGCGTCTCCAACCTGCACCTGAAGTACGTCAACCTCGATCAAAAGGGTTGGGTGCTACTCGATCTGGCCCCCGACTACGCCACCGGCGAGTGGTATCACATTGGTCCGGATGCGGTTGTGGACGCCGAGGAACGCCCGGAACCCAGCACCCTGGCGCGCGTGTACCGGACGCCCTCGACGCCGGGTGACAACGGCATCGAGATCGACCTGACCGATCCCACGGGGCGGTCGCATCAAACCAACCCGGGGCAGGCCTACCTGGACAGTCGGCCGCCCAAGGCCCCCTGAACCGTGGGGCCGGTGACTTGACCTTGAGTCGGGCTGCCGCGTTAGTGTGATCGCTCATCCTGCTAAGGAGTTGGATCATGGATAGCGATCACACATACAAGGTCATCGAGATCGTGGGTTCGTCCACCGAGGGCATTGAGGATGCCGTGCGGACCGGCATCAAGCGGGCCTCCAAGAATGTGGATGAACTGAAGTGGTTTGAGGTTGTGGAGACCCGTGGCTGGATCGACGGCAGTGATGTCGGTCACTGGCAGGTCAAGATGAAAGTGGGCTTTACGCTCAAGGATTGATGAGCCCTCAGGCAGAAGACGCGCGCCCCTTTGCACCGGCCTGCGAACGCAATCGCGAGCCGATTCTAGAGGTGTTGCGTGCGCATCTGCCGGCTCGCGTCGATGTCTTCGAGATTGCCAGCGGCACCGGTCAGCATGCGGTGCATTTCGCATCGCGCTGGCCGGAGCTGCGATGGCAGTGTTCGGACCTGCCCGAGCGACTGGACGGCATCCAGGCGTGGTTGTCTGAAGGCGATTCCCAACAGCTGCCGGCGCCGTGCCCACTCGATGCCCTGCGTGGACCCTGGCCCAGGCAGACGTACGACGCTGTGTTCACGGCCAATAGTTTCCACATCATGCCCTGGGCCGGGGTCGAGGCGGTTTTTGAAGGGCTGACCGGGCTACTCAAGCCACAGGGGTGGCTCGTCGTTTACGGCCCGTTCCGGGTGAAGGGGCAGTTCGTTTCGGCCAGTGACGCCGAGTTCGACGCCAACCTACAGGCGCGCGATAGGGCCATGGGTCTGCGGGATTTAGAGGCCGTCGACGCGCTGGCCAGCCGCGCAGGCTTGGTGCGCCGGGCGCATCATGCGATGCCCGCCAACAATCATTGCCTGGTCTGGCAACGCGAAGCGTGAGTCCTGGGCCCAGCCGGGCTATCGTCACGCATCGTCTCTTCAACCGGGCTGCACATGCTCACGCTGCTGATCGTCTTCTTCCTGATCTCGATCGTCTTTTCGTTTCTCTGTTCCATGTGGGAGGCCGTGTTGCTTAGCGTCACGCCTGCCTACAGCCGTATTCAGGAAGAGCAGGGCACGGCGATTGGTCGTCAGCTACGGCTCTTCAAGGACAATATCGACAAGCCGCTGGCGGCGATCCTGACGCTGAACACCATTGCTCATACCGTAGGCGCGATCGGCGTCGGCAACCAGGCAGCCGCCATCTGGGCGGACGCCAGCCCGATCATCACAGTGCTAATCGTGCCGACGGCGATGACCCTGGCAATCCTCGTGCTGTCGGAGATCATCCCCAAGACGCTGGGTGCGACCCACTGGCAGGTGCTGGCCCCGTTTACGGTTCGCAGCCTGCAATTCATCGGCACGCTGATGGCGCCGCTGGTGTGGATGTCCCAATTCATCACTCGGCGCCTCAAGCACAGCGAGCACGGCAGCGTACTGTCACGCAGTGATTTTCTGGCGATGACCGATATCGTTGAAGAACAGGGCGAGCTACACGCATCCGAGTCCAGCATCATCAAGAACTTGCTCCGATTCCAGGAGGTGACCGCTTCCAGCGTGATGACACCACGGGTGGTCATGGTGGCGGCCGAGGAAAGCGTGTCGATCGCGGATTTCCATGCCTCGGGCGACGCGCTGCGGTTTTCTCGCATCCCCTGCTATACGGATGGGTCGATGGATCAAGTGTCGGGGTACGTGCTTAAGGACGACGTGCTCGAAGCCTTGCTGGCGGGAGATAGCGACCGCAGCTTGGGCAGCCTCAAACGGCCGATGCCCGTTATCCCGGAGGACTATCCGATTCCCAGTCTGTTTGATCGCTTTCTCACAGAGCGCGAACACATTGCGCTGGTGGTTGATCGGTTTGGTGGGACGGCAGGGATTGTGACCAGCGAGGACGTGATCGAGACCTTGTTAGGTCTCGAGATCGTCGACGAGCGGGACGAGTCCCAGGATATGCAGGCGCTGGCTCGCAGCATGTGGCGCAAGCGTGCGCGGCGAATGCAGTTGCCGGAGCTGCCTGCCGAGAGTCCCGCCGACGCGGCTCGCGCAACGCAGGTGCCGGAGGCCGGGCAGCCCGACACGCCGTCTGGCGGCTAACACCAGACAGGGGCGCCGCAACGCCCCTGTCTGTGCTGGTCCTGTCAGGGACTGTACGCGCCGAGCCTAGTGGGCGAACTCGGTGACGGTGATTTGGAAGATCGCCGTCGTGCCCGAGATTTCATTGCCGACGAGCAGCAATGGCGCGCCGTTCGGACTGTCATCAGCCGGAACAAAGACCATGCCTTCAGGACCGAGGTCGCCAGCGGCCGGGTTGTAGCTGTCATCCGGGTTCTGTGGATTTTCCGAGAAGTCGCGCGGGTTGATGTATTGCACAAAGCTCGGACTCTCCGGTACGGAGATGTCGTACACCATAATGCCGCCGACGCGTTCTAGACCGATGAAGGCATAGGTCCGGCCGTTGAGGGCGCCAACCGTGATGGCCTCAGGTTCCGGACCCTTGTCGTCGCTGCGGTCGTCGGCGCCATTCTCATCATTGGTCGCGTTGAATGCATCCGGGCCCAGGCGTTCGGCGGTGATGACCTCGAAATCGCTGCCGCTGTCGAACACGCGAGACCGGGATGCCGTGTCAAAGATTGAGAAGGACCGTGCACCGTAGGCGATGAGCTCTTCGTAGACGCAGGCGGCGGTTGGCTGGCCGCCGGCATTGAGGCAGCTGGGGTCGGCCAGTCCCTCGGTCGCGATGACCTTGAGGCGGCCCAGATTCTCGTTCTCGAAGATGTCAGCGATGCTGTCGCCATCCGAGTCTGTCTGGCTGCCCGGGTAGCGGTTGACGGCAGCCGAATCGATCGAGGCTCCGACCTCATCGGGATCGACGATATCGCGAATGCGAATCTCATCCAGGTAGACGAGGCATTCACCATCATCGAAGTCGGCCAGCCCACGTGTGCAACTCGCGGCATCGGGTTCTTCGCTGATGTATTCGCGTCCATCTCCTTCGTTCGCCGTCACCAGGTAGGTTTTGCCGGCATAGCTGTAGCTGGCAATCGAGTCCGGCATGAACAGGCCTTTGACCGGCCAGTTGGCGATGTAAATCGTGTCGTCACGGTTACTCACATCCGCTTCATTGCCCGGCAGGCTGAAGTCTTTGGTGCCCGTGCCCCAGACCGAGGTGATAGTGGCGGTGGCCAAGTCGATTTCGGCGAAGGCGCTGTTCTCCTGCATGGCCGCCCAGGCGGTGGTCGAGTCGGCGGAGACGGCGATGTACTCCGGTTCCATGTCCTGGCTGACAGTGGCGCCGAAGGGTCGGGACAGGCGCACGCCGGCAGCCTGGAGCTCGGCGGCTGAGAAGCCGCCAAAACTCAGGGTGGCGACATCGGCGTCCAGCACCGAGGCCGCGCCAGCCGCGAGATCGATGACGCTGATGGAGCCGTCGGGGTCCACGCTGTAGTCACTGTTGGGTTCGCCTTCGTTGGCGGTGATGACGAACTGACCATCCGGCGAAAAGGTCACCATGTCTGGCAGTGCACCGACCTGGACAGCCGACAGAAAGCTGCCATCCGCCGCTTGGTAGAAGGCGACAAATCCCGGGTCGGTTTTCGGGTCGGATTCGATGGCGACGGCCAGCACGCCGTTGTTGACCGAGAGGCTGTTGGCCGGTCCCAGATCATTCGCGCTGGTCACATCCGCGCGGGCGGCTGCCACATCTGCGGATACATCCAGTGTGGCGCTTAAGACCGGATTGGCAGGTGATGACAAATCGACAATATCCACAGTCTCCGACTGGGCATTGACGATGTACAGCTGGCTGGTTGCCGGGTCGAAGGCCACGATTTCTGCGGCTGCCTCGTCGAATCCCGCGCTCGGGTTGCGGAAGCTCCCAATCTTGGCCAGCGTAATGGATTGATCGGCGCTGTCGTCACCTGCCGGGCCAGCGGGGCCCGTCGGACCGGTTGGCCCTGTGGGGCCAGCGGGACCAAGCGGACCTGCCGGGCCGGCTGCGCCGGTCGCCCCGTTATCTCCCTGGCAGGCCGCCAAGCCTGCACACAACGCCACGACGGCGCTGAGCTTGAATCCATTCGCAACTGTCACGTCGATCGCTCCCTTGTGGTTGGACAAACCACGGACGCTAGTGACCGAAGTTGACGTTTTGATGGCAGGACGCCGCGTCGCCTGCCGACAATCCACCGGGTACTTGTCAGCGCCGGGCGGGGTCGCGTTAAGCTGAGCGGTCCGGGTGCTTGCGGCCCGCGAGCACCCGGTGAATCACTCGAATCGAGGAGTCACCGCATGCACGAAGACTTTCAGCACCGCCTGGTGGTGGTTGCCGACGCCGCTCAGGCCAAGATTTTTCGATACCGCGCGGCGCGACTGCCGCTGGAGCCCGTTGAGGTCTTGTCGCATGAAGCCTCGCGACTCAAGAACCAGGAGCTGGTGACCGGCGGGCAGGGCGCGACCCATGCCAGCGCCGGCCATGGCGAGGACCAGACTAACGGCAGCCGGCAAGCGCATGAGCACGAAGCGGAGCGCTTTGCCGTGGAACTTGCGGATTGGTTGCGCAGCGCCCGCACACGCCAGGGTGTGGACGATCTGGTGCTGATTTCCGCGCCTCGGTTTCTCGGCCGCCTCCGAGATCATCTGGACCGTCCGACAGCACGCTGCGTCTCTCAATCCATCAACAAGGATCTGGCCTCTCATCCAACCGATGCCATCGAGCGTGCACTGGAGATGGACGTCGTGCACTAGCGAATCCTGCCGCGCAGGACGCGGTGTGTGGTCGGTAGAACTACCCAGCAGCAGGCGCATCGGGCAGGATATGGCATCTCATTTGCTGCCCCGCACGGACGCGGAACTGGACACGCCATGATGCGCCCCCTGTTGCTGTTAATCGCTACGCTGGCCCTGGTCGCCTGCGCGAGTTCGCCCTACAAACAACTGTCCGAAGGCGGGGCTGGTCAGGACATCGTCGTCATCGGTGCTGTTGACGCCATTCTGTACCTGCAGAGTCGGGGTATTCAGGAAGCCGCACTGGGGCGCGACAGCCTGCGCGTGGACCGATGGGGTTTGCACGATGTGGTCGCTAACGAAGTGGTCGCCAAGCTGCAGTCGCATGGATTTTCTGAAGTTCGCGTACAGAACGGGCTGGGACTGCGTCAGCAGCTTCGCTTTACGGACTCTTACGAACATCTCAATCAGCCGCAAAGCGAGACGCAGCGAGCGCGTCTGCGCGACCTGGCGGGGCGATTGAATGCCGATGTTCTCGTCATCGCGACAGCGGGTGAGGTGGGCGACGTGTTCTTCGGGACCGGTGAGAGTGTGACGGGGTTCGGCGTCTACCAGTTCTCGGCACCTTCCGGGCTCCGGGGGGTTAATTTCTCGGCATTGCAGCTGACAATTTTCGATGCCACCGGTGCCGAGTTGGGGCATGCCGAGGGGTTTGAGGGCGCCGCGCGAGCGCAGGAGCAGTGGCTGCGCGTGCTGGCCTTGTCCGAGGATCAG
Source organism: Pseudomonadota bacterium (assembly GCA_036156195.1). Taxonomy (GTDB): domain Bacteria; phylum Pseudomonadota; class Gammaproteobacteria; order Nevskiales; family OUC007; genus Abyssibacter. The sequence goes on along the minus strand of JAYZUZ010000007.1, from coordinate 3,769 downwards.
CTTGATGCCCTGCGTCCGGAGATCACGGCGCAGCATCGCGAACTGGCGCAGCGGCTCATGCTGGATCTGGGATTTTAGTCCTGGCAGCAGAGATTAAGCGGGCGATCCGGCAATACGGGCCCTGACGGCAGGCGCATCTTCAAGCAACTGCGCGAGCGTGGCGGCGTCGAGTCCCCCGCGCTGCACCGAAGAACAGCAAAGGTTTGCTGCGGCGGGGCGGTGTCCGCCCTGCGTCATGAGCGCGAGTGCGCCGCCGGTACCTCCTATCAAGTCCCTGATGACCGCTGGGCTGAATGCGCCGGCCTGCTCCCAAACGGGAAACTGGCTGATCGAGTGCAGGGCAGTGAGCAGCTTGGGGCCTACGAACTGGGGAACAACCCGCTCGCCTTCATAGGCGCGAAGCAGTCGCTCAGCCGTGTCGCGGTAGAACGGCAGAAGACTGTTGCCTGAGCGGAACAGCATGGCTGCATTGTGCACCTTGCGATAACAGCGCAGCCTCTTCTTGCCGCGCTGAACCCAGTGCTCGCGCCCGACAGCCGCATTTTCCGCAGGTAACTCAAGGCGGTCAGGGTCGAAAATCCAGGTGTCCGCATCGAGCCATACCGCTGCGCATGCGCCGTCGTCCAGGTGCCGCTGCAGCCAGATCAGGCGGCCGATGTCGCTGCCGACAACGGGTTGCTCACGTGTCCGGCGGCGTAGATCGTCCGGTAGCGCAGTGAGCAGTTCGTCGCCGATGAAATGGTAGGTAAACCCGCGCCCGCGGGCCCACTCACGTACCGACTGCAAGCACCTCGCGACCCATGGCGCGACGGCGCTCGGATTGTGCGACTGCAGGATGTGAACGGTCATGGGTACTGGTCTCTCCGGCCGGCAATGCTGCAGCCTGCATCGGGAGTGCTTCGATGAGCGCGTCGGTCTCCGCGAGCATCAGAATCCATTCGCCGCCATGCCCCTGCTCGGGAAACTGTGTAGCGACCCGCTGGGCTTCGAAGCGAAAGCCGAGGCGATCGTACAGCGTTTTGGCGGGCCGATTGTTCGACGAGACAATCAGGCTCACCTGCCGCAGCCCGAGTGCATCGGCGCGGCGGACCGAGTCGGCGAGCAGGGCACGACCAACGCCGCGCCCCCGCAGTGCGGCGGTCGTGGCCAACGCATTGATGTACCAACTGCCGCGTGCCATGTCTTCCAGTTCTACCAGGCCACGAATCACGTCACAGCACGAGTGCATTTCGTCGTCATTCCGGACCGAATCCAGGTCGAATGCCTGGCACAGGCCGATCACCGCATCCTGATGTGCATATACGCGGGAGTGCGTGAAGCTGAATTCGCCGTTGCGCTCCGACATCTGGCGCAGCCCGGCTTCCAGCACCGACTCGCCACTGCGCGCACGCGTACGCCACAGGTAGCGCGGAATGCCTTCTCCCGCGAGATCCACCATGTCGAGGATTGTTGGTGCGTCATTCGGCGCTGCGTTGCGAATATTCATGGACCGTTTGCCTTCCAGTTCTTGCTCTGTTGTGCCGTGCAGACGAGCTGCAGCTTCCTTGGGCTGTCAGGCGACATCCAGTCGCCGCGGCCAGCGCGCAGTATCCGGCGCGCTCGCAACCGTGGTTCGCAAACTGCGGACCAAGCGGTGGCCATTGCGTGTAATTGTTTTCCGGCTACGGGCCGGATACGGCTTGCTGACTCCCTGGCTCTCTGAACGTCAGGCGCCCAAGAAAGCGGACATTCGATGTTCTGCGGCACCTGAAATTCCCTTCCTGCGGGCATCTTACCCAGCCCGCAGCTGGTGGGTATGTGACCAAGCTCTCGTTGGAGGTGCGATCCTACCAGCGGTCGCCTATCCACGAGCATCCATCATTCGGTGGAGACTAGTGCACCTGTGTTGCTCTGATATGAAGCCCTATTGCGGTGCAGCAAAAAAGGCCCCTTTCGGGGCCTTTTCATGCTTGGCGAATAATGCTAACGCCGGCTACTGCCGCTTCATCGAGTCGAAGAACTCGGCATTGGTCTTGGTCTGTTTCATGCGGTCGATGAGCAATTCCACCGCAGCGATCTCGTCCATGGAGTGCAGCAGTTTGCGCAGCACCCAAACCTTTTGCAGCGTGACGGCATCCATCATCAGTTCTTCGCGGCGCGTGCCGGAGCGAGTGATGTTGATGGCCGGGAAGACGCGCTTCTCGGCAATCCGGCGTTCCATCTGGATTTCCATGTTGCCGGTGCCCTTGAACTCTTCGTAGATGACTTCGTCCATCTTCGAGCCGGTTTCCACCAGCGCCGTGGCGATAATCGTCAGTGAGCCGCCTTCCTCGACATTGCGTGCCGCACCGAAGAACCGCTTGGGCTTTTGCAGGGCGTTGGCGTCCACGCCGCCGGTGAGCACCTTGCCCGAGCTGGGCGCAACGGTGTTGTAGGCGCGGGCGAGTCGGGTGATGGAATCGAGCAGGATGATGACGTCCATCTTGTGCTCGACCAGCCGCTTGGCTTTCTCGATGACCATCTCTGCAACCTGCACGTGTCGCGCGGCGGGTTCGTCGAAGGTGGACGACACCACCTCGCCCCGCACGGAGCGTTGCATGTCGGTGACCTCTTCCGGGCGCTCGTCAATCAGCAGCACGATGAGGTAGGCATCGGGGTAGTTCGCCGCCACGCTTTGGGCGAGATTCTGCATCAGCATGGTCTTGCCGGCCTTGGGCGGCGAGACAATCAAGCCGCGCTGCCCCTTGCCAAACGGGGAGACGATGTCGACGATGCGCGCTGTAATGTCTTCGGTGCTGCCGTTGCCAACCTCCATGACCAACTGCTCCTCAGGGAACAGGGGGGTCAGGTTCTCGAACGGGACCTTGCGCTTGGACTGCTCCGGCGTCTCACCATTAATGGTGTCCACTTTGAGCAGCGCGAAATAGCGTTCGTTATCTTTCGGGGTGCGGATCTGGCCGGTGATGCTGTCGCCGGTCCGCAAGGAGAAACGGCGAATTTGAGAGGGTGACACGTAGATGTCATCCGGCCCGGCCTGGTAGGACGCCTCCGGCGCGCGCAAAAAGCCAAACCCGTCAGAAAGAATCTCCAGCACGCCGTCGCCGAAGATTTGCTGGCCCATTTTGGCGCGGGTGCGGATCATCTGGAAGATGACGTCCTGCTTTTTGGCCCGGGAGACATTCTCGATGCCCATGGCCTCGGCTTCCTCGATCAACTCGGAGGCCGTCTTGGACTTCAACTCGCTGATGTTCAGCGGCGGTCCATCAAATTCTGGAATCGGTTCCGGTTGCTGGTCCCGGTTGCGCCGGCCGCGTCTGCGTCGACCACCGCCCTGGTTCTGGTCCCCACCTCGGCGATTATTCCGGCCGCGATTGCCGCCGTTGTCATCACCGCCGTTGCCACCGTCATTCTGGTTGCCACGGTCGTCGTTGGGTTCGGCGCCACCGTCGTTGTCACGCGTGTCGCCGTCATCCGCCCGCTTAGGTTTGGCAGCGGGCTTTTCCTTCGGGGACTCGGCTGCAGCTGCGTCCTTCGCGCCCGTGTCTTCGCTGGGGGGCTCGACCGCCAGCTTGACCTTCTTGCGGGGCTTGCGCGCCGCTTCGTCTGTGTTTTCAGGACGATCTGCAACGTCGTCTACGGCGGTCTCTTCTTTCGTCACCGGGTGTCTACCGTGAAGGATTGGTTGAAATAAGGAATAGGGTGGGGGCGGCTGCGCCGGCCCCGACCCGGATCAGGCGCTGTGCTGATCAAGAAACTCCGACACTTGGGGCTTGGGCAGGGGACCCACCGT
>JAYZUZ010000006.1:0-153584 GCA_036156195.1 Pseudomonadota bacterium | reverse complement strand
TCAGCCGGCACAGGTTCAGCCGGCACAGGTTCAGCCGGCACAGGTTCAGCCGGCACAGGTTCAGCCGGCACAGGTTCAGCCGGCACAGGTTCAGACGGCACAGGTTCAGACGGCACAGGTTCAGACGGCACAGGTTCAGACGGCGCAGGTTCAGACGGCGCAGGTTCAGACGGCGCAGGTTCAGACGGCGCAGGTTCAAGCCGGGCAGGTGCCGACACCCTCCGTGCCCACGCAGGCCCTGGGCGCGGGTCAGCAACCGGGGGCTGTAACAGGGGCGGGCGAGTCCTTCACCGTGGCGCTGTCACCAGCGGATTCGACCCGCGCGGTGCAGACCGCGGCCCTGCACCAGGTTCAGCGGGTGGCCGGCCATGGCGCGGTCACTCCCACATTGCAGCCTGCGGCCCCGCGTGACACGGCCGGCGAAGGGCTGTGGTCGACGCTGAGTGTGCAGGCGCCGGTGCAGCCGACACTGGCGGGGGCGGTCGCCACTGCGGCAGTTGCAGCCGCGCCGGTCCCGGTCGCCAATGCCGAGCAGCTGGCCATGCAGCTGCAGCTCCAGTTGCGCGATGGTGTACAGAAAGCAACGGTGCGGCTGCACCCGGAATCCCTGGGTGAGCTGCAGGTTGCCGTGGAAACGGCAGAGCATCAGGTTCGCGTTGTGGTGGCTGCCCGGCAGCCCGAGGCTGTGGAATGGTTGCAGCAGTCCTCGTCCCGATTGCAGGCCGCGCTGGACGCCGCTGGCTTCTCGGATGTGGATGTGGATGTCCGTCAGGACTTTGGCGATCAGCCGCAGTCCGACCCCGATCACAACCCTGCCCAGGGCGCACATCGCGCATCCTCACTGGCTGGTGACGAAAAGCCGACACGGCCCACCCATGCCGGCCGCGCAACTGCAGGCTCCGGGCAGGCCGAGGGGCTCGATACCTGGGCCTGATGACGGGTTCTTGTCACAGGGCCTGAAAACGGCCCGTCAATGCCCTGACGCCGCCTCGGCGGCACCCGGTTAAATCTCGTAAAAACAAGCGCTTGAGAGGCATCTGTACCAGCGGATTACCCGGCCGGTCCGTGGCACATCGCTTGCTCGAACCGGGTTGTTCATCCATCCAACCAGGTTTTGCAGATGTCTCCTGCCACGTTGTCTTCTTCCTCGCTGCCGCCTAGTCACGGACTCCAGGGTCTGGGCCATCAGGCCGGCAAGATGCTGATCATCATTCTGGTGGCCGTTGTTGTGCTGTTGGTCGCCGGTGGTGGCGCAGCCTGGTTCTTCCTGTCTGGAGGCGATGAGTCGGAAGAGGGCGCCGAGTCCGAAGCCGCAGAAGAGACTGTCAAGGGCCCGGCGATCTACCACGCGTTCGACCCTGCTTTTGTCGTCAACCTGTCGGATGGCGACAACATGCGATTCCTGCAGGTCGAACTGCAGGTGATGACGCGGGACGAGGCTGTGCCCGCCGCGCTGACGCAGCACGAGCCTGTCATTCGCAATGATCTGCTGCTCCTGTTCGGCAGTCAGGATTACAACGAGCTGGAAACCCGCGAGGGGCGGCTTAACCTGCAGACGGCGGCGCTGAACGAAATCGTCCGCGTGCTGGAAGCCGAAGGTGAGCCCAGCGGCGTGGAAGCCGTGTACTTCACCAGCTTTGTCATGCAATGAGCGACGTTCTCTCACAAGACGAGATCGACGCCCTGCTGCATGGCGTCGAGGACGGCGACGTCGAGACCGGCACCGATGAGGTGGGTGCGGACGGCGCCCGGACGTACGACCTAGCCATGCAGGACCGGATCGTCCGGGGGCGGATGCCCACGCTGGAGATGGTCAACGAGCGTTTTGCCCGCTATTTCCGCATCAGCCTGTTCAACATGCTGCGCCGCTCACCGGACATCACCGTACGCAGCGTGCAGACGGTCAAGTTTTCGGAGTATCTGCATCAGCTCTACGTGCCCACCAATCTGAACATGATCAAGGTCAAGCCGCTGCGTGGCACCGGCCTGATGATCTTCGAACCCAAGCTGGTGTTCGCGGTGGTGGACAACTTCTTCGGGGGCGACGGCCGCTTTCACACCAAGATCGAGGGCCGCGAGTTCACATCTACGGAAATGCGGGTGATCCAGATCCTGCTCAACCATGCCTTCGAGGACTGGACCCAGGCCTGGGCGCCAGTGTTGCCGCTGGATTTCGAGTACATGCAGTCGGAGGTGAACCCGGCCTTTGCCAACATCGTAAGCCCTAGCGAAATCGTGGTGGTGTGCCGGTTCGAGATCGACATCGATGGCCATGGCGGCGAAGCCCATCTCACGCTGCCGTACTCCATGGTCGAGCCGATTCGCGATTTGCTCGACACCGGTATCCAGAGTGACCGCGGTGACCGTGATGAACGCTGGACCGCCACGCTCAAGCAACAGCTGCTGGGCGCCGAGGTGGACATTAGCAGCACGCTTTGCGAGGTCCGCATGAGCCTGTCCCGCCTGCTCAAGATGAAGGTGGGCGACGTGATTCCGATTGACATGCCCGACACGGTCGATTTTTCCGCCGAAGGCGTCCCGCTGTACGACTGCGAATTCGGCGTGGCCGGCGGTAACCAAGCACTCAAGCTCGTACGCGCCGTGCGCGACGAGATCCAGGTCCATTGAGGTTGAACCCATGACGACAGAACAAACCCCTGCCAACGACCCCACCCAGGCCGGGCCGGAAACCGCCCCCGTTCGCGAGCTGCAGGACGATGCCGCTCCGGGCAACGAATCCGAGCTCAATCTCGATTGCATTCTCGACGTGACGGTGACGCTGTCGATGGAAGTCGGCCGCACCCGCATGCCCATCCGCAGCCTGCTGCAATTGAATCAGGGCTCGGTCGTGGAACTGGATCGGCTGGCCGGGGAACCACTGGATATCTTCGTCAACGGCACGTTGGTCGCCCACGGCGAAGTGGTGGTCGTCAACGAAAAGTTCGGCGTGCGCCTGACCGATGTCGTCAGCCCCGCCGAACGCGTCCGCAAACTGAGCTAAGCCCGTGCAACTCACCCTCAACATGGCCACCGCTGCGACGGTGGTGGGTGCTGCCGCGCCTGCAAGTCCGGTGACTACGGCTGCGCAGACCACGGCCACCACCACGCCGGCCCGGCCCGAAATCGGCAGTGCGGTTCCCAAGCCACAGGTGGGCACGCTGGGCGCTGCGCTGGTGCTGGTACTGGCTCTGGCCGTGGGGGTGTTGTGGATCATGCGCCGGGTGTCCGGCGGCAATTTGCGCCGCGGCGGGCTGCTTCAGGTCCGCGACAGCGTGGCCGTGGGCCAGCGCGAGCGGGTGGTGGTCGTCTCTGCCGGTGGCCGCGACTACGTGCTGGGCGTGGCACCCGGCCAAGTGCGGCACCTGGATACGGTTGAAGGTGGATTGTCCATCGCAACCAGCAGCGAGACCGCAGCCCCGGCAGCCGCACCGTCCTTTATGGCGATCCTCGAGCGATCGCTGGGCCGCTCAAAATGAATGCTTTGATTCGTATCCTGCCGCTCGCGGCCCTGTGGCTGCTGCCCATCGGCACCAGCTGGGCCGCCGGGCTGCCGGCCATCACGCTGGAAACCGGCGAAGACGGTAGCCAGGCCTACAGCCTGTCGATCCAGGTGCTGGCGCTGATGACGGCCATTACCGTCCTGCCGGCGATTCTGCTGTCGATGACCGCCTTTACCCGGATCATTGTTGTTCTGGCGTTGCTGCGTCAGGCGCTGGGCACCGGTGCTACACCCTCCAACCAGATCTTGCTCGGCCTGGCGCTGTTCATGACGCTGTTCGTCATGGCGCCCGTGGGCAGCGAGATCTACGAAACCGCCGTGCAGCCGTACTTCGACGAGACGATGGAAGGCGAGCTGGCACTGGAGCAGGCCGCCGGCCCGATCCGGCAGTTCATGCTGGCCAACACGCGTGAGAATCACCTGGCCATGTTTGCCAGCATGCGCGACGAAGCGCTGCCGGAGAATCCCGAAGATGTGGCGTTCTCGGTGCTGGCAGCCGCGTTCATCACCAGCGAGCTGACCACGGCCTTTCAGATTGGATTTTTCATCTTCATCCCCTTCGTCGTCATCGACCTGGTGGTGGCCAGCGTGCTGATGTCCATGGGCATGATGATGCTGTCGCCCATGCTGATCTCGCTGCCGTTCAAGGTCATGCTGTTCGTGCTGGTGGACGGCTGGACCCTGGTGCTGGGTACCTTGGCCGGGAGCTTTGCGATATGACGCCGGAGATGGTGTTGGCAGAAGGTCAGGACGCCCTGTATCTGACCTTTTTGCTGGCCGCGCCGCTGCTGGTTACCGCGCTGGTTGTGGGCTTGGCCGTCGGTATGTTCCAGGCGGCTACGCAGATCAACGAAATGACGCTGAGCTTTATCCCCAAGCTGTTTGCCATGGCGGCGGCGCTGGGCCTCACCGGCCCCTGGCTGCTGAGCATGCTCATGGACTTCACCACTGAGTTGTACACCAGTATTCCGGTGATGCTGGGCCTGATCCAGTGATCTTCGGCGGGGCGATTCCGGCCGAGCAGATCGAGGTCTGGATCGCGTCGTTCTTCTGGCCGTTTCTGCGGATTGGCGCCCTGTTCGCCGTGGCGCCGATTATCGGGACCCGTGTGGTCTCGCCCCGTGTGCGGCTCATCGCGGCCATGGCCACCACACTGGTGATTCTGCCGATGGTGCCGACGCCAGAACCCCCGCCCATGCTCACCATCCCCTGGCTGGCAGCCATCGCCCAGGAGCTTCTCATCGGTGCCGGTATGGGGTTTTTGCTGCAGCTGGTCTTCGAGGCCATCTCGTTTGGCGGCCAGCTCATCGCACTGGGCATGGGCCTGGGTTTTGCGCAGATGACCGACCCGCTGCGCGGTGCCCAAACCCCGGTGCTGGGCCAATTCTTCAGCATTGTGGCGACGCTGTTATTCCTGACGCTGGATGGTCATGTGCAGCTCATCATGCTGGCCGCCCAGAGCTTTGGCTGGCCACCCGGCGTGCTGGTTAGCTGGCTGCCCGATGCCCATCTGGCGCTGGCCCAATGGGGCACGGCGATGTTCATCGGGGCCATTCAGGTGGCATTGCCGGCGATGTGCGCGCTGCTGCTGATCAACTTTGCATTCGGTGTCATGAGCCGCTCGGCACCGGCGCTGAACGTGTTGTCGGTGGGCCTGCCCGCAGCGCTTATCTTCGGGCTGCTGGCCATGTACGTTGCGCTACCTGCCTTGCAGCAGGTGCTCGATTACTGGCTGGACCAGGCCATGGCCTCGATCGGGGCGATTTACACGCGTTAGCGCTTAGCTGCTCTCCGCCGCGTCTGGTGTGCCGCTGACCAGGTGCACGATGTTGCAGGGGCTGGTGATCCAGTAGCCGTTGAAGCCCGGGGGCAGGGGTTCGACCGCATCACAGCGCTGCACACCGGCCTGTGCAAGCGCGGCCGCTGCTGCAGCCGGGTTGGGTGTGGTGACTTCGAGCCAGATCTCGGCCTGGGTGCAGCCGGGCACCGCGTCAATCCACAACACCTTGTCGCCAAAGGCGAATCGCGGTGACGGGTTGCCGCGTTCGGCCGACAGCTGCTCAAAGCCGAGCACATCCCGATAAAACGCCACGGTTTGATCAAACTCATGCGGCGGGACCTTCATCGCGATGTTCTTACCGGGCGTGAATGATTGCGGCATGGGCGCTCCTGGTGGTTACAGACCCGGCCGTGCGGCAGGGGCCTAGGCGGCGGTTTCGGAGAGCGTCGCGATAATGGGGGCGCCATCCGTGACAATAATCGTGTGCTCGTACTGCGCCGACCGGCTGGCGGGGTCACCCACCAGGGTCCAGCCGTCATCCATTTCGTCCACGACCGTGCTCAGCGTCGACAGAAAAGGCTCAATGGCCAACACCTGCCCACGCTTGAGTCGGCGCCGGTCACGACGATCAAAATAGCTGACGATGCCGTCGGGCTCCTCGTGCAGGCTACGGCCGATGCCATGGCCGCCCAGATTCCGGATGACCTTGAAGCCATGTGACTTTGCGGTCTTCTCCACCGCACGGCCGATGCCGTTGATCGGTGCGCCACTGCGCACCTGGGCCAGCGCACGCTTCAGTGCCTGGCGGGTGGCCCAGCAAAGCTGCTTGTTGGCCTCCGAACCGGGTGGCACCACCATCGAGGCGCCCGTATCGGCGTAGTAGCCGGCGACCTCCGCAGAGACATCGACATTGACCAGATCGCCGGCCTCGATCACGCGGGGGCCCGGTACGCCGTGGGCGGCTTCTTCGTTCACGCTAATGCAGGTCGCACCCGGAAAGTTGTACATCACGCGCGGCGCCGACAATGCGCCGAACCCGTCCAGCAACTCGGCGCCCAGCCGGTCCAGCTCGGCCGTCGTCATCCCCGGTTCGATGGCATCGAGCATGGCGTCGCGCACACGCGCCACTACGCGCCCCGCCCGGAGAATGCCCTCGACATCTGCTTCGCCTTGTACCGTCATGCCTGGACCCTCGCGGGGGCGGGGGCATGTACGCCCAGCAGCAATGCCCGAGGCTCTCCGTGGGCCTTGTAGGTGGCGTGCAGCAAATAGGGAAAGCTGAACATCCCGCCCATGACCACGCTTAAAAACCCGAACAGGTAGGCGCGGCCATCGGCGCCTTCCCGCCAGACCACCCAGGTCGCCAGCAACAGCAGGTGGACGATGAAATCAACGTCGAACTGGGCACGCCAGCCCAGCGCCATCAAGTCGTGAACGGCAATGGCCGGCCAGAACAGCCCCTGCGACAGGCTCGCCGCAATCGTGAAGCCGTAGATGGCCAGCGTTGAGATGACGAGTAGGCCGCGTAGAGGAGTCATGGGGCATTTTCCTTGTGGATGCCGGCCGCGGGGAATTCGGCGGGGGTCAGCTTGCAATGGGTTCGTGGCCCTGTACGCCAAACCGAAAGAGACCGGCGGTAATCAGCGCTGTGGCGACGACCGACCCCCAGCCAATAAACTGGACAAAGCCTCCCCAATGCGCCCAGGCGCCGGTTGCGCCGTAATACAGCAGATACACGCAGGCGCCCCCGTTGCTGACCAGCCCCATCCAGATCGGCCCCATCATTCGCCGGCCCTCCAGCGACGCGCGCAACCCAAAGTAGTAGCCCACGCAAAGCGCCAGATACGCCCAGCCGAGCATGCGGACAAACATGTAACTGGACTGTTCCGGAAACCCGACCAACGTCAACACCGACGCCGGGAACAACACCAGCGGAATGCACCAGACCACAATCGTCGCAACGATCTTGAATACCAGGACTTTCGACAGGTGGCTCATGAGGTCTTAGGCGGCGGGATGTGAGGCTTCGCTATGGTCGCAGATGGCTTCTGATGCTGCACTGATTTGCGAGGTCGTAGATCCCAGCATCACCGCTTGGTGGGCACCGCCTCCTAGCTTGCTGAACCGGGCGGATCAGGCAGGAAATTCAGCATCTAACAATCATGAGACGACGGATGCGATGAGCTGGCGCAGCGTAGCTGCGCCATCGGGCGTCGCCAGCCACGCAAGCGCCGCACAGTGGATGAGCACTGTGCACCAGAACACACGCTGAAACGCCGGCTTGGCGGTCTTGTGGCGTAAGTGTTGTTGTGCCAGGAGCGCGCCCGGCCAGCCGCCGACGAGCGCCAGCCCATGCAGCCTGCGTTCAGGAGTGCGCCAGGCCCCGCGACGCGCCGCAGCCTGATCGAGGCCATAGGCGACATAAGCCACCACACTCGCTATCACGCTCACCGCCAATATCCAGAGGGGAAGACGGCCTGTCGTGATCCCCCCGACGAGCCCGGCTGCGTAAAGTGCTACCGCCGTCAAAGAAGCGCGGCCGATCTTGTTCGTCGAGCGCCTCGGTCGCACGGTCGTAGCCCGCGCACACCGCAGTGATTCTGCGCGTGCGCGGCCACGGGAGTCTTTTCCTCGAATAAAGGACACCGCGTCCTGCTCGGCGGGGCGCTGCCCCTTGTGAGGCCAGGCACTGATGTGGACGAACAAGCGCTCGCCTCCGGCCGATGGCGTGATGAATCCATAGCCCTTGGCATCATTCCAATGGGTGATTCGCCCTTGCTCACGCATGTGGGTCCTTCGTGCTGGTCAAACCCGACTCCAGGCAAGCCGGCTGAAATCGAAATGGTGCCGTACGCAGATCAGATGACGTGGACGGTCGCCCACAAACGCCCAGGCGGTTGGAGCAATACCCGTTTGCAGCGTCAGACATCCGTAGTGCGCGAATCATCCGCCACGAGCCGTTTGCCCAAACTCACAACAGGGTCAACGCCGTAGCCCAGTCGCTCATAAAACGCCAAGACCGCATCATTGCCGTCACGAACCTGCAGATTGATTTTTGGGCAACCGGCTGCCTTGAGCGCTGACTCTGCCGCTTGCATGAGCTGGCGACCCACACCTTGCAGGCGCTCAGTGGGGGAGACCGCCAGATAATTAATCCACCCCCGGTGACCCTCATAGCCCGCCATGACCGTGCCCATCACCCGCTGATCTGCTTCGGCCACCAGGAACATCGCCGGCTGGACTGCAAGCTTGCGCCGGATATCGAGCTGCGGATTGTTCCACGGCCGGACGAGGTCACAGGCCTGCCATAGCGCGATGACGGCGGGCTCGTCACTGGGTTGGAAGCTTCGGATCAGCATGCTGTGCAGTCACTCATGAAGAGCCTGGCCTGGCCAGACGGTGGGGGAGCGCCCAGCCAGGTGCTCGGCGCGTGATGATCGGCTCGCATGCCCATGCGTGTTCAACCGCCCACAAAAATGACCAGCAACAGCACCGTGCCCAGCAACGCCGGAATCAGTGTAATGCGCCCGAGCAGGCGGCTCTTGGCATAGCCACTCAAGCCGATGCCGCTGACCAGCAAGAGCACACCGAATGCAAACGCCAGCTCGGTGATCCACTTGGTTCGATAAAGCGCGGTTGGCCACTGCGCAAAATCAAACGTCAGACCGAGCTGCTGGACAACAATCAATGTATAGGTGGCCCCCAGCGTCGTGACCAACAGCAAGACGACCGAAGTGGTCAACGCCCCGATCGCGGTCAAAAACACCCGCGTTCGGGCCTCCACGAGCGTCATCAGAATGCTCAGAAATGTCAGCGAAAAGCCGCCCAGAATCGACGAGCTGAATGCAATCTGGCGGTACAACTCTGCAGTGATCTCAACGGGCGACATCTGACCTTATCCCCTGGAATTCAACCGCCCCGCACCGCGTCACAGGCAAACAAACAGCGGGGCAGGCTCGCGTAAAACCGCATTGCATCGCGTGTCCGGCGCGGTGGCAAGGGCCGGTGTCAGCGAATCGGTCGCATGATCCACGCGCGCGCCGAACTCACGAACAACCAGTGACGGTACCGCACCGATGCCCGTACCGGGATTGCGGCAATAACCCTCGGCTGCCGGCCTCGCTGCATGTTGGTGTAGATTTGCTGCAGAGGCTCACCCATTGGACGCCCGGAGCGTCAGCGCGGTGCTTGGCTGGGATGGGCGATGCATAAACACGGTGTACGAACTAAGTGACTGAAATAATGTGCAATAGAACCAATTTTATGCGTCGTGACGGCATAACGCATTATTCAATCATGACGCCGAATAGGCGTTGGGCATCGTGAAGCTTGTTCTCCTTTATCTAAGCGCTTCGCTAGTTGCCCTTGGAGCTCTGCTGCTTGCGTCTGTGTCATTTCAGGAGTGGTGGCTAGTCGGAGTCGTTGCTGATCCCTCCACGATTGAAGAGTATCGCTTTGGCACAGAGTCAATGGTCGGTCATGGCGGCGCAAAGTACTCCTCCGCTGTTAGGTATAGCTACACGCAACTGACTTGCGGCATCGTCAGTTTGTTAGCTGTCGTAGCTGCAGTATTCGCTGCATGTGTGCGGTCGCCGCGTTGGCTCTTGGGTAGCGTGGCCGCGCCAATCGCGGCGCTCCTCGGTACCGCGCTGTGATGCCCAACAAATCGTTGGTTCGGACCACGCTACGCGTGGCCGCACAACTCAAGCGTTAGCCCTCATACGGAGAATTCATGCAAGGCACAATTGCTCAATTACTTTCAATAGCTGCTCATGGCAATGAGTATCTAAATGGGCGCTTGAATGAGGATTATTTCCCGAATAGCTCGACTTTCAAATTCTGTAAATTCGTCAAATTTGTAGATCTTCAAAACTCGGGGACGAAGTGGCATGAAAGAGACTTTGCCAAAGACCCCAATGACTGGTTCAAAAAGCTTAAAGAAACTGGGGTGGTTCAGCTCAGAGTCCGATATATTTCGACAAATAAAGAGGAAATTTCAGATCGCATGTCAGTTGGATTCGTTGGTGGCGGTGGGCGCTGGCTTATCGAAGCAGTGAAGTCTGGCAAATCAGATTTCTGGGAAGCTAGCTGGGAAGTTGGCGATAGAGATGATCCAGAACAAAACATTTGGCATGTGAAGTACGGAAGAATCTTAAGAAATAAGAATCAGCCTGAACAACCTTTGCCGCCAGCTACTGAAGTTAAAGAACAGCTTAAAGAAATTCTTCAAAATATTAGTGAATTCGCACATAAAAATAATTGTGGCAACTTCGGAGAGTGTTTTGATAGAGGACTGAAGGCTCTCGAAGAGCCACCTACTTCAAGCGATAAAGAATACACGATATTTCCAGAAGGTTATGCTGAACCTAAATACCATCAGCTCCTTAACGCAAGTCAGCGTGCGTGGGTCTTTGGCGGAATGGGGTCATGGAATGACATGGGATTCAATGATTCAGCAACCCATAAAGAATATGAAGAGCTATCGGATAAACTGTTTAATCTAATTAATTTGTCATTAATCGTTGCCTCCAATCCTTTTTCACACCCCGAAGAAGCAGCGAAAAAAGAATCAGATGGTCGCGAGAATAAAAGATGGTGGCAGTTTTGGTGAAAGGGCTAACAAGTGACTATGGTCGGAAGTCATTAAATTCAGGCCAAATCCGGATTCCAATGCTACTCGGTTTTTATCATCACATTGAGAATCGTGATGAGCTTTTGCATGCAGGCGACCATGGCAACTTTTGGTGGCTTTCCGGCCGCCAACAGCCGCTGATACTGGGCTCGGAGTTTGGGATTGCTCTGCGTGGCAGACATGATCGCCATGAATAGCACGATCCGGATTCGTGAGCGGCCCGCTCGGATTCGGCGTTTGCCCGTGTAGTTGCCGCTGCCCTCGTTCATGGGTGCCACACCGACAAGGTCGGTAATCTCCTTTCGGTTCAGCTGGCCAAGCTCTGGTCAGTCGCTGAGCAGGGTGTTGGCCAGCACACTTTGCTTCTTGGTCATGACCTCGTGGGACCACAAGCAGCTCAAAGCGGCAGGGGTTGATATGGCTTCGGTGCGAAAGGTGCTTTTTCTTCGCGTTCTAGCAATTATTCCCTTCGCGTTCATCACCTTCATCAGTACGTATGAGATAGTCGCTTCGTGATTCGGAAGGCCGGCAGATCATTGGTCTGTGCCATGTTGTCGTGTGACGGTTCAATTCAAACGTCAGGTACCCAAAGAGACTCATGAAGCTCAAGAACACCCTCATCCGCCAGTCCGTGCAGTCGGTGCTGGCAGCGTCGGCATGGATGGCGCGCCGAGAGTCGCTGAATGCGGTAACCGAGTGGTTCATGAATGTGCTCGCGAAGACCACGATCAACTCAAAGGGCATTCGAAAAGCGAAGGATCTAGACGATCTTGGCAAGCAGTGGCAGCGGGGGTTTCCTTCATCGAAGCAGGTGCCGATCAAGGACGTCACAGAGACAACGGTTTACGCAGAAATTCATACGCCGTGTCCACTGCGCGGCACAGGCGACGTGCATGCGTGCCACCGCATGATGCAGTTTGATCGGAAGGTGGTGGAAAAAGCGGGTGGTCAATTTGTGGTTCTGTCATCGCAGGCTACGCCGGGTAACACCTTCTGCAAGGTGGCTATGAGGAAGAAAGGCGCTGACATGGCTGACTTGCCGGAAGCCCACAAGCCTGTCGATGCGCCAAGCCATGGGGCGTGACCACATCCCCGCGGAGTCCTCCCGTAACCAATCTGTTCACGACCGTTTACTCGAGGCGGTCGTGGTGTGGCTGCGGCCGGCTGTTCGGCCGGTGGCTGGGGTCTTGAGGCCCTGACAGTAGGCGCCTCACCCACGACTCCAGGTCGTACGAATCGCTTGTAAGACTCCGTAGTGGGGCCCGGAGGCGTTGCCTGCTGATTGGCTTTAGTGGCCAGCCACTGACGGGTTTTTGTCGCCCAAGCGGGCGATGTCCGCCATTTGCTCGGGTCCGCCGCTTGCAGGAGGGGGCTGATTGCGCAGTGCGCAGGTCAGCAACCCCGCAGGCAAACCCCGATGGCAGAGAACAGCAGTTCCCAGGAGAAGACCGAAAAGGCGACCCCCAAACGGCTTAGGGACGCCCGTAAGAAAGGTCAGATTGCCCGCTCCAAGGAATTGACGACTCTGGTGGTGGTGGGGTCGGCCGGCATCGGAATCTTGACGCTGGGCGGTTGGACGGCGCAGCGGTTTTCGGCCTGGATGCAGGGGCTGCTCAGTCTGGATGCGCAGGCTATCCACAGCCGCCCGATGTTTGATGCGTTGTCGTCAGCTTGGGTGGATGCCCACTGGATCATCGCCCCGTTTCTGGCGATTTGCATGGTGGCGGCGTTTGCCGGGCCGATTCTGCTGGGCGGCTGGTCGTTAAGCGGGCAGGCGCTGATCCCTGATGTGTCGCGGCTGAACCCGATCAAGGGCATGGGCCGGCTGTTCTCCCTCAACGCGCTTATGGAGCTGGGCAAGGCCCTGGCCAAGACGGCGGTGCTGGGCGGGATTGCGGTGCTCTACCTCAAGGGCGAAACCGACGAGTTATTGGCGCTGGCGGTCCAGCCCGTCAATAACGCGATTGCAGGCGGCATGCAGTCCGCGATCTTCGTGCTGATTCCGCTGTGCATTGGCCTGTTTCTGATTGCGATGGTGGATGCGCCGTTTCAGGTGTTCAACCACGCCAAGCAATTGAAGATGACACGGCAGGAAGTCCGCGACGAGTTGAAGGAAACCGAAGGCCGGCCCGAGGTCAAAGGCCGCATTCGCGAGCTGCAACAGGCCGCCGCTCGGGGCCGGATGATGGAGGCCGTGCCGGAGGCCGATGTCATCGTCACCAACCCCACGCATTTCGCCGTAGCGCTTAAGTACGACAGCGGCAGCGACCACGCGCCGCGTGTGGTGGCCAAGGGTGTGGACCACATCGCCGCGGTGATCCGCAAGCTGGGCAAGGAAAACCGCGTGCCCATTGTCGAGGCCCCGCCGCTGGCCCGGGTCTTGTATCGCACGGTTGATCTCGAGTGCGAGATCCCGAGCACGCTCTACCGCGCCGTGGCCCAGGTGCTGACATACATCCGTCAGCTGGAGGCCTGGCACTCAGGGCCCATGCCGGAACTGCCTGATCTGGGTGTACGGGACTAACGCATGAGTGACACAAGCAAATCACTGGCTTTACCGCCCGCCGTGGCGCCACTGGTCCATGCCGTCAAAAACGGCCTGGCGGTGCCGCTGATGGTGATGATGATGCTGGCGATGATGGTGGTGCCGCTGGCGCCCATCGCGCTGGACGGGTTGTTTACCTTCAACATCGCCTTGTCGATTTGCATTCTGCTGGCCGTCATCTACGTGATGCGGCCGCTGGATTTCAGCGTTTTTCCGTCGATTCTGCTGGTGGTCACGCTGCTGCGACTGGCGCTCAACGTGGCCAGTACCCGCGTCGTACTGCTGAACGGGCACGAGGGGCCGGGCGCCGCCGGCAACGTGATCGAGGCCTTTGGCAATTTCGTCATCGGCGGCAACTACGCCGTCGGGATCGTGGTGTTCGTCATTCTCACGATCATCAATTTCGTGGTGGTGACCAAAGGCGCGGAACGGATCTCCGAAGTGAGTGCCCGGTTCACCCTGGATTCCATGCCCGGCAAGCAGATGGCCATTGATGCCGATCTCAACGCCGGCCTGCTGACACGTGAAGAAGCCGTCGCCCGCCGTGAGGAGGTCCGCGAAGAGGCCGACTTCTACGGCTCCATGGATGGTGCCAGCAAGTTCGTGCGCGGTGATGCGCTGGCCGGTGTACTGATTCTGCTGATCAATCTGGTCGGCGGGCTGGGCATCGGCATGATGCAGCATGGCCTGGACCTGTCGACGGCCATGCAGAACTACACCCTGCTCACCATCGGCGACGGTCTTGTGGCCCAGTTGCCCAGCCTGCTGCTGGCCACGGCCGTGGCCATGCTGGTCACGCGCATGTCGCGGGCCGAGTCCATGGGCAACCAGGTCACGGCGCAGGTGTTTGCCAAGCCGCAGACGCTGATCGTGACCGCCACCATTCTGACGACTTGCGGGCTGATCCCCGGCATGCCCAATCTGGTGTTTCTGACGCTGGGGGCGGCCGCCGGAGGTCTGGCCTGGTGGATGCACCAGCGGGCCAAGGCACCCGCGCGGGTGGAGGCCGAGCAGCCCGATGCCGATGAGGCGCCGGAAGATGCCGAGGTCAGCTGGGACGATGTGCGGCCCACCGATGCACTCAGCCTGGAAGTGGGCTACCGGCTGATTCCGCTGGTGGATATCCGCCAGGGCGGGGAGCTGGTGCGCCGGATTCGCGGCGTGCGCAAAAAATCCACGCACGAGCTGGGTTTTCTGGTGCCGGCCGTGCACATCCGCGACAACCTGGAACTGCCGCCCAATGGCTACCGCCTGTGCGTGAACGGCGTGCCGGTGTCGGAAGAGTCCATCCATGCCGACCGGCTGATGGCTCTGAATCCCGGGCAGGTATTCGGGCAGGTCGAGGGCATCAAAGGGCGTGACCCGGCCTTTGGTCTGGAGGCGGTCTGGATCGAGCAGGGCGTGCGCACCGATGCCTTGTCCAAGGGCTGGACCGTGGTTGACCCCGGCACGGTGGTGGCCACGCATATCGGGCACATCATCCACAGCCGTGCCCACGAGCTGCTGGGCCACGACGAAGTGCAGAACCTGTTGGAGAACCTGTCCAGCTCGTCGCCGCGATTGGTCGAGGACCTCGTTCCCAAGCTGTTGCCGCTCACCGTCGTCGTGAAGGTGCTGCAGAACCTGCTGGAGGAGGGGATTGCCATCCGCTCCTTCAAGCAAATCGCCGAATCCTTGGCGGAGCAGGCCCGTCAGAGTCAGGATCCCGACATTCTGACGGCCCATGTGCGTGTTGCGCTCGGTCAGCAAATCGTTCAGCAAATCAATGGTTTGGAGCCAGAACTCCCGGTTTTGACGCTGGCTCAGCCGCTGGAACAGCTCCTGCAGGAGTCCATGCAGCAAGACGCCACCGCCATCGAACCGGGACTCGCCGAACGCATGCATCAGTCAATCGCCGAATGGGTAGAACGCCAGCAGGGCCAGGGCCAGACGCCCGTGCTGCTGGTTCCGCAGGCGATTCGATCATCGCTGGCGCGTTTTCTGCGCTACGCCGCCCCCGGTTTGAACGTGTTGGCCTACAACGAAGTGCCGCAGGGCAAGCAGCTCAAGCTGGTTGGCTCGGTGGGCGCCTGAGTCGCCCCGGCCCGGATACGTGGGAGCAAATCCTGATATGAAGATCAAACGATTCTTGGCCCGGGACATGCGGGCGGCATTCCGCATGGTGCGGGAGGAGCAGGGCCCGGATGCGGTGATTCTGTCCAGTCGGCGCATTGGTGATCAGATCGAGGTGGTCGCTGCACTGGATTACGACGCTGCGCTGGTCCAGCAGGCGCTGCGCCGGGATTCCGGCGAAGCGGAGCAGGCTGAGGTCGGCACAACGGCGCCCGCTGCAGACACCGCCGCGCAGACCCCGGCAGCCCCTGTTGCCAGCGCTGCCGGTCCGGCGGAGCCCGCCGACCGGCGCCCGGATGTCAATCCATTCACCCAGGCGACGCAGGCCGCGGAGGCCTCGCCGCAGGCCACTACAGCACAGGCGCAGGCGCCTGCCGCCGAGCCGCCACGCGCGCCGCGTGCCGACATCATCTGGGCGCAGGATCCGCACATCGAACGGCTGGAGCGTGAGTTGCTGAGTCTGCGCAACACCATCCAGAGCGAGATGGGGCAAATTGCTCGGGGGGCCTGGGAGTTTCGCAATCTTGAACATGCGCATGTGGCCCAGCAGCTGGAACGCATGGGCTTTGAACACACGCTGACCGCCGCTGCGGTTCGCACCTTGCCGGCCGATGCCGTGCGCCCCACGGCGACCTACGCAGCGCTGCGCACGATTGTCAGTCAGATGCAGTCCTTACCGGCCGATCTGCTGGATGCGCCGGGCGCGATTGCGCTGGTCGGTCCCACCGGTGTCGGCAAGACCACCACGCTGGCCAAGCTGGCCGCGCGCTATGTCGCCCGGTACGGCACCGATGGGCTGGCGCTGGTGACCACGGATGACTTCCGCATCGGGGCGCAGGAGCAGCTGGCGACCTACGGCCGTCTGCTCGGCGTGCCGGTGCTCTCGGCCACGGGCGTCGAGGGGTTGCAGCAGGTGCTGGCCCGTCTGACGAGTAAGCGCATGGTGCTGATCGACACCGCCGGGATGAGCCCATCGGATCAGCAACTGGCCACGCGGCTCCAGCAGTTCGGCGTGGATGGCGGGCGCGTTCGCACGCTGCTGGTGCTGGCTGCGACCACCCAGCCGGAAGACCAGGCGAGCGCCATTCAGGCCTTTCAGGCGGCGCGCCCGGTGGGCTGCGTCATCACCAAGTTGGACGAGTCTTCGCGTCACGGCGCGGTGCTGTCCTCGGTGACCCGGGCGCGGTTGCCCGTGGCCTATGTCACCGATGGTCAGGCGGTGCCGGAAGACCTGCACCGCGAACGTCCAGAAACCTTAATCAAGCGGGCGGTCCAGGCGGCCCGCGCACATTCCATGCAGTCACGCGATGCACAGACATCGCCAGGCGATTACGACCGGGAGGCCGCCAATGCCGTTGCTTGATTCCTCGAAAGCCGTCCAGCGCACACAGGCCGCTGGCCTGGCCACCAAGCCAGCCGCCAACGGGCCCCGTGTGTTCGCGGTGGCCAGCGGCAAGGGCGGCGTGGGCAAGAGCACGATTGCCGTGAATCTGGGCATGGCCATGCTCGAGGCCCAGCGCCGCACCATGTTGCTGGACGCCGACCTGGGTCTGGCGAACGTGGACGTGCTACTGGGCCTGCAGCCATCGGCCAACCTGTCCCATGTGCTGGAAGGTAAGTGCACGCTGGCCGACACCATTATCGAAGGGCCCAACGGGCTCAAGATTGTGCCGGCGTCATCGGGCCGGCGACGCATGTCGGAGCTGACCCGCAGCGAACACGTGGGCCTGATCGGGGCCTTTAGTGGTCTGACTGACCCCATCGACGTGATGTTGGTCGATACGGCGGCCGGACTGTCGAACAGCGTGCAGACCTTTTGCCAGGCCTCGCAGGAAGTGCTGGTCGTGGTCTGCAACGATCCGGCCTCGCTCACAGATGCCTATGCGCTGATCAAGGTGCTGTCGCGCGATTGCGGCATTCCCCGCATGCAGCTCATTGCGAACCGCGTCAAAACCCCTGGTGAGGGCCGCGAGGTGTACGACAACCTCTGCCGCGTTGCCGACCGGTTTCTGGACGTGACACTGAACTACCTCGGCCACGTGCCCGAGGACGACAAGATTGTGCGCAGCGCCCGGCAGCAGCGACCGGTGGTCGATGCCTACCCCGGTGCGCCGTCGGCTCAGGCGTTCCGGCAGATCGCGTCCAAGCTGCTGGAGATTGCTCCGCAGCGCGGTGCGCGGGGCCATATCGAATTCTTCGTGGAACGTCTGGTCGGCCCGGGGGCTGACATGGCGATGACCGCATGAACGCCGCGGCTTCCTACGCCAGCTACGAACGGGCCGGGTCCCAGGATCTGGTCGGCCAGCACGCCGGCCTGGTCCGCAAGATCGCCCTGCATTTGTCGGCGCGGCTACCGGACTCGGTGGAACTGGATGACCTCATCCAGTCCGGGATGATCGGCCTGCTGGAGGCGGCGGCCTCGTTTGATGCCACCCAGGGTGCGTCCTTCGAGACCTTTGCCGGCATCCGTATCCGCGGTGCCATGATCGACGAGCTGCGCCGGGGTGATTGGGCGCCGAGATCCGTGCATCGCAAGATGCGTGATGTCACCCGTGCCATTCAGGAGATCGAACAGACCACCGGGCGCGAGGCCAGCGAACAGCAGGTGGCCGAGCATCTGGATATCACTCTGGAGGAGTACCGGCACATCACGCTGGATGCCTCGCAATGCCAGCTGCTCAGCCTGACACCGGTGGACTCCGAGGACGACGCGCACATGCGCGAAGTGGCTTCGAACGATGCCCAGCCCACCGAAGTGCTGCAACAGGCTCAATTTCAGCGCGATCTGGCCGATGCCATTACCAAGCTGCCGGAACGGGAGCAGTTGGTGATGTCGCTGTACTACGACGAGGCCATGAACCTGCGCGAAATCGGTGCCGTGCTGGGTGTGAGCGAATCGCGGGTTTGCCAGATTCACGGGCAGGCCATGGTTCGCCTGCGGGCGCGTCTGGGCGACTGGCTGGATCGGGGCAAGTAATGCAGACGGGTTGTCAGGAGTAGCAAGATGGACACAAACATGAAGGTGCTGGTGGTCGACGATTTCCCGACCATGCGCCGTATCGTCAAGAATCTGATGCAGGACCTCGGGTTCTCGAATTTCGTGGAGGCCGAAGACGGGCAAAGCGCCCTCAACGCGCTGGGCGCCAACGGCAATGGCATCGAGTTCGTGGTGACGGACTGGAACATGCCGGGCATGACCGGCATTGAGCTGCTCAAGGCCATCCGGGGTAATCCGTCGCTGTCACGGCTGCCGGTGCTGATGGTCACGGCCGAATCCACCCGCGAGCAGATCATCGAAGCGGCCAAGGCCGGCGTAAACGGTTACATCATCAAGCCGTTTAACGCGGGCACCCTCAAGGAAAAGCTCGACCGCATCTTCAACCGGGCTGCCGCGTGACCGGGGCCGCGTCGACCGCGGCGCTTCGCGAGGAGGTGGCCGCGTTGTCGGCTGCGCTGGATGCCGGTGATCTCAATCACTTTCATGAAATTGTTGCCCGCCTCAACGAGGACCGGGCCAATCGCGTTATCAACGGGTTGCAGTGTGTGAGCCGCAACCTGGCCAAGGCGCTGAACCAGCTGGCGCTGGACGAGCGGCTGGTGCGCTATGCCGGCAATGACATGCCGGATGCCTGTGAGCGGCTGAGCCACGTGATGCAAATGACCGAGGACGCCGCCAACCGCACGCTGGATCTGGTCGAAGATACGCAGGCGCAGCTGCCCGGGCTGGCCACGGCGGCTGGCGAGACGGCGCTGGATGGTCTGCGCAAGAACCTGTCCGCCATTGCCGAAGCCCAGGCCTACCAGGACCTCAGCGGCCAGGTGATCCGCCGTGTCATTCAGTTGGTCAAAGGCGTGGAAAACGCCCTGGCCGACCTGCTGGAGCTGGCCGGCCTGGATGTTGCCGATGCGCAGCCCGAACGGGCTCTGCCTGGTGGCCCTGCGCTGGCCGGTCTGGACAGCCACGGTTCAACCCAGGCTCAAGCTGACGACCTGCTGGCCGATCTAGGACTGTAGACGCGAGTTGCCGTCCCGCTCCCGGGACTGGCGCCGCACAGTGATGTCGTCAGAGGCCGACCCATGGATCAAGAACTGCTGGCTGACTTTCTGACCGAGGCGGGCGACATGGTCGACGCCCTCGGCGAACAGATCGTCGCCTTTGAACAGTCCGACGCCGACCCCGAGCAGCTCAACGCGCTGTTCCGCGTCTTCCACACCATGAAGGGCAGTGCCGGGTTTCTCGAAATCCAGCCCATGGTGGATTTGTGCCACGCTGCCGAGGAGCTCATGGGCGCCGTGCGCACCGGCGCGCTGGATATCAGTCCCGAGATCATCGACGGCATTTCGCAAAGCGTGACCTGGCTGGACAACGCATTGGCCGAGTTGTCCAACGGCGAGGCGATCACACCCGCGGATCCGGCACTGATAGCGTCACTGGAAGCGGCCTGCCGTGGGGAGTCGCCGGCCGCGACCGAACCGCGGGCCCAGCCCGCCCCGGAGCGAACGGTGGACGTCGATGCCATCCTCGGTGAGGAGACCGGCGAACCCATTAGCGATGATGATTTCGAGGCCCTGCGCGACGCCTTTCACGGCCCCGAGACGGCTGCGACCGGCCGCGCCGACCGCGAGGTGGATGTCGACGCGATTCTCGGTGAAGAAACCGGTGAGCCGATCAGCGATGATGACTTCGAGGCCTTGCTCGACGCCTTTCACGGCCCGGAGCCCGCCGCCCCGGTCGCCGAGGTGCCGCCTGCAACCCAGGCTGCAGCTCCGCCACCTGCCGCTCGGCCGGCTGCTGCGCCGGCCAGCCGGCCGGCCGATGCCGCCCCCAAGAAGGCGCGGGTGGAAACATCCATCCGCATCGATACGGATCGCCTCGATGCCGTGGTCAATCAGGTTGGCGAGCTGGTGCTGGTGCGCAACCGGCTCAAGCGCCTGCGCGAGACCGTCGACGACCCGCTGCTGGACCGCACGTTGGGGCACCTGGATCAGGTGACCACGGGCCTGCAAAGCTCCGTCATGCTCATGCGCATGCAGCCAGTGCGCAAAGTCTTTTCGAAGATTCCGAAGATTGTTCGCGACTTGTCGCGCACGCTGAACAAGAAGATCGAGGTGGTACTGGAAGGTGAGGACACCGAATTGGACCGCACCCTGGTCGAATCGCTGTCCGAGCCACTGGTTCATCTGGTCCGCAACGCTGTGGATCACGGCGTCGAAATGCCCGCCAAGCGCCTGGAGGCGCGCAAGCCCGAGTGCGGCCGGCTGACACTCGCCGCCCAGCAGGTGGGGGACCATATTCATATCGAGATTCGTGACGACGGCGCCGGGATCGATCCCTCGGTCATCCGCGCCAAGGCCATCGAAAAAGGTGTGATCGACCGGGAGTCAGCCGCACGCCTGGATGGTCAGGAGTGTCTGGATCTGATTTTCCGGCCCGGTTTCTCCACCCGTGATGCGGTGTCGGAAGTCTCCGGCCGGGGCGTGGGCATGGATGTCGTGCGTTCCAAGATCATCGAACTCAACGGCAGTGTCGAGATCACCTCGGAAGTCGGTGAGGGGTCGGCCTTTTTGATTCGGCTGCCGCTCACGCTGGCGATTTTGCCGGCGCTCATGGTCACGGTCAGCGGTCGTGAATTCGCCATTCCAGTGACGGCCATCGAGGACGTGTCGCGCTTTGACAGCTCACGCGTCGAGTGCATGGGCAGCCGGGAGGTATTGCGTCGGGAAGAAGACGTGATCGCGCTGATCCGCATGGAGCACTGGGTGGGTCGTGCATCCACCGCCGAGCAGCAGCACTGCGTGGTGGTGGATGTGGGCCGGGAGCGCCGGGCCCTGCTGGTCGACGATGTGCCCGGCCGCGAGGAAATCGTGGTCAAGCCCCTCGGCAAGATGATGGGTGGGTTGGCCGGGATTGCCGGTGCCAGCGTCACCGGCGATGGCGGCATTGCCCTGGTGCTGGATTTGCCCGGATTGCTGAATCAAGTCTCGCCGGCGTATTCCGTTGCGCGATCGGCGCCGCCGCCGATGCCAGCGGCCGAGGTCGCTGCCGCCAGCGACGACGACATGGACCTGGAACTGTTCTAGGGACCCACTGATTTACGCATGCGGTAACGCGCAATCTCCACGCCAGCGCGCCGGACTCGCTCTTCGGCGGTGATGGTGAACCCCTGTGCGCGAAAGACCGGCATGGCCACCCGGCTGGCTGCCGTGGTCAGGGCCTCCACAGCCTGCGCCCGCAGCGCGGCTTCGGCGCTGCGCAGCAATGCACGGGCCACCCCTTGCCGCGCATGGTCGGGGTCGGTGTAGAGCAGGTCGATGTAACCCGTGGCGTCATAGCTGATAAACCCCGCCATCGCCGCGTTGCGCCAGGCCACGAGCGTGGATTGGCCTGCCAGGCGTGCTGCCCAGGCCTGCTGATCGATCGAGGCCGGCGCCCAGGCGGCCAGGGCTTCTGCAGAGTAGTGATTGGCGGCCAGGGCCTGTACGGATCGCCTTAGCAGGGCGTGCAGAGCCGGCGCCTCCTCCGCGAGCGCTTTGCGTAGTTCCATTGGAGCGGTGGGCACCGGGCGTGTCCAGGGTTGTGGGCCGGGTGGGAATTGCGCCACATGCGCCTGCCCGGGTTCAAGAAATTGACGCCTGCGCCGACAACCACACAGTGCCGGCGAACCCCGCGTTGCCGGATGTTTGCCCGAGTTCCGTCCGGTTTCGAGACCCCACGCATGGACAAGCTGAGTATCGCAGGCCTGCTGCTGGCGCTAGGCGCCGTCTTTGGGGGCAGCACCCTCAAGGGCAGCGGTGTGGGTGCGCTCATCAGTCCCGCTGCGTTTGTGATTGTCATCGTGGGGACGATTGCGGCCATTCTGGTTCAGACGCCGGGTGAGACCTTCCGGCGGGCGCTGGGCATGGCGCGCTGGGTCTTCCGCCCGCCGCGACTGGATGTCGACACCCAGATTCAAACCGTGGTGTTGTGGGCGCGACGCGTACGCCAGCACGGCCTGCTTGGACTGGAGTCGGTGGTGGGCTCGGTCACTGACCCGTTTGTGCGGCGTGGTCTGCAGATGCTGGTGGACGGTGCCGAGCCGGCCCAGATCCGTGCGGCCCTGGACGTCGAGCTGGACACGCTGGAAGGCCGCGATGTGGCAGCGGCCCGTGTGTTCGAAGGCATGGGCACTTACGCGCCCACCATGGGCATCATCGGGGCGGTCATGGGGTTGATGGCCGTGATGCAGAACCTGAGCGACCCCGACAAGCTGGGGGCGGGGATTGCGGCTGCCTTTGTCGCCACGGTGTACGGCATCGGTCTGGCCAATCTGCTGTTTCTGCCGATGGCCTCCAAGCTCAAGGCTACGGTGGCGGGCCAGTCGCGCCATCGCGAGCTGCTCATCGAAGGGCTGGTCGCGATCGCCGATGGCGAGCATCCCAGCATGATCGAATCCCGCTTGCAGGGCTTTAAGTAGTGGCACGCCGCAGGCCCTCACTGCTGGACGAGCATGCCAATACCGAGAGCTGGGCCATCCCCTACGGCGATCTCGTCACGCTGCTGCTTGCATTTTTCGTGGTGATGTATGCGACCTCAACGGCCAACGAAGGCAAGTACCGGGTCTTGTCGGATGCGCTGAACGCGGCGTTTGCCGGTGCGCCACGCACCATCGACCCCACCCTGAGCAGCGGTACGCCGATGAAGGCGGGCCGGCATCTGGTCGAGTCCCCATCGGCGTTTGATTCGCCGACCTTCGCCCAGTCCGCAGCGGTGCAACCGGCGGTGCGTGACCCGGACGAGGCGCCGGGGGTGAGTACGCTGGATTTGCTGGAAGAGGCCGTGGTCCGCGATCTGCGGCGCAGGATTTTTTCCGAGCAGGTGTTCGTCAAGCGCACGGCCAGGGGGCTGGAGGTGGAACTCGACGCCGATCTGCTGTTTGCCAGCGGTGTCGCCGACATTTCGACGGAGGCCGAGACGTTGATCCGGCATCTCGCCGGAATTCTGACGCCATACCCCAACGGCATCACGGTCGAAGGGCATACGGATGATCAGCCGATTCGGACCCTGCGCTACCCGTCGAACTGGGAACTGTCGGCGGCGCGGGCCGTCAGTGTCGTCCGCTTGCTCACCGATAGCGGCATCGGCCCGAAGCGGCTAAGTGTGCAGGGCTACGGGGAATTTCAGCCGATTGCCGCCAACGACACGGTGGCCGGTCGCGCCCGCAACCGCCGCGTGGTGCTGGTGATCGGCGAGGCGCCGGGCCAGCGCGGTCCGCGCCCGACGGCTGCCAGCATGGCGCGACGGGCCAGTGGGCCGGGTGCGGAACCGGCGACACGCCGCGGTCCGAATCCTGCAGCACAGGGCCGAGATTCACGCGAAGGCGTTTGAGATGTCCAGCCCAGCCCTGATGGAGAAACTGTTCCAGACCTCGGTCGATATCGAGGCTGAGGCCCCGGAGCCGACTACGCGCTGGCTGACATTCAGCCTGCTGGAAAATCGCTACGCCATCGAGATTGACCAGATCCGGGAGATTCTCCGGCCCTGCGAGCCGACACCCGTACCGGGGGCGCCGAACTGGATGCTGGGCGTCATTAACCTGCGCGGGGCCATTGTCACTGTGCTGTCGTTGCACACCATGCTGAACCGGCCCGTGCCCGAGCACAGCGACCAGCAGCGGGTGCTGGTCACCGATGTGACGGGTGAACCGGTCGGCCTGACGGTGGATGCCGTGGGTGATGTGTGGAATGCGCCGGATCGCCTGTTCGAACCCGCCCCCAAAGTCGCTGACAACACCCAGGCACTGCCCGTAGCGGGCGTTTTTCAGCGCAAGGACTATCCGTTGCTGGTGCTGGATGTGCAGGCCGTGCTGGGTCGGATCGGAGCGCTGGTCTGATGGCCCCCGAACTGCTCGTCACTCTGGGCGCCAGTGTCATGGGCTGCGCCTGTGTGGCCGGTCTGTGGCTGGTGACCCAGCGATTGCAGCGACTGGCCGAGGCGCAGCAGCAGTTGATCGGTCAGCAGACAGCAGACCGCGCAACCGTCGGCGCGCTGGGCCGTGCCATTCAGCAGTTGCGGGTGGAGTGCAACCACATCGCTGCCCAGTCCGCCGGGCGTGATGACCTGCGCGAGACGATGACGCAGCTCGATGCCGTGGCGGATGCCCAACGCGCGCTGGAACGGCGCTGGGGCCTGGAACATGCCCGCAGCCTGGCGCGTGATGGCATCGCGACAGATCTGCTCGTCAAGGAATACGGGCTGACACCGGCCGAGGCGCGATTAATCGCGCGGCTGGAGCCCACGAGTGCGCAGGCCCACTAGTGGAGATCCGCACTACAGAACCCTCCGAGTCTGCCGATAAGGCAGACAAGACCCCGCGGGAGATTGTCATGTCCCAAACCGCACTGAAGCTTGACCTGGATGGCGAGTTGTCCATACGCGAGATCTCGACGCTGCACGCCCGGCTCATGGAAGCCCGCCGCAGTGAAGGTCCCGTCACCCTGGACGGTCGACACATTGTTCGTGTCGATACGCCAGGGCTGCAGTTGCTCGCCAGCTTCGTCACCGAACGTGCCCGCTGTGGCCGCCAGACCCGGTGGACGGCCGCATCGGATGTGCTCAGAGATGGCGCCCGCTTGCTGGGTCTTGAATCCCTGCTTGCCCTCGACTCCCTCCAGACCGATTCGGAGACCCACTAATGAAGAAGATTCTTGCCGTAGACGACTCGCCCTCCATGCGCCAGATGGTGGCCTACACCCTGCGCGATGCCGGGTTTGACGTGGAAGAAGCCGAGGACGGCCAGGTGGCGCTGGACAAGGCCAAATCCAATGCCTACTCGCTGGTGCTGGCCGACGTGAACATGCCGAATATGGATGGCATCACGCTGGTGCGCGAGCTGCGCGGGCTGGACAGCTACAAGTTCACGCCCCTGCTCATCCTGACAACCGAAGCCGGCGCCGACAAAAAGGCCGAAGGCAAGCAGGCCGGCGCGACCGGCTGGCTGGTCAAGCCTTTTAACCCGGACCAGCTCATCTCCGTGGTCCAGCGCGTTCTGAACTGATCGACTCACCCTCCACCGACAAGGCGTCGCGCCCATGAGCATCGACATGCAGCAGTTCCAGCAGACCTTCTTCGAAGAGAGTCTGGAAGGGCTGGATGTCATGGAATCCGGCTTGCTGGCCATGGACCCCTCGGCACTGGATGCCGAAGCGATCAACGCCATCTTCCGGGCGGCGCATTCGATCAAGGGCGGGGCAGGTACGTTCGGCTTTGAGCCGATCAGTCAGTTCACGCATGTCGTTGAAACGCTGCTGGACGACCTGCGTAGCGGCGCCCGTCAGGCAGACCCTGCGCTTGTTGACCTGCTGCTGCGCTCCGTCGATAGCTTGCGGGCGATGTTTGACGATGCCCAGGCCGGCGCAGAGATCGATGTGGCCCGGCATCACGCGGTGCAGCGCGAGCTTCTAGCCGTGCTGGAGGCAACGCCGGTCGCCGATGATGACGATCAGGACGTCACCCCTGCGCTGGCGGTGGCGGGCTGGCGCATTGCCTTCCGGCCCCATGCAGACCTGTTCAGTACCGGCAACGATCCGCTACATGTCTTCCGAGAGTTGGCAGGCATGGGCGAGTTCACCGCTACGCCTGACTACAGCGAGCTGCCGGATCTTGCAGCCATCGATCCGACGCTTTGCTACGGACACTGGGTGCTGGACCTGCTGGCACCGGTCCCCGAAACGCAGGTCCGTGATGCGTTTGCCTGGATCGAGGACGAGTGCGACCTGGCGCTGACGCCCCAACACCTGGTGGATGACCCCGAACTGGGAACCCTGCCCAAGCTGGCAGAAGTGCCTGAGCACAAGGCGCCCCCGAGCCGGAGCAACCCCGTTCACCCGCCGGCAGCCAGCAGCACGCTGCGTGTCGGCGTCGACAAGATCGACACACTCATCAACCTGGTCGGCGAGCTGGTCATTACCCAGTCCATGCTCAACCAGGCGGGTCACGAGCTGGACCCGGTCCACCACGAGCGACTGATTGCAGGCCTGGAAACGCTGGCTCGCAACACCCGCGATTTGCAGGACGCCGTGCTGTCGACGCGCATGGTTGTGATTGACTCGGTGTTCAAGCGGTTTCCGCGCGTGGTCCGTGACGTGGCGACGCAGTTGGGCAAGCAGGTTGAGCTGCATATGGAGGGCGAGGGAACCGAGCTGGATCGCAGCGTGACCGAGAAGATTGTCGATCCGCTGACACATATCGTGCGTAACAGCATCGATCACGGCATCGAATCACCGGAGCGGCGCGAGGCCGCCGGCAAGCCGGCCAAGGGTCACATCACATTGAAGGCCGCGCACGAAGGCGGGTTCATCGTCATCGAAGTGATGGATGACGGCGCGGGCCTGAATCGTCAGCGCATTCTCGATAAGGCGAGGCAGTCCGGCCTGGCGGTCAGCGACGACATGTCTGACGCCGACGTCTGGCAGCTGTTGTTCGCACCCGGATTCTCCACTGCGGAAGCGGTGACCGACCTGTCCGGGCGCGGTGTTGGCATGGATGTCGTCAAGCGCAACATTGTGGGGCTGGGCGGGCAGGTCACGCTGTCGTCTCAGGCCGGACAGGGCACGCGTGTCGAAATCCGCCTGCCGCTGACCCTGGCCATTCTCGACGGCATGTTGGTCGGTGTCGGTGACGAGACTTACGTCATTCCCCTGAACGTGGTCTGCGAATCGCTGCAGCCCGCCGCCGCCGACATCAAACGCATTACCGGGCAGGCGGAGATGGTCCGCGTGCGCGGTGAATACATCCCCATTCTTCGATTGCATCAGGCCTTTGGCGTGGCCGGTGCGCAGCAGGCACTGGCGGCCAGTGTGTTGGTCATCGTCGAGAGCGAGGGCAAGCGGGTTGCCTTGCAGGTTGATGAGTTGCTGGGTCACCAGCAGGTGGTCATCAAGAATCTCGAAGAACACTACGGCAGCGTGTTTGGAGTCTCAGGCGCGACCATTCTGGGCAATGGCCGGGTCTCGCTGATTCTGGATGCGGGAGAGCTTGCCGCTACGTTCGAACAGGTCCGCGCGGCATAGCCGGGTGGTGGGTACCAACAACAATCAACCGGCGAAAAGCCGGCAAGGACTCCCCAATGAACGACGCGACAGAACCGGATGACGCGACACGCGCGCATTCACAGGCCGACGAAGAGGACGGCAACGAGCCCTCACAGGAATTCCTGACATTCCGGCTGGGTGATGAGGAATACGGTGTCGACATCCTGAAAGTTCAGGAAATCCGGGGTTACGACACGGTGACCAAGATTCCGGATGCTCCGGATTACGTCAAAGGAGTGATCAATCTGCGGGGGACGATCATGCCAGTGGTCGACCTGCGTATTCGTTTTCGCCTAGGTGAGCCCAGTTATGACGCATTCACCGTGATGATCATTCTGCATCTGGAATCCAGAAAGGTCGGCATCGTCGTTGATAGCGTCTCCGATGTCATGAACCTGCGGGATTCGCAGATTCTCCCGCCTCCGGATTTTGGGGGGCATCTCAATGCTAGTTCAATCAAGGGTTTGGGGTCGGCCGGCGACCGGCTCGTCATTCTGATTGATATCGAGCGATTCATGGCCAGCGAAGAAATGGCCTTGTCCACGGCAGAGCCAACCTCTGCTGCTGCGGCGAACCACACATCCACGGGGAACTAATCATGGGCAATAACAGCATTCTGGGCTTGTTCGGCGGATCTCGCCAGGCACAACGGGAACAGGCCATCAAAGACGGACAGATCCGCGCGCTGGATAAGTCCATGGCGGTGATTCATTTTGACCTTGAGGGGCATATTCTTGAGGCGAATCGAAATTTCTGTGATGCGGTCGGCTATGAGCCCAGCGAGATCATCGGTCAGCATCACAGCATTTTTGTGGAGCCCGCTGAGCGGGAAAAGGCCACGTATCTGGACTTCTGGGCCAAGTTAGGCCGAGGCGAGTTCGACCGTGCGACCTACAAGCGCATCAAGAAGAACGGCGAACCCATCTGGATCGAGGCCACCTACAACCCGATCTTCGATGAGGACGGCCAGCCGTTCATGGTCGTCAAGTACGCCACGGACGTCACCGAGCGGATGCGCACGGCGGCGGACCACGAAGGGCAGATCGCCGCCATCGGGAAATCTCAGGCAGTGATCGAGTTCGAGCTCGATGGCACGATTATCAGTGCAAACGACAACTTCCTCGCGACCACCGGCTACGCGCGCGACGAAGTCGTTGGCAAGCACCACAGCATGTTTGTGGCCAAGGAGGAGCGTGCGTCCGATGCTTACCGACTGTTCTGGAAGCAGCTGGGCCTGGGCGAGTTCGATAAGGGCACGTACAAGCGCATGGCCAAAGATGGCAGCGAAATCTGGATCGAGGCCAGCTATAACCCGATTTTTGATGCCGCCGGGCGGCCCTTCAAGGTGGTCAAGTACGCCACCGATGTGACCACAGCCCGCAACCAGGCTGCAGAAAATGCCGGCCAGCTCGCCGCTATCCGCAAGTCGCAGGCGGTGATCGAGTTCGACATGGACGGCAATATTCTCACGGCCAACGAGAATTTCCTGTCAGCGGTGGGCTACACCCTGGATGAAGTCCAGGGTCGTCATCACAGCATGTTTGTGGACAAGGAGCAGGCGGCCTCCTTCGAGTACCGGGAGTTTTGGGCCAAGCTGAACCGGGGAGAATACGACGCTGGCCAGTACCCGCGCGTCGGAAAAGGTGGCCGGCAGATCTGGATCGAGGCGTCCTACAACCCGATCCTCGATGCGGAAGGCAAGCCGGTGAAGGTGGTGAAGTACGCCACCGACATTACGGAAAAAATGCAGGCGAATCTGGCGATGGAGCAGGTCGCCAAGCAGACCATGGCCATCACGGCGTCCGAGGATTTGTCGCAGCGCATCGAGGTGGATCACGCCACGGGTCTGGTGGGCGAGCTGTGCGACTGCATCAACAAGATGCTGGATCACATCCACAGCAACGCGATTCGCGAGCAGGCGGTGGCGGCTGACAATCTGCGGATTCGCAATGCGCTGGACAATGTCACGACCAATGTGATGATTGCCGACAATGATCGGCGTGTGATCTACATGAACGATTCCGTCCGCAAGATGCTGGTGACGGCTGAGGCGGACATCCAGAAGGAATTGCCGGATTTCCGGGTGGACAATCTGGATGGTCAGTCCATCGACGCGTTCCACAAGAATCCGGATCACCAGCGGCGGATGCTGGAGCGACTGGAGTCCACGTTTAAGACCGATATCAAGCTGGGTGGCCGCACATTCGGGCTGATTGCCAGCCCGGTGATCAACAACGCCGGGGAGCGCCTGGGCACCGTGGTGGAGTGGAAGGACCGCACCCAGGAACTGGCACTGCAGGCCGAGATCGATGCCCGCGAGGCGCGCGAGCGGGAAATCGCGGACGAGAACCTGCGCATTCGCAACGCGCTGGACAACGTGTCAGCCAACGTCATGATCGCCGACAACGACCGCCGGATTACCTATATCAACCGGTCGCTGTTCAACATGTTCACCCTGGCCGAATCGGACCTGCGTGAGGATTTGCCGCAATTCGATGTGCGCAAGGTCATGGGTACCTGCATCGATGACTTCCACAAGAATCCGGCGCATCAGGAACGGATGATCGCGCAGCTGCGGGATACCCACCGTGCTCAGATCAAGGTGGGTGGTCGCACCATGGCGTTGACGGTTAATCCCATCATCGACGCCAACGGCGAGCGCCGCGGCACGGTCGTGGAATGGCGTGACCGCAAGGCCGAAGTCGCGGTGGAGCAGGAGATTGGTGAGGCCATTGCGGCCGCCAACAATGGCGATTTCGCCAAGCGGATTCAGCTCGACAATAAGGACGGTTTTTTCCACCGGATCTCCGCAGGCATCAACGAGCTCATGGGGGGATTCGAGGCCGGCTTCGAGTCGATCAACCGTACGTTGGTGGCCATGGCGGATGGGGACTTCACCCAGCGTATCGAAGAGGACTACAAGGGTTCCTGGGGTGAATTGAGGGATTCGGTCAACACCACGGTGGATCGTCTGACTGATTTGCTGGGCCAGATTCGTGACTCGTCTGTCGAGATCAACGGAGCCTCCCGCGATATCGCCTCGGGGGCCGATGATTTGTCCGCGCGGACCGAGCAGACCGCGGCCAGTCTGGAGGAGACGGCCTCGTCCATGGAGCAGTTGACCTCCGCGGTGCGCCAGAACTCAGAGAACGCGGAGCAGGCCAATCAGCTGGCGGTGGGGGCGAGCGAGACGGCCAACCGCGGCGGAGAGGTGGTCAAGCAGGTCGTGGTGCGGATGGGTGAGATCACCAACAGCTCCCGCGAGATCAGCGAGATCATCAGCGTCATCGAGGGCATTGCCTTCCAGACCAACATCCTCGCGCTAAACGCAGCGGTTGAGGCCGCGCGTGCAGGCGAGCAGGGCCGGGGGTTTGCGGTTGTAGCCGGCGAGGTCCGTTCACTGGCCCAGCGGTCGTCGGCGGCAGCCAAGGAAATCAAGAAGCTGATTTCCAGTTCGGTGGACAACATCACCAAGGGCAGCGACATGGTCGACCAGGCGGGCGAGACCATGGCGGAGATCGTCAGTGCGGTGAAGCGGGTGACCGACATCATGGGCGAGATCACCGCAGCCTCACGCGAGCAGCGTTCGGGCATCGAACAGGTCAACGATGCCATTACGCATATGGATCAAGGCACCCAGCAGAACGCCGCGCTGGTCGAGGAATCCGCCGCCGCCGCGAAGTCGCTGACGACGCAGGCGGACGGCCTGCTCACTGCGATTCAGCGGTTCCGTTTTGATGCGGATGAGGCAGCACGCGAGCCACTGGTTCGCGGGCCTAGCGCGCCGATTGCCCGGGTGTCCGCGCCTGAGAAACCCGCCGCCAACCACGCCCGTAAGCCGGCACAGCCCGCGCCTACGCCCAAGGCAGCGCCGGCGGCGGTGGCCGGGGACGAGCAGTGGGCTGAGTTCTAGTCCGACGACGGAAGGAGAGAGCAGATGGGTGGACGACGAGGTCACGAGCCGCTGGGGGTGCTGGGCTGGTGTAGCGCGGCGCTTAGCGGCGCGGCCAAGCGAGGCTGGCAGTGGTGGGGCGTGCCCCTGGCGCATTTCGGCGCGGGCCTGGTGGGGCTGGATGAGCGCCAGACGGGTTCGCACGGGTGAGCAGGCGCGCCAAGGAGTTCGATCTGACCCGCGCTCAGTTTCAGCGCATTCGGCAGATGATCCGGGACTACGCAGGTATTTCACTGGCAGCGTCCAAGCAGGACATGGTGTACAGCCGGCTGGTTCGGCGCCTGCGCCGGCTGCGCCTGGACAGTTTTGACGCCTATCTGGCGCTGGTCGACGGGGATGAGCGCAACGAACGGGAAGCCTTTGTTAACGCCTTGACGACCAATCTCACCGCTTTTTATCGCGAGGCGCATCACTTCGAAGTGCTGGACCGCGTGCTCTCCGAGTACGGATCACAACGGGTCCGGATCTGGTGCAGTGCCGCGTCGACGGGGGAGGAGCCGTATTCCATCGCCATGACGGCCGTCGAGCATTACGAGAGTTGGACGCCGCCTGTGGAGATCGTGGCGACCGATATCAATACCGAGGTGCTTGCGCACTGCCGCGCCGGGATTTACGCGCTGGATCGGGTCGAGGATGTGACGTTGGCCCGGCGTAAGCGCTTCTTTCAGCGGGGTGTCGGGGCCATGGCGGGTCGGGCGCGGGTGCGGCCCGAACTCCGTCGCCTGGTGGAGTTCGAGACCTTCAATCTGCTGGGTCAGCAGTGGGCGCGCTTTAACGGCGTGGACATCATTTTTTGCCGCAACGTCATGATTTACTTTGATAAGCCGACGCAGTCTGCGTTGCTTCAGCAGTTTCACCGCAGCCTGCGATCGGGCGGGTGGTTGTTTGTCGGGCACTCCGAAAGCCAGGTGCGCGACGTGCCGGGTTTCGTCTCGCAGGGCCACACGGTTTATCGGGCCCAGGCCGTCGGGGTTGCTGCCTGATGGCTTACGCCGCCCTGGAGCTGCGCGAGGATGTGCTCGATCGCTGGCAAGACCCGCAGTCGGCCAGATCCAATCGCTATTTCGACCGGAAGTTCGGCGCCGAGGCCGTCAAGCTTTTACCTGGGGAGTTTGCCGGCTCCGGTGACGGTACGATGCTGGTCACAATTCTTGGCTCCTGCGTGGCCGCCTGCCTTTTCGATCCCGATGCCCGCGTCGGTGGCATGAATCACTTCATGCTCCCGGGCGAAGAGGCCTCCGGTTCAGGCTCTGGCCGTTACGGCATCCATGCCATGGAGCTGTTGATCAATCGTCTGGTTGGGCTGGGTGCGGCCCGGCCCCGTTTACGCGCCAAGCTGTTCGGGGGCGCGGCCGTTGTGCGGTCGATGACCCAGACCGATGTGGGCGGCAGCAACATCGAATTTGTCGAGCGTTATCTCCGAACAGAAGGCATCCCGATCGTGGCCTCCGACCTGGGAGGGCCCTGGCCCCGGCGGGTGCACTTTTTTGGCGAGAGCGGGCGTGTCTTCGTCAAGCGGCTGCCGGTGGTTGAGGCCAGCCGCATTGTTCGCGACGAAAGTCAGCATTACCAGCAGTTGGCGCAGAAGGCGGAGGAATCCGGTTCCGTGGAGTTGTTCTCGTGAGCACGCGGGTGCTGATTGTCGATGACTCCGCCCTGGTGCGTGAGGTACTCACGGAGATGATTGGGTCGGCCCCGGATCTGGACGTAGTGGGCGTTGCGCGCGACCCCTACGACGCCCGGGAGAAAATCAAGGCGCTTAACCCCGATGTGCTGACGCTGGATGTGGAAATGCCGCGCATGGATGGGCTCACGTTTCTCGACAACCTGATGCGTCTGCGTCCCATGCCGGTGGTGATGGTGTCGTCACTCACCGAACGTGGTGCCGACATCACCCTGCGCGCCCTTGAATTGGGCGCCGTAGATTTTGTGACCAAGCCCGCCGTTGGGATTGCCAGCGGCCTGAAGGCCTATACCGAACAACTGCGTGACAAGCTGCGAGCGGCGTCGCGAGCCCGCCCGCGGCAGCGACGTGCGGCAGCGGCCCGTGATGAAGTGGTGGTGGCTCGTGCCTACCGCACCACCGACCAACTGATCTGTGTGGGCGCGTCCACAGGCGGCACCGAGGCCTTGCGCGTGCTGCTGGAGCGCATGCCGCCGGATGCTCCCGCCATGGTCATGACGCAGCACATTCCGGCGGCATTCAGTGCGTCGTTGGCCGCACGCCTGGACGGTATCTCGCCGATGCGCGTGTGTCAGGCGCGCGATGGTCAGCCGATTACACCGGGCCATGCCTACCTCGCGCCAGGCGATCAGCATTTGCGAGTGAGTCGCAGCGGCGCACGGCTGGTCTGCAGGCTGGACAGCGAACCCGCTGTTAACGGTCACCGCCCCAGCGTGGATGTGCTGTTTCGCTCTGTCGCACAGGCCTGCGGCCGCAATGCCGTGGGTGTCATGCTCACCGGGATGGGGGCGGACGGGGCCGAGGCCATGCTCGAACTGAGGCAAGCCGGTGCCCGCACCCTGGCCCAGGATGAGGCCAGTTGTGTGGTCTGGGGTATGCCCGGATCGGCCTATCGATTGGGGGGCGTCGAGCGTCTGGTCGCCCTGGACGACATGGCTCAAACGGCGCTCAACGCCACGCGGCAGGACGCCATTGCATGACACATGCCGGGCGCATCAGCCGGTGTGCAATCCGCAGCAAACTTCGCGGATAAAGCGCTAAAGACCTGCTCGAAGCGGCCGTTATAACAACAGTTCACGGAGTACCGGAGACCTCGAATGTCCACCCCCGATTTCAAGATTCTGCTCGCACTGGCCGGCCTCACGGTTGCTCATGTGATCACCGCCCTGTCGGGCGCCCCGGCCACCCTGCTGTGGGGTACGACTGCCGGCCTACTGCTGGTGCTTGGCTGGACTGGCTGGTCGATCTGGCAACGCATGCACTCCGTTGAGGACCACGAGCAGACCTTGCAGCAGAACAAGGCACTGCTGGACGAATTGGGTGTCTCCGCCAAGAACGAGATGCTGGAAGTGCGCTCAGAGGTCGAGCGCGTGAACGGTCTCGTCAAGGAGGCGGTGGCGGAACTGGGCAGCAGTTTTAACGCGATCAGCCAGACGTCACGGACGCAGCAGGACGCCGTCGGCGGCCTGGTGGCCCAGACCTCCGACGATTCCGGTGTAAACGTGCGCGAGTTCGCCGTGCGGGCCGGCAGTCTGGTCGAGCAGCTTGTGACCCTGCTCCAGGAAGAAAGCGAGCGCAGCTCTTCGACGCTGGGGCAGATCGACCAGATGAGCAAGCAGCTCGATGCCATTTTCGAATTGCTGGAAGACGTGAAGTCGATTGCCGACCAGACCAATCTGCTGGCGCTGAACGCCGCGATTGAGGCTGCACGTGCCGGTGATGCCGGGCGAGGTTTTGCAGTGGTTGCCGAGGAGGTGCGCAGCTTGTCGGAGCGGTCGACGACCTTCAACGAACAGATTCGCGGTCTGGCGCATGACGCCCGCGACTCCATGACCAAGGTTCGTCAGACCGTGCAGAACATGGCCTCCCGTGACATGGAGGCCAGCGCACAGGCCAAGGTCCAGGCGGATGATCTGGTGACCCAGGTCGAGTCCATCGACACCAAGCTGTCCAAGGGCATTCATCGGGTCTCCGACTGCCGCGAGCAAATCGAGATTGCCGTGCAAAAGGCTGTTCGTTCGCTGCAATTCGAGGACATCGCCACGCAGGCGTTGGGTTCGGTGGGTGACCATCTGGACCGACTGGAACACATCAGCCGCGAGGCCCTGGTGCTGACGGGCTTGTTGCCCAAGTCGGCCGAGGGTGCGTCTGCAGACCGGGTGCGTGAACTGCAGCAGTTCAATCAGCGGATTCAACCTGCCCGACAGGAGTGGAAGAAGCCGCCGCATCATCCCGTGACCCAGGAATCGATGGACGAGGGCAGTATCGAACTCTTCTAACAGCCGGCGACTGGCGATGACGATACGGCGCGGATCTCCGCGCCGTGTTTCGTTGTGAGGGCAGGCTGCATGGCATCATGGCGCTCCATCTGACGGGCTCACGGTTTTGTCCAACGCACTGGAAGAAGCCCTGCAACGGCTGTTGGAGGATCGGCGCAAGCTCGCCTCGACATTGCATGACGAGATTGCGCAGTCGCTGACACTGGCCGTACTGTCGCTCAAGCGCCTGGACGCGTCTGCGCCCCAACAAATGGCACTGGCCGCGCTGGATGAAGCGGCCAGTCAGGTGCGCGACACCACGGTCGGTCTGCGACCGAGCCTGCTGGACCAGGTGGGATTGCTTGCGGCGATCCGGCTTTACGCGGAGTCTCAATTGGGGCGAATCATTCGCACCGATGGCGAGCTGGACTCGCAACCGTGGTCCATGGAAACGCGGGGCCGCTGGTACTGGGCGTGTCAGCAGCTGCTGGTGTTGGGGGACAGTGTCACCGAGGTCGTGGCCGAGACCTCTGGCACCTTGCGTTTTTCACCGTGGAAAGGTTCGGATGCCGCGCTGGGCTGGCTGGATGGCCTCGGATTCAAAGCCACGGTGGCCAACGAGACATTAAGCCTGCAGACACGGTCGGATAAACGCTGATCCGGCACCGCCTGTGGCTTAGCGACGACGTTCGCGGGCGTGTTGGCGCAGAGCGGGGATCAAAATACAGGCCTCCCAGATCAGAAAACCCACCCCCACCGCAATCATGCTCCAGATGATATCCGGATCGGCGAGCACGGGGAGCAGCGGTCTCTCAGCAAACAGGCTTTGCAGGCCGAGGCCCAACAGGACAGCGCCGGGCATGCCAATGATGCCTGCGAGCAGGATGCGTTGCTGCACCGGGTTGGGCTTTGGCTGTTGCATGATGGTCTCTCTGCGTTGCAGCGGTGATCAGAGGCGCAGGCGCCTGCCCGCCCACGCGCAGGGAAGACAACAAAGCGCTGATTAGCCCGTGTACCGACAACGTGCAGCGTGAAACAGCGCTTGGCAAGCGCCACAGCGCGGTTCAGCGCTCGCATGCCTGCGGTATTGTTGGGGGATTCGTGGTGATCGGACCGTGATGACGGCGTCCGGGCCTACGGTGTCCACGGGCACCTGCCTGGCGATCTCAATCCATGATTGTGTCCAGAGGGCGTCGAAGATGTCTGAGCGTGTGTTTCTTGTCTGCGTGACCGGGATCGGACTGGGGTTTGCGGGCGTGTTTGTTGTGATGGTCCTGCCACCGCTCTGGGCCGATCCGGACCTGCTTGGGGCAGCGCTGGCCGGCTTCGTCAATCCCTACGCAGCCGGCTACGCCAGCGATGCCATTGCCTGCTGGATGATTCTCGCCGTGTGGGTGATCTACGAGGCGCGAGCCCGTGGCATTCGTCATGGCTGGGTATGCCTGCTGCTCGGCGCCGTGCCGGGTGTGGCGACAGGATTGGGGGCCTATTTGCTCCTACGGCAGCTGCAGAACGCTGATCGGGGCATGTGATACTCCGTTTTTTGGTGGCCTGATGGCTGAAGGCGGGCGTGCGCGACGACCCGCCACTGGCCTGGCCGCTTTGTCAGGGATGAGAACAGGCCAGGGATGAAACTGCGATCCAAAATGTTGTTGCTGGCAGCGTTGCCGGTGCTGATGAGCGTGGCTGCGGTCATGGTCGGGTTGCGCCCGGTGTGGGACGCACATCAGGCGGCGGAGGACGTGCGCCGCTCGCTGGCCGGCGCGGTGCATGTACGGGCGGTGGGTCGGGCGGCTGCCCAGCAACGGGATGCGGCGATTCTTTCGTTGGGCCGGCGAGAGGCTCCAGACCCCAGCTGGGCGCAACAGACCCGTCAAGCGCTGGATGCATTACGGGCCTGGCAGCAGGAACAGGAGGATCTCGGCGCGTTAGAAGCCCCGCTGCGCCAGTATGTGCAGACCGTGACGACCCATCTGTCGCGGCGTGTGGCGGTGGGTGGCGGTACGGCATTGGAACGGGTGATCGACCAGTTTGAGCCCGCCACGCAGGGTGCGGCGCAGTGGATGGACCGCGTAGCCATTCAGGTCGAGGATGTTCAGGCGGCCGCCCAATTTAGAGCGGCGGCAGTGCTGCATCGCATCCATGACGACGCCGGGCTGCTGAGTGCTCTCATGGCCTACGCGGACATGCAGGGGCGTGTGGAGCCCGAGACCGCGATTGCGATGAGCGTTGCGCGCGCCGGACTGGAGCGTCGGGTCGATTTGTACACCGGGCTGATGGCGCATGCCGGCACGGGTCGTCCACTGGCTGACCTCATGGCGGAGTTGCGGGCGCTGGGCTGGTTCGCCGGGCTGGAGGACGCATTGGACCAGCAGCAGGTCGCGGCCCTCACAGAGCAAATGCTGCGGTCGATGGGGTATGGCGGGTTTATTCATGCCTTCAAGAACTATGTGCTGCGCGGCGAAGCTCGTTATTTGGAGCAGGTCAATGCCCGGGCAGGTGCTGCCCAGGCGGCGCTCGACCGGATTGCATACGAGGCAGAGTCCGCCGGTATCGACAACAGCATCGTGGCCGCGCTGCAAACCACGTTGACAGCCTATGTGGAGCGGATTCCGTTTGTGACGGCGGCCTGGGCGCGTGGCGAACTGCCTTCTGCGATCGATGCCCAGGTGAAGGTTTCCGATGCACCTGCACTGCAGGCCATCGAGGCGCTGACGCGTTGGGAAAGTCCCATCGATGACAATCGTCTGGACCAGGCGTTGCAGCGATTGGATGCCGGACTCGATGAGGCCGCGATGGACCTGCAGAGTACCGTGCGGCGTCAGGTTGACACGATTTACCATGCCGCCGACCGGCAGGCCCTGTGGACACTGGCCATCGGGGGCCTGGTGGTTGCCTTGGTCAGCTTGCTCGCCGTGTCCTTTTATCGGCGCCTGAGCTCGGGCTTGTCCGGGTTCATGAACGATTTGCGCCACGTCACCGAGACCGGATCGATCGAGTTGCGCCAGGGTGCTGGTCGCAACCAGAGCGATGAGATCGGCGAGTTGGAGGCCATGGTGCGTCGTTACAACCGGCGCATCGCAAGCCTGGCCAAGGCGTTGCAGCGGTTGGCGGCCGGCGACACCTCCGCACTTCCTGAACCACTGGGGCCCGGCGATGTGATGGCGCGGTCGCTGGTGTCGCTGGGCGAGGCCAGTCGGGCGATTGAGCAGCGGGCACAACGAATTGCGGCGGGAGACTACGAGGCCAGCCTGGTGCCGCGCAGTGATCGGGATTCGCTGTCACATGCGGTGAATGCCATGGCGACGGCACTTGCCGAGTACCGCAATAGCAACGAGGCGGCCGCCTGGCGCGCCGAGGGCCAGTTGGCAGTGCTTAGCGCCATGCGGCGCCCCCGCGCTGCGGACGAGCTGGCCGCCGCTGTCGTTCAATGCCTGCTGCGGGTGCTGGATGCGGATATCGGTGCCCTGTACCAGCAGGATGAGCAAGGCTTGACGCTGCGGGCACAGCGCGGGTTGCCGACTCACATCGATTGGTCAGCACGAGTGGACACGGAGCACGGTCAGTTGGGTCGCGCGTTACAGGAAGAGGGCACGCGCCTGCTGAACGACCTGCCGGCTGACTACCTGACGGTGGACTCGGGACTGGGGACAACCGCTGCTGTGGCGGTCACTTTGACACCGCTGCGTGCACAGGGACGTGTGGTCGGGTTGCTGGAACTGGCATGGCGAGGCGCGTCGCCTCAGCAGGCGCTGGAACTACTGGACAGCATCTCCGAGTCGGTGGCGCTGGCCCTCGATGCCCTGGATGCCAAGCAACGCACCGAGCAGTTGCTGGAAGAAACCCGGTCCATGGCAACCCGTCTGGAGGAGCAGCAGGAAGAGCTGCGTGTGTCGAACGAGGAGCTGGAGGAGCAGACCCAGGCGCTGCGCCAGTCCGAGGAGGAGCTCAAGCAGCAACGGGAGGAACTGCGTACCACCAATGAGGAACTGGAGGAGAAAAGCGAGGTCTTGTCGCAGGAGCGCCAGCGCCTGGAAGAAACGGCCCGCCATCTTCAGCAGGCCACGCAGTACAAATCCGAGTTTCTCGCCAACATGTCGCACGAGCTGCGCACACCGTTGAACAGCATGTTGATTCTGTCCCGCCAGCTGGCTGACAACGAGGACGGGAACCTGACCTCGGATCAATCTGAATCTGCACGCGTGGTGTACGAAAGCGGCCGGGATCTGCTGAATCTCATCAACGAGATTCTCGATCTCTCCAAGGTCGAGGCAGGCCAGCTGGAATTGCACGCAGCGCCCTGCTCACTGGACGCGTTGCTGGAACCACTGCGACGGCAATTTGAGCCGATGGCCAAATCCAAGGGGGTTGCCTTTGCGATCGAACGGGCGGACGACTTACCGGCGCAGCTGTGCACGGATGCCCAGCGACTGCAGCAGATTATTCGCAACCTGGTCTCTAATGCACTGAAGTTCACAGCGCAGGGCGGTGTGACACTCCGCGTGGCGCGCCCGGATGCAGACCTGCCCCGGCCAACCGGGCCGGATGGGGAATGGGCGACGGATCAGTTGCTGGCGTTCTCGGTGGTCGACACGGGCATTGGGATTGCCGCCGGCAAGCTGGACGAGATTTTCAAACCGTTTGTGCAGGCAGACGGCTCAACCAGCCGTCAGTACGGCGGTACCGGGCTGGGGCTGAGCATTTGCCGCGAAATGTCGACCTTGCTGGGCGGAGTCATGCATGCACGTAGCGAACCGGGTCAGGGCAGCGTGTTTACGGCCGTGGTGCCGCAATGGCTGGGCGAGGCAACGGAAACAGTGCCCGAGGCGGCGTCTGATCCCTCCCGTGAGGGGCCGGTGACGCTGGCGGTGGATGCGCTGCCGGCCGCTGCGGAGGCTGCGAGTCGGGTGGCGGACGACCGGGCGCAGTTGAACGCACCCGGACAGGCGGTGCTGATCATCGAGGATGACCCGGCCTTTGCAGCGATTGTTCGGGATCAGGTTCGCCGCCGGGGCCGGCCCGCGCTCGTGGCCCTGGATGGGCGCAGCGGACTGGCACTGGCCGCTGAGCATCAGCCGCTGGGGATTGTGTT
This sequence comes from Pseudomonadota bacterium, assembly GCA_036156195.1. GTDB lineage: Bacteria > Pseudomonadota > Gammaproteobacteria > Nevskiales > OUC007 > Abyssibacter. The sequence continues at coordinate 112,961 of JAYZUZ010000006.1, read as the reverse complement.
GGATTTGCAGCTGCCGGACATGGACGGACAGCAGGTTCTGGCTGTGCTCAAGGAGCGGTTGGCCACCCGGCATATTCCGGTGCATATCGTCTCGGCCAGAGACAGTTCGGTCGATGCCCTGCGTATGGGGGCCATGGGCTTTCTGGCCAAACCAGCCACGCTGGACGATCTCGGCGACGTACTGGCCCGGATCGAATCGGCGCAGACAGGGCGCCGTCGTGTGCTGGTTCTCGAGGATGACCCCGGGGCACAGACCGCCATTCGCGGCCTGCTGGAGAATGACCAGACCGAGATCGAGGTGGAAGCCAGCGGCGAGCAGGCACTGGCACGGCTGGCGTCCGAGTCCTTTGACTGCATCGTGCTGGATCTGAAACTCGATGACATCGACGGCATGGAGTTTCTCCGGCGGCTCCGGATGCAGGCGGACAGTCATCCACCGGTCGTGATCTACACCGGCCGTGACCTCACCCGCGACGAGCATCGCGAACTCAGCGAGATGGCTGATAGTGTCGTGATCAAGGGGGCGCAGTCGCCTGAACGGCTGCTGGATGAGGTCACGCTGTTCGTTCACGCACTCAACGAGCGCTTGCCGGCGCAGCAGCGACAAGTGCTCGAACGCCTGCACGATGGTCCTGGGGTGTTCGAGGGCAAGCGGTTGTTGCTCGTAGATGACGACCTGCGGAACACCTTTGCGTTATCCGGCACGCTCAAGAAGAAGGGCTTTGACGTTCACATTGCCGACAATGGGCAGATGGCCTTGGACAAGCTGGCGGAACTGGGTGCGGTGGATCTCGTGCTCATGGATATCATGATGCCGGTCATGGATGGCTACGAGGCGATGGCCCGGATCCGTGCCAATCCTGCCCATGCCGAGTTGCCGGTGATCGCCCTGACAGCCAAGGCCATGCCGGAAGACCGTCGCAAGTGTCTGGAAGCTGGGGCCAGTGACTATCTGGCCAAGCCCATCGACATGGACCGGCTGTTGTCGATGATCCGCGTCTGGCTGGGGCGTGCGGCGTGACCGATCCCGAGGTGCTGCGCATCGAGGTCGATCTGGTCATCAAGGCCTTGTACGAGCGGTTTGGGCTGGATTTTCGCCAGTATTCCCGGGCATCGCTGGAGCGGCGCCTGCAGGGGCTGACCGAGCGGCTGGGACTGGAGCAGGTCAGTGAGCTGATCCCGCGGCTGTTGCACGAGCCGGGCTTCCTGGACCAGGCGGTCAACGGCATTGCGGTCAATGTGACGGAGCCGTTTCGCGATCCGGAATGCTTTGCCGCGATTCGGGAGCAGGTGTTCCCGGTCCTGCGGACCTACTCCTATTTCAAGGTCTGGCATGCCGGCTGTGCGTCGGGTGAAGAGGTGTATTCGATGGCCATCCTGCTCAAGGAGGCCGGCTTGCTGGATCGGGCCCAGATCTACGCCACCGACATCAACACGGACGCATTGGCGAGGGCCAGGGACGGAATCTACCCTGCTGAATCCATCGCCAGGGGGGAACGCAATTACCAGGCGGCCGGAGGGACGGGGCGTTTGGCTGACTACACGGTGCAGCAGTACGGGGCTGCCCGGTTTGATGCCTCTCTGCGCGAGAACATGGTGTTTTCGCAGCACAATATTGTCTCGGACGAAGTGTTCGGGGAGATGGTGCTGATCATGTGTCGCAACGTGATGATCTACTTCGAGCGTGATCTGCAGAATCGGGTGATCGATTTGTTCCACCGCAGCCTGGCCCGGCGTGGTTTCCTCGCGCTGGGTGCCAAGGAAAGCCTGCTGCATCTTTCAGCGGGGCAGTCGTTTCAGACCCTGGACCGCGTGGCGCGTCTGTACCGTGCGATTTGACGCGGTCGTCATCGGCGGGTCGCACGGCAGCTTCGAAGTGCTGCTGGATGCGCTGCCGCAGTGGGCGGCGATTCCATTCCCTCCGCTGTTGCTGGCGCTGCATATACCGCGGGGCAGCGCCCAGGATTTTATCCGCCATTTTCGCGAGCATTGTGGCTGTCATGCCGTCGAGGCAGAGGACAAGCAGCGCCTTGAGGCGCGCACCATCTATCTCGCCCCTGGGGGTTACCATGTGCTGATCGAACGGGACCAGACGCTGAGCCTGTCTTCGGATGGGCCGGTCAACCATGCGCAGCCGTCGATAGATGTGTTGTTTGAATCGGCTGCCATTGCGTTCGGCAACCGGCTGCTGGGCGTGTTGTTAACCGGGGCGAGCGGGGATGGTGCGCGCGGCATGGCGCAGATTCAGGCCCTCGGGGGAACGCTTGTGGTGCAAACACCTGCGTCTTCAGTGGCGCCGACCATGCCTGAAGCGGCTCTGGCGCGCTGCAGGCCCGATCATCTTGTTGCGGCAGACGCGCTGGGCCAGTTGGTGGCCCAATTGGCGGGCGGCGCAATCGACTAGGGAACGGGATGTCGATGGAAGGACGAACGCGCGGAGACTCACGGATCCGGCCAAAGTTGCTGCTGGTGGATGATGTGCCGGCCAATCTACTGGCTTACCGCGCCATTCTGGGGAAGCTGGGCCTGGATTTGCACGAAGCATCGTCAGGGCATGAAGCCTTGTCGCTGGTGCTGCGACATGAGTTCGCGGCCATTTTGATGGACGTGCAAATGCCTGACCTGGACGGCTACGAAACGGCGGAGCTGATCCGGGAGCACGCTGGTGAGGTGCCACTGCCGGTGATCTTCATTACGGCGGGCGATCGCAGCGAGGCCCGTGAGTTTCGTGGCTACGATACGGGTGCCATCGACTACCTGTTCAAGCCGGTCAACGACAAGTTGTTGATCTCGAAGGTGCGTGTGCTGACCGAACTGTGGTCGCACCGCCGTCGCCTGGCCGAGTCCACGGACATGCTACGTCGGGTCAACGGACAGCTGAGCGGTCTGCTCAGGGGGGCGGCCGAGGGAATTTTTGGTCTGACACCGGACGGGATGATCGACTTCACCAATCCGGCGGCAGCCCGATTGCTGGGAGTTGAACCGCCGAGCCTGCTGGGCCAGCCGGTGACGAGCCTGTTCAACCAGGCTTTGCGCGATCGGATCGGCGATGACTTCGCGGCCAGCGAGATGCGGGGCGTGGCGATCACGGACGGGATTTACCGCAGTACGCAGACCGAGTTCATGCTACCGGGCCGGCCGCCAGTTCCGGTGGCCTTTAGTCTGTCGGCCGTGGACTCGGCGCAGCAGCAGACCTCCGGCTTTGTACTGGTGTTCAACGACATCTCCGACCAGCTCAGTGCCCAGGAGGCGCTGCGGCGTAGCGCCGAACACGATGAGCTGACCGGATTGCCGAACCGGCGCATTTTTCAGCGTCACCTTGAACGCTGCGTGTCGTCGGATGCGTCATCCGCATTTGGATTGCTCTACCTGGACCTGAACGGCTTCAAACCGATTAACGACCAATACGGTCATGATGCCGGGGATGGTCTGCTCAAGACGCTGGGCTGGAGAATGGCGCGCACGCTGCGTGGGGATGATTCCGTGGCACGGCTGGGCGGCGATGAGTTCGGTGTTGTGCTGGCGAGCTGCACCACTGTTGCGCAGGCACGCCAGATCGCCGATCGACTGCTGGAGGCCATCACGGCGCCTGTAGTGATCGACGGGCTGGCCCTGCAATGTGGTGCCAGCATCGGCATCGCGATGTTTCCTGAACACGGCGCAGATGTCGACAGCCTGGTGCGCGCGGCCGATCAGGCCATGTACGCCGCCAAACGGAGCCGGGGCGAGTCGATCGCCATTGCCTGAACTACTGTAGTTGCAGACAGTGCCATGGCTGTATATAAATACAGTTATCGGCTTTGTCCTGACTCAGGGGTTTCGGCATGTCTTCGATTTACTCGCGTCGTACCGCGTTCGCCACCACGGTTGTGCTGCTTCTGGCTGCGACCAATCTCGCCGCACAGTGGGGAGACCGTGACGCTGTTGAGGCCGAGCGTAATCAGGCCGCAGCGTTTACCGCGGCTGAGACCTATGTGCAGGCGGCGCTGCGTCATGATGAATTGGCGGCGCGGTACGTGGCCCCTCATTTCAACGGCGCCGTGCCGGCCCGGATGAGCATGACGGACACGCTGCGGGTGGCCTGTCATCTGGTGGCCGAGGGGGATCGTCGTTATCACCGCTACCTGGAATTGGTGCAGGTACGTGTGCGCATGCAGGCCCAGGCACGGCCTGTTCCTCAGCGGTTGGCCGAGGAGCTGGACGCCTTGCGGGCACCCCCCATGCAGCCACGGCATCTGGTGCGTAGCAGCGAGTTGCTGGCGGCCTGTGACCGGTCTGAGGGATCGGTCGTCGCCTCTGCTGAAGCGCTTCGCCGCATGCCGGCGTCCTGACCTGTCCATCCAGGTAGGTGCCGCGCCACTGAACGATCGGTTAGTCTACGGCTTCCATAACAAACGGCATCCGTGCTGTCGGGATTGACGGCGCACGCCAACAGGGAGAAGAGACATGACTGGATTGATGGCCTTGGCCGGGTTTACTGCGGTGACCTTGCTATTACCGCTGATCTACGCCGGCTACCGCGTGCCGTTGGTACTGAGCCGGGCCAAGGCGGCTGATCATTGGACGCGTGGCCGACCGGAGGATGATCCGGGACTGATTATCCGGCTCAAGCACGCCCACCTGAATTGCCTGGAGAATCTGGCGCCGTTCGCAGCTGTGGTGCTGCTGGCGGTGGCGTTGGACCAGCATGCCGTCATCGATGCGCTGGCGCCTTTCGTGCTGTACGCACGCTTGGTCCAGATAGGCGTTCACAGCCTTGGGACGAGTTTTCCGCTGGTGCTGGTTCGAGCAACGATGTTTATCGCCCAGGTCATCCTCATGCTGTACATGCTTTATTGCCTGGTCTGATAACCATGGGGCGCAGACGTGTCGGGTACGCGTCTGCGTCTGTTTGAAGGCAGCGCGTGGATCTGCGCCGGCGGGGTCTCAACGCGTCAGATCGCCGCCTCAGCGCGGATGGCCTGTGCCCGCTCGTACAAGGCGTGTTGCATGCCGAACTGATTCTTGAGCGCCTCCGTCGCCGTGTCCATGAGCTGTCGGCCACGTTCGACGTCACCTGCGGCGACCAGCGCACGGCCCAGTTCGCAGCGCAATAGCTGGACCTGGTAGTGGTCCTCGCCATGCAGGGCTTGCTTGATCTCCAGCGCCTGCTGGAATCGTTCGACAGCATCCGCATCACCCCGGTACAGCGCGAGGCGTGCGCGATAACTCAGTGCCAATGACAGGTGCGGCTTGCCGGGCTCGCCGGTTTGACGAAGCGTTTCGATGCTGCTGTCCAGTGCATCCTCGGCGCGGTCGAACTCACCTGCTACCGCCAAGGCGTGACCCCTGAGTACCCGGCAGTCTGTGCCGTAGATGTCGTTCTGCGTATGGGGTGTCATGTTGATGAGCGTGGTTTCAAGCGCTTTGAGGGCCTCCTGGTGACGACCATCCAGCAGTAGCAGATAACCCCGTTGGCAGCCCAATGCCGTTGTGAGCTTGTCACCCCTTTCTCCATACTCCAGCGCCATCGGCAACGCCCGGTCCACGGTGGCCAGAGCCGCCTCCAGTTTGCCGTTGTCAGCCTGTAGCCGGGAGAGCTTGATCATCTGGCGGGCCAGCGCGGCCGATGGACCATAGAGCGATTCACGCAGTTCCGTAGAGAGCTGTATGCGATCGGCAGCGGTGATCAAGTCGCCTCGTTTACGCGCAATGGAGCCCCAGTTAGCCAGGGTGTTGAGTGCATTGACGGAGTCGGTCTTGTCGAGCGCTTCCCAGACGGCCCAGGTCTGTGCGCTCACTTGCTGCGCGGATTCCATGTCGTTGTTGTAGAAATGAGCAACGACCAGATTACTCAGCACGATAGCGGTTTCTTCGTGGTTACGGCCCCACAGGCGGTCGGCACGACGAACGGCGTCTGTGATCACGCCCACTGCTTGTTGCGGCTCGCCCTCGACGCGGTACAGCCGCGACAGCATCGAGGCTGAATGAATGAGTTGTACCTCGTGGCGGGATTCGTTGGCCTGCCAATAGGCATAGGCCTGATCGAAGAGCTTGCGCGCGCCCGCGGTATCACCCGCTTCGAACCGGATCTGTGACAAATCGAACTGGGCCAGCGCACGGATATCACCTGGTACGTCGGGGTGCTGGGTCGTGGCGATTCGCTCCAGGATGGGTTCCGCCCGGCGGTAATCATCCATCGCGAAGAAAATGCTGCCGATCATGCGCAGGCCGGCCGCATGGCTGGCCGGGTCATCTGCCAGTTCGTCATCCAGGCGTGACAGGGCGTTGTCCAGCAACCCAACGGCAGTTAGCGGTTCGCCGGATTCATTCTCACTGCCCGCCGCGCCAAGAACCCGTGCCATGGCGTCACGCATGCTCGCGACGCGCGCGGCATCGCGTAGCGCAACATCGCGCTCGACCGCGGCCCGGTGGGCGTAGTAGGTGGTCATGCCCAACGCGCCGATGATGAGGGCCAGCACCAGTGCCGAGCTGGCGACGGCAATCCAATTGCGTCGCACAAATCGGCCGGCGATGTAGCGTTTTGCACCTCGGCGAGCGCGAACCGGGCGTAGCGCCAGCATGGCGTCGATGTCTTCGCACAGCGCCAGCACGCTGGGATAGCGGGCATCCGGTTCCTTGCGCAACGCCATGGCGCAGATGGCGTCGAGGTCACTGGCCCATGCGTGACCTCGCAACAGGTTGTCGCTGCCCGTCACTGTGCTGGGCGCCGGCGGCGTCGCCGTGAGGACGCGGTTGATGGCGGCCGGTAACGCGAGACCATCGAGTTGCTGCGGGGGATCGCCGGACAACAGTGCGTACAACACCGCGCCCAATCCGTGGACATCCGTGGCAGTGGTGATCTGGCCGCCCGCCAACTGCTCCGGGGCCGCATAGTTCGGTGTGTAAAGCGCCTGGGTGAGTTGGCCGTCCTTGACGCCGGATTCATCGATTAAGGAGGCAATCCCAAAATCCAGCAGCTTGGGGGTGCCGTCCGCGCGGACCAGAATATTGGCGGGTTTGATGTCGCGGTGAATGACCAGACGTCGGTGCGCATAGGCGGCCGCATCGCAGATCGACCGGAACAGTGTGAGGCGCGCTCTCAGGTCCAGCCCATGCTGGCGGCAGTAGTCCAGCAGGGGTAGGCCATCGACGTATTCCATGGCCATGTAGGGATGGTCCTGGTCGTCCACGCCACCGTCGAGCAAACGGGCGATGTTGGGGTGATCCAGGTCCGCCAGAATCTGCCGCTCACGCTGGAAGCGGACCAGTCGGCTGGGGTCTCGTGTGGGCAGTCGCTTGATCGCCGCCTGCTGTCGGTACTGGCCGTCGGAACGATCGGCCAGATACACCTCGCCCATGCCACCACGGCCGAGCGGGCAGACCACAGCCCAGATCCCGATACTGTCGCCACGCTGCAGGGCGTAGTCACTGGCTTGTGGCGGCGGCGAGGGCTGTCCCACTGCGGCGGGTTGCTGCAGAAACTCACCCGCATCGCGGTCGGCATCGAGCAAGCGTTGCACCGATTCCCGCAGCTTGTCGTTGTCTTTGCACAGCTGCTCGAGCACCGCCTGACGGCGCTCCGGTGCTGCATCCATTACCGCGTCGAACACGCGTTCGATCTCGGCCCAGTTGGTTTCGTTCATCCCCATCGCTCTCGGTTGAGCTTGCCCCATGCGCATGATCCACTGTCACTCAAAGTCGCTCAAGAAACATGCCATGCGAAACACCGAGGATTTGACCCACCAGGTCACCAACCAACCCCCCGAACTGCTCGGGGCAAACCTCTATGCCGGCGACCGGGTGTTGCAGCAATGGATGGATGCCTTTGGCGGAAGCTGGGGGCACGAACGCGCGCTGGCGTACGGGGAGCTGGCAGGGGGACGGCTCATGGAGCTCGGCGTCCTCGCCAATGCGCACCGGCCGACGCTGCGCTCGCATGATCGCTTCGGTCATCGCCTGGATCTGGTGGAGTTTCACCCCGCTTACCACGAGATCATGTCGACTGCGATCGCCCACGGCTTACCTTCTCTGCCCTGGACGCAACCGGGCGAAGGTGCCCAGGTAGTGCGCGCCGCGCTCACCTATTTGCATGGCCAGGCAGAGGCCGGGACGTGTTGCCCGCTGACGATGACGTATGCCTCGGTTCCGGCGTTGCGGAATCAGCCTGACGTGGCCGACCACTGGCTGCCGAAGATCTTGTCGAGTGACTACGATGGGCGCTTTCTGCCACTGGCGGACAAGCGTGGCGCCACGATTGGCATGGGCATGACCGAGAAGCAGGGCGGCTCGGATGTGCGCGCCAACACAACACGGGCGACACCCGTGGCTCAGCCTGGGCCCGGCCAGGCGTATACGCTGGTCGGTCACAAATGGTTTTTCTCCGCACCCATGTGCGATGCGTTCCTGGTCCTCGCCCAGTGCGAACGCGGACTGTCCTGTTTCCTCGTCCCTCGGTTTCGCCCGGATGGCACGCAGAACCCGCTGCGCATTCAGCGGTTAAAGGACAAGCTGGGGGATCACGCCAATGCCTCCAGCGAGGTCGAGTTCTACGACGCCTGGGGCATCATGGTCGGCGAGCAGGGGCGCGGGGTGCCAACGATTCTCGACATGGTCATGCACACCCGGCTGGACTGCATGATCGGTTCGGCGTCGCTGATGCGCCAGGCGCTTAGCCAGGCCATCCACCACACCCGGCATCGACAGGCTTTCGGGCGCTTACTGTCCGATCAGCCGCTGATGCAGAACGTACTGGCGGATCTCGCGCTGGAGTCTGAAGCGGCCCTGGCAATGACGCTCAGACTGGCCAGCGCGCTGGATTCTGCGGCGCAGGGCGATACGGAAGAGGCGGCGTTGGCCCGGGTGCTGACGGCCGTCGGCAAGTACTGGGTCTGCAAGCGCACGCCCATGATGGTGAACGAGGCCCAGGAGTGCCTGGGCGGCGCGGGTTATGTCGAGGAATCGCTGCTGCCGCGCCTGTACCGACAGGCTCCGCTCAACTCGATCTGGGAAGGTTCCGGGAACATTCAATGCCTGGATGTCTTACGCGCGATCTCCCGGGAACCGCAAAGCATGCCGGCCATCATGCGCGAACTCAAGATCGGCGCGGCGGCGGATGCCGGGCTTGCCAAGCGGATCAGTGCACTGGAAGCGGCCTTGGCGGATCACGATCAGCTGGAGGTGCGGGCACGGTCGTTGGTCGAGGAGCTTGCCGTTTGTCTGCAGGCCTGCCTGCTGGTCCGCTCGGCGCCCGGGTTCGTTGCCGAAGCGTTCATGGCCGGCCGATTTGATGGTGGTCGGGTGTTTGGAACATTGCCTGCCGGACTGTCGTTCGACGCGATCATCGAGCGCGCACAGATCGCTGTGGACGCTTAAGAAAACACTGATCTATTCGCGCAGTCAGACCGACGCCTGGCCGTGTTGATCGCCCCGGCGCAGGGCCTGGATGAGACTGCGGCCGGGGTGCAGCGCCGCCCAGGTGGACCGATCCACCGGCAAGGGCGCGCCCGTGATCGCGGCGGCGATAACTTCCGCGCAGAGCAATGCAGCGGTCGCACCCCGGCTCCCGTGCCCTCGATGCAGCCACTGGTGGTTTATGACACGGCCGGGAGCGAAGCGCTCGTTCGCGCGGCCGTGTCGTATCGATGCGTACTGCGCCTGCCACCAGGCGACTTCAGGCAAGGGGCCGACCTGCGGCATCCGGTCGCGGGTCCCGGCACGAACTCCAGTGGCATGGGTGGACGCCGTCAACGGTGTTGGCCGGCCCAATTCCTGACTCCAGTACGCAAGATAGGCGGTCGATTCGTCTGGATCAGGTTGAGTGCTGGTGTCTCCCCGCAGGTGGCTACTGCCCAGCCAAAGCCCGTCGCGGGTTGGAATGCAAAGCCCACCGCCTGCGATTGGCGCGGCAGGCCACTGCAGGTCTGCCGGGGCGTCCACCCGGCTCATTTGTCCACGAGCTGGTGAGATGGGCGCTACCTCATCCCAGGCTGTGGTGGCCGCGCCCGTGGCCCAAACGGTGGGGCTCTCCATTGGCTGGGAGGGCGCGCTGTGTTCGACGCAACGGATGCGCGGGTGGTCCAGCCAATGCCTGGACCAGCACACGGGGTCCAGCCATCCAGCGTCAGGTAGCCAGCGCCCGGCAGTACTCATGGGCCTGCCCAGTTGTTCGCCGAACGCCTGGGCGTCCAGTTCGTCATCACCGCTGCGCCCACGGTGTGTGAGGACGCCCACACCGGTCGCGTGCCAGCCCTGTGCGTTGTGCAGGCGATGGGCCGTATGGGCAAATGCCGTGTCATAAAACCGACCGCGCAGAATCGCCGAGCGCTCCGGATAGCGTCGGACGATCAGCCCGGGCAGTCGGGATGGCACCGCATCCGCCGGCGTGGAACGGTCGAATACCGTGACTGCGACACCGCGTTCAGCCAGGGCGCGGGCGGTCGCACAACCCGCGAGTCCGGCGCCGATGACCACAGCCTCGCCGGGACGGGACATCGTCGGGCGCTGAAACCACGGTTGCTGATCCGGGGTGAAGGTGGCTGGCCGCAAGGTGGTCGCATGGAGGCGTCCGTGCAGCATTTCCCGCTTGCGACCAAAACCCTTGGCCTTCTGAACATCGAATCCGGCGGCCTGGAGATTGCGGCGCACCCAACCCGCTGCGGTATAGGTTGCAAAGCTGCCGCCGATGGCCGTGCGCGCTGCCAGAGCCATGCACACCGTGTCGGACCACATGGCGGGGTTACGGGCAGGGGAAAACCCGTCAAGAAACCAGGCATCGATTTCACCGTCCAGCGACGAGAGCATGGCCTCGGCGTCACCGCAGAGCAGCAGCAGGCGGACCCGGCCTCCGCAGACAACGCGCAGATTGTGCCCCGGTTGGAGCTGGCCGCAGGCGGATACGATCTCTGCCGCTATGGGGGCCAACTGCGGCCAGTACGACAAGGCTCGGTGCATGGCCTCTGGAGGCAGAGGGTGTGCCTCGATGCTGATGTAGTCCAGGGTGGCATGGGCGGGCGCCGTCGCCAGCCAGTGCGCCACGGTGAGGCAGGCATTGAGCCCAGTGCCGAAGCCCAGTTCGCCCACGACAAATGTGGGCTGGTTCGACCAGCGGTCAGGGAGATTGTTGTGTTGGAGAAAGACGTGCTCGGATTCGGCTAGCCCATCGCGGTCAAAATAACGGTCCCCATAGCGGTCGGAATAGGGCTGGCCTTGGTCCCAGGACAACGCGCCTGGACCGGTGGTGATGTCGTTCTCGTCCATGCGCTTATTGTGAACGATGGCCAGGCGGGCATCTGATTAGGTAGACTAATATTCTGCGTTCGGCCATTTTTGGCGCCGGCCCCAAGGTCCTAAGCCCGTCAAGCTCGCGGCCTGCCGCGAAGCGAGTGGGCAGGCCGGGAGGCCCGGTCGCACTCCAATCCACCCCCTGTCCACGTGCGGCTGCATCGGCACGAGACGAGGAGCCTGCAGATGTCCGCCACACTTCTGACCGCCCCGCATCGCCCCATGATGGGTTTGCGTGAGTTTGTCTGTTTCGTCGCCGCCTGCATGGCGATCAATGCGCTGGCCATCGACATTGTGCTTGCGGCGTTGCCGCAGATCAGCCTCGATCTGGGTGCAGCCGATGAGAATGATCGGCAGGCCGTGATCTCGGCCTATTTGTTCGGCCTGGGCGCATCGCAGTTTTTGTATGGCCCCCTGAGCGACAGCTTTGGTCGTAAGCCCGTCCTCAGCTTTGGATTGCTGCTGTTTGCGGCGGCGAGTCTGATGTCTGCTGCGTCGACCAATTTCGGGATGCTGATCGCATCGCGTTTTATTCAGGGCTTCGGGGCCGGTGCGCCGCGGGTTGTGGCCATGGCGCTGGTGCGAGACCGGTTCGTCGGTGTGGAGATGGGTCGGGTCATGTCCATGGCCATGATGGTGTTCATGATCGTACCGATTCTTGCACCGTCGATCGGGCAGGGGATTCTGCTTATTGCCCCCTGGCGCTGGATGTTTGTGGCGCTGCTGCTGGCGGGTGTCGGCATGGTGGTCTGGGGGCATTATCGGGTGAGCGAGACGCTGACGCCTGAGAACCGACGCCCGTTCAATCGGGCCAATGTGCGGCGCGGCTTTGGGGTGGTTTTGCGACACCCGGTGACGCGGGGCTACATGCTCGCGCTTTGCAGCGTCTTCGGCGTGCTGGTGGTCTTCATCAGCCTGGCTCAGCAGATTTTTCAGGATCGGTACGGCATTGGAGCGGGGTTTACCCTGCTCTTCGCCATCATCGCGCTGTTCCTGACTGCCGCAGCCTTTATCAATGCACGTTTACTGCGCAGATTTGGCTTGGTCTTTATGACGCGTACGGCTTTGCTTGGTTTGATTGGGGTAAGCGCGTTGTGGTCGGTGCTGGCCTGGATGGATACCGTGCCGCTTGCGCTGTACATCATCCTGCAGGGGCTTTGTCTGTTCTGTTTCGGGTTTCTCGGGGCGAATCTGAACGCCCTGGCCATGGAGCCCATGGGGCACCATGCGGGCAGTGCAGCGGCTGTTATCGGTAGCTTCACAACCGTTGCGGGGACGGGGCTGGGGTTTGCGATTGCCCAGCAGTACGACGGCACGCTGGTCGCCTTGGCCCTTGGCAATCTGACTCTGGCGTTGATCGGCTTGGCCATTGTGCTGCAGACGCAGCGGCGTGCGCAGCAGTTGGACGAGCCCCTCACAGCGCCGTCTTAAGCCGACGCTGTGAGGCAGCTGGCCAAACGCTGATGCATTCGCGCCGATAAGTTGCTGCCTACAAACGGGCTCTGTCGGAAGGGGGTGAATAGATCCGTGCTCCCCCAGAAACAACACAGGCCGCACAATGGCGGCCTGTTTGCTCGTCCTCTATGAGGTCGAATTGGTGGAGGCGGCGGGAATCGAACCCGCGTCCGAAAGCCCTCTGCCTTTCGATCTACATGCTTAGCCTTGCCTTTGATTGTCGGCGACTGTTACCCGGCAGGCGAGGGAAGACAGCCGCTTAGACTCACGAAGTTTTAACCGTTGGACCAGAGACCTATCCGCGGGCGAGCTTGTGTAATTTGACGCCCGATACCCAGCCCACAAGCAGACCAGGTCGGACGCTCACTGCGGTTTTTTACGCAGCGAGGGCGTAGTTGTCGTCGTTCGCAACTAAGCTTGATTGCAAGTCTGTTTTACGAGGGGGACTGCACCTCGGCATGCACGTCAGGTTTCGCGACTCCCGTCGAATCCAAGTCGCCCCCGATGAACGCGATAGTGTCGCATAAATGGACCTGCTCGTGGCCTGAAAGTTCAGGCCGTCCAGGCTAGGCTTTCTCGCCGTGGCGGAGGATGCGCGCCTTCTGCCGGTCCCACTCGCGGCTCTTGATATCCGACCGCTTGTCGTGCTGCTTCTTGCCCTTTGCAAGCCCGATCTCGAGTTTTGCGCGACCGCGGGTCCAGTGCAGATCCAGGGGAATCAGCGTGTAGCCCTGGCGCTCGGTGGCGCCGATCAGCCGGCTGAGTTCGCGACGGTGCAGCAACAGCTTGCGCGTACGGTCCGGCTTGGCGACCACATGTGTCGACGCCGACTGCAGGGGATTGATATGTGCGCCCAGCAGCCAAGCCTCGCCGTTCTTGAGATACACGTATGCTTCGGCGACCTGGGCCCGGCCTTCGCGCAAGGCTTTGACCTCCCAGCCACTGAGGACAATACCCGCCTCGAAACGGTCCTCGATATGGTAGTCGTGCCGTGCGCGTCGATTGACGGCGATCTGGCGATCACCCAGTTTTGATTTGCTCTTCTTGCTCACCGCTCCGATTATACGTGCCCGTTGCGTGCTGGCGCGCGCTGTGAAGGTCCGGTCGGGGTGGGCGGACATCGCAACCTGCGTTGCACGGGTATTTCTGGATTTATACGGTGCGGCTCGCGAGAGACCCGCGCGGGAAGGGGGGAGTAGATGCCGCTAAGGTCGTCGCCTTACGGCTATTGGGGTTCACCGGGTCGCTTTGTGCTGGCCGTGCTGGGCATCGTCGTTGGCTTGGGCAATCTGTGGCGCTTGCCGAGTCTGATCGCCGACAACGGCGGCTCGGCTTACCTGTTGGTGTACCTGATCAGCCTGTGTGGTCTAGCCGCGCCCCTGCTGATTAACGAGTGGGTGCTCGGGCGGTGGATGCGCTCCAACATGGTCTGGGGGCTGCGCCATCTGTCGCGGGCAGGCCAGGTTGGGCGTGGCTGGCAGTTGCTGGGGTGGACGGCCTTGCTCGCTGCGGCGCTGGTGCTCTCCTATTACGCCGTGATTGCGGGTTGGACGCTGGCCTACGCCATACGGGCCGGGGCGGGGGTGTTCGCCAGCATCGAATCTGAGGCGGTGCGTGCCCAGTTTCTGGCGCTGGCTGGTGATCCGGAACGGAGCCTGGCCTGGCACACGATTTTCATGGTGTTTGTGACCTTGGTGGTTGCGCATGGGCCGAGGCTGGGACTGCAGCGCGCCGCCAGTCTGCTCGTGCCCACGGCCTTTGCGCTGGCGGTTGGCCTGTTGTTCTATGCGTCAGGAACCGGTCACCTGGGGGAAGCGGCGGCGCGATTGCTGGGCTTCAGGCCGACGGAGTTGGGCGTGACGGGCTTGCTATCTGCGATCTCTCAGTCCTTCTACACCCTGAGCCTCGGCGCGGGCGTCATGCTCGCCTACGGTGTTTTCCTGCCGGATGACACTCCCATTCTGCGCTGCGCGGGCGCTGTGCTGCTCGGTGACTTGCTGTTCACTCTGGTGGGCGGTGCCGCGCTGTTTGCTGTGGTACTGGCCTCGGGTGATGCGCCGCGGGCGGGGGTAGCGCTGCTGTTTCAGCAGGTCCCACAGGCATTCGGGGCACAGGGCACGATGCCGACGTTGGCGCTCTACGTCATGCTGGCCTTGCTGACGCTGACCTCCGCCATCGGACTTCTGGAGCCGATCGTGCTGCGGTTGATGGAGCGCTACGGCTTGTCCCGCGTCTACGCAGCGACTGCCAGCGGCATGCTGATCTGGTTGTTCGGATTGCTGACCATCCTGTCATTCAACGTGCTGGCCGAGATCGCGCCGGGCAGCAGAACGCTGGCTGAATGGCTGCTGGATTTGACGGGCCGATTGCTGGTGCCCCTGACGACGTTGGGGCTTTGCATTTATGTCGGTCGCCTGCTTCCACGCTCTCTGGTCGCCGAGCTATGGGGCACGGAACCGTCTAATCGGGTGTTTCAAGCCTGGTATTGGATGATGCGTTATCCCGCACGGATCGGCATCATTATTGTGCTGATCGACGCGCTGGGCGTCGGGCAGCGACTGGTACAACTATGGGCGGAGCCATGAGCGGGTCGGATTTACTGGCGATTGAAGTCGCCTATGCCTTGCCGGATCAGCAGTCGCTACTGCGGCTCGATGTTCCTGCGGGCACGACAGTCGAAGAGGCAGTGCAGCGCTCAGGGCTTCTCGAGCAGTATCCGGACATCAACCTGTCTAGCGCAGCGATGGGGATTTTCGGCAAGCAGGTACCTGCTGCAACCGAGGTCAAAAGCGGTGATCGGGTCGAGGTGTACCGGCCACTGATCGCCGATCCCAAGGCAGCCCGCCGTAAGCGTGCAGCCAAGGCGAAAGCGCAGGGCTGAACGCAGCCGGGGCGCCGGCTGTAGGGCTTAGCGTGTCGGTGGTGGATCGACGGGCTGCGACTGTTCGCGATCAGAATCGGTGCTTGCGCCAATAATCTCCGACACTACGCCGTTTTCGAAGACGACGGTGATGTTGCGCCGCAGTTCCTTGTCGCGTGGGCTGAGGTAGTAGGACACATAGTCCCAGCGGACGGTCTCCCGCAACTCGCTCTTGACCAGTGCAGAGCCCATCAGAAACTCGACTTGCTCAGGCGTCATGCCGACCTCGACCTGGTCGACCTGATCCTGCTCGATCACGTTGCCCTGATTGACGGGGAGCTTGTAAACGAGGTGGCAGCCGGTGGTGACGGCGAGCACGCCGGCGAGTGCAACCAATCGGATCATGGTGGTGCAGGTGGGTCGGTTGAAGGACGTGCGATAATACACGCTTGGCAAAACCCGTTGGCGGAGTATCGAAGCTGTGGAATCTCAAGACCTGCGAAAACTCGGACTCAAAGTCACGCTCCCGCGGCTGAAGATTCTGGAGATCCTGGAATCCGCCGATGAGCGGCACATGACTGCCGAAGATGTGTACAAGCAGTTGCTGGAACTGGGCGAGGAGATCGGTTTGGCTACGGTCTACCGTGTGCTGACGCAGTTCGAGTCGGCTGGCATCGTCACGCGGCACAATTTTGATGGTGGGCAGAGCGTTTTCGAACTGGATGACGGACCGCATCATGACCACATGGTGTGCATGAAGACCGGTCAGGTGGTCGAGTTTGTCGATGACATCATCGAACAGCGGCAGCGTGAAATTGCCGCTGAACACGGATGGAAGATGACCGATCACAGCCTGGTGATCTACGGGCTGAGCCCGGAGGCACAGTCCGAAAAGGACTAGTCCGCCACCACCGCCAGCCTGCGGGCTGGCGGGCTTACGCCGGTGCTGGCCCCAGGCCCAGCATCTCCCGTGCATGCGCGCGGGTCCGTTCCGTGACATCAACTCCGCCCAGCATGCGCGCGATCTCCTCGACGCGACGCTCGCCCAGCAGCTGTTCGACCCGGGTTCGCGTCGTCTTGGCGCTGCTTTGTTTGCTGACGTGGTATTGCTGCTGTCCTTGGGCGGCGACCTGGGGCAGGTGGGTCACGCAGAGAACCTGATGTCGACTGGATAATTCGGCGAGTCGGCGCCCGACGATTTCTGCTACAGCGCCCCCGATGCCGGCATCGACTTCGTCGAAGATCATTGTGGGGGCGGCGTCGTCGCCCAGCACGACGAGCTGGATCGACAAGGCGAGACGGGAGAGCTCGCCACCGGATGCCACGCGCGCCAGCGGGCGTGCGGTCTGGCCCGGATTGGCGGCGATTTCGAAGGTGATCCGGTCTGAACCCTGCGGGCTGACCAGCTCGGAGTCCGGACGGACGCTAATGCGGACCTGGGCATCCGGCATACCAAGCGTGCGGATGTGGTCGGTAATGGCTTGCTGCATACGCATGGCTGCGTCCGAGCGGGCCCGGGTCAACTGCTGCGCAGATTCCTTATAGGCCACCAGCGCCGCATCGATTTCCTGTTGCAGCCGCGCGGCCTGGTCCCCGGCGTGTGTGGCCTGATCCAGGCGATGGCGCAACGTGTGGACCAGCTCGGGGAGCGTTTCGGGCTTGCAGTCGTGCTTGCGCGCAAGGCGGTGGAGTTCGGTGAGTCGCTCGTCGACCACTTGCAGTCGGTCGGGGTCGAGTTCCATCCGGTCGAGTTGCCGGCTCACGAGCCGGGCCGCGTCTTCCAGCTGGATGGTTGCGGAATCCACCAGTTCCCGCGCTTCGGCAAATGCACTGTCCACGGATTCCAGGTCGGCGAGTACATCCCGGGCCTTGCCACTGCGTTCGATGGCGGCCCCGTCATCAGACTCCGTCAGCAGCCCGATCACCGCAGCGGCATCACGCATCAGTTGCTCGGCGTTGGCCAGGCGGCGTTGCTCTTGGTCGAGTTGCTCGAACTCACCAGGTTCAGGAGCCGCAGCGTCGAGCTCATTGAGCTGGAATTCCAGCAATTCAATCTCCGCCTGGGACGGGCGACCGGCTGCCTGCGCCGCCGCGAGAGCGTCGCGCAGGCGCTTAAGGTCTGCTGCGCGAGCGGCCACTGTCTGCAGTGCGGTGTCGTGCCGGCCGTAGGCATCGAGCAACGCGCGCTGCTGGCTGGCGTCAAGCAATCGCTGGCTGTCGTGCTGGCCGTGAATATCGACCAGATGTTCGCCCAGTTCCCTGAGGCTGCGAATGTTGGCCGGGGACCCGTTGATAAACGCCCGTGAGCCGCCGTCGGCCATGACGACGCGGCGGATCAGGCAGCAGGTGGGATCATCCGGATCGTCCAGGGCCTGATCTCGCAACCACGCGCCGGCCGGTGAGTCCACGGCCAGGTCGAAGGCGGCGTCGACCTGGGCGCGAGGTTCACCCGTTCGAACCGCATCGGAGTCGGCACGGTGACCCAGGACCAGGCTGATGGCGTCGATCAGAATGGATTTGCCGGCACCAGTTTCTCCGGTCAGCACATTGAACCCGTTGCCGAAGTCCAGGCTCAGGTCGGCGATGACCGCAAGGTTTTGAATCGAAAGTTGACGCAACATCAGGCTTGTCCACGCCCCCAATGCAATTTGCTGCGCAGGATATGAAAGTAGTCGTAGCCGGGCGGGTGGATGAGCGTCATGCGCTTGTCGGATGCGCGAATTCGGATCCGGTCTCCACCGGCCAGCGGGTGACTCACCTGGCCATCCCAGGTCACCAGTGCTTCGGTGTTATCGCCGTGGACGACGACCTCCAACTCGCTATTGGCATTGATGACCAGCGGACGGTCCGACAGCGTATGCGGACAGATGGGGACCAGTGTCAGTGCATCAATGCCGGTGTGGACGATGGGCCCGCCGCTGGACAGGGCATAAGCGGTAGAGCCGGTCGGCGTGGAGATGACAATGCCATCGGCCCGGTGTCGGGTGACGAATTCGCCGTTGATCCGCGTGTCGAACTCCAGCAGGCGGGCGAACGCGCGATTACGTACCACGACGTCGTTGAGAGCCAGGAACCGTTTGATGGGGTCTCCCTGGACGTCCGGTTGCGCTTCGATCATCAGGCGGTCTTCGCGGATACCCTGTCCGTCGAGAATCTCGTCGAGCCGCGCGCTCATGTCGTCCGGTGATACATCGACCATGAACCCGAGGCGACCGCGGTTCACACCCACGATGGGCACGTCGTGGGGTGCCATGTACCGGCCCGCGTCCAATAGCGTGCCGTCGCCCCCGACCACAATGCACAGGTCGCAGTGCGGCCCCATCTCAGCACGGCTGACGGGCGTTGCCTCCGTGACGGGGGCGGCGACGGGGTCCGGATAGATCAGAAGACCACGCTCCAGC
Source organism: Pseudomonadota bacterium (assembly GCA_036156195.1). GTDB lineage: Bacteria > Pseudomonadota > Gammaproteobacteria > Nevskiales > OUC007 > Abyssibacter. The sequence continues at coordinate 93,983 of JAYZUZ010000006.1, read as the reverse complement.
AAATAGCGCGCGAGGCGCTCTACCGTCGTCAACACGGCGGCGTCGTCCCGCTTTGCAATGATCCCGATGTGACGAAACTCGCTCACAGCGAGGTCCGTCGTTGACAGCGCGCAACGCGCATGGCTTTCTCTTTCTCAAGCATGGAGTCGTGATTTCCCCGTGGGCCCCGAGTCTCGCATCGAAACCGATTTGCCGTCATTGAACGCGCGTCAGGCGACACTGCTCAAGACGCTGGTGGAGCAGTTTATCGCGGACGGTCGACCTGTCGGCTCGTCGACCTTGCTCGCCCGAAGCGGTCTTGGCGTCAGTGCCGCAACCGTGCGCAGCATCATGGTGGATTTGGCCGAGCAGGGCTACGTGTCTGCGCCGCATTCTTCGTCCGGGCGTGTGCCCACGGTGCGTGGCTATCGGTTTTTTGTCGACAGCCTGCTGGAGCCAGAGCAATTGGCCGCGCCGGCCGCCCGGGAGCTGCGCAGCAAGCTGCATTCGGCCCATCGTCGTCACGAGCAGTTCACCAGCGACGCCTCAGCGTTATTGGCGGATCTGACCCGTATGGCGGGTATTGTCTCCGTGCCCCGCAGCGATTTGCGCCTGTTGCGGCAGATCGAGTTTCTGCCGTTGTCAGGCCGTCGCGTACTGGTCGTGATGGTGGTGGATCGCGATGAGGTGCAAAACCGCGTGATCGAACTGCGACGCGAGTACCCTCGCGAGGCGCTGGAGCGCGCGGCGGCATTCATTAACCGGACAGCGGCGGGCCGGCATTTGTTCGAGGTGGCCGAACGATTGCGCAAAGAAGTTGAGGCCGCCCGGGCCGCGGTTGGCGCCGAGCTGGCAGCACTGATGCAGCAGGCGGTGAGTCCCACCGGGTCTGCCGGAGACGATGGCCTGGTGATTGCCGGTGAACCCAATTTGCTGGCTTTCGCGGAGATCGGCAGTCGGGAGCGCCTGGGTGCGTTGCTCCATGCCCTGGACCGCAAGCAGGAAATCGCGGGTCTGTTCCGCAAGTGCCTGGACGCCGAGGGGGTGCAGATTTTCATCGGGCGGGAATCCGGCGTGGCCGTGTTGGATGAGTGCAGCGTGGTGACCGCGCCCTACCATGTCGATGGGGAGGTCGCTGGTGTGCTGGGCGTGATTGGGCCGACTCGGATGGCCTATCAGCGCATCGTGCCATTGGTAAGCCTGACGGCCGAGATGTTCGGGTCCGGCTTGAAAACCTGAGCAGTGCCCCCACCAAGCGAGCCGTGCGACGGGACTGTCGCCCAACACCGCCTTTTCGAACACGGATCGCAGCATGACTCCAGAAGACCAGAAGCCGGAGGACGTGACCTCCGAAGCCCCGGCCACGGAGGCCGAAACCGCCGATCAGGGCGAACACTCCACCAACGATACGCCAGAGGGTGCTGCCGCACTTGAGGCAGCCGAGGCCAAGGCCAAGGAACACTGGGAAGCGTATCTGCGCGCCAGTGCCGAGTTGGAGAATGTCCGACGTCGCGCCGAGCGGGATGTGGCCAATGCCCACAAGTTCGGCCTGGAGAAATTCGCCAGCGAGCTGCTCGGGGTTCGTGATTCTCTGGAACTCGGTCTGGCGTCGTCCCAGGCTGAAAGTGCCACTGTGGAAACGGTCCGCGAGGGCATGGAGCTGACGCTGAAGCAGCTCTCTACCGTCATGGACAAGTTCGGCATTAAGCAGGTCGACCCGACGGGCCTGCCGTTTAACCCTGAGCAACATGAAGCCGTGGCGATGGTCGAGGCAGACGCTGACCCGAATACAGTCGTCAACGTCATGCAGCGCGGCTATCTACTGAATGACCGTCTGCTGCGGGCCGCGATGGTGACTGTGGCCCGTCCGCAGCCCAAGACCGACGACTGACCAGAGTCTTGAATTTCTGCCGGCGTCCCCCATCTAGCCGGCAGACGAGACGACTTCTTTTGTCTAGCAACCTGATTTAACCGAATTTTTTGGAGCACACCATGGGCAAGATCATTGGTATCGACCTCGGCACGACGAACTCATGCCTGGCATTGCTGGAAGGCAGCAGTGCCAAGGTCATCGAGAACGCCGAGGGTGAGCGCACCACGCCGTCCGTGGTGGCGTATTCCGACGACGACCAGACATTGGTGGGTCGTCCGGCCAAGCGCCAGGCGGTGACCAATCCGAGCAACACGCTGTATGCGATCAAGCGCCTGATCGGCCGTCGCTTCCAGGACGACGTGGTCCAGAAGGACATCAAGATGGTGCCCTACAAGATCACGGCCGCCGACAACGGCGACGCCTGGGTCGACGTTAAGGGCAAGAAGCTGTCGCCGCAGGAAGTGTCGGCGACCATTCTGCGCAAGCTGAAGAAGGATGCCGAAGACTATCTGGGCGAGTCGGTCACCGAGGCCGTCATCACGGTCCCGGCTTATTTCAACGACTCCCAGCGTCAGGCGACCAAGGATGCCGGCAAGATTGCCGGCCTTGAGGTCAAGCGCATCATCAACGAGCCCACGGCGGCCGCGCTGGCTTATGGCCTGGACAAGTCCAAGGGCGACAAGAAGATTGCGGTCTACGATCTGGGCGGCGGCACCTTTGACGTGTCCATCATCGAGATTGCTGATGTCGACGGCGACAAGCAGTTTGAAGTGCTGGCTACCAACGGGGATACGTTCCTGGGCGGTGAAGACTTCGATATGCGCGTCATCGATTACATCGCCTCGGAGTTCAAGAAAGACCAGGGTGTGGACCTGTCCGGCGATCCGCTGGCCATGCAGCGCCTGAAAGAGGCCGGTGAGAAGGCCAAGATCGAGTTGTCCTCCACGCAGCAGACCGAGATCAACCTGCCGTACATCACGGCCGATGCATCCGGTCCCAAGCACCTGAACCTGAAGCTCTCCCGCGCCAAGCTGGAGTCGCTGGTTGATGATCTGGTCGAGCGCACCATCGATCCGTGCAAGGTGGCGCTGAAGGATGCCGGTGTGTCCGCAGGCGAGATCGACGAGGTCATCCTGGTCGGCGGTCAGACGCGCATGCCCAAGGTGCAGGAAGCGGTGAAGAGCTTCTTTGGTCGCGAGCCGCGTCGTGACGTCAACCCGGACGAAGCCGTGGCCATGGGCGCGGCGATTCAGGCGGCCGTGCTGGCCGGCGACGTCAAGGACGTGCTGCTGCTGGACGTGACCCCGCTGTCGCTGGGTATCGAGACGATGGGCGGTCGCATGACCAAGCTTATTGAAAAGAACACGACGATCCCGACGCGCAAGGCCGAGACCTTCACCACCGCCGAGGACAACCAGGGCGCGGTGACGGTGCACGTGCTCCAGGGCGAACGCGAGGTTGCGGGTGCGAACAAGTCGCTGGGCAAGTTCGACTTGTCTGACATTCCGCCGGCGCCGCGCGGTGTGCCGCAGATCGAGGTGACCTTCGACATTGATGCCAACGGCATTCTGAACGTGTCGGCCAAGGACAAAGCGACGGGCAAGAGCCAGTCCATTGTCATCAAGGCCAGCTCGGGTCTGTCGGACGACGAGATTGAGCAGATGGTCAAGGACGCCGAGGCCCACGCCGAGGACGACAAGAAGTTTGCCGACCTGATCAACGCCCGTAACCAGGCTGAGGGCCTGATTCACGGTGTCGAGAAGACACTCAAGGATCTGGGCGACAAGGTCGAGGCGGATGAGAAGTCGGCCGTGGAAACCGCAATCAGCGAACTGCAGGACGTGCTCAAGGGCGAGGACAAGGACGCGATCGAAGCCAAGACCCAGGCACTCGCCGAGGCATCCGCCAAGATCGCCGAGAAGGCGTATGCGGCTGAGGCAGGCGCGGAAGCGGGTGCAGACGCACAGGCGTCGGCGGCTGACGATGACGTGGTCGATGCCGAGTTCGAGGAAGTCAACGACGACGAGAAGAAGCGCGCATAAGTTTTTCGCGCATCGAGGAGCGAGCGGACGGGCGATGAGCCGGCCCGCTCGCTCCTTTTTTATTGCACTAGCGGGGTCGCCCGAGAGCCATGAGCAAACGTGACTACTACGAGGTGTTGGGCGTCAGCCGTGATGCCGGTGCCGATGAACTCAAAAAGGCCTATCGTCGGCTGGCCATGAAGAACCACCCGGACCGCAATCCGGGCGATGCAGACGCCGAGAGCCGGTTCAAGGAGGCCTCCGAGGCCTACGAAGTCTTGTCTGACGATCAGAAGCGCGCAGCCTACGATCGTTATGGTCATGAGGGTGTCTCCGGCGCCGCTGGCGGCGGATTCGGCGGCGGCGCCGGGTTCGGCGACATCTTCGGTGACGTGTTCTCCGACATCTTCGGGGGCGGCGGTGCACGGGCGGCGCGTGGCGCAGACCTGCGCTATGACCTGCCTGTGGATCTGGAAGAGGCTGTCAACGGCGTCGAAAAGGCGATTCACATCCCGACCTGGGACGACTGTGAGACCTGCGATGGGTCTGGCGCCAAGCCTGGCACCAAGCCCAAGACCTGTCCGACCTGCCAGGGCGCCGGTCAGATTCGCATGCAGCAGGGGTTCTTCTCCGTCCAGCAGACCTGCCCGACCTGTCGCGGGCGCGGCGAAGTGATTGCCGACGCCTGCCGGGATTGCTCCGGGCGTGGCCGGGTTGAAGGTGAAAAGACCCTGTCAGTGAAAATTCCGCCGGGTGTGGACACCGGTGACCGCATTCGCCTGACGGGCGAGGGTGAAGCTGGCGAGCGTGGGGCCCCACCAGGGGACTTGTATGTTCAGATCAATGTCCGTGCGCATGACGTTTTCGAGCGTGATGGCAATGATCTGCGCTGTGCCGTGCCCTTGTCGTTCGTCACGGCCGCTCTGGGCGGCGATATCGAAGTGCCTACGCTCAAGGGGCGGGCCACGCTGAAGATCCCCGAGGGCACGCAGTCCGGGCGCACGTTTCGTCTGCGTGGCAAGGGCGCGCCCAGTGTCCGCGGTGCCGGGGTGGGGGATTTGCTTTGCACCGTGCGTATCGAAACGCCCGTCAACCTGTCGTCCAAGCAAAAGGCCTTGCTGGCGGAGTTCGGTGACACGGTGGGCGAGAAGCACAGTCCCGAAGAGCAGTCCTGGCTGGCCAAGGCCAAGCGTTTTTTCGAAGAGCGCGTTAAGTAGCTTGGAATAAAGGCCCCGGACAGGGGGCTGCAGCCAAGACGACGCCGGTGATCCTACAGGGGACGTGGCTGTCCGGGGGCTGGATCCGTCTGCGTTTTTAACCGGCTGCGGATCGCCGGGACTTGCGGCGTAGCCACCAGCCCACGAGCTGGGAGATCACGGCAGCGACGAGAAACGCCGGGAAGGCCATGACCAGCGTGAGTCGGAAGACACTGGCCTGCGTGATCTGCATGCCATCGATGCGTTGTTGCCACCACGCCAGACCACCCGCGATGCGCTGCCGAATCATGCTTTGGCCCGGACTGACTTCAACGCAGTGGAATGCGTCCAGACAACCGCTGGCATCGGTCGCCAAGCTGAGGGAAACGGGCGAGCTATCCACCTGATCCCATTGCAGTACGGCCGCGCCGCCGCCCGTGGCAACGACGACTGGCATGGTCGACGGGTAGTGCGCAGGTGACAGCGTCTTGAAGCTGGACGCGGCAAATCCCAGCAGGCAGCCAGCAAAGACCACGGCCAGTACCAGCAGGCGAATCAGCAGGCGAACCAGGGCAGAATCAAGCATGAGCAATGGTGGCCGGCCGGGCAGGGCTTGCGCCGCTCCCGGCTGAACGGATAATCAGCCGCCATTCTCATCGTAAGGCGCATGAATGTCGACGAAGATTTGCGTGCTCGGGGCCGGCGGCCGCATGGGGCAATCGGTCATCCGGGCGCTGTTCGAGCAATCGGCTTTGGTTCTGTCCGCAGCCGTCGACCGCCCCGGCGGCGAGATTGTAGGCAAGGACTGCGGCTCACTAATCGGTCAGGATCACATCGGCGTTCGTGTGTCGGACGACCTCGCGGCGCATCTGGAACCGGAGACCGTCGTCATCGACTTCTCTTCCCCTGATGCACTGATGGCCGCGCTGCCGGTGCTGGAATCGCGAGATTGCGCGCTGGTCACGGGGACCACCGGTCTGGATGCCGATCAGGCCGATCGCCTGGAATTGTCCAGTCAGCGAATCCCGGTTCTGCGGTCTGACAATTTTTCCGTTGGGGTGGCATTGATGCGGGCGCTGGCGCAGCGGGCTGCGGAAGTCCTGGGCGAACAGGCGGACGTCGAAATCATCGAGGCGCACCATCGCCGAAAGGTCGACGCGCCGTCCGGCACCGCACTGGCAGTTGGGCGGTCGGTCGCCGAGGGTCTGGGCGTCGAGCTCGGTGCTGTGGCTGACTGGACGCGCCACGGTCAGGTGGGACCGCGAGGCGACGGCCGTGTCGGCTTCTCCGTCATCCGGGGCGGCGATATCGTGGGTGAACACACTGCTTTGTTCGCGATGGCGGGCGAGCGTCTGGAGATCACCCACAAGGCGACAGATCGGATGATCTTTGCGCGGGGTGCCGTCCGAGCCGCCGGCTGGCTGGCGGGGCAGGGCGCAGGCCGATACGCACTGGAAGACTTGCTCGGCTAGGCCTGCCTGACCGTCGGGTCAGACAGGCCAGCCGCCGGCTAACGTGTTTGGCCGCCGCCGCAACCGCTGTAGTCGTAGTTCACGACGAAGTCTTCGACGGCTTCCTGGGCCAAGCCAAAGCTCAGGCTAACCGTAAACGAGCCAGACGTGAATTCTGAGAAGACTTCGACTGCGTAGCGGCCGTCACCCAGGTCGATGGCGTAGGTCGAGTTGCCGTCGGATAGCGGATCCAGGGCAGTTCGACCTTGCACACCTACGCCATCAGGGCTGCTGACGCCAACCACAAAGGCATGTCCGGAGCCGGTCTCACCGCCAAACAGGGTGGGGCGGAAGGTGACCTCACGCTGTTCGCTGCCATCCTGGTGACAGGTCAACTGCGTGTTCTCGGGATTGGCCGCATCGGGTGTCTGGCTGCCCTGACCGAAGAAGACGTGGTACCCGAGGTCCAGCGCGCCTTCGTCCACAGTGCCGTCAAAGCGTGTCGTAGAGCCACCCAGATCCAAATCGGCCGCGGTGCGGGTGGTATCGAAGTCGATCGATGTGCTGCCCTCGTTCAGGTAGAAGCTGCCGCGGAAATCTGGGTTGGCCAGGGTCGCGTTGCCGCCGACGCTGGTGACCAGATCATTGGAGCCGATCGGCGTGCCCGTTGCGAGTACATCTTCGATGTTGTTGTACTCAATCAGGTGGCCGGTCGTGAAATCGCCACTGTCAGACGTCGGGCCCGCGTAGTTCTGGGTGCCGAGGTTCGCCGATAAGTCGCTGTCATCGTTAAGCCAGATGATGTTGTCGCGCAGCTCCAGCCCGGTGGACTCGATGCTGCTCTCAACGCCGCCTGCCCCTTCTGTGAACAAAACCTGATTCAGCGCAATCGTATTGTTGGCAATCTGGGTCTGCCCCGTGGTAGCTCGTGACACATACACGCCACCACCTGGCTGGTTCACGCTGGCGTTGCCGACGATCAGATTGTTGGTGACGAAGTTGGCGGACGCGGAATCAGCCAGGTACAACCCGCCGCCCGTCGAGCCCGCTCGATTGGAAAGAATCTGGCTGTCAAAGATTTCAATAATCTGGGCTGTGTCGGCAAACAGACCGCCACCCGCATCCGTCCCGAAGCCCGCGTCACCCGTGCGATTATTGGCAATGACGGAACCGACTACGCTAAGCGTCGTGCCGGGTGCCGCGTACAGGCCACCGCCCTCCGAGGCAGCGCCGGTGCTGAAGCCGCCATCAGCCAGATTCCCGCGGACTGTCGAATACTCAACATTGACCATCCCGTCACTGACCGCAAGACCACCACCTCGTGCCATGCTGTCGAACGCGATGGCCTGGTTATCGCTGATGTCACTGACGGTGACGGTGACGCTCGAACCGGAGCTCACATGCACGCCACCACCAAACTGGGCCCGGTTGCCAATGATTTCGACGTTATCCAGTACGACGTCACTCTGAAGGGTCGGGCCGATGTCCAGACCGCCCCCCTGGGTAGCGAAGCCGCCAGTGAATTTTACGCCCGTGATGGTGATGCCATTGGCATTGTCGATGACGGCTGTACTGCCTTCGCTGAGTGAGGTGAACACGGTCGAGGGATCAGGGATGTGGTCGTCCGGACCGAGGCCTCCGGCGACCACGATCAAGCCTCGTGGGGTGTCACTGCTGCCCAGTCGGAACGTGCCGACATACTGGCCAGTCTCGTAGAGGTAGAACGCCGGTGTGCTGCTGTCTCGCCCATTTTCGTTGTCGGATTCCACATCGAAGTGGCCTTCAAACGCCTCTGTCCAGCTCTGACCATTGTTGCCCGGAGCACCGCGCGTGCTCGATACATATCGCACAACATTGGCTAGGTCTGCGCGGCTACCGACACTGATCTCGAGGCCGTCGCCTGCACCATCCGCGTCACTGTCCGGATTATTCGGGTCAGTCCCGGCGCCGAAGATCTCATCCCCGTCGCTCAGGCCATCGAAATCCGAATCGGGATTGTTGGGGTCGGTGCCGTAGATATTGATCTCGTCCGAATCCGAGACGCCGTCAAAATCTTTGTCCCCGGACCCCGAGTCAACTGCGTCACCACTGAGTAGCTGGCCTCTGATTTCTCCACCTGGCTGCGCGTCCGAATGCACATTGAGGTACCAGCCACCAGCGAGAATCGTATCCAGCTGCTGCTCCGTGATGGCAGCGGCTGACAGCAAATAGCGATTGCTGTCTTCCGGGGCTACGCTCAGCGGCAAGACGACATCTCCGTTTTGCCCGATTGGAGCTTCGTGCAGATGTGCGGCTGTCGGGATCATGTCCGAGACGAAAACATCGGCATCGACCAAGTAGTTGCCGGGGTCGTGCAGGTGCAAAATCACGAAGCTTAGGCCACTGGCTGCCGTCGTCACCGGCGGTACCTCCTGGTCGCCTGTGAGCACCACGGGGAAGATGGTCAGCATCGTGTCCAGCCAATCCCAATGTGTCTCGAAAGTCGAGTCCGCTTGGCCGTCGTTTTCCTCGTCCACCGTGACGTCGATACTCGCAGGATTGGAGTCGATGCGTGCGCTGACGCTATCCAGATGATTCACGTAATGCGTCACGCCAGCGGTCGGGTCTTCCGGTTTTGCTTGGTTCGATAGCGCGAAGGTGTCGAGCGGGCCGGTGACCGGCGTGCTGGGGTCGGTGTTGTACTCACTGTCCAGCAACTGGACGCCTTCGCCGTCTTCAACCTGCAGGCGATAGCTGGTTTCTACCGTGTGCTGACCCGCATCAAAGTCGATCTGAACTGCGAGTCGGAACGGAGCCAGGACGCGTGCCTGAGAGCTGGTCTGGTCATCGCAGGTCGTCGATGCGGTCTGCTCCACACCTCCGTCTTCGATGGCATAGAACTCCCCGGTTTCGCCAATCGCGTAGCTGGCCAGTTGTCCTGCAAGATTCTGGGTTGAGGTACAGCCGCCCTCAGTTTCGGTGTAGTCGATGCCCGTGATGCGCCACTGATAGTTGCGCTCATTGCCCGTGGCGGTTGCCGGCTCGACATTGGGCAGGTGCTCTACGCTTTGGTCTGCCAATTCGATGCTAAAACTCAGCGTCCCGTCGTAGACGGCGTCGATGATCGGCTCCTGGTCGAGGATTTCGCAATTGGAGAACACGAAGCTGGCGGAGTCTCCAGCGCTGACCGTGCCGCTTGAGTCTGCATCATCGTAGTTGCCGCTGACGGTGCCGGTACTGCAGGTTGGCAAGTCGCTCTCGAAGATCTGCAGAGGTGTAAATCCAAACCAACCATGGATGATGTCTGAGGGGTCTACCAGAGATGAGTCGATGGCTTGGGCGAGGTTGTACTGAACCGCCGCACGCGATCGTGGTAGATCGCTCAGCCCCCAGGACACCACGACTTCATCAATGGCGACACGGTCGCCATCGCTGGCCTCTGCCGTAATCAGGGTGGTTCCGGAACCGGCGGATGGTGCGATCCAGGACGTTGCGCCCCCCGTTTCGGTGGTAAAGCTGCCCGTGCTCGCAATCCAGCGGATGTCCACACTCTGAGAATCGGGATCGGAGGCGGTTGCCGTGAGGTTGACGGTGCCGCCTGCCTCAACTGACGAGGCGTCTGCCTGGATCTCGATGACCGGTTGCCGGTTGTCCAGTCCTGTGTATCCCTGGTCCACAGCGCCGATCATCAGCCAGCGCTGGTGGAAGGCGCCTGGCTCGTCCCGGTAGCCGCTGAGGGCCAGGACTTCGCCGGATTCGCTGACGAAGCCTTCGAAGAGCGTGGAAGAGGGGTCGATGGCGTCACCGACAAAGTCGATAAACAGGCGGCCACCGGCCTCTGCTGTATAGCTGCAGGCCATGGTCTCGACTGGGCCTTCGACACCCGGGAGCTCATCAAACGCTGCGGAGTCGCCTGGGCGGCCCGCGATGAACAGGCTGAGGCCTTCACGGAAGTTCAGCTGGCAACTGCCATCGGTTCCGAAGTCCAGCGTGGCGCCCCGGAGCATGTAGCCGTATGACTCCTGATCATTGGCCTGGCGCTCCATCGCCAAGGCATCAACGCGGAACTGCTGGCCACTGACGGTCGGTGCGCTCGCGCTGCGACGCAGGCCGATCTGGAAGAACTGCTCGACGATCGTGGGTTCTGCGCTGTCGCCCGTCAGGATCGATTCCTGCAGCACGATAATGCTGCCGTCCGGCGACGCCAGCCCGGCGGCGGAGCCAGCTGGGGCGCCGGCGTCGGTGAATTCCGCTTCTATCGTGCCGTTTGCATTCGCGCTGTACTGCGTGACGAACGCCGTATTCGGGCCGTCCTCGCTACTGACCTGCGTCAGCGGGCTTGCAAACGGGTCATAGCGCATCGTGTCAGCAGCAAAGCGTTCGTCGCCCTGGGTGCTGCCGTCATTGGCGATGCTGTGTTCAACAATGAAAGCTGTGGTTTCGACAGGGCCGGGTTCCATCAGAATCCCGAGTCCCACAAAACCGTAATCGCCCTCCAGGCGTGAGACCTCAAAGGATTCAGACTGACGCAGTGCCACTTCCAGTGCGAAGCTCGCGCCGTCCTCTCGCTTCCGGTTGGCATTCAGGTAATCGAGATTGCCGTCTTCATCCGAGTCAGCGGCGTCATAGATTTCGTCGCGCTCGCCGACAGCCAGCACGTACATGTCTGGCGTGCTGGGGCGGATATACAACCCAAAAGTGGACTCGCGCTCATAAATATCTTCGCCCGCTTCCAGCCCCTCGGAGTAGGGCGCGAATAGCGACAGCACGCCGCTGGCGTCGACCCGCATGGACTGAGTCTCAGCTGCATCCACCTCTGGGGGGAAGTACTGCAGGAAATAGCTCTGCGGCTGTGCGACGACCTCGCCCTCGCCCAGGCTGGAGAATGGCCCGAACGTGACACTGCTGACGCCATCGACGGGCGGCTGGATGTCATAGAAGCCGAAATCCTGGAAGACGGAGAACAGGCCGAACTGACCATCCTCCGCTCCAGCGGCGTAGTTCAACTCGATAAAAGCAGTGTTGAAGCTTGTTTCCGCACTGCGCAGCTGCACCTCCAGCGTGAACGCGGGCAGGGCGGCTGTGCCGCCAGCGCCATCGCTGACACTAATGACGATGTTCTCGTAGGTGCCGGCATCGGATTCGGCGGGTGTTCCGCTCAGGGTGCCGTTCCCCGTGTCGAATGAGGCCCAGGCCGGTGAGTTGGTGATGCTGAACACCAGCGGATCGCCGTCGATGTCGCTGGCCGTGGGGATGAAGTTGTAGTTGTTACCCGTTTCGGTGACCAGTTGTGGTGTGCCACTGATGACAGGCGCATCGTTCACGGGGTTGATGGTCAGCGAGACGGTGGCCGAGGAGCGAAGGCCGGCAAGATCGGCCACGCTGTACGTGAAGCTGTCCGATCCGTTGGCGTTGGCGTCCGGCACATAGCTCACCGTGCCATTGCTTTCGACGGTGGTTAGACCTTGTTGCGGCCCAGAGACGATTTGGACGGAACTGGTATCCAGCCCGTCGTCGGGGTCGCTGTCATTGGCCAGCACGTCGATGTTGATGCTGCTGTCCTCGTCCAGCGTGCCACTGTCGTCCAGTGCAGTGGGCGGGTCGTTGACAGGGGTTACGTTCACGGTGACCTGCGCAGGGGCTGAGCGCAGCCCCTGGTCGTCAGCAACCGAATAGGTGAACGTGACCGTGCCGTTCGCGTTCGGCGCCGGGGTGTAGATGACGGTGCCGTCGCTTTGCGCCAAGGCTGTGCCGCTGGCCGGTGGCGTCTCGATCAGGACGCTACTGGCATCCAGCGTGCCATCCGAGTCCGTGTCGTTTGCGAGGACCTCGATGGACACGGCGGTGTCTTCCGGCGTTGTCGCAGAGTCATCCGCAGCCGTGGGCGGCTGGTTGACGGCGTTGACCGTGATGGTCAGGGTCGCGCTGGCCTGGGCCGCACCGTCGCTGATCGTGTAGTCAACGGTATCGGTGCCGGAGAACCCCGTTGCCGGGCTGTAGTCCAGCGTCGTGCCGCCTCCCGTGATGCTGACGCTGCCACCGTTTGCAGCCGAGGCAGAGGCGCTGACGATGGTCAGGGTGTCGCCATCAGCGTCGCTGTCATTGTCCAGCACTGCGATGCCGGTGAGCGGTGTGTCCTGATTGGTCGTGGCGCTGTCATCGCTGGCCACGGGGGGGGTATTGCTGGGACTGGTTACGTTGACCGTCACGGTCGCGGTGTCGCTGCCACCGTTGCCATCGACGATGGTGTAGGTGAACTGTTCTGCGCCAACGAAATCCTGGGGCGGGGTGTAGTCGACGCCACCGGTCGAGGCAATGGACGCCGTGCCGCCCGCAGTCGTGGGGCCCAGGCTTTCAATTACGAGCGTATCGCCATCGGCATCGCTGTCATTGGCGAGCACGTCGATGTTGACGCCGGCGCTGCCGGCTTCGACATTGACGGTGTCGTTCGCAGCCACCGGGTTGCTGTTGCTCGGCTGCAGCTCGCCGCCAAGTGTTTCCGTATCGACCTGGACCAGCGTCGCATCTGGAAAGACGTTGAAATTATTGTTCCGGAAACGGCGAATCGCGTCGTTGAGGTCAAAGCCGGTCGGCAGGGCCGGTCCGGCTTCGCCGACGATGACGGCCGTCTCTCCGTTTTCCAGGCTGTCCAGCTGGCCATCGGAAAAGTCGAACAGCACGGCATCGAGAATCGGGTAGGTCGGCAGACTGCCAAGTGAAATCGAGATGCTGTTCAGATAGGTCGCAAAGCCGCCCAGTGCCAAGGCGTAGGCAACTTCCGCGTCGCTTGCGGCCGGGTCAGGGGCAATCGGGTCGGTGGGCAGTACGGCCACCGGGTCGAAGCCCAGCGCCGCGCCCGCCTGCGATTGAGACGCAGCGAACACGCTGGCGAAGTTGGTGCCGGCCGCTTCACGGACTGCGCGCTGGTACACCATCTGGGAGAACGGTGTCAGCGCCAGGGCGCTCTGTTCCGCCGGGAGCAGGGCGCGTAGCCCCTGACCTTCGGTGAGCTGGATCTGACGTCTTAACTGCGGGTCCGATTCAGGGTCGCCCTCGTCGACATACCGTCCCCCACTGGAGATCAGCAGCAAGGGGCCTTCCGCTGGGCGCTGGGCAAAGCTGAAGCTGCCATCGGCGGAGGTTGTGGTGGTGGCCAGTGCTTCGCCGGTGGGCAGGCCACCGGCATCGATGGCATAGGCCTCGATCGTGGCGTCAGCCAAGGGGCCTTTCGCGGCCTTGCCGGTCACGGCGGCGGCAGGCGACGATGCGCCACCCCCGCAGGCCGAGAGCGCCGCCGCGCTGATGAAGGCGAGCGGGAGTAGCCGTGTGCGGGGGCTCAGTTCGATCATGGTGAGGGCTCTCCGAAGACGGCGCCGCCCGTGACGGAGTCGGTACCGTTGGTGAGGTTGTAGATCAGGCCGGCGCCATCCGGTGTGCCGTTGTTATTGCCGTCGCCGATGAAAAAGCCATCGAAGATGCCGCTGTTGCCAGCGGTTTCACCGTTGACGGAGACGGTGTCGTAGCTACCCGAAAACAGATTGCTGTCATCCGTGAAGGTGCCGGAGCCGGAGGCATTCCAGACCGTGTCAGCGATCGCAAGATCAATCACGCTGTCGACGGTTCGTTCGGTGAAGTTTGCGGACAGCGATGCCGATCCCAATACACCGACGTTGCCGCTTCCATCCGTCGGGTTGGTGTTACCGATCAAGGTGTAGTTGGCGGTGCCGGTAATGGGCAATACGGGCTCGTCGCCTGCGGTGCCAACGATGTAGTGGAAGCTCTGGCTGGTGAGGTCCAGGTTTTCTGTCCCACCGCCGACAATGGCAACGTCAGCAACACCATCGGCCCAGCGTCCCCAGCGGATGCCCGTGTCTGGGTCAAATCCGGTGTTGGTCACCGTGGCTGTGCCCAGTGAGTAGCGAGCATCGCCATCAGGATGGCCCGCGTCGAACGCGGTGACATCCCCCGCGGCGTTGACGGCTACAACCAACGCGTTGTGTGAGGTGGTGTATCCACTGGCGTCCCGGTGGGGGCCGGTGCCTGCAGCGACCGGAGTCACGGGATCAGGGTCGGGCTCGGGCTCTGGGTCATCATCGCGGTCCAGCTCGTCCGGATCATCGGTAGACGCAACCTCGACCGGGCGGCGCTGATCTGTTTGATCTTTGTCCTCACCTTGGCCATTCCCCTGGCCGTCGGAGTCGCCTCGACCGCCGAGAATCAACGTGGAGGTGTCGTCCGCGCCACCAAACGTCTCAGGTGGCTCGTCCAAACCGATGACTTCACCCTCCTCGCTGACCAGGCCGAAAGAGAACTGCTGACCATTTCCAAAACTGGTGGTGCCACCGGATACCAGCACGTCGATGGCGCCATCCCAGACTGCGATAAAGAGTTCGCCGTTGACGATTTCAATTTCATAGTGCGTGCCGCGGATGCCAATGGTCGCGACCGGGGTCTTGATCTGGTACGACTCCTTGTCCGCCTTTCCGATCAGGCCCGTAATGGTTCGAAAGCCGCCTTTGAGCAGGCTCATAAAGGCCCGGCCATTGCTGCGGGTTCGGACGATGGGGGCATCGGGCTCGGCGGGGGCTTGCGCAGCCGGTGCCGGGGCCTCCTCGACGGCGTAGTCGGTCAGCTCAAACCGTGAATCCGGTTTGAGGGTAATGACCGCACCGTCGTCCATGCGGACATGCATGCGGCCCGACAGCCCGGTGACCAGTGTGTCGCCGGATTCGAGTTGCTGGCCTCGCTGCGCCGCAATGGCGGCCTGGCCACGTTCGATGGACGCACCGCCCATCACGAACATGACCTTGCCCACGCTGGCAAGCGCCGGGGTCGTCAGGAGGAGGAGAACGAAGGCCGCACAAACGCGGTTGAAGTGTGCTCGGAGCATGATTGTTCCCCGTTTAGAATCCGCGCGACGCAGTAAATCCGATCACGACTCGGTCGTACTTGAACAGCGTCACAGTTGAATCATTGTCGATGTACCGGAGGTTGGGTGTGAAAACCCAGCCATTGGGCAGCAGCTTGTGCCAGGCGGCACTGGCCTCGAGCGAGAACTGATCATCCTCACGTCGCATACCGAAGAATGAATCCGGGTAGTCGGCGTTCAGCCAGCCTAAAGACGTGTTGAGGCGAAGTTCGGGCAGTGTCTGCCAGGTGAGCGTGGCGCGCAGCGCTGTCAGGTCGCGCGAATAGTCTGAGCCAGGCTCACGGGCGTCATCCTCGCCCAGTGACAGTGCCATCCCGACCAAAAGGCGCGGGGCCGGCTGCCAGCGGGCCGCCAGCGTGGCAGACAGCTGGTTGACGTCCCGGCTTTGTATGGCGTCGTTAAACCGCAGGGTGCCGCTGCGCAGCGAGCCGGTGAAGGCGGCCGTCTCCAATGCGTAGCCAGCGCTGATGGTCGAGGCCGCCCCTCGGTTGTTGTAGCTCTGATCAATGAGCCCGTAGTGGTATTCGTTGCCCAGGGATACAAACAGCTGGTCCCAACGCTTGGCCACCTGAAAGTAGGCGCGCATCAACGTGTGATCGACGAAGCTGGCATCCGTGTGATGGCGGTGGTCGAGACCGGCGCCCCCGCTGAGCTCCATGTCGTAGTCCAGCGGGTACTTGGCGCTGACGCCGGCACCGGCGCCGATGAAGGGTGAATCCGTTTCCTGGTTCTGCGGGTCGAGTTCGAATCCGAGGAACTGGTTGTCGGTGGTCGACGCATTCACGTTGGTGTCGAAGCCTGCACTGGCGCGAACCGAAGCCGTCCACCACTTGTTTTCAACACGTTCGCGTTCGGCCAGGGCCGTCATGGCGCGATCAAGCGTTGCCATTGCCGCTTTGGGTGGATTCATCGCACGGACTCGCTCGAACTCCGCGCGCGCGCGCTGATGGTTACTCAGGGCCATATGCGCCAGTCCCAGTTCCAGCCGAGCACCTGCGAAATTCGGCTTGAGGTAGACGACTCGCTGGAGGGCGAACACGGCATGGTTGTACTCGCCGGCATCCAATGCGCTCGCGCCGAAGACGTAATCAAACCGAGGGTTGCCACCGTAGGTCGCCAGTTCCGGCAGCAATAGCTCAAACGCGGCTTGGGCATTGCCGACTTCTCGCAGCCGGTTTGCCTCGGCGATCAAGGCATCGAGCGCAGCTACCGACTGGGCGGGCTCGTTTGTGCGGCTGCTCGGCGGCGTCTGCGTCGCAGCGGCAGTTGCGGGCACTGACGGGGCGGCTGTAACGGGACGTGCCGCTGGCGCATCGACAGGTGAGGTGGTTGTGCCTGGCCCGGCTGCCGAGGCGGTGTTGCCAGGCTGGGAAGCGGGTGGTGGCGGTACATCGGTCCCACGAGCGTCGCTGGTCACCGGCGCGGCCGAGGGCTGCGCGGCTGCCACCGGTGCGGCGGACCGCTGGGATGGCGGCAGATCCAGGCGATTGGCCAGCTCGCGCGCGGCCTGCGGCGCGGGTAGCACCAGGGCCGCGTCGGCACGGAGCTGACGGGTGTCGCCGATAAACGCATCCGGGTTGGCTGCGTGCAGCGCTTCGAGCAGTTCGAAGCGGGTCATGCTGGGGTAGCGGGGCTTGAGTTCGGAGACGATGCCCCAGAGTGTTTGCCCCCGCTGCACCGGCCCATAGAGTTCGGGCGCCTGCGCCCCCACCGATGGCATGGCTGTGACCATGCCCGCGCCGAGCGTGACTGCCCACGCGCTTGGAAAACGAATTCGCACCCTTAGCCCCTGTTGTGTCCCCGAGCGGTGACACAGGTTATAGACCCGCGTCCGGGCGGTTGCAAACAACTCCGTCGCAAAAAACCTGCTGTTCCCCCGAGACGATTTGCTACAATTTCGTCCTACGTCTGTAGCGCGCAGGAATCCCGTTGCGATTGTTCGAACTTGCCCAGCCCGGGGCCATCCCGTGCTAAGGCCGGCCGTACTCGGCCTGGCGACCGGAGATGTTTTCCGCGGAGTTGCCATTGGAGCGTCCGGCTCATCAGTCGGCGAAGTCGTTTTCAATACCGCGATGACGGGGTATCAGGAGATTTGCTCCGACCCGTCATACCGGCAGCAGATGGTCACGTTGACCTATCCGCATGTCGGGAATGTCGGTGCCAACCCTGGTGATCAGGAGTCAGCCATCGCGCAGGTGGCGGGACTGATCATCCGAGAGCGTCCACGCACGCCCAGTAACTGGCGGTCAGCGGAAACGTTGCCGGCTTATCTGGAGCGATTGGGCGTGGTGGGCATCGCGGAAATCGATACCCGCCGGCTCACGCGAATCCTTCGGGATCAGGGCGCCCAGAGTGGGTGTATTGTCACCGATACGGATGATGCCGAGCTGGCCGTCGAGCGCGCGCGTGCGTTTCCGGGGCTGGCTGGGTTGGACCTCGCTCAGGAGGTCACCACCGAACAGGTGTTCCAGTGGACCGAGCCGAGTTGGGAGCAGTCTGCACCGGCGCCCAAGCATCACGTCGTGGTGATGGATTACGGCGTCAAACGCAATATTCTGCGCCGCCTGGTCGATGTGGGCTGTCGCGTCACCGTGGTGCCGGCCAAGACTTCGCTGGACGATGTGCTGGCCCACCAGCCGGATGGGGTCATGCTCTCCAATGGCCCCGGCGATCCTGAACCCTGCGACTACGCAGTGGCCATCGCACGTCAGCTCATGGCGCAGCGTGTGCCCCTGATGGGGATTTGTCTCGGACACCAGATACTGGGCCTGGCCTGTGGTGGGCGCACGACAAAAATGAAGTTTGGCCACCATGGTGCAAACCATCCGGTACGTGACGAGCGGTCCGGGCAGGTGATGATCACCTCCCAGAACCACGGCTTTGCTGTCGATGAAGCAAGCCTGCCCGACACCGTACGGGTGACACACCGGTCTCTGTTCGACGGCACCCTGCAGGGCATCGAGCGCACGGATGTTCCGGCGTTTAGCTTCCAGGGGCATCCGGAGGCCAGCCCAGGCCCCCATGATCTGGCGCCGTTGTTCGAGCACTTCAGTGCCCTGATGGCTGCAAACCCCCGCTAGTTCCTCTCACGTCCAGACCCGAACGTATAGACGCATGCCGAAACGCACAGATATCAACTCCATCCTGGTCATTGGTGCGGGACCGATCGTGATCGGTCAGGCCTGCGAGTTTGACTACTCCGGCACGCAGGCCTGCAAGGCGCTGCGCGAGGAGGGGTTCCGGGTGATCCTGGTGAACTCGAATCCGGCGACGATCATGACCGATCCGGATTCTGCCGACGCCATTTACATCGAGCCGGTGGAGTGGAAGGCGGTGTCCAAGGTCATCGAGCGCGAGAAGCCCGACGCGTTGCTGCCGACCATGGGTGGTCAGACCGCACTGAACTGTGCCCTGGACCTGGCCCGCGAGGGCGTGCTCGATGCGAATGGCGTGCAGCTGATTGGTGCGAGCATCGATGCCATTGACATGGCCGAAGATCGTGAACGTTTCCGCAAGGCGATGGACGATATCGGTCTGGCCTCCGCCCAGTCGGAACTGGCGCACAGCATGGAAGAGGCCCGCAAGATTCAGGCGGACCTCGGGTTCCCGGTGATCATCCGACCGTCGTTCACGATGGGCGGCTCGGGCGGTGGCATCGCCTACAACATCGCCGAGTTCGAGGAGATCGTGAAGCGTGGGTTGGATATGTCGCCCACCCACGAAGTGCTGCTCGAAGAATCGTTGCTGGGCTGGAAGGAGTTCGAGATGGAAGTGGTCCGCGACAAGGCGGACAACTGCATCATCATCTGTGCAATCGAAAACCTCGATCCTATGGGCGTCCATACCGGTGATTCGATCACCGTCGCCCCGGCGCAGACGCTCACCGACAAGGAATATCAGATCATGCGCGACGCCTCGCTGGCGGTGCTGCGCAAGATCGGCGTCGAGACGGGCGGCTCCAATGTCCAGTTTGCGGTGAATCCGCAGGATGGCCGCCTCGTCATCATCGAAATGAACCCGCGTGTGTCGCGTTCATCAGCGCTGGCCTCCAAGGCCACGGGCTTCCCGATTGCCAAGGTGGCCGCCAAGCTCGCGGTGGGCTACACGCTGGATGAGTTGGCCAATGACATGACCGGTGGCGTGACGCCGGCCAGCTTTGAGCCGACGATCGATTACGTCGTGACCAAGATCCCGCGCTTCGCCTTCGAGAAGTTTCCGATGGCGGACGACCGTCTGACGACGCAGATGAAGTCAGTCGGCGAGGCCATGGCCATTGGTCGAAACTTTCAGGAGTCGTTCCAGAAAGCACTGCGTAGCCTGGAGATCGATGCCGACGGTCTGGACGAAAAGCATGATTTGTCCGACCCGGACGCCGCGAGGTCAGAGCTGGTCGAGGCGATGACCACGCCGCGTGCTGATCGCATCTGGTCAGTGGCGGATGCTTTCCGGGCCGGCATGACGCTGTCAGAGGTTCACGCCGCCACCTCGATAGACCCGTGGTTCCTGGATCAGATCGAGGAGCTGGTGGCCAGCGAGCAGGCGCTGGTCGGTCGGACGCTAGCCGAGCTGGATGCTGTCGAGATGCGTCAGCTCAAGCGGATGGGGTTTTCGGATCGTCGTCTGGCCAGACTGTTGGGCACCCAGGAAGAGGCGGTTCGTTCCCGGCGGCATCAGTTCGACATTCGCCCGGTGTACAAGCGCGTCGATACCTGTGCTGCGGAATTTCCTTCGGCCACGGCCTACATGTACTCGACCTACGACGAAGAGTGCGAGGCCCAGCCCTCAGATCGCAAGAAGGTCATGGTGCTCGGTGGTGGGCCGAACCGAATCGGCCAGGGTATCGAGTTTGATTATTGCTGTGTCCATGCCTCGCTCGCGCTGCGCGAAGACGGGTACGAGACCATCATGGTCAACTGCAATCCGGAGACCGTGTCCACCGACTACGATGTCTCGGACCGGCTGTTCTTCGAGCCGCTGACCTTCGAAGATGTCATGGAAATCATCGACATCGAACAGCCGGCTGGGGTCATCGTGCAGTACGGCGGCCAGACGCCGCTCAAGCTTGCGCGCCGACTGGAGGCTGCGGGTGCGCCGATTGTTGGCACCAGCCCTGACTCGATCGACCTGGCTGAAGACCGTGACCGGTTCCAGCAATTGGTTGAGCGGCTGGAGTTGCGCCAACCGGCGAACCGGACAGCCCGGTCCGAAGCCGAGGCCCTGCGCCTGGCGGCTCATGTCGGCTATCCCATGGTGGTTCGACCCAGTTACGTACTGGGTGGGCGCGCCATGGAAATCGTCTATGAGGACGTGGAGCTTGAGCGCTACATGCGCACGGCCGTCAAGGTCTCGAATGACGCCCCCGTGCTGCTGGATCGCTTTCTCGAGGATGCCGTCGAGGTGGACGTCGACGCGATTTCAGATGGCGAGTCAGTGGTTGTGGCGGGACTGCTTGAGCATATCGAGCAGGCCGGCGTGCACAGCGGCGACTCGGCCTGTTCGCTGCCGCCGTACTCGCTCTCCGATGCGGTGCGCGCCGAGATCTGCCGCCAGGTTCAGGCACTGGCGCGCGCGCTGCGCGTCGTCGGCCTAGTGAATGCGCAGTTCGCGGTCAAGGACGAAACGGTGTACCTGATTGAGGTGAATCCGCGGGCTTCGCGCACTGTGCCGTTTGTGTCCAAGGCCACAGGCCATCCGCTGGCCAAGATCGCCGCGCGTTGCATGCTGGGGCAGACGCTGGACGAGCAAGGCATTCAGCATATCGATGCGCCGGAGTATTTTTCGGTCAAGGAATCCGTATTCCCCTTCGCCAAATTCCCGGGTGTTGATCCGATTCTTGGCCCGGAGATGAAGTCGACCGGAGAGGTCATGGGCATTGGCCGCAGCTTCGCCGAAGCCTTTGCCAAGTCGCTCACCGGAGCCGGCATGGACATACCCCGCGAAGGCACGGTGTTCATCTCCGTGCGGGACGGCGACAAGCCACAATCCGTCGATATGGCGCGCAAGCTGATCGAGCATGGCATGCGGGTCGTGGCCACCCACGGCACGGCAAAGTACCTGCGTGAGCACGGCGTCGATTGCACCGCAGTCAACAAGGTGAAGGAAGGGCGTCCGCACTGTGTCGACATGATCGTCAACGGCGAGATTCAGTTCGTCGTCAATACCACCGAAGGTCGCAAGGCCATTGAGGAGTCGCACTCGATTCGCTCAGCGGCGGTGACGCAAAAGGTGGCGTACTTCACGACATTGGCGGCGGCCCGGGCAGCCGCGATGGCGCTGGAGTACCGCGATCAGGTCACGGTTAACCGCGTGCAGGATTTGCACGCCAACGGCCTGCGCATTCCCGACTAGCGCCAGCCTGACGGGAACCAGGGGGCCGTCTTTTGTTCGCACCGCCAAGTGGCGGCCTGAAGCCCGGCGCCCGCTGGGCGGTGCGAATAGACCCAGCGTGCCCCTAGCGTCCGAACCAGCGAAGCGCCTGGGCGATGCCCGCCAGCATCAGCAGCACGAGGGCGACGGCATCGATGCGTACGACACGGTGGATAGCAGGCCCCAGCAGGCTGGCATTGCCCGCCGCCAGATAAAGAAAGCTCGTCACGCTAATCCCTGCCAGCAAGAGCGCCGGTGCATGCAGCGAGGGTTGGAAGGCCATCACTGCGAGGCTGGCTCCCAGCAAGCCGAACAGGACAGCGCGGTGACGCAGAAGAAGCTGCACACTCGCGTCGCCGCTGGCATCCACACCGTACAGGCTCAGCAGCTGCCGTGTGCCCAGGGCACCCGTCACCGGTGCAAGGTGAATGACCGCGATGACGAGCAGCACTGCGCCGACAAAGCGCATGAGCATGGCATCACTGAGCCCGCTAGCCATAACGCGGGGCCGACTGGCCAGACCGCCGACTCGACCAGCTTCGATGGAGCAGGTAGAGCAACGGGCCAAATGCGCCGCCGGCCAGGGTGATCAGCAAATAAGGCCAGACCGTGATAGTCCGACTCCGTGCATCGTGCAGCATCCAGGTCATGGCCAGTCCACAGGTGATGATCAGATCCGCCAATATCTGATAAGCGCCCGGGCCAGTCAGGCCGGCTTTCCAAATACCCAGATATCCGACCGCCTGCAGGCTGTAGCCGGTGAGGGCTGCGAATGCTGCGGTAATGAGTACGAGTACCCCAATAGTCCAGTTCATAGCCATACTCCAATGCGTGAGTCACTCAGCCTGCGTGCGGCCCAGGATCGCGACAACTACCTGCCAGGTCGTTGTCCAGAGTTCGACAAAGGGGCAGCATGCGCGGGGAGTCAGGAGGGAGGCCACGGTATGACGATGGATCAAGGGGCTCAGACCCCGCGGGCATTCGCGCAGTTGTTAAAACGCTGGAGGGCGGTACGCAAGTTATCGCAGCTGGAACTAGCGCTGGCGGCAGGGGTGTCGCAACGGCACGTGAGCTTTCTCGAGGTGGGCCGCGCCCAGCCTAGCCGCGACATGGTGATGCAGCTGGCCAAAGCCCTGGATCTGCCCATGCGAGAGCAGAACAGTCTCTTGGGGGCCGCTGGTTTCGCGCCGGTTTACGGCGAGTCTTCGCTGGAGGACCCGTCCATGGCGCGGGTGCGTCAGGCACTGGACATGCTCTTGCGGCACCAGGATCCGTTTCCCGCAACGGTGGCGGACCGAGCGTGGAACCTCTTGCAAGGCAACGCCGCGATGTTCCGTCTGCTGGGCTTGGCGGGGGATGTCGATGCGATGTGGGCACGGGTGTGCCCGGATGCGCCGCGCAACGTCTTCAAGCTCACGCTGCATCCAGAGGGGATGCGGCCCTACATTGCCAACTGGTCGGACGTGGCGGCAGAACTCATGCTGAGAACCCGGCGGGAAGCCGAAGCTACCGGGCACGCGGGCTTACACGCCTTGCTTGAAGAAGTTGCGACCTATCCGGGTGTGCGCAGCGAATGGCAGGTGGCGCAATGGGCCCGGGACCCTTCGCCCGTGCTGCCAGTGACGCTGGCCAAGGATGGGCTGGAGCTGCGCCTGTTCACCATGATCGCGACATTTGGCACACCGCAGGACATCACCACGGATGAACTGCGCGTCGAGTCGTACTTTCCCGCTGACGCACACACCGAGCAGTTACTGCGCGAATTGGCCCGGAACGAGATCGCTACCGGCTAACGTTGCCGCACCGCAAAGCCGGTGACCCGTTCGCCACGGGCACCACGCCAAAGCCGGCGCAGCCAGAGGCCGAAATCGTCCAGCAGACTGTAGATGGCGGGCAGGAACAGCAGGCTGACCACTGTCGAGAACGTGAGACCACCGATGATGGCGCGGGCCATCGGGAAGTAGGGTGGTCCATCGCCGCCGACCGAAGCGGTACCGACGGACAGCGGGATCAGCCCGAGGACGGTCGTACCGACCGTCATCAAAATCGGTCGCAGCCGGTCCCTCGCACCTGTTGCAATGGCCTCCTCGCGGCTCATGCCGGCCACCCGCAGATTGCGGATGTGATCGATCAGCACAATGCCGTTATTCACGACGACGCCCATGAGGATCAGCATGCCGATCATGGCCATGAACTGGAATGTCGTACCGGTGAGCGCAAAAAACCAGAACACGCCAATAAACGAGAACGCGATGCCGGTGATGATGGCAAAGGGCGCCAGAATGGACTCGAACATGGCCGCCATGACCAGGTAGATCAACACCAGGGCGAGGAGGAGATTGGTCACCATCGAGCCCATGTTCTCGTCCTGCTGGCTGAAGGCGCGACCGTAATTCCAGCCGTAGCCCGGGGGCATACGGTACTGATCCATGATCGGCGTTATCCGCTCGCGCAGTTCGTCCGGGGTTACGTCATCCTGCGTAAAGAGGTTGACGCGTAAACCGGTCCGTCGATCCTGACGGCGAATGGTGGCGGGCACATCACCAATACTCAGCTCGGCAATCTGGTCCAATACCACGGAGCTGCCGTCTGCCGTGCGAATGGGCAGTAGACGCAGCTGGTCGAGGTTGAGGCGATCTGAGCGCCTGAACTGCAGCAGCAAGTCAATCTCGCCGGTGGTTGCCCGGTAGGGTCGAAGCTCCACGCCGCGAATGGCGGTGGCGACACTCTCGGCGACTTGCTGGCTGGTCAGCCCCACTTTGCGAGCGCGATCGCGATCCACACGAACCCGAACCTCCCAGCTCGATGCATCGGCCTCGACCCGGGCATCCCGGATGCCGGGCACTCCTTCCAGCAGCCGGGCCACGTCCTCGGCCACCTCGCCAAGGCGCTCTGTGGACTCGCCGGTCACGGACAGCGACAACTGTTCGCCACCACTGCGCTGCTCGTTGAATGTGGGGTTACCAATCGCAATCTTTGGAAGCCCCTCCATGATCGCGTTCTTGATCTCTTCGACCGAGCGGCTGCGGGCATCGGCATCCTTGAGAATGATGGTCGACTCCGCACGACCCAGGTCATAAAAACTGTAGACGCTGTCAAATTCGAACGCCGCCTTATTGGCAAACAGATAGGCCTCGATCTCGTCGACAGCGGCTTCTACCTTGTCCAGTGCGTAGACACCGTTGACGTGGTAAGGCAGGAACAGGCGCTCGGTGTCGTTGCGGGGGAACATGTCGGCCTTGACCAGCCCGCTGGCAAACAACGGAATCACGCTGGCGCCGACGGCAAGTGCAGCGACCACCGCGACCCAACGATGCCGCAGGGTCCACGCGATCATCCTCGGGTACCGGCGCAGTATGGCCTGCATGATGCGCCCGCCGCGATTGACCCGGCCCTGAATGCGCGAGGCCAGTTGGGGGATGAGTGTTCGGGCAATGGCCAGCGAGGCTGCCAGCGAGATGCAAATCGTAATTGCCACGTGGCTCATGAACATCGACATCTCGTCTTTCTTGCCGAAAATGTTCGGGAGAAACACGATGGCTGTTGTCAGGGTGCCCGCCGTAACGGCCAAGGCCACGGCATCGACACCAACAACCGTGGCGCGCTGCGGATTGTTCGGGAACTGCTCCCGGCTGGTGAAAATGCTCTCCGTCACGACCACGGCGTTGTCGACGAGCATGCCAATGGAGAGCATCAGTCCCATCATTGACAAGATGTTCAGCGTGTAGCCCAGGAAATACATCGATCCCAGCGTGATCAGGATCGAGAAGGGAACGGATAAGGCCACAATCAACGTCATGGGCCAGTCCCGCAGAAAGGCATAAAGCACAAGGATCGACAGCAGTGCGCCGACTAGGCCGGACATCAGTAATTCGTTGAGCGAGTCTTTGACGCCGGCAGCCTGATTGTCCATGGCGTAGAGGGTCACGCCCTGCATCTCGCGTAACCCGCTGATGACGTCGATCTCCGCCAGCACTGCGTCGGCCACCTCGACCAGATTGGCGCCGTTTTCCTTGAAGACGTTCAGGCCGATGGCGTATTTGCCATCAAGATGGCGGCCGCGTGTGCGAACCGGGTCCGTGTAGCGCACCTCTGCGATGTCACCCAGCCGCAGGCCGCGCTCGCCGACGACCAGATTCTCGATCTCGTCCAGCGAATTGAAGCGGGCATTGGGTTTGACCGTAAACCGGCGACTGCGCGCCGAGATCTCGCCTGCGGTGAACTCGAAGTTGGCCGCGCGCAGCAACTCGGCCACCTGCCTCAGGTCGACCTGGTGGGTGGCGACACGATCGGCCGACAACTCGATGCGAACTTCCTTCGCCCAGACGCCATACAGCTCAACCCGCGAAACGCCCTGAATGCGCTCGACCCGGCGCCGCAGATTGCGGTTGAGCATGTCGTACGCATCGGCCAGGTCGCGATTGGCGGAGACGCGCAGGACCAGAATCGGTTGGTCGCTGGCGTTGAATTTCTGAAACCGGATACGTTGCAACTCATCCGGCAAGCTGTCGCGGATGGCGTCGATCTTGTCGCGTGCCTCGACGCCCTTGATTCGCAGGTCCGCACCCCAGTCAAACTGAACGAAGACACCGCCGCCGTCCTCCCGGGACTCCGAGTTCATACGCTTGACCCCGGATAGGGTCGACAAGGCTTCTTCCACCGGGCGGACAATCAGTCGCTCCACTTCCTCCGGCGTCGAGTTGCGGTAGGGCAGCTCGACGTAAATGCCGGGAAACTCCATCTCCGGCAGAAACTCCAGCGGCAACAGGCGTGATGACAGGGTGCCGATGACTGCAAGGCATACGAACACCATCGTGACGGTGACAGGGCGGCGCAGCGACAGCTCGGTAAGGCTCACGCCGCCGACTCCGTCTGCGCGGGCCGCTGGTCCCGGGTCACCAGGGAGTAAATCACGGGAATGACGATGAGCGTCAGCAGCGTCGAGACCATCAAGCCTCCGATGACCGTGATGGCCAGCGGCGCCCGAACCTCGGCACCGTCATCACCGCTGATGGCCAGCGGCAGCAGGCCCAGCGCGGTGGTCAGGGTGGTCATCAGAATCGGCCGCAGCCGCGCCTGGCCCGCTTCCCGAATCGCGGCGCCGACGCGCAGACCTTCTTCGCGCAATCGGTTGATCAGGTCAATGAGCACGATGGCGTTGTTGACCACGATGCCCGCGAGCACGATGAGTCCGATCAGTGCAACGACATTGATCTGGGTGCCGGTCAGGTATAACCCGCCAAACGCGCCGATCGCGGCCAGTGGCACGGAGAACAGAATCACAAACGGGTGGATGAGTGATTCAAACTGGGACGCCATCACCAGATAAACGAGGAAAATCGCCAGTCCCAATGCCAGTTGCAGCGACTGGAAGCTGAGCTTCATTTCTTCGCTTTGCCCACCGATGTCGGTGGTAATTCCCCGTGGAACAAAGACGTTCTCCAGGTGGGTGTCGAGTTCGGCAATCGCTGCGCCCAGATCACCGTAAGCCGTGTCCATGCTCAGGACGACCACCCGCTGCTGGGCGGTCCGGCGGATCTCGGCCGGACCATGGTCCAGTTCCACGCGGGCAACGGTTTCCAGGGGCACTGGATGTGCAGACTCCGGGTTGATCGTGAGTCGCTTGAGATCTTCGTAGCTGGTCTGGTCGGCGGGCTTGCCGCGAACGACGACGTCGATCTCGCGGTCGGACACGCGGTAGCGGGTCGCCACATCGCCCTGGACCAGGGTCACTACCCGGCTCGCCAGGTCAGCCACCTGCAGGCCAAGCGCGGCGGCCCGTTCCTGTTCAAAAACGACACGCACCTCGGGTTGTCCCTGCTCAGAGCCGGACTCCACATCGACAAAGCGGTCCGACTGTTCCAGGCGAGCCTGTAGCGCCGTGGCAACGCGCTCCAGCGCCAGCAGGTCGTAGCCCGCGATCTCGACTTCCAGCGCTTTTTCAAGGCTGAACAGAGTTGGAGTTTCAAACCGGTACTCCAACCCGGGCGTCCGCTCAATGAGGCTGCGTACGCGTTGCTTCAGCGCCGTCTCATCTGCGCCCGGCTGCAGCGCAAAGTTGATCGTGGCGGTGTTCTCGCCACCCAGTTCGGGGTTCGAGTCCAGGCGATTGCCCGTGCCGGCAACTCCGTACACGGTGCGAACTGCCGGATCCTCTTCAAACGCAGCCTGGACGCGCCGCAGGAAGTGGTCCGAGCTTTCCAAAGGGGTTCCGGCCGGTAGCTTAGCGACCAGACTGAATTCTCCCTGGTCCATCGGCGGAATCAACTCCACTCCGAGCTGGCCCGCCAGCCACAGACTGCCGCCAAAGGCGACACCGGCAATCAGAAGCACCAGGGCGCGCGCGCCGAGCGCCGCATCCAGCAGACGCGCGTAGGCGCGGGCCAATAATTGAAAGCCCGCGGTCCAGAGAGCAGCCAGCGGCCGCAATACCAGGCCCAGCAGCCGAATCAGCTGGGTGAGCGCCCACAACGGGATGCGAATCAGCCAGGTCAACAACCATTCCAGCGTCCGCAGCGCGCCGTACACCCCACGTTTGGCCAGGGGTTGGCCAGTGAGCGGTGCGCGGGGCTCAATCTCGATGCGCTGCCCCCCTCTGGCTGCCAGAGTGGGGATGACCGTCAGCGAGACGGCCAGCGAGACCAGCAACGCGAAGGTGACGACCAGTGCCTGATCCGCAAACAGCTGTCCGGCAATACCTTGCACAAACACCATGGGGAAGAAGACGGCCACTGTCG
Organism: Pseudomonadota bacterium; assembly: GCA_036156195.1. Lineage (GTDB taxonomy): Bacteria > Pseudomonadota > Gammaproteobacteria > Nevskiales > OUC007 > Abyssibacter. The sequence continues at coordinate 65,452 of JAYZUZ010000006.1, read as the reverse complement.
TCAGCGTTGATGCGACGATGGCACCGGACACCTCGCCCGCACCCGTGATCGCAGCCTCAACCAGCGTGTCGCCGGCTTCACGGCGTCTGGCGATGTTCTCCAGCACCACGATTGCGTTGTCGACGAGCAAGCCAATCGCCAGTGCCATGCCGCCCAGTGACATGATATTGAGCGACAAACCGGCAAAGCGCATCGGCATGAAGGTGACGATGACGGAGATGGGAATCGCCAGTGCGATGATCAGTGTCGGCCGTGCCTCGCGCAGAAACAGGAAAAGCACAAGCACCGCCAGCAAGGCGCCATACAGCCCGGCTTGGGTGACCCCGCTGATCGCGCTTTGGATGAATACCGACTGATCGTAAAGACTGGTCAGTGAGAGTCCCTCGGGCAACACCTCATTGAGCTGTGCCACCCTCGCCAGCACAGCCTTGGCTGCAGAAACGGTGTTGGCATCCCCTTCCTTGTACACCGCCACTTCGACGGCCTCGCGACCACCGACGCGAATAATGGCTTCGCGCTCCTTGTGACCGGCGACAACCGTGGCGACATCCTCAACGTAGATCGGACGCCCATCGATGGTCGTCAGAATCGTCCGACGGATGTCCTGCAAGGAGTTGAACTGATTCAGTGTGCGGACGAGGTAGGCCGCGCTACCGTCTTCCACGCGTCCGCCCGACAGGTTCACGTTCTCTGCGTTAAGCCGTTCGGCGATCTGCGCGGGTGTCAGCCGGAGTTGGGCAACCTTATCGATATCCAGCAAGATCTGGATTTCGTCTTCCAGTCCGCCGGAGATCTTCACCGCCGCCACACCAATCACTGACTCCAGTGGACGTTGCACCTGGTCTTCAGCGGCACGGCGCAACCGCTTGAGCTCATTGGCGGTCGGGCTGTTACCGTCGGTCAGCGACAACGCCAACCGGACAATCGGGTCTTCGGAGGGGTCGAAGCGCAGAACAAGGGGGCGGGTGGCTTCGTCGGGGAGTTCCAGGGCGTCTAGGCGCTCGCGAACATCGAGCACCGCAAAATCCATCTCCGTACCCCAGGCGAATTCCAGGATGACGTCAGATTGTCCTGCGCGGGACACGGACCGAACTTCACGCAGGTTCTTGACGATGCCCAAGGCCTCTTCGACAGGCTTGGACAGCAACGTTTCCACTTCTGCCGGAGCCGCCCCGACGTAATCGGTGCGAACGGTTAGGGTGGGGTAGTTGAGGTCCGGCAGCAGGGTGACTTCCAGGCGTGCCAGCGAGACGATGCCGAACAAGGCGACGGCGATGGTCATCATCAGCACGGCAATGGGCCGTCCGACGGCGGTGCGAATGTAGCCCATGCCTTAGTCCAGGCCGCCTTGGCTGGCCGCGGCGTCAGGTTCAGGCTCTGGTTCGTCTTCCGTTGGTTGGCCGACGATCTCGACCCGGGATTCGTCCCTCAGTGCGGCCTGACCAGTGACGACAACGGTCGCGCCAGCCTCAACGCCCGATTCGATCTGCACCTTGTCGCCTTCGGCGAAACCGACGGTGACGTCACGGCGTTGCGCCTGACCATCGACGATGACGAACACCGCATCGCGCGCGTCTTCGGTGACCACGGCATCGGCCGGGACCAGAACGGCATTGTCACGGCTGTCATAGAGAATTCGTACGCGACCGAACATGCCCGGCTGCAGTCGTCGCCCAGCAGGTTGCATGTGTACGGTGACCTTGACGGTGCCGGTGTCGGGGTTCACCACCGGACTGATGCGGTCGATCTGGCCGCGAAATTCTTCGTCGGGCCAGGCGTCGAAACTCAGCATGGCGGTTTGTTCGCGCGCCAACTTGTGGATTTCCCGCTCCGGGACATGAAAGACCGCGAGCAAGGGGTCAAACTGCGTGACATGAAAGGCCGGGCTGTTGGCTGCCACCAGATTGCCGACCTTTACGTAGCGTTCGGAGACAATGCCATCGATGGGGGAGCGAATGGTGGAGTGTTCCAGAGCGAGCTGAGCGAGCGCGTAGCTGGCTTGGGCGGATTCCAACTCGAACCGGGTCCGGTCAAAGACCTCTCGGCTGATCAGGTTCTCGCGGAAAATGGCCTTGTTCCGGTCATGGTCTGCACGCAGACGTTCCAGTTCGGCCTTGGCCTGTCGAAGCTCCAGTGCGCGTTGGTCGGTGTCCAGCTTGGCCAGTGCGTCGCCGGCGCGGACTGGATCGCCTTCTTCGACCATCAGGGTTTCGACGATGCCACCCACCCGCGCCACGACGTCCGATTCCGCCTCGGCTTCCAGCGTCGCGCTGCCACGCCAGGCGGCAGAAATGGTTCCGATTTCAGCGACGGCGACCTCGACCGGAACAGCGGGTTCTTCCGGAGTTTCTTCATCATCTCTAGCCGCATCTGGTGATGAACCGCCGCAGCCGCTGAGCGCTGATAGGACGAAGACCATCACCAGGGGCCATCCCCATCCGGTCGTTCGAGACATGTTGCATTGCTCCCTTGCCTGTCCGCGCAGGCGATTGTGACGTGGTGGCCATGACACAGCAGGTCGGGCGGCCGATGTCCGTCTGGCTTCAATCCCCGTGCCAGGCGCACGCTCACGTTAATCGATTGATAATGAAAGAAAAATTAAAGTCCGATGTGTACGGGCGTTGATGTGCGTGGTGAATGCAGCCAATATTTCGTCAGATCCACCGGTCCGATGTGGCGCCCGCGCAGGGTTATCTTGAGGATGTCGCAACTGGGTGGAATGGTCGCAGTGGGTTCCGGGTGCGGGCTGGCGCTGGGGCCAGGCACTAGCGGCTGCGTCCCCGCAGCCGCTCAGCCAGCGCCTGCCGTGCTTCAGCGAGGATGGATTCCCGATCCACCAGGTTGAGTACGTCATGCACCGCGCGCTTGGGACCACCCGGCCCCCAACTGCGACCCTGGACAAAATAGTGAGTCGCCACCTGGCCGATGAGATACGTCGCATACCAGGCCACTGAGCCTTGCGCCAGAGCCGTCACGGTGACGGACAATCCGGCACTCAGCGTCTTGAGCAGGCTTGAGGCGGCGTGAACCGCCCACACGGCACCCATTAGCGCGGCCAGTTGAAGCGAGATGACGCCGACGAGCCGCCCAGCCTCATGCCGCGTGATGGGCAGGCCGTAGATCCGGCTCAGATGAAACACCAATGTCACGTCCAGTGCCGCAGCGGCTGCCAGGTCGGTGAGTGGGACCGGATTGACCGCGACCGCCAGCCCCTTGCCCAGGCAGTAGCCGCGGATGACGCGCTGTGCGGCCGAGGCGCGAATCTCGGCAATTCGCATGGCGACCGTGTCGGAAACCTCGCTGGCATACAGGCCGGCGTTGAGGGCCGAGAGCAACAGGCCCTCACGCGCCAGTATGGCGGAGACCTGTTGGGCAACTGCGGCGATATCCGGTTCGCGGGGGCGCGTGGATTCGACGTCCTGGCCATCGATGCCAACGCGCACAATCCTCTCAGGGCGGGGGTCGGCGGCGGCCAGCAGCACATGCTCGGACTGGACCAGACCCCGGGCATGCGCGCGCAGCTGTACGAGCAGGCGTGCCTGCTCCGTCTGGCTGTAGCGGTCGGCCTTGTTGAGCACGAGGAGCAAGGGGCGGTGGGCCTCGGCCAACTGGGCGAGCGCGCTGCGTTCGAGCTGGGTCAGGTCAGCGTCGCAGACGAAGATCACCAAATCGGCTCGGCGTGCAACCTGCGCGGCCAGGCGTTCCCGCGCCTGGCCGTCGATCTCGTCGATTCCCGGTGTGTCGAAGACCCGGACAGCGCTATCGCCAAGGCGTGTCCACTGATCAGTCTCTGCCCGCTGGGTTACGCCATGCAGTGGGCCGGTTGCAAAGACATCACGGGCCAGCAGTGCGTTGAGCAGAGAGGATTTGCCGACGCTCACCCGGCCAAACACGGCGACATGCAGCTCTTGGTCGTCTAACTTGCGCCAAAGTGTTTGCAGGTCGCTGTACTCGGTCTGCAAGGCTTCGCGCACGGCCGCTGGTGTCTCCCTGTCATCGATCAGCGCCCTGAGGCTGTCACGAACGGCGTGCAGCGCCTGGCGTGCGGCATCCAGTTGATCGGTCATCGTGTTCGATGCTCGGGTGTGCGCCGCAAGGCGAGGCTGGCGATCCGCCGAGCGGCCGCCGACAAGTCGTCATCCAGCCGCTCTGCCAGGCCTTCGGCAACCGTCTCCGGGCTCAGCGAGCCTGAGCGACGCAGCGCATCGGCCAGCGCATGCCCGAACGCGTCAAAAATCAGTCCATAGGCGACCGCGTGCACGAGACCTCCCGTCACGGTTCCCATGCCCGGAAAGGCTTTGAGTGCATTGCCCGCGACCGCCAGCGCCAGCGCAGACGACTTGCGGGATGTGCCGCCGGCGTCGCGGAGAACGGCCTCGACATCGACTTCTCGCACGCGGACGTCGTGCAGGCGACAGAGTGCGCGGACCAGTCGCGTGCCGATGGCACCTTGAATGACCAGGTCCGAACCCGGCGACAGGGCGGCCAGCGCGCCCACCACCGCAGCCCGGGTGTGTGTCGCGATAATGCGCTCCGCTTCGCGCCGTTGATGGCTGCGCTGGGCTTCGTTCAGGGCATCATCGGCGAGCTGAAAAACGGCGGAGTCCCGCAGTTCGGTCAAGGCGGCCGGATCCCTGTGCAGGCTGCGCTCGATCGCCAGCTGCAGCGGCTTGATGCGGGGGCGACGCGGACGCAAAACCTCCTGCTCATGCCCATCCGGGTCGATGCGTGTGACGGGCTCCATACCGCCGGCGGTAATCCCCACGACCTGGGGTCGGGCCCCGCGGGTAAACCGTTCGGCAATCTGCTGGCGGATGGCTTCCAGTTCGTCATCGCGAAACTGGTCTGATTTGTTCACCGCCAGGACCATGGGCTTGCCAAAGCCGGCCAAGCGTTCGATCTGCGCCCATTCCGACCGCGTCAGATCACCATCGCAGAGATAGAGCACCAAATGGGCGCGAATGGCTTCTTCCGTTGCCATGCGCGTGTCGTCCGGGTCATGTGAGAAGCCGGGTGCGTCGACCAGGATCAGCGTATCGCCGGCGGCGGTTGTCCAGGCATGGTGCTGGCAACTGCGCGTGGTACCTGCCACGACATCACTGCGGGTTGCAGCATCGGGGAGCAAGGCCTTGATCACACTGCTCTTCCCGCTGCTGGTCTCTCCGAACAGCGCGACGTGCACCTGACCCGCCTGGCGGCGCGCATCCAGTTCGTCGAGTTCTGCCAGGGCACGCGAGACATCCACGCCCGCGTCGGCTTGGCTGCGGAGCTGGGCTCGCAGCGTGGGTTCATCGACGACACGGCGTTGACGCCGACGACGGGGCAGCAACCACCAGGCCGTGAACCCAAGCGCGAGCAGAAGGAATCCACCGAACACACCGTTTAGCAGCCAGGGCAGCCAGGCGCCGACAGCAGCAGCCCGCTCGTACAGTCCGATCAGGCCGTCCAGAGCGTGGATCAGCGTGGCGAGCAGGAAAAGCAGTGCGCATAACAGGCCGATACCGAATAGCGGGCGTATGCGCCTTTGTTGTGTTGTAGCCATTGCCGCGATGTTAGCGTAGCGGTGCGAGCGATGGCCCCGGGTGGGAATCCAACACGGCAATCCCCCCGAATGTGTGTACCAGCCTGTCACAGGGCTGCGGTAGTCTGCGGTCGCGTTCGTGTAGCGACGCGCCGCACATGGAAGAACGATTTACGTTTTCAGGCAAAGGGAGATCAACGATGCAGATCAAGTCAGGTTCGATTCGGCACGCACTGATGACAGCGGCAGCGGGCGCCAGCCTGTTGGTTTCTGGTGTCGCGTCCGCTGAGTGGTATGTCGGCGCTCGTGCCGGCCTGTCGATTGTTGACAAGGGCAGTGATGCCACCACGACCGAGTTGCGGGCAATGGGCGAGCCCAATGTCACCGCGGATGTCGATGACTCCGACACCGCCGCCACCCTTTATGGCGGCTACAAGATCGATGGCGTGATTGCCATCGAGGCCAGTCTGTACACCCTGGGTTCGCACGATACGGCGGTGACCGGCACCACCGCGGATGCCGATGCCCTGGCTGTGAAGACAGCGACAGTTCAGCCACGCTCGGGGGACGGCGTGAGCATTGCCGGTGTGATTTTTACGGATCCGGTGTACGGCTTTGAAGGGCGTCTGCGCATGGGCGTCGCGTATTGGCAGTCAGAATTCGAAACCACCACGTCATCGGGAACCCGGAGCTTTGACGACGACGGCTTTGATCCCATGGCTGGCGTGGGGCTCTGGTACACCGGCCTCGGCAAGATCAAGCTGGGCGGCGATCTGGACTTTTATGTCATTAACAATGACCCCGTGTATCTGTTGACGGCAGGCATCGAGTTCCAGCCCTAGCGCCCGCGTGGTCGATCATCGCCCGGTCGCCGTCTTTGGTGCGACCGGGCAGGTAGGGCGTGCAGTGGCCGATGGCCTGCATGCTGCAGGTGTCCCCGTGCGAGGCATCGTCCGAGGCCAGCCCCAGCGGGCGACGCTCTGGCCGATCTACCCGGTGCAGCGTTGGGATACGGACACCTTGGCACCTGTACTGTCCGGCTGCCGGGCGGCGTTCTGTATGGTGCCGCTGGTGCCGCAGGCAGGGGATCTGGGTCGGGCCCAGCACAGGGCGCTAGCAGCTGCCGGCGTCGAGCATGTGGTTCGGCTGTCGGTGTTGCGGGAGGTGATTCAGGCCCAGCTCCGCCTCGGCCAGCTCCACGGGGCGCTGGATGAGGACTTTCGGCGTCACGGGTTTGCCGGTGCCATCCTGCATCCGGATTCCTTTATGCAGAATCTGCTGGGCAGTGCGGCTTCGATTCGCGCGGGCGTTCTGCAGGATGCCACTGGCGACGGTGCCATGGGATGGATTGACGCGGCCGACATCGCAGCGGTTGCCTCGTCGTTGCTCAAGCGTGACTGCGATGGCCAGCTCCATGCCCTGAACCTCACCGGGCCGGAGATGCTGACGCACCGTGACGTGGCCACACGGCTTGGCCAATGGCTGGGCAGGCCAGTGACCTACCAGGATTTGTCCCCGGCGGCGTTGGGCGATCAGCTGCGGCGCTATGGCGTGCCGGTATTTCTGGTGGATATCTTCTGCGAACTGGCGGCATGGACGCGGTCGACGGACGTAACCCGTTTGCCAACGCCGCCGCCCCCGCAATGGCTGGCACGCGCGCCTCATCGGCTCGAACAGTTTCTGGCCGCGCACAACAACGTCTTTCCGGCCACAGCGCCGGGCTGATTGATACAGGGAGGCACGGCCATGCATGTGTTGCTTCGGGTCCGCTACGGTGAATGTGACGCTCAGGGCGTCATGTTCAATGCGCGCTACATGGACCTGGTTGATGTGGCGTTTACGGAGTTCGAGCGTGTGGTTTGGGGTGGGCACCAGGTCCTGGTGAATGCCGGACTGGATACACAGGTTGTCTCCATGCAAATCGACTGGACCGCGCCGGCGGTTTTTGACGACGTGCTCGATCTGGAATTGTCTGTCGACCGCATCGGCCAGACCTCGATGACGCTGGTGGCCGGCTTCCGCCGTCACGCCGATGCAGCGGCGCTGGCTGTTGCACGGGTCACCTACGTGCTCGTCAATGTGGCTCAGGGTGGCAAGACAGCCATTCCCCCTTGGCTGCGAGAGGCTTTGACACAACAAGCGCCGGACTGCTGCATTGACTTGGCGGCTGCGGGTGTCGCAACGCCATGAATCTCGCTTACGCAGTGGTCGACGTGTTTGCGAATACCGCCTATGCGGGGAATCCATTGGCGATCGTCTATGCACCTGATGAGGGCGTGCTGCAGCTGGGTGCGGACCAGATGCAGGCGATAGCGGCGGAAATGAATCTCAGTGAAACCGTATTCGTCACTCGCTGGGATTGGGCCGTTCGACAATTCGCCCTACGCATTTTTACACCCAGCAAAGAGTTGCCCTTTGCCGGGCATCCAAGTATCGGCACTGCCGCCTGGCTCGCCCGGCGCGCTCCGGACACGAGCGGACTGCACCCGATTACCCTGATGGAGGCGATCGGGCCCATCGCCTGCGAAGCGCGCTGGCAGGGCGATATTGGCCACGCGACGCTGACCCCTGCGCGCCTGCCACAGAGGCTCGGCGAAGCCGCGCCCGCGCATGATGTCGTGGCTGCCGCATTGGGTCTGCCGGTGGATGCACTCAGCGGTGCAATCGAAATCTGGTCATCAGGGCTGGCTGTGCACTGCGTTGCACTGGATGCACCGGAACGGATCGCGGCCATTCGGCCACCCGCCATCAACGGTGCGTTACAGGGGCTGGATCTGGCCTGCTTCGCCTATGGGCCTGGAGATGACACCGTCTCGGCTCGCGTCTTTCCACTGGCTGCCGGGATCGTCGAAGACCCGGCCACGGGCGCGGCGGCAGTGGCACTGGCCGGTCGTATGGCCAAAGACCTGCTGACCCAGCGGAGTGAAGCGCGGGTCTGCATCCACCAAGGCGTCGACATGGGGCGACCGTCTGAACTGCGATTGCATCTGCGGGGAGGGCGCGGTGCGCTGCAGGCAGTGCAGCTCAGCGGTGACGTGGTCGATGTGGCCGAGGGGCGCTTGCTTCGCCTGCCATCGTCCCGCACTGGATAAAGAAAAGGCGGTTCCGAATACGGAACCGCCCAAGGTGCGGAGGAGACGAATGTCGGTCCGCCGACCGACGCTTTACTTAGATTCACGTAGCGTGCCAACTTTGTCCTGCGGGCTCAGCGGTGGCGGCTTGCGCTGCGTGCAGCGCGCGATTCCGCCCGCATCCGACGATAGCGGCGTTCGCGAACAATGCCGCGAATCCGTGCGGCCAGCCATGTGCAGAGCAGGAGCAGGGCGATGATCAGTGCAAAGCGCAGCTCGTTGCTTAGCAACTCGTCTATTGCGCGGCTGACGAGGCCGACAATCAAAGCCCCGGCGGTTCCGTACAGCAGTGCCCAGGCCAGCGCTGACACGAGATTGAACAGCAGAAAGCGCAGACGGGAGATTCCCACCAGGCCGAGCGCAAACGGCACGACCGTCCGCATGCCAATGGCAAACCGGAAGCCCAGCATGGTGATGTCCTGGTGCCGGATGACAAAATCCCGCACCCGCATGGCGCGCCTGGCAAAGGCTGGATGGCTTTCCAGCCAACGTGGGCCGACGATGCGTCCGGCATAAAACCAGAGATGGTCGCCCAACACCGCACCGGCCCATGCCGCAAGAATGACATCGCGCAGAGGGAAGAAGCCGCTCTGGGAGAGGAATACGGCCAGCAGTAGCGCGGCCTCGCCTTCGAAGATCGTGCCGAACACGACAGCGAAAATTCCGTACTCGGAGACGGCCGCTTCCATTTAGGGCTGGATTTTGCGTTGAGTCATGGGGAGCCTAGCGCTACGCGCTTCGTATCGCGACATGCCGGGCTACCAGCGTGCCTGGTCCCAGCGTTCCGGGTTGGCCCAGAACCGCGGGTTTAGCCAATCTGGTCGAGGCTTGTAGTCGGCAATATCAAAGGCCCATACCGCCTGGCTCTGGCCCCGCGCAACGGGGCGCAACCCCAGGGACGCGAGCAGTGGATCGAAGCGAAGGGAAGCCTCTCCGAGGACGAAGACTTGTCGCGCACCCACATCTCGCCACCACGCCACATCCTGTGGCGCGGGCCGACTCGTGCGCGCGTCGAACACCGCTAGAGACCAGCGCGTCAGCGCCTCCGATTCGGTCCAGGTCAGTGCTTGTAGCGATGTGGCCAGCCGCTGTGGCAGCGGGTCGTGGATGTCACCCAGCCACCGCGCATGGAAGGGTTGTTCACTGCAGGTGAGGGGCGTTATCAGATGCGTCAGGATGTGTGCAGCTTCGGCGCTCATCGCAACAGTATCCGGTGATTCCTGGCGATCACGAAACAATAAAAAACCCCCGATCGTCCAACGACGACCGGGGGTTGATGCGTGGGCTCGACGCTACTCGAGGATCTTCAGCTCAACACGGCGGTTAAGCTCCCGACCTTCGGCAGTATCGTTTGGCGCGACCGGCTCGGCCTCTCCGTAGCCCTTGACCTCCATCCGATCAGCGGCGACGCCACGCTCGGACAGGTAGGTCTTCACCGATTCTGCACGGCGCTGGGACAGCTTCTGGTTGTAGGCGTTTGAGCCCAGGCTGTCGGTGTGGCCGCCGATCTCGACATTCACAGATTCGATGGACAGGAGGGCATCACCCACGGTGTCAAGAATCGCCTTCGCATTCGGCGTCAGACGAGCCGAATCCAGGTCGAAGTTAACGCCGCGCAGGATCACCGCCTGCGTCACTGCGCAGCCATCGGCATCGACCTGATCGCCAGGCTGCGGGATGCGGCAGTCATTGGTCAGTGCGCAACCGTCGGCCAGGACTTCAGCACCCGCAGGGGTGTTGGGGCACTGGTCGAGCTTGTTCAGCACGCCGTCGTTGTCGCCGTCCAGCGAGCAGCCTTTGGCATCGACGGGCTGGCCGGCTGGGGTGTTCGGACACTGGTCTGCGCCGTCGAGCACACCGTCGCCGTCGGAGTCGCGTTCACAACCCCGGGAGTCGACTTTGACACCACGGGCGGTTCCCGGACAGGCGTCGGCATCGTCGTTGACGCCGTCATTGTCGGAGTCCTGTACGACCGGGACCAAGGCGGCTTCCTCGGCTTCCTTCTCGGCAGCCAGCGTGGCCGGAGACTTGCCAATGGTGACGTGCAAGCCCAGCGCGGCGACGGCTTCGTAGAACCCGTCCTTGCCGGTGTCGCCGGCATCACGACGGTTGTGTGAGTCGTACCGGTACATCGCCTGGCCGCGCACGTACACGCGATCCGAGAAGATCGGATAGATGGCGCCGATACCGATATCGCCGACAGTACTCTCGTAGTTTGCGGGTCCGCCGGCTGCTGGATGCAACTCCGTCGTGCCATGGCTGACGCCCAGAATGCCGAAGAACGGCAACTCGTCACGATTTGGGAACAGCAGGAACGATGCGCCAAAACCCTTGAGTTCGGCGGGTTCCTGCATGGTCGTGTCTTCGTAGTCGGCTTCGCTCAGCCAGCCGGTGAGCTCGAAGTTCAGACCGCTGGTCAGCGGCTTACCCACCGAGAGCACGCCGCCAATGGCATCATCCAACTGACGGTTATCGTCCACGGCGGTGAACATCGCCATCGGCGCGACATAGAAGCGCTTGTCCTGCTCTTGCGCGTGCGCGGTGGCGGTCACGCCGGCAAGCAGTGCGGCCCCGCAAGTGGTGGCCACGAGACGACTGATCATTCGATTTCCCCCGTTTCGGATGTTATTCACGTCTTTGTCCCTCACGTGTCTTTGACTGATCCATCAGCCAGGAAGAAGCGTAGTGTGCGACATTTGAACCCGAATTGTTAACACGCGGTTCACCGGCTCGCAACTGCCTCCGGAGTCGGTCAAAGCCTTGTGATGACGCGCTTCGGTGGCTTGTGTATCCTTCCGCGCCCTTTTCGGATTCCCGGCTGTCTGCCGGTGCCCATGGAACCCAATCAGATTTCCCAGGAGATCACGGCCCTGAAGGCGCGCTTTGACGCACTTCGGGGCTATCTTTGACGCTGCGACCAAGCGAGAGCGTCTGGATGAAGTGTTGGCGGAGCTGGGCCAGCCCGATGTCTGGAACGAGCCCGACCGGGCGCAGGAGCTAGGCAAGGAAAAAGCCCGGCTCGAGGCGACGCTGGAGCCTTTGGAGCAGTCGCTCAGCGGTCTGGATGACGCGGAAGAGCTGCTGGAGCTCGCTGCAGACGAGCAAGATGACGAGGTGCTCGCCCAGATCCAGGCTGACGTTGCGCGCTTCGCTCGCGCGGCCGAAACGCTTGAATTTCAGCGGATGTTCAACGGCGAGTTGGACGAATCCAATGCCTTTGTCGATATCCAGGCCGGGTCCGGCGGGACGGAGGCGCAGGATTGGGCCGAAATGCTGCTGCGAATGTACCTGCGCTGGTGCGAACGCAGGGGCTTCGAGACCGAGCTGCTGGAATGCTCTGCAGGGGAGGTTGCAGGGATTAAGAGCGCGTCGATTCGCGTCGCCGGTGCCTATGTCTACGGTTGGCTGCGCACCGAAACAGGTGTTCACCGGCTGGTGCGTAAGTCGCCGTTTGACTCCGGGGCCCGTCGCCATACCTCGTTCGCCTCGGTTTTTGTTTCGCCGGAAATTGACGATGCGGTTGAGATCGAGATCAATCCTGCGGATCTGAGAATCGACGTGTATCGCGCCAGCGGTGCCGGTGGGCAGCATGTGAACCGCACCGAATCGGCTGTGCGTATCACCCATGCGCCGAGTGGCGTGGTGGTGCAATGCCAGAGCGAGCGCTCCCAGCATCAGAACAAGGATCGCGCGATGAAGCAGCTCAATGCGAAGCTTTATGAGCTGGAGATGCAAAAGCGTCGCGAAGATGCCCAGACACTGGAGGACAGCAAGTCCGATATTGGCTGGGGCAGTCAGATTCGTTCCTATGTGCTGGACCAGTCCCGCATCAAGGACCTGCGGACCCATGTCGAGGTCGGCAATACACAGGCCGTCCTCGACGGCGATCTTGGTCCGTTCATCGAAGCCTCGCTGAAGCAGGGCGTATAAACCCGAACCTGCCCGTATTCACCGGGCCGCAACCATAGCTGCCATGACAGATTCCAACGAAGCCAACGCCGCCGCCGTCGAGGACGAGAACAAGCTGATTGCCCAGCGGCGTGAAAAACTGGCGGCGCTGCGCGAGGGCGAGGAATCCGCGTTTCCCAACGACTTCCGGCGTGATGCATTGGCCGCGGATGTGCACGGCCTGTATGGCGGGCGGGATGCCGAGGCGCTGGAACAGCTCGCCGAGCCAGTCGCGGTGGCTGGCCGCATCATGAGCCGACGTGTGATGGGCAAGGCCAGCTTTGTCGATATTCAAGACAGCTCCGGCCGTATTCAGCTCTTCATTCGCAAGAATGATTTGCCCGAGGGTGTGTACGACGCGTTCAAGGGTTGGGACATCGGCGATGTGGTCGGGGCCACCGGCAAGGTGTTCAAGACCAAGGCCGGCGAGCTGTCCGTGTGGTGTGACACGCTGCGCTTGCTGACCAAGTCCCTGCGGCCGCTGCCGGAGAAGTGGGCCGGGCTCACCGATACCCAGACCCGTTACCGCCAGCGGTACGTGGACTTGATCGTCAATCCCGATGTGCGGGATGTGTTTCGTAAGCGCGCTGCCATCGTCCGGTTTATCCGGCATTTTCTCGACAGCCTCGGCTTTCAGGAAGTCGAGACGCCGATGATGCAGCCCCTGCCAGGTGGTGCGGCTGCCAAGCCCTTCGTCACGCATTACAACGCGTTGGGGAGTGATTTCTATCTGCGTATCGCACCTGAGCTATACCTCAAGCGGCTGGTGGTTGGCGGTATCGAGCGGGTGTACGAAATCAATCGCAACTTCCGGAACGAGGGCGTCTCGACGCGTCACAATCCGGAGTTCACCATGCTGGAGTTCTATCAGGCCTATGCGGACTACCGCGACCTGATGGATCTGACCGAGACGTTGTTACGCGATCTGGCGCTGTCGGTAAATGGGGACAGCGTCGTGACCTATCAGGGTGAGCAGTACGACCTGGGCCAGCCGTTTGCCCGTCTCACCATGCGTGAGTCGCTGCTGGCATACAACGATGATCTCGATGCCGCTCGCCTGGATGATGCCGCGTACCTGCGTGCGCAGCTCGAGCAGCGAAATCTGCCGGTGCCCAAGGATGCCGGATTTGGCAAGCTGCAAACGGAGCTGTTTGAAGCGACGGTGGAGGACCGCCTGATGCAGCCGACCTTTATCACCGAGTATCCCACCGAGGTGTCGCCTTTGGCGCGTCGCAGCGACGCCAATCCGGATGTGACCGATCGATTCGAATTCTTCCTGGCCGGTCGCGAACTGGCCAACGGCTTCTCGGAGTTGAATGACCCGGAAGACCAGGCAGAGCGCTTCAAGGCACAGGTTGCGGCGAAGGCTGACGGTGACGATGAGGCCATGGCCTACGATGCAGACTATATCCGTGCGCTGGAGTATGGCCTGCCACCCACTGCAGGCGAGGGTATCGGCATTGATCGACTGGTCATGTTTCTGACGGATTCACCGTCGATCCGGGATGTGCTGCTCTTCCCGCAGCTGCGCCAGGTACAGGACGCCTGAGCGGTTTGCAGGGCGTGATCTGTCGTGCGGCACTGAGACAGGCTCAGCGCAGGGCCGGGTGCGTGGGTACACTGACTGTCATCGGCCTCGCAGCCCAGCCACTGCGCGCGTGAGCCGCACCGAATTCCAACACCTAAGAGACTGATTTCATGCCTCAATACACTCCGCCGCTGCGCGATATGCAGTTTGTGCTGCACGAAATGCTCAATGTCGAAGCCGAACTGGCCAAGCTCCCTCAGCATGAAGACATCGATGCAGAAACCATTGATGCCGTGCTTGAAGAGGGGGGCAAGTTTTGCTCCGATATCCTCCAGCCGCTGAATGCGGTCGGCGACCGTGAAGGCTGCAAGCTGGACGCCGATGGCAACGTCAAGACCCCGACCGGGTTCAAGGACGCCTACAAGCAGTATGTGGAGGCCGGCTGGCCGTCACTGGCTGCGGATGTGGACTACGGTGGTCAGGGGCTGCCGCATCTGCTGTCCAGCGCCTTCATGGAGATGATCAATTCTTCCAACCAGGCCTGGGGTATGTACCCGGGGCTGTCGCACGGTGCGTACACCGCGCTGTTGGCGTTTGGTACGGATGCGCAGAAGGACCTCTACCTGCCCAAGCTGGTGTCGGGTGAGTGGACGGGCACCATGTGCCTCACCGAGCCGCATTGCGGCACCGATCTGGGCATTCTGAAGACCAAGGCCGAAGAACAGGGTGACGGCTCCTATGCCATCTCCGGCACCAAGATCTTCATCTCTGCCGGCGAGCACGACATGGCGGACAACATTGTCCACCTGGTGCTGGCGCGCCTGCCGGATGCTCCGGAAGGCACCAAGGGTATTTCATTGTTCGTCGTGCCGAAGTTTGTTCCCGATGCAGACGGCAACCCCGGTGAACGCAATGGCGTGAAATGTGGCTCCCTGGAACACAAGATGGGTATCCACGGCAACGCCACGGCCGTGCTGAATTTTGATGCCGCCAAGGGGTGGATGGTCGGTGAGCCGAACAAGGGTCTCAAGGCCATGTTCGTGATGATGAACGGCGCGCGTCTCGGTGTCGGCATGCAGTCGCTGGGGCTGGCCGAGTTCGCCTATCAGAACTCGCTGGCGTACGCGAAGGATCGGATCCAGGGTCGTTCGCTGACCGGGCCCAAGAACCCGGGCAAGCCGGCCGACGCGATCATCGTGCATCCCGATGTGCGTCGCATGCTGATGACGCAGAAGGCGTATGTCGAAGCGGCGCGCGCCTTTACCTATTGGGCGGGGCTGGCGATTGACCTGTCACATAAGCATCCTGATGAATCCGTGCGTAAGGACAACGATGACCTCGTCTCGCTGTTGACGCCGGTGATCAAGGGATTCATCACCGACAATGGCTACGAGTCCACCACGCTGGCCATGCAGGTGCTGGGCGGCCACGGTTACATCACCGAGTGGGGTCTGGAGCAGTGTGTGCGTGACGCTCGGATCAACATGATCTACGAGGGCACGAACACCATTCAGGCGCTGGACCTGCTGGGTCGCAAGGTGCTCGGTGACATGGGTGCCAAGCTGATGAAATTCGGCAAGGTCATCCAGGAACTGATCATGCGTCAGTCCGAATACGAAGGCATGAAGGAGTTCACCGACCCGCTGGGCAAGCTGGCGGTGCAGGTCCAGACGTTGACGGCCGAAATTGGTCAGAAGGCGATGAAGAATCCCGACGAGGCAGGGGCGGCGGCCGTTCCGTATCTGCGGATCATCGGCCACCTGGTCTTCTCGTTCTCCTGGTGCTTCTCGGCCAGTGTCGCGATGCGCAAGCTGGACACGGCCAACGACGCCGACAAGGCGTTCTACCAGGCCAAGCTGACCACGGCCCGCTTCTACTTTGCCAAGCTGTATCCGGAAACCGAGATGCTGATCAATCAGGTCAAGGCCGGCGCGGCACCGCTGATGGAGCTGGACGAAGCCCTGTTCTAGGCGGCATCCCGTCGTACCAAGGCCCGCGCCGGTTTCCGGTGCGGGCTTTTTTTGTGCCGCCGGTCTAGGTTTGTAGGGCCTGCGCATCCAGAGCCAGAGCGCCGTCTGGCGTCTGGCCCGTCTGCCCGAGAGCGGATTGATGAACCACTGCCAGTGCTGACTGTGCGGTGGCTTCGACAACCAGGCCGACGCCGCGGCCATCGACCTCGATGCCGTCGCCTGGCTGGCAGCGGCCCGCAACCACCCGGGCGCGGACAAGTAAACGCTTGAGCTGGCCACGGTAGTGCAACCGGGCGATGACTTCCTGGCCGGGATAACAGCCCTTGCGAAAGCTCACACCACCGAGCTGATCCATGCGCAGGGATTGCGGCAGCAGCTGTTCGCCGGTCGCGGCGTACACCATGGGTGCACCAGCCTCGATGGTCTGGGTGCGCCAGTCGGCGGGCGCGTTGTCGGGCAGCGCATTGCTGCTGAGCCGCAGTCCACGGGGCGAGTCGCCGGCGAGTCCCAGTTCGGTGCCGTCGTGTTGATGCCGAACAACCCCGGCATCGGGTGCCTCATCCGGTGTCATGACAACGCAGTGCAGTGTCGTGGCGCGACATTGCACGTCGTCCCGCAGCACAAACATTTGCAGGCGTCGCAGCACGGTCGGGGCCAGATCGCTCGGGACGATGAGTTGCAAGCGGCTGTTTCTCCAGCACACGACGGGGGTGGCGATGAGGCGGCCGTCCGGTAAGCAAAGACCAGCCTGGACGCAGCGGTCGTCAGCCAGACCGCCAATGTCCGCCGTGAGCTGGCGATGCAGAAAGTCCTGGGCGTCGCTGCCATCACATTGCAGGACGGTCCACTGTAGCGGCGTGTTCATCGAGAGTTCCGGGAGGCAGATGGACTCGCTCGACGCGTGCGCAGGTCGTCAGCGCATGTCGAGACGCAGGAGACCCAGTATACTCCCGGCCCATGAACCCCCGAGACAAGACACCGGACCAGGATACCGACCCGGCCGAAGGTGCTGTGCCGGGCGAAATCACGTCCGGACGCACAGAACACCCCGACGCCTCCCGTCCCGAGGAGTTCGGTGGCCCTAAGGGGCCAGAACCGACTCGATACGGAGACTGGGAGCGCAAGGGACGCTGCATCGACTTTTAAAGGTAGGACTCCATGAGCGAATCGTCGCGGCCCTTATCGCCGCACCTTCAGGTTTACAAGCCGCAGCTCACCTCGATGATGAGTATTCTTCATCGTGGGACGGGCATCGCGCTGGCGGTGGGCACGGTGATGCTGGCCGCCTGGATTCTGTCCGTGGCGGCTGGCCCGGACGCGCTGGATTGCTTCAACGCATTCGCCGGCAGCTGGTTCGGCCAGTTGCTGCTGCTCGGCTGGACATTTTCGATTTTCTATCACCTGTCCAATGGGATTCGTCACCTGTTCTGGGATGCCGGCAAGGGGTTTGAGGTCGAGACGGCCTATAAGTCCGGATATGCCGTACTGGCGTCCGCCGTCATCCTGACCGTCATTGCGGTCATCGTTGCGCTGACCTAGGGGTTACTGCATGAGTCTTCAATCTCCGATTGGTCGCGCACGCGGCCTGGGTTCCGCGAAACAGGGTTTGCACCACTGGTGGATGCAGCGGGTCACGGCTGTCCTGCTGGTGCCCTTGTCGCTGTGGTTTGTGTTCTCTGTCGCTTGCCTGATGGGCAGCGGCTATGAAGCCACCGTGGCCTGGGTGGCGGCCCCCTGGGTGGCCGTTGCGCTGGTGATCTACTTCGCGACGCTGTTCTATCACGCTCAGTTGGGTCTGCAGGTGGTCATCGAGGACTATGTCCACGGGCCGACGACCAAGCTGGTCTCCATGTACCTCATGAAACTCGTGCACCTGGTGCTGGCGGTGGCCGCCATTTTCGCCGTGGTGCGGATCGCGCTGGGCTAGGCCCGCGACAGGACTGAATCGACATGATCGACTTTTACGAAATCATCAAGCACGAGTACGACGTGGTAGTCGTCGGTGCCGGCGGTGCCGGCCTGCGTGCCACCCTGGGCTTGGCCGAAGCCGGGCTCAAGACGGCCTGCGTGACCAAGGTATTCCCCACACGCAGTCACACCGTGGCGGCTCAGGGCGGTGTCTCCGCCGCATTGGGCAACATGGGCGAGGACGACTGGCGCTGGCATGCCTATGACACGGTCAAGGGTTCCGACTGGCTGGGCGACCAGGACGCGATTGAATACATGTGTCGTGAGGCCATCCCGTCCATTATCGAGCTCGAGCACTACGGGGTGCCGTTCTCACGCACGGCGGAAGGCAAGATTTATCAGCGGCCGTTCGGTGGTATGACCACGCATTTCGGCGAAGGGACGGCCCAGCGCACCTGCGCTGCGGCTGACCGGACCGGCCACGCCATGCTGCACACGCTGTACCAGCAATCACTGAAGGAAAAAGCGGAGTTCTTCATCGAGTACTTCGCCATCGACCTGATCATGGACGACGAAGGCGTGTGCCGCGGTGTGCTCGCATGGGACTTGTCCACCGGGCAGCTGCACGAATTCCGTGCACACATGGTGATTCTGGCCACTGGTGGCTACGGCCGGACTTACTTCTCCTGTACATCGGCTCACACCTGTACTGGCGATGGCGGTGGCATGGTGCTGCGCGCGGGTCTGCCGGTCCAGGACATGGAGTTTGTCCAGTTCCATCCCACAGGGATCTACGGTGCTGGCTGTCTGATTACCGAGGGTGTGCGCGGGGAGGGTGGTTATCTCACCAACTCCAAGGGCGAGCGCTTCATGGAGCGCTACGCGCCCAACGCAAAGGACCTGGCCTCGCGTGACGTGGTCAGCCGCTCCATGACCATTGAAATCCGGGAGGGGCGTGGTGTCGGGCCGAAGGCCGACCACATTCACCTGCATCTGGAGCATCTCGGCCCAGAGGTCATCAATGAGCGTCTGCCGGGGATCGCCGAATCCGCCAAGATCTTTGCGGGCGTCGACGTGACCAAGGAACCGATTCCTGTGCTGCCCACCGTGCACTACAACATGGGTGGCGTGCAGACCAATTACCAGGGTGAAGTGCTCACACTGAAGGACGGTGATCCTGACTCAGTGGTGCCAGGGCTCATGGCCGTGGGCGAGGCGGCCTGTGTGTCGGTCCATGGTGCCAACCGTCTGGGTTCCAATTCGTTGCTGGATCTGGTGGTCTTCGGTCGCGCGGCAGGAAAGCGCGCTGCCGAAGTGGTGCAGAAAGGCGCGCCGCACAAGCGTCTGGCGGATGATCACCTGGAGCCCATCCTGGCGCGTCTTGACAAGCTGCGTAACGCGAACGGCTCGCTCTCAACGGCTGAGATTCGCGACAACATGCAGCAGACCATGCAAAACCATGCGGCCGTGTTCCGGACCAGCGATTCGCTGGCCGAGGGCGTGGAGAAAATGACCCAGGTGGCTGCTTCTTTCGCGGACGTGAAGGTGACGGACCGCTCCATGGTCTGGAACTCCGATTTGGTCGAAACATTGGAACTGGACAACATGCTGGGCCAGGCCATGGCCACGATGTGTTCGGCCTACAACCGACAGGAATCCCGCGGGGCGCATGCACACGAGGACTTCCCCGATCGCGATGATGCAAATTGGATGAAGCACACACTGGCGTGGTGGAAGGACGGCAAGATCGAACTCGACTACCGCCCGGTCCACAACTACACGATGTCTGACGAGCTTGAGTACATCGAGCCGAAGAAGAGGGTCTACTAATGGCGGAGTTCACGCTTCCGAAAAATTCCCGGATGGTGAAGGGCAAACAATGGCCGGCTCCGGCCGGTGCCACGAACACCCGTCAGTTCAAGATTTACCGCTACGATCCTGATTCGGGTCAGAACCCGCAGCTGGATGTCTACACGGTGGATCTGGACGACTGTGGCCCGATGGTGCTGGACGCGCTGATCTGGATTAAGAACAAGGTCGACCCCACGCTGACGTTTCGTCGCTCATGCCGGGAAGGCATCTGCGGCTCCTGCGCCATGAACATCGGCGATGGCCGGGGCACGAACACCCTGGCTTGCACGCAGAGCATCGACGAATTCAAGGGCATGATCAGCATCTACCCGCTGCCGCATATGCCGGTGGTCAAGGATCTGGTGCCGGATCTCACGCATTTCTATGCCCAGTACGCATCGATCGAACCCTGGATGAAGACGCAGACGCCGCCGCCCTCGCGCGAGCGTCTGCAGACGCCGGAAGAGCGCAAGAAACTCGATGGGCTCTATGAGTGCATCCTGTGCGCCTGTTGCTCCACGTCATGCCCGAGTTACTGGTGGAATGGAGACAAGTATCTGGGGCCGGCCATCCTGCTCCAGGCGTATCGCTGGCTTGCAGACTCCCGTGATGAAGCCACCGGGGAGCGCCTGGATCAGCTTGAGGATCCTTTCAAGCTTTATCGCTGCCACACCATCATGAACTGTGCGAAGACCTGTCCGAAGGGATTGAACCCGGCGAAGGCGATCGCAGAGACCAAGAAGATGATCCTGGAGCGGGCAGGCTGAACCGGCGTCTGTCGGTGAAGGTTGGCAGGACGCATTCATGAGTGAAGCAAGAATGCCCCGGGGGCGGCTCAAGTGGCTTTGCCGCCGGGGCATGAAAGAGCACGATGTGCTGTTCGAGCGGTTCCTCGCGCAGGAGTACGATCAGCTGGCCGAGGTCGAGCAGGACGCGTTCATCCGTCTCGCAGAGATGGAGGATCCCGAAGTCAATGCCATCTTCCTGGGCCGGATCCCCGCGCCAGACGAGCAAATCCGTGCCATCGTCGACCGTATGGTCCAGCTTCGCGGTTAGCCCAGGGCGCGATGCCCTGTTCGCTGTGTGGCTGGGAGGGGTGGTGGTAGCGCTCCTCCTGGTTGTCAGCCCGATTCAGTGGGCGGCCCGGATCGTCGGTTTGCTGGTGCTGGGTGTGGGCGTAGTCACATCGCTCAACCGTCTGCGTTCCCAAGCGGGTGTCCTGCGAGTCAGCAAGGATGGGGCGGTGCAGTGGCAGAGCGCATCGTGGCGCCTGGTGGGCCCGCCTGTGGTTTTGGCCTGGCTCATCCGGCTGCGTCTCATCGACGAAGGGGAGGGCCGGCGCACGGTCCTGTGGCTCACACCGGGCTCGATGGGGACGGCGGAACACCAGGACTTGCGCCGGCTGCTGCTTTGTCGAACCGCGGTCGACGGTGGCAAGAACGGCCTCTAGGCCGCGTCGCGAATCCGAACCCTGTCCGGCGTGAGCACGGTGTCGACGGCCTCGGGCAGAGTGTCCGGGTAATCGCGGATGTAGTGCAGCCCGCGACTCTCCTTGCGCGATGCAGCGGATCGGACAATGAGATCGGACACGGTGAGTAGATGGCGCAGCTCAATCAGGTCCGGTGTGACGTAGAAGTTCCCGTAGTACTCCTGAACCTCCTCCGTGAGAAGCTGGATTCGGTGCTGTGCCCGCTCCAGGCGTTTGGTGGTCCGGACGATGCCCACGTAGTCCCACATGCAGCGTCTCAACTCCTGCCAGTTGTGGCTGACCACGACTTCCTCATCGGAATCCCCCACCTGGCTGGCGTCCCAGGCAGGCAGAGCGCCTGGTGCCGGTAGATCATCCACGATCGACGCCAGGTCTTCTGCGGCAGCCGTGCCGAACACCAGACACTCCAGCAGGGAATTGCTGGCCATTCGGTTGGCGCCGTGCAGGCCGGTGGAAGCCGTTTCGCCCACGGCGTAGAGGCCGGTTAAATCAGTGCGACCTGACAGATTGGTGAGCACGCCCCCACAGGTGTAGTGCGCCGCTGGAACCACGGGCAGGGCGCGCTGCGTGGGATCGAGCCGTAGTTCCATACAGCGGGCATGAATCGTCGGAAAGTGCTGGCGCAGGAAGTCCGGTTCCAGTCGTGTCGTATCCAGCAGCACGTGATCCAGGCCCAAGCGTTTCATTTCATGGTCGATGGCGCGGGCCACGATGTCGCGTGGAGCCAGTTCAGCCCGTTGGTCGAACTGGGGCATGAACCGGGTGCCGTCGGGCAGCAGCAGCTGTGCGCCTTCCCCGCGCAGCGCCTCGGTGATCAGAAAATTACGCGCTTCAGGATGGAACAGGCAGGTCGGATGGAACTGCATGAACTCCATGTTGGCGACGCGGCATCCAGCGCGCCAGGCCATGGCGATGCCGTCGCCGGTCGCCCCGTGCGGATTGCTGGAGTACAGGTACACCATGCTGGCCCCCCCAGTGGCGAGGACCGTGGCCTTCGCGGGGAATGTTTGTACCCGCCCAGAGCGCACATCCAGCAGATAAGCACCCACGATCCGGTTCTTGGCACGGATGAGGTCGACGGCCATGTGGTGTGCAAGCAGCTGGATCAGCGGGTGAGCCCGGGCGAGCTGCATCAGGGTTTTCTCGACAGCGCGTCCCGTCGCGTCATCCGCGTGGATAATGCGACGATGGCTGTGGCCGCCTTCTTGCGCCAAGTGGTAGGCAAAGCCCTCGTCGTTGTCAGAGCGGGTGAAGCGCACGCCCTTGTCAATCAGCCAATGCACGGCATCGGCGCCGCGTTCGACCGTGAATTGCACGGCTTCACGGCGACATAAACCGGCGCCTGCGATAAGCGTGTCCTGGACGTGGGCGTCGATTGAATCGTCTTCGTCGAGCACTGCAGAAATACCGCCCTGGGCGTAAAGCGTGCTGCCCTCTGAGATCCGTCCTTTGGACACGACTAATGTGCGAACGCCACGATCGGCCAGACGCAGGGCTGTGACCAGCCCGGCAGCGCCGCTGCCGAGCACGAGAACATCAAAGGGGGCGGGGCTGGGCATGACGACGGACTCGGGGGACTGATAAACTCTTGGAATTCGCGTGGTTATGACGCCACGCATTCCCCGAACTATATCGAAACCGGGGTCAGGGAGTGCTCGACGTGTCGTGTGGTGCATCTGCCACACGTTCGTGCAGCCCGCCCGACCCGCCAAGACGAACTCCTGCATGGGCGAAGACGTAACAGACGAGATTCTGGTAGCACGCGCCCAGGCTGGGAACTCGGCCGCCTTTGACATGCTGGTCCGGCGTTATCAGCACAAGGTGGTCCAGCTGGTGTCCCGTTACGTCTCCGATGCCGATGCGCTGGACGTGGCCCAGGAGTCTTTTATCAAGGCATATCGAGCGCTGCGGAACTTCCAGGGCAAGAGTGCGTTCTATACGTGGCTGTACCGCATTGCGGTCAACACGGCCAAGAATCATCTTGTGGCGCGGAGCCGGCGCCCGGCGTCTCAGGACATTGATGTCGCGGACGCGGAACAATATGGCCACACCGAGCATCTAAGCGACGTGTCCACACCGGAGGGGGTGGCGCTCACTGACGAGATTCGGGACACGGTGGCTGCCGCCATGGACGACTTGCCGCCTGATTTGAAGACAGCCATCGTGCTGCGCGAGCTGGAGGGCATGAGTTATGAGGAGATCGCACAGGCGATGGAATGTCCTGTCGGAACCGTCCGCTCACGCATCTTCCGCGCTCGCGCTGCCATTGACGAACGTGTACGACCCCTGCTCGACTAGTGCCCAAGGGTGGAGCCAATCGCCGATATGACTAACGAAACACTTTCTGCATGTATCGATGGGGCCTGTGACGATATGGGCGAAGCCATTCGCCAGATCGAAGCCTCGGATACCGCCCGCGACACTTGGTCGCGCTACCACCTGATCGGCGACGTCATGCGAGCACGCACCGATAGTCGACTGGCCGATCGTGGCTTTGCCGCGCGGGTGATGGCTGCGGTCGAGCAGGACGAGATGGCACCTGCCGAATCGGCTTCCGTGACATCCATCGCCGCGGCGCGACAAAAGAGGCAGGGCCTGCTCTCCCGTCAGGCTACAGGGTGGGCGGTAGCAGCGTCAGTGGCCGTCGCATCGCTTGCGACATTGGGCGTCATGGTGATTCAGACGGAAGATGACGCCCCCGTTCTGGTGGCGCGGGATGTTGTTCCGGCACCGGCGACCCTGGCGGCCAAGGATCGCGGCATCCAGCCTGCGGTCCAGACCACCGGCGTGCCGGTGAAGGGCCCGTTGGCGCAGCCGACTCAGGCGTCGGCAACGGTGCGTTGGTCGCAAATGGCACCGGATGCTGCGCAGCAGCTCAATGGTTATCTCATTAACCACAGTCGCTACCGTGCCGGGCCAGGTGTGGGCGGGACACTGGGCTACGTGCGTGTCGCCAGCGTCAACGGCGAACCGGTCGAGGACAACCTGACTACTGAAGACTGATCGCCACATGCTGCAACGCTTAACGATCGCGGTTGCAGTTGCCGCGAGCTCAGCCGCTGGATGGAGCCAGGCCGCTGATCGCAGTGCCCAGGACTGGCTGGCTCAGATGTCTGATGCCGTTCGAACCCAGAACTACGAAGGTGTCGTGGTTTATCGAACCGGGGATCAGCTGGAAACTATGCGGGTGATCCATCGGTTTGCCGATGGGCAGGAGGATGAGCGGCTGATCTCGCTCACGGGTGATGCCAGGGAAATCGTCCGCCGAGATGGTGAGGTTCGCTGTCTGCTGCCGCGCGAGCGGGTGGTGATGATCGACGAGCGTGGCCAAAGCGCGCTTTTACCCAAAGTCTCAACGGTTGGACTTGAGACGCTGGGCGCCCACTATGAATTTGCGCGGGGTGTGGTGGATCGCGTGGCGGACCGTGCCTGCCAAGGCGTGCAGCTAAGCCCTCGGGATGCCTATCGCTTTGGCTACCAGCTCTGCATCGACGTATTGACGGGCGTGCCGCTGCGAATTGCACTTCTGAACGGAGAGGGTGATTCCCTGGAGCAATTCCTTTTTACCTCTGTGGGCTACCCCGAATCCATCGTGGACCAGGCGCTGGAACCGGCCATTGACACCCAGGGGTTCCGGGAAATCCGTCATGGTGGGCTCCAGTCGGCACCGACCGCGGCAGAGCAGGCAGCGTTTTGGGAAGTCACCGACGTGCCGCCGGGTTTTCGCGTTGTCGGTCAGAGCACACGGCTGTTCCCCGGCGCCAGCACGCCGGTCACGCATATTCTGCTCACGGATGGCTTGGCGACCGTGTCGGTTTTTGCCGCCGAGAACAAGCTGCCAGCCAAGGTGTTTCGCGGGGTATCGAGTATCGGCGCGGTGCACGCCTATGGCCGAATGGTTGATGACCACCATGTGGCGGTGGTGGGCGAAGTCCCCGCTCGGACGGTTGAGCAAATTGGCAACAGCTTGAGACGCACGACCGACTCGCCGTGATCGAGGAGCGCGCGGTCGTTGTGAGCACCACCCCCGCCGGGGTTGTCGTGACAACGCCCGGGCGGGCGGGCTGCGCGCGCTGTGCCGAGGGCCGTGGCTGCGGCGGCGGTGTGCTGGGCCGACTCACCGAGCGCAAGCAGCAGCCGACGGTTGAGGCGGCCAATCCGACACACTGTGCGCTGTCGGTGGGGGATCACGTGGTGATCGGCCTGCGAGACGAGGCGCTGATTGGCGCCTCATTGCTGATCTATGTGTGGCCCCTGCTGAGCATGCTGCTCTTCGCACTCTCAGCTCACTTGATCCTGGGTTGGGACGAGCCAATGACGACTGCAGCGGGCGTGGCCGGGCTGGCCATCGGATTCATCAGAGTGGCGCGCCAGACCCGACGGCAGGACCATGCGGCGCGGTACCGTCCCGTTGTGTTGCGGCGCGCAAACGGGGAGACTTTCGAGCAGTGCTCGTCCGACCAACCGGGGCTATGAACGCAAAGATCACCACTCGCTGGCGCCTGATATGCATGGCGCCGGCCTTGCTGCTGCTGGCCGCTTGTACGCGCGGTCTGCCCGATTTCACCGGCCTGGTTGGCGACCTCAGTCCCGTTGTCGTCAACATCAGCACCGCTGCAGTGTTGGTCGATGGCGAAACACGGCGCAATGACAGCTGGTTCGAACGCTTCTTCGGTTTGGATCCAGGGCAGGACCAAGCGCCCCAGCCTGGCGCGCAGTCGCTGGGTTCTGGGTTCATCATTTCTGAGGATGGATTCATCCTGACCAACTACCACGTCGTGGCAGGGGCCGACGAAATCGTGGTCCGTCTGTCAGACCGTCGCCAGCTCGTTGCGCGGCTCGTGGGCACGGACCAGCGCAGTGACCTGGCTTTGATCAAGATCGACGCCGAGGGTTTGCCCACCGCCGACATTGGTTCAGCCGATGACCTCAAGGTGGGCGAGTGGGTGCTGGCCATTGGTTCGCCGTTCGGTTTTGATTACTCGGTGACCGCAGGCATCGTCTCTGCAAAAAACCGCAGTCTGGCGACGGAACAGTACGTCCCGTTCATTCAGACTGATGTGGCCATCAATCCAGGGAATAGCGGGGGGCCGCTGTTCAACCTCGATGGCGAAGTGGTGGGTGTGAACTCGCAGATTTACTCGGATTCTGGCGGTTACCAAGGCGTGTCATTCGCCATCCCGGTGGACGATGCGATGCGGGTGGCCAATCAGCTTCGTCGTACCGGCATTGTTGTGCGTGGATGGCTCGGCGTGGTGGTGCAGGAGGTGGATAGAGCTTTGGCACGGTCTTTCGGTATGCGTCGCCCCGAGGGCGCGCTGGTGTCCCGAGTGGTCCCCAACAGCCCGGCTGCTGAGGCGGGTTTGCAAGTGGGCGACGTCATTCTTCAGTTCGGCAAGCGAGAGGTGGGGACATCGAGATCGCTGCCTCACATGGTGGGCCGCGCTGAGCCGGGCGAACGCATTCCGCTGCGGGTGCTGCGTGACGGGGAGCGTTTGAAGATCACGGTCCGCATTGGCGCACTCGAGACGGACGAGCGTGCCAGTTTGGCGCCCGCGCAGCCGGACCAGCGGGCGCGACCGGCAGCCTTTGAACTGGGGGTCAGCATTAGCGACCTCACCCGCTCACAGCGGGCTCAGCTGGGTGTGGAGCAGGGCGGGGTGCTTGTCACCGACGTGCGGCCGGGAAGCGCCTCAGCGGTTGCAGGCTTGATGCCTGGTGACGTGGTGATGTCAGTGGGCCAGCAACCCGTTGACAGCCGAACCAGCTTCCGTGAGGCGCTGCTGGCCTCCCGAGGTGAGCAATCGGTGCCGTTGCTCATTCAGCGTCGGGGCTCGGCACTGTTTCTGGCGTTGGACGTCCCGGGTTAGCGGTGCGACGACTGATTCAGTACACGCGAGCGGGCTGCGGACTTTGTCACGACATGGATGACGCGCTCGACGCGGCATTTGGTGATGCGATTGCGCTCGAACACCGTGACGTGGATGCCCGGGATGATTGGCGCGCATGGTATGGACAGGACGTGCCCGTGCTGCTGACGCCGGGTGGCGAGGAGCTTTGTCGGCATCGTCTGGACGAGGCGCGCGTGCGCGCCTGGCTGGCGGGGGATGATCGTCCCGTCGCAGCCCGGACTTAGTCGGTATACTCGCGCGCTTTGTGCGCCTATCCCCCCCCATGCAGTCCCGCATTCGTAATTTCTCGATCATCGCCCATATCGACCATGGCAAGTCCACGCTGGCCGACCGGTTCATCCAGGTCTGCGGCGGCCTGACGGACCGTGAAATGGCCGAGCAAGTGCTCGATTCGATGGATATCGAACGTGAGCGTGGAATCACGATCAAATCGCAGGCTGTGCGGCTGGATTTCGTCGCCGATGACGGCGAGACCTACCAGCTCAACTTCATCGACACACCGGGTCATGTCGACTTTTCCTATGAAGTCTCCCGATCGCTGGCGGCCTGCGAAGGCGCCTTGCTGGTTGTGGATGCCTCCCAGGGCGTCGAAGCGCAGACCGTGGCCAATACCTACACCGCCATCGAGCAGGATCTTGAGATCGTGCCGGTGTTGAACAAGATCGACCTGCCAGCCGCCGAACCCGAACGCGTGGCAGCCGAGATTGAGGATGTGATCGGGCTGGAGGCACAGAACGCGATTCGCACCAGTGCCAAGTCCGGCATCGGTATCCAGGAAGCGCTCAACGCACTGGTCGAACGCGTACCGCCGCCCGATGGCAATCCTGATGGTGAACTCCAGGCGTTGATCATCGACTCCTGGTTTGACAATTATCTCGGGGTGGTCTCGTTAATCCGCGTTGTCCACGGCAGCGTCGGCAAGGGCGACAAGATTCGGGTGATGTCCACAGGGCGTGACTTTCAGGTCGACGCAGTCGGGACTTTCTCGCCCAAGCGCACTGAGCGCCCCCGTCTGGAATGTGGGGAAGTGGGCTATCTGGTTGCAGGCATCAAGGAGATTCACGGGGCGCCGGTGGGCGATACGCTCACCCTGGCGAACCGGCCCTGTGCCGAGCGCCTGCCAGGCTTCAAACGCATGCAGCCGCGCGTATTCGCAGGGCTGTTCCCGATCAGCTCTGATGATTTCGAGGACATGCGCGAGGCGCTGGACAAGCTCAGCCTCAATGATGCCTCGCTACAGTTTGAGCCAGAGAATTCGGGCGCACTCGGCTTCGGCTTCCGCTGCGGCTTTCTGGGCATGCTGCACATGGAGATCGTGCAGGAACGCCTGGAACGTGAGTACAACATCGATCTCATCACCACTGCACCGACGGTGGTGTACAAGGTGATTCTTGCTGACGGCGATGTGCTGGAGATCGATAATCCGGCAGACCTGCCCGATCCCGGAGAGATCGACCATATTGAAGAGCCGGTGATTAACGCGCGCATTCTACTGCCGCAGGAATACATCGGTGCGGTCATGCAACTGTGTATTGAAAAGCGCGGCGTGCAAAAGCGCATGACCTACCATGGACGGCAGGTGACGATGGCGTTCGAGTTGCCCATGGCCGAGGTGGTTGTCGACTTTTTTGATCGGCTCAAGTCGGTTTCCCGCGGCTACGCGTCGTTTGAGTACGAATTTGCCCGTTTTGAGCCGGCAGCCCTGGTTCGACTCGATGTGCTGATCAACTCTGACCGCGTCGATGCCCTGTCGAGCATTGTCCATCGCGACATGGCCTATAACCGCGGTCGTGATTACACCGAGCGCCTGTCCGAGATCATTCCCCGTCAAATGTTCGATGTGGCCATCCAGGCCGCAATCGGCTCGAAGATTCTGGCGCGCGCGACGGTAAAGGCCTTGCGCAAGAATGTGACTGCCAAGTGCTATGGCGGCGATGTTTCACGCAAGCGCAAGCTGCTTGAGAAGCAGAAGGCGGGCAAGAAACGTATGAAGCAGTTTGGCAAGGTGGAGATTCCCCAGGAAGCCTTCTTGACCATGCTGAGCACCAGCGACGACTAAGGTCAGCTTATGTTCCAAGACGACGTGCACCTGGATTTTGCCGCGATTCTGCTGATACTCGCGACCGTAACGGGTGTCATCTACCTGCTCGATGCATTGTTCTGGGCCAAGTCACGCAGCGTCGATACCAAGCCAACCGGCGTGGTGGAGCTGTCCCGATCATTCTTCCCGGTCATCCTGATCGTGTTGCTGCTGCGGTCTTTTGTGGCGGAGCCGTTCCGTATCCCTTCCGGGTCGATGATTCCGACGTTACATGTCGGTGACTTCATTCTCGTGAACAAATTCAGCTACGGGCTGCGCCTGCCGGTGTTTCACACCAAGGTGATTCCACTTGGGCTGCCCGAGCGTGGCGATGTGGTGGTTTTTCGCTACCCCGAGGATCCCAGCAAGGATTTCATCAAGCGGATCGTCGGCTTGCCTGGCGATGAGATCGTGTATCACGGCAAAGTATTGAGCGTGAACGGCGAGCCGGTCGATATCGAGCCGGTGGGGCTTTATCAGAGTGCCAATCCACGTCATCGCTACGCGACGGAATACCAGGAAACGCTGGGTGAGCTGGAGCACGGCATTCTGGTCAACCCCAGGTCACCGGCCAAGGACTTCCGCTACACGGTTCCCGAAGGGCACTATTTCGCCATGGGTGACAACCGGGATGGTTCCGACGACAGTCGTCGCTGGGGTCCTGTTCCGGAACGCAATTTGGTCGGCAAGGCAATGCTGATCTGGATGAGCTGGGATGGCGAGCGCAACCGACCGGCGTTTTCGCGCATCGGCACGGTAATTCACTAGGACTCGGGCGCAGATGCACAGGGGGAGGCATCGCGACCGGAGAAAGGAGCAGTCGATGAACGGACGACAACGACAACAGGGGATGGGGCTTTGGAGCATGCTGTTCGTCTTCGGCGTGATCGGCTTTGTTGCGCTGGTCACGATTAAATGCACGCCCATTTATCTGGCGCATCTGGAAATCCAGACCGCGGTGAATGACGTCGCCGCAGACTCCAGCTACGCCAATGCGTCACCCTTCGAAATTCGGCGGGCCCTGCAACGCCGTTTTGACATTGATGATGTCAAGCAACTCAAGACCAAGGACATCAAGATCCAGCGTGATGACAACACCCGGGTTATTTCGTACGACTACGAAGTGCGGGTCGCGTTGTTCGCCAATCTCTCGTTGGTGATTCAGTTCAAGGATGCGGTGAGGGTACAGACCTCGTGACACCCACATTGGCCGCGCTGCAGCGCGCCATTGGATATCAGTTCAAGGATGAGTCGCTGCTGGAGCAGGCCTTGCGGCATCGCTCTGCCGGCCGCCAGCACAACGAGCGGCTGGAATTTCTGGGCGACGGCCTGCTGAACTTTGTTATTGCCGCTGAGCTGTATACCCGCCAACCGGAGTCCGATGAAGGAGATTTGTCCCGGATTCGCGCAGCGCTGGTGCGAGGGACCACCCTGGCCGAAATCGGCCGCGAACTGGGCCTGGGCGATTGGATGAGTCTGGGGCTGGGCGAGAAGGCCACCGGCGGGCACCGTCGCGGCTCGATTCTCGCCGATGCCGTGGAGGCACTGCTTGGCGCCATTTATCTGGACCAGGGCTTTGAGGCGGCTGCAACGGCGGTTCGTCGACTGTTCGCAGCGCGACTGGACAATCTGCCGAATGCCGAAACCCTTAAGGACGCCAAAACGCGCCTGCAGGAGGCCCTGCAGCGTCAAGGACGGCCGCTTCCGGTTTACGACATCATTGAGGTGACCGGGGAGCAGCACAGGCAGCACATGCGGGCCACCTGTCAGTTGCCGGATACTGGGCAGTTGTTCGAAGGCGAGGGCAGCAGTCGCCGTAAGGCCGAGCAGGATGCAGCCCGCGCCTGCCTGGAAGCCGTGTTCCACGTGGTGTCTACCGCATGAGCAAGACGCAAGCAGGATTTATTGCAGTGGTCGGGCGGCCGAATGTCGGCAAGTCCACCCTGATCAATGCGCTGGTCGGCGCGCGTGTGAGTATTACCACGCCCAAACCCCAGACCACACGGCATCGCATTCTCGGCATCCGCACGGAAGAAGCTGTGCAGATGATCTTCGTGGATACGCCGGGGATTCATGTGGGCGGCAAGTCGGCCATGAATCGCATGCTCAATCAGACGGCCACCGATTCGGTGCGCGATGCCGATTGCGTCTTATGGCTGGTGCAGTCGGGTCGTTGGACGGGTGAGGACGCGGAAGTGCTGGAACGGTTGCGCGGGCTCAAGACGCCGGTCGGACTCATTGTGACCAAGGTCGATCTGGTCAAGATGAAAAGCGAGTTGATGCCGTTCATCGCCGAACTCAGCCAGCGTCGCCAGACCGATTTTGTCGTGCCGATCTCCGCCACTCGCGGCAGCAACCTGGAAGCGCTGCTCGAAGAGCTGCGCCGTGTGCTGCCGGAATCGCCGTTTCTCTACGAAACCGATCGCGTGACGGATCGCGGTGTTCATTTCCGCATGGCAGAGATGATTCGCGAAAAGCTGTTCATGTCGCTGGATCAGGAGTTGCCCTACGCCATCACTGTCGAGATTGAGTCCGATGAGCCTATGACTGATGGTCGGCGCCATGTCAGTGCGGTGATCTGGGTGGCGCGGGACAGTCACAAGGGCATTGTCATCGGCAAGAAGGGCGCCCGGCTGAAACAGGTGGGCAGTGAGGCACGGCGGGCCTTGCAGGCCGATCTGGGCCAGGGCCTGCATCTACAACTCTGGTGCCGGGTCAAACGGGGCTGGGCCGATGACGAGCGTGCGCTGGCCTCTTTGGGTTACGACCTGCCGGACGCTCCGTAGGCCTGCTCATGGCCGCACGACGCCGCGATGATCTCGGGGTGGTGCTGCACAGGCGGCCATACCGAGAGACCAGCCTGATTCTTGAATGTCTGACGGCCGAGAGCGGACGCATTGGCTTGGTGGCCAAGGGCGCTCGCCGCGGTGGCCGGCAGACACGGCTGGAGCCGCTGCAGGAATACGAGCTGAGTTGGTCTGGCGCGGGAGAGTTGCGAACCCTGACGACTGCCGAGGCGCGCCGCCGGGTCAACCTGCAGGGTGAGGCCGCCATTTGCGCGTTGTATGTCAACGAACTGCTGCTGCGCCTGCTCGCTCGTGATGACCCCCACCCGGGCATTTACCCGGCGTACTGGCAGTGTCTGGTCGCGCTGGACGAGCAGAAGACCCGCGAGCCCGCACTGCGCGATTTCGAATACGCGTTGCTACAGCGATTGGGCTACGGATTCGCGCGGGACCGAGACGCCAGCGGTGACCCTGTGGTGGCTGGCAGGCGCTATCAGGCCGGTGTGGAGGGTGGTCTGGTGCCGATCGAGTCCGCCACTGACGGGAGCGCCGGCGCCAGTTTGCTGGCCTGGACTGCGGGCGACTGGAGCGGCGCTCAGACTCGGGCGGATATTCGCCGGATCATGCGCACGGCATTGGCACCGCACCTTGGCACAAGACCGCTGGAGGCGCCGCGGCTGCTCCAGGGTTTACGCCGACTCTCCCGCTAGGACAGCATCCGGGTCCGCGAGCCGACCCTGCAGAAGGCGCAATTTTGTGTCGACGTCTCTATGATGCGCTGCAAATCCCTCGTTAGCTTGAGTACCGACTGCCCGCCATGAGCCACCCTCCGATCCGTCTGGGCGTGAACGTTGATCATGTCGCGACGATTCGCCAAGCCCGCGGCACCCTTTATCCCGACCCGGCGGAAGCCGGCTTGCTCGCCGCACATGCAGGCGCCGATGGTGTCACGGTGCACCTGCGTGAGGATCGGCGGCATATTCAGGAGCGGGATGTGCAATCCCTGGCGGAACAGCTGACGGTGCCGCTGAATCTGGAAATGTCTCTGGCCGAAGAGATGGTCGGCTTTGCAGTGGCGGTAGCTCCGCCGCATTGCTGCCTGGTGCCGGAGCGTCGGGAAGAGCTCACGACCGAGGGCGGTCTGGATGTGGCCGGCCAGCAGGATCGCGTCAGGGCGGCAGTCGAACGGCTGGCTGCAGCGGGCGTTCGCGTCTCACTGTTCATCGACCCGGATGACCGGCAACTGGAGGCCGCTCTCGCTGTGGGTGCGCCTGCCATCGAGATTCATACCGGCGAATACGCAGACCGGCCGGAGCGTATGGATGCACTGGCTGCTGAGATCCGGGGCTTTGCCCAACGGGCCAGCCGCGCAGGTCTGGACGTGCATGCCGGCCATGGACTGCACCTGGACAATGTCGGCCCCATCGCGGCGATTGGTGAGATCACTGAACTAAACATCGGGCATTTTCTAATCGCCCGTGCCCTGTTCATCGGCCTGCCTGCAGCGGTGGCAGAGATGAAGCAGCGGATGGTGGCGGCGCGCAGTTAGTCGCGTGTCGGCGTTTGCCGGCCCAGCTTGTCCAGGTAAGCGTCCACCTGTGAGCAGAGGGTGCTGCGCAAGGGGGTCAGTTCATCCAGCGCCTCTGTATCGCTGAGGGCGGCGAGTCGAGATTCCAGCCGGCGAGACACATCCCGGAGGGCGTGCAGTTTGTAGAACGCGGCGGTGCCGTGGAGTTGATGCACGGCGTCGTAAACGGCGCGGGTGTCGCGTCGTTGCCAAGACTGCAGGATGGCGTCGACCTGGAGCGGGAGTTCGTCAACCAGCATGTCGCGCAACTCGGGGTCTGCCGTGAGCTCCAGCTCCGCTGCAGGGGCTTGTTCGGTGAGTCGCAGCATGTGACGGATGAGCACCCGATCCTCCGCGCTTTTCTCAAGGACGCTATCTGCACCTGCCTGCAGCCAGCGCTCACGCAGTTCCGGCGTCACGCTGGCGCTGAGGCCGATGATCAGAAACCCACTGCCGCCATCCAGCGCACGTAGGGCGGTGGCGGTCTCGACCCCATCGCGGCCAGGCATGCGGTGGTCGAGCAGGATGACGCTGGGCGCGTGTTCCTGGGCCAGTTCCAGGCCCGTGTCACCATCGGCTGCTTCGAGCACCTGTGCGCCATTGTCCTGCAGGCTGCGCACCAGCAGGCGCCGGTTGGTGATGTTGTTTTCGACGACCAGGCAGGTCACTCCTTCCAGCGGTCGGCGCCGGGGCTGTGCACTGTATTCCAGCGCGCCGATCAGCTCACGGTACAGCGATTCCCGGTCCACGGTCTTGGGCAGGGCCGCGTTGGCGCCCAGGTCGCGCAGCCGCGCAAGAATTTGATGGTCGATGCTGGTCACCAGCACCACCATCGGCACATGGCTGCGGTGGCCATCTTGCAGCAGTGCATGGAGCCAGCCATCGGCGACCTGGGCGGCCGTCACGCCGATCAACATCAGATCCGGCGGCTGCTGTGTTGAGCGCAGCTGGGCCGTGGCCAGCGCGGCATCCTCGAATTCCGTGAGTTCAGTACTCCAGTATTCCAGGCAATGCCGCAATGCGAGGCGAGCGGTCGCGTGGCCGTCCAGCAGCCAGACATGGCGATTTTTCAGCCCGGTCCAGGCCAAGGGTTGATCCGGGCGGCGGCTTTGCTTGCCAATGCGCATCACCGCCTCGAACCGCGAGCCTTCGCCTTCCGTGCTGTCGAACTCGATATGTCCGTCCATCATGCGCACGATTTGCCGGGAAATGCTCAGGCCCAGTCCG
The DNA here is from genome assembly GCA_036156195.1 of Pseudomonadota bacterium. Lineage (GTDB taxonomy): Bacteria > Pseudomonadota > Gammaproteobacteria > Nevskiales > OUC007 > Abyssibacter. The sequence goes on along the minus strand of JAYZUZ010000006.1, from coordinate 30,534 downwards.
GTGCCCGGCTGCACGGCGGTATCGCCGTGGTCCGCCCGGTTAAAGGCGTGGAAAAGCCGCTGTTGCTGCGCCTGGGGAATGCCAATGCCGGTGTCACTGACCTGAAATCCAAGCACCGCGTCATCGTTGTGGTCCTCTCGGCTCATCACGCGGAGTACGACTTCGCCGCGTTGTGTGAACTTGATGGCATTCGACAGCAAATTGGTCAGCACCTGCTGCACCCGTGCGGCGTCACCTCGCAGCCTGCGTGGAACATCGTGGTAGATGATGTGCACCAGCTCGAGGTCCTTCTCGTATGCGAGCGGAGCCAGCAGGTTGATGGTGTCTTCGACCGTGTCCAGCAGATTGAAGGCCACTTCGTTGAGCGTGAGCTTGCCGGCCTCGATCCGGCCCCATTCCAGCCAGTCGTTGATGAGCGCCAAAAGGGACTGAACCGATCGTTTGACCTGCAATAGCGACTCCGTCGTCGCGGCATCGGGCTGTTGACGGAGCACAAGATCTGTCTGGCCAAGAATCGCGATCAACGGGGTGCGCAGCTCGTGAGACAGACCCGACAGCAGTTCGCGCCGCGAGTCGGCAAGCGTCACCGCACTGTCCCGCTCGGTTTCTACCTCGCGAACGCGGCGCCGCAGTCGGTTCAGGTCGGCGTGCAGCTTGTCGGTGGCTTGGAGTACGTGCGTACGCAAATGGTCCCGGCTGTAGCGTAGTCGCTCGCTGAGCAGGCGGATGGAGCCGGCCGCGTCGGCATAGGGGGCGGGTAGCCGGGTTATTTGATGCGCATCCTCGCCGCGTACCAAGCGTCGCAGCGCAAGCTCAAGCTCGTGCGCAGGTCTGCTGAGCCGGACGCGGACGAGAATCAGTACGGCGAGCGCCAGCAGGCCAATACCGGTGGACAGCCCGAGTAATTGCCGGAACCGCTGAACAAACTGGGGATCAGCGATGGGCGCTGCCAAGCCAATCTCCAGCAGAAACGCTTCGCCGGCAGATGCCTCCGGGGCGACGACACGGCGGACGCTGCCGCCTGCCTGGGTCGCACCCATCACGCGCAGCAGGCCGCCGACCAGGCCGGGAATGGGTTCGGGGTCTGAGGCGCTCCAATGCCCCAGGCGCTGCTCCCGGACATCCAGCAATGCCAAGTAGCGGATGCCGACCAGGCCATCGGCCAGCCGCGCCAGTTCGGTGGCTTCGACTTGGTCGGGTCCGCTCTGAGCGCTCTCGTAGATAAGACCGGGGGTGACCGCGCCCAGTCGGTTTTGCGCAAAACGGTAGTCGGCCACATGCCCGCGTAGCAGCGCCGCAGTCATTGCCAGCCAGACCGCGATGACCGGGAACGTGATGGTGCCGAATCCGATCCGTGTGTTGAGCCCCTCCTGCATGGTCTCAGTATGAACGATCAGTCGCATGCGGGGATGATTTGACGGCTGAGGCAGGCGAACCCGTGCGGCGCATTCGGTAGAATCCGCCGCCATGACGATTCCCACGCTTGATGCCACGATTGGCAAGACACCCCTGGTTCAGATTCAGCGCCTGGATCGCGCTCTCCGCGATCGGGGGAACCGGATACTCGCCAAGCTGGAAGGCAATAATCCCGCAGGCTCGGTCAAGGACAGGCCGGCGCACAGCATGCTGCGCTACGCAGAGCAGCGCGGTGAAATCTCGCCAGGCGACACCTTGATCGAGGCGACCAGTGGTAACACCGGCATCGCATTGGCGATGGTGGCCGCGATGCGCGGTTATCGCATGGTGCTGATCATGCCCGAGAACGCCAGCGCCGAACGAACCGCCACAATGCGGGCGTTCGGCGCCAAGATCGTTCATGTCACGCGTGCTGAGGGTATGGAGGGGGCCCGCGATCTGGCGATGCGGATGGAGCAGGCCGGCGAAGGCAAGGTATTGAACCAGTTTGCCAACCCGGACAACCCCCGTGCCCATTTTGAAGGGACCGGGCCGGAGATCTGGGATGCCACCGGCGGTGAGGTCACGCATTTTGTGTCGTCCATGGGCACGACGGGCACCATCATGGGGTGCTCGGCGTACTTCAAGCAGCAGAACCCCGCTATTCAGATCATTGGTGTCCAGCCCGAAGGCGAGTCCAGCATCCCGGGTATCCGTCGCTGGCCAGAGGCTTATCTGCCCGCGATTTTCGATCCGGCTCGTGTGGACCGCACCATGGACGTGGCGGCGTCCGACGCAGAGACCATGACCCGGCGCTTGGCTGCCGAGGAGGGCATTTTTGCCGGTGTGTCTTCAGGCGGCGCCATGCATGTCGCGCTGAGCCTGGCTGCCGAGCTGGAGAACGCGACAATCGTCAGTATTGTGTGCGATCGCGGCGATCGGTACCTGTCGACTGGCGTCTTCGGGGCCATCGAGTGAGCAGGCGTCGCCGCAGGCCCCAGCCCGCAGGTCCGTTTCAGACCGAAATCACCGCCTTGGCGAACGACGGTCGCGGGATTGGTCGCGTGCCCGAAGCCGACGTGGGGGCAGATCCCGGCAAGGTGATCTTCATCGACGGCGCCCTGCCTGGCGAAACTGTCGAGTTCATGCGGGTGCGCAACCGGTCGGATTTCGCCGAAGGCCGGCTCGAGGCGGTAGTGACACCTGCACCGGATCGCGTCGAACCGCCGTGCCGCCACGCTGGGTACTGCGGTGGTTGCAAGTTGCAGCATTTGGCATCGGCAGGTCAGTTGCGCGAAAAGCAGCAGCAAGTGCTGGATGCGCTGGCCAGGATCGGCAAGGTCGAGCCTGCAACCCTCGCCGAGCCGCTGACCGGTCCCACTCTAGGCTATCGCCGACGCGCGCGATTGTCGGTGCGCGATGTGCCCGCCAAGGGGCGGGTTTTGGTGGGTTTTCGTGAGCGCGACAAGCCTTACGTGGCCGATATCGATGCCTGTGAGGTCATCGTGCCGGAGCTGGGGCATCGGCTGATGGAGCTCTCCGATGCCCTGGGACGGCTGAGCATTCGCGGCGAGATTCCCCAGGTGGAGATTGCCTATGGCGACGCCTGTGCAGCGCTGACCATTCGTTGTCTGGCGCAGCCCACCGCGGCTGACCGGGAGGAACTGGAGGCATTGGAAGGCCGGCTTGGCGTCCAGGTCTACCTGCAGCCGGGCGGACTGGACAGCATCGCGCCTTTGAACCCGCCCGCGCGTTCGCTGAGCTACCGGTTGCCGGAGGACGACATCACGCTGGTGTTTGAGCCGCAGGACTTTATTCAGGTGAATGGCGCGGTCAACCGCATGCTGGTTCAGCGCGCGCTCGAGGCGCTGGATCTGCGACCGGGCGATCGTGTGCTCGAATTGTTTGCAGGGCTGGGGAATTTCACATTGCCGATGGCGCGAAGAGGCGCCCAGGTCCATGCCGTGGAGGGGGATGCGGCATTGGTCGCCCGGGCTGACGCCAATGCACGCCTCAATGGCGTGGACGCGCAGATCAGTACCGAAGTGGCGAATCTGTTTGAAACCTCCGAGCCGTGGCGATGGACCGGGCAACAGTTCGATCTGGCGCTACTCGATCCGCCCAGAGCAGGGGCCGCCGAGTGTCTGGATGCATTGGCCGCGACCGGGGTTCGGCGCGTGGTTTATGTGTCCTGTCACCCTGCAACGCTCGCGCGTGATGTCGGGCGCTTGGTGCATGTGCATGGTTTCCGCTGTGAGCAGGCAGGTGTCATCGACATGTTCCCGCAGACCGCCCATGTCGAGTCCATGGCGGTGCTGACCCGTGGCGATTGAAGTCGAGCGTAAGTTTCTGGTGACCGCTGATACCTGGAGAGCTCAGGTGCAACAGGTGTCGGAGATGTCTCAGGCCTACCTGAATGACCAAGGGCGCGCCTCGGTCCGCGTTCGCATCGAGGATCAGCAGGCGACGCTGAACATCAAACAGGCCGTGGCCGGGCCGGCCCGGCTGGAGTTTGAGTACCCGATACCGCTCGGCGACGCCCGCCAGCTCATGACCCGTTTGGGCGGCGGCCGCATCGAGAAACGGCGTCACCGAGTGCCTGCCGGCCGTCTGACCTGGGAGATCGACGAATTTCTGGGTGCCAATGCGGGCCTGATCGTTGCCGAGATCGAGCTGCCCTCGCCAGCAACACCGTTTGATCGGCCCGCGTGGCTGGGTCAGGACGTCACTGATGACCCTCGCTATTACAACCACCAACTGGCGCAGCACCCCTACACGCAATGGGACAAAGTATGAATGCGGCCATCGTGGTGGATCTGGCCAGCCAGCAGTTGATTTGGCGGTCAGCCGGCGCTTTGCGTCGCTACGCCGTCTCCACAGCGCTGAACGGGGCCGGTGAACGCAGCGGCAGCTTATGCACACCCCGCGGGCGACATCGTATCCGCGCCAAAATTGGTGCGGGTGCGCCGCTGGGGGCCGTGTTTGTCGGGCGGCGCCCGACCGGTGAGCGCTACCACCCCGCGCTCGCGGCGTCTGCACCGGAGCGAGACTGGATTCTCACGCGAATTCTCTGGCTGTGCGGGGAGGAGCCCGGCCTGAACCGGGGTGGGGACGTCGACAGCATGCGGCGATACATCTACATCCATGGCACACCGGATAGCGAACCGATGGGTGTGCCGGCCTCCCATGGGTGTATTCGGATGCGTAATCACGACGTCATCGACCTGTTCGATCGCGTGGACTGCGGGACTCCGGTGGAGATTCTGGCGCCATGAGCTTGATGATCGATGTGGCGGGGCTGGAACTGGATGCTGCAGATCGCGAATTGCTCGCGCATCCCGATGTATCGGGGTTCATCCTGTTCGGGCGAAATGTTGACACCGTGGAGCAGGTGGCCGAGCTGGTCCGTCAGGTGCGAAGCGTTCGCCGGGATCTGCTGGTCGCCATCGACTATGAGGGCGGGCGGGTGCAGCGGATCCGGGAGGGCGTTACACGGATTCCCGCCATGCGGGCCCTGGGCGCGCAGCATCAAGCTGTGCAGCTGGCCCGGGATGCCGGGCTGGTGATCGGGGCGGAGCTGGCAGCTCTGGACATCGACGTGCCTTTTGCCCCGGTGGTTGACCTGGATTATGGCTGCAGCTCGGTGATTGGTGACCGTGCGTTTCATCGCGATCCAGCACAGGTTGCGACCCTGGCGCAGGCGCTCATCGACGGGCTGGCCAGTGCCGGCTTGGCGGCGACGCTCAAGCATTTTCCCGGCCACGGCGCGGTGGTACCCGATTCGCACCTGGAACTACCGGTGGATGAGCGTGCTCCGGAGGAAATCGTTGCCAATGACCTGCAACCTTTTGTCCGGCTGATCCGCCAAGCGGTGCCCTCCGTGATGACGGCACATGTGGTGTACAGCGCGGTTGACGCACGCCCAGCCAGCTTTTCAGCGGTGTGGATTCAGGACTGGCTGCGCAAGCGTCTGGGATTTTCCGGTTGTGTCATCAGCGATGACCTGACCATGGCCGGGGCGGCCTCGGTGGGCAGCCCGCTGGATCGTGCGCATCTGGCCGCAGAGGCCGGCTGCGACTTGCTGCCGATGTGCAACAAACGGGAGAACGTGGTGCAGGCACTGGATGGTGCGACGTTGCCGTTGGCGACGGGGTGGCGTTCTCGCATCGCAGCCCTGCGTCGCCAACCCAAGGCGGTGCCACCTGCAGCGCTTTCGGCTGCCCGACAACGCCTGGAGGCGGTGCAATGGAATTGAGCACAGTGTTTACAGACTTCATCAGTCTGTACCGGGACCGTGGATGGATCGGCCAAGCGGCGGCCATCGTGACAGTGGTCGTACTGGTGAATCTGTTGATTCGGCTCATCCTGCGTCGAGCCCAAAGCATGGCGCGCCGGTCGCGCACGATTTGGGATAACGCGGTCCTCGAGGCCGTCGGTCGTCCGCTGCGTTGGATGGTCTGGGTGCTCGGCATCGGTATGGCGGCTGAGCTGGTCCCGGCCCAGGATGCGCCGCAGCTGGCCGAGTGGGTGCCGGTGTTACGCAAGGTCTTGGTTGTCGGATTACTGACCTGGTTTCTGCTCAGGCTGGTACGGGAGGTTGAGCAGGGGCTCGATGCCCTCCAGCCGGCAGTTGATCACACCACCGCTGACGCCATCGCGAAGTTGGTCCGCATTGTCGTACTGGTCACCGCAGGCCTGGTGATTCTTCAGACGGTTGGAATCTCTGTCTCCGGCGTGTTGGCGTTTGGCGGCGTGGGCGGCATCGCGGTCGGGTTCGCTGCTCGGGATTTGCTGGCCAACCTATTCGGCGGTTTGACGATTTATTTGGATCGGCCGTTTTCGGTCGGCGACTGGATTCGCTCACCGGATCGGTCCATTGAAGGCGTGGTTGAGCGCATTGGCTGGCGGTCCACGGTGGTTCGTCGCTTCGACAAGCGTCCGCTGTACGTGCCCAACAATGTGTTCACCACGGTTGTCGTCGAAAACCCCTCGCGCATGACCAATCGGCGGATCTACGAGACCATCGGCCTGAGGTACGAAGACGCAGGCAAACTGGGGGCAATTACAGATGCCGTGCGTGACTATCTGCGTCAGCATGAGGCCATCGATCAGGATCAGACCATTCTGGTCAACTTCAATGCTTTTGGCCCCAGTTCACTGGATTTCTTCGTCTATTGTCTGACGCGGACAACAGACTGGGGCGAGTATCACGCGATCAAGCACGCAGTTTTGCTGCGCATAGAAGCCATTATTGCCGAGCATGGGGCAGAGATCGCATTTCCTACTCAGACCCTGCATCTGGCCCAAGGCGAGCTGCCCGCAAAAGCAGTGCTGCCGACGGCCAACGAACCCGACGGACCGAGATCGACGGCATGAACGAGCAACGTCAACGTGCGCTGCGCGCACGCCAGCAGGCCGACTGCGTGATACCGGCGCCGGTGATTCAGGCGGCGTACCGACAACTAGCACGGCAGATCGATGCGGCAATGGGTGCGGCAGATCCGGTGCTACTGGTTGTTATGAACGGCGGCTTGGTGCCTGCGGCCGGAATTCTGGCGCATCTGCGCAGTGCCGTGACGGTCGATTATCTGCACGCGACCCGCTACCGCGAGCAAACCGCTGGTGGCCGTCTGGAATGGCGTGTGCCGCCACCCTCCAATTTGCGTGGGCGGTCGGTGGTGATCGTCGACGATATTCTCGACGAAGGTTATACCTTGGCCGCTATCCAGCAGGCCTTGCAGGCCTGTGGTGCAGCGGAGGTGCGAACGGCGGTTCTGGCGGATAAGCAACACGATCGCCGCTGTCCGCAGGCGCGTGCGGATTGGGTCGGTGTGACCGTTCCGGATCGCTACGTCTTCGGTTGTGGCATGGATTTGCATGGCTACTTTCGACAGTTGCCTGCCATTTATGCGGTTGCGGAGGCCGACTGATGCTCGGGGTCATCGGGGGAACGGGTCTGAATGAAATCGAAGGCGTCCAGGTGGTCGAGACGCGCCGTTTGTCGACGCCCTGGGGCGTGCCGTCTGCGCCTGCGCAGCGGCTGCGCTGGGAGCGGGGAGAATGTTGGTTTATGCCGCGCCACGGGCAGGGTCACACGCTCGCGCCTCATCGGATTAACTACCGGGCTAATGTGCATGCCTTGCAACAGCTGGGCGTACGCCAAGTGTTGGCGATAGCAGCAGTGGGCGGGATTGCAGCGACGCCCAGGCCCGGAGAACTGGCGCTGGTTGAGGATTTGATCGACTACACCTGGGGGCGTGCACACACTTTTGCCGATGGCGTGTCCGGTCCATTGCGGCACATCGAATTTGCGCCGCCATTTAACCCGGAGTGGCGCAGCCGGGTTGCGGCCTGTGCCGAACAATGCGGCGTGGACCTGGTGACAGACGCCGTACTCGGGGTGACGCAGGGGCCACGGCTGGAGACAGCCGCGGAGATCCGCCGGTTGGCCCGCGATGGTTGTACGCTGGTCGGGATGACCACGTTGCCAGAAGCAGCACTGGCTGCCGAGGTTGGGTTGGAGTACGCCACCCTGGCGGTGGTCGTGAACCCGGCGGCAGGCACAGCAGATGGCTCGATACACGCAGCCATTGAGGCGTCGCTAGACGCCGGTATGGCGCAAGTCCACCGCGTGTTGACCACGCTCGTCGGGCAGTCTGCCCAGGCTTGAATTTATGTGCAGGCAACCCGCTGATTTATAAAGGCTGTTTATTCAGTTTTGACTGAATCTCAGCGCTTTTGCTGGATGTCCGATTACTCGGGCAATCAATGTTAATCTGCGTGTTGTGATTCGCCATCGCGGCGGCATACCACGGGACCAGGGTCGGGAAGCATGACAAAGAAGGGCAGCGGCAACTCCAGCCGTGCGTCAACTCAGCGGGCATCTAAAGTCCTCGCTGAAGAACAAGCCGCGGCTGCTGAGGAGCTCGACGCCGGAACAGCGGCAGATGATGACAATAGCGATGACGCGGTTGTCATTGAAGGGGAGATTGTTGATCACGCAATCACTCCCCCGGCTCCGGATGACAACACGGTCATCGTGGTGGGCATCGGTGCGTCGGCGGGTGGTCTTGAGGCGCTGAAGGAACTGCTGTCTGAATTGCCCCAAAGCCGTAGCCTCAGTTACGTCATTGCCCAGCATTTGTCGCCCACGCATACCAGCCTGTTACGTGAGCTGCTGCGGCCGGGTACAGACCTGGCTGTGTGCGACCTCACGGATGGTCAGGCGCCGGCCCCTAATACGATTTACGTGACCCCGCCGAATCACGACGTCCTGCTGCGCGATGGTGTCCTCCGGCTGTCCACGCCCAAGGCTAGTGTCGGGCCCAAGCCTTCGGTGGATGCATTCTTCCGCTCGCTGGCCGACTCACTGGGCGAGAACACGGTGGGGATCATTCTCTCCGGGACGGGCTCGGATGGCTCGGCCGGCATCCGTGCGATCAAGGCGGCCGGTGGTGTGACCATCGTGCAGGACCCCAGCACGGCAAAGTTTGACGGCATGCCACGCGCCGCGATCCAGACTGGCGCGGTCGATATGGTCATGGTCGCGCACAAGATGGGCGAAGCGCTGGAAGGCCTGGCGTCGACGCCAGCAGCGCTGCGCCGCGTGCTTCCCGAGGACAATGACAGTAACGCCTACGGGCGGATTTCGTCCTCGGTGCGGCGTGCAACCGGCTTTGACCTGAGTCACTACAAACCGTCAACGATTAACCGGCGAATTCACCGCCGCATGGGCTTGCGCAAGGCGCATAGTCTGGAAGATTACGCTGAGCTGGTGCGAACCGATTCCGAAGAGGCTGGGCTGCTCGCGCGAGATGTCCTCATCTCGGTGACATCATTCTTCCGTGATCCGGATGCGTTTCAGGCTCTGGCGGAGTCGTTGCGGTCGGTCTGGGAGACCAAGCAGGCCGATGATGTCTTTCGCGTGTGGGTGCCGGGCTGTGCCACCGGCGAAGAGGCCTATACGATCGCAATTCTGTTGTCGGAATTGTCGAGACATCAGTCGAATACGCCCGAGTACCTGATTTTTGCGACGGACTTGGATGAAGACGCGGTCACCTTTGCCCGGACCGGTGTGTTTCCGGAGACCTCCGTCGAGGGTGTGCCGGATCAGCTGCGCAGCCGTTATTTCGAGCGGCAGGGGCGCACCTACCAGGTCAAGAAGTTCCTCCGACAGAACATGGTGTTCGCCTCGCAGAACGTCGTCGAGGATCCGCCGTTCTCACGGGTCGATCTGATCAGTTGCCGTAATCTGCTGATCTACTTCAATCGCGAAATCCAGAAACGTGTTCTGCTGACCTTCCACTACGCCATGCGTGCTGGCGGTCTGCTGTTTCTGGGCAGCTCCGAGTCCATCGAGCTGCATCGTGATCTGTTCTCGACGCTGAACAAGAAAGCCCGGGTTTTCCAGCGCAAGGACGCATCGACTCCGAACTATGTCCCGGTTATCCCCAAGCGGTTTCCGGAAGATTCGAACCAGGAGAAGGAATCCGGCGGGCGCCAGCGCCGTGGTCGTGAGCTGAGTTCACTCAGCCTGCGCTTCACCAATCTGCTGATCAACGAGTACTGCCCTCCGACGGTGGTCATCGACAATCAGGACAACACGGTGCACTTCTCGGGTGATCTGCACCCGTTCCTGAAGTTTCCGCAGGGTCCTGCCGACCTGCGTATCTACGACCTGGTTGCGGATCCATTCCGGCCCGAACTGCGGGCGTTGCTCCACCGATGCCGCCGCGAGCGCACGGTCGCCAAGGGAACAGTCTTCCATTTGGGTGAAGGCGTAGACCGCCGTCGCATCGTTCCCGTCGTACGGCCGATGATGGTCGACCAGCCCGACTACGTGGCCTTGTCGTTCGAGACGGCGGCTGTGCCTGCCACCGAGGCGCTGGCGTTCGATGACAAGGACCAGCGTGACAACCTCATCATTGCTGAGCTGGAACGCGAGCTGGCCAGTACGCGCCAGCATTTGCAGACGGTCGTGGAGGAATTGGAGACCTCGAACGAAGAGCTGCAGTCACAGTCCGAGGAGCTCCAGTCCGCCAACGAGGAATTGCAGTCCACTAATGAGGAGTTGCAGACCTCCAACGAAGAGCTGCAATCGACGAACGAAGAGCTGATGACCGTCAACGACGAGCTTCAGAACAAGTCCGGCGAACTGGAGGCCATGGCGTCTGACCTCGCCAATGTTAAGAACAGCCTCGATTACCCCTTGCTGGTGCTGGACCGGCGACTCCACGTCACCCATTACAACTCGGCAACCGAGCGTCAACTCGCCCAGGATCACCTGGAGCCGGGTGTATCCGTGATCAGCGTGGACTGGAATATCGACATGGAGAGCCTGCTACCACGCTTCCGCCATGTCATGAAATCGCGCGAGCCCTTCGAGCGGCCGATTACCGCCGCCGACAATCGGGTTTTCCAGCTGCGTTCGGTGGCCTATATCCGCTCGAACGGCGACGTTGATGGTGTGGTGCTGACCTGCATCGATGTGACGGACCAGCGGGAGGCTGACCGACGCGTGCAGTTGAGCGAGGCACGGCATCGCGCCTCGTTCACAAGCAGCCCGATTGGTCAGGCAATCCTCGACAGTGATTTCGTCATGCGGGATATCAATCAGGCGCTGCGCGACATGGTCGAAGTGCCCAGTCTTGTCGATGAGGGCAAGCCGCTGTCGTCCATGCTGGGCGGTGAGAGCTTCTCCGCAGTGCAGCGGGAGGCCGCCGATATCCGTGAGGCTCGTCAATCCAGTGCGCAGTTGGAAGTGCAGTACCTAGGCCCCGATGGCGAGCTGCGCTGGGCCGAAATGGCATTGGGTAGCATTCGCGGTACGGGTGACGAAGCGCGTTACGTGATGCATTTGCGAGACGTGAACGCGCGCAAAGCGGATGACGAACGCGTGGCCGGTGAGAACCGGCGCCTGGGTTTGCTGCACGGGCTCTCGTCGCGCATCGCCAACCGTCATCACACACGGGACATTATTGACGGGTTGCTGGAGCTGCTGTCGCAGACCTACGCGGATGTCACGGTATCATTTGGGCTGCTGGAGGACCGGCACCTCGTGACACAGGCCCAGGTGCCAGCGAGCACGCGAAAGACCCCACGTAAACTGGACCTGGAACTTGCGCCCGAATTGCGGGATGCCGTGCTATCGGGTGGTCGAACCGTGGTTGCGCAGTCGCTGGATGAGCCCGGTCCTTACCATGACCTCGCCAAACGGCTCAAGAAAGACAAGATCAAGGCGCGTGTCGATGTCACGGTGCGTATTGACGGCGCGCAGGCCGGTGCCTTGACCCTGGAGGGTGATGGCGTCGCGGTGCTGAACGCGCAGGATCTCGACAGCCTGACCGCCGCAGGTGAGCTGGCGACGGTGTCATTGCGCAATGCCCGCTCCCGCGAGGTGATGGAGCGCGTTCTGGCAGATTTGGCGGATGAGAAGCAACGGGCTGATGTCACCCTGGGTGCTATCGGTGATGCTGTGGTCAGTACCAATGCCGACGGCACGATCACCTATGTGAATCCAATGGTGGAGCGGTTGGTCGGAAAATCTGACGAGGCGCTGCTCAACCAGCCGATCGAAACGCTCTTTGCATTGCATCGCGTAGAAACCGAGTCGCCCGCCGACAATCCGGTGCGCAAGACCCTGAAGTCGCAGGCCTCAGTCGAGTATTTCGGCAACGAGTACTACATCCAACATCCTGACAATCGCCGTGTGTTTGCGGATATCTCATGCAAGCCGCTGATTGTGGGTGACGGTGACATGATCGGGGCTGTGGTTGTCATGCGGGACGTGACCGAACAGCGGTTGCTGGCTGAGGAGTTGTCGTTTCGTGCCCGGCACGATGCACTGACGGGGCTGACCAACCGTGATGAGTTCGAGCGCAGGCTCAAGGCCGCGTTCATCGAGAGTCACGCCGAAGGCGCTCAACATGTGGTGGCCTTCGCCGATCTGGATCAGTTCAAGGTCATCAACGACACCTGTGGTCATGCTGCGGGCGACGAATTGCTGCGACAGCTCGCCGTGCTGATTCGCTGCAAGCTGCGTCGCTCGGATACCTTGGCCCGTCTGGGTGGTGACGAATTCGGCATCATTCTCGATCATTGCGAATTGGAAGCGGGCAAGCCGATTCTGGAACAGGCATTGGAAGCGATTCGAGATTTTCGCTTCGAATGGCAGGACAAGACCTACCAGATCACGGTGAGCATCGGCCTGACGGAGCTGCACAAGCACAGTGAGTCGGTCGCGGCGGTGATGACGCAGGCTGACGCCGCCTGCTTCATGGCCAAGGAGGAAGGCCGCAACCGGCTTTATGTGTCGGGTAACGATGACGCTGAGATGACGCGCCGTCATGGAGAAATGCACCGGGTGTCGCGGATCTCCAGCGCTATTGAAGAGAATCGCTGCGAGTTGGTCTATGAGGACCTCGTCCACGTTGGGGATCGGTCGCAGGTCGCCTATCGCGAGCTACTGGTCCGCATGCGTGACGAGGACGGCACGCTGATGACGCCGGATCAGTTCATACCGGCGGCCGAGCGGTATTTTCTGACCGCTTCACTGGATCGATGGGTTGTCGACAATGCGCTGAAGTTTCTTGCAGACAATCTCAAGTCCTCACCGCCGGTTACTGCCGTCAATGTCTCTGGGCAGACCATCGGTGACCGCTCGTTTGTGGAGTATGTGCGCGATCGTCTCAAGCATTACAAAATTCCGGGCAAGCGTTTCTGTATTGAGATTACCGAGACGGCCGCAATCGCGCATTTGCCTGAAACGGCCCGACTCGTCGCCAGCCTGAGTGAGTTGGGCGTGCAGTTTGCGCTGGACGATTTCGGAGCCGGGATGTCTTCGTTTGCGTACCTGAAGAATCTGCCCGTGCAGTACATCAAGATCGACGGCACCTTTGTACGGCAGATGGCGGCAAACCACGTCGACCGCACCATGGTCGAGGTTATCAATCGCGTCGGGCACGAGTTCAAGTTGACGACGATTGCCGAACACGTAGAGACCGCCGACCTCATACCCATACTCGGGGAAATCGGCGTCGACCTGATGCAAGGCTACGAAATCATGCGGCCGGCGCCACTCGGCAAATAGGTGCAGGCGAGTCGGCGTGGGCAACCTCGCCAAGGACGGGTAGCCTGAGGCGCTATTGGCCGATGCGAGTCACGCGTGCAAGCACCCCGAATCGGGGATGATCGAAGTAGTGCAGTTCGTTCAACCGAACACGGCGCTGCTCCTCGATATGGAACACGCGTGCGTCGGCTTCGGCGAGCTGCTGGCCCGCGACCACGGCTGCCCCGGACTGCTGCTGCACCCACCATAAATCGACGTGCAGGTGAAGATAGCGCTGGGCGTAGAGGCTAACCGTGCCGTCTAGCTGATCAATGCCGATGGGAGGCGCCTGAATGAGCCCCCAGTCCCCTGGCGCCTCGTTCAGCGCAGTCGATGCACCGTTATCGAGCAAGTCCCTGGCCGGCGGGGTGTCTGTTGCGGTTTGGTTGATGACCAGCGGGTTGTCGCCGGCCGCGTCAGCGGGAGCGCTGTCGGTGGCTTCTGCCTCGCTATAGATTTCGGATACGTAGCGACGCGTCGGTGTCGGGATGATTTCGACCGTGACGCCGTCGTTCAATCGAACGGGCTTTGCCCGCTGACGGGGAATGCCCGGTTGGGTCCAGCTTGCGCGCAGGTAGGGAACAAAGGCCTGAGCATTGCGCAGACGCCCCCACGCCTGGTCGAGCCCAAAGTCCTCATAGGGCAGTGCGCGGATGCCGGCCGCCTGGAGGCGATCGCTGGCACCGAAGGCAATCCCCTTGTTTTCGTACCGAGTGATCACCGCCGAGGCTTCGTCAGGCGAGCCATTGGGGGTGGCCTGGTTCAGAAAGACGAGGATATCGACCCGAAACTCGGATGCCAGCGCGGGCTGTATGGTTGCGGCCAGCAGCGCCGCAGTCAGCAATGTGAATTTCATGGCGCTAGTTTAACGCTGCTGAGCTACGCGGTCGCTTCGGCGCTGGCCGGGTGCAACTGGTCGAGCAGCGTAATCATGGCGGCCAACCGACCAGCGGGGGATTCCTGATCCCATTGGGCCACGATGGTTGTGGCGCCATCGAAGCGGTGCTTGCGCGGATTGGACTGAATAAAGGCAATCAAGGCCGCCGGGTCAACATCCGCTTTCGGTTTAAATTCAATCCTGGCGCTCCCTGCGCCAGCCTTGATCTGCCGGATGCCGATGTGCTCGCAGCGCTGCCGAAGCCCGGCAAGCGTAAAGAGTTGATCCGCCCGCTCCGGCAGCAAGCCAAAGCGGTCAATCATCTCCACCTTGAGCTCGCGCAGGTCGGCGGGGGATGCCGCGCTGCTAATCCGCTTGTACAGTGTCAGGCGCAGCGTGACATCGGGGACGTAGTCGTCCGGAATGAGCGCTGGAACGCCCAGATCAATGTCTGCGCCTGCCGACCAAGGGTCTTCCTCATCGATTGCGCCGCCGGATTTCAGTGCTTTGACGGCACGCTCCAGCAGCTGGGAATACAGGGCGAAACCGATTTCCTCAATTTGCCCACTTTGCTCCTCGCCCAGCAGCTCGCCGGCCCCGCGAATCTCAAGGTCATGCGTGGCCAGTGTGAATCCGGCACCCAACTCGCCCAGTGACTCGATGGCCTCGAGGCGCTTGAGCGCGTCCTGCGACAGGGCGCGCATCGACGGGACGAGCAGGTAGGCGTATGCCCGGTGGTGCGAGCGACCCACGCGCCCACGTAACTGATGCAGCTGCGCGAGTCCCAGCTTGTCCGCACGATCCATCACAATGGTGTTGGCCGTGGGGACGTCGATTCCGGACTCCACAATGGTGCTGCAGACCAGCACATTGAACCGCTGGTGGTAGAAATCCAGCATGACCGATTCGAGTTCCCGCTCCCGCATCTGGCCGTGTGCGGTGCGAATCTCAGCCTCCGGTAGCAGTTCGCGAAGATCGCTCGCAGCGCGCTCCATGCTGCTCACTTCGTTGTGCAGGTAGTAGACCTGTCCGCCGCGACGAATCTCGCGCAGGCAGGCCTCGCGGACCAGGGCCTTGTCCCAGTCCGCGACAAAGGTCTTGATCGGATTTCGTGCAGTCGGTGGCGTGGCGATGATGGACAAGTCCCGCAGGCCGGCCAGGCTCATGTTGAGGGTGCGAGGAATGGGCGTGGCTGTGAGCGTCAGCAGATCGACCTCAGCGCGCAGGCGTTTGAGGGCCTCCTTGTGGCGCACGCCGAATCGATGCTCCTCATCGACAATAACCAGCCCCAGGTCCTTGAACTGCACATCTTTTTGCAGGAGGCGATGGGTGCCGACGACGATATCGACCTTGCCTTCGCGCATCTCTTCCAGCAGTTCTGTCTGTGCCTTGGCAGAGCGCAGTCGCGACATCGAGGCGATCCGCACGGGCCAGTCCGCGAAGCGGTCCATGAAGTTCTGAGCATGCTGGCTGGCCAACAACGTGGTCGGTACCAGCAGACAGACCTGGCGGCCATTGGATACCGCGACGAATGCCGCGCGCATGGCGACCTCTGTCTTGCCAAACCCCACATCGCCGCAGACCACGCGGTCCATGGGATGCGGTGCGCCCATGTCATCGATGACAGCCTGTATGGCGGTGAGCTGATCCGGTGTTTCTTCAAACGGGAAGCCATCGGCAAAGCGCGCATAGTCGGCTGCATCCAGATCGAAACGATGCCCCGGCTTTGCGGCGCGTCGTGCCTGAATGCTCAGCAGCTCGGCGGCCGAATCTCGCGCCTTCTCCGCCGCTTTCTTGCGAACCTTGTTCCAGCGGTCGTTGCCCAGGGCATGCAGTGGCGCAGAGTCCGGCTCGGCGCCGGTATACCGGTGGATTAGATGAAGCGAGCCAACGGGAACATACAGTTTGTCTCCCTTGGCGTATTCCAGTCTCAGAAATTCGAGTTCCTGGTCGCCCACCGTCAGCCGGTCCAGGCCCATGTAGCGCCCAACACCATGTTCCTGATGCACCACTGGCGCACCCACTTTCAGGTCCGACAAGTTGCGCAGCACAGTTTCCGGGTCGCGCACGGGGCGTCGCCGACGGGTCGCCGGTGGTTTGGAACCAATGAGCTCGGTCTCTGTGATGACCCGTATCGCCGGGTCGCCCAGCGCGAAGCCCTGCGCCAGGGGGGCGATGCAAATCCCGAAGGGTTTGGAATCCCCGACGAATCGCGACCAGCCCCCGTAGCTGCGCGGTGCCTGGCCCAGCGGGCGTAGCAACTCCAGCAACTCTTCGCGACGCCCCTGAGATTCTGTGAGCAGCAGCAGGCGTCTGGAGTCCTCATCCGCAAGCAGCTCGGCGATGCGCGCACGCGCTGCGCTCCGATCGACGGCCGGCGTCTGCACCGGGCTCGGCTCGATATCGAAACTCAACGCGTCTTCTTGTGCGTGCGCACAGATATTCACGCGGGCCAGTGGCTGAATGTGCTGCAGCGCATCGGATGGAGCGACGAAAGCCTGATCCGGTGGCAACAGCGGCCTTTCAGGGTCGACGCCTAGATTCTCATGTCGCGCCCGAATGCTTTGCCAGGTCTTGTCCAGTGCATCTTCGACCCCGGGGGTGGTCACGACCACCGTGCCTGCGGGCAGGTAGTCGCTCAGGTGACCAGTCTGTTCGAAGAACAGCGGCATGTAGGCCTCGATGCCGGCTGGCATCTGACCCCGGGATACGCTCTGATAGACCCGGTGACTGCTGAGGTCGCCGGTAAAGGCATTGCGATACTGCCTGCGGAAGCGCTCGATGCCCGCTTCGTCCGTCGGAAACGCGGTTGCCGGCAGCGGCTTGATCTGCGGAACCACCTCCTGGGAGCGTTGTGTTTCCGGGTCGAATAGCCGAATGGAGTCAATCTCGTCATCAAGCCAGTCGATCCGATACGGCGACGGACTGCCCATCGGGAACAAATCCATCAGCGCGCCGCGCAGTGCATATTCGCCGTGGCTTTGCACCTCCGAAACGGCCAGGTACCCCGCAGCTTCCAGTGTTTGTCTCAACGCCAGTGGGGGCAGGACCTGCGCCTGCTGGACCGACAAGGTGCTGGCCTTGACATAAGCCGGCGGCGGGAGCCGCTGCAATAGATTGTCCGCGCCCACAATCAGCACGCCAGCGCGCAGATCGGGAATACGAGCAAGTGCTGACAGACGTTCCGATACCACCTCGGGCAGGGGCGACAGGGCGTCGTACGGCAGGATTTCCATGTCCGGAAAATGCAGCACCGGGCAGGATTCATCTGCAAAAAACTTGCAAATCGCTTCCAGTTGGTACGCATGTTGCTCGTCTCTGGCACAGAGCAGGACGAGCTCGTTTGAACCGCGGGCCAGTTCAATGGCGGCCAGCGCCAAGCCTGAATCCGGCAGCGGATTCCAGACGGCGAGCTGACCACGCGTCGGCGCGGGTGGCTGGAGTAGGGGGGCGTTGGGTACCATGATCGGCGGCGAAGAATGGACCACACGTGCGTCGATGACAATCGTCGCGCACATGTGCACTGCAGCAAAATGTAATGACAGAGCCACACCGCACCGGGATAATGCCTCGTTTCGGTGATGTCGCTCGACACAGGGGAAACCAGGAATGAACAGGTTATTGGCACCACTGCTGGCCGCAACGGTCGCGTGGTCTGGGATGGGTATTGCGGACGATAATCTGTCCGATCAGTCCGTGAACTTTGAAGTGCTATGGCTGAAGCCAGCTGGAACCATCAGCACAACTGAAGACTTGGTCGGTCTGGATCGAGCTCTGGGGCTCGGGGCTGATGTGGGACTGGCGCTGGATTTAAGTATCACACCGGAATGGGACTGGGCTCACGGGTTTGACCTGCGTGCCGGTTTTATCTCCACCGATTTTCAGCGTGCGATTCGTTCGCACAACGATTACACGCTGCTTGGCGTTGATGTTTCCTCCGGAGCCTCGATGGTGATGTCCGACTGGCAGGTCCGCCAGTTCGACCTGATGGCGGTCAAGGGCTATGAGGGCATTAGTTTCGAATCCGTCTGGGAGCTCGGGTTTGGTGCGCGCATGATCGATTCCCGATTCCATATTCGGGAAACCGGGTCTCAGGCGTCGCCTCAGTCAGGTGAGGCACGGTTGCTTGATTACCGTCCAGTGTTCCTCCTTGGCTTGGAAGTGCCCACTACGGCGTCCAGTCGATTTGGCTTTGAGGCCACCAGCTTTCCGTTTGGGTCTAGCAAGCACATCGATGCGTCCATGTGGATGGAGTTCGATGATCCCGATTCGGATTTGAGGCTGCGATTAGGTGTGCGCTATCTCGGCTATCAGTATGACAACGAGTCTAATGTGGCGTACGACACGGAGGCTGCTGGCTTCACGATTGGCTTGGCCCATGACCTTGGGACGATTCCCTGGCCCGTGCGGTCTGATGACGATGCTGACGGTGTGCGGAATGCCGCGGACCGCTGCCCGAACTCGGCCGCAGGCACGTCGGTTGACACTTTCGGTTGTGAACCCGATCAGGATCAGGATGGCGTGCCGAATGAGGTGGATGCCTGTCCGACAACGGCGCCGGGCGTGGCGGTCGATGAGACCGGCTGTCTGCTGGATAGCGACCGCGACGGCGTCGGTGATGCACAGGACCAGTGCCCTGAGACACCGGCAGGTGAGCCAGTGGAAGCTAACGGCTGCTCGTTTGACGAAGATGGTGACGGTGTGACGGATGCGTTCGACGAGTGTCCGGCGACGCCGCTGGGCGTCGTTGTGGATGCGAAGGGCTGCGGTGCCGATGGCGATGCGGATGGTGTGGCCGATGGATTTGACCAGTGCCCCGATACGCTTGAAGGACTGCCCGTCAACGCAGAAGGCTGTGCGATCGAAGCTGCGCCCGTTGCCGATTGCGGTGTCGGCGGACTGGACTGTGCAGGTGTCGGCGATGCCGTGCTACTGCCGTCGGTGCAGTTCGCCTCAGGCCGAGCCGTGCTGACCGACGGTGCACGTGAAACGCTGGATCAGGTGGCCACGACACTCCAGCGCCGACCGAACATGATGGTCGAGGTGCAAGGCCATACGGATTCGGTGGGCGCCGCGCGAGACAATCTGCGCCTCTCCGAGATGCGTGCTCAGTCTGTTGTTGACTACCTTATCTCCGTCGGTGTGTCGGCAGGGCGGATGTCCCCGGTCGGTTATGGTGACGCCAAGCCGACGGCGAGCAACGACACCGCCAGCGGACGCGCTCAAAATCGGCGCGTGGTTCTGGTCGTCACAGACGCCTAATGGCCGGGACTTGATAGGGGCGGGGCAGTAAGCCCGGTCCAAGGTAGCGCGGCGAGCCTTTGGTTCGTCGCGCTATTTTTTTGCGTCGCGGTAGCGCAGGGTCAGATCGCCATAGGCGTCGATCCGGCGATCTCGCAGGTAGGGCCAGATGCGCCGGACCCTTTCGGAGCGCGCCAGATCCACCGTAGCCACGAGTGTCTGGCGTTCGCTGCCGGCGCGGGCGAGCACCTCGCCTTGCGGGCCGCAGACGAAGCTGCTGCCCCAGAATTCCGCCCCCGCCGTGGCGTCAGAGGGATCGGCTTCAAAGCCGACCCGGTTCACTGCAACCACCGGCAGGCCATTGGCCACGCCATGTGAGCGCTGAATCGTCACCCAGGCGTCCTGTTGACGCTGCATCTCATCGCTGTCGTCATCAGGGTCCCAGCCAATTGCCGTAGGGTAGATCAGCAGTTCAGCACCCGCCAACGCCATGAGCCGTGCAGCTTCCGGAAACCACTGATCCCAGCACACCAGGACGCCAAGGCGCCCCACTGCGGTGTCGATGGGCTCAAAGCCAAGGTCCCCGGGGGTGAAGTAGAATTTCTCGTAGTAGCCTGGATCGTCCGGGATATGCATCTTTCGATAAACCCCTGCCAGGCTGCCGTCAGTGTCGAGCACAACGGCGGTGTTGTGATAAAGACCCGGCGCGCGAGCTTCAAACAGAGAACCGACGATGACCACGTCCAGCTCCTCAGCGAGCGCACCTAGGCGTTCCGTGCCTGGGCCGGGAATGGGCTCGGCGAGGTCACAAAGACTGGCGTCCTCGGTCTGGCAGAAATAAAGGCTTGCGTGCAGTTCAGGCAGGATCACCAATTCCGCGCCTTGCGCAGCAGCTTCACGAATACCGCGCTCAGACTCAGACCAATTGGCGGCCTGATCGCCTGAACAGGCGTGCTGAATCAGTCCAATGACCAGAGGGTTGCTCATAGACAGTCTTCCATGCGGGGAATGTTCATCGTGACGCAGTGCAGGCTGCCGTTTTGGGTGATGAGCGCCCGGCAGTCGACGGGTTCAATTCTGCGACCTGCAAAGGCATCGTCCAGCCGGCGCAGTGCTACATCGTCTGCCGCCGTCTTGTAGACAGGCACAAGCACGCTCTCGTTCAGAATCAGAAAATTCGCGTAGCCGGCGGGCAACCGTCGACCGGAGGCATCGACCTGTGGGGCGGGCAGTGGCAGGGGCACCAGTTCGAACTCATGCCCGTCACGGTGTCGAAGCGCCTGCAGTTGCTTGCGCATGGCAGCGAGTGATGAATGATGCGAGTCCAGCGCATCGTCGCAGGCTTGGTAAGCGATCAGTTCAGGGGTGACGAAGCGCGCTAGCGTGTCAATGTGGCTGTCCGTGTCGTCGCCTTCCAGGTGCCCTGATGACAACCACAGCACCTGCTGGATGCCAAGCCACTCGTGGAGTTGCCGCTCCAGGGCATGGCGTTGGACACCTGGATTGCGTCGAGGGTCCAGCAGGCAGGCTTCCGTGCCGAGCAGGCTGCCCTGGCCATCGGTTTCGATGCCGCCACCTTCCAGCGTCCAGTCCACGTTCATGCGCCGGGCAGGCTTGAGCGCGCCGGCCTCATCAAGCTGCTGTGTGATGCGGTTGTCGAGGCTTGCATCGAACTTGCCTCCCCAGCCATCGAACTGGAAATCCAGCGCCAATGGTGTTCCGCCCTCGAAGACCGTGATCGGACCGTGGTCGCGGGCCCAGACATCGTCGCTTGGGCATGGGACGACATGAACACGCTCAGATTGAACACCGGCCATTGCCAGTTGCTCGTCTACACGTTCAGGGTCCTGGGCTGCAACGATCAGATCCGCTTGTTGGGTCACCAGCGCGGCCAACTGACGAAAGACCGGTTCGACACTCGGGAAGTCTTGCCCCCAGTCGGTTCCGGCATGTGGCCAGGTAAGCAGAACGCTGGACTGTGGCTCGAATTCAGCCGGCCAGTGAATGGACACGATGACGGCTCCGGTCAGGCGGTTGAGTGGTTGCTCTGCGGTGTGCGCCCTGGCTTACAGGCCGGGGCAGGTCTTAGTGCGCGGGACGGAGTTCGTTAGCGCGATAGATCGGCGCAGGAGCGTCCGGCACCACGGCATGCAACACGAACTGGTGCTCGAAGACGACGACAAACTCGGGGTAGACCCAACGGGAGATGGGCGGATCGCCCACAGCGGTAACGCGGCGGGTGGGTTCACCGAACTGGCGCCGAACTGAGGTCTTGCTCATGCCGCGCGTTGGCGTGGCAGGCCGACTCAGTTGGTCGCCAAGCGGCTGTTCGCCGGCTGGCAGATCCAGCACATCGGCCGAAGCCTGAAGCGCCGCGAGCGCCATGGCCAGTCCGCTGATCAACACCCAGTTGCGCATGCCCAAATCGACTTTCTCCAGAATGAACTCGACTATAGCACCGGCCCATGGGCGCGAAAACAAGTAGAATCGCCGCATGTTCCAGCCCTTCGAACTGGCCATTGGCTTGCGTTACACGCGGGCCAAGCGGCGCAATCACTTCATCTCCTTTATTTCGCTCATCTCCATGCTGGGTATCGCACTGGGAGTGACGG
The DNA here is from genome assembly GCA_036156195.1 of Pseudomonadota bacterium. Taxonomy (GTDB): domain Bacteria; phylum Pseudomonadota; class Gammaproteobacteria; order Nevskiales; family OUC007; genus Abyssibacter. The sequence continues at coordinate 8,303 of JAYZUZ010000006.1, read as the reverse complement.
CCTTGATCACCGTGCTATCGGTGATGAATGGGTTCGAGCGCGAACTGCGTGAGCGAATTCTCGGTATGACGTCACATGCCACGATCTCGGCGTTCGAAGGCGGACTTGAGGCGCCGGCAGCGGTGGCCGACCTGGCACTACGCCACCCCGACGTGCTTGGCGTGGCGCCCTACATCGAAGGAGAGGGCATGGCGCGCCGGGCGGGCACACTGTCGGGTGTGTTGCTGCGCGGCATCGAGCCTGCAGAGGAAACCACGGTTTCGGATGTTGGCGAGCACATGGTGTCGGGCACCCTGACGGATCTGGAGGGTGGGGCCTTCGGGCTTGTTGTGGGCATTGAACTGGCCCGCGCCCTCGGCCTGGCACCGGGCGACAAGGTCGATCTGATGATTCCCCAGGCCAGTGTGACGCCGGCCGGGCTTACACCTCGTTTTCGTCGCTTCACCATCACCGGCGTCTTTGAGATCGGCATGTACGAGTACGACCGTTCGATGGTGTACATGCATATCGACGACGCCGCGGCGTTGTATCGACTGGGTGATCGAGTGACGGGTTTGAGACTGAAACTCAACGACATGTTTGCGGCCCCGCGCGTCAGTCGGGAGGTGGCCGACATGCTGCCCGGCTTTGTTTATGTCAGGGATTGGACGCAGCAACACGCCAATTTCTTTCGAGCGGTGCGCACCGAAAAAATTGTGATGTTCGTGATTCTGAGTCTCATCGTGGCCGTCGCGGCATTCAATATTGTTTCGACCTTGGTCATGGTCGTCACCGACAAACAAGCCGATATCGCCATCCTGCGAACCCTGGGCGTATCCCCAAGCTCGGTGACCTTGATCTTTATTGTCCAGGGCGCGGTGATTGGTCTGGTTGGTACAGCGTTGGGCCTGGCGGGTGGGATAGCTCTGGCACTGAATGTGGAAACGCTGGTGCCGGCGCTGGAACGCCTGCTCCACCAGGATTTTCTCGCCGCAGATGTCTACTACATCAGCGACCTGCCATCCGAATTGCACAGGGACGACGTGCTCAAGATTGCTGCCCTTTCACTGGTTCTTGGACTGGTCTCGACCATTTATCCCGCATGGCGAGCGGCCCGGGTTCAACCTGCGGAGGCCTTACGCTATGAGTGAGCAAGCTCGCATCGAGGCCTGCGGAATCACCAAGCGCTTCAGAGAGGGGCGCGCGGAGGTCCAGGTGTTGGAAACGCTGGATTTACGGGTGGCCGCGGGTGAGAGCGTCGCGATACTCGGGGCATCCGGCTCCGGCAAAAGCACCTTGCTTCATGTGCTGGGCGGTCTCGACACACCCAGTCAGGGCGAGGTGTATGTCGATGGTCAGGCCATGGCGTCGCTCAGTGATGCAGGACGCGGGCGTCTGCGGAATGCCAAGCTGGGCTTTGTCTATCAGTTCCATCACCTGTTGCCCGAGTTCACCGCATTGGACAACGTGGCCATGCCACTGATGATCCGCAGAGGCGACGCTGCACGGCGTGCAAGAGATGAAGCCCGCGACCTGTTGGAGCGTGTCGGCCTGGGGCATCGGCTGGATCATAAGCCTGGCGAGTTGTCCGGCGGTGAGCGCCAGCGCGCTGCCGTGGCGCGCGCACTGGTGACCCGGCCAGCTTGCATGCTGGCAGACGAACCCACGGGTAATTTGGACAGTGATAGTGCCGACAGTGTGTTCGAACTGATGCAGTCGCTGAACCGCGAACTGGGCACCAGCCTGGTGGTGGTTACACATGATCACAGTCTGGCCGCCCGGCTGGACCGCCGCTGCCTGCTGCGGGACGGGCGGCTGGAAACCCTCTAAAGCGCGTCGCGCTGCCTGACCGATGCTTGATCTGCGTTGGTTGGCGGCGGTGGCGATTCTGGGCCAAGTCGCCGTACTCGGGGGCGTGCTAACCCTCGGCGGTTTGAGTCTGCTCGGCGCGTTGGCGCTGCTCATGGCTTTTCCTGTGCCCGCGCCTCGGGTGACGCCGTGGCTGTCTGCAGCACAGCGCCGCCGGATGCGCGGACTCGGCCGACTGGGCCTGGGGTTTGTACTCTGGGCAGGATGCAGCCTCCACCAGCTGGATGAGAACCTGGACCGGCGCTGGTCGACGGAGTCGGATGCCTTGCGCGTGGTCACTGGCGAGGTGGTCGACTTGCCGAGTGCGGGACAGGGGCGCATACGGTTTCGGTTTCGTGAGAAGGGAACCGGCGACCTGCTGTGGTTGACCTGGTATCGCCATCCTTCGCCGATGCGTGCCGGCGAATGCTGGAGACTGCGTATTCGGGTTCGAGCGCTACGGGGGTTGGCCAACGAGGGTGGCTTCGACTACGAACGTTGGCTGCTTCGTCAGGGATTTGCGGCCCGGGGCACTGTGCGGGGCGGCGAATCCTGTGGAGCAGGCCCTGTCTCTGTAGACCGGTGGCGCGATGACCTGGGCCGTTGGTTGGCCGATGGCCTGGGCGCATCGACCGGCTCGGCAGTCGTCCGCGCACTGGTGGTGGGCGACCGCAGAGGCTTCGACGCCGAGACCTGGAAGACGCTGCGCAGCACCGGTGTGGGTCACCTGGTCGCGATCTCCGGTCTCCACATCGGCATGCTCGCCGGATTTGCCGGATGGTTGGCCGCCCGACTGTGGAGACTTTCTGCGCGCTTATGCCTGCGGTGTCCAGCGCCTTATGCTGGCGCAATTGCAGGTGTGGCCGTTGCCGCGCTGTATGCGACCGCAGCAGGGTGGTCTGTGTCGACCCAGCGCGCTTGGGTGATGGTGGCGGTGCTGGCCCTGTCGCTTTGGGGGCCCCTTCGGCCTGGGCTGGGCAGCGGGCTGTCGATTGCCGCGCTCATCGTGGTGTGGCTTGACCCCTTCGCCACGTTGGATCCGGGATTCTGGCTGTCTTTTGGCGCAGTGGGCTGGATCGCGTGGATGCGGCCACTGCTCCCTGAGGCCGCCCCTGTTCGTGCACTTTTGCTGCTGCAAGGGGGGCTGTCGCTTGGACTCGCCCCGTTGACGCTGTGGTGGTTTGGCGAGGCTTCTCTTGCAGGCGTGCTGCTCAATCTCTGGTTGGTGCCCTTGTTTGCACTCGTGGTGCCACTGGTGTTGATCCTGTCGCTGGCAACATTCATGTGGCCGGTGTTCAGTCCGTTGCTGTTCGAATTGTCCGAGTTGCTGACGCAGGGCATGGCGCTGCTCGGCGCTGTTGCTGCCCAGCATTGGGCCAGCACGGCTGCGTCGCCCAGCTTGTTTGCAACCGTGTGGGCACTCGTGGGCTCGGCCATCGTGCTTACGCCGATACCCTGGAGTCTGCGGGCGCTGGGTGGGCTGCTCTGGCTGCCGCTGTTGTTTGCCGTCGGTCGCAGTCCGACGGCGGGTGCCTGGATCGATGTTCTGGATGTCGGGCAGGGCACAGCCGTGGTCATTCGAACCGCGCATCACAGCATGGTCTACGACACCGGACCTGCCTACCCGGGTGGCTTCAATACTGGAGACGCGGTGGTTGTGCCGATGCTGCAGGCTAACGGCGTACGGCGGCTGGATCGCGTCGTGATCTCGCACGGCGACAGTGATCACGCGGGAGGCGCCGATGCGGTTCTTGACGCGTTCCCGATGGCGGAACGCTGGGGTTACGGCGGGCAGGCCTGTGTGGGTGGCGAGCACTGGAGCTGGGATGGCGTGCGTTTCGAGTGGCTCCACCCCGCGCGCGCAGGGCCTCATGCCGAGGGTCGCCGGTCCGGCAACAACAGTTCCTGCGTGCTACGGATCCAGACCCGGGGCGGTGCCTCTGCGCTGCTAACCGGTGACATCGAAGCGAGTGTTGAACGTGACCTGCTGACGCAGCGGGGGAGCTCGCTGCGCAGTGATCTGCTCCTGGTGCCACATCACGGAAGCGCCAGTTCCTCGACGCGGGCGTTCGTGAAAGCCGTGATGCCGACGCTGGCGATCGCCCCGGCGGGCTGGAACAACCGATGGGGTTTTCCGCGGACGGAAGTCCGGGCGCGGTATGCCGATTTGGGGGTGCCACTTCTGGTTACGGGGGACAGTGGGCAGCTGCACATCGAACTGCCGGAGCAAGGGACAGCCCGGCTGCACTGGCGCTATCGGCAGGCCCAGCGACGGCCCTGGCGCGCCAACGCAGGAGCGTCCACAGCGCGATAAACACCCCGGCGGTTGGATGCACCGGGTCGGGCCTCTATCATCGCGCGATGACAGACATACTGACCGGGGACGGTTCCCCCACGCCGCGACAGGTTTATCGCCGGCTTATCGGCTATGCCACGCCGCATTGGCGCATGTTTTTACTGGCGATCGTCGGCATGACGCTGCTGTCAGCGGCCGATGTGGGTCTAACGGCGCTGATGCAACCGCTGCTTGACGGCAGCTTCGTCGAGCGCGACCCCACGATTATTCGCCTCATGCCCATCGCAATCCTTGTGCTCTTCCTGACGCGTGGGCTTGCTCAGCTGACCGCCAGCTATTGCATGGCCTGGGTGGGGCGCAGGGTGATCAAGACGATTCGCACCGATTTGTTCTCGCAATACCTGCGCTTGCCGGTGAGCTTTTTCGACCGCGAAGCCGGTGGCCAACTCATCGCACGACTGACCTACCATGTCGATCAGGTGGCCGAGTCGACGACGTCCGCGATCGGGACTGTCATCAAGGATGGGCTGACGGTGATCGGCTTGCTGAGCTTGATCGTCTACCTCAATTGGAAGCTTGCCTGCTTTGTTCTCGTGGTCGGGCCGGTGATTGCGGTTCTGGTGAGCGTGGTCAGCCGGCGTTTTCGCAAGCTATCGCGACGTATCCAGAGCTCGATGGGCAACACGGTTCATGTTGCCGACGAAGTGATTTCGGGGCACCGCGTGGTCAAGGTATTCGGCGGTCAGGCCCTGGAGGCCGAGCGATTCGAGCAGGTCAACGAGTACAACCGCCGTCAGCATCTGAAGATGGTGCTGTCGCAGGTTGGCAGCACGGCGCTGATCCAGTGGATCGCGGCATTCGCGATTTCCGCCATCGTGTTCATCGCCACCACCCAGCCCACGATGACCCCGGGGGCGTTTGCGGCCTTTATGGGCGGTTTGATTGGCTTGCTGCGACCGCTGCGTAATCTGACGACCGTGAATGAACGCATCCAGCGCGGTATTTCCGCGGCGGCCGAGATCTTTGAACTGCTGGATCAGACCCCCGAGCCAGATACCGGCCAGCGCCACATTGACCGCGTACAAGGTGAACTGGTTTTTGACGCGGTCAGTCTGCGCTACGCCGAGAGCAGCAAGCCGGCAGTGCATGCCGTGGATTTAGTCGTGCCCGCAGGTAAGGTGGTGGCATTTGTAGGCCGGTCCGGCAGCGGCAAGACGAGTCTGTTATCGCTGATCCCACGGTTCTACCAACCCAGTGCTGGCGAGATTCGGCTGGACGGGCATGCGTTGGGCGACTACCGCCTGGAGAGTCTGCGGAGCCAGATCGCGCTTGTGGATCAAAGTGTCACGCTGTTCAACGCAACCGTGGCGGAAAACATCGCCTATGGCGTGTGACGCCATCTCAGTGAGGCCGAAATTCGCGATGCTGCGAAGAGCGCCCACGCATTGGAGTTCATCGAGCGGCTCGAACAAGGGTTCGACACGGAAATCGGACAGAACGGTGTTCTGCTATCGGGCGGCCAGCGACAGCGCATCGCCATCGCCCGTGCGATTCTGAAGGATGCGCCGATTCTGATTCTCGATGAGGCCACCTCGGCGCTGGATACAGAGTCTGAGCGCAAGATCCAGGCGGCCCTCGAAGGACTGATGAAAGGACGTACAACATTGGTCATCGCCCATCGCCTCTCGACGATCCAGAACGCTGATCTGATCGTGGTCATGGACGACGGGCGGATCGTCGAGCAGGGCACCCACGGCGAATTGATTAGTCGGGACGGCGCATACGCCGCCTTGCACAAGCTCCAGTTTGAAGACGACTAAGCGCAGCCCATGAGTCTGATCGAACGGGCGTGGCAGTCGCGGGGGCACCCATTGGCCTGGTTGCTGTTGCCGCTTGCCGGGCTTTTTTCGGTTGTCGTCCAGCTGCGCCGGATGGCTTATCGCTATGGCCTGTTGACCGTCCAAACATCCGCAGTGCCAGTCATTGTCGTGGGCAATCTGACGGTTGGCGGAGTCGGCAAAACGCCCTTGGTGCTTTGGCTTGCCCAGCATTTGCAGACGCGCGGGCTACGCGTAGGCGTGGTCTCCCGCGGCTACGGTCGCCAGACTCGCGGGCTGGTGCTGTCGGATGCGGCCTCCGTGGCGTCAGCCGCCACACTTGGCGATGAGCCGGCTCTGCTGGCAGACGCCGGCATTCCGGTGGCGGTTGCCGAACGCCGTTCACAGGCGGTAGCCGCACTGGCGCCGCACTGTGATGTATTGCTTGCCGATGATGGCCTGCAACACTACGCCATGGGGCGTGCGGCGGAGTTACTGGTGGTCGATGGCCAGCGCCAGTTTGGCAATTGCTGGCTGTTGCCGGCAGGCCCCCTGCGAGAGCCGGTCCGTCGAGGGCTGCGCTGTGACCTTGTGCTAGTGCGTGGCGGAGGGTTGCCCGCGCTCGAGGCAGCGAGGCGATGTTTGCCGACAGCTTCGGCCATGAGTTTCGACGTGCTCGCCGGGCGGGTGACCGCGCTGGACGCCGGTTCGTCGACCCCAATCAGCCAGTGGGCCGGGCGCGAGGTCCATGCAGTGGCGGGCATCGGTGTGCCTGATCGGTTTTTCGATGCACTGAGACAGGCAGGTCTGCAGGTGCAGGCCCATGCCTTTCCCGACCATCATGCGTTCTGCGCCGAGGATCTTGCATTCGGAGATGAACGGCCTGTGCTGATGACCAGCAAGGACGCCGTAAAATGTCGCGCCTTTGCGGATTCACGGATGTACGAAGTCATCGCGACGGTCGTGCCGGATCCGGCGTTGCCGGCCGCGGTGGATGCCCTGGTTGCGGCCTTGCGGGGCCCGGCCTGATGTACCGGACACGTCATTGGAGTAAGGCTTATGGACAATAAATTGCTGGACCTGCTCGTCTGCCCAGTTTCGAAGGCGCCGTTACGCCTCAGCGAGGATCGCAAGGAATTAATCTGCGATGCCAGCCGACTGGCTTACCCCATCCGCGATGGGATTCCGGTGATGCTGGAATCTGAGGCACGCGAACTCGATCCGAGCGAATGACGATGTCGTTTGCCGTGGTCGTACCCGCTCGCTACGGCTCGGAACGATTTCCGGCCAAGGTGCTGGCGGACCTGCATGGACAACCCCTGGTCGCGCATACGGCGGCCGCAGGTCGGAACAGCGGTGCCGATGAGGTCATTGTGGCCACGGATGATCAACGGGTTGTCGATGTTCTGGCCCCGCTGGGGTTGCGATGTGAGATGACATCCGTGCATCACGCTTCCGGTACCGATCGCATCCATGAGGTTGCCCGGCGCATGGACTGGTCGGATGAGCGCATTGTGGTCAATCTTCAGGGGGATGAGCCGATGATGCCGCCGGCGATTATCCGTGCCTGTGTCGATGCATTGATCGAAAACCCCGATGCCGACATCGCAACGCCGGTCCACGCCATCCATTCAGTCGACGATTACCTGTCGCCTCACGTGGTGAAGGTCGTCATGGATGAGAATCAACGTGCGCGCTACTTCAGTCGGGCTCCGATTCCGGCTTCACGCCAGGCCTTACTGGCCGGAGAGGGTCGCTTGCCTGCCTCTGGCGCCTGGCGGCACATCGGCTTATACGCGTATCGCTGTTCCGCACTGGCTCGGCTGGCTGAGCTCCCCCCGGCACCGACGGAACTGGACGAGTCCCTGGAGCAGCTACGTGCATTGTGGAACGGCATGCAGATCCAGGCGGTACCCGTGGAGGATGCGCCGCCGGGCGGTGTTGATACGCCGGCGGATCTGGTGCGGCTTCAATCCGGCTCAAGTCCGGCCATGGATGCCTGAATCTGCTGATACAGCTGAGGTTCAGCGTCAGCGGCCACCAGTCGCGTCGCTGGGACTCGCCGCCTGGGGTCACCAAACTGGTCAGCTTGAATGACCGCCGCCTGATCGATTGCGACCAGAACCCAGCTGCGGCAGTCCTCCAGGTATTCCACCACCCGCCATGCACGGCCCTGGTCGTGAATCACTGGACCGGGCATGGCGCGCGTACTCCCTTAGTTTGAGGAGGGCGGTGTTTGCTTGGGCTTGCTGGACTGTACCGGCATGATGGTCTCCACCTGTTTTAGCTTCGGCTCAGGCTTCGGCTCAGGCTTCGGCTCAGGCTTCGGCTCAGGCTTCGGCTCAGGCTTCGGCTCAGGCTTC
>JAYZUZ010000005.1:0-174008 GCA_036156195.1 Pseudomonadota bacterium | reverse complement strand
GGCCTGCGGCGGGCGCGTTCACGCCCGGCCGTGAACGCGAGGGCTTTCACTGGGTCGCCAACGCCTCGGGTATCGAACGCCGCGGGGACTTCAACCAGCCTGACCGAATCCCCTATCAGAACGAACTCTGGTACACGCTCGCCGGCTACGCCCAGCCTGGCCAGTGCGCCTGGACGGGCCAGCGCAAGGATTTGATTTTGCAGCGCGCAGTCGTCACCTGCGTGCAGCCGCTGCGGCGAGGCGGCGAGACGCTCGGCGCAGTCACAGTGGACTACGCCGTGGCACGACTGGCGGAGACACTGCAGAGCGCGCTCGCCGTTACGCATGGCTACGCCCTGCTCGTCGATGCCAGTGGTCGTTTGCTGGCCAGCACGAATGCGGTAGCGACGCTGAGCACCGGTGCCGACAATCTCGCCGAGCTAAGTCAGCAATCCGGCGGGCTGGCGCCGCTGGCACTGGCCATCCATCGTGCCGAAGAGGCTCGGGTGCGACGCTCCATCGAACTCGACCGCTACCAGGCAACGGACGTCTCGGCGCTGCGCGACGCCACGCGTGATCTCGGGCGTGCTGAAGCCGAATCCCTGCTCGCCGTGCAATGGACTCGCGATCAGACGGGTGCCGACTGGAAGCGTGTAGCGCTACCCCAGGACCCGACCCTCGGCGCAGAAAGCGTGGCGCGTTATGCCCCGCTCGGAACAACCGGCTGGCGCCTCATCGTTGCTGAAAGCGCCGCACAGGAGCTCGCCGGCGCCAGTTACATCGTCACCCAGACCCTGGTCGTCACCGTTGGCCTCGTCGTCATTGCCATGGTGCTCTTGATCGGCCTGATCCGTCTGCGTGTACTCAACCCCATGCGTCGCATGGTGTCGACACTGCAGCAGTCCGACAGCATGGACGATGCACTGAACGTGTCACTGGACGAGTCGGACCGCGGCGAAGTCGGCGAGTTGGCCGCGTGGCTGAATCACCGCTCCCGCCTGCTCGCAGACATTGCCCAGCAAGCACAAGCCGTTAATACCCAGCTCGCGCTGGAAGTGGGTGAGCGCAAGAGCGCGGTGGAGAACCTGGCGGCGACCCGCGAACGTGCGGAGATGACACTCAAGTGCATTGCCGACGGCGTCATCACCACCGATCGCAATGGCGAAATCGACTACCTCAACCCGGTAGCGGAAACCCTTGTCGGCCGTTCCAATCAGGAGGTACGCGGCTGGTCTATCACTCGGGTGCTCAAGCTGGCACATGCCGGCGGGGCCGCCTACGAGGAGGACATCGTCGACCGTGCGTTGGTGGGCGGGCAGCGATTGAGACTGGCAGACATGGTGCTGCAAGACGCCGCTGGCGGCCGTCAGAATGTGGCGCTGACCATTGCGCCGGTCCGCGGACGTGGCAGCGAGATCCTGGGCGCGGTGGTTGCGATCCATGAGCGCAGCGACACCGGCCCCACCAACGAAGTCAAACAATCCGTCGACTTATCGCGGGACGCGCTGACCGGATTATTCTCACGTTCGGCCTTTGATGACGATATTTCCGGTCTGATCGAGGAACAGGCCACAGAGGGCGGCCTGCACGCAGTGATGCTGATCGATATCGATCAGATGCGCCGCATTAATGCTGCCCATGGCGAACAGGCTGGTTCGGAACTGCTGCGCCACCTGGCCCATTTGTTCACCGGGGAAATCAGCCGCGCAGGCCGCGTGTATCGACTTGGCGGGGACAAGATCATTGTCCTGCTCCGCGATGCCACTCTGGATGCCGCCGAGGCGCAGGCCGAAGTGCTGCGCCGCGCCGCCACGCGCACCCCCTTCCGCTGGGAAGGCCAGAACGTCACGGCTGAATTCAGCATCGGGCTGGTCAAGGTCGATCCCGGTGCGGGCACATCCATGGAACTGCTGCGCCGGGCGGAGAGTGCCGTGCAGTCTGCCAAAGCCGTGGGTGGCAACTCCATCCGTCGGTACCGCGTCGAGGAACGCCACACCGACGCCTCCAATTCCGACGCCGTGTGGGTGGAGCGGCTACGTGCCGGCCTGGACCAGGGCCTGTTCCATCTGATGTCGCAGACCATTGCACCGCTGGCCCATGGGCTGCCGTCGGGCATTGAAGTGCATGTATCCCTGGAAGACGAGGAAGGATTCTGGGCGGCGCCCTCCGCTTTCATGCCGGCAGCGGTGCGTGCCGGTCTGGCCTCGGATATTGACCGCTACGTGCTGCACCAACTGCTGGACCATGTAGCGGATCAGGCGGCATTGGACGGCGATCAGTTCTTCGCCATCAACCTGTCCACCGCCTCGCTCCGCGACCCCAAGTTCCTGGACTTTGTCCTGCAGGAGTTTGATGCCGCGGCTCTCCCGGCAAGCCGGGTCTGCTTCGAGATCGATGAATCGGCCGCCATCCGACACCGCGTGGAGACGCACGAACTGCTGTCGGCACTGCGACCGATCGGCTGCCGCTTTGTATTGGACAATTTCCACTCAGGCATGGACGGGGCTGAACTGCTCAAAGCGCTACGATTTGATTTCGTCAAGCTGGATCAGTCGTTATCGCATCGGGCAGCCGGCGAGCGCGTGGACCGTGTGGCACTGGAAGCGGTGATCCGGGTGCTGCGCGAACTCAAGGCCAAGGTCATCGCTGGAAAGGTCGACAATCCCGCTGCGCGCACCCCGCTCACCGAGCTGGGCGTGGACTATATCCAGGGTTTCATCGTCGGCCGGCCCAGTCCCCTGCTCTTTGAATTACAAAGCCTGCAGGCCGCCAGCCATTCATCCTGAGTCCGTCGCCACCGACGGCAACACAACGCCTAGGCTGGCCGCCAGTCCTCGATCACGAGCTGGGGATTGATGTAGCCGCGAAACTCATTGGCCTCCAGCCGGTACAGCACATCCACTGCCTGAGCGGACTGGGGTTCGGCATTGAACGCAATGCCGGCGATCTCCACCCCACTGCCCCCTGCCAGGCGCAACTTGACGTGACGTTCGCCCACCACGCGCTGATCCAGCAGTTGGAACCGCCCCTGAAACAGAGGCGCCTCGAAACCCTGTCCCCATGGACCTGCCGCCTCCAGCGCACTCGCCGTCTCCAGTGTGAGTTCATGGTCTTCAAGCTCACCATCGGTAAGACGGATGTCGGCCAATTGCTGCTCATCAAGATGCTTGCGGGCCACCGCATCAAAAGCCGTGACAAATGCATCCAATGCTTCCGAGCGCAGACTCATTCCCGCCGCCATGGCGTGCCCGCCGAACTTGTCGATGAGACCCGGACTGCTGGCCTCGATCTCGGCCAGCGCGTCGCGCAGGTGAAAGCCAGGAATGGATCGGCCTGAGCCCTTTAGCATGGCCGGATCTGCCGCTGAGGGTGCAAACGCCACGACAGGCCGGTGGCGCGCTTCCTTGACCTTCGAGGCCACCAGACCCACCACCCCCTCGTGCCAGTCCGGCCGAGTGACGACCAATCCGACCTGGCTGCTGTCCGCTGTCAGCGCAGCGAGGTCATCCAGCGCATCCGCATGCATGCTGTCCTGAATCTGTCGGCGCTCGCGGTTGAGCGCATCGAGCTGTGCGGCCAGCGACCGTGCTTCCATGGGGTCATCGGCCAACAGGCAGCGTATTCCCACGCTCATGTCATCAAGCCGTCCTGCCGCGTTGAGTCGCGGCGCAACAGCAAAAGCAAGATCCTGCGCGGTCGCGCGGGTGTAGTCTCGGCCGGCTAGATCCAGCAGCGCCAGCACCCCCGGTGCAGCACGTCCCGCGCGGATCCGGCGCAACCCCTGTTCAATGAGAATCCGGTTGTTGTGATCCAGCGTCACGACATCAGCCACCGTGCCCAACGCCACCAGGTCGAGGAACTGAGCCAGCTTTGGCAAATCCCGACTAGGCTGCTGCTCCGCGAGCACGCGACGCACGGCCGACAAGAGATAAAACGCCACCCCGACACCGCATAAGGCCTTGCTGGCGAACTGGTCCCCAGGCTGGTTGGGATTCACGATGGCATCTGCGGGCGGCAACGTCTCGGGTGCGAGGTGATGATCGGTGACCACCACCCGCATGCCGGCCTGCTGCGCGGCCTGTACCCCGGCATGACTGGAGATCCCGTTGTCGACCGTGATCAGCAGCTGCGGCGCATAATCGGCCATCTCGCCCACCAGGGCCGGTGACAGTCCATAGCCGAAGCGGAACCTGTCCGGCACAAAGGCCTTGACCTCCGCCGCACCCAGGGCGGTGAGCCCACGCACGCAGACCGCGCTGGCCGTAGCGCCGTCGGCATCAAAATCGCCTGCGATGGCAATGCGGTGGCCAGCCGCAACGCTCTCGGCAACCAAGCGAGCCGCGATGTCCAGCTGGCTCAGCGTTTCCGGCCGCAGCAGGTGTTGCAGTCGCAGATCCGCCTCTTGCTGCACCTGCATGCCTCGCGCGGCATACACCCGCCGCACCACCGGATGCAGGTGACGTGGCAGGTGGCTGTCGTCAACCGGCGGTCGCGCCTGCCAGATGCGCTCGCTCAAGCGTCCAGCGAGGCGCCCAGTGCCTGCTCCACGGCGCCGAGCGTCGCGTCAATGGTTTCACTGGCACCCGCAACATGCTCTGCGGCAATGTCCGGATCCTTGAGGCCATGACCGGTCAAGGTGCAGACCACGGTGCTTCCCGCAGCGATACGACCCGATGCGATGTCACGTAGCGCGCCGGCCAGAGACGCGGCCGAGGCTGGCTCGCAAAACACACCTTCTTCGCTGGCCAGCCGACGCTGCGTGGCCAGGATCTCGTCGTCGGTCAGTTCGTCGAACCATCCGCCCGATTCCTGCTGCACGACATGGGCAGCGTCCCAGCTTTGAGGGTTGCCGATCCGGATCGCCGTGGCCACGGTGTCCGGTTTGGCAACAGGCGCCCCTCGCAGGAACGGCGCTGAGCCATTGGCCTGGTAGCCCACCATTGTTGGCCGCTGATCCGTCATCGCCGCCTGCAACTGGCCGCAGTTGCCCTCACAGAAACTGCAGGCCTGAGTCCCGCAGCCTGTGGCTTCGGTGTACCCGATCCAGTGCGCCGTGATGTTGCCGGCGTTGCCGACAGGCAGACAGTGCACATCCGGTGCCTGCCCCAGCGCTTCAATAATTTCAAAGGCAGCGGTTTTCTGCCCTTGCAGCCGGTACGGATTCACCGAGTTGACGATGGTCACCGGCAGCTGCTCTGCAACCTCTTTGACCAACGACATGCCATCATCAAAGTTGCCGCGAATCTGCAGAATGCGGGCGCCGTGCATCACCGCCTGTGCCAGCTTGCCACGGGCAATCTTGCCTTCGGGAATGAGCACAAATGCCTGCATGCCAGCACGTGCCGCATAAGCAGCAGCGGCGGCTGAGGTATTTCCTGTCGATGCACAGATCACCGCCTTGGCGCCCAATTCGGCTGCGCGGGTCACCGCCATGGTCATACCACGGTCCTTGAAGCTACCGGTCGGATTCAGCCCCTCGAATTTCACATAGACCTGGCAGGGCTGGCCCAGCCGCTTGAGGGGAATCAGCGGAGTGCTGCCCTCACCAAGCGTGACGGCCGGCGTGTCCGCAGCTATGGGCAGGCGATCACGGTAGCGGTCGATCAGGCCCAGCGGAATCGTCTTAGTCATCAAAATGCTCCACGCGGATGCGATGGATAGAATCGGAAATCGCAGGCAACGCGGCCATTTGCTCGCAGGCGGCGACCGCCACGCGCTCGGGGACGGGCTGCGTCAGGATAATCACCGTGGTGGTCCCACCCGGTGTCTGTAGTTCTTTCTGCACTATGGCCTCGATGCTGATCTCGTGTTCAGCCAGCACGCCGGAGATGGCCTTGAGCACCCCAGGGGTATCGGCCACGCGCAGCCGCAGGTAATGCGCGCAGACTGCTTCATCAATGGGCAGTGGTTCCAGCGCCCCTGCCCCGTCGGTAGCCTGGCCTAGCGCAGGCATGTCGGTACCGGTGCTGCGGCGCGCCAGGTCCACGACATCGGCCAGCACGGCAGAAGCCGTGGCTTCGGCGCCGGCGCCCGGACCAAAGTAACCGGTCGGCGATGCGGCATCAGCTCGCACGACCACCGCGTTGAGCACCCCGTTGACGTTCGCCAGCAAGTCCTTCTCCGGCACCAGCGTGGGGTGCACGCGCAGTTCGACACCCCGTGGCTGTCTCCGGGCGATGGCCAGCGGCTTGATGCGGTAGCCCAACTCCCGGGCGTAGGCCAAGTCCTCAGCGGTGACCGACCCAATACCGTCGGTGGTCACCCGGTCGAATGACAGCGGGATACCAAAGGCAATGGACGCCAGGATGGTGAGCTTATGCGCTGCATCAATCCCGCCCACATCAAAGGTGGGATCCGCCTCGGCATAGCCCAGGCGCTGCGCCTCACTCAGCACATCGTCGAAGGCCGCACCGGTCTGCGACATCTCCGTGAGAATGTAATTGCAGGTGCCGTTGATGATGCCGGCAATGCTGTGCACATGGTTGGCAGCCAGCCCCTCGCGCAAGGCCTTGATGAGCGGGATTCCCCCAGCCACTGCAGCCTCATAGGACAAAGTGGTCTGCTGCGCAGCCGCCAGATCGAACAAGGCCTGGCCGTGCAATGCAATCAGCGCCTTGTTGGCAGTGACCACGGGCTTGCCGGCCCGCAGCGCTCGCTCGACCGCCTCGCGCGCGGCATCGGTCCCACCCATCAGTTCTAGGACGACATCGACCTCCGGATGATCGATCACGGCGTCGATGTCCTCGGTCAGGCTAAGTCCTTCAGCGCCTGGACGGGGCTTGCTGGCGTCGCGCACCGCTGCGGCCACCACGCGAATAGGCCGCCCTGCACGACGGGACATGGCCTCGCCATTGCGCTCCAACAGCGTCAGCACGCCGCCACCGACCGTTCCCAGGCCCAGCAAGCCCAGTTTCAATTCCTTCATTCCTTCGATCCCTTTCCGTCCCGCAGCAGACGCCGAACACCCCGGACGGCCTGTCGCGTGCGATGTTCGTTTTCGATCAAGCCAAAGCGCACATACTCATCGCCGTGGTGTCCGAAACCAATGCCGGGCGAAACCGCCACCTTGGCCTCGGTCAGCAGCAGCTTGGAGAACTCCAGCGAGCCCATGTGGCGGTATTCCTCAGGAATCCGGCCCCAGACGAACATGGTCGCCTTGGGGCGGTCCACAACCCAGCCTGCGCTGGCCAGCCCGTCACACAGCACATCCCGACGTGACTTGTAGGTTTGCCGGATTTCCTGCACACAGTCCTGAGGCCCATTCAGGGCCGCTATGGCTGCGACCTGGATCGGCGTGAACATGCCGTAGTCCAGGTAGGACTTCATGCGGCCAAGCGCCGCGATGAGCTGGGGGTTGCCGCACATGAAACCAACACGCCAACCAGGCATGTTGTAGGTCTTGGAGAGCGAATAGGACTCTACCGCCACCTCTTTCGCACCTGGCACCTGAAGAATCGACGGTGCTTCGTAACCGTCGTAGCAAAGCTCTGCGTAAGCCAGATCCTGGACAATCCACAGATCGAACTCGCGTGCGATTTCGACAACGCGCTCGAAAAACGCCAGATCCACGCACATGGCAGTGGGGTTGGCGGGGAAATTCAGCAACATCATCTTCGGCGCCGGCCAGGATTCACGCAGCGCGCGCTCCAGCTCTACGAAGAACTCCTCCGTGTCATTGCTCAGATGCACATGGCGTACATCCGCGCCGGCGATGACAACGCCGTAGGGATGAATCGGATACGCCGGATTGGGAACCAGCACGACATCACCCGGACCCAGACAAGCCAGGGCCAGATGCGCCAAGCCTTCCTTGGAACCGATGGTCACGATGGCTTCGGACTCAGGGTCCAGCTCGACGTCGAAACGCCGCAGATACCAGTCGCAGATTGCCTTGCGCAAACGTGGGATTCCGCGCGACACGGAGTAACGATGCGTGTCTCCACGCTGCGCGGCTTCGGTCAGCTTGTCGACAATATGCTGCGGTGTCGGGCGGTCCGGGTTGCCCATGCCGAAATCAATGATGTCCTCGCCCCGGGCTCGCGCCTCCTGCTTGAGCTGGCCAACAATATTGAAGACGTAGGGAGGGAGGCGCTCAATGCGCTGGAAGTGATCCTTCACGGCCGTTATTTCGTCTTTGGGCAGTTGGGTGGGCATCAAGCGGCTTGATGCGCAGGGCCGGGGATTGTATCGAAATGCCAGCGGAAGTCGCCCCCGGCGGGCTCACTGCTCACCTGTTCGGCGATGCTGCAACACAAGACACGCCGCACCGCGGCTGCCTGAGCACCGCACATGAGGAGCTGGGCGCTGCTGGATACCCCCTTGTGCGGCCTGCGCTCAATCAGCCGACTTGTGAACCGCGCACGCTCAGCGTTTCGGCAAGCGACCCATCGGATTCACCGGCTTGCCGTTGTGGCGGATCTCGAAATGCAGCAGCGGCTGCTTCGACGGCCCCAAGCCCATCTCCGCAAGCGTTTCGCCCTTGCCCACCTGCTGTCCCTCCTTGACCAGCACGCGCCGATTATGGCCATAGGCTGAGAGTTCGGCATCGCTATGCTTGACGATGACCAGCAAGCCGTAGCCCTTGAGCGCACTACCGGCGTAGACCACCGTACCCGCCGCCGCCGCCCGGATCGGTGTACCCACTGCGCCGCCGATATCAATGCCCTTTGCGCGCTCAGAATAAGCACGCAGAACCGGCCCCTGAACTGGCCAGGCCCACTGACCACTGCCCAGCACAGGCTGGGAGGGCGCGGGCGTGGGTACAGGACGCGGCCTGGGCGCCGGTGGTGTCGTCGCTGGCCGCGATGGCGGAGACGATGATGGGCGGGGTTTGGGTGAACGAGCGACGGTCGAACCAGAAGCCGGCGCCTGTCCTGAGCCACTGGCGTAGAGCTTGAGCACCTGCCCTGGCTTGATCAGATAACTACGCCCGATGCCGTTCCACTGCGCCAACTGCCGGTAATCCAACTGGTGACGAAACGCGATGGAGTACAGGGTATCGCCAGAGCGCACGGTATAGGTCTTACCGGAGAACCCCGATGCAGGCGCATCCCAGCGTACGGCCGACGCACAGCCGGCCAGCAGCAAGGTCAGGCCAAGCGCCAGTACAGCAAGCCAATTCCGATCAATACCAGGCACGCCCACCCAATTCCGTCGATGTACCGCAACAGCCGCTGCTCGAACGTCGGTCCGGCCGCCGCGACTACGCCTGCCACCAGCCCGAAGCGACCGAACCTGCCCACCGCGCATGCGGCAACAAACGGCAGTATCGGCATCGCCGCCGCACCGGCCGCGATGGTGAACACCTTAAAGGGTATCGGAGTGAACCCGGCTACGACCAGCGCCCAGAAGCCATAGCGTGCAAACCAGTCCTGTGCATGCACGTACGCATCCCAATAACCGATGTCCTGCAACAGAGGTGTTAGCCCCTCGATCAGGAAGTAGCCCAGCGGATAACCGATCAGTGCACCAACGACAGACCCCAGGGTGGTCAGCAGTGCCAGACGCCACCACTGCGAGCGCTCGGCCATGACCATAGGCGCGAGCAGCACATCGACGGGAATCGGAAAGAAAATGGCCTCGGCCACCGCAGTTCCGAACAGCCATCCACGCGCGTGACGGTGGCGCGCCTTGACCATGGTCCAGTCGTACAAGCGTCGAAACATGCGTTTGGAGACTCCCTATCGGTGCGCAAGCTGCGCGTGGCGGCCCTGGGGGGCGCTAATCGGACACCAGTGGCACAAAGCTCACCAGCCCTAAAGACTCTTCGTGCCAGTCCGTACCCTGGCGGGACAAACGCACCAGTTCCTGCCGACCTGGCGGCCCGACCGGTATAACCAGCACGCCACCCGGTGCAAGCTGATCGCGCAGCGCTGCGGGAATCTGGCTCCCGCCGGCGGTGACAACAATGCGCTCAAACGGACCCAGCTGTGGCCAGCCCCAGGAGCCGTCGGACTGTCGGAGACGGACGTTGTGATAGCCCAGCTCACGTAGCAGACGGCCCGCGCGCTGATACAGCGGCCGGATCCGTTCCACGGTAAGCACCTGATCGGTTATCTCGGCCAGCACGGCCGCCTGATAGCCACTGCCAGTGCCCACTTCCAGCACCCGTTCAAAGGGACCCGCTTCCAGCAGGGCCTCGGTCATACGCGCCACAATGAGCGGCTGGGAAATCGTCTGGCCATGGCCGATGGGCAACGCCGTATCGCGGTAGGCCATGTTGGCCAAGGCCTCATCGACAAAGCGATGTCGCTGTACTGTGCCGATGGCGCGCAGCACTCGCTGATCGACAATGCCCTCTTCCATCAAACGGCTGACCAAACGCTTGCGGTTGCGCTCTGATGTCATGCCAAGCCCACGCACATGTGGGTGTCGCAAACCGACCACCGCCGCTAGCCGTTCAGGGTCGGCAGCCAGCGACCCAGTGGTTCGATGGCTTCGTGATGCGTCAAATCCACCTGAATGGGGGTCACGGACGCATAGCCGCGTGAAATGGCGTCAAAATCCGTGCCGGGACCGGCATCGAGCTCGGGGCCGGTCGGTCCGATCCAGAAGATCTCCCGCCCCTTGGGGTCGCGATCAGCAATCACTGGCTCGGCCTTGTGTCGATGACCCAGACGGGTGTTGACGATGCCTTCCAATGCCTCAAACGGACGATCCGGAACGTTGACATTGAGAATGGTGCTATCGGAGAACGGGACCTCGCGCAGCGTGTCGATCAGGCGCACCACCACTTCGGCTGCGGCCGCATAGTGCTGTGGCTCGACCGCCGTGGTCGAGACGGCGATCGACGGAGACCCGAGAAACCGCCCCTCCATCGCTGCTGCCACTGTCCCCGAGTACAGCACGTCGTCACCCAGATTGGCACCGGCATTAATGCCAGAAACCACCATGTCGGGCGGCTCATCCAGCAGCCCCGTCAGCGCAAGGTGAACACAGTCCGTCGGGGTGCCGTCTACGCAGCGCGTCCCATCCGGATGTGTGTGTACGCGCAGGGGTCTGAGCAGCGTCAGCGAGTTGCTGGCGCCACTGCGGTTGCGGTCAGGCGCCACCACGGTGACACGCGCAAATTCGCGCAAGCGATTGGCGAGGCAGATCAGGCCAGGTGCCTGACACCCGTCGTCATTGGAAACAAGGATATGCATGCTGTTCGGTACAGGCCGTGCAGAACGCCGGCCGATGTCGTTATCTTACCGCACCATGAGCGCCGACCGGACACCACAGGACGACGAAGACATGCGTGCGCTGCTGAACGCAGCCTACGGGGATGTGCAACCGTTGGCCCGAACCGACCGCGAACGGCCGCCACAACCCCTGCCGGACGCCACCCCACGTCAGCGCGCACTGGATGATCAAGCGGTTCTGCGCGAGTCCTTGGAAGGCGACCCGGAGGCACACGAAGAGTCTGCCGAAGGCGTGTTGTACCGCGCCTCCGGCCTATCCGACAGTGACTTTCGCAAGCTGCGTCGTGGCGCGTTCAGCATCCAGGACTGCATCGACCTGCACGGCTTCAATCGCGACCAGGCGCGCGCAGCGCTGCATGCGTTTCTCGCGCAGGCGCTGGATCATGGCCATCGCTGCATCAAGGTGATTCACGGCAAGGGATTGCGCTCCAGCGCCGCAGGGCCGGTCATCAAACCATCGGTTGCGCGCTGGCTGGCGCGACGCAACGATGTGCTGGGCTACGCCTCCGCCAAGCCCCAGGAAGGGGGATCGGGCGCGACCATCGTACTGCTGAGAAAGGCGCGCTAGCAGTCGGCGCTACTCCGTCGGCTGCAATTCCAGACGCAACTGCTCGATCAACTGATGAAAGCGCTCGGCGCCGGCGACGCGCGCAACCTGCAGGCCACCCTGCAGCGATGAACCCAGATGCACCGCCTTGGCTTCGGCCGGCCCGTTGAACGCAATCCGGCCCGCCGAACGGCCGCGCTCCAGTACGCTCACGAGCCAGTGCAGTATCTGCTCCATGGTCTGGCGTGTTTCTTCGCGCATCCCGTCTGGAATCGCCTGGAACTCTGCGCCCAGCATGCCGCTAAAACAGATCTTGCGATCTTCATCCAGAAAATCGAGGTAGAACTCGAAGTAGGCATTGAGCAGCTGCCACGGGTCACTTTCACGTGCTTCCAATGCCTCGATCCACTCAGCCAGGCGAATTCTGAACCGGGAAACCAATTCGATTCCGAGGTCTTCTTTCGCCGGGAAATGGTAGTGAATCGCTGCGTTACGAATCCCCAGCTGCACCGCGATGTGGTGGTAGGAAAACGCGTTATACCCCCGCCGCTGAAGCAACTCTTCAGCTGCGTCGAGAATGGCCTCGCGGGTATTGCGACCGGCTCGCCTGCTTCGGGCGTTGGTCTTTTCGGTCGTCGCCCGCGCGACGTCTGCCGCTTTTGTACTCATGTCGGAAGTGTACGGGGATGACAGGACACGGCGCAAACTTCAACTAGTTTCAATACATTCAGCGACAACTGACGTTGCAAAACTTCCGGGGGGCAGTTCGAATTCCAGCACCAAACTGTCGTCATCTTGCTGTTTCCATTGCAATTGCTGCGGAATGACACGCAGCGGACGACGCTGCGCATCCACCCGCAGCTGGGTCAGCTTGTCAATCCAGGCTGCCGCGGGAGCAAGCCAAGCCTGTTCCCGCGCAAGCGCCTCCCCCAACGGACCATCACCGCCCCGCCCCGGCATGGGACCACTGGGATGCAGATCTGCCTCGTCCAGTCGGCGCTGCAGTGTGGCATCCACCCCCTCTAC
Source organism: Pseudomonadota bacterium (assembly GCA_036156195.1). Lineage (GTDB taxonomy): Bacteria > Pseudomonadota > Gammaproteobacteria > Nevskiales > OUC007 > Abyssibacter. The sequence continues at coordinate 161,273 of JAYZUZ010000005.1, read as the reverse complement.
AACAAAGCCGCTGCGACTGCCAGTCAAGCAACACCATTCGCCCGGTCGCAACTGGTCCCAGCTGCCGTCGATGATGCGCTGCTCCAACACGTGATTGAACAAGGCGGAACGGGCCGCAGATAAGACAATCCCCGCAGGTTTGTCTTGGGCTTCAAAGCGCTGCAGATTGGCGCCGCCCCAGCCAAAACGTTGCGGGCCAAACCCGTTAGGCACACCGCGACGACGCATGAGCGCCACCCGTGCCTCGACCGCCGCTGCATCCACCGGCGCATCCAGCCGGATAACCACTCGAAATCGATTGGCCGCATGGGCACCGCGACGTAGCTTGCGATCATGACGGGCCAATCGCAGCACGGTGATGCCCTGCCCGGCGTCAGACCACTCGTCCGCCTCCGGCACTGGTTTTTTGATCGGCCAGGGCAGGCTGAACCACTGCGTGGTGACCGCGTGACGGTCCTTCATGCCGCAATAGCCGACATTCTTTGCGCGAACGCCGGCGCGCCGTGCCAGATGACGCGCCACGGTGTCGGTGTTGGCGTCGCGCTTGCGCACCTGGATCATCAGGTGCTCGCCGTCCCCTGCCGGCTCAAAGGCCAGATGTTCATCGACCTGGAAATCCTCGGGGGTCACGCGCAAGCGTCCCCGACCGAGTGGCGCACCCAACGCAGCGGACAGTCGCCAGACCGGATCAGGGCCGATCAAAGTGGTGCCACCGTGACCACGGCGTGCGCCGCGATCCCTTCCTTGCGTCCGATAGGCCCCAGGCGCTCAGTGGTCGTCGCCTTGACGTTGACCGCTCCGACCGCGATGCCCAGACCATCGGCAATCCGCTCGCGCATGGCCGGCACATGAGGCGCGATACGAGGGACCTGGGCGATGATCGTGCCGTCACACTGCGCCGGGACATAACCCTGTTCGCTCAGCCGTTCCCGCACCAGCTGCAACATGCGGTGGCCAGCCAGTCCAGCCCACTGCGCACTGGTATCCGGAAACAAGCCGCCGATGTCCCCCAGTGCTACGGCGCCAAGCAAGGCATCGGACAATGCGTGGATGAGTACGTCGCCATCAGAATGCGCGATCAGCCCATGGCTATGAGCGATCCGAACGCCGCCCAGCCAAACATGATCTCCATCACCGAATCGGTGGACGTCGTATCCATGGCCCACCCGGATCATAACCGCCCCTGCGCGCGCAACGACGCTTCCGCCAGGGGCAGGTCATCCAGCCAGGTCACCTTGAGATTATCGCCATGACCCTCGACGAGACGGGGCTTGCCACCCACCATTTCGATGGCTGAAGCCTCATCGGTGATCCGTGTCCGATCACCCTGCTCAAGCGCGTTGCGCAGCGCAGCGAGGCGAAACATCTGCGGGGTTTGGGCCTGCCAGATGGCGGCGCGATCTAGGGTGCCCATCGCCAGCCCGTTGTTCACCTGCTTCAGCGTGTCGCGGGCGGGAACGGCCAGCAAACCACCGTCGGCACTGCGGCGCGCCTGGCGAATCAGACGATCAAGATCGTCAGGCCGCAAACAGGGTCGGGCGGCGTCGTGCACCAAGACCCAGTCTTCTGCGTCTGCCTCACGGAGTGCGCCCAGCCCTGCCAACACCGAATCTGCACGGCTGGCGCCGCCTTGGCAGGTGGTGATCAGGGGGTGATTGGCCACGGGGAGCTCGGCGAACTGATCATCCGTCGCCGCCAACACGACAACGACGGCTTCCAGCTCGGGATAGTCCAGTAGCGGTGCCAGCGCGTGTTCGATGACCGTCCGGCCACCCAGCGGCAGATACTGTTTGGGCTGACCGGCATCCATGCGGGCGCCACGGCCCGCGGCCGGCATGATTGCGTAGAGCATACGAACGAACCGGTGTGGGCAGTTCTGCCCTAGCGAGAGACCAGCAGGAAGAAGGTTTCATCACGGCGCACCATACCCAGGTCGGTGCGGGCACGGCCTTCCATCGCCGCCACCCCCGACTTGAGATCATCGACCTCGGCCTGCAAGGCCAGGTTGCGCGCCTGCAATCGGGCGTTTTCTTCTGTCATCTGTGCAATTTCGGCCTGCTGGCGGCGGACATCAGGAATGCCGCCGTCAGCAAACCACAGGCGGTACTGGAAATACCCCAGGATTAACAGCCCAGCAATGAGTACCGCCTTGCCCATGGCGAAAGTTTAGCCATGTTTGAACAGAAATGCGTTCTTTCCAGGATAAGTGGCACGTGCACCCAGTTCCTCTTCGATGCGCAGCAACTGGTTGTACTTGGCCATTCGATCCGAGCGAGACAGCGACCCGGTCTTGATCTGGGTGGCGCTGGTCGCCACGGACAAGTCGGCAATGGTGGCGTCTTCCGTCTCACCGGAACGATGCGACACCACGGAGGCATAACCGGCCGCCGTCGCCATATCGATGGCCTGCAGCGTTTCCGTCAGCGTGCCGATCTGGTTGACCTTGATCAGAATCGCGTTGGCGATATTGCGATCGATCCCCTGCTTGAGAATCGTGGGGTTCGTGACAAACAGGTCGTCACCGACGAGCTGCACCCGCGAACCCAGCTTTTTGGTCAGGGCATCCCAGCCATCCCAATCGTCTTCGGCCATGCCGTCCTCGATGGTAATGATCGGGTAGCGGCTCACCAGTTCATCAAGGTAGTCCGCAAACTCGTCCGAGGAGAATTTGCGCCCCTCTCCGGCCAGGTCATAGACACCGTCCTTGTAGAACTCGCTGGACGCCACATCCAGACCAAGCAGGATGTCATCACCCAGGCGGTAACCCGCCTTGTCCACCGCTTCGGCCAGTGCTTCCAGCGCCGCTTCATTGGACGGCAGGTTCGGCGCGAAGCCGCCTTCGTCGCCAACCGCCGTATTCATGCCGCGGCTGGACAACACTTTCTTCAGCGCGTGGAAGATCTCAGCGCCGTAACGGATGGCCTCCGAAATCGAGGGTGCGCCCACGGGCATGAGCATGAACTCCTGGATATCAACGTTGTTATCCGCATGCTCGCCACCGTTAATCACGTTCATCATGGGCACCGGCATGCCCGTGGCTTGATCGCCGCCCAGATATCGATAAAGCGGCACGCCCTGCGACTTCGCGGCGGCGTGGGCCGTGGCCATGGAGACGGCCAGCAAGGCATTGGCGCCCAAGCGTGACTTGTTCTCGGTGCCATCGGCTTCGATCATCGCCTGGTCCAGGCCTGCCTGATCGAGCGCATCACGACCCACCAGCAGCTTGGACAATTCGCCGTTGACGTTGTCCACAGCCTTGGTGACCCCCTTACCCAGGTAGCGGGTCTGGTCGCCATCACGCAACTCAACGGCTTCGCGGGCGCCCGTCGAGGCACCAGACGGAACAATGGCGCGACCCATGTCTCCGGAGGCCAGATACACATCGGCCTCGACGGTGGGGTTGCCGCGCGAATCAATCACTTGGCGACCTACAATCTTCTTGATTTCAGTCATTTGCCTAATCTACTTCGTGTGAAAACTTGGGTGCGGACGGGCCGCTAAGGCCCTGCCCTTAGAGTTGGTCTTCGGCGTAAGGCTGAGCTTTGACGGCCCGGTCTAGCCGGATCAGCGTTTCCAGCAGCTCACGCGCATGCGCCAGTGGCCAGGAATTCGGTCCGTCGCACAGTGCCTCATCCGGCTTGGGGTGGGTTTCCATGAACAGTCCGGCCACGCCAGCACCGACGGCTGCGCGCGCCAGAACCGGGATAAACTCCCGCTGCCCACCAGATGCCGAACCCTGCCCGCCAGGCAGCTGAACAGAATGCGTGCAGTCGAAAACCACCGGGCAACCCGTTTCCCGCATCGCGGCGAGTCCGCGCATATCGGACACCAGGTTGTTGTAACCGAAGGAGAAGCCACGCTCGCACAGCATGATCTGCTCGTTGCCGGTGGTCTTGGCCTTGGCGACGACGTTGCCCATCTCCCAGGGCGACATGAACTGCCCCTTCTTCAGGTTCACCGGCTTGCCGGCCGCAGCCACGCGCTGGATGAAGTTGGTCTGTCGGCACAGAAAGGCCGGCGTCTGGATCACATCGACGACGCTGGCGACTTCCTCGATTGGCGTGTCCTCGTGAACATCGGTAACCACCGGCACGCCCACCTGTGACTGGATCTCGGCCAGCATCCGCAGGCCCTCTTCCATGCCCGGGCCGCGATAGCTGGTGTGCGAGGACCGATTCGCTTTGTCGAATGAGCCCTTGAACACATACAGAAAGCCCAGCTCCTCGGACAGCGCCTTGAGGTGGCCCGCCACCTCCACACACATGTCCAGCGACTCCAGCGTGTCGGGGCCGGCCAGCAGAAACAACGGCTGATCGGGGCCGACGTCAACGTTACATAGCTTCATGCGGACACCTGGCCGCGACGTGCGCGGGCTGCTTCGATGAATCCAATGAACAAGGGGTGCCCATCGCGGGGTGTGGAGCAGAATTCAGGATGGAACTGGCAGGCAAGAAACCATGGGTGATCCGGCAACTCGACGATTTCAACCAGGTCGTCAAAGTCCGCCACACCCGAGACACACAGTCCCGCCCCCTCGATCGCGTCGCGATAGTGGTTATTAAATTCGTAGCGATGGCGATGACGTTCTGCAATCGTCTCGCTCTGGTACAGCTTGTGTGCAAGGGTGCCGGGGCGCAGGGTCGCGCTTTGGGCGCCCAGGCGCATGGTGCCGCCCATGTCTGAATCTTCGCTGCGCTGTTCCTTGGTCCCGCCTTCGCGATGCCACTCGGTGACCAGGCCGATCACCGGGTGTTCGGCATTGCGATGAAACTCGGTGCTGTTCGCGCCTTCTAGACCCACCACGTTGCGTGCGTACTCGATCACCGCCACCTGCATACCCAGACAGATGCCGAGATACGGCACTTGATTCTCACGGGCGTAGCGCACCGCTTCGATTTTGCCCTCGGTACCGCGTTCGCCAAACCCGCCCGGCACCAGAATCGCGTCAAAGCCCTCCAGCAGTCGGGTGCCTTCGGATTCCAGCCGTTCGGAATCAACGTAATGAATCCGCACGCGGGTACGCGTGTGCAAACCCGCATGATCCAGAGATTCGTTCAGGGATTTGTAGGCATCGGCCAGATCAACATATTTGCCGACCATCGCCACCTGGACTTCCAGATCCTGCTCTTCCTTCATGCGCACGACCCGCTCCCACTCGGAGAGGTCAGCCGGTTTCACGTCCAGCGCGAAACGGCGCACGATCAACTCGTCCAGTCCCTGTTCATGCAAGCCGAACGGAATTTTCATGATGTTATCGACGTCGATGGCCGAGATCACCGCGCGCTCGTGCACATTGGTGAACAGCGCAATCTTGCGGCGCTCTGTTTCGGGCAAGGGGCGCTCACTGCGGCACACCAGCACATCGGGCTGAATCCCAATCGAGCGCAGCTCCTTCACCGAATGCTGCGTCGGTTTGGTCTTCACCTCGCCACTGGATGCAATGTAGGGCACCAGGGTGAGGTGCATAAAGCAGGCGCGATGCGGCCCCAGCTCCACGCCCATTTGACGAATCGCCTCAAGAAACGGCAGCGATTCGATATCACCCACGGTCCCGCCGATTTCCACCATGCAGATGTCAGCCCCTTGGGCCCCCTGCCGGACGAGATTCTTGATCTCGTCGGTGATGTGCGGGATGACCTGCACCGTGCCGCCCAGGAAGTCGCCACGACGTTCCTTGCGAATCACGTTGTTGTAAATCTGGCCGGTCGTGAAGTTCGACAGACGGGAGGTCTTGCTATGCGTGAAACGCTCGTAGTGCCCGAGATCCAGATCGGTCTCGGCACCATCGTCGGTCACATAGACCTCGCCGTGCTGGAAGGGGCTCATCGTGCCCGCATCGACGTTAAGGTAAGGGTCGAGCTTGATCATGCGAACAGACAGCCCGCGCGATTCGAGAATCGATGCGAGTGACGCCGCAGCCATGCCCTTACCGAGAGAAGACACCACCCCACCTGTCACAAAGACAAAGCAGGTCATTGGCTCCTTGGGCATGGGGAATACGCGTGGTCAGGGAAGCGCGGATGGTAGCCGATCACCCGACACCGAACAATCCGAACAGCACCGTGGCATTCCGGCAATTGCATGAATCCATTGAAGTTTCTCGGGAGCGCACTGGGCATCCATCACCCATGCGCCGAGGCTGCACATCCGCCCTTCGCGCAGCACCACTGGCAATCGTCCCCGTAACCACGGGGGAACGCCCTGCTCCTGACACCAGCGTGTCAGGCGTTTGCCGGGGCGGCCGGGCTGCCGCACCACGTCATCAAACCTGGCGAAACGCACCGTCCATTGCCCTATGCCAGCGCCTTCCAGCCGGCCAAGCCCCGCCGGTAAATGCAGGGCCTGCCTGCCATCCCAGTCCGCTGACCAGCCTGGCGGCAGCGAAGTCTGCACGGGCTGCAGATAAAGCGTGTCGCGATAACGCCGCGCCTCGACACCCGCCCAGCTGATCAAATGCTCCGCGTCGGTCCGCTGCGAACGCAGCATCGCCATGACCTCAGACAACACTGCTTGGCTGGGGAGCGGATAACCTTGGGTGGACAGCATCAGGCGGAGTGCGCGAGCGAGGACGGCATCGTCCAGTCGGGTCAGCGCCGAGACCGACCAGCCATCACCGCTGGCCAGAGCTGGCAACCATTGGTGGTCGTTGTCTGACAAGGCCTCGGCCGCCGCGCGCGCATGCACGGTGGTGGCCGCCAGCTTTGTCTCGATGGCCGGCCAGCGCTGGCGCAGTAAAGGCAGCACCTCATGCCGCAGAAAGTTGCGGTCCAGCGACACATCCTGATTAGAGGGGTCGTCAATCCAGGCAATGCCACGCTCAAGCAGCCAGTCCTGCAAGGCCGCCCGCGGATGCTCCAGCAAGGGGCGATAAAGCCAACCGATGCCAAACGGCCGCGTCTGCGGCATGCCCGCCAGCCCATCAACGCCTGCGCCGCGGGCCAGATTCAACAGCAGGGTTTCCGCCTGATCGTCCCGATGATGAGCCATGAGCACGGTTTCGCCTGGCCGCATCACAGCCTGGAGTGCGGCATGCCGCGCCTGCCGGGCCGCGGCCTCCAGCCCCTGGCCGGATGTGGCGTCCACGGCTACCCGCCGCAGTTCGCAGTGAATACCGAGCGAGTCGGCCAGGCGCCGGCACTGTTCCGCCCACTCTGCGCTTTTTGGGTGCAGGCCATGGTCCACATGGACTGCGCGCACGCTCAGATCGTGCTGTAGGCGGGCCGCTTCAGTGGCCAAATGCAGCAAGACGGTGGAGTCCACGCCGCCGGAAAAAGCCACCAGCCACGCAGACGAGGGTGCGCCGTCGGCAATGGACTCAGGCTGAATCCTTGAACTGGCCATAGCCCATCAGGCGCTTGTAGCGCGCCTCCAGCAGCTCATTGATTGGCTTCTGGCCCAACAAATTCAGCACGTTACGCAGATGATCTCGAACCACATTCATCAACTCATCCGGATTGCGGTGGGCGCCGCCCAGCGGCTCGCGAATCACAGCGTCGATTAACTTCAGTTCTAGCAGTCGTTCAGCCGTGACGCCCATGGCCTCGGCCGCATCCTTGGCCCGCTCTGCGCTCTTCCACAGAATCGAGGCGCAGCCTTCGGGGCTGATCACCGAATAAATGCTGTGCTGGAGCATCGCCAGATGATCGCCAACGCCGATGGCCAGCGCGCCGCCAGATCCACCTTCACCGATGACCAGCGACACCACCGGCACCCGCAATCGCGAGAGCACCAGCAGATTCCGGGCAATCGCCTCGCTTTGATTCCGTTCTTCTGCCCCAATTCCCGGGTACGCCCCTGGTGTATCGATGAGCGTAATCACAGGCAGTTTGAAGCGTTCCGCCATCTCCAGCAGTCGCAATGCCTTGCGATAGCCTTCGGGCCGGGGCATCCCAAAGTTGCGGTGCAACTTCTCCTTGGTATCGCGCCCTTTCTGATGCCCGATCACCATGACCGGACGCCCCTCGAATCGCGCGACACCGGAGACGATCGCGGGATCGTCAGAGTAACTGCGGTCGCCGTGCAACTCTTCAAACTCGGTGAACAAGGCCTGGACATAGTCCAGCGTATAGGGCCGCTGTGGATGGCGGGCCAGCTGGGCTACCTGCCAGGCGCTCAGGTTGGAGAAGATCTGCTTGGTCAGCGTCTGGCTTTTGGTTTCGAGTCGGGCGATCTCTTCCGTGAGATTCACCGATGAGCCGTCGGCAACATTCCGCAGCTCTTCGATCTTTTCCGCCAGCTCCGCAATCGGTTGTTCGAAGTCTAGGTATTTGAGATTCATGCGCCCCGTCTACCGCGAGGAAATCGATGAGATGGCCTGCCATCTCTGAGGTCCGGCCACCCTCCTCATGGTGGGAACCGGGACTGGTCTGTCGCCGCTCGGCTGCAATCACCTCTAGCCGGCGGCCAGCGTCGGTTGACGATACCGAACCTCGACGCCGTTTTCACCGCATAGTTCTGTCAGATCTCGTACCAATTGATGTGAGACGGCGACTTGCCAGTGGTCAGCCAGTGACAGTTCGGCCTGTGCCCGACCATTGACGTACTGCACGCGAATCCGCGCCCCCTCCTCCACCCGGCTGGCCGCCAGGCATTGCTCCAGGGCATCGATGCGCTCGACCGGACTGGTCGTCCACGTCAGCCGAAGGCCCCGGCCCCAGCGACGTAACGCATCATCCAAATCCAGCAATTCCTTGGGGTTCATCCGGAAGTCCTCGCTATAGCTGTCGAAGCTCAGCGTGCCAAAGGCCAGCAACAGACGGTCTTCATGCAATAGATGTCGGAACTGCTCGGCCTTCTCCGAAAACAGCGTGCACTCCAGCTGCCCGGTGCCGTCATCAAGCCGGACGATGGCGCGACCAGCGCGTTGCATCACATCCACGACCAGACCGGCGATCAGCTTGGGCTCGCCCCCTCGGCGGCGCGCGTTGGGGTCGGCCTTTTCCTTGGCCTGGGCGATGCTGCCCGAGGTCAAACCCTGTAGCAGGCCCTGATAGGCCTCGATCGGATGCCCGGTGAGATATAGGCCGAGTGTCTGTTTTTCACCCTGGAGGCGCTCAGCGTCATCCCAGTCGCGCAGTATGGGCATCTCGATGGCCGGCGCACTGGATAATTCCGACGGGCCGCCGCCACCGAACAAGTCGTTTTGGCCAGCCGCCATCGCCGCATGATGCTGGTCGGCCGCAGCCAGGGCATGCGGCAACGCCGCAAGCAGGCTGGGCCGGTTCTCGCCCAGACTATCCAAGGCCCCTGCACGGATCAGTGCTTCCAGTGTGCGTCGGTTCGCCCGCTTGCTATCGATGCGCAGACAAAAATCCACCAGATCATGGAAGCGGCCGCCCGCCTCGCGCGCTTCCAGGATCCCTTCGATGGCGCCCTGGCCGACGCCCTTAACCGCTCCGAGCCCGTAGCGAACGGACTGCCCATCCGCACTGGCGGTGAATTCATAGGCGGAATCGTTGACGTCTGGTGGGAAGACCTCCAGACCCAGCCGGCGGCATTCGCCAATCAGCGGCACGACCTTTTCTGTGTGGTCCATGTCAGCGGTGAGCACCGCGCACATGAATGCTGCCGGGTAGTGGGCCTTCAGGTAGGCCGTCTGGTACGCCAGCAAGGCATAGGCCACCGAATGCGACTTGTTAAAGCCGTACTTCGCAAACTCGGCGATCAGATCAAAGATGCGGCCTGCCAAATCCTCGTCCACACCCTTTTCGACGGCACCGGCCACGAAGATCGGGCGATGCTCGCCCATCTTCTTCATGTCTTTCTTGCCCATGGCACGGCGCAGCTGGTCTGCAGCACCCAGGCTGTAGCCTGCGAGTTCGCGCGCCACGCCCATCACCTGCTCCTGATAGACAATCACGCCGTAGGTATCCTTGAGCGCGTTTTCCATCAACGGGTGCATGTACCGCACCTGGGCCGGATCGTTCTTGCGGGCCACATAGTCCGCAGCCATGCCGGTCTCCAGCGGACCGGGCCGGAACAGGGCCACCAGGGCCACGATATCCTCGAACCGGTCGGGCTTGAGTTCCTTCATCAGCCGACGCATGCCTGTGGATTCCAGCTGGAACACGGCGGCTGTATCGGCTGCGCGCAGCAGCTCGAAGGTCTTGCCATCGTCCAACGGCAGGGTGTCCAGATCGATCTGGGTCCCCATGCTGGCCACCACCTTGACGGCGCGGTCCAGGATCGTGAGCGTGCGCAAACCGAGGAAGTCGAACTTCACCAGACCGGCAGCTTCCACGTCCTTCCAGTCGAACTGAGTCACCGCGCCGCCACCGCCCGGCTCCGTGAACAACGGCGTGAAATCATCGATCCGGCTGGGCGCAATCACCACACCACCGGCGTGCTTGCCCACGTTGCGAGCTAGCCCCTCCAACTGCAGCGCAGTATCGATGAGGTAGCGCACTTCTTCTTCATCTTCGCGGCGAGCCTTGAGCTCCTCGGATTCTTCCAATGCCTTGGACAAGGTCATATCGACGGCGGCCGGGACCAGCTTGGCAATGCCATCCACAAAGCCATAGGGATGTCCCAGCACACGCCCTACGTCCCGCACCACCGCCTTGGCCGCCATGCGACCAAAGGTGATGATCTGCGACACCTTTTCACGGCCGTAGCGCTCGGCGACGTACTCGATCACCCGATCGCGGCCATCCATGCAGAAATCGATATCGAAATCCGGCATGGACACGCGCTCGGGGTTCAGGAATCGCTCGAACAGCAGGTCGTAGGGAATCGGGTCGACGTTGGTGATCTCCAGCACATAGGCCACCAGGGAGCCCGCGCCGGAACCACGCCCCGGCCCCACCGGTACGTCATTACGCTTGGCCCAGCGAATGAAGTCCGCAACGATCAGGAAGTAGCCCGGAAAGCCCATCTTGATGATGACGTTGAGCTCATGTTCCAGGCGTTCGTTGTAGACCTGACGATCCGGTGTGCCGCCGTCGTCGATAATCGCCTGCAGGCGTTGCTCCAGGCCCTGTTCTGCCTCAGCACGCAAGAAGCTCTCGACCGTATGCTCCTCCGGCACCGGAAAATCCGGCAGATACGACGTCCCCAACGACAGTGTCACGTTGCAGCGCCGGGCGATCTCCACGGCGTTGTCGCAGGCCTCGGGCAGGTCCGAGAACAGGCTCCGCATATCCTCGGCTGATTTCAGCCATTGTTCGGGCGTGACATCTTTTGTGCGTCGAGGATCATTAATCGTGCGCCCCTGCCGAATGCAGAGCCGGACCTCGTGGATAGGATGGTCATCGGGATCGATAAACCGCACGGCGTTGCCGGCGACCACGCCAAGATCCAGCATGCCCGCCAGATCGATCAGGTTGTCATTGATGGCGTATTCATCCGGGGCACCGATACGCTCGATCTCCAGAAACAGTCGCTCACCAAAGACGTCCCGCAAGCGACTCGCGGCTTGCAGAGCAAGCTCACCGTGACCGGCAGCAATCTCCCGGCTGATCAGGCCACGATGGCCCCCGGAGAGCGCAATCAGCCCGTCGGCGTGATCGCTGAGCCAGTCCGGATGAATCACCGGCGAACCACGCTCCTGACCGTCCACGTAGCCACGGGAGATCAACTGCATGAGATTGCGGTAGCCCGCATTACTGGCGCAAAGCAGCCGCAAGGCATTGTCGGTTTCGGAGACCGGATCATGTACGACCAGGTCGCAGCCCAGAATCGGTTTGACACCCTGGGCCTCCGCGGCCGACACGAACTTGACGGCCGCAAACAGGTTCATGTGGTCGGTCATCGCAACCGCGGGCATCCCCCGCTCGGCCGCAGCCTTGACCAGCGATTTGACCCGAACAACGCTGTCCACGAGCGAATACTCGGTGTGGACACTGAGATGCACAAAACCTGAGGAATCAGACACGGATAACCGGCGTGTGTCGACGAACGATCCGGCCATCATAGTCCGTCACCGGGCCACGCCAAGCGTGGCGCCCAGGAAAGCCTGTCAGCGCGACATGGCGGCTGCCGAAGCTCAGCCGGTTTGCGCAAATCGCGCCAGCCCGCCAACATCGTATGCACTGTTTTCCCAACGACCTTTCATGCGCCGACTCATCATCGCCTTCGGCATGCTGCTGCTTGCCCCGCTCACCCACGCCAACTCGGTCTGGGATGACTCCACTCTCAACAAGATTCTTCAGCGCGGCGAGCTGCGCATCGGTCTCGAAACGGGCTACATGCCCTTCGAGATGCGCGACAAAAACGGCAACATCATCGGTTTTGATGTGGACATCGCCCGACACATGGCGCGAGCGATGGGCGTTGAGCTCAAGCTGATCAACACCGCCTGGGACGGCATTATTCCAGCCCTGTTGACCGACAAATTCGACTTGGTGATGGGCGGCATGACCATCACGCCGGAGCGCAACCTCAAGGTCAATTTCTGTGACCCCTACATGGTCATCGGGCAGACGGTGCTACTGCGCGAAGACCTCGCTGACACAGTGACGTCGTACCGAGACCTCAACGACCAGCAGTACAAGGTCGTCAGCAAACTCGGAACCACGGGCGAAATTGCTGCACGGCGCTACATGTCACGCGCGACCATACTGACCTTCGAGTCCGAGTCCGAAGCCGCTTTGGAGGTGCGCAACGGCCGCGCGGATGCTTTCGTGTTCGACTTCCCTTACAACGCCATATTCATTGCAGAGAATCCAGAAGGCTTGGTCCATCTCGACCAGCCGTTCACGCATGAACCGCTGGGCTGGGCCGTCCGCAAGGGTGACCCGGATTTTCTCAACTGGCTCAACAACTACCTGGCGCAGATCCGCGGCGACGGCACCTACGATGCGCTGTACAAGCGCTGGTTCGAATCCGACCGCTGGATGAAAGACGTCAACCGATGAATGCCCGCTGGATGTGGCATGGCGTCTATGCCCTGGTCATGCTTGCAGTGGCCGGTGCCATCTACGGTGCCAGCCTCACCGTGGACTACACCTGGCGCTGGGACCGCGTGCCGGATTACATCCTCGCCTACGAGGATGCCGATATCCGCTCCACCATTACGGGGGTGGTGGAGATCGATCAAGGCCGCGTCCAGGTCATTGGCACGCAGGATGCCGCAGCCATCGAGCACTACAGCGATTTAGATACGCTGTTGGTCGCCGATGGCGACTATGTCTTTGACGGCGATGTGGTCGGCACCCGCAGCGGCTGGCGTATCGGCCCGCTGGCCTGGGGGCTGGTCACCACCCTGCAACTGTCCATCCTGGCCCTGCTCTTTGCCCTGCCTATCGGCCTGATCGCAGGACTGGGCCGGGTCTCGACCAACCCGGCTGCGCGCAACCTGTCGGCGACCTATGTTGAACTCATTCGCGGCACACCGCTGCTGGTGCAGATTTTCATCTTCTACTTCTTCATCGGCACGGTGCTCAGCCTGTCGCGCATGACCGCCGGTGTGGCGGCGCTGGCCATTTTTACCGGCGCCTACATCGCGGAAATTGTTCGTGCGGGCATCGAATCCATCCCCAAGGGTCAGATGGAAGCCGCGCGCAGCTTGGGCATGAGTTACCCGCAGGCCATGCGCCACGTCATCCTCCCGCAGGCCCTACGGCGCACCCTGCCTCCGATGGCCGGTCAGCTGATCAACCTCATCAAGGATTCATCCCTAGTCTCGGTCATCGCCATCACCGACCTCACCAAGGCGGGCCGTGAGGTGGTCAACTCCACCTTCAGTCCCTTTGAAGTCTGGTTCACCGTTGCAGCCATGTACCTCACGCTCACCGCCGGGCTCTCCCTGCTGATCCGTCGCCTGGAACTCAAGCTGGCGAGGGCTGACGGATGAGCGCCGCAATCGAAATCAGCAACGTTTCCAAGCGGTTCGACAACGGAGTTCTGGCGCTGGACGAGGTCTCGCTCAGCGTCTCTGCTGGCGAAGTGGTCTGCGTGGTCGGGCCCAGCGGCTCGGGTAAATCCACACTGCTACGCACGGTGAACCGGCTGGAAACTGTCACCAGCGGAGATGTCCTGCTCGACGGCGAGTCCATCCACCACGCCGGGAAGCGGCTCAATGCGCTACGCCAGCAGGCGGGCATGGTGTTCCAGCAGTTCAATCTGTTCCCCCACCTCACCGTGCTGGAGAACATCATGCTGGCGCCGATCCGGGTCCAGGGTGGCCAGGCAGAGGACATCCAGCAGCGGGCACAAACGCTACTCGAGCGCGTTGGGCTGGGTGATCGTGGCGCCAGCTACCCGGCCCAGCTCTCTGGCGGCCAACAGCAGCGGGTGGCCATCGCCCGTGCTCTGGCCATGCAGCCAAAGGTGATGTTGTTTGACGAACCCACCTCCGCGCTGGATCCCGAAATGGTCGGCGGTGTACTCGACGTGATGCAGGACCTGGCCCGCGATGGCATGACCATGATTGTCGTCACCCACGAAATGGGGTTTGCGCGCGCCGTAGCCGACCGGGTGGTCTTCATGGAAGCTGGCAGGATCGACCACATCGACCAGCCCAGCGGATTCTTTGAACCAGCTGCCGGCAGCCGACTCGACGCATTTCTGGGCGAAGTCCTGCGCTAACGACGCAGCTTGCCTACAATACCGCCCGCCATAGGCCAGACCGTGTCCCGGTAGCTCAGTTGGATAGAGCAAGCGCCTCCTAAGCGCTAGGTCGCAGGTTCGACTCCTGCTCGGGACACCATTTCTCCCCGGCCTGCTGCCGACTGCCGACCCGCCTTCGTGGGCACTGTCCCGGCCCCACCAGAACTTGCCAGGGTGCCATCGTCAGCCGGCTCTCGCTCTTCCGGAGCCAGAACCCGCGCCGTTGGCTAATGCCACCGGAACCACCGCCAGCCCCTTTGCAAGTTGCAAGGTCGTCAACCGCGCTCGTCGTACGTCACAGCGAGTCGCGCGGGTGCACATCGACGGTGCGCGAATCTTGCGAAGAACCGCGACCGGGACCGCCCCACCTATGCCGCGACACAACCCCAGCCAAAAGAAAAGGCGCTGACCGAGTTCACGGTAAGCGCCTGATCTTTAAAGCTTTAATTTGGCTCCCCCGGACGGGCTCGAACCGCCGACCTAGTGATTAACAGTCACCCGCTCTACCAACTGAGCTACAGGGGAATATCGCATTTGCGAGGGCGCGCATTGTACTCAGAGCACCCGGGTCTGGCAACGCCTGATTCCGCCTGTCGCACTGGCGCCCGTGAACTTTGTGTCAAGCGGTGATTTAGGTATGCTCGCGCAACTGGCACAGCTTGTGGATGCTGGGTGCCGATACCAAGAGTCTCTAGGGGAACAATCCAATGAAAAGCTTGAAAGCGCTTCTGGCGCTGGCCGCGTTCGGCGTGGCGTCATCCGCGATGGCGCAGAACTCCGATGGTCGACCATACATTTACGCGGGTGGCGTGGCGGTTTCGCCCGACGACCGTGACGGGAACGCCGACGAAAGCTTTGGCGCCATGTTTGGCTACGGCATCCCGCTGGTGGACCACGACCTGCCCTTCGTGGGCACTAACCTGGATCTCGAGATCTCAGGCTTCTACAACTCGCTCAAGACGACCACCGCAGATGACCGCGACTTTCAACGCGGCCTGTTGGTCAACGGCATTTACCGCCTGAGCCGCCAGAACATGCAGGATTTGTTTGGCTTCACGCCCTACCTGCTTGCCGGTGTGGGGTACGTGGGTGAAGAAGTCGCCAATGACAGCGAGAACTACTTCTCTGCTGAGCTGGGTGCAGGCGTGCGCAGCTTTCTGAATGATCATGGCACGGCCGTACGCGGCGATCTGCGCGTGCAACAGGTGTTCGACGAAGACTTTGTCGACGTGCGTCTGAACATTGGCCTGGAAGTGCCGCTGAGCTCCAAGGGTGTTGGCGATGCAGATGGCGACGGCGTGAGCGACACGCTGGATCGCTGCCCGAACACGCCGGCCGGTGTTGCGGTCACGCTGGAAGGTTGCGAGGCCGACGATGACTTCGACGGCGTGGTCAACTCGATTGACCAGTGCCCCCGCACACCGAACGGTGTTCCCGTCGATGCAACCGGTTGTAGCGCTGATGCTGACCTCGACGGCGTCCTGGATGCCTACGACGAGTGCCCGGACAGTGCTGAAGGCGCGCAGGTCAATGCCCGCGGCTGTGAAGGCGTGCAGGATGCGGACGAAGACGGCGTGGCTGATTCCATGGATCGCTGCCCCGGTACTGGCGCCGGCATCGTGGTCGACACCGAGGGCTGTGCAATCAAGCAGACCTTCGCGCTGGAAGGTGTGAAGTTCGAGTTCAACTCCGCCAAGCTCACGGCCAACGCCAAGATCGTGCTGCAGGACGTTATCGACACCCTGTCTGGCCAGCCGTCGATGCAGGCCCAGGTGGCCGGACACACCGACAGCAAAGGTCTGGCTGCGTACAACGAGCGTCTGTCTGAAGAGCGCGCAATGTCGGTTAAGCAGTTCCTGGTTGATAACGGAATCGCCGCTGACCGCCTGACGGTCGTCGGCTATGGCGAATCCAAGCCGATCGCCACGAATGACACCGAGGAAGGCCGCGAAGCCAACCGCCGCGTCGAGTTCAGCGTGATCAGCGAGTAATCGCTGCAGGCAACTCAAAGGGCCCGGCCATTGGCCGGGCCTTTTTTATGTCTGGCAGCTTGGCTCATCGCACTGGGCCCTGCCGGCCCCCAGATCAGATTCCAGATAGAATCTGAGGCATGCAGCCCATCAAGAAGCCCCACCAGCAGGCGCTGGATACGCTGGCCGAGCGCACCGAGACCATGCGCCAACAGACCGCCGACCTGGCCTCCATCAACAGCGGCAGTTTCAACGCGGATGGAGTCAACGCCGTCGCCGACGCCCTGAGCGGGCTTTTTCAGCCCATTGCAGACACCGTGGAGCGGGTACCGATTGCCCCGCTGCGCCAGCTTGCGGACAACGGGGAGTTTGTCGACCGACCGATGGGGGATGCGCTGGTCATTCGCAAGCGCCCACACGCCCGCAGGCGCGTTTTACTGGCTGGGCATCTCGACACGGTGTTCCCATCGGATTCCAGCTTTCAGTCCGTCCGGATTGAGGATGACCGGCTCCACGGCCCTGGCGTAGCCGACCTCAAAGGTGGCCTGGTGGTCATGCGGCATGCGCTGTCGACGCTTGAACAAAGCCCGGACGCCGAGCACATCGGCTGGACCGTAGTGCTGAATCCCGATGAAGAGATCGGCTCCATGGGGTCTGCGGCACTGCTGGACCGTGAAGCCCGCGCCCATCACGTCGGCATGATCTACGAGCCTTCACTACCCAGCGGGAATCTGGTTGCCGCACGCAAGGGCAGCGGCAATTTTCAGATACGGGTTCGGGGGCGCGCCGCTCATGCCGGACGCGAACATCACCTCGGCAGGAATGCGATCCGTGCCCTCGCCGATGCCACGGTGGCCATCGACAACCTGAATGGCCAACGTAACGGTGTCACGATCAACGTGGGCCAGGTGGTGGGGGGCGGTCCGGTCAACATCGTGCCGGACCTGGCCATTCTGCGCTTGAATGTTCGCCTGCAGCGGCCCGAAGACCAGCAATGGATGCTGGACCACCTGACGGCCATTGTTGATGAGATCAACGGCCGGGACGGTATTGAGGCCAGTCTGCATGGCCGCTTCACCCGGCCGCCCAAGGTGCGCACGCCCGCACTGGAATCGCTCATCGGTGAGATCAGCACCTGTCGCGACCTCCTCGGCATGGACTTCGCCTGGGAAGACACGGGCGGTTGTTGTGACGGCAATAATCTGGCCGCAGCGGGCCTGGCGAATGTCGACAACCTTGGCGTGGTCGGCGCCCATATCCATAGCCACCAGGAATTCATGCACATATCCAGCTTCGTTCCGCGGGCACAGCTGTCCGCCCTGCTGCTCATGCGGCTGGCCAGCGGTGATGCAGCCTGGCCACAACACGGACAGCAGCCATGATGGTGTTACGCGCCATGCGCAATGACGCGCATGATTTCGAAGCCCTATGCCGCATTGCGGAGCTGTCAGGCCCAGGCTTTACATCGCTGACCACTGATCGCGACCTCCTGCAGCACAAGATCAGTCGCTCAGAGGAGGCGTTTACGCTCACGCTCGATGCACCCCTGGACGAGTTGTACCTGTTCTCGCTGGAAGACAGCCGTAGCGCTGCCGTCGGTGGCTGCTGCGGGCTTGAATCCGCTGTCGGCATGCGGGAGCCGTTTTACAACTACCGAGTAGGCACGGTGGTTCATGCCTCGCGCGAACTGGGTGTTTATCGCAAGACACCGACGCTGTACCTGTCGAATGACTACACGGGCTGTAGCGAACTCTGCACCCTCTTCCTCAACCCCGATTTCCGGGGTGGCGGCAATGGCACCCTGTTGTCCAAATCGCGCTTTCTCTTCATGGCCGAGCACCCGGAGCGTTTTAACGACCGGGTCTTGGCAGAGATGCGCGGATGGTCCGATGAGCACGGTCATTCGCCATTCTGGGAGGCACTGGGTCGCAAGTTCTTCGACATGGAGTACGCGCGTGCCGATCACCTGACAGCGGTAAGCACCAAGGCATTCATTGCCGAACTGATGCCGCGCTACCCGGTCTACACCACCTTGCTGCCCGAAGAAGCGCAGCGGGTCATCGGGATGGTGCATCCCAACACCGAACCTGCCCTGCGCATGCTCAAGGCCGAGGGGTTTCGCTACCAGGGCTACGTCGATATTTTTGATGGCGGCGCCGCCGTTGATGTGCTCTTCGAGGACATCAAGGCCATTAAGCGGAGTCGCGTCGCCGAGAGTCGAACCGGTCGTGTCGACAATGGTGTTCGTGTCCTGGTGAGCAATCGAGGGCTGGCGGATTTTCGCTGCACGCTCACGCAGGCGCAGATTACCGAGGATGGCGAGCTGATCACCATCCCGCAGAAAGCAGCGGATGCCCTGCAGTTGGATGCGCGGGCCAGCCTGCGCTACCTGCCACTGGGCTGAGCTAAGAGCCCGGCCCCACCCCATTCGAAACGAGTGTCCAAGATGACAGAAGCAACGACGGGTCTGTGGATCCGCAACGCATGGCAGACGCCGACGGGCGTGCCGCTCTCCGTGACCAACCCGGCAACCGGCGAGTCCCTGTGGTCCGGCCTGGGTGCGAGTCCTTCCGATGTCGACCAGGCCATTCAGGCTGCGCGCGAAGCGTTCACCGGCTGGAGACAAACACCGTTGAGCGAGCGGATTGCTATTTGCGAACGCTTTGCGGAGCGGCTACGTGAACAAGCAGAGGGGCTCGCGCGGACCATTGCGTCGGAAACCGGCAAACCCGTGTGGGAAACGCGCACCGAAATCTCGGCTATGGCGGGCAAGATTGCGATCTCTGTGCGCGCCCAGGCCGAGCGTGCGGGTGAGCGTAGCGAGCCGGTGGCTGGCGGTACCGCGGTGCTCCGGCATCGCCCGCATGGCGTCGCTGCCGTTTTCGGCCCCTACAATTTTCCGGGCCACCTGCCGAATGGCCATATCGTTCCGGCCCTGCTCGCCGGCAACACGGTGGTGTTCAAGCCCAGTGACCTGACGCCGCTTATCGCCATGCAGGTCGTGCAGTGCTGGTCCGACGCCGGCCTGCCCGCTGGCGTGCTGAACATGGTCTGCGGCGCGGTGGAAACCGGGGCTGCGCTGGCGGGACACCCGGGTATTGATGCCTTGTTCTTCACCGGCAGTGAACGTACGGGCAAGCTGCTGCATGCCCAATTCGCCGAGCAACCCGGCAAGATGCTGGCTCTGGAGATGGGCGGAAACAACGCCCTGGTCATCGAGGAAGTCAGCGATCTTGATGCCGCCGTCTACGAGACGATCCAGTCGGCCTTCATCACCACCGGTCAGCGGTGTACTTGTGCACGCCGTCTGCTCGTGCCCGCCGGTGATTGGGGCGAGCGCTTCCTGGAACGCCTCATCGCCGTGACGGCGGGATTACGAATTGGTCTTCCGGACGAAGACCCGGCCCCGTTCATGGGACCGCTGATTTCCGTCGCCGCAGCCCAGCGTGTATTGGATGCACAGGATCAGCTCGAGGCGCGTGGCGGTGTGGTGCTCAAGCGCTGTGAGCACATCCCAGGCCTGACCGACGCCTTCCTGACCCCTGGCATCATCAATCTCACCGATGCCACCGACGTGCCGGATGAAGAAGTCTTTGGCCCGCTGCTCAGCGTCTACCTCTACGATGATTTTGAGGCCGCGCTGGAGTTGGCGAACAATACGCGCTTTGGCTTGTCCGCCGGGTTGATCTCGGATTCGGATGCCCGCTGGGATCAGTTTCTGGGCCGCATCCGCGCCGGCATCGTCAACCGCAACCGGTCGATTACCGGCGCGAGTAGCGCCGCACCCTTTGGCGGCCCGGGGGATAGCGGCAACCTACGCCCCAGCGCCTACTACGCCGCGGATTACTGCGCCTACCCCGTCGCCAGCATGGAACGCGACCAGGTGGCGCTACCCGAGCACCTGCCGGCAGGGATCACGCTTTAAATGAAAACCCAGGAAGCCAATTTCGACGGCCTGGTCGGCCCATCGCATCACTTCGGCGGGCTGGGCGTCGGCAATCTAGCCTCGCAAGCGAACAAGGCGCAGGCATCCAACCCACGGGAAGCGGCGCTCCAGGGCCTGGCAAAAATGGCCGGCGTTGCAGAACTCGGCCTCTTGCAGGGCGTGCTACCGCCCCAAGCCCGACCGGATGTCGACTTCTTGCGCCAGGTCGGCTTCAGCGGCAGCGATGCCAAAGTGCTGGCGCAGGCCCGTCGCGACGCTCCGGGGCTGCTGTCGGCGGCTGCGTCCGCGGCGTCCATGTGGTCGGCCAATGCTGCCACGGTGTCCGCTTCGGCAGATACTTGGGATAGCCGCGTGCACTTCACGCCTGCAAACCTCGTCTCGCAAGCCCATCGGGCCTTGGAAACCGCCACGACGACGAGGGCCCTGCGTGCCACGTTCCCGGCCGAGCGCTTCTTCGCCCATCACCCGGCCTTACCGCGCAGCACGCAGTTGGCCGATGAGGGTGCGGCCAATCACACACGTTTTGCCGCGGATGATCACACTTGCGGGGTTAGCCTGTTCGTGTATGGGGCCGACCTGGAGCATCCCGCCACGGGGCGTTTTCCCGCCAGACAGACCCGCCTGGCCTCCGAGGCGGTGGCCCGACAGCACCGGCTGCGCAGTGATCGCACCTTGTTCGTGCGCCAACACCCCGAGGCCATCGCCGCCGGCGTCTTTCACAATGACGTCATTGCCGTTGGGCACGCTGACGTTCTGCTCTACCACGAGCAGGCGTTCGTAGATGAATTCGGTACGCTGGAAGCGCTCAGCAGCGCGCTGGGCCAGCCTCTGCGGACGGTGCGCATTACGACCGATCAGGTCGATTTGCCTGCAGCCATCCAGAGCTACCTGTTCAACAGCCAAATCGTCACCCTGCCGGATGGACGCATCCAGCTGATCGTGGCTAAGGATTGTGAGGAACACCCGACTGTCTGGCCCGTCATCCAGGAAATAGTGGCAGGTGCCGGCCCGATTGACGGGGTTTCGGTTTTTGATGTGCGTCAGAGCATGCGCAACGGCGGCGGACCGGCTTGTCTGCGCCTGCGCGTGCCGCTGAACGAAGATGAGCAGGCTGCGGTCAATCCCGACAGCTGGTTTAGCGCAGCGCTACACCGCGAGCTGGAAGCCTGGGTCAGGCAGCATTACCGCGATCGCCTGACGCTCACCGACCTCGCCGACCCCGGCTTTGTTACCGAAGTCCACGAAGCGCTGGATCGGCTGACCGTCATACTCGGCCTGGGCAGCATTTACCCGTTCCAGCAGGACGCATGAACGGGGTGCAGTGGCAGTGGAAAACGTTCGTCACGCTTTCGGTGCCGGAACTCTATGCAGTCGTGGCGCTGCGAGAGGCTGTGTTCATTGTTGAACAACGCTGCCCGTATCAGGATGCTGACGGCCTGGACGCCGATGCCGATCACTTGCTGGGCTGGGGAGAAGACGGTCGGCTGATGGCCTATCTGCGCGTGTTGGCGCCGGGCGTCCGCTTTGAGCAGCCCAGCATTGGCCGAGTCATCGTGCACGAAAGCGCTCGTCGCAGCGGTCTGGGCAGGCAACTCATGCAGCAGGGGCTCCAGCGCTGCGCCCAGCGATGGCCTAACCAGGATGTAGCGCTAGGCGCACAAGCCCATCTGGAATCGTTCTACGGTTCCCTGGGCTTCGAGCGCTGCTCCGCCCCTTACGACGAGGATGGCATTCCACACATCGACATGCAGCGGGCAGCACGACCCGCCGGAGCCGCCTGACTCAGGCGGCAGCCGTCGACTGGCTGACCACTTTGCGAACGGCCACGGCAAAACGCTCCATGGCCTGGTCTAGATCCGCCTCTGGAATGTTCAGCGCAGGCGCAAAACGAACCACATTCGGGCCTGCGACCAACACCATCACCCCGGCTTCCAGCGCCGCTGTGAGAAAGGCACGCGCCTGACCGGCATATGCCTCGGAGACTTCTGCGCCCAGTAGCAGCCCCATGCCGCGGATCTCGCGGAAGGCACCGGTTTCTGCTGCCAGCGCCTCCAAGGCATCACGCATTTTCTGGTTACGCGTCATGACGCCGGCGAGCAACGTGGGCGTATTCACCTGGTCGATGACCGCTTCCGCTACAGCGCAGGCCAGGGGGTTACCGCCATAGGTGCTGCCGTGCGTGCCGACCACCAGACTGGCCGCGACCTGCTCGGTGGCGAGCATGGCACCGATGGGGAAACCACCGCCCAACCCCTTGGCCGAGGTCAGAATGTCCGGTGCCACACCAAAGGCCTGGTAGGCATACAGGTGGCCGGTCCGGCCCATACCGGTCTGCACTTCATCGAAGATCAGCAGCGCGTTGTGCTCATCGCATAGCGCACGCACACCCTGGATGAACTCGGCCGTCGCGGGCACGATGCCACCCTCACCCTGCATGGGTTCCATGACCACCGCACAGGTGCGATCGCTGATCGCGGCCTTGAGCGCATCCAGATCATTAAACGGTACGTGGTGCAGGCCACCCGGGACAGGACCAAAACCCTCGGTGTATTTCGGCTGCCCCCCGACGGAGACGGTGAACAGTGTCCGGCCGTGGAACGCCTGCTTGAACGAGATGATCTCGTACTTGTCTGCACCGTAATGGTCATTGGCGTATCGCCGAGCCAGCTTGAATGCCGCCTCATTGGCTTCCGCCCCGGAGTTACAGAAGTAAACGCGATCCGCAAATGTCGATGCCACCAGCTTCTGCGCTAGGCGAATCGCCGGCTCATTGGTCATCACATTCGACAAGTGCCAGAGCTGTTCGCTCTGTGCTTGCAACGCGGCAACCATCGCCGGATGGCAGTGCCCCAGCGCGCTGACCGCAATCCCGCCTGCCAGATCAATGTACTCGTTATTGTCCTGATCCCAGACGCGCGAGCCCTTGCCGCGCACCGGAATGACGGCGGCCGGGTTGTAGTTCGGTGCCATGACGGCATCGTAGTCCTGGCGGGAAACAGGGGGCGTCTGAGTCATCCGAGCACCGTTAAGGCAGGAAAATGGTGCCGGCAGAGGGATTTGAACCCCCGACCTACGCATTACGAATGCGCCGCTCTACCAACTGAGCTATGCCGGCGTTTGATGCTGTCTTGCCCGCCTTGGCGTCGGACCACCACCTCGTGCGGGGCGTGATCGCTCGCGCTCGAAGGGAGTCTCGAAAAGCGGCGGCGAAGTATAGCAATGCATCGCGCATCGGGGTAGCCACTGGTTGCAATTCGCTGCCTGACAGGCGCTGCCACAGACCACACCGCTTGTCGTGGCCCGCTCATCCCCTCATCATCCAGCAGGCGATTAACGACCCTTAGGGTCGTAAACTCGCGAGCGTACCTCCGCGGCAGACCGTGGATGGTGACCTGGGGTGATACTGAGTGCAAAACACCGTGAAGCAGCAACAGCCGTTGACGAGTCGAAACCACCGCGGGCTGACGCTCATCGAGTTGGTCATATCAATTGCCATCGCTGCCATCATTTTGTCTGTTGCTGTGCCGAGTTTCCTCGACCTGATCCGCGATTGGCGACGGACCGGCACCCTGAACACGGTCGTCATGAGCTTCCAGCTGGCTCGCAGCGAATCCATCAAGAATGGTCGCGATGTCGTGGTCTGCTCGCGGGGCAGTGCCGCCACCTGCGGGAGCACCTCCGACTGGAACAAGGGCTGGATCGTCTTCGAGAATACCGATCAGGACAACCCACCCGTCATCGATAGTGGTGAAACCGTCATCCGCGAACACGTGATGACCAACGACCAGCAACTCAACGCCAGCGTCGCCCGGTTCGTATTTCGGCCATTCAACCGTCGCTCCACCAACGGCACGGTCATCTACTGCGACCCCCGGGGCACGGGTTACCACCGGGCCGTTGTCGTGAGTTGGACCGGCAAGCCGCGTACGGCGGAGTCCAAGACCGACGGATCTGCCTATACATGCTGAGCCGCGACAAACAACGTGGTGCGGGATTGATCGAAGTCTTGGTCGCCGTATTGGTCGTGGCCTTTGCTGTGTTATCGATGGCGGGTCTGCAAACCGTTTCGAAGAAGAACACGCGTGAAGCCATGCTCCGCAGCACTGCGGCGCGGATGAGTCAATCACTCATCGAGCGCATGCGCGCCAATGCATCAGCCACTGCACTGGACGCCTACCTGGACGCCGCCGCCAACGGTCTGGGAGGCGGGGTCATGGGCAGCGCACCGCTGAAGAACTGTTTGACGCAGGCCTGCTCGCCCACCGAACTCGCCTATTTTGACGTCTGGCAGTGGGAGCAGGTGCTCGACGGCGCCATGGAAGTGATTGTCGACGGCACGCAGACCGATGCCGTGGGCGGACTGGTGACGCCCAGCGCCTGCCTGACCGGCCCGGCCGGTGGCGGTGACGGCGTCTATGCCCTGACCCTTGTCTGGTACGGCGCCATCGAGAT
The DNA here is from genome assembly GCA_036156195.1 of Pseudomonadota bacterium. GTDB lineage: Bacteria > Pseudomonadota > Gammaproteobacteria > Nevskiales > OUC007 > Abyssibacter. Next base: position 136,358 of record JAYZUZ010000005.1, on the reverse strand, counting down.
GCCCGCCGATACGGGCGTGCTCTGCGCGTTGGGAACCGGAAGCTACGGCGCCAATGATGTCCTGCGCCGGACTCTCACGCTGGAAACCTATATCGCCGCCTCATGAGCAAGCAGCCGCAAACCGGTTTTACCCTGATCGAACTCATGGTCTCGGTGGTCATCGGCCTGCTGGTGATCCTGAGTATCGGCATTGTGTTCACCGAGTCCTCTGACAACTACCGCCAGGACGAACGCATGTCGGCTGTCCAGGACAATCTGCGGTTTGCCATGGCTCAGCTGACCGCTGACCTCGAGATGACCGGTTTCTGGACCGAGCTCCACGATCCGACGGACATCGACGTGTCCGACGCGAGCCTGTCCATTAGCACGGACTGCGGTGATACCGCCGGCTGGGCGTGGGTCCTCACCGAGCCGCTGGAAGCCCTGGACAACCCCACCGCTGCTGAAGCCAATGCCGCGTTTGGCTGTATTGATACCGGTGAAGTCGTACCGGGCCAGGACATCATCGCCATTAAGCGCGTGCTCGGCGCCACAACGGCTGCCGGGGCGCTCGAAGATGGCACAACCTACCTGGAGACCAACGGAACTGAGGGCCAGTTGTTCCGGTCGTTATCGGCAACGAACACGCCCACCACCCCACTCACCGGCACCGTCACCAACTGGGAGTACCACCCAACCATTTATTTTATCCGTGACTACCACGTCACCGATGGCGACGGCATTCCCACCCTCTGCCGGAAATATCTGCTGGGCGGCGCATCGCCTGCCTTCTCAACCGAATGCATTGCACCCGGCATTGAACGCATGCAGTTCGAATATGGCGTGGACAGCAACGCCAATGGGGCGGCAGACCGTTACTTCACGGCGGATGCCGTCACGGATATGGATGACGTGGTCTCGGTGCGTGTCATGCTGCTGGCCCGCAGCGAACGCCCGCATGCGGCCTACACCAATGCCAAAACCTACCGGATGTCCAATGCCGGCGACTACACACCGGCCGACAACTTCTACCGCCGAACAGCCATGTCGGTGGTCCAGTTGCGCAACACCGCTCGCCTCCGTTTCGTGAACTGACCATGCCAATTCAACCTCTGTCATCACACGCTGGCTTTGCGTTGCCCACCGCGCTCATTCTGATGGTGATCATTGTGCTGATCGCTCTGGCTTCGGTTGAGTTCAGCGCCACAGGTCTGCGGCAGGCCGGCAATGATGAGACCGCCATCCAGGCGCAGGAGTCCGCCCAGTCGGTCATCGACGCCACCGTCGCTGATGCCCACAACACACCTGTCATTGGGAACGCCGGCTACAAGGTCTGCACACCCGGCGTCAGCGGCTGCAATGCCAACACCATCAGCCTGCCCGGCAATCTCTACGCAAGCGAGATATCCGCTGGCGACGTCGTCGTCACCGCCGAGCGCGCCGACCCGGCGTTTCGACCGCCCCCACGAGGGCTGAATACCAGCGTATCGGCCTTTACCGCCGCGGTCTTCGCGATTGAGGGGTTTTATGACAAATCCGACGAAGGCCTTGGGCAGACCGAGATCAGGGAGGGCGTGGTCATCCTCGTCCCGAAACAACAATGACCGCGCCGCTGCGGAGAGTCACCATGAAACGGATTTTCTTTGTTCTGACCCTGTTGCTGCCGCTGGCTGCAAACGCTGACGACACCGACATCTATCTCAATCCAGCAGGCGCCGCCGGCGGCGAGCCACTGGTGATGTTCTCGCTCGACTATCGGTCCAACCTGGGCTCCACGGTCTGCTCCAACGTCAACTCCGGCTGCGCCGCCGCTCAGTATTTTACGGACAACGGCCTGGGCAGCGACCTGCCCTCCAGCGGCAAGCTGATCTTCTTTGATGTGCTTCGCCTGGCCCTGAAGCTGGTGCTTAGTGAGGTTAGCGGCATCCAGCTGGGCCTGATGATGAATCACGACAACAAGAATAATTGCGAAGGCCCACCGGCTAAAAGTGGCTGCAGCAACGGTGGTTACATCATGCGGGGTTTCCAATCTCTGCAACCGGGTGACGCGAATGGCTCGCTCAGCGAGTTTCTGACCATTCTCAATAGCGTCCCGACACCCCAGGGCAATCAAGCACATTCTTACCAGGGCAAGGAACTGTTCTTCGAATTCTTTCGGTATCTCACCGGCCAGGATGTCTACAACGGACACAACGGCTTCCTCGATTTTGCAGGTGATACGAGGAAGAACCTCGATGAAGAATTCCCTGCCATCGACTGGGACACACGCATCGAAGATACAACGGGGACCACCTATCAGTCGCCCCTGGCCGCGGCCACCGACTGCACCAGCATTTACACCATCAATCTGATGTTCCAGGTCTCGAACCAGGAAGATGATTCAGATTCCGCGATTACGGCCTCTCGCGCCAACGGTGGTATGGGCGGGATTAACCTGTCGGGCAACCGAAACAGCTTCGATACCGTGATCGGCTATCTGCACGATGTTGACCTGGCCCCCGCCTCCGACCCTTTTGGTTCGGCGGTGTCGGCCATTGACGGTATCCAAAACGTCACGTCGTACTTCATCGTTGATCCGACCAAGATCAACAACAAGACGACAGCGTATGCCCAGGCCGGAGGGACCGAACGCCCGCTCTCGCTGTCCGAAAACCCTGAAGAACTGGTCACCACCCTGCGTGCGATTCTCGACCAGATCCTGAGCGTCAGCACGACCTTCGTCGCCGCGTCGGTGCCGGTGAACGTATTTAACCGAGCTTCCATCGTCGACAACGTCTACATCGCGCTGTTCCAGGCCTTCCAGGAGCCGCGTTGGACCGGCAACCTCAAGAAGCTCACGCTGGGCCCGGTGACCCTGGCCGACGGCAGCACCGAACTGGTACTCAAAGACGCGCGCAACCAGCCAGCCGTCGCTGGGGATGGCCGCATTGAACTCGATGCACTCACGTTCTGGACGGACAAGAACAACCTGCCCGCGCCAGACACCTCGACCGGCGAAGTTGCCGAACGCGACGGCCGTCACGTGGCACGTGGAGCCGCTGGCCACAAGATTCCGGGCTTTATTTCTGGCAATCCGGGTATTGCCAACGGGACGTCGGGCGCCCGTACGCTCTTTTATGACAAGGCCGGCGCGCTGACGGCACTGGACGTCAACGACACCGTCGCCGCCGATTTGCAATCCGACTTGGGCGCCGCCGACTTGGACGAGGCCAAGGAATTACTGCGCTTTATGCGCGGCCTGGATATCGATGTGTACAACGCGCCCGAAACATTCGGCACGCTGGCACCTCGCGAGTGGATTCTGGGTGATCCCCTGCACTCCCGCCCGCTACCGATTAATTACGGTGCGCGCGGTAGCTACAGCACGTCCAACCCGGCGATTTACATTGCCATGGCGGCCAATGATGGCTTTTTGCACATGTTCCGCAACACCACGACGGGCGGTGCGGAAAGCGGAGAAGAAGTCTGGGCCTTTGCACCGCGCGAGACGATGAACCTGCAGAAAAACCTGCTGGCCAACGCACCCGCCACCGGCACGGAGCCAGCCCATCCCTACACCATCGACGGTGCGCCAGTCGTGATCACACGAGACGTCAACCAGGATGGCACGATCAGCGGTACCGGTGAGTACGCTTGGCTCTACGTTGGCATGCGGCGCGCGGGTTCCAGCTACTACGCCCTGAATGTCACTGACCCCGAAAACCCCAGCTTGATGTGGAAAATCGACCCCTCAGTGAGCGATTTCTCGGAGCTGGGCCTGACGTTTTCGACGCCCCAGACCGGCATGGTCTCGATCCCCGATGGCAGTGGCGGAACACAGACCGTGCCCGTGCTGGTCTTCGCGGGCGGCTACGACACCAATAAGGACGATCGCTCGACGTTCCCGCCGGCCGCAGACAGCAAAGGCTTTGCCATCTATGTGGTGAATGCAGAGACCGGCGCGCTGATCTGGAAAGCCCGCAAGGCCAATTCAACCGGGTCCGTGAACAGCAAGGTTTACGGCCACGCCGGCTTGGTGCACAGCATTCCCAGTGATGTGTCCGCCGTGGACACCAATGGGGATTCGCTGCTGGATCGCGTGCTGGTTGGTGACACAGGAGGCAATGTGTGGCGCGCGGAGCTGGCCGGTGCGGACCCTTCCCAGTGGTCCATCGTCAAGATCGCCGCACTGGGCATCGATGGCGTATCCGGCACGGCGACCAAGGCCGATGACCGCCGCTTTTTCCATCCGCCGGACCTGGTGCTGTCGCGCGATGGCAGCGGGCAGTTCGACGGTGTGCTCATTGGCTCCGGCGACCGCGCCGACCCGCTGAACTACGGTGGCAGCGTGTCCGACTCGTTCTATCTCATCAAGGACAGAGCCACCAGTATCGGCACAGCCACTGCGACCAGCATTACCCATAGCAGCCTGCCTGATCTCACGTCGAATTGCCTGCAATCCGGGACGGAATCAAGTTGCAGTGTCAACCTGAATACGGGCTGGCGGTTTGATCTCAACCGTGGCTCGGGCGAGAAGAACCTTGCACGGCCTTTGACCTTTGCCGGCACTGTGTTCTTCACGACCTACCTGCCCCCGGGGTCGAATCAGGCGACAACCTGCGGCCCTTCAGAGGGTGGCGGGGCGTTTTATGCGGTGAATCTGGCAGACGCCACAGCCGTATTTAACTTCAATCTCACCGATGACAGCCCGAACGACACCAGCGGTGACCCCAATAGCGCAGACGACCGCGCCGAAGTGTTGAAATCAGGGGGCATTCCCGCCGAGGTCGTCTTTATCCCGCCGGGCAAGATTCTGCGACCGGACCTGAACATTACCGACGCACCCGGCACGAACCGCTTCAGGACCTTCTGGCAGCGAACCGAAGAGGCGGTGAACTAGGCCGACGCCCTCACCCCGGTCACATGCTGGACAACACGTGCAGCGGTGGCCGGGGCCAGGCTCAGCCCCAGGCGGTAATGTCCGGTTGCGAGTACGACATCCTCGCGCCCGGCCAGTGGCCCGATCGTCGGCGTGTCGCACAGTGAAGCCGGAGCTGGCCGTATGCCACACCAGCGGCTGATCTGCGGCGCAGCCGCCAGTGTGGGATGAACCTGCGAGGCAAATGCTCGCAGTGCACGTGTATCCGCGTCATCGGGTTCGGTTGACCAGCGATCAATCGCAAGCGTGCTGCCCACGATGACCACACCGTCCTTCCGTGGAATGAGGTAGCGGCCCGACTCAATCACGATGCTCGCTGGTGCGTGATCACCCGCCGCCAGCGCCAGCATCTGGCCGGCGACCGGCCGCGTCTCCGCCGCAGGGATCAAGCCTCCCGTCCACGCCCCGGCTGCGATGACCAGATGCGTGGTACTTAGTCGCTGGCCGTCGGCCAGACACACCACGGGACGGGAGGCCTGCAAGTCAATCGCGCGAACCTGTTTCTGCCATCGCTCGCAACCCAGTTGGTCACACGCTGCTCGCAGCGCGGCCAGCAGGCGTGGAGGCCGGATCTGAGCGACCTGCGGCAACCAGACGCCCGCTCCCGGATGGGATCCACGCGATCCCTCAAGCGTGCTGGTGTCACGTAGCCAACTAGGTGGATTCGCCGTTTCGGCCACCGGGTGCCCGTACAGGGCGCAACCGCTCACCCAATACTCCGGCGAGATGCCCGTCCGCATAGTCAGTTGCTCGCAGCTGCCCGGATAGCGCCGCAAACTGTCCTCCAGCAGCGGAACCAGGGCCTGGCTGTAACCAGTCGGCGGTATGGGCGCAAGAATGCCCCCACCGGCTGCCGAGGCCTGCCCGGGCATGGCCGCGTCAACCAGCTGTACACGCGCCCCCTCGGCCGCCAGTTTCCACGCTGTCCACAAGCCAATGACGCCGCCGCCGATCACCACCACATCGGTGGCCGTCATGCTCCCCATGGCATTCTGGTCCATACTTCCCTGCATGTTTGTCGACCCACGATTGCACATGCGCCAGGCCCATGTACGCCCCCCGCGGTTCAGCGGGTTCAGCTTGATCGAGTTAATGATTGCCGTTGCGATTATCGGCATTCTCGCAGCGATTGCTCTGCCGGCCTATCAAAGCTACGTCCTGAAGGGACAGCGCAACATTGCCAAGAATTTTCTGGCGGGGCTGCACGCGCAGCAGGAAGCCTACTTCACCGACCGCAAGCGCTACGCCACTAAACTGAGCTTGCTGGGCTACGGCGCCGATACCCTTTATCTGGATGACTCAGGCAATACCGCCACGAGCACGACCGCCAACGCCCGGTATTCCGTGGCGATCTCCAGTGGCGCAACCAACACAGCCTGGACAGCGGTGGCCACACCCGTCAACGGCCAGACCCAGGATACGGACTGCGCAAAATTCACCATCACGCACGCCGGCACTCGGTCGGCTACCGGGAGCAAAGGCGCCGACTGCTGGTAGCTCAGGCGCGCAGCGCAGAGGGCAGCGAGAAGGTGATCGTCTCCTCACGCCCCGCCAATTCCTCAGCCGCCACACCCCCGCAATCCTTCAGCTTGGCGACGACGCGCTGAACCAGCACATCCGGCGCAGAAGCACCCGCCGTCACCCCGACAGCTCGACACCCGTCCAACCAATCCGGCTGAATATCCTCCGGACCGTCAATGAGCCAGGCCCGGGCGCCGCACTGCTCGGCCAGTTCACGCAGACGGTTGGAATTCGAGCTGTTCACCGAACCCACCACCAGCACCACGTCGGCCCGGGTGGCGAGATCACGCACGGCATCCTGCCGATTCTGCGTGGCGTAGCAGATGTCGTCCTTACGGGGCCCCTGTACGGCGGGGAACCGCGCGCGCAGGGCATCGATCACCCGTGAGGTGTCATCCACCGACAAGGTGGTCTGCGTCACATAGGCCAAGCGCTCCGGGTCCCGTGGCGTCAGCGCGCGAACATCATCGGGTGTCTCGACCAAATGAATCTCGCCGCCACCACTGCGGTCGAACTGGCCCATCGTCCCCTCAACCTCGGGGTGGCCGGCATGACCGATTAGCACGACGTCGAGCCCGTCCCGGGAATACCGGGTGACTTCGATATGCACCTTGGTCACAAGCGGACAGGTGGCATCAAACACCGTCAACCCACGCGCCTCTGCATCTCGCCGGACCTGTTGGGACACACCGTGGGCAGAGAAAATGCAGGTGGCGCCAGTCGGTATCTCGTCCACCTCATCGACAAAAACCGCGCCGGCTTCGCGTAGGCGATCGACAACAAACCGGTTGTGCACAACTTCGTGGCGGACATAAATCGGCGCGCCCAGCTTGTCGAGAGCGCGTTCAACAATCTCGATGGCGCGATCGACGCCGGCACAAAAACCACGGGGATTGGCAAGCAGGATATCCATGAATACAGGTGATCAGGCGTTGGTTGATTCGGCCGAACGGCGACCGGATAGGAACATGTCCAGCACCATGAGCAAGGCGCCCAGAGTGATGGCCATGTCGGCGACATTAAAGGCCGGGTAATGCCAGTTGCCCCAATAGAAATCGATGAAGTCGACAACAAATCCCCGCGTGGCACGATCGATGACATTGCCCAGCGCACCGCCCAGCACCAGGCACAGCGCAACTGCCAGCAAATGCTCATCGCGAGGATGGCGGCGCAGCCACCAGAGAATCCAGACCGAGACCCCAACGCCCAGCAAAATGAACACCCAGGGTGGGAAATCGGCAAACATGGAGAATGCTGCGCCGGTATTGTGCAAGTGCGTCAGGTTCAGGATTGGTAACAGTTCTATGCGCTCGTACTGCAGCACATTGCGAAACACCAGTTGCTTGGTCACTTGATCCAGCAGAATGATCGCGGCTGACATCCACAGCCAGTGCACATTGGAAGGGCGAAACGCCATGGTCTGACTACTCCAGGCAACGCCGCGCTGCGGCAACGTCGCATTTGATTTGTGACTTGAGCGCTTCGAGTCCGTCGAAACGCTGTTCTGGCCGCAGAAAGTCGATCAACTCGACCCACAGCCGCCGTCCATATAAATCAGGTTGTCCATCCAGGCAGTGCACTTCAAGCAACTGGCCTTGCCCACCTACTGTGGGGCGCGTACCGAAATTCGCAACCGCTGGCTGCCAGGCGACCTGCCCGTGGACGCGCATACGAACCGCGTACACACCGGCTCGCAGTGCCGGCCGCCGCCTCAGTCGCAGGTTCGCAGTGGGAAAACCGATTGTTCGACCGGTTTTCTTCCCATGCTGCACATGACCGGTCACTAGGTAAGGCCGCCCGAGCATACGATTGGCCTGCCCCAGTTCCCCGGCCAACAGCGCCTCGCGCACCCGTGTGCTGCTGACGCGTTCTGCATCAGCGCAGACCGTGGCAGCTACTTCGACCTCAAATCCGTGGCGGGCACCGGCACTGCGCAGGCTGTCTATATCCCCCGCCCTGCGGGCGCCGTAGCGGAAGTCTTCCCCCACGATCACATGCCGGGCTGCAAGCCCCTCGACCAGTACGGTTTGTACGAAACCCTGCGGGCTCATGGCGGCCAGTTTGGCGTCGAAGCGCAGACATAGCAGCTGCTCGACCAGGGCCTGTTCGCGCAACAGTTCAATGGTTTCTGACAGTCGTGCCAAGCGCGGAGGTGCCGACTCAGGCGCAAAGAACTCGCGCGGCATGGGCTCAAACGTCACCAGCGTCGAGCGAGCCGCGTTTGCAGCCACCTCACGCACCCGTCGAAGAATCGCCCGATGCCCGACATGAAGGCCGTCATAGTTGCCAATCGCGACGACAGACGGGCGATGTTGCGGCCTTAGATGATGAAGTCCTCGGATGAGCTGCATTTGTCGCGAATTATACCGGCCCGTGGTCGCCGGCGTCGCCGTGATTCACCGGCCCGTCGGCAAGCCGCAGCTGGCGCGGCCGGACTCCGAGCAGAACAAGCGCGAGCGCGTAGATCAGCCCTCCGCCCAGCACGGCAACGGCCAGCCTCCAGACCCGGGTCAGCACGTCCGCATCAATCCAGGCACCGACAGGCCCAGCCCAGGCGCCGACGGCAATAGCCATGACCACCGCCGCCGTCATGCTGCGCAGTACCGTGTTGCGAAGCTCCACCGAGATGCGAAAGCGCATCCGGTGTCGGAGCGCGCGGTACAGCAAGCCCGCATTGATAAACGCTCCGAGGGATGTTCCGAGTGCCAAACCGGCATGTACGCCGGCAACGCCCAGGGCTGTCAGACCCGATACAAACGCCACGTTCAACACCATGGTGAGACTTAACGCGATCACACCACAGCGCACGGGTGTTTTGGCGTCCTCCCGCGCGTAAAACGCCGGGGTGAGAATCTTGACCAGACTGAAACCGAAAAAACCCAGCGCATAGGCCATAAGACTCAGACGGGTCATCTCCACGTCAGCGGCCGAGAAGGCGTTGTACTGAAACAATGTGGTGACCAGCGGCCCTGCAAGCACGAACAAACCAACGGCAGCCGGCACGCCCAGTAGAAACAACAGGCGAAATGCCCAGTCCAACGTTGCCCGAAACTGCGCGGCGTCCCCACTCGCGTGTTGCCCTGCCAGTCGCGGCATGATGACGGTCGCCAGGGCAATGGAGAACACACCCAACGGAAACTCCATCAGACGATCTGCGAAGTAGAGCCAGCTGATGCTGCCGGTCACCAATAGCGACGCGAGGATCGTATCCAGCAACAGGTTGATCTGAGCGACTGAGGAGCCAAACAAAATAGGCCCCATCATGCGCAGGATGCGCCGCACCTGCGGATGGGCAAAATCCGCACGCGGCCTCGCCCAAAGCCCCAGGCGAACCACACTGGGCATGTGGAAACCCAGCTGCACCACGCCCGCAACCAGCACCGCCACCGCCAGCGCATGCGTCGACGGCGCAAACAGCACGGCCGCCGTAATCAGGCAGACATTCAACCAGACCGGCGCGAACGCAGGCACTGCAAACCGCCCATAGGTGTTGAGCACGCCTGCAAACAGCGAGGTCATTGCGATCAGGAACAGATAGGGAAATGTCCAGCGCAACATGGATGTCGCTGCCTCGAACTTCACCGGATCGTCGACAAACCCGATAGCGAAGACCGAAATCACCGCTGGCGCGCACAGCACACCGAGGACGGTTAGCACCAGCAGCACGACGCCCAGCGTGCCGGCCGATACAGCGATGAGCTCACGGACGGCAGCATCACCCTGCTTCGCCCGCGTCGCGGACAGAACGGGAACAAAGGCCTGGGCAAAAGCGCCTTCGGCGAACAGGCGGCGCAGGAAATTCGGAATCTTGAACGCGACGAGAAATGCATCCATCCCGGCACCCGCGCCAAACAGGATGGCGAACAGGGCATCCCGCGCGAAGCCAAGTACGCGGGAAATCAGCGTCATACCACCGACAACAGAGGTCGAACGAAGAACCGAACTCAAGACAGGATCCAGGCCGAGCGGGCGCGTAGATTATCGGATAAAGAAAATCCGCTACGGATCATTGACTTTGCGGCCCAACACCATAAAATACGCGGCCTTCCAAATACCCGCCAACCCGTTTTTCGAAGAGGATACACGTGGCGAATTCCGCACAAGCACGCAAGCGCGCCAAGCAGGCCAAGGTGGCTCGCGAGCGCAACATGAGCCAGCGTTCCATGACGCGCACCTACATCAAGAAAGTGGTGAACGCGATCGAAAGCGGTGACAAGACTGCTGCCCAGGCAGCCTACACGGCTGCAGTTCCGGTCATCGACCGCATGGCACGCAAGGGCCTGATCCACGCCAATAAGGCAGCCCGCCACAAGAGCCGCCTGTCCAAGCAGATTCAGGCGCTCTGAACTCGGGACGTCGAGCCAGTCACTGGCTCAAAAAAGCCGGCTTTCCGCCGGCTTTTTTATGCGCGCAAGCTTTGTTGGACATGGCCCCGGTCAGGACTCCAACGCCAGATTGTCTCGGTGGATCAGTTCGACATCGCCCACGTAGCCAAGCTTGTCCACAAGCTCATGGCTGGCGCAGCCTGCAATCTGTTCTGCCTCTTCCGCTGAATAGTTGCTGAGACCCACCGCAACACGCCGGCCGCCAGGATCCTCGCAGGCGATCAGATCACCCCGACGAAACGCGCCGGAGACCCCGACCACCCCCACCGGCAGAAGACTCCCGCCCTGACGGGTCAGCGCGGCGACGGCCCCTGGGTCCAGCTGCACGGTACCTGCAACGCGCAGACGCCCGGCAATCCAGCGTTTGCGCGCAGCCAGCACAGCGCCCTTTGGCGCCAGACGCGTTCCGCGGGCCGTCCCCATGAATGCCCTGGGCAGCGCATCGACCTCGCGGCCATCCAGCAACAGCGTCCAGGCACCGCTGCGAGCGGCCAGTGCGGCCGCATCAAGCTTGGTCAACATCCCCCCGCGGCCCAACCGGCCAGCTCCACCCGCTGCATACAGGCGTAATGTCGGATCTCCGGCTTCACCCTGCTCGATGAGCGTCGCAGTCGGGTCCTTGCGCGGGTCCGCCGTCATCAACCCCGGTTGGTCGGTAAGAATAATCAAGCCATCGGCTTCGACGAGCTGCGCCGCCACCGCGCCCAGACGGTCGTTGTCACCGAATCGAATCTCATCGGTGGCCACCGTATCGTTCTCGTTGATCACGGGAATAGCGCCAACCGAAAGCAGCGACAACAAGGTCGAGCGGGCATTGAGATAGCGCCGTCGATTGGCGACATCGTCGTGCGTCAGCAACACCTGAGCGGTGTGCAGTCCGTGGCGCCCAAAGGCATCGCCCCAGGCCTGGGTCAGCCCCATCTGACCAATCGCGGCAGCCGCCTGCAGCCGGTCAAGCGCGTCCGGCCGCTGCGCCCAGCCCATGCGGGCCATGCCTTCTGCGACCGCACCGGAGGAGACGATGACCACCTCGGTTCCCCCCGCACGCGCAGCGGCCACCTGGGCGGCCCAGCGCTCTATGCCCGCGCGATCCAGCCCACGCCCACCATTGGTGATCAGCGCGCTGCCAATCTTGACGACCAGCCGCCGTCTAGTCGCAGCGGTCATGCCGAAGCGTCTTCCTCATCGGATGTCAGCTCGGCGGCCTGATGAAGGTGCTCGTAGATGTCGTGCAACAACGGCTTGAGCCCGTGGCCGGAATGACTGGAGATGGCGTAGGCCGGTCCTTCCCACCCCAGATCACCGACCAGCTCACGCAACGCGTCCTCAGCCCCCTGTTCGCCCAGCACATCGGCCTTGGTCAACACGAGCCAACGGGTGATACCCGCCACCTCCTCGCCGTATTGCTCCAACTCGTCGGTTATGGTCTGTACACCGTCAAGCGGTGACTCACCCGTAGCGGCCGCGGGTTCGACCAGGTGGAGGATGAGACGCGTGCGCTGCAGATGCCGCAGGAAGCGATGTCCCAGCCCGACACCTTCGGCTGCGCCTTCAATCAATCCAGGCACGTCGACCATGACGAAGCTTTCCGCAGGCCCGACGCGCACAACACCCAGGTTGGGATGCAGGGTTGTAAACGGGTAGTCCGCGACCTTGGGTCGGGCAGCCGACACTGCGCTGATGAGGCTGGACTTGCCTGCATTAGGAAGGCCCGCCAAGCCGACGTCCGCAATCAGCTTGAGTTCCAGCTTCAGCTTGCGCTGGTCCCCAGGCTTACCCGGCGTAAACTGGCGCGGCGCACGATTGGTGCTGCTCTTGTAGCGCGCGTTTCCAATGCCATGCCAGCCGCCGTGCGCAACCATGATGCGCTGACCCGGCATGGACAAATCCCCGATGGTTTCGCCCGTCTCCAAGTCCTGGATGACCGTTCCGAGAGGCATGGGGATTTCACAGTCATCCCCGCGCGCACCGGTGCAGTTTGCACCGCGCCCGTTCTCGCCACGTTTGGCGGCGAACCGCCGAGTGAATCGGAAATCGGCGAGCGTGTTGATCTCTTCATCGGCGACGGCCCACACGTGACCGCCGTCGCCGCCGTCGCCGCCGTCTGGTCCGCCAAAGGGCACATATTTTTCGCGACGGAAGCTGACACAGCCATTTCCGCCGTCGCCGGCCTCGACCGTGATCACGGCTTCATCAACAAACTTCATCGCAGACACTCCACGGTGCGCTGGCTACGGCACCCATGATGACACCCGACATACAAAAAAGGCCCCGCCGGCACGCCGGCGAGGCCTTTTCGCATTCGCGGCGAGCGGCTTAGGCCAGCTCGACAGGCTCGATGCGCACGAACTTGCGCTTCTCGGCGCCCTTCACTTCGAACACGACTCGGCCATCAACCTTGGCGAACACGGTGTGATCCTTGCCCACACCTGCGTTCTCGCCCGCACGGAAACGGGTGCCACGCTGGCGCACGATGATGCTACCGGCGGAAACGACTTCGCCACCAAAGGCCTTGACGCCAAGTCGTTTGGACTCTGAGTCGCGGCCGTTGCGAGTACTACCGCCTGCCTTTTTATGTGCCATGAGTGTGCTCCTTAGCCGGCGATGCCGGTAATCTTCAGTTCGGTGTAGTTCTGGCGATGGCCAATGGTGCGCTTGTAACCCTGGCGACGCTTGAACTTGATGACGCGGATCTTGTCGCCCCGACCTTCGGCCGTGACTTCAGCCGTGACGCTGGAACCATCCACATAAGGCGTGCCGACCTTACTCGACTCGCCTTCACCCACCATGAGCACCTCGTCAAAGGTAATGGTTTCACCGGCGTTGGCTTCGAGGGTTTCAACGCGAATCACGTCGCCTTCGGCCACGCGATACTGCTTGCCACCTGTCTTAATGACCGCGTACATCTGGAAATCTCCGGGACTAGGCCGCAGCACGCGCGCTACGGCCAAAATTCAAGGGCGCGAATTCTACGGATAGAACCCCTTCGGGTCAACGCAAATTCACGGAATGTGCGTTGCTCACCGGAAGCGATGCACCAGATGCTGACATTGCAGGGCTTCTGCCAGAAAATCAATCGCTTAAACGAGGCGCGGGTTGTCCCTGTCGACCCGGGCGGCTAGCATCCGCGCAATCACCCTGCCCTCGAAACGAATGGAACTCGCCGAACTGCTGTCTCCAATTGCCGCCGACATGGGCGCCATCGACCAACTGATTCGAGACGAACTGCAGTCCGACGTCGTCCTGATCAACCAGATCGGTCACCACATTGTGGCCGGTGGTGGAAAGCGGATGCGGCCAGCGTTGGTTGCGCTGTCCGCCCAGGCACTGGGCTTTGATGATGCCCGCGTCCACAGCGCTGCGGCGATCATCGAATTCATCCACACCGCCACACTGCTCCACGACGATGTGGTCGACGAATCCACGCTGCGCCGCGGACGGGCAACTGCCAATGCTGCGTTCGGCAACGCCGCCAGCGTGCTGACGGGCGATTTCCTGTACTCACGGGCCTTTGAACTCATGGTCCGCCTGGACACCATGGCGGTCATGGAACTGCTGGCCAGCACCACCAATGCCATTGCCGAAGGCGAGGTGCTGCAACTTATGAACGTCGGCAACCCTGACATCAGCGAAGCGCAGTACCTGGATGTCATTGATCGCAAGACCGCGCGACTATTCCGGGCCGCGACGATGCTCCCGGCGCTACTGGCAGGTTCAGCCCAGACAGAGATCGACGCCATGGACCGTTACGGCCAAGCGCTGGGCATGGCGTTTCAGCTGGTGGATGACGCCCTGGACTATCTGGGCGACGAAGAAGCGCTGGGCAAGCATGTGGGCGACGATCTTGCTGAAGGCAAGCCCACCCTCCCCCTGCTACGCGTGCTGCGCGACGGTACATCCGAGGCCCAGGCACGGGTGCGCCGGGCCATCACCGAGGCAACGGACGAAGAGCTCAGTGCCATTGTCGTGGACATCCACGCCACCGGCGCCATTGATCAGACCTTACAGCTGGCCCGGCAGTACGCCGACGATGCAGTGGCCGCCCTGGAGGCATTGCCCGCTACCGCCCAGCGCGACACCCTGGCCGGGCTCGCGCGCTTTGCTGTTGAGCGAATCAGCTAGAACGCACCCGGGATCGAACAACAAAAAAGGCGACCCGAAGGTCGCCTTTTTTGCGTCCGGCCCCGATGGGCCGCTCGAAATCATTGGTCGGGGTGACAGGATTTGAACCTACGACCCCTGCCTCCCGAAGACAGTGCTCTACCAGGCTGAGCTACACCCCGAACCGTGGTCAGGGCTGCGCCCCAACCGGCGGCGGACTATACGCAAACTGCCTTAACCGCGCAACGCGTTTTCCGCCGCCGGCACGCCGGTCAGGGTGTACGAATCGCCAGCAGGCGAATCTCGGACATGTCGTCGATAGCAAAGCGCAGCCCTTCGCGGCCCAGCCCGCTGTCCTTCACCCCGCCATAGGGCATTTGATCGGTGCGCCAGGACGGCACATCGCCGATGATGACGCCGCCGACGTCCAAGCGATCCCAGGCGCGTTGCATGCGGTACAGATCACGGGTGAACACACCCGCCTGCAAACCGAAACGGCTGTTGTTGACCACCTCTAGCGCCTCATCAAAATCGTCAAAGCTGGACAGCACAGCTGCCGGCCCGAAGGCCTCTTCGGTGACCAATTTCTGGTCTTCGGCCACGTTTTCCATGAGCGTCGCCTGCAGCATGGCCCCGTCGCGCTGACCGCCACACAGAATGCGGCCACCGGATGCTTCTGCTTCCTGAATCCACCCGTGCAGGCGTTGGGCTTCTCCTTCGGAGATCATCGGCCCGATGAATGTCTCGCGATCCCTCGGGTCACCGGCTTTGAGTTGCTGGGCGGCGTCCACAAAACGATCACGCACCTCCTCGTACCGGCTACTGTGTACGAGCACGCGCTGTACACCGATACAGCTCTGACCAGACTGATAGAACGCACCGATGATCAGGCGGGCCACCGCATCGTCCAGATCATCCCAGGTTTCGTCGATGATGCAGGCAGCATTGCCACCCAGCTCCATGACGACCTTTTTCTTGCCGGCCCGAGCCTTGAGCGCCCAGCCCACCGTGTCGGAGCCGGTGAACGAGAGCAGCTTGAGGCGATCGTCTTCCACAAGGGCATCGGCCGCCTTGCGCGTCATCGGGAGTATCGAAAACGCACCCTCGGGTAAATCCGTCTCGGCCAGGGTTTCGCCAATGATCAGCGCGCCGACAGGCGTGCGAGACGCTGGCTTGAGCACAAAGGGACAGCCCGCGGCAATCGCAGGCGCCACCTTGTGGGCAGCGAGGTTCAGCGGAAAGTTGAACGGTGAGATAAAGGCACAAGGGCCGATGGGCACGCGCTTGTACATCCCCTCGTAGTCTGCAGCCCGCGCTGCATTGGCCAGGGGAACAACCGAGCCGATGTCGCGCTCGGTCTCCGCGGCCGCGACTCGGAAGGTTTCGATGAGGCGGGTCACCTCGCCCTCGGCGTCCTTGATCGGCTTGCCGGCCTCGATGCAAAGACTCTCAGCCAGTTCGTCGAAGCGCTCGCGGAATCGAGTCACGCAGTGCTCTAGCACCTCACGACGCTGATAGGGCTTGAGTGCCGCCATCCCCGCTGTGGCCCCCTCTGCCGCGGCAATGGCCTGGTCCAGCACCTGGGCATCCGCCAAGGCCACGCGTGTTGCCACGCCCCCCTGGTACTTGTCGGTCACCTCCAGGTCCGTGTTCGCTTGAACCGGCTTGTTGGCGAGGTAATAGGGGTATTGCTCCTTCAGCATGCGTCCTCCTGAATCAATGGATGCAGACGCCGGCGCGGCCTGCCTCGATGCGCCGGCGACGGGTGTTAGTTATTGACTTTGATCCGGCCCAGCCGTTCGGTGAGTTTCTGGTTCTCTCGGTAGTCCACCGGCATCACGACCAGCGATGGGCCTCGATGGGCCAGCGCCGCGTCGAGTGCAGGCCGGAGATCGGCCGCCCGCTGCACATACGCCCCCTGCCACCCGAAGCTTGCAGCCAGCTGGAGCCAGTCTGGATTCCCGAAGGACAGATTGGTGTGCCGATTGAACTCATCCTGCTGTTTCCAGGAGATGAGCCCGTATCCGCCGTCCTCCCACACCAACAACGTGATATCGGCGTTGAGCCGCGTTGCGGTTTCCATCTCCTGAACATTCATCAGAAAATCACCATCGCCGGCAATGCCCAGAATCTTGCGATCCGGATGGACCAGGTGTGCTGCAATCGCGCCCGGCAGGGGCTGGCCCATGGAACAGAACCCATTCGGTATCAGGCAGCAGTTGGGTTCGTGACAGTGGTAATAGCGGGCGATCCACATCTTGTGGGCACCGACGCCGGACAACAGAATGTCGCCCGCCGACAGCGCCTGGCGCACATCCCAAATCGCCTTCTGGGGACGGATCGGCCCCTCCCCGGCATCGTCTGCGTGTTCACGAAACTCCGCGAGCATGCGCTCGCGCACTTCGGCCTGCACGGTGAAATCGTATTCGGGCACCCCGTCGCGCTCGAAGCGCTTGTTGAGCATCCACAGACAATGTGCGAGATCGCCGACCACTTCGACATCCGGGTGGTAGTCGCGATCAATCTCCGCCGGTTCGAAATCGATGTGGATCACCGCGCAACGATCACCACCGGCATTCCAGCGGCTCGGCGGGTACTCGACCATGTCGTAGCCCAGGGTGATCACGACATCCGCCGCTTCCAGGGCATCCACCACGTAGTCACGCTGACCCAGGCCGATGGTGAACAGCGAATACGTCGCATCCATGTCCACGGCACCTTTGCCCATGAAGGTACTCATCACCCCAATCCCAGTGCGGTCGCACAACGCGCGCAGTTGGTGTGAGGCGCGGCGACGAATCGCGCCATTGCCCGCGATGATGACCGGGGACCGGGCCTTGCGCAGCAATTCGTAGGCACGATCCACAATCTTGTCGTCGGGCACCGGTCGACGGAAGCGTCGGGGTTCGATGGGATCGGTGCCGGCATCCCGCTTGGCCAGATTCTCCGGCAGCTCGATCAGCACCGCGCCGGGTTTTTCGCGACGGGCAACCCGCACGGCCTTACGGACGATCTCAGGCACCGCATCCGGGTCAGTAATGGTTTGCGACCACTTGGTCACCGGCTCGTACATATCCACCACGTTCATGATCTGGTGGCTTTCCTTGTGCTGACGGCTCGTCGCACCCTGCCCGGTGATGCAGATCAACGGCGCACGGTCCATGTTGGCGTCTGCGACACCGGTGAGCAGATTGGTTGCCCCCGGCCCCAGCGTCCCCAGGCATACGGCTGGGTTCCCGGTCAACCGGCCATAGGCTTCTGCCATGAATGCCGCGCCCTGCTCGTGGCGGGTCAGGATGAACTGAATGCTGGAGCCCTCCAGCGACAGCATGAAATCGGCGTTCTCCTCGCCAGGGACGCCGAAGATGTACTCGATGCCCTCTCGCTCCAGGCATCGGACCAGCAGATCTGAAGTTTTCAACGCAGCGCTCTCGCGTGGGTGTCCGGAGCATCTTACGGTGTACAAGCCCGTACACCATAACCTGCCCGTCTCCGGTGCGGCGCGGCGAGCGGGTCAGCCCCGCACTCGCCGGCCGTTGCGTTTGCGGCTAGCGCCGGGGTGCTACGCCGGCGAGGAAAATGCGCGTTGCCAACGCGGCCACCGCTTCCGGGTCGGGCTGTTCGCGCGACACCATCTCGCGACCCAGCTCAAAGCCCACCCCGTAGAACGCGGCTGCAAGATAGTCGGCATCAATGGCCGAATCGATGAGACCGCGCTGCTGCGCGGCCTCGATGTCCTGCCTCAACGCATGCACGGAAAGCCCCAGCACACTGCCTTCATACATGTCCTGCATCACGGCCTGGTTACGGAAAATAAACTGGTAGAACAGCGGCTCTTCCAGCGCAGTCCGAAACACCAACGCGTAGGTGGCGTGCAGGAAGACGTCCAGCGACGTCGCAGACTGTCGAATCTCCGTGAGTTGAACGGTGAGTGAGGCCATTTGCTCATCCACCAGCGCACGGAACACCGATTCCTTGTCAGGGAAATAGTTGTAGAACGTACCCGCCGCCAGATGCGTACCACGCACAATGTCGCGAATATTGACCGACTCGAACCCGCGCTCGATGAACAGGCGCCGGGCTGCAGCGAGAATCGCCGCCCGGTTGGCCGCCTTGTTCTGCTCGCGGCGACTCATCGGCTGTGCGCCGACCGCTGCACTCATGCGGCCTTCCGATGCTGATACTTGGGCGTCTCCGGCTCGGCAGCCGCGCCACTGCGGTCCACCTGTGAAATGTAGGGCCCTGATCCAGCCGAGCCGAGCTCGTCCAGCAGTTCACGGCGAAAACGCGTGTAATCCACCTCAACTGCGTGCTTGGTGTGCGCCACGAAATCGTAATGCGGGTTGCGCAGTTCCTCGGCAATCTTCTCCGCCAGGTTTGCCGGCCGCTTCCACTCCCCGGTAATCGCCTTCATCGCCAGCTTCGCCTGATAGTCGGACAACGGCCAGATGCACCCCAAGGGCTGGAACAACCCGATGAAGAACAGATTGTCGTAGTCGGCGTGGAACATCTTGCGATACAACGGAATCTGGGTCGCTTCCTCCCAATCGATAAACGCCTTGTCGAAGAATGGGAACGTTGTGCGGTAGCCCGTAGCACAGATGATCACGTCAAAATCATCCTGACACCCGTCGGTGAACGTGACCGTATGCCCGTCAATCGCCTGAATCCCACGACGCGGCTGCAACTCGCCGTGACCGATGAAGTACATCAGTTCTGAGTTCAGTGTGGGATGCCCCTGGAGAATCGAATACTCCGGTTCTTCCAGGCCGTAATTCGCGTTCTTCCCCTGCACCAGCCGTACGCTGAGCGTCAGCAGCTTCTGGCGCAGCCATGACGGCATCCACTCAGTCTTGTGGTACACCACGTCACCCGGCTTGCCCATCATGAACTTGGGCAAGAACCAGTAACCGCGCCGCATGCTGATGCACACCTTCTCGGCCACGCGCGAGCACTCCACCGCGACATCTGCAGCGGAATTCCCCCCGCCGACAACCAGCACCCGCTTGCCGGCAAAGGGCGCGGCCTTTTTGAACTGGTGCGAGTGCATCACCTCGCCCGCAAACTCACCCGGCAATTCGGGCATGCGTGGATTCCAGTGGTGGCCATTGGAGACCATGAGGTGGTCGAACAGCTCCGTCCGCGTGCCTTCTGGCCCCGTCACGGTCAGCGCCCAGCGCCCGTCGTCCTGACGCACGGCAGCGTCCACGCGCGTGTTGAACGCCGTGCGCTCCAGCACGCCGAAGTGCCTCGCGTAGTCCTGGAAGTACTTCAGTAGATGCCGGTGGGAGGGATAATCCGGCGTTCCCTCAGGAAAGGGAAAGTCCTCATAGGCAGACCAGTACTTGGAGCTGATGATGTGCGTCGTCTCATACACGCTCGAGTGGCTGGGTTCGTCACGAAACACCCAGTTGCCACCCACCTGATCTGACATTTCAAACAGGGTCAGCCCGTCGCCGTAACCGGCTTCGATCACATTTTTGGCAGCCGTGATGCCGGAGGGGCCGGCGCCGATGACGGCGATGCGTTCGTTCTTGTTCATTCTCGTCTCCTCAGAAAATGACACCTGTGTCATATTTCGAGGATGGCGAATAAGTGACGCATGCGTCAAGTTAGCAACCGACCACCGGTCGGCTGCCGCTTCAGCAGGCTGCCAGCCGCTAGGCTAGGGTGTGGTGGACGGTGCTGGCGCGGCACTCGCCGGTGCGTCTGCCGGCGGGGTATCGGCCGCTGGCTCAGCCCCGTTGTCAGCTCGCTCCGGCGCGTCGGGATCGCCCTCGCCCGATTCTTCCTCCGGCGCGTCATCCCCTTCGATTCGCGGCGGCATCTCCTCGGCTCGCTCCGGCGGCGGACGCTCGATTTCGGAGACATCATCGCGCGGCTCCGACGACGGTTCGGGTACGGCGGCTGCCGAGCTGGCGGCCTCTTCCTGCACGGCTTCTTCCGTGGTCTGTATGCCGACCCGAAACGCCGCAAACCCCGGCATGACCACCTGATTCAGGGCCATCCCCAGTACGCGCCCTCGATAAGGCGACAACACCTCGTGGCGCACATTGGTGATGGGGTCAGTCACGGTTCCCAGCACAGAGCCTTCGCGGACGACGTCGCCGACGTCCACCTGGGTCAGCAGGATGCCGCCATGGTCTGACCGCACCCAGTAGGATTCGTAGAACACCGGCTGCGGATCGGGCCAGTTGCGGTGCCGGTCAATCATGCCGAGCCGGTGCATCAGGGTCTCGATGCCGCGCACGCCCTGGTCCACTTGCTGCGGTTGTAGGCGTAACGGTTCACCCGCCTCCAGCGTGACGGCGGGGATGCCGGCATCCACCGCAGCCCGACGCAAAGTCCCCTTGGCACCCTGGGTTTGCAACACGGCAATCCCGCCAAAGCCCCTGCTCAGCTCGACGACGGCCGGTTTGCTGAGATCTGCACGCAGCTGCGGCAGGTTGGTCCGGTGAAACGAACCGGTGTGCAGATCGGCCAGGCGGTCACAGCGCTCGATAATCTGCGTAAAAAAAGAATGCGCGACGCGCGACGCCAGGCTGCCGGTCGGCGAGCCGGGAAAGTAGCGATTCAGGTCGCGGCGATCCGGGAGGTATCGGGAATTGCGCTGAAATCCGGCCAGATTGACGATCGGCACGCCAATCACCGTCCCCGACAGCCCTTTGGGATCAAGGGAATGCACCACGCGGCGAATAATCTCGATCCCATTGAGCTCATCGCCATGCACCGCGCCGGTTAAGCACAACACCGGCCCCGGCTCGGCGCCGTGCGATACCAGCACCGGCGTTGCACCGCCCAACTCGCCAAAGTGATAACTGGCGGACCACGCCAGCTGGCGCCAGGTCCCCGGCTGGACTGACTCACCCAGCAGCGCAAACGGCTGTACGCCGACGGGCTCCGGAGCAGACTCGGTCGGTGTTGCCTGCGCGGTGGATACACCCGTCGTGTCGGCGCCGGCATCGGCTGTGGCGCCGTCAGACTGGGTTGCGGCGGCAGGTGGGGGGGGAGCCGGCTCAGATACCAGTTGCGGTGACGGACTGTTCACTGCGCTGTCGTCAACAGCCTCCTGCGCAAAGACAACTGGACAAAATCCAGCGATCAAGGCCAGCAAGGGCCAGCGAGTCGATATGCAATTGCTCATGTAACTCCAAGCTATCAAGGTCGTGCCTGGCTGGCGAGTTCTGCCCTCGCCCGCGCATGATCGTGCGAAGCGCTCGGCGATTCCATAGACTCTCGCCAGGCATTCAACAGACGCATCCAGCTATGCGAAGGTTCCTGAGCACTTTGTTGCTCCTGGCGCTCACGGGTTTAAACACGGCCCTTGCAGACAGCCGCACACCCGGCAAGGTCATCGCCGGCTGGGTCGAGAAAGTCACGATGCAGCCCTGGGATATCGTGGTCTCGGCCAAACTGGATACCGGAGCGCTGACATCGTCGATCTACGCGGTCGATGTCGAACGCTTCGACCGCGATGGTGAACGCTGGGTCCGGTTCACGCTGGTGCTTGAAGACGCCGATGACGAGGTTCACCGCATTGAGACCGAAGCGCCACTCGCACGCAGCGTCCGCATCAAGGATCATGATGACCCCAGCTCGCGCCGTGCCGTCGTTGAATTGGCGCTGTGTTTCGACGGGCGCAAGCGCAGCACGCAGTTCTCACTGGCTGACCGCGGCAGCTTCATCTATCCGGTATTGCTGGGGCGTCGATTTCTGGAAGACATTGCCGTCGTCGACCCGGCTGCAACATTTATGACCCAGGCCGAGTGTTCCTGATCAGCCTGACGGCATCGCCACATCCAAAGGGAGTTGGAACCATGCAACAATCCATGCTCGCCGCCCGCCTGGAGCGGTCGTCTTGAGAAACCTGCCCGTCTGGATTATTGCTGCTCTGCTCATTGCAGCTGGCCTGTCACTGACAGCCTATAAGGCTCGCAGCCTCGGCCTACCACTCAAACCCAGCACCGAGGCGGCCGTCTGGACCGTTGAGGCACGCGCCGCGTTTCGCGCGCGCGGCGGTCCGGTCAAGGCGACGCTGCTGGTACCGAATAAGCCACCCGGCTTCGAGCAGCTCGATGAGCATTTCATCTCGAATGGGTTTGGCGTCAGTCAGGAAGACAGCGGTCTGAACCGCGCCGCCCTGTGGGCCATCCGGCGTGCCAACGGCACCCAGGCGCTGTACTACCGCGTCACCGTCTATGAGTCTGAGACCCGGTCGGCCACACATACCGACCCCTTCCCGGGCTACCCGCAGGTTCCCGCTTACGGCGAGTCGACGCAGGCCGCTGTGAACGCGCTGCTCGAAGAGGTGCGTTCGGAATCCGCTGACATCGCTACCTTCGCCCGTGCCCTGATCGAGCGCATGAATCGCGAGGGGAGCAATCCGTCCGTGGACAGCCTGCGCAGCGGCGGCAACAGCCCCGGCGCCTGGGCCCAGTGGTTGGTCGATGTACTGGCGGGTGCACGCATCCCGGCGCGGGTGATCTGGGGCCTGCCTCTCGTCGACGGCACCCGTGATGCCTCGCTGGTGCCCTTTATCGAGGTCCACAACGAGCAGCGCTGGATTCCGATGTCGCCGCAAACCGGCAAGATCGGTCTGCCGGAGGATTTTCTCGTGTGGCGGGTCGGCAATGATCCCCTGCTGGCCGTCGATGGTGGCGCCCAACCGGATGTGCGTTTCTCCGTCGCGCGCAGCCAGCGGGAGATCGTCTCCATTGCCCGCGACCGGGCGCGCAACCATGGGTCGATTCTCCTGGACTACTCGTTGTTCGCGCTGCCCGTCCAAACCCAGAACGTGTACAAGGTGCTGCTCACGGTCCCGCTGGGCGCCTTCCTGGTCGTGCTGCTGCGCAACGTCGTTGGGGTGAAAACCTTCGGTACGTTCATGCCCATTCTGATCGCCCTGGCCTTCCGGGAGACCAAGCTGTTGTGGGGCATCATCCTGTTTTCATTAATCGTCGCTTTGGGACTGGGGCTACGGTTTGCACTCGAACGTCTGAAACTGCTGCTCGTCCCGCGACTGGCGTCTGTTCTGATCATCGTCATCTTCCTCATGCTGCTGGTCAGCCTGATCAGCCATCAGCTCGGCATGGACCGGGGCCTGTCCATTGCCCTGTTCCCGATGGTGATCCTGGCCATGACAATCGAACGGATGTCGCTGGTGTGGGAGGAGCACGGCGCGGGCGAAGCGATTCTGCAGGGCGGCGGCAGCCTGCTTGTGGCCGCCGCCGGTTTTCTCGTGATGAGCAATCCGACGCTCACGCATCTGGTGTTCGTCTTCCCTGAACTGCTGCTCGTCTTGCTGGGCGGCTGCCTGATTCTCGGTCGCTACACCGGCTACCGGCTGTCCGAGTTCTGGCGCTTCCGCGCGGTCATTGCAGGCAAGTCCGGCTGATGCGCTGGCCCGGCACGATTCTCCGGGAGGCCGGCATCCTCTCGATGAACCAGCGCAATGCCGACTTCATCATGCGCCACAACGAGCGTCGGCTTTATCCGCTGGTTGACGACAAGCTGCAAACCAAGGCGCTCGCCCAAAAGGCCGGCATCGCGGTGCCGGAACTCTACGGTGTGGTGCGTACCGAGCATGCCATTCGGGATCTGGAAGACACCCTGGGCGACAAGACATCATTCGTCGTCAAGCCGGCGCATGGCAGTGGCGGCAACGGCATTCTGGTGGTGAAGGACCGGCGCGCCCGCGGCTATATCAAGGCCAGCGGTAGCATGATGTCGGACAGTGAGCTGGGCCACCACATCTCCAATATTCTGTCGGGGATGTTCAGCCTCGGGGGCATGCCCGATCAGGCGATGATCGAGTACTGCGTCCAGTTCGACCCGATCTTCGAAAACGTGGCATTCCAGGGTGTGCCGGACATCCGCACCATCGTGTTTCGCGGCGTGCCCCTGGCCTCGATGGTGCGCCTGCCGACCCGATCCTCCGATGGTAAGGCCAACTTGCATCAGGGCGCCGTAGGCGCCGGTATCGACCTCAGCACGGGCGTTACCCAGGACGGGGTCTGCCAGAACGCGCGCGTATCCAGTCATCCGGATACGGGCGCACCACTGGCGGGTATCGGCATCCCCGGCTGGGACACGCTGCTGTTGCTTGCCGCCCGCTGCTATGACCTGGCCCGGCTGGGCTACCTGGGTGTGGATGTGGTGCTGGATCGTAACCACGGCCCCCTGGTGCTGGAACTCAATGCCCGCCCTGGGCTGTCCATCCAACTGGCCAATCGCCGTGGCCTGCTCCCAGTACTCCAGGCCATTGAGCGCCAGAAGACCATCCCCGACACGGCGGAAGAACGGGTCGCACTGGGCCTGGACTTGCTCGCCCGTCACACCCCGGCATAATGCTGCACATGTGTTCATCCGTGGTTGACGGACTGAACCACCTACGACAGACCGAGCCACTCGGGCGACACTGGGGAATGACCGTCGCCGCTCACAAGACTCGGCCCTGTTCACCCAGTGCGTATGAGGGAAGTCATGAAACATAGCCTGCTTGGCGTCATGTTGGTCGCCGTGTTTGCCTTGACCGGTTGCGGTCAACCCAAGGATCCCATCGTCGTTGAGGATGGCTGGGTGCGTGCTCTACCGCCCGGTGCAAAGATGACAGCGGGCTACGTCAGCATCACCAATAACGGTGACGGCGAGCTCCGCATGCTCGGCGTTTCCAGTCCGAACTTCGGCCGGATCGAAATGCACAGCGTCTACCTGGAGGACGGCATCCAGCAAATGCGCATGGTGGACGGCTACAAGATTGCCCCGGGAGAGACATTGACGCTGAGCTCCGGCGGGGAACATCTCATGATGCGCTTCCCGCGTGACCTGGAGCAGACCAATGGGGAGGTACCCGTCTCACTGGCTTTTCGCGGCGCCGACGGCGAACTGCTTTCTATCGAGACCCGCTTCGCATTGCGGCAAAGCGCGCCCTAGAGCAGCAACTGGAGTATCGCCCCAAGCCCACAGTCAGTTTGGGTAGGGGCTTGCCGCCCTGCTCGGCGTAGAATAGGGCGATGCATTCGATCATTCTTGCCGCCAGCCTGCTCGCGCTGCTGTTCGGCCCCTTGGCCTATGCCTGGCTGAACCGCCAGCGCAAACTCAGTGCCGTCCTCGACGGCTTCGTCTTCCTGAGCATTGGCGGCATCGTGCTGCTCGAAGCGCTGCCAGAAGCCGTGCATCACGGCGGCTTGCTGGCTTGGCTCGCGCTGGCCATCGGCTTCTTCGGCCCCAGTATCGCCGAGCGATTGCTGCATCACGCCGCACGTGAAACCCATCTGGCCACGCTGCTACTGGGTGGATTCGGACTCATTGTCCACGCCACAGTCGACGGCACGGCCTTGTCGGAACCTGCGCACACTGGGCCGGGCCTGGCCATTGCGGTGATTCTGCATCGACTCCCCGTGGGGCTGGCCATCTGGTGGCTGTTGCGCCCCACCTTCGGCCTGCGCATCGCTTGGCTGACGCTGGGCTGCATGCTAGCCGGGACCGTCATCGGCTTTAGCATGGGCGACGAAGTTGTGGCTCACAGCACCACGCCACTGCTGGCAGTGTTTCAGGCGTTTATTGCCGGATCCATTCTGCATGTGGTGTTCAACAAGCCCCACCTGGGTGACCGCTACGCTGTCGACACCCATGCCCATGTCTCACCCCGGTATGAGGGACTGGGAAATGTCCTGGGGCTTGGTGTTGTCGTTGCCGTGGCCCTGCTCCACCAGGATGGCGAGTCCCACGGCGGTAGCGCCCTGCCCTGGGGGCGATTTCTGGATCTGGCGCTGATCAGCGCCCCGGCACTGGTCCTTGGTTTCGGGCTTGCTGCCGCCCTGGGTGCCTGGCTACCCGATACCCCGCTCAACTGGCTGCAGCGCGGCCCACGGCTACGTCAGGCCTGGCGCGGAATGATCTTTGGCCTGCCGTTGCCTGTCTGCAGCTGCGGCGTCCTGCCGGTCTACCGAACGCTGGTCCAGCGCGGTGTGCCCGGTGCGGCGGGCGTCGCCTTTCTCGTCGCCACACCGGAGTTGGGTCTGGACGCCCTGCTGCTTTCGATCCCGCTGCTCGGTGCAGACATGACCATCGCCCGTGTGCTGGCAGCCGCCGTGCTCGCTCTGGCCGTGGGTTGGTGGGTGGGTCGGCGCATTGAGGCCGTGGCGGCACCGGCGTCGGTTGGTGGATGTTGCGCAGGAGAGGGTCATTCAGCGACAGCACCTCCTCCGTTGCAGCGATTTGCGCATCAACTCGATGAACTACTGCGCTCGACCGGCCCCTGGCTCATCATTGGGCTGCTGCTCGCCGCCATCGTCGAGCCGGTACTTGCCCACACCCCGTTGCTGGACTGGCCTGACGCATTACAGGTGCTTTGCTTCGCGGTGATCGGCGTACCCGTTTACGTCTGCGCCAGTGGCGCCACACCGATTGTGGCCGTGCTGCTGGCCGGTGGTCTGTCACCCGGTGCCGGCCTCGCGTTTCTGCTGGCCGGACCGGCGACCAACGTGGCCAGCTTTGGCCTGCTGGCCAGCCTGCACGATGTCGCGACTGCCCGTCGCTTCGCCGTCGCCATGCTTGGCGGCGCCGTGGTACTGGGCCTGCTCACGAACCTCAGCCTGGGCGGCAGCAGTGGCTTTGAGGCGCCGCCGCTTCCGCACGAGCATGCGGGATGGGTCCGCTGGTCCTGCCTGATGCTGCTGGCCGCGCTACTCGGACTTGCCGTGCTCAACCACGGAGCCAGACGGTTCTTCGCGGAGGGATTACGCGGCGAACACACCGCGCATGCCCATTAAGCGCGGAGCCACCTGCTAGCTAACGACGGCTCCGCGCTGGTCGGCAAGTCGCATGCCGCCTCAGCCGGCGTCGGACTGCGGGCGACGACGCGCGCGAATCTCGCCCTGGAGCAGCGCAATCGCCTCGCCCAGTGGCACCGTCTGCTGCTGCTTCTGGCCCAGGCGGCGAATTGTCACACGACCCTCCTCCGCCTCGTTGCGACCCAACACGAAGATGGCCGGCACCTTGTTGTTGCTGTGCTCGCGGATCTTGCGATTGATCTTCTCGTTGCGAATGTCCAGCTCGGCGCGAATACCGGCCTGTTTCAACGCCGCCACCACCTCGCGAGCATAGTCGTCAGCGTCGGAGACAATCGTCGTTACGGCCACCTGTACTGGCGCCAGCCACAGCGGCAGCGCGCCGGCATACTGCTCGATCAGAATGCCGATGAAGCGCTCCAACGAGCCCAGGATGGCCCGGTGCAGCATGGCCGGACGTTGGCGGCTGCCGTCTTCGGCGACATACTCGATACCGAAGCGTTCCGGCAGGTTGAAGTCCACCTGCACCGTGCCGCACTGCCAGCCACGCCCGATTGCGTCATAAAGCGTGAATTCCAGCTTCGGGCCGTAGAACGCGCCATCACCTTCGGCGACCACGTAGTCCACGCCCATCATTTCGCAGGCCTGCTTCAGCTCGCCTTCGGCTCGATCCCAGATGGCATCCGAGCCGATGCGCTGCTCGGGACGAGTCGCCAGCTTGACTTCCACCTCGTCGAAGCCCAGCTCGCGGTACATTTCGAAAATCAGCTTGCCTGCTTCGGCGGCTTCGGTGGGCAGCTGTTCGGGCGTACAGAAAATGTGGGCGTCATCCATGATGAAGCCACGCACGCGCATCAAGCCATGCAGCGCACCGGACGGTTCATACCGATGGCAGGCGCCGAATTCGGCCATACGCAGTGGCAGGTCCCGGTAGCTATGCAGCGTATTGGCATACAGCTGAACATGTCCCGGGCAGTTCATCGGCTTGACCGCCAGCATGCGAGTTTCGTTACTGCCTTCATCCACCTCCGCGATAAACATGTTCTCGCGGTACTTGTCCCAGTGGCCGGAGGCCTCCCAGAGCTTGCGATCCATCAGCAGCGGCGTCTTGACCTCGACATAGTTGCGGGCGTCGATTTTCTCGCGGACATAGGCCTCCAGCTGCCGGAACAAGGTGTAGCCCTTGGGGTGCCAGAACACCTGCCCCACGGCTTCGTCCTGGATATGAAACAGGTCAAGCTGTTTCCCGAGGCGGCGATGGTCACGTTTTTCCGCTTCTTCCAGCTGCGTCAGGTAGGCCTTGAGTTCCTTGTCGTTGGTCCAGGCCGTGCCGTAGATGCGCTGCAGCATCGCGTTGTTGGAATCCCCGCGCCAGTAGGCACCGGCCAGCTTCATCAACTTGAACGCCTTGCCCAGCTTGCCGGTGGACGGCAGATGCGGCCCGCGACAAAGGTCGACGAACTGCCCCTGGCGGTACACCGTGATGGTCTCGCCCTCCGGCAGGTCCGCAATAATCTCGGCCTTATAAGCCTCGCCCTGCGCCTTGAACCATTCGATGGCCTCGTTGCGGTCCCAGACCTCACGGGCAATCGGCTCATCACGCTTGACGATTTCACGCATCTTCGCCTCGATCTTTTCCAGATCTTCCGGCTTAAAGGGTTCATCGCGGGCGAAGTCGTAGTAGAAGCCATTCTCGATGGCAGGCCCGATCGTGACCTGCGTATCGGGGTAGAGCTCCTGGACGGCTTCGGCCATCACGTGGGCTGCGTCATGGCGCAGCAGCTCCAGCGCCTCCGGCGATTTGCCCGTGATGATCTCGACATCGGCGTCCTGCTCGATGACGCGGGTCAGATCACGCATCTCGCCATCCACCTTGATGGCCAGCGCGGCCTTGGCCAAACCAGTGCCAATCGACATCGCCACATCAAGACCGGTGGGCGGCGCATCAAAGGGGCGCTCGGAACCGTCAGGCAGGCGAATGGAAATACTCATGGGGTGTCCTCTCGAACGAATGGGTGATGGCTGCCAAGCAGCCAGATAGGGGGAGACAGGGGCGCGGCCAGCCGCTGTTAGGCGGCTGGGGCCCAAGTTCGCGCCCTTGTCAGGGCGATCGTTCGACAGGCGAGTTGCGACACGGACGTACCGGAGCAAAAAGAGCGGCGCGTATGATAGCCGCACGTCTCCACCCGGAAAACCCGACCACCATGACCAAGACGCTGATCACCAATGCCCTGCTCGTCAATGAAGGCGGCACCCAGGAAGGCGACCTGCTGATCGAAGGCGACCGCATTAGCAAGATTGCTTCGTCCATTACCGCTGATGACAGCATGACGGTTATCGATGCCAACGGCCGTGTGCTCATGCCCGGCATGATCGACGACCAGGTCCATTTCCGTGAGCCTGGCGCCCCGCACAAGGCCAATATGCGCTCGGAATCGATTGCTGCAGTGGCCGGCGGCACGACCAGTTTCATGGACATGCCGAACACCAATCCGACGACGACCACCCGCCAGGCCGTGGCCGACAAGTACGACCGCGCTGCCGGTCGCGTCGCCGCCAACTTCGCGTTTTATCTGGGCGCGACCAATGACAATATCGACGAGATTCGCGCACTGAAGATCGACGAGGCCTGCGGCGTCAAGGTGTTCATGGGCGCGTCCACCGGCAACATGCTGGTCGACCGCGCCGAGACCCTGGATGCGATCTTCCGCGATGCACCGGGACTGATCGCCACGCACTGCGAGGACACCCCGACCATTCTGGCCAACGAAGCCGAGGCCGCCGAGCGCTACGGAGACACCCTCACCGCTCAGGCGCATCCGAAGATCCGCTCGGCCGAGGCCTGTTGGTTGTCCTCATCGATGGCCGTGGGACTGGCTAAAGAACACGGGGCCAGGCTGCATGTGCTGCATCTGACCACCGCCCGCGAAATGGAGCTGTTCGATGCCGGGCCGATCGAGTCCAAGCGCGTCACCGCCGAGGCCTGCGTGCATCACCTGTGGTTCTCCGAACAGGACTACGAACGCCTCGGCAACCTCATCAAGTGCAACCCGGCCATCAAGTCCACGACGGATCGGGCTGCACTGCGGCAGGCGCTGCTCGAGGACCGACTCGATGTAATCGCCACCGACCACGCGCCACATACGGCCGAGGAGAAGGCACGCCCGTATGTCGATGCCCCGGCCGGACTGCCGCTAGTGCAAACCTCGCTGGTCTCATTGTTGGACCACGTCAATGACGGCTGGCTGCCCCTGACCACGCTGGTGCACAAGGTCTGCCACGCGCCGGCGTTGTGCTACGGCGTGCAGGAACGCGGCTACCTGCGCGAGGGTTACTACGCCGATCTCACACTGGCGAACCTGGATGCCACCACGACGGTGACCCCCGAGTCGATTCTGTACCACTGCGGCTGGTCACCCTACGAGGGCACCACCTTCCGCGGCCGGATCGATTCCACCTGGGTCAACGGTCGACTGGCCTTTGATGGCCAGCAGGTTATCGTCACCGACGGCGGTCAGCGGCTGCGCTTCGCAGCCTGATCGCGAACCGACTGAGCGCCGGGCCCGGCGACTAGCCGGTCCGGCGCCAGCGCACACCATCTGCGCTGTCTTCGATGACAATCCCCCGGGCAGCGAGCTCATCTCGAATGCGGTCAGCCGTGGCGAAGTCCTTGTTTGACCGTGCGGCCTGGCGTTGGGCGACGAGGGCGTCGATTTCGGCGCTTTCGTCATCGGCGCCACCGCCAAACCATTCGGCAGGATCCGCCTGGAACAACCCGAGCAACTCGCCGCAAGCCAGTAACTGGCCCTTGATGGCACCACGCTCTCGATCGGTCTCTGCCTTGTTGGCGGCGCGCACCAGTTCCGCCACTTCGGCCAAGGCCCGAGGCGTGTTGAGGTCGTCTTCCAGCGCATCCATGAATTCCACCGATGGTTCGGAATCCGTGGGCTCAACCGCACCCAGACCCTCCAGGGCGCGATAGACGCGGTCCAGGGTCGAGCGCGCCTGGGCCAGCACCTCATCCGTCCAGTCCAGCGGCTGGCGATAATGCGCCGACAGCAGCACATAGCGGGCAACCTCACCGGGCACCTGCTCCAGCACATCGCGGATGTTGACCAGATTGCCGGTGGACTTGGCCATTTTCTGACCGTCCAGATTCAACAAGCCGTTGTGCATCCAGTAGCGGGCGTATTCCTTGCCGCCATGCCAGCACACGGACTGGGCGATCTCGTTCTCGTGATGCGGAAACTGCAAATCGCTGCCGCCGGCGTGAATATCGATGGTCTCACCCAGATGCGCGGCGGCCATAGCCGAGCATTCGATATGCCAGCCCGGGCGTCCGCGCCCCCAGGGGCTTTCCCAGCCGGGCTGATCGTCGGCAGACGGCTTCCACAGCACGAAATCGGCGGCGTCACGCTTGTAGGGCGCCACTTCGACGCGGGCGCCAGCGATCATTTCGCGGCGGTCCCGTCCGGACAGCCGGCCGTACTCCGGGTAGCTGTTCACATCGAACAGCACGTGTCCTTCTGCCTCGTAGGCGTGCCCGCCACGAATCAGATCGGAAATCGCCCGGATGATGTCCTCCATATGCTCGGTCACACGGGGCGTGCGATCCGCCGGCGCGACGCCCAGTGCGGCCAGGTCATCCATGTAGGCCTGCTCGTACCGGGTGGTGATCTCCCCGATCTCGACGCCGGCAGCGGCTGCGGCTGCATTAATCTTGTCGTCGATGTCGGTGATGTTGCGCACGAAGGTCACGCGCTTGTAGAGCACGCGCATGAGCCGTGCGAGCACGTCAAAAACCACAGCCGGACGCGCGTTACCGATATGGGCATAGCTGTACACGGTCGGTCCGCAGACATAGATCGTGACATGCTCGGGGTTGAGCGGCTGAAACGGCTCTTTTTGCCGCGTCAGAGAGTTGTAGATCTGCATGGCCTTATGAAATTGCGTGCAATGCGGGCCGGGATTGTACCGCTTCAGGTCTTGATTACCTGCGATGTGACATAATTTAGCTCACGCAACCCGTACTTGGTTGCGCCTTAGCGGGGGCCTGCGCTGCCCTTCCCGCCTGCGGAGAATCTTGAATGGATACCAGTGTGACCACTGCCAAGGCGGCAGTTGATACCACCAGCGACGCTGTCACGCGTCCGACCCGCGAAGAAGCCGAAGCGGCTGTTCGCACCCTAATCGCCTGGACAGGCGACAACCCGAATCGTGAAGGGCTGCTCGACACCCCTGGCCGCGTCGTGCGTGCCTACGAGGAGTTTTACGCCGGCTACAAGGAGGACCCGCGTGAAATCCTGTCGCGGACCTTCGAGGAAGTCGATGGCTATGACGACATGGTCATGCTCCGCGATATCCGCCTGGAGTCGCATTGCGAGCATCACATGGTGCCGATCATCGGCCGCGTCCATATCGCCTATCTGCCGGTGAGCCGCGTGGTAGGCATTAGCAAACTGGCCCGCGTGATCGAGATCTACGCACGTCGCCTGCAGACCCAGGAGACCATGACCGCGCAGATTGCCAACGTGCTCGAAGAAGTGCTCAAACCGGCCGGCGTGGCCGTCTTGGTGGATGCGGCGCATCAATGCATGACCACCCGCGGCATTCGCAAACCGGGCGTGTTCACCATCACGTCGCGCTTCACCGGACGCTTCAAGGAAGACATGCGCCTGCATGATCGCTTCATGCAGATGATCCGCCCGACCCCGAACGACATGTAATTCTCTATGAGCATCGAATTCGCAGAACGCAAAACCATCGAACAAGTGGAAGAAGGTCAGGAACTGGCCCCCAAGTTCGACGCCGACGGCCTCATCCCCTGTGTGACCACTGCACATGAATCCGGTGAGGTGCTGATGCTGGGCTACATGAACGCCGAAGCCCTGCGCAAAACCATCGAAACCGGCGAGGCCCACTACTGGAGCCGCTCGCGTCAGGTGCTGTGGCACAAGGGCGCGACCAGTGGCCTGGTGCAGACGGTGACCGAGATTCGGATTGACGATGATCAGGATGCCGTCTGGCTTCGGGTCAAGATTCCGGGCGATGCCTCTTGTCACGTGGGCTACCGCTCCTGCTTCTACCGGTCCATCCCCATCGGGCAGGACAGCGGCGACCTGCGGTTCGAAGAATCCGAAAAAAGCTTCGACCCCAAAGCGGTCTACGGCGACGCACCGAATCCCACGAT
Source organism: Pseudomonadota bacterium (assembly GCA_036156195.1). Classification (GTDB taxonomy): domain Bacteria; phylum Pseudomonadota; class Gammaproteobacteria; order Nevskiales; family OUC007; genus Abyssibacter. The sequence goes on along the minus strand of JAYZUZ010000005.1, from coordinate 102,473 downwards.
TCTGTAGCGGACCGTCGCGCCGCAGTGTTCAGCAACAGGCCGGCACTCGCCGGCCTGTTTGCGTTTGGGGACCGAGCTAACGCTTGGAGACCGTCACCAGCTGCACGTGAGCCACGCCAGCATCCCGCAGAATATCCAACACGTCGAGAATCCCGTTGGCATTGAGATTGGCATCGGCCTTGAGTCGCACCCGATCCGGCCGGTTGTCGCCGGATAGCGCCGTGACCAGCCGCTCCATCGTCACCGCGGCATCGTCAATCAGCACATCGCCACTCTGGTCGATCACGATCTCCAGACCGACTTCATTGGGCTGGAACGAGGACACCGACGACGGCGGCAGAACGTCGAGGCGCTCGGGCACCGTGACCGCCCCCACCAACATGAAAAAGATCAACAGCAGGAAGACCACGTTGATCAGTGGCAGCATGTGATCGTCGGTGAGCGCCAGACGCCGGGTGTGTTCCCACTCCATCATCGGTGCTGGCCTGTCGGGGTTCGACTCATGGCCGCATCATAACGCCGAGATGGCCTCGTCGTCAGTGAAAATCCCGCGAGGCAACGGCCAGCCCGCCCAACCAGTCGGACCGGTCTTCCAGGTGCCGGGCGATGACGTGCACCACCTGATCCTCGTTCTGGACATGGCCGTGAATCAGCGGCAACTGGGCATGGAGCACGGCGCTGCGATACTGCTCCAGCACCTTGGGCCAGATCACCAGATTGATCAGGCCGCTCTCGTCTTCCAGGGTCATGAAGATCACACCGGAGGCCGTCCCCGGCCGTTGACGTCCTGTGACCAAACCGCTGACACACACCGGGCGACCGGTTTGCAGCTCGCGCAGACGGCGGGCGCAGATCGCCCCATGTGCATCCAGCCGCGACCGCAGCAGCGCCAGCGGATGGCGGCCCAGTGTGAAGCGCAGGCTGGCGTAATCGGCCAGCAGATCCTCGCCTTCGGTGGGCGCACTGAGCAGGGGCTGGCCCTCGGCAAACTGTGGCCGCCCCAGCAGCGGTGTCGGAGCCTCCACCCCCGCGGCATCCCAGTAGGCCCGATGCCGGTGGCCGGACAGGCTTTGCAGCGCCCCGGCCGCCGCCAGGGCTTCCATCTGCTCGCGGCCCAGGCCGGCAATCTGCATCAAACCCTGCCGTAGCGCCTCGGCGCCGCGCGCAGGTTGGCCGGCTGGCAATTGCCGACGCCATTGGACAATGCGTGCAGCCACGGCCAGATCCATCCCCTTGATGCGATGTAGGCCCAAACGAATGGCCGGCACCCCTTGCGGGCCGGATTCCAGCGTCGATTCGACCTCGGAAAACAACACATCCACAGGCCGGATCTCGACGCCATGTCGACGCGCATCGCCGATGAGCTGAGCCGGTGCGTAAAACCCCATTGGCAGGCTGTTGAGCAGCGCAGCGGTAAAGGCGGCCGGGTGATGGCACTTCAGCCAGGACGATGCATAGGCCAGCAGTGCAAAGCTGGCCGCATGGGATTCTGGGAACCCGTAGTCGCCAAAGCCCAGAATCTGCTGGTAGATCCGATCGGCAAACTCGGGGCTGTATCCTCGCTGGGCCATCCCGGCCTTGAGCTTGACCTCGAAGGGTTCCAAGCCACCCTTGCGCTTCCAGGCCGCCATGGCCCGTCGCAGCTGGTCGGCCTCCCCGGCGGTAAAGCCGGCTGCCACCATGGCCAGCTGCATGACCTGTTCCTGGAAGATGGGGACGCCCAGGGTCCGTTTGAGCACGTCGCGCACGGCCTGACTGGGGTAGCGCACAGGCTCGCGACCGGCGCGCCGCGCCAGGTAGGGGTGGACCATATCCCCCTGGATGGGCCCGGGTCGGACGATGGCCACCTGGATGGTCAGGTCATAAAGATTGGCGGGTTTGAGCCGGGGCAGCATGCTCATCTGCGCCCGCGATTCGATCTGGAAGACGCCGATGGTGTCGGCACGCTGGATCATGGCGTAGGTGTCGGAATCGTCGCGTGGAATCGTGGCCAGCTGCAGGCGTTCGCCGGTCCAACCCTCGATCAGGTCAAAACATTTGCGAATCGCCGTCAGCATGCCCAGTGCCAGCACATCGACCTTAAGCATGCCCAGGCTTTCCAGGTCGTCCTTGTCCCACTGAATCACGCTGCGCCCGGCCATGGACGCCGGTTCGATGGGGCACAACGCAGACACCGGCCCCTGACTGATCACAAAACCGCCGACATGCTGAGATAAATGGCGGGGAAAGCGGATCAGCTCGCGGACCAGCACGATCAGGCGCTGGATGACCGGCGCGTCCGGGTCCAACCCCACCTCGCGAATTCGCGCCGGCAATTCTTCGCTGCTATCCCACCAGGTCAGGGTCTTGGTCAGGGCATCGACCTGGTCCAGCGTCAGCCCCAGCGCCTTGCCCACGTCGCGAATCGCTGACTTCGGCCGGTACGAAATCACCGTGGCAGCCAGCGCTGCCCGGTCCCGCCCATACTTGCGATAAATGTATTGGATGACCTCCTCGCGCCGCTGATGCTCGAAATCCACATCGATATCGGGCGGCTCCCCCCGGTCCTTGGAGACGAAGCGCTCGAACAACAGGCTTTGCTCAGCCGGGTTCACCGCTGTAATCCCCAGGCAATAGCACACCGTGGAATTGGCCGCCGATCCCCGCCCCTGGCACAGAATGCCCTGCGTCCGCGCCCACCGGACGATGTCTTCCACCGTCAGGAAGAAGAACTCGTATGCCAGTTCAGCGATCAACGCCAGCTCATGATCGATTTGCTGCTGAACCGCCCCCGGCACCCCCGATGGATATAAGCGCCGCGCGCCCTGCTCCACCAGACTGCGTAGCCAGGAGCTGGGGGTATGACCGGACGGGATCAACTCATGCGGATACTCATAACGCAGCTCGGTGAGATGAAACCGGCAGCGCCGGGCAACGGCCTGCGTTTCGGCCAACCACTCGGGTGGATATAGCGCCTGCAGGCTGGCCAGCGGGCGCAGATGTCGCTCGCCATTGGGAAACAAGGCATATCCCAGTTCGGCAATGGGCCGACCCAAACGAATCGCCGTCAGGGTGTCCTGCAGGGCGCGGCGCCCCCGGGCATGCATATGCACATCACCTGCCGCGACCACAGGCAGACCCAAGCGCTGCGCCTGGGCCTGCCAATCTGCCAAACGCTGCTCACGATCCGCCGTGGCGAACAACTCGGCCACCAACCAGGTTCGCCCTGCAAACCGCTGCGCCAGTGCCTGCAAGCCGGCCTCATCACCGTCCAGCCATAGCAGCAGGCATCCATCCAGCGGCTCGGTGAGCAGGTCGTGCAACTCCAGCGCGTAGTCGCCCTTGGCGCGGCGGCCTCGCGCCAGCGTGATGAGTTGGCACAGCTGTCCATAGCCTGCCCGGTCGGTGGCCAGCAGCACCAGGCGATGCCCCTGAACGGTCGTGAACTCGGCACCGATGATCAACGGCAGGCCTCGCTCACTGGCCGCCTCATGTGCCCGCACCACGCCGGCCACCGAGCATTCGTCGGTCAACGCCAACGCCGTATAGCCCAGGTCCGCCGCCCGCTCGATCAGCTCCTGTGGATGCGAGGCGCCACGCAGAAACGTGAAATTGCTCAGGCAGTGCAGCTCGGCATAATCCACCGGCTGGGCCTTCATGCGAAATGGCCGTGTAGCCACCAGCCCAGACGTTGTCGATCCTGGAAGACCCATAGGCGCGCGCCGAAACGGTCACGCATGACGTAGTAGTCCCGGCAGATGTCACCGCCCTGGTCGCTGGTCGTGTCCCACCAGCCCTGCTCGATTCGTTCCGGACCGGACTCGCGAATCAGCGGGCCGTTGTATGTCGGCTGATGATGACGCACGACCATGGCCTGGGGTTCGCGCAGCAGCCACATCGGCCGCGGTGCCGTCACAGGCGGGCAGGCCGCGTTCACCGCACCGGGCGGATGCTGGACCCAGGCCGCCTCGGGGCGGTAATCGGCCCGGGCAGACAGACCCTGTACGGCCTGGGCGCCAAGCCGGCTTTGCCAAAGCTCCAGCGTGGCCAGCCAGTCATCATCGCCACGGCTGTCCAGCCAGTCCTGTGTACCGGCGGCCAGCGACACAATGCGCGGCGCCTCCAGGCGCAGGCTGCGTACAGGCTCGGGCAGGCTGAGTCGATCCAGGTGTTCGGCCAGTACACGGCCGATTCGCACCGGGTCACGACCAGCCATGGCCAGGCCGATGTCGAGTCGGCTCGCGGGCTGTCGCTCGTGGAAAAGCCGCAGACGCAGGCAATCCACGGCCGCATCATGTCCACGCAGATAGCGCACCAGCTGCTCGATGAGATGCTCGGCGGCGGCCCGCAGACGCGGCGTGGCCGACTCGGGCATGGGCAGTTCCAGTTCAGCGACGAACCGCTCCGGCGGCGAGAACCGTGGCATGGCCTCGGGCCGCTGACCCAGTGCCTCGTCCAGCTCGCGCAGCACACCGGCCCCATAGCGCCGTGCCAGACCATCTCGCGGCAGCCGCATCAGCTGTCCCAGATGGTGCAAACCCGCCCGCTGCAGACGTGTCTGCCCCTTGGACGGCAGGCCTAGCGCCTCCACCGGCAACGCGGCCAGCAGACGTCGTGTGGCGTCCTCGTCCTCGGCCACGGCCCCGGACACCCAGGGCGCCAACCAGGCGGCCGCCCGCGCCGACCGGGCCATGGCCGTTTGCACCGCATGCCCCTGCCCGCTCAGTTCATCGACCACCCGTTGCTGCAGGGCCTGCAGCCCCCCGAACAAGCGGCGACTGCCGCCAACCTCCAGCAACAGGCGATCCGGTGTGGACACCGAAATCCAGGATGACCACCGCATGGCCCAGCGCGCCAACGCATCCAGCCGGCGGGCCTCGGCCGGCTCATCACGACGCTCCAACCGCAACTCAGGACACATCGCCTGTGCCGCCGCCGGGTGCAAACCCGGTTCCACCCCGCAGGCCCGCGCTGCAGGCGATACGGCCATCACGACCACCCGCTGCCGCACGACCGTCGTCACGGCCAGAGGCGTCTGCGGGTCATACTCCGGCTGCACCTCCAGCGGCAGATCGGAAAACTGCAGGCAAAGCCAGAGCTTGCCGGCTGATGTCGCCGGTGATGACTGGATGGGCGCCGACCCTTCGGCGGCCTTCGACGGGATGGGGGTCGATGGCCGGGCATCGGCCACGCCCGCGCCGGCCGGCTCGGCCAGCCAGTCCACCTGGACCTGGGCCCCTGCACTCACAGCGAAACCTGCGGACAGTCGTGCATGCCCCGGGCTTTCAGCACGGTCAGTTGTTGCCCTTGCATACGCAGGCGCAGATGCACGTTGCTGGCCTGACCCTGCATGGACTCCGGCACGAACAACACGCCCAGCGTGGAACCGGCTGCCGCGGCCACCTGCCAGCGCCGCACCGTTGCCACGCCCAGCCGACCACCCCGAGCACAGGGCCAGAGCAGCACCAGCGCGCAGGCCGTGGCGCGCAAGGCGGTTTCCATCACCCACCAGGCCTGCTTGTGGGTCTGGGCCTGGACCGTGAACAGCGTGGACAACGCAACCCCGGCCTGCTGCCAGGCCGGGGCAAAGGGCACCAGAGCAGGCGGTGGATCCACCAGCAACACGGTCTGCCCGGCCTGGGTGCAGCGCGCCATCAGCGGCACAAAGGGTCGCAGCGGCGGCGCCTGATCCGTTCGGGTCACCACCTCGACCACCCCGGCCACAGGCCATCCCTGACCGGGCAGTACCGCGTCCAATGCGCGGTATCCCGTGGACTGAAAAGCCCGGTGATCGGCATGACGCTGCTGTCCCCGCCACAGGGCGGGCTCTGATTGCAGCAGGGCTTGCAGGCGCGTGTCGATGGGCTGGGTCATGGTAAGACTGTTTATTTTTACAGTTTACCAGACGGGCCCGACTTGTCCCTCGCGCATAGCAAAGCCGCGCCGGACAGACGATGAACGGTGATTCAGGCGGTGAGGATGCGCGAACGCGCGGGAACTAGGGCGTGATGTCGTCCGTCAGCGTGTCTTCGCGCGCCATGGACAGCGGCGTCACGCCGGCCAGGGTCAGCTGATCCAGCGCCGACACCACCGTCTGTAGCGATACGGCGTCGCCAGGTGCCACCACAACCGGGCCGCGCTGGCCATCCAGCCGGGCCATAACCCCATCCAGCAACCGGTCGGCCTGTGACGAAAAGGCCACGCCGGCGGAGTCTCTCAGCACGCCATCGGCGCCGAGGGACAACGTCAGCGTGGGCCGGTTGCCGGTGTCGGAAGCCAGATCGCTGCCCGACATCAGGTTGATGGCGCCCCATTGCACATAGCTGGACGCCAGCATGAAGAACACCAGCAGGATGAACACCACGTCAATCAGCGGCGTCAGGCTGATCCGGACACGCTCCCGCTGCCCCGTCTCGAACGGGGGCAGCGAAGACGACGGGCCGGCATCCTGCAGGTTCATTCAGACCTCGATTAGTCGATGGCGTAGTAGGCGGTAAATGCCATGTATTCGACGTCGTTATCGTACTCGAGGAACTCGAACTGGATCAGGTTGTGGCTGGCCTCGCTCCAGCGGTAACCCGCCTGCAGGCTATAGGCAAAGCCGGTGTTGTCTTCGTCCAGTTCTTCGATGTTGGTGCTGAAACCAGCCACACCCAGGCGCGTGCCGACAAAAAAGCGACCTGGGGTCCGGAAGGCACTGAACAGGCCATAGGTAATGGCCTGGAAGTCATCGTCGGACGACGTGGTGTTCTGCTGTTCGTCACCGCCGCCACCACCGATCAGGCCACCACCGCCACCGCCGCCACCCGCGGTGGTCGTGGAACCGGAGTTCTCACCTCCGAACAACGTGAACCCGAGATCCAGCTCAAAACCCAGCCAGGACACGCCGGGGACGCGGATACCGACGGTCTGGGCCAGGCCATAAGCGGCATCGAGGTTGTCCAGCCCGGGATCGACCGAGATGAAGCTGGTGCCGCTGTAGAACGGCTGATCGCTGCCGCCGATACGCTCGTCCGCATCCTGCGCGGCAGCCGTCGAGGCCAGGCCGCTGCCCAGCACCACTGCCAGCGGCAGCAGCGTCGATTTGGATATGATTCGAGTGCTCATTGAAACCCCATGTTGGTTCGAACTTGAATGTATTGGTTCGGTCTAACGCCAAGAACCGACGCAACATCTTCCCACATGATCAATCGTCTTGCCTGCCTGACCATCGTAACGCTGCTGCTGGGTGCCTGCGTACTGCAGCCCACATCCTACAAGGCCAAAGGCGATAGCCGCTACGGCTATAGCGAGCAGCGCCTGGAGTCTGATCGGTACCGCGTGCGCTTTTCCGGCAACGACGTGACCGACCGTGACACCGTGCAGAACTATCTGCTGTTCCGGGCCGCGGAGCTAACGCTCGCCAATGGCTATACGCATTTTCGCATGCTTGATCAGCAGGTGGATGAAATCGAGGACGATCAGTCAGTCATCGTCTCCGCCGGGCACGGTGTGTACAGCTATCCGCTAATCTTCGGCACGCGCATCAGCACCATCAAGGGCAGCAGCCGATTCGAAGCCGGCGCACAGTTCAAGATGCTGCAGGCCGCACCCACAACCGATGATGACTACGTGTTCAATGCCGCCGAGGTCAAACGCAACGTCGGACCCCGCATCGTGTTGCCCGAAGACGGACAAGGCGTGAAGCCACCCGCCGGCGATGCCCCGGCCAGCGCTGACACCCCGGATTGATGCGCTAGCGAGGCGTCAACGCCGCATCCAGGGCCTGAAGCACCTTTGCGGCGGGTGCGCGAATGCACACATCCACGGCATCGGATACCTCCGTGCGACTCGGGTTGATCTCGATGCTGCGTCCGCCCCATTGACGACACCAGTGCACCGGCGCCGCGATGTAGGGAAATACGCTGGTCGTACCAATTGACAGCACCACATCAGGCCGAGAGGCCATGACCTGATCGTATTGCTCCAGTGCCGCCGTTGGCAGCATCTCGCCGAACAGCACCACCGCCGGCCGGATCACGGCAGCGCAATCGGGACAGCGCGGGCTGTCGTCAGCCAATTCCCCATAGTGATCCACGGTCTGGGACCAGGCACAGACCGTACAAACGAGGCGGTGCATATTGCCGTGCATTTCGATGAGCTGCCGGCTCCCCGCTGCGCCATGAAAGCCGTCAATATTCTGGGTCAGCACCGTGAGCTCGAAACGATCCTGCCAGGCTGCCAGCACATGGTGACCGGCATGCGGCCGGGCGCCCCGGCAGGCGGACTCGATCTGCCGTAGATGTCGCCAGGTTCGCCAAGATTCGGCAGCAAAGCGCTCACCGGAGAGCGCCACTTCAATGGGCAGCCCGTCCTCGCCATCGGCCTCCTCGTACAGGCCGCCGACGCCACGATAAGTGGGCAGGCCCGATTCGGCCGACATCCCTGCCCCGGTAATCGCCAGCACACGTCGGGCGCAGGCGAGCCAGGTAGCCGCCTTGTCTAACGCGACTTGCTGCGCTTCGGTCCATTCCGTCATGGACGCCATGTTACATTTTGCCCACTACCGCAGCGTCGCCGCATCGCGACGCGGGCTCTGACTTCGAAGGATCCGATACACCCCATGCCTCGCAAATCGGCCACCGATCAGGCCGCGACACTGGATACGATTCGCACCCAGGCTTTTAAGCTGTTCGGGCAATACGGGTATGACGGGGTGTCCATCGGCAATATCGCCAAGGCCTCGGGCCTATCCAAGGGCGCGATGTACTGGCATTTCCAGGGCAAGGATGCGCTGTATATCGACTGCCTACGCCGATTGCATGGCTACTTCGATCAGCATATTTTCGACGCTGTCCAGGCTGAGCCCGACCCGGTCAAACGCATGCAGCTGTTTTTCCATGGTATTGCCGATCTGGTTCAGGATGATGCCCTTCAGGCCGGCATCGCCGGCTACTGGCAGCGCAGCAACCGGGCGGACCTCGCAGAGGTCGACAGCGTGCAGCGCGCTTTCGAGGCCCGTACCTCCGGCATCATGGAAGAGACGCTGCGTCTGGCCGTTGAACAGGAAGTCCTGGATCTGGCCGATGATCTGGTCGACATGGCGCGGGCGATGATTGCGGTCATGGAGGCCATCGTGCTGCCGCTACAGGCACACACCACCACCGAGGTGTACCAGACGCTGGGGGTACTGGCACGCACCATGGTTCGGGCCTACACCAAGCAACCGGCCATGGTGGAATTGTTCAGAAAGCTGTAGCGCAATGGCTTAGCGTCGACGCCCCAGCAACGCCCCCAGGCCCTCCTCCAGCAACTCTGCCCCACTGCGGGCCATGGCCCGCACCGACTCTTCGACATGCTCGCCCTTGGCCGTCGCCACCAGGGCATCGCGAAAACCTGCGGTGACCTGCTGACGAAACTTGGGGAGCAATTCCTCGCCGCCGGACATCACCCCTGCGCGCACGCGCTGCTCCAGCTCCTCGGCGAGCGCCTCCATGCGCTGCTCCAGCCGTGGGCGCAGCACCCAGTGATACAGCAGGGCCATGAGCCCCACGGTCACCAATGCGGTGAGTACGGCAGTCACTGTGATGGCGATCAGCGGCATGTGCAGAACTCCTTAGTCTTTGGCCGGCTCACGGTACTCGGCGGCGAACAGGGTCTGACGGTAGTAGCGCAGCTCGTTAATCGAATCGCGGATATCGGCCAGCGCCAGATGCTCCGACTCCTTGGTGAAGCCACCGGCCACCGCAGGCGCCCACCGCCGTGCCAACTCCTTCAGGGTGCTCACGTCCAGATTCCGATAGTGAAAATATGCGGCCAGACGCGGCATGCCGCGCACGAGAAAACGCCGGTCCTGACAAATGCTGTTACCGCACATCGGCGAGGCGCCGGCCGGCACCCACTGCGCTAGAAAATCCAGGGTCGCCTGTTCGGCCGCCTCGATGGACACGCTGTCGTGCCGGATACGATCCACCAGCCCGGACCCCGTGTGCTGGCGGGTGCACCAGTCATCCATTTTCGACAGCTCGGATTCCGGCTGGGCGACGGCCAGCGATGGCCCCTCGGCGAGGATATTGAGCTGGGCATCGGTGACGATGGTCGCGATCTCGATGATCACGTGCGCGTCCGGATCCAGCCCGGTCATTTCCAGGTCGATCCAGATCAGATTGTCGGCTTGTTGAGTCATGCCCAGAGTCTAACCGACCGCGCGACCCGGCCGTGTATTGGCCAGATACCACCCGGCACGGACGGACGCGATGGCGCAGCACTGGACGCCCGCCAGAGGGGTTCTGTACCGTCGCCCACCATTGCTGACAAATGGAGACAAGACATGAGTTCAGAACTCGCCGGCAAGCGCTGCCTGCCCTGTGAAGGCGGTGTGCCGTCCCTGGATGCAGATGCCGTTCAGGCGCATCTCAAGCAGGTCAGCGAGCGCTGGGAAGTCATCAAGGATGGCAAGGCCATTCGTGCGGACTTTCGCTTCAAGGGCTACGCCAAGACCACCGGGTTCGTGAATGCGGTGGCCTGGATTGCGATGAACGAAAACCACCATCCCGACATCAGCTTTGGGTACAACACCGCATCGGTGCTGTGGGAAACCCATGCGGTGGAGGGGCTGACCGAGAACGACTTCATCTGCGCCGCCAAGGTTGACGCCCTGGTCGACGGCTGAAGGTTGGCTCCGGGGCCGATCAGAGCGTCTGACGGCCCCGGAATGCGTGTGACAACGTGCCTGCGTCCACGTACTCCAACTCCCCACCCATGGGGACACCTTGGGCGATCCGGGTCACAGAGACGCCGGCGGCCCGGGCCAGTTCCCCGACGTAATGCGCCGTGGCCTCCCCTTCAACCGTCGAGCCCGTGGCGATGATCACTTCCTGCAGTTGATCTTCCGCGAGTCGCTCCGCCAGCCTGGGCAAACCGACCTCCTCCGGACCGACGCCATCCAGCGGCGACAGACGACCATGCAGCACAAAGTACAGACCGCTGTACTCGGCACCCTGCTCCACCGCCACCAGATCCGCGGGTGATTCGACCACACACATGACGGAGCGATCACGCCGCTGTGAACTGCAGATCGGGCAAAGCTCTGCATCACTGAACATGCGGCAATCCACACAGCGACGCAGGCTTTCCAGCGCTGCCTCCAGTGACTGCGCCAGCGTACGTGCCGCTTGGCGGTCGTGCTCCAGCAATTGAAACGCCATGCGCTGGGCAGACTTGCGCCCCACGCCGGGCAAGGCCCGCAAGGCATCGATGAGCGCCTGCAGGCGCGCGGGATAAATCACCGGATTTGGGCCTGCAGAATCAGAACGGCAGGTTCATGCCGGGCGGCAGGTTGAGTCCAGAGGTCAGCTCGGACATCACTTCCTTATTCTGCTCTTCCACGCGCGTCACGGCATCGTTGACGGCTGCGGCGACCAGGTCCTCGAGAAATTCCTTGTCCTCTTCCAGCACCGAAGGATCGATGGTCACGCGCTTGACCTCGTGACGGCCGTTCATCACGACCTTGACCATGCCCGCACCGGACTGGCCCTCGGTTTCCTTCTCGGCCAGCTCTTGCTGCTTCGCCTGCATCTTGGACTGCATTTCCTGCGCCTGACGCATGAGGTTGCCAAGCGCGCCTTTCATTTGGGACATCGGTTTCGCTTCTAGTGAATCGTGGGGTCGGATTGTGTCACAGCCGTCGGGTCCACCGGCTGGATGGAGCCCTCAAGAATAGTTGCGCCGAAGCGGCGCTCGAACTCGGACACGTTGTCATCGTTGGCCAGTGCGGCCTCGGCATCGGCCTGACGCGCGGCGGCCTCATCGGACTCGATGCTGGACAGCGTCGGCCCTACGGCCTCGACAATGTCGATGTCCAGCACAAGACCCGGGTTGGCCAACTGCTGGCGCAAGACGTCGCGCAGCCGTTCGACCGTCGCCGGGCGATTAAACCGCCCCAATTCGGCCGGCAGGCGCAGACGAATCCTGGCGTCGGTCACCTCGGCGCATTCCGATCGCCGGGCCAGCTGGGCGGCCATGCCATCCACGGCCAGGTCACGGACCAACGTCGGCCAGTCCGCAGCGCTGAGCAGCACGCGGGGCTTGCCCGTGTCGGGCGCGGGCGGTTCGGCAGCCGGCGCTGCGTGGGCCGGTGCAGGCGCTGGCGCCGGGGACTCGGCCGCATTATCGACGGGGCTGGGCGGTGCCGGCGCACGATCCGGCGCCGGCTGCGGTGCCTGTGCCGCGCCCTGTAAACGCGCACGGCTGCGCTGCAACCGGTCAGCCACGGCAGAGCCACGCGCAGCCTGGGCAGGTCCAGGATTTAGCGTCGGCTTCGGCGGGTCGGCAGGTGTTTCACTGCGCGGGATAACGGGTGACGCGGGCTCGGGTTCTGCGGGTTCGGATTGACGTTCCCGCGCCCGGGCCTGCCCCCCGGCGCCCGTGCCGGATGTGCTGCCAGCGGCCACGGGTCGAAACGCCATCATGCGTAGCAGGGTCATCTCGAACCCGGCCCGCGGATCCGGCGCCACCGGAAGGTCCCGGCGGCCCTGCATGGCGATCTGATAGAACAGCTGCACATCTTCAGGCGAAACGGCATCGGCCACCGCCTGTAGCTTGTCGGCATCGAACACCGAAGCCTCGTTGCGATAGGCCGGTACCAACTGCGCCAGGGCGATCTGCTGCAGAGCCGAGGCAATCTGCGCCAGCAATCCGTCGAAATCCGGGGCCTGTTCATCCAGCTTGTGCAGCAGCGCTGCCATGGCATCCGGATCCTGGCCGTTCACCACCTCGATGACCGCCAGCACGTCCTGCGCACCCACCGAGCCGAGCATGTCTTCAACCGACTGCAGCGTTAGCGCACCGCCGGCAAACGCAATGGCCTGATCTGTCAGGCTCAGCGAATCCCGCATGCTGCCATCGGCGGCGATGGCCAGCGCCTGCAGGGCATCGGTCTCGGCCTCCACGCCCTCCTCGGCCAAAATGCTCGCCAGTCGCTCGCGGATGAGCAACGGTGGCAGCCGCTTGAGGTTGAACTGCAGGCAGCGCGACAGAATCGTGATGGGCAGTTTCTGCGGATCGGTGGTCGCGAGCAGAAAACGCACATGCGGCGGCGGCTCTTCCAGGGTCTTGAGCAACGCGTTAAAGGAGTGCTTGGACAGCATGTGCACCTCGTCAATCAGATACACCTTGTAACGGCCGCGCGTCGGCGCGTACTGGACGTTATCCAGCAACTCCCGCGTGTCATCGACCTTGGTGCGTGACGCCGCATCGATTTCGATCAAGTCGACAAAGCGCCCCTGATCAATTTGCTCACAGGCGCTGCACGTACCGCAGGGGGTGGCGGTCACGCCGGTTTCGCAGTTCAGACACTTGGAGATGATGCGGCCCAGTGTCGTCTTCCCAACACCGCGGGTACCCGAGAACAGCATGGCGTGATGAATCCGCTGCTGCTCCAGCGCATTGCTCAGTGCCTGGACCACATGCTGCTGGCCCACCACCTGCTCAAACGTTCGGGGGCGCCACTTGCGCGCCAGTGCCTGATAGGTCATTCAAATGTGCTTGGATCGGCGAGCCGGGGATTGTCGCAGATCAGCCCGGCGTCCGGGGACCGCGCGCAGCAAGCCGCCTGGACAGGACCGAGCGTTCGGTGCAGGCGCAAGCAGATAAGGTGGCGGACCGCACCAGCGACACCCCGGCGCCCGAACCGTTCGCTACCGTTGCTCCCTTCCGGGCCTGGCGGGGTTTACGAGGATTCGTCGCGGGGGAACCGATGCGGCCCACCGTCGAGTCCGGCCCTGGAGGCCGGCGCGCTCAGCCGACAACGGTGAGCGGGCGCGAAGCCTACCAGATTTGCCGCAGGCTTCGGCACCCCCTCCGGCACGCGCGGCCACTAGAACGGGATTTCGAAGCCCAGACTGACCGCCGCACTGCGCGGCTGGTCACTGCCATCAACCTCAGTCGAGTCCAGGCCATAGCTGATGTTCAACCGCAGCACACGCAGCAGGCCCATCCCCACGCCGAGATAGGACTGTTTGCTGCCGGCCAGGTTCTGGCGATAGCTAATGGCGAAATCGGGCAGCCACCAGCGCCCGGAATCATGTCCGGCCACCCATTCGAACCACTGATACTCATCCCCCAGCACCGAACTGACCTTGTTCAGGTCCAGCGTCAGACCCACCGTCCAGCCAACCCGTGGAATATCGTATGAGCCCTCGATATTCAGGCGCGTGTCGACATCGTAGCTGCCCGCCGCATCAATCACGCCCTGATCGATGAGCCGCTGGGTCGCCTCGCAATCCGCCCGTTGCCCGGAATCTGCATCGAACCGGTCGCAGCGTTGACCAAAATCACCGAAGTCAAAGGACGGTGGCAGCAGATTGAAGATCGTCACGCCGGCGCTGAAGCGTCGCCACTGCGCAAGCAGTCCGACATCAAGACCCAGGGCCGTGGTGCTGGCCTCGTTGGCGTCATAGTTGTCCTCAACCCGGTCGAATGCGGTGTCCTCATCGTCGTCGGCGTCATCATCGACAATCGCCAATTGCTTACTCAGCGAGCCCTGGATGATGTTGAGTCGAGCGCCAGCCAGTAGCGTCATATCCGATGGCACCGCCGACCACTGGGCCGACGGCAGTACCCGGCTGTAACCCAGGCCCAGTTGCGTGAACACGCCGCTGGTCACCAGGGCAGCCAAGTCGTTGGTCTCGACCTCGTCGAGCAGGCCATCGCCGTCGGTGTCCAGCCCCTGGACGATCCCGGGCCCTGCCGTCGAGGCTACCGTTTCGATACGCGCCTTGAGATCGGCTGAGACATCCACAGTCCACACCCCACCCAAGGCCTTGAACAGGGCGGGCGTCACCGGTAACTGCTGCTGGAGCTCGATGTTGAAGTAGCCGCGGTCGACGATGTCGCGCAGCACCGGATTAAAGTCCTGGATCAGCGCTTCAATGGCATCGTTTGCGGCCTGGGTGTCGTTGGGGTCGCCGCTTTGCTCGGCCTGTTCGATCTGCGCCTCGACCTCGTCGAAGCGATCCTCGAAATCCTCGAAATTCTCGGCAAAGTTGTCCACCGAGCCGACCTCGTATCCCACATGGGGCAGGTACAGAACCCCGGTCGCTATCGAACGTTCCTCGCCGAGCAAGCTTGCACCCGCCGCCGGGTTGGCCAGTGCAGCCGCCAGCCCGGTCGAGCCGGTGCTGAGGCTGCTCACCGCTCCGCCGCCGTGCCGAAGGTATCCATCCGGCCCCGCACTCGCCCACAGTGGCCAGGCCAGCAGCATCCACCCCAATCGCCTGTTCATCATCCCTGCTCCCTCGCTGCCGCGGACAGGTTTCCGCGACTTCGAGGAATACGGTAGTGCGCGCCGTGCGTGTCGGCGTCCTCACAACAGAGGACAAAGCCCCCGCCCGCCCAGAGCAAGCGGGGACTGGATCACGGTTCGACGATGGCGAAGGTCCCGTCCGGCGTGTCCAGCAGCGAGAAGAACTTCAGCAGCTTGAGCCGGCTGCCGCTGACGTCCAGCTCATCGCCGCCAATCAGATCGCCCAGCGAGGCCTGCTTGCTCAGCACCCGTACGAACAGCGGGTGGCTGATCGACAGGCTGACATCCACGGCTTCATCGTCCATCAGCGGCCGGTGGTGCAGCACAGCGTTCTCGATCCACAGCAGATACCGCTCGTCCAGATCCGGGAAGGCGAGCGCCAGGCGCAGCTCCACCTCTTCGGCCTTGGGGCCGTTCAACCGCGCGGCCATCGAATCCAGCAGCGTCGGAATCTCGATATGGGACAGCAAACCAGCGGCGTCCGGCAGGTTCATCACCTGCTCCGGCATGCCGTGGCGTAGCTCATAAGCGGCCGTGAGATAGAAATCGCGCCACGGGCCAGATTCGGACTGATAGCCCAACTGATCGTAGGTCCGTGCCAACAAGCCGCGTGCTTCGGCCGAGGCCTCGCCAGCGAACACTAGATGACTGAGCAATTCAGCCACCCAGCGATAATCGGCTGCCTCGAAGCCGGCTTTGGCCGCGTCAAGCAGGGCCTCCGGGCCTCCGGCGAGGCGAACGTAGCGCTCCCCGACCTCGTTAGGCGGCAGGCGGTTCAGATTGGCCGGGTTGCCATCAAACCAGCCGAAGTAACGCTGATAAACCGCCCGCGAGTTATGTCGCACCGTGCCGTAGTAATCGCGGTTGTGATAACCCCGACGCAGGCTAGCCGGCAGTTCCAGTTCCTCAGCGATTTCCCGCGGCGTCAGGCCGTTGTTGGCCAATCGCAGCGTCTGGTCGTGAATGTACTTGTAGGTATCACGCTGCTCCTTGAGAAAGGTCTGGACCGTGTCGCGTCCCCAAACCGGCCAGTGATGCGATCCGACAAAGACCTCGGCCTCGGCGAAACGCAGCCGCGCCTCCTCGATGTATCGGGCCCAGGCCAGGGCATCGCGGACCTTGGCGCCGCGCAGCGTGTACAGGTTATGCAGGGTGCGCGATGCCAGTTCTGCGCCGATAAAGGCCTTGTGCTCCGCCAGATACGCCGTGAACTCGGCCGGTGCCTCTGACCCTGGTGCGTTCTGGAACTCGAAGCGCACACCGTCAAAGGTTTCGGTCTGGCCGGTGGTGTCGATGATCAGCGAGGGCTGGCGTATCCCAATCTGACCGTTGAATGCCGGCGATTTACCCAACCCGGTATCGATATGCCCACGCGGGCTACGCGGCAGGTTGCGGCCATACATAAAGCCCGCCCGGCGCTGCATGGCTGGGCCGGCCAACACGTTTTCGCTGGTGGCCTCTTCCATGAATCCCTCGGGGGCCACAATCGGGGCGCCCTCGGCCATGAACTCAACCAGCGCCTCAACGCCGCCAAAGTGATCGACATGGCTGTGAGTCATCAGCACGGCGGTGATCGGTCCGGATTCCAGGTGCGCCATGGCGAATGCCCAGGCGGCGGCCGTCGTCTGGGCATTGGTCAGCGGATCGATGACGATCCAGCCCTGCTCGCCGCGAATCAGCGTCATGTTGGCCAGATCAAAGCCGCGCAATTGGTAGATGCCCGACTGCACCTCGAACAGACCCGCAATCGTATGCATGCGCGTCTGCCGCCAAAGCCCCGGATGAACGCTGTCTGGCGCCTCACCCTCGACGAAGTCATAGGCGGGGATGTCCCAGATCGAGCGGCCATCCTCCCGCTTCACCACCAGATCGTCGGCCTCGGCAATCAGCCCGCGTCGCGCGGCGTCCATGCCATCGAGATGGTCCTCGGGCATGGCCTGCGCCACCGCCCGGTTCGCCTCGATGGTCGCCGCCGTTGGCGCCGAAAATCCATCGGCATCGTCATCGGCTTGGGTCGGAACCGCTGACTGGCCGCAGGCAACCAGCCAAGCCGCGACACCACACATCGTCACCCTGGCCACTCCACGTGACCATCTCCCCTGGCTCTTCACGTCCCTGTCTCCTCACTGTTGTTGTGTCCGCCGCACCGTCTACGGTCACGGCACTGCCACTTTGCTGCAGTACGGTACTACGCGCCGAGCCAAAGGATTAAACTCCCGCCGGTCTGCGACCGCCTGAAGGCGGCGCTTCCAATCAAAATAATCCACGCCACCGCGCAAAGACGGTGCGATGGAGAGAGACCACAACATGACTGACGAGACGCTCCGGCTGTACCTGCCGGAACCGACGACGCGTCCGGGCATGGACCCGGATGCAAGCATGATCCAGGTGCCGCCCGCTGACAGCCTGGCCAAGCCTCCACTCGACAAGCCTGACGACCAGATGTGGGACTACGCCCTGGGCATGGTCCGCGTGCTGGATGACGAGCACCAAGCCGTTGGTGAATGGAATCCACAGCTCGACGCCGAGACCTTGCGCCGCGGCCTGACCTACATGATGCGCACCCGGGCTTTCGACGACCGGATGCTGCGCCAGCAACGCCAGGGCAAGACCTCGTTCTATATGAAGTGCACCGGCGAAGAGGCCTGCGGCGTGGCCCAGGCCATGGCGCTACGGCCTGATGACATGCTGTTCCCCAGCTACCGCCAGCAAAGCATGCTGGTGGCGCGGGACTGGCCCCTGGTCGATTTGATGTGCCAGATTTTCAACAACCCAAAGGACCGGCTCGAAGGCAAACAGCTGCCGGTGCTGTACTCGGTCAAGGATGCGAATTTCTTTTCGATCTCCGGCAACCTGGGCACGCAGTTCCCGCAAGCCGTTGGCTGGGCCATGGCCTCGGCCTACAAGAACGACAGCAAGATCGCCGCTGCCTGGGTTGGCGAAGGCACGACAGCCGAAGGCGACTTCCACCACGCCCTGACCTTTGCCGCCGTCTATCAGGCCCCGGTCGTACTCAACGTCGTCAACAACCAGTACGCCATCTCCAGCTTTTCGGGGATTGCCGGCGGCGAACAATCCACGTTTGCGGCCCGCGCCCTGGGCTACGGCCTGCCGGGCATCCGTGTGGACGGTAATGATTTTCTGGCTGTTTATGCGGTGACCAAATGGGCCGCCGACCGAGCGCGTAACAACTTCGGGCCCACGCTGATCGAGTTGTACACCTACCGCGCAGCCGCCCATTCCACCAGCGATGACCCCTCGGGCTACCGCCCCAAAGACGAATTCACCGTGTGGCCACTGGGAGATCCCATCGACCGGCTCAAGCAACACCTGATCGCACTGGGCGAGTGGGACGAAGACCGTCACGCGGCCCTGCAAGCCGAACTGGACGAAGAGATCAAGCGTGATCTCAAGGAAGCGGCCAGCCACGGCACGCTGGGTGTACGGCCCTGCAGTCCGGCCACCATGTTCGACGATGTCTTTAAGGACCTGCCGCCCCACCTGCGCCGTCAGCGCCAGGAGGCCGGGCTATGAGTCGCATGAACATGATCCAGGCGATTAACTCGGCCCTGGACAACATGCTGGCCCGCGACCCCAATGTGCTGATCTTCGGCGAGGACGTCGGCTACTTCGGCGGCGTCTTTCGCTGCACGGCGGGTCTGCAGGAAAAATACGGCGCCAAACGCTGCTTCGACACCCCCATCGCCGAAGGCGGGATTCTGGGGATGGCGATTGGTATGGGTGTGAACGGCTTGCGGCCTGTGGCCGAGATCCAGTTCGCCGACTACATCTACCCGGCCTTTGATCAGCTGGTCTCCGAGGCGGCGCGGCTGCGCTACCGGTCGGCCGGGGAGTTCTGGGCGCCCATCACCGTGCGTGCCCCCTGCGGCGGCGGCATTTACGGCGGTCAGACGCATAGCCAGAGTCCTGAAGGGATTTTCTCGCATGTTTGCGGGCTAAAGACGGTGATGCCGTCCAACCCCTATGACGCCAAGGGCCTGCTGATCGCCGCCATTGAGGACGACGACCCGGTCCTGTTCTTCGAGCCCAAGCGCATCTACAACGGCCCCTTCGACGGCCACCACGACAAGCCGCTGCAATCCTGGACCCAGCACCCCCTGGGCGAGGTTCCGGACGACTACTACACCGTGCCCATTGGCAAGGCGAATATCGTGCGCCCCGGCGCCGAGGTGACGGTGATCTGCTACGGGACCATGGTCCATGTCTGCCAGGCGGCGGTTGAGGAAAGCGGCATCGACGGCGAGATCATCGATCTGCGCTCCATGCTGCCGCTGGACATCGACACCCTGGTGGCATCGGTCAAGAAAACCGGCCGCTGCGTCGTGGTCCATGAAGCCACCCGCACCAGCGGCTTCGGCGCCGAGCTCATCGCCGAGATTCAGGAACACTGCTTCTACCATCTGGAAGCCCCGCTGATGCGCGTCACCGGCTGGGACACGCCCTACCCGCATGCCTTCGAATGGGAGTACTTCCCAGGGCCCAAGCGCGTAGGCGATGCACTGCGCCGTGTCATGGAGGACGCATAAATGGGGATTTACACCTTCAAACTCCCCGATATCGGGGAAGGCATCGCCGAAGCCGAGATTGCCGAATGGAAGATCGCCGTCGGCGATGTGGTAGCCGAGGACCAGGGCATTGTCGACATGCTCACGGACAAGGCGGCCGTGGAGATCGAATCGCCTGTCGGAGGGACGGTCAAGGAGCTCTGTGGCGAGGCCGGCAGCATGATTGCCGTCGGTGGCCCGCTGGTCCGTATCGAGGTTGAGGGCGACGGAAACACCGACGTCGAAGAAGCGGATGACGGCGAGTCGGTCAAGACCGCCAGCCGTACAGCACCGGCCGATCCTGAAACCCCGGTTCAGATCCCGACGCCAGCACCACAACCTGCCCCGACAACGGCTGCCACCACATCACAGGCGACACCGCCCTCGCCCCCACCGCGCCAGGCCACATCGGGCGGCCTTCCCCGTAAGGCCGGTGAGAAGCCACTGGCTTCGCCGTCCGTGCGTCGCCGCGCGCAATCCCTGGGCATTCGTCTGGAGTACGTGCCCGGCAGCGGCCCGGCCGGTCGCATTACCCAGCAGGATCTGGACGCCTTTGTCCAGGGCAATCAAGGGGCCGCCAGCCCCGGTGCCAGCCGCGCGGCCAAGCCCGGAGTGGAGGAGATCCGCATCATCGGGCTACGCCGGCGTATCGCCACCGCCATGCAGCAGGCCAAGCAGCGCATTCCGCATTTCGCTTACGTGGAGGAAGTCGACGTCACGGAGCTGGAGGCGTTGCGCCAGCACCTGAATGCCCAGCGTCGCGACGACCAGGCCAAGCTGACCATGCTGCCGTTTCTGGCCCGGGCACTGGTGATCGCCGTGCCGGAACACCCGCAGGTCAACGCCCGTTTCGATGATGAGGCGGATGTGCTGCACCGCTACGACGCGCTGCATATCGGCATTGCCACGCAAACGCCCGGTGGGCTGGTTGTCCCGGTCATGCAGCATGCCGAAGCCAAGAGTCTGTGGGACATGGCGGCCGACATCCGCCGTCTGGCCGAGGCCGCCCGCAGCGGCAAGGCCAGCCGCGAGGAGCTGACCGGATCGACCCTCACCATCACCAGCCTGGGGGCCATGGGGGGCATTGCCTCAACCCCGGTCATCAACGCGCCGGAGGTGGGCATTATCGGCGTCAACAAGATGGTGCAGCGGCCCATGTATATCAACGGTCAACTCACTCCGCGCCTGATGATGAACCTCTCATCCTCCTTTGATCATCGCATTGTCGATGGCTGGGACGCCGCTGCGCTGATCCAACGCATCAAGGGGCTGCTGGAGCACCCCGCCACCCTGTTCATGGAGGGCTAAGCATGAGCGACGCACTAAGCACCCAGGTTCTGGTGGTCGGCGGTGGCCCCGGTGGCTATGTCGCCGCCATCCGCGCCGGGCAACTGGGGCTCAAGACGGTGCTGGTCGATGCCGACCAGCTCGGCGGGACCTGCCTGATTCGCGGTTGTATTCCGTCCAAGGCATTGATTCACGCCGCGAGCAAGTTCGAATCCCTGCAGCAACATGTGGGCGATGGCGCCCTGGGCATCCGCCTGCCACAAGCACCTGAGTTCGACCTGGGCGGCGCCGTGCACTGGAAGAACGGCATCGTGCAGAAACTCAATGGCGGCGTCGCCGGGCTGCTGAAGAAAGCCCGCGTGCAGGTCGTCTCCGGATGGGCTCGGTTCGAAGATGGCAAGAGCTGCATTGTCGAAGGCGATGGCGATGGCGGCACCACCACCCACATCCAGGCCGAGCACACCATCATCGCCACCGGCTCGCTGCCCGTGGAACTGCCTGGCCTGCCCTTCGGCGGCGACGTGCTCAGTTCCACCGATGCACTGGCACTGCGGGCTGTGCCCAAGCGGCTGGTCGTCGTCGGCGCCGGTTACATCGGCATGGAGTTGGGCATCGCCTTCCGCAAGATGGGCGCCGAGGTCACCGTGGTCGAGGCCACCGATCGCATGTTGCCGTCCTACGATGCGGACCTGGTCAAACCCGTACAGGGCTGGTGTCGCAAACAGGGCATCGATGTGCGATTCGAGACCCGAGCACTCGGCTATGCCGATGGTCAATTAACGGTGGAAACGGCTGCCGGACAGGAACAACTGCCCTGCGACAAGGTGCTGGTCACCGTCGGGCGTCGGCCGAACACCCAGGGCTGGGGACTGGACCGGCTGGTCATCGACATGAACGGCCCGTTTATCAAGGTCAACGACAGCTGCCAGACCTCCATGCGCAAGGTCTGGGCCATCGGCGATGTCGTCGGCGAACCCATGCTCGCGCACAAGGCCTCGGCCCAGGGCGAGATGGTCGCAGAGATCATCGCCGGCCATCGGCGCAAGTTCGACCCAGCGGCCATACCCGCCGTGTGCTTTACCGAGCCCGAGATCGCCGGTGCCGGCCTGTCTCCCGACGAGGCACGCGCCGCCGGGCTGGATGTGGTGGTGGGTCACTTCCCCCTCGCTGCCAATGGTCGCGCACTGACCATGGAAGCCGGCGACAGCGGATTCGTCCGGGTCACGGCGCGTAGTGACAACCATCTGATTGTCGGTGTCCACGCCGTGGGCGCTCATGTCTCGGAGCTAACGGGCGCGTTCGTCCAGGCCATCGAGATGGGCGCGGTGCTGGAGGACCTGGCCGGCATCATTCAGGTCCACCCGACAATGAGTGAATCCTTCCACGAGGCCGCGCTGGCTGCGCTAGGTCACGCCATCCACGCCTGAAGACGGATGTCCGGGTCACCCGCTCTGCTCCGGGTGACCCGGAACGGCTCGCTAGTCGGTCGTCGAGACCGTGCTGCCGGAGTCGTCATCAAGCGCTGATCCGATGACGACCACGCCGAGAACCCCCACACCCACCAGCCCGCCGGTGACCAACAGCCCGGAGGTGGAGGCTGCGGCGGCTGCACCACCCGCCCCTCCAGTTCCGGCGATAGTCGATGTCGCCCCTGGACTTCCCGACCCACCGACCTTGCTAAGTTGCGTCGGATCAGCCGCCTCGGGTGTGGTCACGGCGGTTTCGTTGCCGCAAAGCGACGACATCAGCTGGACGGCCTGACCCGCGTTGGCCCGCTTCTTCAGTTCAGCTTTCAAGCGACGCTTGCTAAACCAGTTGTCGCTGGCGGCCTTAATGGGCTCCAGTTGGCCTTGTTGATTAATGCTGAATCCAGCCAGCTGGCCGGAGCTCTCGGCCGCCGCCAGGGTGGCCTGATTGGCCGTCGACAGACTGCCTCGGGAGAAACAGGCTCGCGCACTCTTCGACAGCTCCGTCACTTGTTTCTTGCCGTCTTCGGCATTCGGTACTGCGGTCAACGCCTCCTGCGCCATGACAGGCATCGCGCCATAAACCGCGACAACGCATAGCCAAGCCGCGCAAGCGCGCGACGTATTTCTTCGCCTCATCGACCACTCCCCAATCCAAGATTAAATGCAGGCAGCCCGCCTGCCCGGACATCAGATCACCCACGCGGTCTGCGCTCATCACCCAATCGAATGATGTGGAACCTGCTTTCACTTTGGTTGTCCGGAATACAAGGCAAGGCCACATGCTTGGCGGGGGGACTGTTCGGCGTGCCGCGACCGGCACGATGGCTTTTGCGACAGGACGTCTTATGCAAGCCCGAAACCCGCAATGGTGGCGTACACCACAGATTAATGAGCCGGCCTGGACCTGGCGGGACGCCAACAACACCCCCCATCACGGTGCCTGGTGGCAGGATGCGGTCATTTATCAGCTCAGCCCGTGGAGCTTCCAGGCCACGGGCGACGGCCCCGGGGGCGATCTGCCCGGTGTGATCCGGCGCTTGGAATACATCGCCTCGCTCGGCGTGGACGCTATTTGGCTCACACCGATTTATCCCTCCCCCATGGACGATCTGGGCTATGACGTCGTCGAGATGACCGGGGTTGCGCCGGAATTCGGCACGGATGAAGACTTCCGCCGTCTGCTACGCATCAGCCATCAACTGGGGCTCAAGGTGATTCTGGACGCGGTCTGGAGCCACACCTCCAGCCAGCACCCCTGGTTCAAGGAAAGTCGCCGTTCCCGCGACAACCCACGGGCCGACTGGTACGTCTGGGCGGACCCGGCACCCGATGGCGGCCCGCCCAACAATTGGCGGTCTGCTTTTACGGGAGACAGCGGCTGGGCCTACTGCGAATCACGCGAGCAGTACTACTTCTTCAATTTTCTGGAGAGTCAGCCTGACCTGAACTGGCATTGCCAGGCGGTCCGTGAGGCCGTGCTCGAAGCGGCGCAGTACTGGTTGGACCTGGGCATCGATGGGCTGCGGCTGGACGCCGTGAATTTCTACGCCCATGACCCCGCGCTCACGGACAACCCGCCCCGGGGCGAGCAGGACGCGATGCCGGAAGGTATTCCCCCGGACAACCCGATGACCGAACAATGCTTCATCAATAGCTTTTGTCGGGAGGAGACCCTTCGCTACCTGGCGCCTCTGCGCCATCTGGTCGACCAATACCCCGACACGATGCTGCTCGGTGAGGTGACACTCTGCGAGGACTCCGTCAAAACCGCTGCCGACTACACGCGCGGCGACGATCGCCTGCATCTGGCCTATCACAGCGCATTGCTTGCAGACCGTCCGATGACCGCAGCCTTCATGCGCCGCAGTATCGAACGCGTGACCGCTGCGTTCGGCGCAGGGGGCACGTGCTGGATCGTCGGCAATCACGACTACGGGCGGCTGCGCTCACGCTGGGGCGGCGACGAGCGTAATTACCCCGAGCGCTTCTACCACATGATGGCCGCCATGCTCCTGGTGCTGCCCGGTGCGTTCTGCTTGTGGCAGGGCGATGAACTCGGGCTCCCCGAGGCCCGGATCCCCGACGAGATCCCCGCGGACCAGATACGGGACCCCTTCGGCCAGGCGCTATACCCGGATGTCACCGGTCGCGACGGCTCGCGCACGCCCATGCCCTGGTCCTCTGACGCGCCCAACGCCGGCTTTCTCCGGGACTCGGCCAAACCCTGGCTGCCGATCCCCGAACGGCATCGGCGGCGCGCGGTCGACCGCCAGCATGCCGACCCGGACTCGCTGCTGAACCGCTGGCGCCAGCTATTGCAATGGCGCCGTCTGCAGCCAGCACTCACAGCCGGCGACTCGACACTATTGGATGCCCCCACCCACGTCCTGGCCCTGCTGCGCAGCTACCAGGCCCAGCGTCTGCTATGCCTGTTCAATCTCTCCGAGCGAGACGTTGAGGTCGACCTGCGCGCTTACGGCCGCTGTCAGCATATTCACCGCTTGGGGTACGACTCGGCTCTGGCCGATGACCATCACCGGGTCTTGCTGTCGCCCTGGTCCGCTTTTCTCGCCAATCTGGCGCCCGAGGCGGCATCGTGAGTCCGTCCGCACCCTGGTGGCGCGATGCGGTGATCTACCAGATCTACCCGCGCAGTTTCATGGACAGCACCGGCAACGGCACCGGCGATCTGGCGGGTATCACCCAGCGACTGGACTATGTGGCTGATCTAGGGGCCGACGCCATCTGGGTGTCCCCCTTTGTGCAGTCCCCCATGGCCGACTTCGGATACGACGTCAGCGACTTCTGCGCCATCGAACCCTTATTCGGTTCCATGACCCAGTTCCGCCGACTACTGGACCGCACCCATGCCCTGGGCATGCGGTTCATCATGGACCAGGTCTGGAACCACAGCTCGGACCAGCATCCCTGGTTTCAGGTCAGCCGCCGCAGCCGCGACAACGACAAGGCCGACTGGTACGTGTGGGCCGACCCGGCGGCGGACGGCGGCCCGCCGAACAACTGGCGCGCCACCTTCGGCGGTCCGGCCTGGACTTGGGAGCCGCTGCGCCAGCAGTACTACCTGCACAATTTTCTGACCCAGCAACCCGATCTCAACTGGTTTAATCCGCAGGTGCGTGCAGCCATGCTGGATGTCGGTCGCTACTGGCTGGACGAGGGTGTGGACGGTTTCCGGCTGGACGTCATCAATTTCCTCGGGCACGACCCCGACCTGGCGGACAATCCACGCCGACCCGCCAATATGCCGCGCCCTGCCGGGGCCGACCCGCGTGACCCCTATTTCGAGACCGTGAACACCGGCACGGTTTGCCGGCCCGAGGCCCTACCCTGGTTAACCGACATTCGCAGCCTGTTGGACGAATACCCCGATCGCATGGTGCTTGGCGAGATCTCCAGCGCCGAGGACACCCTGGCCGCCGCAGCCGAATACGTTCACGGCGAGGATCGACTGCATTGCGCCTACAACGCCGCGCTCATCAGCCATGAGCCCTTTACCCGGGACGGCCTCACTGAAGTCGTGGAACAGGTCAATCTGCGATTTCCCGACCATCGACTCTGCTGGACCTTTGGCACCCATGATTTCCCCCGCCTGAAAAGCCGCTGGTGGCCGCAGGGCCGACCTGAGGCCTCGCAGGTGGAGCATGGCGACGCCCTGGATCGCCTGCTCTGCCTGCTACTCATGGTGCTCCCCGGCAGTTGCTGTATTTATCAGGGCGATGAGCTGGGCCTGCCCCAGGCGCAGGTACCCCTCGAACGCATGCGCGACCCGTACGGTCTCGCCAACTACCCCCTGTTGTTGGGCCGGGATGGATGCCGAACGCCCATGCCCTGGATGCGCTATGACGCGGGTGCCGGTTTCTCCGAAGCCGACGAGACCTGGCTGCCCATCCCGGACGCCCACCGACCGTTGGCCGTCGATCAGCAGACCGATGATGCGGGCTCCTTGCTGCGGTTCTACCTGGCAGCCATCGACTGGCGCCGCCGCCACCCAGCGTTGGGTACAGGCACACTTCGCCTGCTACCCACCGCCGACCCCGTGCTCAGTCTGGTCCGGGATCATCCCGAGCAGCCCTTGTGGTGCGTGTTCAATCTGGCCGCCCACAGCGTCACCCAGCATGCACCGCGCCAGGATCTGCACCCCGTCGCCGCGGATCTCACGGATAGCGCGGTCCGGGAAGGACAGCTCACCCTCCCCCCCTACGGCGTGGCCCTGTTGGGCCGGCCCGGCTAGGGCCATCGCCCGACAGCAGGGCCGCCCGAGTCAACAACCACTGCGACGCCTGCAGCCAGCCGATCAGGTCGGCGCGGATTTGATACAAGCCAGTCGACATCGCGCCGGGTAGAGTCCGTGACCCGGCGCCAAGCCCCATCTGCGCGCCGAGAAATAACAAAAGATAGGTGCGAGAGGAGAACCCGATGTCACTGAACCACACGGCGGTCGTCACCCTGCTGGCGACGATGCTTTGTTTCGGCTGCGCCGATGCCGGCCACCCGGCCCCATCCGCAGATCCCAAGCCCGGTTCCAGCGTGCCTGATACGCCACAGGCCGAGCTGCCGCCAGCACCTGCCCATGGCTGGCAGCATCTGCCGGCTGGCCGCATCGTGCAGGTGCTGGACGCCCCCGCCACCAGCCAGCTGGCCGCCGCCGGTCAGTCCTTGTTTGTGCGCTACACCACGCACAACGTGTTCGGTGATCTGGCGTTGGCCTCCGGCCTGGTGCTGTTGCCGGCCATACCGGTGGAACCTGCAGGCCAGTGGCCGCTGGTGGTCTACGGACATATGACGACGGGCGCGGCGGACGCCTGTGCGCCCACCCGCGGAGTTCCCGAGTCCAGCGAACTGCGTCGCATGCAGCAAGGCGACACATTGGCCACCGCATTGCTCAATCTCGGCATGGTGGTGGCGCGGCCCGACTACGAAGGCCTGGGCGAAGCGGGCCCCCACCCCTACCTACGCGGTGATTCCCTGGCCCGCGCCATGCGTGACATGGCCTCGGCAGTGGCGGATCGCTGGCCTGAAGTCGGCGATTACTGGGTCGCCGCAGGGCACTCAGAAGGTGGCGTGGCGGCGCTGAACAGCGGCAACCGCATGCATCCACCGGCCCGTGGCCTGGAATTGATTGGCGTGGTCGCCATCACCCCCGTGACCCAGCTAGAAGTCTTGCTTACGGCCGCTGGCGACCTACCCGTGGCCGCCCCGGGTGTTGATGTGGCGGTGGCCCTGGCCGCACTGGCGCTCAAGGGCGTGGCCATCACCGACCCGGCGTTCGAAGCCTTGTTACTGGAGGACGGCGGCTTGTCCGAGGAGGCCGTGGCCCTCTGGCCAGACATCGAGCGGTTGTGCCTGGAAGATCTCAGCCATGAAGATTCCTGGGGCGGGTTGTCTCCCGAGGCCGTCAAGGGCCCGCGCGGCGACGAAGCCACGGCAGAGCTCATCCGGGCCTGGCAGGAAGATGACGTCCGGCTGCTGCCCATGCGCCGGAACCTGCCGATTCGCATCGACGCAGGACTGTTTGACGCCGTAGCCCTGATGCCCCTGACCGATGCCCTGGTCAAGGACTACCAGGACCGCGGCTACGACGTGACCTATGCCCGGTGGCCGGCGGATCACTCGCCCACCGCCGACATGGCGGCCCCGGCCATCGCCACCTGGATCATGGAGCAATTCGCACAATGAAACCGACAGATCATCATCCAAGGCTGGCGACAGCCACGCAGGCCACCACGGGTGGCCTGCAGCAACCCTTGAGCCGCAGACAACTGCTCAAACAGGCGGCTGCGCTGTCATCGGTCCTGGGGACACCCGCACTGCTGTCGGCCTGCGGGCAGGACAGCGCACCGGCAGCAGCAGGTACGGTCGACACGCCGCCCGATCCGATCATCGAGATCGATCCCATGGATCCGAACCGACTCCATGGCTGGGTCACAGAACTCTGTGCGTACCAGCCCCGGTGGCGCGGCTACCCGGCCGAGGCCGAAGCCGGTCGGTGGTTGGCCAACCGCCTGCAGGCGGCCGGACTGAGTACGCGAATCGAGCCTTATCCCATCACCAAGTGGCAGCTGGACGACTGGCGCGTCAGTCTGACCCTGGGTGATCACACAGAAATGATCAACAGCTTCCCTATCTGGTCCACGCCGGGTGGACAGGGCACGGCCGAACTGGTCGATGTCGGATTCGGCTCCGAACCGGAGCTGCTGGCGCAGGATCTGCGCGGCAAGGCCGTGGTCGTGACCGGCCGTGCCCTGCTCAACGTCTTCGCGACCTACCCCGACAGCTACCACCGCGCTGCCGAGCTCGGCGCGGTGGCCATGTTCGTGTCGTCCGACGCCCCCGACAACCTGATTCGCCCGACCAGTTCCAGCCGGAACGATCAGGCCGACAACCCCATGCCGGCCTTCCAGCTCGGTGCCCACGACCTGGCGCGCTTTAAGCAGGCCGCACACAACGGCGGGACGGCGACCTGGTCGCTGGATGCCTATCACCTGCAGGGCGAATCACGCGATGTGATCGCCGAGTTGCCCGGCTCTGGTGCATTGCCCGGCACCCTGCTGATCTGCGCACACTACGACGCCTGGTTCTCCGGGGCGCTGGACAACGCGACCGGCGTCTCGGGCCTGATCGGTCTGGCGGAGCACTTTGCGTCGCTGCCGCTGCAAGAGCGACCACGCGACATGATCTTCCTCGGCGTAACCGGCCACGATGCGGGCTACCCGCATGGCGGGGTCACACGCTGGACCCAGGCCTACGCCGAGCGGCTGCCGGACCTGGACCTGTTCGTCAATCTGGATCACCTGGCAGCCAAGGGCGAAGAGCATTTCAGCACCACCGGCATCATCGACATGCTGGGTCTGGTCGTGGAGCGCCCCGGAGACGAGGAGCGCGCGCTGTTCACCACGGCGCATCCGGCGCTGGCTCGGACATTCGCGCCGTATCTGCTGCAATACGGGCTCATGGCTGCACCGGTGCCAACGGTGCCAACCGTTAACGCCAACGGAGATCTCGAGGGGCTCATGGGCGAAGCCGGCGTGCCCTGCGTCAATCTGACCATGGCCACCCCGCACTACCACACGGTCGAGGACACCCCGGACCGCGTACCGCCAGAACAGCTCGCCCGCGCCGTCATGGCGCACCGGGACTTCATTACAGACATCTTGCCCATGACCCGGGAGCAGATTCGCTCTCCGATCTAACCCCCGTCGCAGAGACCACAAAGCCGCCGGCAGCCTGGAGCTGTCGGCGGCTTTTTCCTGTGGGTGGTGGTCACCCACCAGCTCCTGACGTCACGCCGATGAGCGCCCTGGGCGTGTCATCGATGGCTTCGATGATCTCGATAAAGGCCTCGGTGACCGGCACCAACTGCGATTGATCCACCTTGTCCAGCGTGTCGGCTGCGTCGTAGAGATAGTTGGGGCCGGCAATCAGGCTGACGGTGGGTACACCGTTGATGCAGACAAACGAGGCATCGGTCGGAATGCCGACAGTGGCACACAAAGCCTCGCCGCTGAGCACCGCGAGCCGTCTCAAGTCGTGATCCACCACGGACTGAATGATCTGCGCCTTAAGCGTCGGCCCCACGTTTTCGAAGACGCCACGAATCTCGTGCTGATCCTGGATCTCCAACTCGCCGTCAGCATCCACCACGCCCTGCTTGCCAATATGCTCCAGCGTCACGTTGGCGACGATGTCATAAGGCGATTGCGGATCGAGAATGTACTTGTCGACCAGGGCCATATGCCCCTGATAGCCGGTGAAGTAACTGTCCATCGTCAAAAACATCAGGGTCCGTGCGCGAGACTCGGGCGGCTGTGAGGCAAAGTACTGGGCCTGGGCCAGCACGGCGGCCACCCCACTGCCATCCTCCACAGCGCCGTCAAAGGCCGCGTCGTGATGGGACTGGACCATGATGGTCTCGTTGCTGTCGCCATGCAGGATACCGACGACGCTGCGTGCCTCGACTTCGCGGCGTTCCCCGCGCATCACCAGAGATGCGGTCAGGCCGGCCTGTTCCGACATTCGCTGGCGCAGTGCTGCGCCCTCGACCGGTGAGACCCAGTAGCCTGGAATCGTGACCTGCAGGCGCCGGTAGTACTCGTTGTAGTACTGGTTCGAATTGAAATAGTCGGCCAGCACGCCGATAAAGCCGACCGCCCCGGCATCCATAACCTCGGCAAGTACGGTGTCGTAGTTGGTGATGTAGGGGTTGCCTGTAATCAGCGATGGCTGGGCAATGCTGGCCTCCGGATCCCAGAGAAACTCAGTCAACGCGGCCAAGCCTGCCGGTGGCAGTAGAAACTTCAGGTCGAACACGGCGATCTTCCCCTCCAGATCGGCCGCAGCGATTTCGACCGGTGTCCCCAGCCCCACGTCCACCAGTTCAGCACGCAAACCGCCCTCTGGCGTGGCAAATCGAGACGGCTGATCGGGCGTGACAAACGAATGCGCAGAGGGGAACGCGTCGATGGGCGTGCCGTCCACATGAACGCTGGCCTCCTCGGCCGTCCACTGCCAGGTCGTGGCCGTTTCGTAAAAGACCTCGTCAACGCCCAGGGCCTCCAGCTGGCATTTCACGTAGGCCGCCGCAGCGTAGCCGGCCACGGTACCGGTGCGGCGATACCCCAGCCCCACCAGGTCTTCAATCCAGGCGAAGATTCGCTGCGTTGACGGCACGCCGGTCGACTCCGCCGTCTGCTCTGCGACACAGGCCTCCGCCCCCGGATCAAGACTCAGCTCGGTGGAAGACTGGTCACCGCCGCAAGCGGACAGGACCAGCACGGTGGTCAGACTCACACCCACCGCTTTGGTGATGTGTTTGTTCATGGCATCTCCTCGGGAAAACAGCACCGCCGGCTCTTGTGCCCGGCTTTTATTGGTTTTTTGTGCGTACGGGGCGCGCAGTAGCGCGAGGCTCGAGGGGTCGACTAACCGGCGCTTACCGTGCTCACAACCCCAGTATCGGAGCCATCTGCCGCCGCGGCTTGTACCAAACGCGCGCGCTGCGTTCCCGGCTTGCAGCGCACGCCGCGAAGCACGCAGTATGGTCCGCAGAACCGATCCCAATCGGTCTGAAAGGAGACGTTCGCCCCAATGAACGCAGATTCATTGCCGCACCCAAGCCCACAGGGCATGACGATTTATCACTGGCGCCACGGGCTGCTCCTGCTCGCACCCACGCTGGTGCTTGAACGCACGACCACCCCGCTGTGCGCGACGCTTCGATTGGCCTGCAACAAGCCGTACACCATCAATGTCGCGGGGGAAGAAATCGAGACCTGGGCGTCGCTGGTCGCCCCCCGCGTCGAACGCCGCAAAGTCATTGCGATCGACAGCCACGTGGCCTTGTTTTATTTCCCCATCGAATGGCCGGAATATCGGGACTTGCAGGCACGCATCTCGGGCCGGGACTGGCTGAATTTCGAGGCCGATCAGTTCACTGAGGTGATCGACGTCCTGCGGCCCGCCTTTTCACAGCAGTTGGAACCTGACACTGTGATCCGCGTCGCGCGCCAGGCGGTCGAGGCAATGACAGGCGCACGGATCCCTGCCCCCCAGCCTGTGGACGCCCGAATCGATACCCTCCGGCGGCGGCTCGATGAAACACCGCTGAATGAAGTGAATGTGGAACAGCTTGCGCGCGACGTCGGACTCTCGGCCGCCCGCACCCGGACGCTGTTCAAGCAGCAGATCGGCACCACCATTCAGCACTACGCACGCTGGGCTGCAATCTGGAAGGCCATCAAGGGCTGGTCGACAGACCGCACGCTCACCGAGGTCGCCATCGACGCTGGTTTTTATGACCTGGCGCATGCGGATCACACTTTTATCGAAATGTTCGGAATCGCGCCTTCGCTGGTCGTGGATCAGCGGTTCGTCACCATCGTGCCCTGTCAGACCCGGCCTGATACCGACCCGGGCTTGTCCTCGTAAGACCATACAAATCGATTCGCGGCACCCTGGCGCGGCCCGCTGTCAGGCTGCAATTGGGCGGCGCAAATCAATCACGGCGTCCCTGGCAACGCGAGCACCCGCCGCAGACGAGGTCGATGGCAGTGATCGCATCGTGGCCTGGCTGTCTGCTCGCCGAAGCCGGGCCGTTTTGCCTACCATGGCACCTGAACGGGAACCACGACGACACCCCGCCCTCCCCACAGCAGACGAGACACCACATGACTCTGGACGACACTGGAATTCCCTACCTGAGCCAGCTGGACGACGACACCTGGACAGCCGGTCAGCCCAGCCCGGAACAACTGGAAGCCGCCAAAGCGGCCGGCCTGCAAAGCATCATCAACCTGTGCCCGACTGGCGAATGCGGTTGGGATGAGCACGCGCAGGTCGAAGCGCTGGGCTTGCCCTATGTGCAGATCCCCGTGGCCGCCGCCACCGACCTGAGTCCCGACAATGCCAAGCAGTTGGCACAGGCGCTCAGCGAGCTCCCCAAACCCACGCTGGTGCACTGTGCCAGCAGCAATCGCGTAGGTGCCCTGTTCGCCCTCAAGGCCCATCTGGTCGACGAGGCTGCCCCGTCGGATGCACTGGACTATGGCCGTAAGGCCGGTCTCAAGGGTCTGGAAGGCGTTATCCGCCCCATGATCGGCGCCTAGCGGCCAGCACAGATCGAGGGGGCCGGGGGAGATACGCGCTAAAACCCGAAGTACCCCTTCAGACCCTCCAGGGTGGTCGTCGTCGCCACGGCGGCCAGCACCATGCCCATGACGCGAGAGATGACGCTGGCGCCAGCATCACCAATCACTTTGTGAATGCCGCTGGCGGCCAGCATGAGAACAAGTACCACAAGAAGCACGGCGAGCATGACCCCTACCGTCTGCGCCTGCTCCCAGAGCCCGAAGCGGGCGTTCTCCGTCATCAGCACGGCCGCCAGCATCGCGCCCGGGCCCGCAATCGAGGGCACCGCCAGCGGAAAGATCGCCGTCTCCGTGTGATCCGCAGCGAGTCGGGTCTCCTCCTCGGGCTTGCTCTCGCCAAAGATCATCGACAGGGCAAACAGAAACAGGACGATGCCGCCGGCAATCTGGAACGCCGGCAGGGGGATTTGCATGGCGGTCAGAATGAGCTCACCCACCAGCACGAAGAAAATCAGAATAAGCGCCGCAATGCCCACCGCCATAAAGGCAATGCGGCGCTTCCCACGGCTGTCGTAGCCTGGTGTCACCGCAATAAACACCGGCACCGATCCAATCGGATCGATGACCGCAAAAAAATAAATAAACGTTGCGACCAGGTCGATCACGGTCACGACTCCTTCGATGGGTGCAATGGCTGAGTCTTCGCAGGGGCATGGCGCGCCAACTGATGCCCGCGCCGACTGGCCAGCGCCTTAGGGACTCGCAGGTGGTTCATGCCACGCTCAGGATGCCGGCTAAATGGGGGCAGGCGACCGCTGAGCCAATGCCCACTCGACCAGCGGCAACTGATCGTTGCCGAAGTAAAGCCGCTCGCTGTCACCGAAGGGCACAAAGAAGCTGGGTGAGCCGAATGCCCCGCGTGCGACCGCCTCATCCGTATTGGCGCGTAGCCGCTGTTTGGCGTCCGAGGCCTGCGCCGATGCCACCAGCGCTGCGCCATCCAAGCCAATCTCCGCAGCCACGGATTCAACAACGACCGGATCATCCAAATTCCGCTGATCGCTGAAGTAAGCGGCAAACGCGGCCGTCATGAAGCGCTCCAGCGTTGGCTGATCTTCCTCGAGCAGGCAGCAGCTGCGCATCACCAGCACTGATCGCAGGGGAAAGTACCGCGAGGGAAAATGCATGGTCACGCCGGACCATGCCGACCAGTCCATCAGGGCCTGCGCCGTCTGACGCCACTTGGGGCTGGTCAGCTCATTCGAACGCGAGGCCACAAACGACGGGTTGACCGCATTGTGCACACCCCCCACCAGAAACGGCCGCCACCGCACCACGGCCCCCGTGCGCTGCACAAGCGGTCGCAGATTGTGGAACGCCAGACAGGTCCAGGGTGAGGACAGGTCAAAAAAGCATTCG
Organism: Pseudomonadota bacterium; assembly: GCA_036156195.1. Classification (GTDB taxonomy): domain Bacteria; phylum Pseudomonadota; class Gammaproteobacteria; order Nevskiales; family OUC007; genus Abyssibacter. The sequence continues at coordinate 67,867 of JAYZUZ010000005.1, read as the reverse complement.
AACTTGCGGGACATGGCCAACAGCCTATCGCGCGGACCCGGCGGCAGCCAGCCGCTACACCGTCAGTCGTCTGGGCCGGCTTCGGCAGACTCAGACTGACCGGCCGCGAACTGCGCCAGCACCTCCGCCTCGGTCAGCATGGGCGTGGTGTTGGCCAACGCGTAATAACCGGGTTTCTTGTCGACGTAGATCTGGCTTTCAATCTCAAGATCCGTCTCTTCGAACAGCCCGGCAGGCACGAAGTACTCGCCGGTTGGAAGCAAACGGTAGTAAAGATGTGTGCCGCACTGTCGACAGAACGCACGCTCGGCCCAGTCGGACGAACGGTACGTGCTGACACTCGCCTCGCCTTCGATGCTCACATCCGGCCCGCAGTGCAACGCAAGCATGGGCCCGCCACCACCCCACCGGCGGCAATACCCGCAATGGCAGGCACCGATTTGCCGGGCGTCAGGCGCGACGACCGTCACTGAACCACACAAGCACTCGCCTCGCATATCACTCTCCTCGAGACATCACCCAAGTCAGTGTCTCCCTACAGAGTGCTACGAAATCGCAGCTGCGGTGAACGCCGCCGGTCGGACACACGCCGCGCTGCCAGACCAGGCCCCGGGAGCGACTCGCAACACCCACATACCAGGCGGTATGATCAACGCAGGCACCCAGCCCGTCGAGGTGCCGTTGACAAGGACAAGTCCATGGAAGCCCGCCTCGCCGCGCTCTTGGTGCGCCGCCGTTATCTCTTTGCCCTGCTGTCGTTCGCGCTGGTCGCCATTGTGGCCAGTGGCGCCAGCAGACTCTGGTTCGAAAGCAGCTACAAGATATTCTTCAGCGACGATGACCCGAGGCTGGTGGCTTACGAGGCCATGGAAGATGCCTACACCCGGGGAGACAACGTCGCATTCGTGCTGGCGCCCGACAACGGCAAGGTGTTCACCTCCGATAACCTCGCGGCTGTGATCTGGCTGACCGAGCAGGCCTGGCAGCTGCAGCGCTCGGTGCGGGTCGATTCGATCACGAATTTCCAGTACAGCCGCGCCGAGCAGGACGATTTGATCGTTCGCGACCTCGTCGAACACCCGGCCGAGCTGACCCAGTCAGATCTGGACCGCCTGGAAGCCATCGCCTTGTCGGAGCCCGTGCTGGTGCACGCGCTCCTCTCCGAGCAGGCCCACGTCACATCGGTCAACGTCCGTGTGGAGTTGCCCGACGACTCCCGCGAACAAAGCACCGTTGTCCCTGAGCTCATGGCCGACGTCTACGAACTGCGCGATGCCTTTGTCGATCGCTATCCCCAGTTCGACGTCTATTTGATGGGCCAGGTGGTTGTGAACGAAAGCTTCAACGAGGCCGCCGCGCAGGACACCTCCACGCTGGTGCCGCTGATGTTCCTGGCCGTCATCGTGCTGCTCACCCTGTTCATGCGCAGCCTGTCGACGACGCTGGCGACGATCGTGATCATCCTGGTATCCATTGCGGCCACCATGGGCGTGAGCGGCTGGCTGGGCTTTCAGGTCAACCAGGTCAATGTCTCGGCACCGATCATCATCCTGACGCTGGCCGTATCGGACTGCGTCCATGTACTGGTCAGCTATCTCAAGGACCTGCGCCGCGGCCTGGACAAGCCGGCCGCCATGGAGCATGCACTGTCCATCAACATCAAGCCGGTCTTTCTGACGTCGATCACCACGGCGATCGGATTTTTCAGCCTGAACTTCTCCGATTCACCGCCCTTCCGCGAACTGGGCACCTCAGTCGGCTTCGGTGTGCTGGGCGCGATGCTGTGGTCACTGGTGCTGCTGCCCGGCGTCATGCTGTTGCTGCCGATCCGGGTACGGACCACCGCCGAAGACCCCGATCGCAACGGGGCCATGCTCAAGCTGGCCAACCTCATCATTGCCCGGCATCGCCTCATTTTCTGGGGCGTTCTGGCGGTTGCTGCCGTGCTCATCTGCTTCGTGCCGCGCAATGAATTCAACGACGACACCGTCGAGTACTTCGATGAATCGCTATCCATTCGTCAGGCCTTCGACTTTGTGCAGGACAACCTGACCGGCGTGGACAGCATTGCCTATTCCCTCCCCGCCGGTGAGGAGAACGGCATCGTCGATCCGCAGTACCTGCATGCGGTCGAGGCCTTTGCCAACTGGTATCGCCAGCAGCCGGAGGTCACGCATGTCTCCACGTTCACCGACGTGGTCAAGCGCCTGAACCGCAACATGCACGGGGACGACCCGGCCTACTATCGCCTGCCGGATGACCGGGAACTCATCGCCCAGTACATCCTGCTGTACGAACTGTCCCTGCCCATGGGGCTGGACCTCAACAACCAACTGACATTCGACAAATCGGCGACCAAGTTTCAGGTCAATATCAGCAACCTCAACTCCAAGCAGATCATTGCCGTGGAGGAACGCGCCCAGGCCTGGCTGGCGGCGAACACGCCAGCCATTCAAACGCCAGGCTCCAGCGTGTCACTGATGTTCGCCCATATCGGGCAGAACAATATTGAGGCTATGATGCGCGGCTCGGCGCTCGCCTTGGCCCTGATTGCGCTCACGCTCATCATCGCGTTGCGTTCGATCAAGTTCGGCCTGTTGTCGCTGCTACCAAACGCCTTTCCCGCCACCATCTCCTTCGGGCTGTGGGGCATCTTTGTCGGTCAGGTCAATCTGGCCGTGGCGGCCGTGTTCTCGATCACGCTGGGCATTGTCGTGGACAACACCGTGCACTTCTTCAGCAAGTACCTGCGCGCACGCCAACAACTGGGCCACAGCACCGAGGATGCCATCCGTTACGCGTTCACCACCGTGGGCGCGGCCCTGGCGGTGACCACTGTGGCCCTGGCCGTCGGATTCCTGATCCTGGCCCAATCCTCCTTCGACGTGAACGCCTCGATGGGAATGATGACGGCCATGACCATTGGCATCGCCCTGGTCTTTGACCTGCTGTTCCTGCCTGGCCTGTTGCTGCGCTTCGACCGTAGCCCACGCGATTAGGCCGAGGTCGCCGATGGTTTGGCTGACTATCAATTGTTCGTGTACGCTCGCGTACGCAGAACAGGCAAGACCGACTGCAGTCGGCAGATACCTGTGCGGAGATGATCCTTACTGAGACGGGCTCCACCCCGTCCCGGCCAGCAGCCGCCCTACGGCGGCGCGGGCCATCTTCGTGCGACCGAATCACCACCTTCGGCGCGCGGCTCGTCCACGCGCCGATCAGACAACCCAGATCGGAGTGCACATGAGCGCGACTGACTACCAGACCCAGGGCCGCCTTGCGGTCATCCGCATGCAAAACCCGCCGGTGAACGGCCTTGGCCATCCCCTGCGAAAAGGCATTCTGGACGGCCTGGATACGGCCAACGCGGATACCGGCATCGACGCCATCATCCTCATCGGTGCCAGTGGCACGTTTAGCGGCGGCGCAGACATCCGCGAATTCAACACGCCGGCCATGTTTGCCGAGCCATCGCTGGCCACGGTGATCGATGCCATCGAGGCCAGCCCCAAGCCCGTCATCGCCGCCATCGACGGCGCCTGCATGGGTGGCGGTCTGGAGCTGGCATTGGGTTGTCACTATCGCATCGCCAAGGCCGATGCACAGATTGCCCTGCCGGAGGTCAAGCTGGGGCTGCTGCCCGGCGCCGGCGGCACCCAGCGCCTGCCCCGCGTCATCGGCCTGGAAGCGGCATTAAACCTGATCGTCTCCGGCAACATCGTGCCGGCCAAGCAGTTCAAGGACACGGCCCTGTTTGATGCGATGGCGGGCGACGACCTGCTCACCGATGCCACGGCCTATGCCGAGACGGTCATCGGCAAGACGCCCAAGCTGATCCGTGACATCAAGGTGCAGCACCCGGAAGCCGAAGGCTTTTTGATGGTGGCCAAGAACACCGTCGGCGCAATGGCCGGTCCGTTCCCGGCGCCCGTCAAGTGTGTCGAGGCCGTCGCCGCGTCTGTCGGCAAGTTCGACAAGGGCCTGGCCACCGAGCGAAAACTGTTCGGCGAACTGGTGAACACCCCGGAATCCAAGGCCCTGCGCCACGCCTTCTTCGGCGAGCGTGCGGCCAGCAAGATCACGGACGTGCCGAAGGACACACCTACCCGCAAGATCGAGAAGGTCGCCGTTATTGGCGCGGGCACCATGGGTGGTGGGATCACCATGAACTTCCTCAATGCGGGGATTCCGGTGCGGCTGCTGGAAATGAAGCAGGACGCGCTGGACCGCGGCATCGCCACGATCCGCAAGAACTACGAGGGGCGCGTCAAGAAAGGCAAGCTCACCGAAGAAAAGCTGGAGCAGCGCATGGCGCTGATCCATCCGACCCTCTCCTACGATGACCTGGGCGACACCGACCTTGTGATCGAGGCCGTCTTCGAGGACAAGGGCGTCAAGCAGCAGGTGTTCGAGAAGCTGGACGCGGTCATGAAGCCCGGCGCCATCCTCGCCAGCAACACCTCCACGCTGGACCTCAACACCATCGCCAGTTTCACCAAGCGGCCTGAAGATGTCGTCGGCCTGCACTTCTTCAGCCCGGCCAATGTGATGCGCCTGCTGGAAGTCGTCCGCGGCGACAAGACGGCCGACGATGTGCTGGTAACCGTCATGAAGCTGGGCAAGACCATTCGCAAGCTCTGCGTGGTCGCCGGCGTCTGCGACGGCTTCATCGGCAACCGCATGGTCAACAAGTACGTGGCCCAGGCGCTGGCGATGCTGCAGGAAGGCGCCCTGCCGCAGCAGGTCGACAAGGCGGTGGAGTCCATTGGCTTCGCCATGGGGCCGTTCCGGATGTCCGACCTGGCCGGCAACGATGTCGGCTGGTACATCCGCAAACGCCACTACGAGGAATACCCGGACATGCCGCGCATGCCCATCGCCGACAAGCTCTGCGAAATGGGCCGATTCGGCCAGAAGACCGGCGCGGGTTGGTACAAGTACGTCCCCGGCAACCGCAAGCCGCAGCCCGATCCCGAAGTCGAGCAGATGATCCTCGACACCTGCCAGGAGCTGGGCATCGAACGCCGCACGCTGTCCGACGACGAGATTCGCGACCGCCTGGTGCTGTCGCTGGTCAACGAGGGCGCACGCATTCTTGAGGACGGCATCGCCCAGCGTGCCTCGGACATCGACATGGTCTATCTCAACGGCTACGGCTTCCCGCTGCATCACGGTGGGCCGATGCTCTACGCCGACACCATGGGGCTGTTCAACGTCGAGCGCCGCATGCGCCAGTTCGCGGCCCTGCCCGGCGCTGACGCCAAGTTCTGGGAGCCGGCCGCACTGGTCAAGACCCTCGCCTCAGACGGCAAGACTTTCAACTAAGTCTTTGTCATCCATACAGAATTGAGAGAACAACCATGACTGAAGCTGTCATCGTATCTACCGCCCGCACCCCGCTGGCCAAATCCTGGCGCGGGGCCTTCAACATGACGCACGGGGCCACCCTGGGCGGTCATGTAGTCCAGGCCGCTGTCGAACGCGCCGGTATCGACCCTGGCGAAGTGGAAGACGTGATCATGGGCTGCGCCTGGCCCGAAGGTGCCTGCGGCTCCAACATCGCGCGTCAGATCGCGCTGCGCGCCGGCCTGCCGATTACCGCCTCCGGCGTCACCGTCAACCGTTTCTGCTCCTCCGGCCTGCAGGCCATTGCCATGGCCGCGCACCGGGTCATCGTCGACCAGGTGCCGGTGATGATCGGCGGCGGCGTGGAGTCGATCTCCTGCGTGCAGAACGAAGCCAACATGCACATGCTGCAGGAATCCTGGCTGACGCAGAACAAGCCGGAGATCTACTGGCCCATGCTGCAGACGGCCGAAACCGTGGCCAAGCGCTACAACATCTCGCGCGATCGTCAGGACGAGTACGGCGCCCGGAGTCAGCAGCGTGCGGAAGCCGCGCTGGCGGCCGGCAAGTTCGAAGACGAGATCGCACCGATCACGGTCACCGCCGGGGTGATGGACAAGGCCACCGGGCAGCTGGTCACCAAGGAAGTCACCTCCTCGCAGGATGAGGGCATCCGCCCCGGCACGACGTATGAGGCTGTCTCCAAGATTCGCCCCGCCATCCCCGGCGGCGTGATCGCGGCAGGCAACGCCAGCCAGTTCTCGGATGGGGCGTCGGCCTGTGTGGTCATGGACCGCAAGCTGGCCGAACAGCGCAACATCGAGCCGCTGGGCATCTTCCGTGGGTTTACGGTCGCTGGCTGCGAGCCTGACGAAATGGGCATCGGCCCGGTCTTCGCCATCCCGCGCCTGCTGGAACGTGCCGGCCTGGGTGTCGACGACATCGGGCTCTGGGAATTGAACGAAGCGTTCGCCGTCCAGGTGCTGTACTGCCAGGACAAGCTGGGCATCCCGGATGACGCGCTCAACGTCAATGGCGGCGCCATCGCCGTGGGCCATCCCTATGGCGTCACCGGCAGCCGCCTGGTCGGCCACGCGCTCATCGAGGGCAAGCGCCGCGGCGTGAAGTACGTGGTCGTCACCATGTGCATCGGCGGCGGCATGGGTGCAGCAGGCCTGTTCGAAGTCGCCTAAGCCACCCCGCTGGGAACAACGCCCCCTGTGGTCACGCCGCAGGGGGCGTTTTTTGTCGCGTGCTGGCTGACACAGTCCGCAGCACTGGTCAGGCCAAGCGACTCACGGTAGTAGCCGGGTCAGCCCATAACCCAGGTTATAGCCGGCTGTCAGCAGTAAGGCTGCAAAGGTCAACACCATACCCAGGATGCGGCCCAGCGGATTATTCGCCGAAAACGACAAGGCGTATCCGTGGAGCAGGCGTCCAACGAACAGGCACAAGCCGACCCCATGCAGCATCCAGGCGGGCGCGGCGGATAACTCGGCCATGCCCATCAGGACCAGAACCAGCGGCACATACTCGGCAAAGTTGGCGTGCCCGCGAATTCGCCGCGCCATGGCGACATCACCGCCATCTCCCAGGCTGGGACCCTCGGGCCCGCTCCGCCCCTGGATGACCCAGATGCTGAGGACCAGAAACCACAGCGCCAACAAACCGGCGTAAAGGGGCGTGACAATCATGGACAAGGCCTCCCGGTCGAACGGATTCGCCACCGAGGATGCCATTGCTCACGATCCCGCCGCGAGCGCATCGGGCCGATTCAGAACAGCGCGTGGTTCAGCCACAGGTGGGTCAGAATGCCGGCGGCATAACCCAGAGCGATGGCCCAGCTCCAGCGCAGGTGGGCAAAAAACGTATAACGACCATGCGCCTGCCCCATGACCGCCACGCCGGCAGCCGATCCAATGGACAGCAATGAACCGCCGACGCCGGCGGTCAGCGTCACCAGCAGCCAATGCCCGTGCGACATGACCGGCTCCATGCTCAGCACCGCATACATGACGGGAATGTTGTCGATGATCGCCGACGCCACCCCGACCAGCACATTCGCCGTCATGGGCCCCAGGCCTTCATAAATCAGATGCGAGCCAGCGGCCAGATAGCCCAGCGCGCCCAGACCACCCACGCAGACAATAATCCCGTAGAAGAACAACAGGGTGTCCCACTCGGCGCGGGCCACTTCACGAAACGTGTTGGGCGCATGTGGCTCCGTGTGATCGGACATCATTTCGTCATGCGAGACAAAGGTGATGGGCTGCCCCTGCCGGCGCAGTCCCGACCAGTTCAGGTACCACCCGTAGAGCTTGAGCAATCCCAGTCCGCCCATCATGCCCAGCGCCGGAGGCAGGTGAAATGCGGTATGCATGGTCACCGTAACAATCACCGTCACAATGAACATTCCGATGATGACGTAGCCGCCGCGCTTGACCTCCACGCGCTCGGACAGTGCCTCCGGCCGTCCGGCCGGCACCGCAAAACTCAGGATGACCGCGGGCACAATCCAGTTCACAAAGGATGGGATTAGCAGGGCCATGAACTCCGTGGCCCCCAGCACGCCCTTTTGCCAGACCATGAGCGTGGTGATGTCACCGAACGGGCTGAACGCCCCGCCGGCATTGGCGGCCACGACAATGTTGATACAGGCCACAACCACAAACCCGGTGTGTGAGCCGCCCACGGTCAGTGCCACCGAGGACAACACCAATGCCGTGGTCATATTGTCGGCCAGCGGTGACATGACGAATGCCAGCACACCGGTAATCCAGAACACGACGCGCAGGGAGAAGCCGCGACCCACCAGCCAGCTGCGCAGCGCGTCGAACACGCCACGCTCCTGCAAGGTATTCACATAGGTCATCGCCACCAGCAGAAACAGCAGCAGTTCCCCGAACTCCAGCAGGCTATGACGCACCATTTCGCCCGCCCAGTGTGGCTGCCCCGCCAGGGTGTAGGCGACGCCGATCAGCGTCCAGATAAAGCCAGCCGCCATGAGCACCGGAATGGACTTGCGCATCCCGCTCCACTCCTCCAAAACCACCAGCACGTAGGCCACGACAAACATCAGCAAGCAGGCCATACCCACCCAGCTAGTCGTGAGGTCGAGGCTCTCGGCCGATTCGGCGGCTGAAGCCAGGGCGAGTGAGGGACTCAGCAGCAGACTGCCAAATACAAGAAGGAGTCGATTCATGATCGTCGGCGGGGCAAACTGGGGGCGGCGAGCATAGCGATCCGACGCCATTTGGCAAGGCTGCCTAAGCATTTGGCAGTCGCCGACCGCCGGAGGCGACGCCGACCTGCGATGAGGGCTCTGAACCTCATTCAAGAAAGCCGGGCTGCTGCCGACAGTTGGAATCAGAGACCAAAGCACCCGTCACAAGAGAGGTAGCCCGAGCTCCATGGATGCGATCGAGACGCTGGAAACGCTTGCGGAGACCGCGTCTTGGCGAGTCCTCAGCGGGCGTCTGATTGAATCCGGCGAATTGCTGCTGATCAAGATGGCAGGATCGGGGCATTCGCGCGAAGCGGCCACGGCAGCGCTTGAAGCCGAGCGCAGCCTGCGCACCCATCTCAATCCTCAGACCAATGCCCGGATTGTCGAGTACCGACAATCACCTGCGCTGATCTGGCATGTGGCGGCCCGACCCATGCACACAGGCGAGCAGTGGCTGCGTGCCGAAGCGCCGTTGTCGACCGACCAGGCGGTTGGCATCACACAGTCGCTGCTAAAACTGCTGGACCGCCTCCATACCTGCGGCCGCGTGTTACGGGGCCTGCACCCGGGCAGCTGGACGGTCGATGATCACGGCCGTGTCGAACTGCTCAACCTGTCTGACACTCAGGCCGTTCCCAGTGCCGCGACAACAGCCCTGGAACTGGCGCTGGAGCAAATCGCGTACCTGGCACCCGAATGCAGCGGCCGTCAATTTGCCCAGGTCGACCGACGCGCAGACCTCTACGCCGTCGGCGCCATGCTCTACCACATGCTGACTGGCGAGCCCCCTTTCGGTTGGGCAGATCAAGACCCGGTCGCGTTGTTGCACCGCCATCTGACCCAGACGCCTGCTCGATGCTTGCCCGCCGACAGCGACCCGGTACTCGCAGACATCGTCGACAAGCTGCTCCGCAAACGCCCGGACGAGCGCTATCAATCCGCCGCCGGGCTGCAGGCCGACCTGATCCGCTGGCAACGCGGCGAGCGGAGCCGGTTCCAATTGGGCGAACAGGACCCGGTCACCGCCTACGTACCCAGCCGGCAGCTGTTCGCGCGCGAGGCACAGACTCGACACGTCCGTGACCGATTACGCCAGGTCCGGGGGGGTGCATTGCACTGCCTGCTGATCACCGGCCCCTCCGGGATCGGCAAATCGGCCTTCGCCCATCATTGTCTAGGCGTCGAACCTGACCTCATCTGGGCCGAAGGCAAGTTTGACCAGGCCCAGCGCAGCCAGCCCTACTCGGCCTGGCAATCCATCGTGCGCCAATGCCTGGCCGAGTTGCGCGCGCGTGGGTTCTCGCCAGACCAGCTCAGCGCGTTCACTGCCCGACACATAGAGGCACTGAGCGTGCTGTGTCCTGACCCCACGGCGCCGACCACCCAGAGCTCACAGGACTTATCGCCCGAAGCCCAGGCACGGATGCGTTACAACGCGGAGCGTCTGATTTCGGAGCTGGCCGACCTCGCCCGGCCGCTGGTGGTCTTCATCGACGATTTGCAATGGGCAGACTCGGCCTCGCTCGACCTGCTTGCGCAGGTGCACAAATCCGAGATGAGCCGCCATTTGCTCCTGGTGGGCGCGTACCGGGATAACGAAGCCGCCCAGAACGCCCAGCTAACCGCATGGCTGGCGCAGGCCCATGGTTCCGACCGGGTCAGCCAGCTAAGTCTCGACACCCTGGACATGGAGGCCATCAAGCAGCTGCTCGACACCGAACTCCCGATGGCCGCTGATGACCGCCGCGTCGTGGCCGAGCAGCTGCAGGCCGTGAGCGCCGGGAACCCGTTTTTCCTGCGACGCGTGCTCATGGACTGGTGGGACCATGGGCTGCTGCGAATGGACGCAACAACCGGCTGCTGGCAGCCCGATCGTGAAGGACTGCAGGGCCTGCCCCTGCCCAGCGATGTCGTGGACCTCGTCCTAGGCCAGCTACGCCGCCAGCCTGCCGAGGTCCAGCAGACCCTGTGCTGTCTCGCGGGTCTCGACAACCAGGCTGAGCTGGACGAGCTTGCAAGCTTGTTGTCGATGGACCCCGAATCCGTCCGGACCCATCTGGAGACCGCCCGTCAGCACCAGCTCATCCACTGGGACGCGGAACAGCCCCGCTTCTGGCACGACCGTATCCAGGAAGCCGCGTATGCGCTGACTGCTGTCGCCGAGCGGCCAGCGTTTCATTTGCGGCTCGCGCGCTTCCTCCACGCTGCTGGCGCGGACGACCACCGGGTGATGGCGCAGTACCTGCGATGCCTGGACAAGCTGGTCACCGCCGAAGAACGCGCGCAGGTATTCGGCCTGGCGACGCGTACCGCCCGGGCGGCTAGCGCCGAGTTCGCTCACGACGTGGCCTTGCAGTTTTATCAGGCCGCCGATGCACTGCGGCCTGCGGAGCATTGGGCGCAGGCACCCGCCGATGCCCTGGCGTTCGAACTGGCGCTTATCCGCTGCGAGCTGCGCAGCGGCAGCGAGACGCGTGCCAGCAACCGCATACGTGCGTTGGAGCAGCGCAAGCTGTCGAATCTGGAACGCGCCCAGCTCGATCAGGTCCTCATCGAGCGCCTCATCGCCCAGGATGACCAGCATGGCGCGCTGGATCATGCCCTGGTCACCCTGACCCGCCTGGGTATCGATCTACCGGCCTCGGACCAGGCGCTGGCAGACAAGGTGCAGCAGCTACGCCCCCTCATTGGCCGACAGACCGCGCGCTTCGACCTTGCAACTGCGCCGCTGCTGACGGACCCCGATGCAGAAATCGCGCTGTCGATCATGACCGGTGCCGCCGGTGCCGCCTATGTCATGCGCCCTCAGCTATGGCAAGCGCTGGCGCTGGAAATGATGCGGCTGACGCTGGAACACGGTGTGAATCCGTTATCGGCCTTTGCCTACGGCTTCTACGCCGTGCTGCAAAGCGGTGTCTTCGGCGAAATCCAATCCGGTGAGCGGATGGGTCGACACGCGCTTGCACTGCTGGAGCGGTTCCAGGCACGCCCGCTGGAAGCCAAGATTCTCAATCTCTACTACGTGTTCGTGGCCCACTGGACGCGTCCACTGCGCGAGTCCATGACCGAACTGCCGCGCGGCTTCCAGTCCGGCATCGACCACGGAGATTTCGAATACGGCTGCTACAACGGCATTCAGTTGGGCAAGCACGCGGTCTTCACCGGGATTCCTCTGTCCGAAGCGCTGCGTCAGCAGGACCGCTGCATCGAACTCATTCGCAAATTGCACATGGTGTACCACGTGGGATTTGCCAATGTCTGGCGCCAGTTCGCGATGCATTTGTCGGATCAAGGCGGCGTCGGCACGGACTTGGTGGGCGATGACTACGACGCCAACGCGTTGGCTGCAGAACTGGAGGCCGGCAACAGCCCGTTCCTGGTCTTCAATATCCGGGTCTCGCAGCTGATGATTTGCTACCTGCTGGATGACCCCGAAGCCGCACTGGCCTATGCACGTCAGGCCGAAGCCTATGCCTTCGGTGCGCCCGGCATGGCCGAGCTGGCTGAGTTCAACCTGTACTACCCGCTGGTGCTGCTACGCACCGCGCCAGCGGAGGGTCTTGACCAGGACGACCGACACCGCATTGCTCAGTGCTACCGCAATCTGCGCCGCTGGTCCCGGCATGCCCCCGGCAACTTCGCACCCAAGGCCGATCTGGTCCGCGCAGTCTGCCGCTCCAGGACCGGCCGATCACGCGAGGCCGTGCTGGCCTTCGAAGCGGCCATCGCCGGTGCCGAACAGGCGCAGTATCCGAATGTTCAGGCATTGGCTGAGGAATCCTTCGCCGAACACTGGCGCCGCGAGGGTGCGGAGCTGACCGCAGACCACTACCTGCAGCGCGCACTGGAGCACTATGACCAATGGGGGGCAACGGCCAAACTCCGCAGACTCCGCGAACAGCTGGCGGTTACTGGCCGTGACATGGCGGTGCCGGCAGCCGCGCAACAAACCAGCCTGGCCGCACTGGACAGCCTGTCGGCCCTCAAGGCATCAACCACCATCACCGAACAATCGACTCCCGAGTCCATGCGCCGGGAGCTGGCAGAGATCCTCGTCGAGAACGCCGGCGCCCACTGGGGCTGCATCGGGGAGGTCCATGCGGGCCAGTTACACCTGCTCAGTGCTGCCGGCGAGCAGCCCGAGCCCGGGGCAGAAACCCCGGCCCTTCCGGAGACGCTCATCCAGGCCATGCTGCGCAGCGCCCGCCCACTGATCATCCACGACATCGCCGCAACAAGCTGGCCCGACCAGGACCCTGCACTCCGGCGTCGTCGGGTGTTGTCCGCAGCCTGCCTACCCTTGCGTTTGTCGGGCCAGACCACCGGTTTCGTCTACCTGGAGCAGCGCAGCAGTCCCTACGCCTTCTCCGATGACCAGGTCGCCGTGCTCACCCTGCTCGCAACACAGGCTGCCACAGCCCTGCGCGGCATTGAGACCCAGCGGGAACTGGAGCAGCGTGTGGAAGCCCGAACCCGGGAACTGGCTCAGGCCAATCTGGCGCTGGAGGCCGAACGGCAGCAACTCACCCGACTCAGCGCCGACCTGGACACCTTCGCCTCTGCGGCCTCGCATGATTTGCAGGCGCCTCTGCGTCGGATCAGCGGTGTGGTTGACCTGCTAGGCCCACGGCTGGCCGAGCAACTCGACACCCGCGACAGTAAAATGCTGCGCATGATCGGCCAAAGTGCCCAAGAGGCCTCAGAACAGGTGCAGGGCCTGCTGCAGCTGGCACGCTCATCGGAGTCCGAACACCACCAGCACGCCGAGTCACTGGAGCGCATCGTCGCCGGTGCACTACAGGCCTGCGGCGACGATGCCTTCACACCCGATCAGCTCAGACTGCAGGGCGGCGAGCAACGCGTACACGGCAATACGGCCAACCTGCGCAGCCTGTTTCAGAACTTGCTCAGTAACGCATACCGCCATCGCGCCACCGACCGGCCCGCACGCGTGCTCATCGACGCTCGGGTCGATGAAAACCGGTTGCACATTCGTGTCGAAGACGATGGCGACGGCATTGCGCCCGATGATCGCGAACGCCTGCTACAGCCCAAGCAACAGGGCCACGGCCCCAAACGCGGCACGCTGGGACTCGGCCTGGCCATTTGTACGCGCGTCGTCGAAGCCCACGGCGGACAGATGCGCATCCAGGCCCCGCAGGACTATGCAGGCGCCAGCTTTGTTTTCGATCTGCCGCTCGCGACCACAGCCGAAGATTAGCGAGCCGCTGGCGTTAGTCTCAGCACTTCGCCATCGGGCGCGTCCGTCAGAACGATAATGGCGCCGTCAGGGGCAACCCGCACATCCCGGAACCGTGTATTACGCTCGTCCAGCAGCGTCTGCTGGCCAATAACCCGACCAGTCGCATCAAGATCCACGCGCCGCAGGCTGCGTTCGGCCAGGGTCGATACGAGCAAATCGCCCTGCCACTCTGGAAACAGCGAACCCTGGTAGAGCGCCATGCCGCTCGGCGCAATCGAGGGCGTCCACACCACCAGCGGATCGATCATTCCCGGCCGCTGGGTATAGGGCGAGATGACCGCTCCCGAGTAGTCGACCCCATGTGTCGCCACCGGCCAACCGTAATTGCCACCAGCTTGCAGAACATTGATCTCGTCGCCGCCCCGCGGTCCGTGCTCATGCGCGTACACGCGTCCCGAGCGACCATCCACAACCAGTCCCTGCACGTTGCGGTTGCCGTAGGTGTAGATCGCATCCAGCGCCTGGGGCTTGCCCACGAAGGGATTGTCCGCCGGAATACTGCCATCCGCGTGAAGCCGGACGATGCTGCCCAGATGCGAATCCAGTTCTTGCGCGGCTTCCCGAAAGTCGAATCCGTCGCCCAGCGTCAGCAGTAACGTCCCGTCAGGCAGCCAGGCCATGCGACCGCCGTAGTGCACGGGCGTGTTCTTCTCCGGCGATGCGGTAAAGATCGGGGTGACCTCCACCAGCCGATCTCCGTCCAGCCGGGCGCGCACGACGCGCGTGGCGTTGGCCTTTGGCCTGCCGTGGGCAAATGACAGATACAACTGCCCCGACTCGGCAAAATCGGGCGCTGGCAGCACATCAAACAAGCCACCCTGACTGGCGGCATACACCGCGGGAACCCCTGTCACCGGAGCAGCCTGCAAGCCGGACTCATCCAGAATGCGCAGCTGCCCGGCACGCTCGGTGATCAGCCATCGCCCATCCGGCAGAAAGGCCACGGACCACGGATAGGCCAGGCCGGACGCCAGTGTTTCCACCTTGAGTGCAGTCGCCGCGACCGCAGACAGCGACGGGCCGCCCAGCAGGCAGACCAGCAACCCGAAAAACATTCGCTTCATGATCAACACAGACCCCGTGATTGTGTCATCACGGTATCAGCGCCGCGCCTCGTGCACACTATGGGTAGAACCAACGGAGACGCCTCACCATGCGACCGCGCATCGTCTGGACGCTGATCGCCCTGCTGGCTGCGATCCTGACCACCACCGTGCTGGGCAGCGTGACCCAGACACAGTTCAATCTGGCCGCTTTGCAATCGCTGGGCACACCGATACCCCTAAGCATCCGCGCCGCCACCACCTGGCAGGACCTGACCGGCTTTGCGCCCTCGCTCGCCGGCATCACGGCGGGCGGTTTTGTCGCTGCGTTTGTGGTCTCAGGCCTGCTGGCCCGCGGGTTGCCCAGCTTGCGGATGCCCTTGCACCTGGTGGCCGGTGCCACAGCCCTCATCACGGCCTTTGTGGTCATGAACCATCTGTTCGGGATTACCGCAGTGGCCGCGACACGCAGCCTCGCCGGTCTGCTGGCCATGGGCCTGTGCGGCGCCGTAGGAGGCTGGGTGTTCGGGCGTGTGAGTGCGCGCGCGCGATCCGGTGCATCCAGCCCGACGGCATAGACCACCACCCCTCCCAATCACATGGCGGCCTCTGCGATACTCCGCGCATGAATCCAACCAGCGAACAACCGAATCTCGCCCTGTTCTGTGACTTTGAGAACATCGCGCTGGGCGTGCGCGATGCCAACTATGCCGCTTTCGACATCCAGAAAGTGTTGGAGCGACTGCTGCTCAAAGGCTCGATTACCGTCAAGAAAGCTTATTGCGACTGGAGTCGCTACGCCGACTTCAAGCGCCCCATGCACGAAGCCGCCTTCGAGCTGATCGACATCCCACATGTGCGCCAGTCCGGCAAGAATTCAGCCGACATCCGCATGGTCGTTGACGCCCTGGACCTCTGTTACACCAAAGAACATCTGGATCTGTTCGTCATCATCTCCGGCGACTCGGACTTCTCGCCGCTGGTCAGCAAACTGCGTGAGAACAACAAGACCGTCATCGGGGTTGGCGTGAAGAACTCCACCTCGGACCTGCTCACCGCCAACTGCGATGACTTCATCTTCTACGACGACCTGGTCCGGTCCACCGACAAGAGCAAACGCAAGCGCAAGGCGAAGAAACCCTCTGCGCCGACAGTCGACGACAAGAAGCAGGAAGCGTTTGATCACGTGCTCGGCACGCTGGATGCGCTCATCGAGGAGCGCGGCGAGGATGAACGCGTCTGGGGGTCGATGATTAAGCAAACCCTCAAGCGCCGGCGTCCCGGTTTCTCGGAATCCTTTCATGGCTTCGATTCCTTCAACAAGCTGTTGGAGGCCATGGGTGAGGCCAAGCTGTTGCAGCTCACTCGCGATGAGCGCTCCGGCGGCTATCTGGTCCGACCCAACGAACAGGATTAGTTACCGGTCAGTGCAGCAGCGTGGTGGCCGAGCATGTCGGCTATCGCGTATTCTTGTCCCTGGTTGTTGCTTCTAACGACTGTCCCCATCACTCATACGACGCGGCGCGCCTTTCGCACTGTGATAGTCCAATTTGCGCGAGCCTGCGGGCTTGCACTCAGTCTGATTCTGTCTCTGCCCGCGTTATCTGCCGGCCAGATGCTGCCGATGCCGCTGGCCAATGGTGCCCAGGGCTGTCTTGAAATCGCAGGGTTGCTGGGCAGTGTGTCCAAGTCTGACTGCCAGGTTGTCGAGTTCGCCGCGGCCGACGTCGGCACGGTGCAGCAACGCCCCATTCTGACGGCCGACTTTCCTGCGACACGGCCCCTGCCCGTCGAAAAAAGACCCGCCCGGGTGCTGCTGATCGGCGGCGTGCACGGGGACGAATACTCAGCGGTCAGCATCCAGTTCCGCTGGGCAGAGTATCTGGCCGACGATGCCACACGGCGGTATCACTGGCGCATGCTGCCCTGTCTGAATCCGGACGGCCTGCTCGCCGGGCCGGCAACGCGCTACAACGCCAATGGCGTGGATCTCAATCGGAATTTTCCGACGCTGGCCTGGGACCAGCGCGCCCTGCCGTACTGGACGGAACAAACCGGTCGCGACCCTCGGCGCTACCCGGGTCCATCAGCCGCCTCGGAGCCCGAGACCCAATGGCTCATCGATGAAATTGAACGCTTCCAGCCGGATGTCATCGTCAGCGTCCATGCCCCGTTGGGGGTTCTGGATTTTGATGGCCCACCGCCACCACCGCGGCAGCTGGGCATCCTGCAACTGGATCGGCTGGGTGCCTATCCCGGCTCACTGGGCAATTACGCCGGCCGCACACTGGGCATTCCGGTCCTGACGCCGGAACTGCACTACGCCGGCATCATGCCCACCCAGGCTGAAATCCGCGAGATGTGGGTCGATCTGATCGACTGGCTGGACACCCATATCGCCGACCGCCCCCTGCCCCTGGCGCCACGCCCCATCCTGCCGGACTGGCGCGCGCTGCTCGCTCCGCCGGAGACGCTGCTGCTCAGGCCTTGAGGGTCTGGCTTCCCCGCCAGGATTGACCGGGTTCCAGTGCAATCGGTTCGGCAATCTGGGCAGCCTCCACGCAAAGCATCCGCTGGTCCCCATGGGGCTCCATGTCGGTCATCTCGGCGGCCTTGATCGGCCCCGGGTTCCAGACCACGACATCCTCAAAGCCACTGGCACGGATCTCGACGGATCGCTCCCCCTCGATGACCGTGAGAGGCCCGGTGACCTGCGGATACACGCGATCCAGCTCACCGGCAAAACGCAGGTCACCTGCAGGCTGCTGGCGATGCGCAAGATCCGCCGTTGCATCCCAGTAGGCCCGCCCACCCAGGCCCAGGAGCGAGACGCAGGCGATATCGTCGACCCGCAAGTAGCTGTGCAAACCGGCGGAGAACTGGCACGCCGACGGTCCCGTATTGGTCACATCCAGACTCACCTCTAGCGCGCGGGCCTGGAGCTGCACGGTGAGCCCGGCCACGAAAGCATGCGGCCAGATCGCCCGACTGTCCTCGCTGTCCCGGAGTTCATAACGCAGCGAATCGGCTTGCCGGTCAACCAACTGCCAACGCGAGCGACGGGCGAATCCGTGCTTGGGCAGCTCACCGAACTGACCGAACTGGGGAAAGATCACCGGCACGCCGCCACGGATCGAGGCGCCCGCGCCAAAGGCGCTGGCCTGGCTGACAAACAACTGGCCCGGCATGCCGGCCGCCGGCACCCAGTCCAGCACATGCGCGCCCTGAGCCGTCACCCAGACGTGCGCGCCCTCGGGTGTTGCCAGTTCTACACAGTCTTCAACGCGGGCCTTGAGCGACTCATCCATATGGCGTCCTGCCTTCGAAACGGCGGCTCAGACTGCCTCGCGCCAGCCAAACTGTCGAGGCAATGCTTGGTTAATCCATGTCGCCAAATCGCAGCGCGAAGCTGGTCCCGACATAGTCCACATCGCTGGCAAACGTGCCGTGCAATGCGAACTCAAAGCCGGCATCGGTTGGGTCGCGCCCCGCCACCACCATGGACCAGGCCAGTCCCGTCCGGTGACCTGACAGGTCGTCATCCGGATTGAACAAACGACCAATCCCCACCAGGCCATGCACCCGAGACTCGCCAAACCGAGTGCCCACCAGGGCCGCGAACTCGCTGGGCCGGCTGCCGTCGGTGGCCTCGCGCAGGTGGACATAGCGCAGCCGCAACGCGGTTCCACTTGGGCTGACCTGGGTGAAATGCCCGGTGTAGCCCCCGATATAGCCCTGTTCACTGCAGCCTGAGCGTCCGCTCGGCTCGCAGGGCACGTCGACCTGGCCGTAGACCCCGGTCAGCCCCAGACTGAGCCAAGTCTGCCCATCTGACGTCTGTGCAGAGACAGCCATCGGCCCTGACAACGCCGCAGCCACCACCCATGCAATCGGTTTCATCTCGCCTGTCCCCTTGTGTAGCGCGATCCGCGCCCGTGCCGTTTCCCATCAGATTGACAGTCCGCCCGGTCGCTGTCACCGTGCGCTTGGGGAATTTTATCCCGCCGGCGTGACTTGGCCGATCGCCGGCGACCGAACCTAACTGGGGAATCCAATGAATCGACCGCTCCGCGGGCTGCTAGCCGCGCTGTGCCTGCTACCTGTTGCCCTGTCTGCCGCCGAGCCCACCGCTGGCACGCTCACACCAGACTCCGGCCCGCTGACCTACACCTCGGGGCCATTTCTGGTCTCGGACCCTTCGGGCGAGTGCGCCATCGGCGTCTGCGACTACTACGACCTGACGGTCAGCATCCCGGCTGGCGCGCTGGCGGGCTTCCCCTCGGCGAGCGTCAAGATCGTCATCGAGTGGGGCGGTCCGTCAGAGGACTATGACCTGTATGTCTACGACGCTGCAGGTGGCGAAGTTGCGAATTCAGGCAGCGCGCTCACCGCCAGCGAATCGCTGAGCTTCCTCGCCCTGGAAGGCGACACGGTATACCAAGTCGAGATTTCGCCGTACGCGGTCACCGGTGGAACGGTGAACGCCACCATTACCTTCGAGCCGGGCGAACCGGGTGTGGTCCCCGGTCCGGGCGGCCCCGTGGAGCCGGGTGGCGTGCCGCTGGGTGCCAGCGGCCCTGGTATCCCGCGTTATCTGACCTACACGCCCCCGCCGGCCTTGAACGGCAATGTCGGTGAGCCCTCCATCGGCTTCAACACGGAAACCAAGCGCGCCTTCCTGCTCAGCGGCTTCAAGACCTTGTGGGCCACCTTCCCCGCCGAGCAAGACCCGCCGGCACCGGAAGCCTGCGAAGCCGAATGGGAAGACCGGAGCTTTGTGACCACGACCGTCAATACGCTGGACCCGATTGGCATCACTGACTCGCTGGTCCGCGGGGCCGAAACCAACCGCACCTGGATTGGTCAGCTCCAGGCCAAATCGCATCTGATGGCCTTCACCGACGATGACGGCGAAACCTGGACCCCCAGTGAGGGCAACAGCGTCGTGCTCAATGGCTTCGACCATCAGACCATCGGCTCCGGCCCCTACCCTGAGGGCATGGAGATTCTCGCCCGCACGAGTTTCCCCAATGCGCTGTACTACTGTGGCCAGGATGTCGCCTACGCCAACTGCGCCCGCTCCGATGACGGCGGTCTGACCTTCGGCCCGACGACCATCATGTACGACCTCACCACCTGCGCCGGCCTGCATGGCCATGCCCGCGTGGCACCGGACGGCACGGTCTACGTCCCGGCACCGGACTGCAATGGTGAAGCCGGTGTCGCCATCTCCGAAGACGCCGGCACCACCTGGCGCGTCAGCACCGTGCCCGGTTCTGAAGCCAGTGGCTTCGACCCGCAGCTGGCTGTGGCCAGCGATGGCACGGGCTATATGTGCTTTGCCAAGGGACTTGGGCAGGCCTTTGTATCGGTCACCACCGACAAGGGCGAGACCTGGAGCGATCCAGTGAACATTTCCCAGGAGCTAGGCATCCAGCACATCGCCTTCCCGCAGGCCGTGGCTGGCGACGGCGACCGCGCCGCCTGTGCGTTCCTGGGCACCACCACACCCGGCAACCCCAACACCCTGGGCTTCGAAGGTGTCTGGCATGTGTACTTCGCCACAACCTACGACCGTGGTGAGACCTGGGACATCGTCAACGCCACACCGAATGATCCGGTCCAGGGTTATGGCGGCATTTGGGATGGCGGCGGTGGCAACTACAACCGCAACCTCCTGGATTTCAACGAGATCACCATCGACGACCGGGGCTACCCGCTC
Organism: Pseudomonadota bacterium; assembly: GCA_036156195.1. Taxonomy (GTDB): domain Bacteria; phylum Pseudomonadota; class Gammaproteobacteria; order Nevskiales; family OUC007; genus Abyssibacter. The sequence continues at coordinate 47,267 of JAYZUZ010000005.1, read as the reverse complement.
TACGGGTATTCCGATGGCTGCATCGGGTCCTGCGACATCGACCCGATCAACAACAGTTTTGCGGCCTACCCGAAGCTGGTGCGCCAGGTGGGCGGTCGCAGCCTGTACGCAGAATTCGACACCGTCGAACCGGCGCCGCCGCGCCGTGCCTGCCTGGACGGCCGCCGGACCTTCGACCGCGCCACCCTCAGCTGGCGCGAACCGGACAACGGCGGCGATGCCATTACGGGGTACAAGGTGTTCCGCGGCATCGGCGATGGGGAACTCACGCAGATTGGCCGTACCAACGGCAAACCCGCCTTTGTCGACCTGACGGCTGACCCGGCCGTGGAAACCTACCGCTACAGCGTAGTTGCCGTGAACAGTCAGGGCGAATCCCTGGACAGCAACATCATCAGCCTGCCCGTGGAGCCCGACACCGCCGAGGAAGACCTGTGCGTCGCCCCCGGTGTGACCTTTGTCCCGGATGGCCCCGGTGACGGCGGCGCGCTACCCGGCACGGACCTGATTTCCGTCAGTGTTTCGGAGCCACTGGAACTGGACGGCAATCTGCTCATCACCCTGCGTGTGGATGATTTGTCCGTTCCACCGGCGAACACCCTGTGGGGCGTGCGTTTCAACCCACCCTCCATACCGGCGTCCAATCCCGACAATGTGTTTGTCGCCATGGTGACCGACGAAGCGGCGCCCCGCTTCATCTACGGCTCGACCACCCGCGAGGTCGTGGTGCTGGCGTCCTACACGCTGTGGAATGAGGAAGGCACGCTGGCGCCGGAGTCCACGTTCGCAGCCGATGGCACCATCGCCCTGGTCGTGCCCCGCGAGGTGTTTGGCCTGCAGGCCGGCGACAAGCTGGTCAACCCAACCGCCATCGTGTTCTCAGGAGCCACAGCAGCCGAGAAGCTGTCCCGCAGCACGAACACCGAGGATGCCGGTGTCGGGCTGGAGAACTACACGCTGCGCAGCGACACGTTCTGCCTGCCGAACCGCCCGCCCTTCTCGCTGCTCAGTGTCTCGGACACGACGCCCAGCGTCGGTTCGACGGTGACGTTTGATGCCTCGGGCAGTACGGATGACGACGGTGAGCCCATCGTCTCCTACCTGTTCGATTTTGGTGACGGCACGCAGCTGGAAACGGATCAGCCTGTTGTGGAGCACGTCTACAACGACGCCGGCCTGTATCGGGCCCAGCTGGAAACCGTCGACGAGCGTGGCCGCAAGAGCGACAACATCGCGCAGGCGCAGATTGACGTGTCCGGCGAGGCCAGCCAGGCCGGCCGCGGTGCGACCGGCGTGGGCGCCGGCGGTTCCATGGGCCGGCTGAGTCTGCTGGCCCTGGTCATGGCCCTGGTGCTGGTGCGCAGACCCCGCCGCCGCTGAACCAGGCACAGCGTGGCGGCGGCCCACCTGGGCCTCGCGCCGCAGTGAACAACCGCCCGTTGCGAATGGCATTGTCCAATGCCGGCCGCAACGGGCGGTTTTCTTTTGTCGGCAAGACATCGACACTGCATCGTCCAACCGAGTCACTGGAACCTGCATGACTGCCAAGACCATTCTGATCACCGGTGCCAGCCGAGGCATCGGCGCGGCCGCCGCTCGCCTCCTGGGTTCGCAAGGCCACCGGGTCGCGGTCGCCGCCCGTTCGCTGGATGCCCTTGCTGCATTGGCTGAAGACATCAATGCGGGCCCCGGCGAAGCGATTGCTTTGAAGTGCGACGTGTCCAATGCAGCGGATGTCGCACAAGCCGTGAGCAATACGTTGCAGCACTACGGCCGCCTGGATGTGCTTGTGAACAATGCGGGGCTGATCGAGCCCATCGCACACATTGCGGACATCGACCCCGCAGCCTGGAGCCAGGTGGTCGACGTCAACACCAAAGGCGTGTTCTACGGCCTGCGCTACGCCATTCCCCCCATGCTCGAACAAGGCAGCGGCACCGTGATCAATATCAGCTCCGGAGCGGCCACCAAGGCCCTGGAGGGCTGGAGCCACTACTGCGCCACCAAGGCCGCCGTGCTGTCGCTCACCCGCTGTGCCCATGTCGAATACGGCGACCGGGGCATTACCGTGGTGGGCATGAGCCCGGGCACCGTGGCGACCGATATGCAGACCGCGATCAGGGCGTCCGGCGTAAACCCGGTCAGCCAGCTCGACCCCTCGGCTCATATCCCCGCGGACTGGGCAGCCCGAGCCATTGCGTATCTATGTACGGATGCGGCGCGCGAATTCGCGGGCACGGATTTTTCGATCAAGACCGATGAAGGTCGCGCCCGGATCGGCCTGCCGCCGCGCGAGGCCGTCGGCTAGTCGACGACCGCCTCGCCCGATTCGCCTAGTCGCGGAACGAGGGATCGCTACGGTCCAGGCGGCGCAGCAGGCCCGGCCATGCCAGAGCGCCACCCGCACCGCGCGTCACCGCCGCCGCCTGCGCCTTGGCACCATCGATAATCGCTTGGGGCACCGTATTCAACGCCCCGCCACCTGCCTGGGCGCGCACCTGGATCATGCAGGTGGTCTCGAACAAATACATGAAGAGAAAAGCGTCCGGTATCGAATCTGCCACGGTTAACAGGCCGTGATTGCGCAGCATCAGAAAATTGTTGTCGGCCAGGTCGGCCACCAGACGTGGTTTTTCCTCCTCGTTCAGCGCCACCCCTTCGTAGTCGTGGTAACCCAGTGATGCGAGGACGAAGATGCTTTGCTGGGACAGCGGCAACACCCCGTCGCGCTGGGCGCTCACCGCAATGCCGTTGACGCTATGCACATGCAACACGCACTGGGCATCGTCGCGCGCGGCATGAATAGCGCTGTGAATGGTGAAGCCAGCTGGATTGATGTCGTAGGGCGAATCCATCACCTTGTGGCCTTCCAGGTCAATCTTCACCAGTGAACTGGCTGTCACCTCGTCGAACATCAATCCATAGGGATTGATCAGAAAATGATGATCGCCGCCCGGCACCCGAGCGGAGATATGGGTAAAGATCAGGTCACTCCATCCGAACTGCGCGACCAGCCGATAGGCAGCCGCCAGATTGACGCGGGTTTCCCATTCTTCGGCACTGACCTGATTCTTCACATCCATCTCATGTCTCCTTGTTGATACTGCGTCTGCTGGTGCAGATCGAATGATTCCACCTGCAGCATGCCACGGTCGCCCCCTACAACGTGCAACCCGCATTCACACTGGTCGTTGTGCACAAGACTCAACAATCCACCCGAGCCGCCGCTAAGCTCTTGACGATTCCGCACCCACGACCATGAGCGCCTTCACCGCAGAGCCATGACCTCGCGTAGAGACACCCTCAAGGGCCTGTCCGGTTTGGCGCTGTGCCTGGCAACAGGCCGGGCACCGGCCGTCGTCCGCCAACCTGAAGTCACGCTGCGGGTGCTGGGAACCCATGTCACGCTGCACGAAACGCTGCGCCGACAAGCCGAGTCGGACCTGGGCTTTCGGATCGAGTTCACGCCGGGCGGCAGTGCGCAGGTCCTGCAGCGTGCGGCCACGCGCCCCGAGACGTTCGACATCTATGAGCAGTGGTCCAACAGCATCAAGGTGTTGTGGAGCACAGGCGCCATCCAACCCATCGACACCGGTCGCATTCTGTACTGGGATGAGATCAACGATTTGTCCAAGACCGGACGACTCACGCCGGACGCCAGCGTCGGGCTGGGTGACGCGCCCTACCGCATTCTTCACGTGCAGGCAGATGGCACGCTGGGTCCGGCCCCGTCCGCGCAGGCGAGCTTCCTACCCTATGTGCACAACGTCGATTCTTTTGGCTACCGCACGGATGTCATTCCTGCGGGCACTCCGTACGAGACCGAGTCCTGGGCCTGGCTGCTGAACGAAGCCAATGCCGGCGGGGTGGGATTGGTCAACGAGCCAACCATCGGCATTTTTGATGCGGCGCTCGCTGCCCAATCGGCTGGTTATGTGCAATTTGAGGACATCGGCAACATGACCGCCGCCGAGGTCGACCAGCTATTCGAGGTGCTCATTGAATTCAAGAAGCGTGGGCATTTCTCGGGCATGTGGAACTCCGTACCGGAATCCGTGGATTACATGCAATCCGGTCGTTGCCACATTGCCAGCATGTTCTCCCCCGGGATTGCAGCACTGCAAAGCCGGCGCGTCCCGGTACTTTATGCCGCTCCCAAAGAAGGCTACCGGGCCTGGCATGGCGTGATGTGCATGTCGTCGGCCTGCAGCGGCGCCCAGCAGGAGGCCGCCTACGCCTTCATGAACTGGTGGCTGTCCGGCTGGGCCGGCGCCTTTATTGCCAAGCAGGGCTACTACATCTCCAACCCCGAGCGCTCAAGAGCGTTTCTAACGGATGCCGAGTGGGACTACTGGTACCTGGGCAAGCCGGCAGAACAGGCGCTTACCGATACGGCAGGCCAGCCCTTTCTGCCCCCCGGCTCGATCCGTCGTGGCGGCTCCTACGAACGGCGTTTTTCGAATATCGCGGTGTGGAACACGGTGATGCCGTCCTACGAATACAGTCTGCCCCGCTGGCACGAATTTCTGCTGAGCTGAGCATGACCACCCCGTCCCCAACGGCCGGCCTGCGCCGGCGTTCGATTCGCTGGCAACTCGCGCTGGGGCTGATTCCCCACGTTGTGGCCATGGTGGTGCTCATCATGCTGACGGCGTCGTTCAACCGCGATGCAGAAGAGAACTTTGTCTCACTCACCCGGGGGATTGACCGCGCCCTGCTGGCCGACGCCATCGACCGCGATCTGCTGGAGCTCCAACGCGCGGTTCTGGCCTTTGCCAGCGAAGGCTTCTACGGAGTCCTGCAAAGAACAGAAGTCCTGACTCAAGGGCTGGACCAGCGTCTGGATGCGTATGTACAGCAGTCGCATGGCGTAGAGGCCGCGCCGGCACTGGAACGCCTGCAAACCCACTACGCCGACTACAAGCTGGGCTTTGCGGATGTCGTCCAGAAGCGGGCCGATCTGTCCCGGGCCCGTACTGCGGTGACGCAGGATTTGTTGCCATCACTCGATGCCTGGGCCAGCCAGCAGCCCTTGCCGGGCACGCTGTCCCGTTCTCTCACCGGCGCCCTGGCGGCCGTACGCCTGGGCGTCTTCGACTTGCTGCTCACCTCACGGCCGGGCTCGGTGGAAGAAACGCGGCAGGCCGTGCAGCGCGTAACAGCGCTCACCGCCTCGCTTCCGGCTTCGGTCGGCCAGCGAGACTGGGCACAGGCGCAGGCAGCCGCCCTGTCCACAGCCGTGACCGAAGTCACGCAGTACAACCGCATCCTGCTGCATCTCGTCCACGTGGTGCTGGCAGGTAAAGCCGCTGAAATGCAGTCCATTACCGCCCAGCTGCGCAACAATGAACGGACGTCGCTGACGCGCTCTCTGCAGGTTGAATCCGAGGAACGCCAACGCTCGAACTTCACCCTGACCATCGTCACACTCATCGCGACGGTCATCGCCATCGCCGTCTCCATGGCAATGGCTATGCGAGTGGCAGCGGCCATCGGCCAGATCGCACACACGCTCAGCGCGATGGCCGGTGGCGAGTATGAACACGAAATTCCGTACACCGATCGACGGGACGAGGTAGGCGACATGTCCAGAGCGGCCCAGGAGTTCAGCGCTCAGGCGCGCGAACTCGAAGTGCAAACCAACCGGCTGGCCGAGTCCAACGCCGAACTGGAGCGCTTCGCCTATGTCTGCTCGCATGATCTGCAGGAACCCCTGCGCATGGTCCGCTCGTTCTCTTCGCTGCTCACGCTGCATGGTGAGCGCGAGCAGCTGCTGGATGACAAGGCCCGCGAGTATCTGGGGCACCTGAACGACGGCGCCGAGCGCGCCCAGACACTCATCAGGGATGTGTTGGACTATTCCCGTGCCGGTCGCGGAGACGCGGCCCGCGAAACAGTCGACCTCAACACCCTGCTGGCACCGACCTTTGAGGGAATCCGCACCGCCATCGAAGAACGCGGGGGTGTGCTCGATGTCGGGCAACTGCCGACTTTGTCCGTCCGTCCCTCGCAAATCATCCAGCTGTTCCAGAACCTGTGCAGCAATGCTGCAAAGTTCTGCCGCCAAGCGCCCGAGGTCGTCGTCCGTGCATCGCGGGACGACCACGGCTGGCACTTTGTCATCGGCGACAATGGGATTGGCATACCCCCCGCGCAGCAGGGTCAGATTTTTGCGCCCTTTGTTCGCCTGGAGCATCGCGGAGAATTTCCGGGTTCGGGAATCGGCCTGTCGATCTGCGCCCGGGTGGTGAAGTCGCACGGTGGTCGAATCTGGGTCGACTCCGCACCAGGTCGGGGCACAGAGATGCATTTCACGTTGCCAGACGCCACAATCGACACATGATTCTGCTTGTCGAAGACAATCCGGGCGATGTAGTCCTGTTCACCGAAATGCTGCGCGGGAGCGGCTGGTCGGTTGAAGTGGATGTCGCACAGGATGGCGAAGAGGCACTGAGCAAGCTCCGGCGAGCAGCCCGCGACAATGCCTGCTACGAAGCGATGATCCTGGACCTTAACCTCCCCAAGATCGGCGGATTCGAAGTACTTGAGCAGATTCGTGCCGATGCCGTGTGCCCTGCAATGATGCGCTTGGTGCTGTCCAGCTCTGCGCTGGAGGCGGACCAGTCCCGCGCCCGCGCACTCGGTGCGGACGAGTACTTCGTCAAGCCGTCCGAGTTCCTCGCCTACGACACGCTGCTCCAGTCCATCCGCACAACCATCCAGGCGGGTCGGAAGCCGTCTTGAGCCAGACGACCGAGGCGGACGCCGTCATCATCGGCGGCGGCCACAATGGTCTGGTCTGCGCGGCTTATCTTGCGGCAGCGGGGCTGTCGGTCACCGTGCTCGAGCGCCGCGAGATCATCGGCGGCGCAGCCGTCACGGAATCCTTCCACCCCGGCTTTCGCAATTCCGTCGCGTCGTACACGGTGTCGCTGCTGCACCCGCAGATCATTCAGGATCTGTCGCTCGCCCGGCATGGTCTTCGGATCGTCGAACGCCCATTGGGCAACTTCCTGCCGACCGCTGACGGGGGCTACCTCAAGGTCGGCGCGGGAAGGACGCAGGCGGAGGTGGCGCGCTACTCGCAACGCGATGCCGAGCGTCTGGCGGATTACGACCGCGAGCTCGAGCGCATCGCCGACCTGCTCCGTGCCCTGGTACTCCAGCGGCCGCCCAATCTGCGGTCCGGCGGATGGCGCCAGCAACTGGCCGAGCTGTGGCATGCGCTCAAGCTCGGCCGGCCACTGGGCAAACTACCCCAGCGCAGTCGTCAGGAACTGCTTCGGCTCTTCGCATGCTCGGCCGGCGATTACCTGGATGACTGGTTCGAATCCGATCCCATCAAGGCGGTGCTCGGCTTTGATGGGGTGGTCGGACATTACGCCAGCCCCTATTCGCCCGGCTCAGCGTATGTCCTGCTCCACCACTGCTTTGGTGAAATCAATGGACGCAAGGGTGCCTGGGGCCACGCACTGGGCGGAATGGGCGCCATCACCCAGGCCATGGCGCGTTGTGCCGTCGAACGCGGCGTCAAGATCATCACCGGCGATCCGGTCCGCGAGGTCCTGGTCCGCCACGGACAGGCCTGCGGCGTGATCACCGATGCCGGCCGCCATGTTCACAGCCCGCGGGTCATTTCCAATCTCAATCCACGCCTGTTGTTCGACCAGCTCGTCGATCCGGCGCAGGTCCCGGAGTCCTTCGCACAGCGCATGCGGCAGTGGCGCTGCGGATCGGGCACGTTTCGCATGAATGTTGCCCTCTCGGAACTGCCCGACTTCAGCTGCCTGCCGGGGCGGGAGCCGGCCGAACATCACGGCGCCGGGATCATCATGGCCCCGTCGCTGGCCTACATGGAGCAGGCGTATTTCGATGCGCGCACCCACGGCTGGGCCCGCCAACCGATTATCGAAATGCTCATCCCCTCGACGCTCGACGACTCGCTGGCGCCACCCGGCCAGCATGTCGCCAGCCTGTTCTGCCAGCATGTTGCCCCCACGCTGCCCGACGGCGAGCACTGGGACACCCACAGGGACACAGTGGCCGATTTGATGATCGACACGGTCAACCGCTATGCACCGAATTTCAAGGCATCCGTGATTGCCCGGCAAGCCCTCAGCCCCTTGGATCTGGAACGTCGGTTCGGCCTCGTCGGTGGTGACATCTTCCACGGCGCACTCAGCCTGGATCAGATGTATTCAGCCCGCCCCACCCTGGGCTACGCCGACTATCGAACGCCGGTGCCAGGGCTTTATCAGTGCGGCTCGGGCACACACCCGGGCGGGGGCGTAACGGGGGCACCCGGCCACAATGCCGCCCGCGAAATTCTGAAGGATCGACGTCGTATGGGACGAAAAGCCCGAAGCATCGGGTAGACTCAATGCATCTGCAGCCATGAGCTGCATCAGCTGCAGCATGACAACTGACGATTTGCACAATCGCCTCTGATCAGCGCCTGCCGTTAGCAAGATCACCGGTTTTCATCATTGCCAGATCCATCTGACAAGTCAGGTCAACGATCAGAGCGTGCATTCATGCGCATGATGGCTGCGCTGTTTGGCGTCACGATCGTGGTGCTCGTGGTGGCCACGTGCCTTGTCGATTCGGGTCCCGTCAATCCGTGGTCCGTCGCCTGGTTCTTCGCATTCTCCCTGTTCGCGATCTCCTGCCAGTATCAGCACCCAGGCCACGGATTTGTGTCCTTCGACCGAGTGGCCCAGTTTTCTGCCGTCCTCATGCTCGGCCCCCTCCAAGCCGCCTGGATTAACGCTTTGGCCTCGCTGGTCCATCCCATCGAACGGCTTCGCCGTGGGGAGAGTTGGATGCATGTGCTGGCAGCTGGCTTTGCCAATGGCTCGATGATGGGCATGGCCGTGCTGGCCGGTGGCCTTGTCTACACAGCCATGGGCGGCATGGTTCCTCTGTTTCACTTTTCACTGCAGGCCCTGGTGGCCCTGGCAGCCATGGCTGTGGTCGCCCATATCGTGAATGAGTGCCTGCTCAAGTGGGTCTTCAAGATGCGGGGGTTCTCTTCACAGGAACCCTACGACCCTTACTCCCTGACCCTGGAACTGCTGTCCTATCTGGTGGCGGCGCTGTTCACCGTGGTCTGGATGCATTTGCCCTTCACCGAGGCCGTGGTCTTTACCGGCGTGTTCTGCATCGCCATCTGGCAACTCAGCGTGCATGGCCGCATGCGGGTTCGGCTGGAGCGCATTGTCAGTGAGCGCACGCGAGACCTGCACGTAAAAACCGAGCAGCTGCACGAAATGACGCGGACCGATGATCTCACCGGGCTGCGCAACCGCCGCCACGCCCAGGTTCGCCTGGAAGAAGAGATACACCGGGCACGGCGGCATGGCCGCCCGTTCTGCCTGGCGCTGGCCGACCTCGATCATTTCAAATCGATCAACGACAACTATTCCCATGCCGCCGGCGACGAGGCATTGCGCCGGGTTGCCGAGGCGTTTCAGCAAGAAATACGCGGTGAGGACATGGTGGCCCGCTTTGGTGGCGAAGAGTTCATTTTCATCTTCACCGAAACCGAACTGGCCGACGCCCGGCAAGTCTGTGAGCGCCTGCGCAAGGCCGTGTCCCGGATCAAGCTCAACGACTATTCGCGTCAGCTGACGCTCAGCATGAGTGTCGGTCTGGCCGAATACGCCGGCGACGCTCCCAGTGAGCTGCTCAACCGCGCTGACCGGGCTTTGTACGCAGCCAAGGACGCCGGCCGCGACCGCGTCCAACTCGCCCAGCCCCCACGCAATCCTCTGCGTACTTTCCGCCCCTAGCCCAGTGCCCAGCGTTCCATGCGGCCCGGGGAGAGCGTGGCATGGAACCTGCTACCGCTTGCTCCCAATCACGCCGACGGGTTTGTGGTGCACCGGAGTCATGCAGCGCGCCCCCTGAATTCACCAGGGTGGCCCTGCCGATCAGCCGGACACCGGGGAAGCAGACCTGCACCGTTCGGCACTGGGGAAAACGGATAGCGCCGAATCGGACTTCGGCGGGGAGTGTGCATGTTTTTGCGCAAATGGATTGCGATTGTCGCGTTGGGTGGATCGCTGGCCTTGCTGGCCGTACTGGTGATCAAGTCGCAGGAACGGCCGGTTAACGCGCGGCAGGCCAGCGACCAGCTGGCCCAGTTGAATTACGTGGCCCGGCTGAGCGAGCAGTTTGCCCGTGAGGTTGCGCGTGCACGGGTAAACCGGGATACCACCTTTGCCGCACTCGACGGCACCGTCGCACTCTGGGCGAGCGCGGATGAGCGTCTGTCCAGCCCGGAAACCGGCCTCGCCGGCCAGCCCCATACCGCACGCCCCCTGCGACGCTATCTGGACCTGGCGGCACGCCGTCGGGAAGGCCTGATCGATTTCAAGGCAGCGCAAATCGACTTTGTCAGCGCCTTCGAGCAGCTGCGCATCGAAGCAGAGCGCGCGCTGGGTGGGCTGATGTCCAGCGAGACGGACCTGGTCACACGGGATCAGATCATCGCCCTGCTGGATGAGTTGGCGATCTACGGCCTGCAGGCGAACCCGAACAACGGCGGCCGGATCTACTCGCTCATGGCCCGCCTTAACGGTGCGTTGCCTGCCTTCGAGGCGGCTGCACGGGCTGTGCGTGCCGCCAAGGACGCGCTCCAGCCGCATGCCGATGCGCTGGGTGATCTGGCCACGGCAGAACAACTGGGGCTGCTGACGGCGCAGGTCCGCGAAGCCGTCGCGCTACAGGACGCCCGCATCGAGCACTACACCCTGGCCCTTGCCGCATTTGCCAGCGCCCTGCTGCTGGTTTTCACACTCATCGGCCTGCGTCTGCGTAGCAGTTTCACTGAACTCGACGGCATTAACGCCAATCTCGAGCAGCTGGTCACACAGCGCACCGACGAGCTCAACCGGACCCTGCAGGAACTGCGCATGCAGCAGGCCCACCTGATCCAGTCCGAAAAACTGTCGTCGCTCGGACAAATGGTTGCCGGCGTGGCCCACGAGATCAATACGCCCCTGGGTTACGCGCTGAGCAATGTCGAAACGGTGAAGGAATCGCTGGCTGTCGTGGAAGCCGCAGGCGGGCTGAGCGAAGACGCCCAGGAGCGGATGGTCGAGGCGGATGTGCTGCTGGATGACTCCATGCATGGGATGAATCAAATCGACGAGCTGGTGAAGAGCCTGAAGAACTTCAGTCGCATGGACCGGTCGGCAACCGAGGTCTTCGACCTCAACGAAGGCCTGGAAACCGCCTTGAAGATTTGCCAGAACCAACTCAAAGGCCGCGTCGACGTGGAACGTGACCTGGGCGAGATTCCCGCCATCCACTGCGCACCATCCCAGCTGAACCAGGTCTTTCTCAACCTGATCAACAATGGTGCGCAAGCCATTGACGGGCAAGGACTCATCACGCTACGAACCCGCCATGTCGGGGACCAGGTCCAGGTCCAGATCCAGGACAGTGGCTGCGGCATGGATGCCGAGACCCAGGCGCATATCTTCGAGCCGTTCTTCACCACCAAGGCTGTGGGTGAAGGCACCGGCCTCGGCCTGTCCATCGTCTTCCGCATCATCGAGGATCACGGCGGCAGCATCGAGGTCGACTCGACACCCGGCCAGGGCACCTGCTTCACCATTCTGCTGCCGGTCCGGCAAACGGCCCCCGTCAGCGCCATCGAATCCACCGCTGCCACCGCACCCAGCGGCGAGCTGGGCACCGCAATCCCGGCAGGAGCATGAACATGGAATCCACCGCCCGCCCCCGCCTGCTTTTCGTCGATGACGAGGCTCGGATTCTGGTGTCGCTCAAGTCGATTTTTCGCACCGACTATGACGTGCGTACAGCAAACTCCGGCGCCGAAGCGCTGGATATTCTGCGTGACTGGCCTGCGGACGTACTGATTAGCGACCAGCGCATGCCGGAGATGACCGGCGTGGATGTGCTGCGCTCTGCGGCCGAACTGCGTCCGGATACCACCCGCATCCTGCTCACCGGCTACTCGGACCTGGAAGCCATCATCGGCTCCGTGAATGACGGCGAGATCTTTCGCTTTGTTTCCAAACCCTGGCGCCGCAATGAGCTCCGCGACACGGTCGCTGCTGCGGTCCGCGTGGCAGCGCGCGCGCAGGCCGCGAACGACCCGAGCACCCCTTCCGACGACGCCCCTGTCGAGACGGTACCGGCTGCGCCCAGTCGCGCTGCAGACGACCGGACCGGTGTGCTGGTGCTCGATGCCGACGCGGCCGAACGCGAAGCGCTGCGACATGTGCTGAGTGCAGATCGTCCCGTGTACGTGGCCGGTTCGTTCTACGAAGCCCTGGAGCAGATCAAGCAACACCCCATCGGCACGGTGATTACCGAATCCAGCATCAGCGGCGAACCGGTCACCACACTGGTCAATGGCCTGCATCAGCTGCGACCCGAGCTGGTCTACATCGTGCTCACCGGCCAGCCGGATGCCCAGCACATCATCGACCTGATCAACTACGGCCAGATCTACCGGGTGTTGCGTAAGCCTATCAACGTCAGTGTGCTGCGCGGGGCGGTGAATCTGGCGGCCCGACGACACCAGACGCTGCAGCGCCAACCTGACCGCGCCCAGCAGATGACCGAAGAGCTTGCCGTCATCCCGCCCGAGCGCCAGAACCGCAGCCTTTTCAGCAAGATCCGCGAGTTTCTGCACGCCTGATCGACGCTCGTACCTGGGGGAACACTATGTCCAAACAATCCGAAACCACGCGTGCATCCGAAGGCACTCTGCGCCAGGCCATCGGGCACTCTGCCGAATATGTCATCGCCCTTGCGCTGCTCGCGGTCTGTCTGGCCGTGGGCGTCGTCGTCTGGCTGGGACAGAACGAGGCACCCGAAGGCGTCGTCACCGAACTCAGCCTGGCCAGTGATGACGCCGAAACGGCCGCCATCACCCGCATGCAGGCCGAGGAAGAAGCCGCTTTGGCGGCATTGCGGGCCGAACTACGCGACAGTCTCACGGCCGTCGAGGCCCGTGGTCGCATCGAGGCCGAACTGGCCGAACGCGAGCGCCTCGCAGCCGAGGAACGCGCCGCCCAGCTCGCAGCCCTGGAAGCCCAGCGCAGAGAAGCGGCCGCACTCCGCGAGCGCCTGGAATCCGAGCAGGCACGCCTGCGACGCGTCGAACAACAGCGGGCCGAAGCAGCGGCTGTCGCTCAACGTCGCACCGCAGCCCAACCTGCTCCGAGCAGCACTCCGACCTTGCCTGAGCAGCCGGCTACGGCCACGCCGGCACAGCCACAACCGGTCAAGGTGGCGTTGTCCCCCGCCCGTGAACCGGTGATCACCAAACCCGAGGTCCGCTGGGAGAGCTGTGACCGCCCCCAGTACCCCCGGGCGTCACTGCGGGCAGAAGAAGAAGGTGTAACCGTCGTCAGCCTGCAGATCAGCGCCGATGGCCTGGTGACCTCCGGCAGCATCCGTGAGTCCAGCGGACATCGCCGTCTCGATGAAGAAACCCTGACGGCCCTCAGCCGCTGCCGATTCAAACCCGCGACCACAGACGGCGTTCCGACGGCGACAACGGGGATTTACCGGTTCGCCTGGAACCTGCGCTAACGCCGGTCGCGACCTAAGAGGCGGGCCAGAGCGACTTCACATACGCGGCGTACTGCAGGGTGAACTCCGCCAGCTGCGGTGCGCCCTTGGACGTGGTGATCTCGATGAGCACCGTATCCACCCGCGTCGCAGCAATTTTCTCGCCCTGAATAAAACCGGGCCATGCGTCGCCCAGCGCATCCGTGCCGGTCAGGGTGTCAGCCGGAAACCGCTTGTCCCAGCCACGCTGAAGATCGGGCTGCGATTCGTAAATATTCAGCCGCACCTTGTAGGCGCCGCCATCCGCACGCCAGTACTTGTAGTACGCCGAGCTCAGCAAGCCCTCCTGCTTGAACAGCTGGGGCGCCTGGCTTGCCTGCACCACGGACTTGATCTCGACCTTTTCGACACCAAACGCCTGCGGCGGCGCCATGCGCAGGCGCTCGATGGACACAGTCTCTGCTGTCTGCCCAGTCTGACCGGGCGGCTCTGCGGGCTGCGAGCAACCGGCGACAAGCAAGAATGGACCGATCGTCAGAAGAACTACACGGAAAGCCGACATGTGACCGCCAAGTGACAGTGAAAATGGGCATACTAAATGCTTGGAGTGGGAAAAACTCACCTCAAGCGGACTCCATGGCCGGAGACCGCTCGCGATACACAGCATCACACTGGGGACTTCACCGTGAATCGACTCGTCTTCTCTGCCGCGCTGGCCGCCGGCACTCTGCTGACCACATCCGCCTGGGCGGCTGAACCCGCATCGGGAACGGTGAGCCAGGCATCGCCGACCGTCAGCTTTGTTTCTGGGCCCAACGCCATTTCCAATCCGGGCTACCCCGATACGGGGGTCTGCCAGAATCCCGCCCTGCCCTGCGATGACTTCGCACTCACTGTCGAAGTTCCCGTGCCACTGCCAGAGGGCATGGCTGCGGCCATCCGCGTGATCACGACGGCGGATGCCACAGAGGATTACGACATCTACTTGCTGGATGAAGATGGCGAGCAGGTGAACAGCTCCACCCAGGGGGGCACCCCCCCGGAGGAGATGTTCCATGTGGTTGACCCCGGCACGACAAACTTCACGGTGCGTGTGAACCCGTGGCTGGTCACCGGCACCACGGCCGAAACCACCATCACGCTGGAGTTCTTCGCATCCTCCGGCGGTGGCGGCGACGGCGGCACCGGCAATGACGGCAGCCTGCCCTTCGACCCAACCGCACCGCGCTACTCGATTTACGTCTCGCCGCCCAATGAGGGCAACGATGCAGGTGAGCCCACCATCGGCTTCAACCCGTTCACCGAACGCGCGATGTTCATCTCCTACACCAACGCCCTGCGCGTGACCTTCCCGGAGAATCTGGATGAGCCGCTCCCGCAGGCCTGCGATGCCCAGTGGGAAAACAAGTCCGGCCTGGTGACGACCCTGAACTCGCTGGACCCCATCATGTACACCGACAAGGCGACGGGGCGAACCTTTAACTCGCAGCTGGCCGGTGCCAACAGCCTGTTCGAATACACCGACGACGACGGCGACACCTGGATTCCGGGCCAGATCGGCTTGCCCAATGGTGGTGCAGACCACCAGGGCGTGGTCAGTGGCCCCTACCCTGAGGGTTTCCCGACCGATGGCCTGCTCTTCCCGAACGCCGTCTACTACTGCTCGCAGTCCGTGGCGGCAGCCTTCTGCGCCCGCAGTGATGACGGCGGCCAGACCTTCGGCCCCGGCACGCCCTTCAAGAATCTGGACTGTGGTGCAGGCGCCCTGCACGGCCATCCCAAGGTCGCGCCAGACGGCACGCTCTATGTGCCGGATAGCTCACAGTGCGTCGCCGGCCTGGGACTGGACGGCAGCGCCGAGAAGGTCGTCGCCTTCGTCAGTGAGGACGCGGGCACCACGTATGAAGTGCGCCCCCTCCCCGACAGCCAGGGCGGTGCCGGTTCGGATCCCTCGATTGCGCTGGCCTCCGATGGCACGGCCTACATGTGCTACGAAAATGGCGACGGCACGGCGCGTGTCGCGGTCTCGCATGACAAGGGCGTGACCTGGGAGCACGACCAGGACGTCGGCGCCGCCGCCGGCCTGGTGGCCACGCGCTTCCCGGCGGCCATCGCGGGTGACCCGGATCGCGCAGCCTGCGCCTTCCTCGGCACCACCACGGTGGGCCCGAACGAAGACCTGGCCTTTGAAGGCGTCTGGTACCCCTACATCGCCACGACCTACGACGGCGGCGAGACCTGGCAGCTGGTGAATCTCAGCCCCGATGATCCCGTCCAGGGCTTTGGTGGCGTGGGTCCCAGTGGTACCAACCGCAACCTGCTGGACTTCAACGACCTGGAAATCGACAACCTGGGTCGCCCGCTGTTCGCCTATGCGGATGGCTGCATCGGTGGCTGCGTGGCCGACCCGAGCCAGAACAGCTTTGCGGCCAAGGGCACGATCGCCCGGCAGTCCGGTGGCCGGACGCTGTACGCCGAGTTCGATAACCTGATGGGTCAGCAGTTCAACTACACCACGCCGATTCCGCCGGCAGCCGCCTGCGCCCTGCAGGACGTCAGCGAACGGACGCTGAACCAGACCAAGGTGGTCTGGCGTGCGCCCGACAACGGTGGCAGCGAGATCACCAACTACCAGGTCTACCGCGCTGAAAGCCCGGCCGGCCCCTACACGTTGGTCGGTGATGCGGGCACCCGTACGCAGTTTGTCGACGACACCGCCAGCACGGCCGTGGCCGAGTACTCGTACAAGATCGTCGCCCAGAACGCCGCTGGCGATGCGCTGGACAGCAACATCGTCACGCTGCCCATCGAAGACGAGGTGATTGTCGACACCTGCTCGCTGCCTGGTGACACCATCATCCTGGACTCCGAAGGTGACTCCCCCTCACCCGACCACGACATCATCTCCATGTCCGTGGCCGAGCCCGCCGAGTACGCAGGCAACCTGGTCGTCACGCTGAAACTCGCCGGCTTCACCGCCACCGAGCCGCCGGCGACGTCGTTCTACCCGGCGCTGTTCCCGTTGCGTGACAACTTCTACTTCGCACTCAACGTGGGCGATGGCATTGCCACCTTCGAGTACGGCACCTTCGAGGAGCTGCCGCAGGGCCTGCTGGCCTTTACCGCTGAGGGCGAACTGGACGAACGCAGCACCTACGGCGCCGACGGGACCGTCGTCTTCGTGGTGCCGAAGTCACTGTTCGGCGACCTGCAGGCGGGCGACATCATCGCCGGGTTCGACCTGCGCTCGCGTGTGGGGGCCGCCTCGGCACCCAGCCGCGATACGGCCGGCCCCGCCGACTACATCATCCGCACGGATGCCATCTGCGAAGGCGTTGTCGGCAATCTGCTGGCCACCCTCTCCGGCAGTGTGGCCGATGGCGAAGCACCGCTGAGCGTGGACTTCACGGTCTCGGGCACCGCGCCGGATGGGGAGTCGCTGACCAGCTACTCCATCGACTTCGGTGACGGCTCCTTCATCGAAGACGAGCCCTTCGGTGGCCAGGACAGCGTGACCATCACGCATGTCTACAACCAGGCCGGCACCTACCGGGCTCAGGCCAGCGTGACCGACACCACGGGCACGGAGAGCACCAACCTGGCCGAGCACACGGTCGTGGCCCGTGAGCCCGGCCAGAGTGGCGGCGGTGGCAGCGGTGGTGATGGTGCCACCGGTGAAGTCGTCGGCGGTGGAGCACTCGGTGCCCCCGCCCTGCTGGTTCTCGCGACCCTGCTGGGCCTGCGCCGCCGTCGTCTGACCCGGCGCTAAACCGTCACAGCCAGGCCTCCTGGCCTTGCAGACCAAGCAAAGCCCCCGACCAGGGTCGGGGGCTTTTTTGTGCGGCAAGGCATGAATGCCGAGTCGGCAAGCCAGGCACGCAAGGAATCAGCGCTGCCACACGCAGCTGACCGTCGTCAGGTTTGGGAGGGTGACCCTTTGCTCCTCCGCAGCGGGACTAAGGCAGCACGATGCTGAATCGTCCGCCACCCTCAATGCCCTGGTTGCTGCACTCGATAAAGCCCTGTCGTGCACCGCTGCGATGCATGCTGGCAACGAGGTGCGAAAAGTACAGACCCAGGCCCGAGCTACCGGCACTGAAGTTCAATGTGGGCTGCTGCGGACCGGCGCCACACAACATGGCCTCGGGATAGCCGCGCCCATCGTCATCCACGCTTATGCGGAGACATTGTGCCTCCGTCATCTCGGCGGACAGCCGAATCTTTGACTGCGCATAGCGGTAGGCATTGTTGATCACATTGTTGATCACCCCGAAGACCAGCTCCGGGTCAAAAAAGCCGATCAAACAGGGGTCGCAGTCGACTTCGATGGCAATGCCCCTGGACGCCAGCAACAGTTCGCTACGCACGGCGCAATCATCCAGAAAGTCGGAGACTTCGACCTCGCTGATCTGCGCCGCATAGTTTTGCTCACCAATCCGGTAAATCGCCAACAGCTGGACCAGCTGATTGTTGACCCGCTGGCCTTCGTACTGCATCGCAGGCAGGTTCTCCAACTGACTGGCCAGCGCCGGGTCGATGCGTGTCGCCATCTCGTCGAGCATGCCCAGCACCATGCCCAGGGAGTTCTTCATGTCGTGGACCGAATTCGCCAGGGCGGTCGCGAAATCGAAGGTTTGATTCACTGCGGTCATGGGCTTACTCGGTGCCGGTGGCAAGTTGACGGTACTGGTTGTAAATCTTGTCGAAACGGTCCTGGTTGGCCGCTTGGCCGCGAACCCGGGTGAGGTAGATCCGCACCTGTTCGAGTGAGCGGGGATCCGCCCCCTGCCGGCTCATGAGCATCAGCAACGACTGGGCTGCATTGAGATTGATCGTCGTGTTCTCCGGCATGGACTGCGCAGCCTTCAGGAACAACACCACGGAGTCGCGGAGCTTGCCGTCACGGGCCAGTGCGACCCCCTCGTTATTCAAGCGAATCATGGCCTGATGCTCGGTGTCGATGAGCTGCTCGCCCTCGTCGGCCAGACCGGCCTGATCGAACACGGCCCGTGCCTGTTCCAGAAATGCGGGATCCTCATGATGGCTGCGCACCGCGGCCTGCATCAGCCCAACCGCCTCTTCCTTGCGACCCGCTGCGAAGCAGGACGCGGCGAGATCCAGGGCATCCTCGCTGCGCAGTGTTCCGGGGTGTTTGGCGTGCAGGGCCATCGCGCGATCCAGCGCAGCTGCACGGACATCATCCTGGCCCAATGCGCCGGCGATCTTGCTTTCGACCATCGCCGCCATCAGCTGGTCTTCACCGCTGGCGTGTTTAAACTCCCGGCCCACCGCGCCCAGCAATTTTGCAGCCTCCTGGGGTTTGTCGAGATGGACCTTGAGCTCGGCAAAGGCACCAAAGTCCTTGGGCTTGCGATGAATCGAGTGACGACCCTCAACAACCACGGCCTTGTAGGCCGCCTCCGCCGTGGCCAGGTCATTGGTCTTCAGCGATACCTCGGCCAGCGTTTTCTGCCGCGCCGTGTTCTTGGGTGACAGCTCGACCGCCTGCTTCAGCGTTTGCTGCGCCGCTTCGATCCGACCCTGAGCCTGCTCGGCACGGGCCAGCCAGTCGAAGGCTGCAACAAAGTGTGCATTGGCTGCGATGGCTTCACGGAAAGACTGCTCGGCCTCGGCGTGTTCGCCGAGTTCATAAAGCGCCTTGCCACGACCCAGCAAGGCCCATGACAACGGCCGGATCGCGATCACCTCATCGAAGATCGCCCTGGCGGCTTCAAAACTGTGCAGGCGCATCTGTAAATCGCCACGCAGTTTCATGATGTCGAAGTAATGCTTTTTTTCCTGCGTCAGGCTCTGCTCACAAAGCGCCAGCGCCCGCTCCAGATTTCGGGCATCCATCGCCGCCGAGATTTCGCGCAGTACCGCTTTCTTCTGCTCCAGCTTGCGTAGGCGCGATTCCAGCACGACCTGCGTAAACGGCTTAGAGAGGTAGGCATCGGGCTCATACTCCACCGCGCCCATCACCATATTCATGGTGTTTTCGGCCGTGATCATGATGAAGATCGACGAGTACGGGACGAGCTCGCGCACACGCGCCTCTTCCAGAATCTGCTGTCCGTCCTTGCCATCACCCAGGTTGTAGTCGCAAAGCACGACGTCGTAGCGCTTGTCGGCCAGCAGTTCCAGACATTGCTCCGCATTGCGCGCGACATCGATCGTCGTCGCCCCGAAGTTCTTGAGCATTTCACGGACCAGTGCCCGGATATCCGGAAAGTCATCGACCACCAGAATCGACTTGCCCTTGAGTGTCCAGAGCGCCTTGTTCAATCGAATGCTCCCGCCATCACGCTCTCCGCGTGCCCAGAGGGTCCGCCAGGCCACTCATCCGCTGGATCCGCGCCCGTCAGTCCGCTTCTGTCTGAGTTACATGAGCAAAGCTATCGGCCAAGCAAACCGTTTCCTGAGCGGCGCTGCGACAGTTCAAGGGCAGGTCATCACATTGACACCCAGCGGCCTCCGCCTGCCTGTGTGATTCGCTGGCTGGCGGGTTAAGGCGTCTCTGGGGTGGCCGTCGGCAACAAAGCACTCCAGCGCCTCAGTTCATCAAGAACCCCCAATGCAGTGCGACCGAAATCCGTCAGCGCGTACTGCACCGAGACGGGCGAAGAATCCACCACCTCGCGCGTCACCAGACCCTGCTCGACGAGATGCTTGAGGCGCTCGGTCAGCATTTTCTTGCTGGCACCACCAATCATCCGTGACAGGTCGTTAAAGCGCACGGGTTCACCCTGCAGATGCCACAGAATCGAGCCCGTCCATTTGCCGCCAATGACACGCATCCCCCGTTCGATTGGGCAGGGCTCAAGACAGGGTTCAGCCACCCTTCGGCGACCTTTCTCATCGGATTCCACGCGCGCTTTCAGATCAGCCCCCAGGTTACTAAATGGTAACTGGTTGTTTTTCGTTACCTGCCTACTTATGTTCCTTCCCCGTCAGCCGCGGGTCAAGCGGCCCACCTCATCTGGAGGAATCATGAAGAACGTCTTGATCATCAACGGGCACCAGCCCTACCCCTTCGCCCCTGGCCGCCTGAACAAAGCCTTGGCGGGCATCGCACAGTCCATGCTGGAAGACGCGGGAATCCACGTACGCACGACCGAGGTCAGCGCCGGCTACGACGTCGAGCGCGAGGTCGACCACCACGTGTGGGCCGATACCGTGATCATGCAGTTCCCGATCAACTGGATGGGCGCACCCTGGTCGTTCAAGAAGTACATGGACGAGGTGTACACAGCCGGCATGGATGGGCGTTTGTGCCGGGGAGATGGCCGCAGCGCCGAAGCACCAACCCGCAACTACGGGATGGGTGGCAGCCTCGGCGGCACCCAGTATCTGCTGTCGGTGACGTTCAACGCGCCTCGCGAAGCCTTTGGCGACCCAACCGAGCCCTTCTTCGCCGGTGGCAGCGTGGACGACTTGCTGCGGCCCCAGCATCTCAACATGGCATTTTTTGGCGCCCGGCCCCTGCCCAGTTTTGCCGCCTACGACGTGATGAAGAATCCGCAGATCGAGCAAGATCTGCGGCGATTTCGGGCGCACATCAGCCGGCATTTGCTGGGCAATGACGATGCGGAGGCGGCGGCATGAACTCGGTCAAACTCTACCCAGGTGATGCATTTCCGGCGATTGAGCTGACAGATGCGAGCGGCGCCTTCCGCGACCTTTCCAAGCCAGCCGAGGGCCTGGACTGGATTCTGATCGTGATCTACAGAGGGCGGCATTGCCCGTTGTGCACGCGGTATTTGAACGCCCTGGAAGCCCGCCGCGGCGAACTGGCTGAGATGGGTGTGGACCTGGTTGCGGCATCGGGCGACAGTACCGAGCAACTGGCCTTGCATCGCCAGCAATTGGACGTCAACTTTCCCCTTTATCCCGGCCTGCGACTGGAGCAGATGCAGCAACTGGGGGTTTATGTCTCCGACCCGCGCTCACCACAGGAAACCGATCACCCCTTCTCGGAGCCGGCCCTGTTTGTCGTGAATGAGCACGGCAGGCTGCACGTGGTGGATGTCTCCAACAACCCGTTCGTGCGGCCAGAAATCCCGACTCTCGTGAACGGCTTGCGATGGATCAGAGATCCGGAGAACAACTATCCGATTCGGGGGACCCGACGCGACCGCTGACACCAATCCTCTGTGCACGGCATGTGCGTGGCGGATTACGCTCGACGAACGCGGTCGGTCCGGATGAATGGGCACCGCGTGTCGATCAGTGCATCTCTTTTTTACACTCCTCTCGACAGATCCCGCCACGACCACAGCCCTACCCGAGGACTCCCCGCCATGAGCGATGCCGCAGCCCACTTTAATCAGGACACCCGCCATGGCTTGGCAAAACACCTCGGCATCGTTGCCGAAGAAATCCGGTCCGGCTACGTCCGTATGCGCATGACGGTGGCTCCGCAACTCATGGCGGGCAATGGCTTCTTGCATGCTGGCAGTCTGGTCACACTGGCGGATACCGCCTCGGGCGTCGGCTGCATGCACAGTTATCCCACCGGAGTGGAGAATTTCACCACCATTGAATTAAAGACCAACTTTCTCGGAGCCTGTCGCCAAGGCGATGTCCTGGCCACCGCCACACTCATCCACGGAGGGCGCAGCACCCAGGTCTGGGACTGCTCGGTGCGGGATGTCCAGCGGGATCGAGTGGTGGCGGAGTTTCGGTGCACGCAGATGCTGCTCTATCCGCGAGGCTAGCCCCGGCTAGTGACCTGCAACCGCGTCGAGTTCTGTCATTCACTTTGCTTGAGGTCCACGGCAGGCACCCCTTCCCGTCGCTGCGCCTGCCACGGCGCAGCGCAGTGGTGCCAACGCCGACCGCCTGGATTCACCCGATTTCTCGCGCACCTTGCCAGGCAAGCAGAGCGCTAGACGCGCCGCCAGGTTGCTGCCTGAAAACCGGCTCCATCTGGGCGGTACGTAAGACCCGGGTTTCCCTACCCCCAGCCAGCGCAACGCGCCAGCGCCTCCCGTGTCAACCGGTCGCTGTAGGCATGCAGCTTCCAATGCCCGGGGCTCCAGCCCTTCAGAAACCGCTGGAAGTCCGCCCAGGCCACGCTGAACAGCGGGCGCCACGCCTGCTCCAGCACTGCGGCGTCGACTGCGCTGGCTGCCGTTCCGGCAGGCTGCTCGCGCAACGCCTGGGCCAGCAACCGGAAGTAGTCGTCCAGCAAGGCCGGGCAGCGCCGTTCGCAGTCCCCGGGCGGCACGGTGCTGCTGAGCAGCATGACCACATCCTTCATGCCGCAGCCCCGCCCCACGTACTGGAAATCCACGGCCGCCACCCGGCGCCCGGAGGCATCAAACAGAAAGTTGGCCAGCTTGGCGTCGCCATGGACCAGGGTTTGATAGGGACACTGGCTGAGCAGCGCATCCAGCTGCGGCGCGGCTGCCTTGAGCGGCGCATCCGTTAGCGCATCCAGTTCATCCGGGCGCGTGGCCAGATGCCAGTAAGTCCCCGTCTTCCAAAGCCCCTGCGGCGGCACGCCCAGGTAGCGTGCGTGGAACTGCGCCAGCCAGCCCAGGCTGGCCTGGATTTCGCGATTGCCCACACGCTCCAGAACGCGATGAAAGCCCCGCGTGTGCAAATCCTCGAGCACCAGCAAGACCTCGTCATCGCGGCGCTCCACGAACAGGCAGCGCGGCATTGGGCAGACATCGTCCTGGCTGCCGGCCTCACCGCTCTGCCCCACATAGTCCCGGTACCAGTTGACCTCGACCCGGTAGGACTTGAGCTTGCGCTGATGCGAGGTGTCCGTGCTCCAGCCGCGCGGATGCCCGGCGGGCTTGGGCAGGCGGATGTGCTTGACGATGACGCTGAAATGCTCGCCCCCGATCAGCTCGGCGCGAAACAACTCGCCGTAGCCGCTCCAGAGCGGCTGAATGACCTGGGTACGGGCCACGCGCTGCGCACCCGCTGCCTGGGCGATGACATCAAGACGTGACGAATCCACATTCGCGCTGGCTTTCATCGCCGATACTGTACCGCTCCCGATGCAAGTTCGGCGTGCGGTACTCTGCTGAACCAGCCGCAGGCACAAAAAAGCCCAGACACTGTCCGGGCTTTTTTGAACCACTACGCTGAACAAGCGACCATGCGCCAAACAACGCTTCCCCAGGTCGCCCAAATCAACGTAAGCGTTTGATTTGGTAGGCGCGAGTGGACTCGAACCACCGACCCCCACCATGTCAAGGTGGTGCTCTAACCAGCTGAGCTACGCGCCTGAAGGGCCGCGGATTATGCGTGGTTACCCCTTGGTTGGCAACCCTTTATTCCTGCATTGCCTAGGTCGGGCGTGTTGCGGCAACGTCCGCGGCGTCTGACTCGAACAAGGCTAGGCAGTCGGCACGGGTGTCGCTGGGCTCGGGCAGTTGTTCGCAGACGCGGTCCATGGCGCGGTTTAGGCGGTCCAGAACCGGCCCGGCGTCCTGCGCCTGGGCCCAGTCCGCCAGTTGCCGGTCGGCGCGTTGCAGGCGCATGTGCGTGCGCTGGTAGAAGGCGCTGGGATCGGCCGCCAGTTCGTCAATGATGGCGGCCATCTGGGCCTCGATACGGTCGCGATCGTCTGGAGCCATATCCAGCAGCCCCTTGAGATAGATCAGCCCCCATTGCGCGCGTGTCGCAGGGCCCCGCGCCTCTTCAGCGGCTCGCTTCAACCAGTCCAGGGCCTCGTCGACATCCCCCCTCGCCTGGGCATACGCCGCAATCGTCGGCATGAAGTAATAGGCATCGGGTGACCGCTGGATCTCGCGGCGCAGCAGCGCTTCGGCTTCGGCCGACAACCCGGCGGCTTCCAGGGTGTAGGTGGCGTAGTTGGCCATGGCCTGGCGCTCCTGCGGCGTTGCTGCGGCCTCATCGGCCCAGGCCACGGTGGCCTGCACGTCCGCAACAAGCGCAGGCGGCAAAGCCGCCTCCGGGTTCAGGGCCTGATACAGCTTGACCCGGCTGCGCTGGGCGTAGAGTCGATCCTTGATGGTGTAGGCGTCGCTGGCCGCCACGTCGCGCATGGCCTTGTCGAGTCGCCCCGCCAATGTCTGGCGCTTTGCGCCCGTCTCGGTGGCGGCAATCAGCACATCAACGGCGAAGTAGTTCAGGGTGTCGATTTGCGCCCGCAACTGCTCAGGCTGTGTCAGCAACTGTGTCAGTAAGGCCTGTGCGCCCGCCTGCTGCGCCGGCGACAACGATGCATCTCCGGACACCGTTGCGGCGTATTCGAGCAAGCGGAACTGCGGCTGCTCGGCTGCCGGCGCGGCGGCGGCCAGCTCGCCCATCACGGTCGCCATTTCGCGGTCACCCAACAGCGTGCCACGGTCCACCCACCAGCCGTAATTGGCGAGCAGCGTCCAGTCATCAGCGGACAGGCTGGCCGGGTCCTCCAGTGCCGCTTGCAGAATCTCCCCCGACGGGCGGCTCTGCCGCGCTGCGGCGCGTAAGACCCGCGGGTAGGCGTCCAGGTCGCCGGTGGAGCTGATGCGGGTCAGCTCACTGCCATCTGCGCGCAGCACGATCAGGGTCGGATAACCCACAATGCCGAAATGATCGCCCCAGCGCTGCGCGCCGGCCGTGTCACCGTCCAAGTACACCGGAACGAACAGTTCGGTCGTGGCGACAAAATCCGGTCGATTGAACACCGTGGTCTTGAGCTGCATGCAGGGTGGGCACCACCGCGCGCCCCAGTAGAGAAACACCGGCTTGTTAACGTCGGCTGCCGCGATCAGGGCGTCCTCGACCGTCCCCTTGAACCAATCGATCTCTGCGGCCTGCGCCACTGTGTCGGGAGCCGCCTTGGTGTCGGTGTCGGCCGCCGTTTCGGGTGCATCGCCCGAGCAGGCAGCAAGGCTCATCAGCCCGGCCAGCAGCAGTATCGCTTGAAAAGAATTACGCATGATCAGTCTCTATGGCGTCTGCCCGGCGCCAAGGCCGGGGGCAAGTCTGGAGAAACACTAACGGATTCACAGCACCCGTACCGTCTGCACATGCATGCGATTCGCATGCCGTGGCGGCGGGGATTAATCACGAAGTCGTGGGTACGCTCCCGGGGCTTGTTCCCTGGGCAAAGCTGCTGTCGATGACTTGCAAGAAACCCTCCAGCGCCGGGCTGGGTGCACTGGCCCGGGGCAACACGCGGTACAGCGGGCGTCGAAACGGTCCTCCATCCATGGGCAGGCGGACCAGTAGCCCGGCCGCCAGCTCCATGCGAATGGCCTGGGCAGATAACAGTGCCACGCCAAGGCCTGTGGCCACGGTTTGCTTGAGGGCCTCCGTGCTGGCGAGCGTCATGGCCGGCCGCAGACTGACCCCGCGCTCGCCCAGCCACTGCTCGGTGACAGCCCGCGTCCCCGAGCCTTCTTCGTGCATGAGCAGGGTTTGCTCGCACAACTGCTCAACGCGGATCGCCCCGGTGCCGACCAACGCGTGATCCGGCGCGGCGATCAGGACCAACTCATCCTGGGCGAAGACCGTGTAATCCAGTGCAGCGTCGTCGGCCACGCCCTCGGCAAAGCCAATGTCGATGCGACCATCCAGCAACTGACGCTCGATGGTTTCAGTGTTCTCGACGGCGAGCGAGAGTTCGACCCCTGGATTGGCGCGCGTGTAGCGGGCGAACGCCTCCGGCAGCATGTACGCGCCAATCGTCCGGCTGGCCCCTATGGCCAGCCGGCCCTGACGTCGGTGGCGTAGATCATCCAGGGCCTGTTCCGCCTGCGCGCGAATCGCGAACAGCCGTTCGGCGTAATCCAGCAACACCTGTCCCGGTCCGGTGAGCACCACGCCACGTGGTCGGCGATCAAACAGCGACACACCCTGGCGGCGCTCGAACTCCGCCAACTGGCGAGACACCGCAGACTGCGAAACGCCCAGCTGATCGGCGCCCGCCGTCACGCTACCCGCCCGTGCAACCGCATGAAAAATCGCCAGGTGGTTGAGATTCATCTGTAGCCATTACTAATACGCATGGCTCATATCTTATTTATGCATTTTTAGAATGTCTTGTTTACACCTAGAATGCCCGCCTCGCAGACACCCCACCGGACAGCTTGCTCATGACCGAACAAAAGGCCACCAACATCACCTGGCACGACGGCGACGTCACCCGGGCCGACCGCAACAAACTGCTGGGCCAGAAAGGCGCCACCATCTGGTTCACCGGCCTGTCGGGCTCGGGCAAGAGCACGGTGGCCGTGGCCCTGGAGCAGGCCCTGTTCGCCCGCAACAAGCTGGTGTACCGGCTCGACGGCGACAACGTGCGCCACGGCATTAACAAGAACCTTGGCTTCTCGGCCGAGGATCGCGCCGAGAACATCCGCCGGATCGGCGAGATCGCCAAGCTGTTTGTCGATGCTGGCGTGATCGCTCTGTCCAGCTTCGTCAGCCCCTACCGCACGGACCGTGACCTGGTCCGCGCCATGCACGCCGACTCCGACATGGACTTCATCGAAGTGCATGTGGATGTGCCGTTGGCGGTTGCAGAAGAGCGCGACCCCAAGGGGCTATACAAGAAGGCCCGCGCCGGCGAGATCCCGAACTTTACGGGCATTAGCGATCCCTACGAGGCCCCCGAGTCACCCGAACTGGTGCTTAAGAGCCACGAAATGTCGCTCGAAGAGGAAGTCGATGCCGTGATCGCCCTGCTGCAGCAGCGCGGCATCCTGCCCGCCTGAACCCACCGAACACCGACCTGACTTCACAGGACTGAACACATGATCAAGCCGCACGGCTCCGATACGCTGAACCCGCTGTACGTCGAAGACGACGCCACCCGCACCGCACTGCAGACCGAGGCCGAGACCCTGCCCAGTCTGCTGCTGAACTCCGCCGCTGCGGCCAATGCCGTGATGATGGCCGGTGGCTACTTCAACCCGCTGACCGGCTACATGAACAAGGCTGACGCCCTGTCCGTGGCCAGCGACCTCAAGACCACCGACGGCCTGTTCTTCCCGGTGCCGGTGCTCAACCTCACCCAGGTGGATGACGTGGCCACGGGCCGAGTCGCGCTGCGTGACCCCAATGTCGAGGGCCACCCAGTCCTGGCCGTGATGGACATCGAAGCGGTGGAAACCGTCACGGACGACGAGCTGCGCCAGATGGCCGAGCAGATCTTTGGCACGCTGGACGAGGCCCATCCGGGCGTCTCCACCTTCCTGAGCCTGGGCAACACCCTGCTCTCGGGGCCGATTCAGGTGCTGAACTTCAGCTACTTCGCCACCGACTTCCCGGACACCTTCCGCACCGCGGTGCAGATTCGCGCGGAGATTGCCGAACGCGGCTGGAACAAGACGGTCGCGTTCCAAACCCGCAACCCCATGCACCGGGCGCATGAGGAACTCTGCCGCATGGCCCAGGAGCGCCTGGGTGCCGACGGCATCGTCATCCACATGCTGCTGGGCAAGCTCAAGAAGGGTGACATCCCGGCGGACGTGCGTGACAACTGCATCCGCACCATGGTCGATCACTACTTCCCGCCGAACACGGTGATGATCACGGGCTACGGCTTCGACATGCTTTACGCCGGCCCGCGCGAGGCCGTGCTGCACGCCCTGTTCCGCCAGAACATGGGCGCCGACTACCTGATTGTGGGCCGCGACCACGCCGGCGTGGGCGACTACTACGGCGCCTTCGACGCCCAGACCATCTTCGACGAGCAGGTCCCCGAAGGCGCGCTGGACATCGAGATCTTCCGCGCCGACCACACGGCCTACTCCAAGAAGCTCGACCGTGTGGTGATGATGCGCGAAGCCCCGGATCACGCGAAAGAGGACTTTGTTCTGCTCTCCGGCACCAAGGTGCGCGAAATGCTGGGCAAGGGCATGGCGCCACCGCCTGAGTTCTCGCGTCCGGAAGTCGCCAAGGTGTTGATGGACTACTATCAAAGCATCCAGTAAGGGATTGATTCATGGCTGATTTCGACGTTTTCAACGGCGACGCCGACGGCGTATGCGCGCTGGTCCAGCTCCGCCTGGCCGAGCCCCGCGATGCCGAGCTGGTCACCGGCGTCAAACGTGACATCAGCCTGCTCAAGCGGGTGAGCGCCGGCGCCGGAGACCGCATCACCACCCTGGATATCTCGCTGGACAAGAACCGCGAAGACCTGCACCGGCTGCTCGCAGCCGGTGCCCAGGTCCACTATGTGGATCACCACTACGCAGGTGAGATTCCCGACCACCCGGCGCTGACTGCGCACATCAATCCGGCCGCTGACGTCTGCACCAGCCTGCTCGTCAACGGCGAGCTCAAGAATCAGTTCGTGGAATGGGCGCTGGTCGGGGCCTTTGGCGACAATCTGTCGGTGAGCGCCCGCACCCTCGCCAAGCAGGCGGCCGTGTCCGATGCGGAGCTGGACCAGCTCGAAGAACTGGGCATTGCCATGAACTACAACGGCTACGGCGCCAGCCCGGCCGACCTGCACTTCACCCCGGAAGCGCTGTACCGGGAAGCCGTGCAGCACCGCAGCCCGCTGGGCTTTCTGCGTGATGCACCGGAGACCTCGCAAACCCTGATCGCCGGCTACAAGGCCGACATGGCCAGCGCCGAGTCGACGCCACTGGACCCGGCCTCGAACGCAGATGCCGCGTTCCTAATCCTGCCTGATGCCGCCTGGGCACGCCGTGTGTCGGGCGTGTTCGGCAACGCTCTGGCCAATGCCGCCCCGGACCGCGCCCATGCGGTGTTGACGCAGAAAGCCGATGGCGGCTTCCTGGTCAGCGTCCGCGCCCCTCTCAACCGTAAGACCGGCGCCGATGCACTGTGCCGGCAATTCCCGACGGGCGGAGGCCGCGCTGCGGCAGCGGGCATCAACGACCTGCCGGCGGATCAGTTCGATGCCTTTGTGGACGCCATGAAGACGCAGTTCGCCCCCTGACCAGGACACCCGTCCGACCTGCCCGCGCATTTGTGCTACCAATACGCGCCCATCCGCAGACAGATGCCCTGACATGACACAGTGGACCGAAGCAGACATGCCAGACCTCAGCGGCCGGACCGCTGTGGTCACCGGCGCCAACAGCGGGCTGGGCTACTACACCGCACGCGCGCTGGCGGCTGCCGGCGCGGAGGTGGTCATGGCCTGCCGCAGCGAACAAAGAGCACAGCAGGCCATCGCTGCACTGCGTGCAGAGTTGCCCACCGCCGCACTGCGATTCCTGCCGCTGGACTTGGCTGATCTCGCATCCGTACGCGATTGCGCCCAAGCGCTGGACGGGCAATCCATCGACCTGCTCATCAACAACGCCGGCGTGATGGCCGTGCCCTATACGCGCACGGCCGATGGCTTTGAGATGCAGTTCGGCACCAACCACCTCGGTCATTTCGCCCTCACGGGTCTGTTGCTGAAACAGCTGAGCGACAGCGGGCGGATCGTATGCCTGGCGAGCATGGCCCACCGCTGGACGCCGGCCATTCGCTTTGATGACCTAGACTGGTCACAACGGCGCTACAAGCGCTGGCAAGCCTACGGCGACAGCAAGCTGGCGAACCTGATCTTCATGTTCGAGTTGTCACGCCGCCTCAAGGCTGCCCGGCCCGATCTTATCGTCGCCGGCGCCCACCCGGGCTATGCATCCACCAACCTGCAGTTCGTTGCCGCCGAGCAGCGCAAGTCGGTCATCGAACGGCTGGTGATGAAGGCCAGCAATACCTTGATCGGCCAGCCCGCACACCGGGGTGCATTACCGAGCCTGTACGCGGCCACGGCCAGCGACGTTGCCAGCGGTGACTACATCGGCCCGGGCGGGTTCCAGCAACTGCGCGGGCATCCCGTCAAGGTCGGCTGCCGCAGACAGGCCCGCGATCCAGCGATCGGTCAACAGCTCTGGAACGTGTCGGAGCAGTTGACGGGCGTTGCCTACCTGTCGGACTCGCCGACCGCCTAAGCAAGCCACGGTCCCCTCGTCCGCGCAGCATGTGCAGTGCGACGAGGCGCGGGCCGAGCGCTACGAATCCAGCACCGAGGGCAGCAGGATTCTCACCCTGAGGCCGCCGTTTCGACGATTCGACAATTGCAGGCGCCCGCCATGCGCTTCGACGATTTCCCGGGTCAGCGCCAGGCCCAGGCCCGTGCCGCTGTGCTTGGTCGAGTAGAACGGCAGCAGTGCATTGGCAAGCACCGCCTCGCTCATGCCGCTGCCGCGATCCAGAATGTCGAGGCAGAACGAACGACCGACGCGCGTGACCCGCAGCTCGACCGCTTCGGGCGGGCTGCCAGCCTCATGCGCGTTCTTGAGCAGGTTGATCAGGACCTGCTCGAACTGTGCCCGGTCGATACGCACCGGCTGGTCGGGCAAGGGTTCCTGCACCTGGAAGCGCACCTGGGCGGTCAGGGACTCGATCAGCGCGCGCCAGTCCACGGACTGCAGGCGCGGCATGGGCAGTCGGGCAAAACGCGCATAACCGTCCACGAAACCATGCAGGTGCTGCGTGCGCTCGGCGATGGACGCAAACACCCGCAGTGTGGCCTCCGTGTCGCCTCGTCGAGTCAGTTCGGCGCCGGAATGCGCCATGGACGAGATCGGCGCCAGCGAGTTGTTCAGTTCGTGGCTGAGCACGCGGATCACCTTTTTCCATGTAGCGACCTCCTGGCGTGACAACTCGCGGGTCATCCGTCGGAACAGGTACAGGCGATGCGGCCGCCCCTGGAGCCGGAACCCGCGCTGGGAGATATGAAAGGTCTCCTCCCCACCCTCCAGTTCCAGACTGAACAGCGAGTCCTCCCCCGAGGCCACGGCTTCGCCCACCACAGGTGGCAAGGTCTCGATCAGTTCGGCAAAGCCCAGCCCACCCAGCCGCTTGCCCGCATTGAACAGTTGCCGCGCCGCCATGTTGGCGTAGGCCACGCGATCCGCCGAGTCCGTCAGGACCAGCGCCACCGGCGTGTTCTGGACCACGGTATCCAGCAGCAGTTCGCGCTGGACCAGGTGCTGGCGCTGCTCCCGCAGCGTGCGTCCCAGCTCGTTGTGTCGGGCCACAAGCGCAGACAGCTCATCGCCGCCGTGGTCGGTGGTCGAAATGCTGAAATCGCCATCACGGTAGCTGGCCACCGCACCCTCCAGCGCCCTGAGCATCCGTCGAATTCTTCGCGTTGCCCGACCAGCCAGCAGCAGACAGGGCAGCACGCCCAGCAGAATCACCAGCAAGGCCGTGAGACCGGGCTCCGGCCAGCGCTGCCATACCGCGATACCGGTGGCCGCGCCGGCCGAGAAAATGCCCAGCAGCAGTCCTGCCAGCTTCAGGCCCAGGCTGGGTCGCCAGCGGCGGGCAATGGACGCGAGCCTGTTCAATCGGGTGACAGCTCGAACCGCTGCATACGCCGATACAGGGCCTGCCGGGACAAGCCCAGCGCCCTCGCGGCGCGACTCACCGTACCGCCAGCGGCCTCCAGCGCAGCCTGAATCGTCTCGGCATCCGGCTCATCCAGATTGCGATGCGTCTCGGCCGTAGTCGCGATGGGCAGGTTGAGATCTTCGCGCCGGATCTCACCGTCCTGACACAGCAGACGCGCGCGCTCAATGGCATTGCGCAGTTCACGCACGTTGCCAGGCCAGCGATGCTGCTCCAGAGCGCGCCGGGCATCATCCGCCAGCCGGGCCTCCCCGCCCAGAAAATGCTCGGCCAGCGGGAGGATGTCATCGCGGCGTTCGGTCAGCGGCGGCAATCGCAGTTCCATGACGTTCAGGCGGTAGTACAGATCTTCGCGGAAACTGCCATCGGCGATCATTGCCGGCAGGTCGGCATTGGTGGCGCTGAGAACACGCACGCGGGTCTTGAGGGTGCGCGACGAACCCAGTCGCTCGAACTGTCCCGTCTCCAGCACACGTAGCAGCTTGACCTGGCCGGACAACGGCAGGTTGCCGATCTCGTCGAGAAACAGGGTGCCGCCGTCGGCCACCTCGAACCGGCCGGGCCGCGCGCGGTTGGCGCCGGTATAGGCCCCGGCCTCTGCACCGAACAGCTCTGCCTCGATCAGTTCGCCGGGGAGCGCGCCGCAGTTGACGGTAATAAAGGGCCCGGACTTCACCGATGAATTGGCGTGAACAATGTCGGCAATCCGCTCCTTGCCAGCGCCATTCGGACCGGTGATCAGCACAGGCAACTCGGACCGCGCCACCTGACAGGCCAGCTCAAGCACCCGCTCCGTTGCATCCGACCCGAAAACCACACCCCGCAAGTCGTAGCGGGCCGCCAGCGCACTGCGCCGGCGCTGGCGCTCGCGTCGCACCCGTGAGACTTCACGAGCGGTTTCCGACAGTTCGAGCAGATTGACCACAGTCGTCCCCAGCTTGTGGTCGTCCCAGGGCTTGGCCACGTAGTCGGCCGCGCCGTTCTTCACCAGTTCGACGGCGGCCTCCAGATGCGTCCAGGCCGTGAGCAAGATGACCGGCAGATCCGCAAAGCGCTGGCGAATCTGTCGAAACAGCTGTTCGCCCTACTCGCCCGACGTCGTGTCCTCGGTGAAATTCATGTCCTGGATAACCAGATCCACCTCCTGGGCACCGAGGATGGCGAGACCGGCCTCCGGCCCGTCCGCCGTCAGCGCATCGATGTCGCGCAACGACAGCATGAGCGACAAGGCCTCACGCACCGCGGGGTTGTCATCAATGATCAGAACTGTGGACATGGGTCTCCGGCCCGTAGCAATCGGAAGTGACTCGACAAGGCTGCCATGGGTCTGCCGCTCATGCCCGGGTTGCCAGCGCAGGCGGCACCCGCATGGCCCGCAAGGCCGGCGGCAGCACGCTCGCCTGACCCAGCAGCCAGAGCCCGACGGCACCCACCGGCAGGTACATCAGCGGCAACCGCGGCAATGCATAGTGCAGCATCAGCCAGGCGTTGACTGCATAGGCGGCAAACATGCCCACAGCCACCCCGAGACTGACGATGAGGAAGTTCTCCAGCTGGAAGTACCGAAGTATGTCCCCCCGCGTGGCGCCCAGCGCCCGACGCACGCCGATTTGCCGCCGCCGCCGTTGGACCCAGAAGCTGGCCAGGCCGACGATGCCCAGCGCCGTCACGATCAGCAGGGCCACCACCACACCGCCCAGCAGCAGGGTCATCACGCGGTCTCCCCGAAAATAACGCTCGCGCAGTTCCGTAAACGATTGGGCCCCCAGCGTCAGCCGGCTCGGGTGCACGACTCGCAAGGCCTCCTCGGCGTCCTTGCGGACTGCGTCAGCAGACCGTCCCCGAAAGCGCAGCACGTACTGCGCCCCCGGTGTATGGCGCACAGGGTAGATGGTGCTGTTGCCTGCGTTGTCGCTGCCCCGGAACGACGGGCGCACCAAATGTTTCACAATGCCCACCACCGTCACCGGATCGGTATCCGGGTAGAACTGCCGGCCCAGCGCAGACTCGCCAGGCCACAGCCGCTCGGCCAATGCCTGCGTGATGATGGCCACGCCATTGGCCCGCGCCTCGGCGTTGAACATGTCTTCGAACTCGAGGTATTCCTCGGGCAGAAAATCCCGCCCTGCGACCAGGGTCAGCCCCAGCGTCTGAACCAGATTGCCGGAGTCGAAGTAGTTGGTGGAGCTGGTGATACCCCGGCCGTCCCGTTCGAGGGCCAGACTGGTGTTCCACGACGAATTGCCGAATGGCACCTGCTGCACGGCGGCCACGTCGACCACGCCTGCCACCTGGCGCAGTGCTGCCAGGTCCGCGGCAATCCGTGCGGGGCGTTCCGCCTGGTCATCCAGCGTGGCCGAACGAATCCGCAGCAGTTCGGACTCCACGACACCGCTGTCGATCTGCATGCGCTCGGTCCGAGCGACCATGACAAACAGTGCGTTGCAGATAATGGCGCAGGCCAGCGCGATCTCGAAGGCAATCAGCAATGCGGCCGTCTTCTGCTTGCGCAGGGATTTGAAAATGGGTGCGATATCCATGGTCAGGGTCCTTATTCGCTCTTGAGTTGCAAGGCGGGGGCGATCCGACAGGCCTGCCATGCGGGCAGCAGGCCGGCGAGCAGACTGGCGAGGATCGACAGCCCCACGGCCAGCCCAAGCATCGGAAGATCAAGCCGGGCAAACGCCGCGTAATCCACCGGTTGCAGGCGGACCGCAGCCAGACCAGCCAGCGCCAGCAGCACGCCGACCACCGCCCCGACCACGCCGATCATCGAGGCCTCGAGCAGGTACTGCACAAACACCGAGCGTCGAGTGGCTCCTAGGGCTCGCCGCACGCCGATCTCCCCGCTGCGGCGCAGAAACTTCGCCAGCATCAAGCCAATCGTGTTGACAATGCAGACCACGAGAAAACCCAGCGCGACCCAGAATTGCAGGCGCACATCGTCCGGTACCACCTCGCGCACCTCCAGCCACTCGTTGAGGCTATGCAGGCGCACGTTGTTGGGCCGCTCAAAGCGCCCGGCCTCGCGCTGCACCTCGCTGTACCGCTCCAGATACTGCAGGTAGGCGTCGCGGTCCTCGGGCGTCGCCAGCTCCACCCAGTACTGCAACCACATGCAATGTCCCGAGCGCTGCTGCTGCTCGGGCGACTGGCGCTCATCGCCGAAACAAGACATGTCACCGCTGCGGGCCATCTCCAGCTCGATGGCCGTGTCCAGCGGCAGATAGGCATCCTCGGACTCCGCGTACGGACCGGTCGTGAGGTCGTAGAAATGCGGGTTCGGGCGCCACTGATCGATGACGCCGATCACACGGAAGACATCGTCGCCCAGACGAATGGTCTCGCCGACGCTGTTCCCGCCGCCGAAAACCTGCTCATTCAACGCCCGTGACAGCACAACAACCCGGTCCCTGGCCGCGTCCTGCTCGGCGGACCAGCCGGCGCCGTGGAGAAACGGCACGTCAAACAAGGCGAAAAAATCGGCCGTGGAATAGCGCGTTTCGATCAGGATGGGATCACGGTCCGTCTGCTCCGGCACCACCACCGAACCCCCACCACTCATCGCGGCCTGGCGGCGGCCGCGTGCATCGCGCAGCAGATTCATCGCATCCACGTAGGTCAACTGATGCGGCGGCTCCGCGCCCGGCTCGAAGTACAAGGCCTCTTCCGGGTCTACGCGGGGATAGAACAGCACATCGCTCTTATCCGGCATGGGATCGCCGGACAACACATGCATGACGGTCATGGTCGTGACGCTGGCGCCAATGCCGATCCCGATGGCGAGCACCATTAAGACCGTGAGCGCGGGATTCCGGCGCAGGCTGCGCAACGCCAGCCGCAGATAGTAGGCAAACACCGGGCTAGGCCCCGGCGACGGCAGCAAAACGTGGCTCCGCCGCCTCGATGTCGACCACCTGGCCGTCGACAATGTGCACATTGCGCTGGGTACGCGCGGCCAGTTCGGGATCATGCGTGACCATGACAATGGTCGCGCCGTCGCGATGGACGTCTTCAATCAGTTCCATGACAGCCCGTGCCATCTGCGTATCGAGGTTGCCCGTGGGCTCGTCGGCGAGCAGCAGCCGTGGCCGACCCGCCAGCGCCCGCGCAATGGCCACACGCTGCTGCTGACCACCGGACAGCTCTGCCGGGTAGTGCTTCATGCGTGCGGACAGGCCCACACGGTCGAGCGCATCCTCGATCCGCCGGCGGCGATCGGCGCCACGCAACCCCCGGTAGCGAAGCGGAACATCCACGTTGTCAAAGACGTTGAGATCCGGGATCAGATTGAAGGCCTGAAAGATGAATCCGATTTTCTCGTTGCGAATCTTCGAGCGGGCGTGGTCACCCAGCGCACTGACATCCTGGCCGTCGAGTTCGTAGCGGCCGGCGCTGGGTGTCTCCAGCAGGCCGGCGATGTTCAGAAACGTGGTCTTGCCGGAGCCGGAAGGGCCTGTCACGGCGACAAACTCACCCGGCTGTACCTCGATGGAGAAATCCCGCAACGCGAATGTCTCGACAATCTCCGTGCGGAACGCCTTGGACAAATGGGTCATCTTGAGCATGGGTGCTTACCTATCGGCTGATCACAACGCGCTGTGCGTCGTTGAATGAATCGGTTCCGGCAATCACCAGGCGCTCGCCTTCGGTGACTCCGTCCAGTATTTCGACACGGTCGAGGCTGACCGCACCGGTGCGTATGACGCGGCGCTCTGCCACTTGGTCGCTGACAACGTAGGCGACACGCCCTCCCCCCGCTTCCAGAAAGGGGCCACGGGCCACCATGAGCACGTCATCGCGCGCATCCAGCATTACGCGCACAGACAGGCGCTGGTTTTGTCGCAAACCAGCGGGCACGGGATCGACGAACCGCACCCGGGCCGTGACCTGACCCCGGACGACTTCAGGCGACACGGTGCTGACTTCGCCCTGTAACAACTGGCCGTTGCCGCGGATGGTCGCGGGCATCCCTGGCAGCAGGTCGCGGGCAAAGGCTTCGGGCACATCCAGCTCTACCTCGAGCGCGCTCAGATCCACCACCGTCATCAGCGGCGCATCCTTGGCGGCAAAGCTCTGATCGGTCACCAGGATCTGCCCGACCTGGCCCGCCACAGGGGACCGCAGCGTCAACAAGTCCACCTGACGCTGGAGTTCATTCACGACCAGGGCCTGGGCGTCACGCGCCAGGCGCTTGGCCTCGACATCCAGCCCCTGGCCCTCGCGCTGCAATGCCCGATCGGACCGCGCACGCTGCAATGCAAATTCTGCTTTCTTGAGGGCTGCGCCTGTGCGCATGCGCTCGATTTCCGGCATCACGCCCAGGTCATAGGCACGGGACATCCGGTCATGTTCGGTGGCAGCCGCGTCTCGATCGACTTCGGCCTGCTGCAGGGCTTCATCCGCCCGCAGAGCCTGCTGGCGTACCGCCAGCCTGGCGCGCTCAAAGTCGGCGCTCAGGCCCTGGAGTCGGGCTTTTTCGCGGGCCAGTTCACTACGCAGCTCAGGGCTGTCCACTGCGCCCAGCACGGTACCGATCTCAACCGCGTGACCGGCCTTCACAGCCAGCCGGACAACACCGGTCGCCGCCGCATGCAGCGTCGGACTCACGGCAGCAACAACACGACCATCGGCTGCGATATCACGCTCGAACCGGCCCCGCTGCACCGTGGCCATCGACAGTCGCTCTACGGACACCGATTGCTCGGCGGACCACAGCGTCGCCAGCGTCGGCAGCGCCCACACGGCAAAACCCAGCAACGCCAGCAGGATCAGGATCAAGCCGGCCCGTCGTCCCCAGCGTGGGCCGGCCTCCAGCATGCGATCCTGCCCGCTGGTGTCACGCAAGCTGCTCGGTGCTGCGCTCATTGCGGCCGGCTTCACAGATACACGCACTCGCCGTCGGCGCAATCCAGCGGCCAGCGCGGCGTCTGGAGGCCTGCCCAGATCGACGGCACAACATCCGACCGGGGGTACTCGCAGCTCGTCCGCAGCGCCACCTGCAGCGGGCTCCACTGCACCGGGGCGCTGACAGTCCGGGACACGGGCATCGGCTTGGCGGCCACCACGCCTCCCAGGCCGTTCAGCAATTCCGCCGTCTGGCTGGCGATGTGCAGCGTCGCCTGAGTCTGCAGCGTCTGCGTCATCCGCTCGCGATAGCGCTGCTGCGCAGGATGCTGATTCAGGGCGGCGCTGTAGTCGATTTGCACCGGCGTGGCGGCCGGCGC
Source organism: Pseudomonadota bacterium (assembly GCA_036156195.1). Classification (GTDB taxonomy): domain Bacteria; phylum Pseudomonadota; class Gammaproteobacteria; order Nevskiales; family OUC007; genus Abyssibacter. The sequence goes on along the minus strand of JAYZUZ010000005.1, from coordinate 9,132 downwards.
GCGATCCACCGGTGAAGCATCATGAATGGCGGCGCTCACCGGCGCGGTGAGCAAACTGCAGACTAGCGTGAAGGTGGTCACTGTGGCTCGCATGGTCGTCTCTCGGGTTGGGGTCTGACTGTCATAGCGCAACCGCCGTACCAGTTTTTGAAATCCCCTACTCCATTGTTTTTATTGGACATTTATTCCAACCATCGATCCGCGAAAGTGTCCGCGGACAGGTGTCCGGACAGTTTCGAGCGTACGCCGGACACTCCCCGGACAACGGATGCGAGAACACTCCGACTTTGGGTAGAGCCGCATCGACCCTTGTGATGAGCGGGATTTCTATCCCACATCAGATGTTGTCAGCCGTCGCTCGGCGGACCATGGGGACCCTGCCCAAACCCAGTTGCCGCAATGGACTGCAGCGCCGATCGCGCTTACTCCACCGCATTCCGCGGACTGTCATCCGCGTTCTTTTGCCTCTCCACGTTACTCAGCCTGGGCGCCTTGAACGCAGCCCACGCGCAGGCGCTCCCCCCTGACCGGCCCGCGTTGCCGGTACTGCAGCTAAACGGGCCGTTAGCCGGGCAGGCGGCGGTGCTCGCGCTGGGTGAGGACCTTGCTGCAGTGGCGGCCTACTACCGCATGCCGGCCGACACACTGGCCGCGCTTTTGCAGGATGACCCGACCGCGCGTATCGACTCGAGTGGCCGGGTGTTTTTTGTCGAGGACGGTCTCCGGCCACCGGCGCAGCTTGCGGGTCGTACCACCAGCAGCAACTCCGGCCCTGTCGATACCGCTCGAACCTTCACGCTCGCCAGTCTGCCCGCGTCGGTCCGAACGATTTATCTGGACTTCGATGGCCATCGCATCAGCGGCGAGGAATGGAACAACGGTGCGAGCATCGTCGCTGCCCCCTGGGACATCGATGGCCGCCCGGGTCAGCTCAGTGCGGACGAGCACCGGATCATCCAGGCGGTCTGGCAGCGTGTCGCCGAGGACTTCGCCCCTTTCGACGTCAATGTCACCACCCGCGAACCGCCGGAGGCCGACCTCGTCCGTGACAGCCGGACCGACAGTCGATTCGGCATGCGGGTTGTCGTCACCCCCAATACGTTTTACGACTGTGACTGCGGCGGCGTCGCCTACCTGAGTGTGTTCGACCACTACGGGTCAAACCCGGGTCGATACCAGCCCGCCTGGGTCTTCAACAGCTCCGAAGAAACCATCGCCGAAGCGATTTCACACGAGGTGGGCCATACGCTGGGTCTGCGTCACGATGGCGTGGATGCCGACCCGTACTACCGGGGTCACGGAACCGGTGCCACCAGCTGGGCACCGATCATGGGGATTAGCTATGGCCGCGCCGTCTCGCATTGGAGCCGTGGGGAATACGCCGGGGCCAACAATACGCAAGACGACATCGCCACCCTGCCCGACAACGGCGCGGCGATTCGCATGGACGACGCCGGCGACCAGCCGAGCACCGCTGCCCGATTGGGTGGCCGCCTCATGGGCCGCTCTGTGCGGGTCGAACACAGCGGCGTCATCGCCTCACGCAATGACGCCGACTGGCTGCTGTTCGTCGCCGGCGCCGGCCCGGCTCAACTGACGGTGCAGCCCGGCCCGAACCGTCCGAATCTGGATCTGCAGGTCCAGCTGGTTGACGACCGTGGCCTGGTCATGACCAGCGCAAGCCCGTCGGACCAGCTCGGCGCGTCCTTAGCCGCCGAGCTGGCGGGTGGGACTTACTACCTGGTCATCGATGGCGTGGGGACTGGCGACCCGAGCACGGCCTATTCGGACTACGGCAGCCTGGGTGCGTACCACATCACCGGCAGCTACCCGGACACGGAGGCCCAGGCGCCCATTGCTGACTTCACGGTCACCCCGGAAACGGGCAGCACACCGCAGTGGGTGAGCACGGATGCCCAACCGTCTGCCGACCCCGATGGTCGAATCACGCAGTATCTGTGGGACTTTGGCGACGGGCGTAGCGCCACCGGGCCGCAGGCGTATTGCACCTACAGCCAGCCCGGCACATACATGATCAGTTTGCGGGTCATCGACAACGACGGACTCAGCGATGTGCTCCGTCGGCCGGTCTCCATTACAACCGTGCCGTCTGTCGCCGCCCTAACGACGCCGGTCGGCGCCATTGCCAGTGGCGACCCACTCAACCAGTGCATGCCCGCAGACACGTCGGAGCAGTCGGATGACAATGATGAAACCGGCGGCAGCAGCATCCAGAACAACAACAACCCTGAGACCGGCGACGACCGTCCGACCAGTCCTCCCGAACCGCGCACGGCGTCCAATGGCGGTAGCGGGCGGCTCTCAGCGCCCTGTCTGCTCGTCTTGCTCACGCTGTTGCTGGGGCGTTTCGGAGGGCTGAGGGCTACTCGATGTCAGCCGCTCTGTCGAGGTCGCTAATGGCCTGTGCGTAACCAGCAACCGCGGTCCAACACCGCTCGAAACGGCATTTTGGCTTCACCCCAGGTTGACAAGGTGACGTTTATGGTGCTGACGCGTGACGTCACGAACGGCATGGATCCGCGAGGACGGCACCCCACTCAGGAGTAGAGACTGACATGACCCATACCTCTGGCAATGCCAATCTGGACCGTGTGCTCGGCGGTGGGCTGCCCGCAGGCAGCGCCCTTGTGATCGCCGGCGCGCCCGGCACCGGCAAGACAGTGCTGGCCCAGCAAATCGCGTTTGCCTGCGCGACCGAAACCGCACCCGCCATTTACGTCACCAGCCTGTCGGAATCCCAGGTCAAGCTGGTCCGACACCTCGAAGGATTCGATTTTTTCGACGCGGAAGCACTGAACAACCGCGTTCGCTACCAGGACGTGTCGGAGTTTCTCGACGCATCGGACCAGGACGACGTCATCGGGTCGATTGTTGACCAGATCACCCGCATCGCCATCCGGGACAGGCCCTCCGTGCTGGTTATCGATTCTGCAAAGGCGCTGCGGGACCATGGCGACCCGGCCGCGTTTCGCTCGCATATGCACCGTCTGGTCAGCCGCCTGTCGTTTAGCGACACGGTGCTCATCCTGGTCGGCGAGTACGTCGGTGAAGATTTGACCAAGGGCGCAGAGTTCGCGGTTGCCGATGCGATTATCGAACTGACCCTGGAGCACTCCGGATGGCTGGATCAGCGCGGTCTCCGTGTCCACAAGATGCGAGGACGTCGCTACCTGTCCGGGCGCCATGCCTACGAGATCACCCCCACTGGCGCCTGTGTTTACCCGCGTATAGAAAGCGTCGTTGACCGTGAGACAGAAGCCGTCGATGGCCGCGTATCGTTGGGCGTTCCGGGCATCGACCGGATGGCGGGCGGGGGCTTGCCTCGCGGGGACGTCACACTGGTGACGGGACCGTCCGGAGCGGGCAAAACTGTCATGAGCCTGCAGTTCGTGCGAGAAGGGCTACGCCAGGGTGAGCGTTGCGTCTATGTGGCCCTGGAAGAAACTGAGTCGGCCATTCGCGACAAGGCACGCGCGTTCGGCTGGAACGAAATCGAAGAGGGCATCGCCTCTGGTCAGCTCCTGATTCGTGAGGAACCGATCGTCGAACTGGTGATTGATCGTCTCGCTGATCAGATCTCCACCGACCTCGCGTCCCGCCCCGACCGGTTCGTCTTTGACTCCATGGGCGAACTCACAACGCTGGCCCGCCAGCAGGGTCGCTACCCGGGCCTGATCTGGTCGCTGGCACAAGAAGCCCGTTCGTCCGGTGCCTCTGTGCTGTTTACGCTGGAGACTGCTGCACTGGGCGCCCAGCACAGCGTGGAGGCGCTCAGCCACTTGTTCCAGAACGTGATCGTGATGCGCTACATGGCCGACCACTCGGAAATCCGTCGCGCACTCCTCATCCTCAAAATGCGGGATTCAGCGCATGCCAAGGGCATGATCCGATTTGATGTTAGCGACTCCGGCATGATCGCAGACGATCAAGAACTCGAGAATGTCGAGGGACTGCTCGGCTGGGGGGCACTGAGCGGGAGTCGTCAGCAATGAGCGTGCTGGTGGTCGACGACGAGGAATCGGTTCGCTTCATTTGCGAAATCGTCCTCGGGTCCAACGGTATTGCTGTCCTGAGCGCCGCCAGCGCGGAGCGGGCACTGGCGCTGCTCGAACAAGAGGCTGCATCGGTCAAACTGGTGATTACGGACTACCAGATGCCCGAGACGCGCGGTGACGAGTTGCTCGAAGAGGTTCACACCCGGTTTCCCGGCCTGCCCACCCTGCTCTGGTCCACGGTGGAGAATCCCGCCAAGGGCATTGCCCTGAAAGACCCCATGGCCAGCGACTTTCCCCTGCGCGTGAAACAGCTGCTCGCCGGCTAACAGCCCTAATCGGCGGCGCGACCGGAGCAATGTCAGCCGGCGCCCGTCAGCGCTTCTTTCAGACGACCCAGCTCATCACGCTTACGGGCCGCCGCTTCAAACTCCAGGTTGGCGGCGGCTTCGTACATCTCTTTTTCGACACGCTTGATGCGCTTGGCCAGCGCAACCGGGTCCTTGGCGTCGTAGCCCGCTTGCTGCTCCGCCACTTTCTTGAGGGCTGCATCGCCTGCGACAGACTCGTAACCCGCCCGCATGACGTCGGCCACAGCCTTGCGAATACCCTGCGGCGTGATGCCATGCGCCGCGTTGTGCGCCAGCTGCTTGGCCCGGCGGCGCTCGGTTTCGTCGATGGCCCTGCGCATGGACTGGGTGATCTCGTCGGCATAGAGAATCGCCTTGCCGTTGAGATTGCGCGCCGCGCGACCAATGGTCTGGATGAGCGAGCGATCTGACCGCAGAAAGCCTTCCTTGTCCGCGTCCAGAATCGCCACCAGCGACACCTCGGGCAGGTCCAGGCCCTCGCGCAGCAGGTTGATGCCAACCAGACAGTCGAACGCGCCCAGACGCAGGTCGCGCAGAATCTCCGCGCGTTCCACCGTGTCGATATCCGAGTGCAGATAGCGCACCCGCACACCGTGTTCGTGGAGGTAATCGGTCAAGTCCTCGGACATGCGTTTGGTCAGCGTTGTGACCAGCACGCGCTCGTCACGCTCTGCCCGGGCCTGCACCTCGCTGAGCAAGTCATCAACCTGGGTGCGGACCGGACGAATCTCGACCTCGGGATCCACCAGCCCGGTCGGTCGCACCACCTGCTCGACCACCTGCCCGGCGTGTTCCGCCTCGTAATTGCCCGGCGTGGCCGAGACAAAAATCGCCTGCGGAGCCAAGCGTTCAAATTCCTCAAACTTCAGCGGCCGGTTATCCAGTGCTGACGGCAGCCTGAAGCCATACTCGACCAGTGTTTCCTTGCGCGACCGGTCGCCTTTGTACATGGCGCCAATCTGCGGAATCGTCACATGCGATTCATCAATAACCAGCAGCGAATCCGGAGGCAAATAGTCGAACAGACACGGCGGTGGCTCGCCGGGTGCCCGACCTGAAATATAGCGGGAGTAGTTCTCGATGCCGTTGCAGTAGCCCAGCTCTTGGATCATCTCCAGGTCAAAGGTGGTCCGCTGCTCCAGTCGCTGGGCTTCCAGCAGCTTGCCGGCCTCACGCAGCTGGGCCAGGCGGTCCTTCAGCTCCACCTTGACCTGGGCCATCAGCTTGACCATCTGCTCGCGCGGCGTGACGTAATGCGTCTTCGGAAACACCGTGTAACGCGGCACCTTGGCCGTGACTTCCCCGGTCAGCGGATCAAACAGCGACAGGCTGTCGATCTCGTCATCAAACAGCTCGATGCGCAGCGCTTCGTCATCGGTTTCGGCGGGATGCACGTCAATCACGTCACCGCGCACCCGATACGTTCCGCGCTTGAGCTCCATGTCATTGCGGGTGTACTGCATGGACGCCAGCCGGCGCAGCAGCTCCCGCTGATCCAGCCGATCGCCCCGGTCCAGATGCAACACCATCTTGAAATAGCTTTCGGGATCACCCAGGCCGTAAATAGATGACACGGACGCCACGATAATGGTGTCGCGCCGCTCCATCAGCGCCTTGGTGGCCGACAGGCGCATCTGTTCAATGTGGTCGTTAATGCTCGAATCCTTCTCGATGAAGGTATCCGACGACGGCACGTAGGCCTCGGGCTGGTAGTAATCGTAATAACTGACGAAATACTCCACCGCATTGTTCGGAAAGAACTCACGAAACTCGCCATACAGCTGACCGGCCAGCGTCTTGTTCGGCGCCATGACGATCGTGGGCCGCTGCAACTGCTGGATGACATTGGCAATGGCGTAGGTCTTGCCGGAGCCGGTCACGCCCAGCAGCGTCTGATGCGAAAGCCCATCCTCAATGCCCTCCACCATCCGGGCGATGGCGGTGGGCTGGTCGCCGGCGGGCGCCCAGTCTGCCTTGATCTCGAATTGATCCGTCACGATTGGCCGGTGTTATGGCGGGCCCGTATCATACGCGGAGCCTGATCCCCATCGACATGGAGTGAACATCTTGAAACTGTCCGATCGCGTGCAACGCATCAAGCCGTCCCCAACCCTCGCCGTCACCGCGCGCGCCGCCGAGCTGCGCCGCCAGGGCAAGGACATTATCGGGCTGGGTGCCGGCGAGCCGGACTTCCCGACGCCTGCGCATGTCCGCGCTGCGGGCAAGCACGCCATCGATAACGGGTTCACCCGCTACACGGCCGTGGGTGGCACGCCGGAACTCAAGGACGCGATCTGCGCAAAATTCCAGCGCGACAACGAGCTCAGCTATGCGGCAGACCAGATTCTGGTCTCCTGTGGCGGCAAACAGAGCTTCTTCAACCTCTGCCAGGCCATGATCGATGACGGCGACGAAGTCATCATCCCGGCGCCCTACTGGGTCAGCTACCCGGACATGGTCCTGCTAGCGGGTGGCAAGCCGGTGGTCATCGAGACGACCATGGATGCGGCATTCAAGATCACCCCGGAGCAGCTCGAAGCCGCGATTACGCCCAAGACGCGGCTGATCGTGCTCAACAGCCCATCCAACCCCAGCGGCAAGGCGTACAGCAAGGCCGAGCTAGCCGGCCTGGGCGAGGTGCTGCTCAAGTATCCCGACGTGTTTGTCGCCACCGACGACATGTACGAGCACATTCTGTGGACCGAGGAGCCGTTCGCAAACATCCTCAACGCCACGCCCGAGCTCTACGAGCGCTGCATAGTGCTCAACGGCGTGTCCAAGGCCTATGCCATGACCGGCTGGCGCATCGGCTATGCGGCCGGACCGGCTGCGCTGATCAAGGCCATGAGCAAGATCCAGTCACAAAGCACCTCCAACCCGACCTCCATATCGCAAAAAGCCTCCGAAGCGGCGCTCAACGGCGATCAGGATTGCGTCAAGGAGATGCTGGTCGCCTTCAAGCAGCGGCACGATGCCGTCGTGGCCGGCCTCAACGCCCTGCCCGGCGTCAGCTGCCTGGAATCCGACGGCACCTTCTATGCGTTTCCGGACATGAGTGGCCTGATCGACGCCCTGCCCGAAGTCGATAACGACCTGCAACTGGGCGAATACCTGATCGAGCAGGCCGGCGTGGCCCTCGTGCCCGGCACCGCGTTCGGCACCCCCGGCCACATGCGCCTGTCGTTCGCTACCGACCTGCCCACCCTGGAACGCGCGCTGGAACGCCTGGGCCAAGTCGCCAATCGCTGACCCAACCGCGACATCCAGACACGACAACGCCCGGCTCGACCGGGCGTTGTCGTGTCTGGTCCCAAGCCCAGCAAAGCTGGTTGCGCGGTATATGACTTTGAACTCGTGGCTTTGGCACAGAATCCAGGGAAGACACTGATAACCGCAGACAAGAAATTGCTCCGGGCCTTTCGGGATATCGCCATGACAGTCAAGGCATTCTCCACAAGGGCCTAGCGCTCGAATTCAGCCGCCCAGCGAAGTTGGGGCGGCTGCATTGAGTAGTTAGACGGCAACTTTCTCAAGAGGCTGAATGTGCCGGGATGGCCTGGTGGCCGACAGATCATGGTTCGCCTGAAGATTCAGCCAGAACTCCGGGGATGTGTTCAGTGCTTCCGACAGCAGCCACGCCGTTTCTGGAGTAACCCCGCGCTTCCCTCGAACAATTTGATTGATGCGCTGTATGGGGATGCCGAGGTGATCTGCCAAAGCACGCTGCGTCTGCCCCATAGGCTCCAGGAACTCCTTGAGCAAAATCATCCCTGGATGTGTAGCTTGGCGATGAGTGGGGATCATGATTTACCTCTCGACTTCAATGGTAGTCAGCGATTCGGACATCACTGCAATTCGAACCCTGCCACCGGAACACGATGCGCCACTGATTGTTGATGCGAATGCTGTGGAGCCCCGCGAGGTCTCCGCGAAGCGCTTCAAGCCGATTCCCCGGCGGTGAGCGCAGGTCATTCAACGAAACAGCTGCATTCAACAGGTCGAGCTTGAGCAAGGCTAATTCAACGATGTTGGCGGGAATCCGCCGCGCTCTGGCGCTGTTCTTTCCATGGAACAGGTCTTCAGTGGCCCGATCTCCGAATGACTGGATCATGCCGCGATATTATCGAATGCACGACATCCGTGCAATCGTGTTTGTTGCCGTATAACGCTTGAATTCAGCCGACCAAAAGGCGCGTAGCGGTTTTTGGGTCGGATGTAATGAATTGATAGGCATTCGGAATCACCAACCCTCGAGCCATGAACCAAGCTGTTTGCCGCGATCCGTAATGCTAAGCGCCTTGTATTCGTTGAGGTTTTCCTCCTTACGGAGACTCCGGTGGTGCAATGCCCAACTCAGAAGGAAGTAGCAGGCCCACATTGCGAGAAAAAGAGCGGCCACCACGGCGACCTTCCACGTGAGAGCCAACGTATCGTTGAAGTAAATCATCGGACCGCCGATTACGAGCAGCAACCAGGATATATGCAAAGCAGATGTCCTCGCTGCAACAAAGAGGACTGCTTTCGGGTAGAGCCGGAACTCGCCAGAACGCTTCATGGATGCCTAACGCCGTGGTTCAGGCGAGGAATTTTGCGAAGCGGAAATTTTGTCGACCGGAACCACTTGTATGGTCGGATTTCGTGAGGAAACGGGCAATATTGGGGCCCACCTTCGGCGGCCACCGAAGGCCTATCAGTCACAGCGCGAGAAACGATTGGCTCCTGCTTAGCAGAGACCGTTAACAAGTGCG
>JAYZUZ010000004.1:0-189892 GCA_036156195.1 Pseudomonadota bacterium | reverse complement strand
CTAAGGCGACTGCGTTTTGGATTTGGTGCCCACCGCCGGAATCGAACCGGCGACCTCACCCTTACCAAGGGTGTGCTCTACCGACTGAGCTAGGTGGGCATATTGTGGTCCAGCTTCGCGTCAGTCTCGCGAATCTGGAGCGGGTGATGGGAATCGAACCCACATCATCAGCTTGGAAGGCTGAGGTTCTACCATTGAACTACACCCGCCTGTCCAGGCGTTCCCGCATCGAGTGAACCAGTCTTCTGATCACGCTGCCGGAAGGTGGAAGCTCAATGCCACGACAACCGAATCAAGGGTTGAAGTGGTGGAGGGGGCAGGATTCGAACCTGCGAAGGCTGAGCCGACAGATTTACAGTCTGTTCCCGTTGACCGCTTGGGTACCCCTCCGCGGAGCGCGGTATTGTCGTGATCGGACACCCCCCCGTCAAGACAAACCTGCACGCGTTGACGCCGCATCGAAGATTTTCTCTGCATTTGCAGCGAGAAAATGCTTGTAGATCAACTGCGTACCGTCACTCGACCGCATTGGCCTACCCTGCTCGTCTACAGCAGTTGAACGCTGGATAATCTCCACAAACTGCTTTTCTGTCTGCGCCAGCCCCGTGGATCCGTCGGATTCCAGCACTGGCGTGGGCATCGTCGCCGCCATCGTGGCGGTCTGCCTCAGCTTGGTGCCGGGCGCGCCTTGTATCGCGGGCAGCATCCGAAAGCCCCGGGCTTGCATGTCCGACGCCATGGATTCGATGCCGTCGTAACCCGCAGACAGAACGTCGATTGTGACGTGATTAAAGTCTGCCCCCAGTGCCAACGCACTGGCGGCCTCTCCCGAAACCGCGGCGACCTGTTCCAGCACCTCACGCATGATGGGTGGGCCTGGGCGGGTGAGCAGCCCGTTGAGCGCAGCCTGAATCAGCGCCTCGGCCTCAGCCGCAGTGAGTCCACCGGCCGCTTCGCCTTGCTCAATCAGCGCAATCAGAGGCCCATGATCTGCAGCTGCCCAGCTGGTATCGGCATCGGCCCGGATTAGCTCGGCGACTGCATCAGGAAATGCAGTGAGGTCGACCTCGCTAATGAACAATTTGAACTGCGAGGCATCCTCACCCGGCACCTGCAGGTCGAAGGACTCGAGCTTCTTGGCTGGAAAGCTGTACCGACGGTCCGGATACATGCCCATGAGCGCAGCGACTCTCACGATCAGTGCAGTCACACGCGGGTCCGCGCTGCGAATGGCTGCGTGGTCGTTCAAGAACACGCCCCCTCGCTCATCAACCAAGCGACGCAGCGCCGCGAAGTCCGGCACATTGGCCGCAAACTTATTGGTAGCCGCTGATACGAACTGTCGGCGCACTTCGGCCTGAGACAGCAACGACGCGCTCATCGCCTCACCCGACGTAGTGACAGGCCGCGTGAGCCGCCCCGCCATCGACGGAACGCAGTCCGGGTTCTTCCTGGGCGCACTTGGCGTCTGCCAGGGGACAGCGTGTGCGGAACGCGCAGCCCGAAGGCGGATTGAGAGGCGACGGCAACTCCCCGCGCAGAAACTTCGATTCACGCTCCCGCTCATGGTCCGGATCCGGCACCGGAATCGCACTGAGCAAGGCCCGCGAGTAGGGGTGACGGGGCTGACGGTACAGCTCCTCAGCGTCTGCAACTTCGACGACCTTGCCCAGATACATCACCATGACCCGGTCGCTGATATGCCGCACCACCGCCAGATCATGGGCGATGAACACCAGCGACAGCTGCATTTCGTGTTTGAGCTTGATCAGCAAATTGACGATCTGCGCCTGAATGGAAACATCCAATGCAGAGACCGGCTCATCGCAGATCACCACCTTCGGCTCCAGGATGAGCGCCCGCGCAATCCCGATTCGCTGACACTGGCCACCAGAGAATTCGTGCGGATAGCGGTTGATCTGATTGGGCAGCAGTCCGACGCGCTTCATCATCGCGCGCACACGCTCCCGACGTGCCTCCTTGGACAACCCAGGCTCATGGACGCCCAAGGGCTCGCCGATGATCTCGCCTACTGTCATCCGCGGATTAAGCGCCGCCAACGGATCTTGGAATACGACCTGCAGATCCCGGCGCGTTTTCTGCCAGTCGGCGCTGGATTGTGTCGTCAGCTCTTTGCCGAGCAGACTGATGCTGCCATGTGCGGCAGGAACCAGCCCCAGAATTGCACGAGCGAGCGTCGACTTGCCGCAGCCGGATTCCCCGACGACGCCCAAGGTCTCGCCGGGGTGCAGATCCAGATTGACGCCATTCACTGCGTGCAAGGTCTTGGGTTTGGACAACAGGCCGGTCGAAATGGGAAAGCTCACCTTGACCTGGCGCAGCGACAACAAGGGCCGACTCATGCGGGGCGCACCTCTTCAACGGGGGCATGGCAAGCGCGGCGGTGCCCGGGGTGCCCGACAGTCACCAGCGTGGGCCGCTGAGCCGAACAGCGTTCATGCGCCCACCCACAGCGCGCTTCAAACGGACAGCCGGGGGGCAAATGGAGCAGATCGGGTGGATTGCCGGGAATCGCGACCAGTTCGGACTGGTGCTCCGAGTCCAGACTCGGGATGGAATCCAGCAATCCGCGCGCGTAGGGGTGCGTGGGCCCCTTGAAGAGCGTACGTGCGCTGGCGTGTTCCATGATCTGGCCGCCGTAGAGCACCAGCACGTCATCACACAGGTCCGCGACCACACCCAGATCGTGCGTGATCATGATGATCGCCACACCAAACTCCGTCCGAAGATCGGATAGCAAATCCAGTATCTGGGCTTGCACCGTCACATCCAGCGCAGTCGTCGGCTCATCGGCGATGAGCAACTCGGGACGGGTTAACAGGGTCATCGCGATCATCACACGCTGACGCATGCCGCCGGAAAATTCATGGGGATAGCGATGCACGCGATTCCTAGCATCAGGGATCCGCACGGCGTCGAGCATTTTGATCGACTCCTGCACCGCCTCCCGACGCCCCATCCCCCGATGTCGCACCAGCACTTCGGCCATCTGCGTGCTGACCTTCAGATAGGGATTGAGAGAAGTCATCGGGTCCTGAAAGATCATCCCGATATGCGCCCCACGGATGCGGTTCATGGTGCGTTGACTGGCGCCGACGAGCTCCTGGTCCTTGAACCGTACGGACCCGGTGACCTGGCCGTTTGCAGCTAGCAGCCCCATGATGGCGAGCGCAGTCTGGCTCTTGCCCGAGCCGGATTCACCCACAATCCCGAGCGTTGCACCAACATCCAGCTCGAAGCTCAACCCGTTGACAGCATCCACCCTGCCGTCTTCCGTTGTGAAACGCACGCCCAGATTGTCGACCGTCAAAAGCATGGGCTAGCGATCCTTGGGGTCCAGGGCATCACGCAGCCCATCCCCGACAAAATTGAAACAGAACAGCGTGATGGCCAGGAAACTGGCAGGGAACGCCAGCGTCCACCAGGACGACTCCATCTCGCGCGCACCCTCGTTCACCAGCGCACCCCAGGAGGTGGATGGCTCCTGAACGCCCAGCCCCAGAAAACTCAGAAATGATTCCACCAGAATGACCCGAGGAATCGTCAGCGTGACGTAGACGACGACTACGCCCAGCAGGTTCGGGACAACATGCCTCAGGATGATGTTGCGTGTACTCACACCCATCGCCTGCGCTGCTTCGACAAACTCCCGCCCCTTCAGGGTCAGCGTCTGACCCCGGACAATTCGCGCCATATCCAGCCAGGTGATCGCGCCGATCGCGACGAAGATGAGCACGATGTTCCGGCCGAACAACACCATGAGCAGAATGACCAAAAACATGAACGGCAGGGCGTACAGAATGTCGACAACCCGCATCATCACGGCATCCACGCGACCGCCCAGGTAGCCCGCTGTTGCACCCCATGCGGTTCCAATGAGCAGGCTCACGGCAGTGGCAACAATTCCGACCAGCAGAGATATCTGACCGCCCACCAAGGTCCGCACAAACAGGTCACGGCCGACCGAATCCGTCCCGAACCAGTGCCCATCGCTCAGGCTTGGCGCAGTCGCCACCTTGTCCCAGTCGACAGCATCGAAGCTGTAAGGGGCCACCAGAGGCCCCACGAAGCACAGCACCAACATGCAGAGCAGGATGACCAGACTCGTCACGGCGGCGCGGTTACGTCGTAGGCGACGCCAGGCATCCACCCAAAGGCTGCGCCCCTGAACGATTTCGTCGCCGTCGAGCACGTCATTTACAGTCTGAGCGGCAGGTGTGTTCATTGGGCACGCACCTTCGGATCGAGCACGCTGTAGAGCAGATCCACCAGGAAGTTGAACACGATGATGAGCGCGCCGTAGAAAATCACCACGCCAAGAACCAGCGTGTAGTCACGGTTCAGCGCCCCCTGGACAAAAAACCGGCCCAAACCTGGAATGGAAAAAATCTGCTCCATGACGACGGAACCGGTAATGATCCCGGCTGTGGCCGGACCGAGATAAGACAACACCGGCAGAAACGCCGGTTTAAGAGCGTGCCGCAACATCACCTGCCGCATGGGTAGCCCTTTTGCGCGTGCGGTGCGCAGATAGTTCGAGCGCAGCACTTCAATCATGCTGCCACGCATGATGCGAGCAACATAAGCGACCTGGGGCAATGCCAATGCAATCACCGGCAGCACCATGTTAGGCCAAGCACCGTTATTCCACCCCCCCGCCGGGAGCCATCCCAACGCCACGGCAAACACCAGAATCAACAAGGGCGCGACGACAAAGTTTGGAATCGATATCCCCGTCATGGCCACGGTCATGACGCCGTAATCCGTCGCTGAATTCTGTCGCATCGCCGCGATCATGCCGAACAGAGAGCCGAACACCACCGCCACCACCATGGCTGAGATGCCCAGCTTCAGCGACACCGGGAAACCCTGGGCGATGAGTTCGTTCACGGAGTAGTCGACATACTGGAACGATGGACCCAGGTCACCTTGCAGGACATCGCCCAAATAGTTCGCGTACTGCACTAGCAATGGCTTATCCAGCCCATAGGCCGCATCCAGATTTGCCCTGACCTCAGGAGGTACCGGCTTTTCCAGATCGAACGGCCCACCCGGCGCGAGCCGCATCATGAAGAACGCCAGTGTGATGAGTACCAGCAGCGTGGGAATAGCGGCCATAAGCCGCTTGAGGGCAAAGCTCAGCATGGCTTCAGACCGTGTTTGGCTGTGATTTGGCGCATTACATCAATGCGCCAGAATGCGCCAGTTCTTGGTGTAGTGGTGATCCATGATGTTCGGCACGAAACCATCCACATAAGGCTTCACCAGCCCTTTCTCGACGTAGTAGTAGATCGGCATGATGGGCTGGTCGGCCAGCAGCATACGTTCTGCCTGCTCCATCAGCTGGGTGCGACGTGCCATATCTGTCTGCACCGCAATCTCGGCCAGCAGCGCATCGTACTCGGGGTTGTTGTAACCCGAATCATTGATACCGTGCTTGGAATGGAGCAGTTCCAGAAAGGTATAGGGGTCGTTGTAATCCCCGATCCAGCCGGCACGGAACACCTCGGTGTCCTGTTTAAGTTTCCGTGTCTGCAAGAACACCTTCCACTCTTCGTTGATTAGCGTGTAATCAACACCGAGTACCGCGCGCCACATCGCAGCCACGGCCAGCGAGACTTTCTTGTGGTTCTCATGCGTGTTGTAGCGAATCTCGACCTTGAGCGGATTCTCCTTCGAATAACCAGCCTCGCGGTAAAGGCGTCGCGCTTCCTCGAAACGCGCCTCACGATCAAGATCGGCATACTCCGCCACTTGCGACGTATACCCGGTAATGCCCGGCGGCACGAAACCGTAGGCGGGTTGCTCGCCAAGCTTGACGATCTTGTCGCAGATAACCTGGCGATCGATGGCCATCGACAGCGCCCGACGAAGCTTTACGTTGTCCTTGAACGGCGGCTTGGTAACATTAAAGCCGAAGTAGTAAACGCCCAGGTAGGTCGAAACCTCCAGCTCATCACCCAGATTGTCCCGGATCCAGGCCACCTGAGAAACAGGCACATCGTAGGTGTAATCCAGCTCGCCCGCGCGATAACGCTTCAGTTCGGAGGACTGGTCCTCGGTCGCGTAGTAGTACACCGTGTTGATGGTGGTATTGGCGTCATCCCAATAATTTGGATTGCGCTGCAACACGATATGCGACTGCACCACCCACTCGCTCAGCACATACGCACCGTTGCCGACCAGATTACCCGGCCGGGAAAACTTGTCGCCATGTGCCTCAATGCTTGGCCGATGCACTGGATAGGTGCTCGAATGATTGAGTAGACCGAGAAAATAAGGAGTCGGCGCCTTCAGGCGAATTTCGACTGTCAGCTCATCGAGCGCCTTAACCCCGAGTTCCTCCACCGGCAGCTCACCGGAGACGACCCGCTCGGCATTCTGGATCGGTGCCAGAATCTGGGCATACTTGGAGGCGGTCATGGGGTCGGCGCTGCGGCGCAGCCCGAACACGAAATCCTGCGCAGTCACGGGGTCACCGTTTGACCACCGGGCCGATTCACGTAGCCGAAACCTGTAAACAGTCCCGTCTTCGGAGATCGTCCAGGATTCCGCCGCACCCGGGATGATGTCGCCGTTTGGCGCCTCCCCTGTCAGCCCCTCGTACAGATCACGAAGAATGTTCGACGAGGGAACACCCTCCGCCTTGTGCGGATCAAGCGTTTGGGGCTCGGCCCCGTTGCCTTTACGCAATACCTGTTCAGTAGCCAGCTCAACCGCCCATGCCTGGGTGATCCCCAGGCCCAGGACAGCACTGGCGACGAGCGCATGAATCGCGCGTCGCATGGTTTCCCCCCGAAGGCGCGCTAGCCTTCTGCTGCCAAGTGCGCGAGCCAGGCCTGCGCCTGAGACTTGGTAGAACTGTCGTTACGAGCCGCCAGGAACGCTTGTCGCGCCTCTTCCGTGCGGCCCTGGTTCCAGGCAGCGACACCGATCATGAGCTGAACCTCACCGCGATCATCGACACCCTTGGCCAGCGCATTCTTCAGCGCCTTTTCGGCTTCGGTCCAATTTTCGTCGTCGATGTAGATCTGCCCCAGACGGAACCAGATACGCCCGTCAGATGCCAGCGGTGCAGCGGCGGTATAGGCTTCCAGCGCCTCCGCATTTTCACGCGCCAGCTGCCAGGCCGTCCCGAGTTTTTCGAGTGAATCCAAGTCGCGCTGGATAATGCCCTGCTCCATGCCTCGCTGGAGTACTTCGGCGGCCTTGTACGGAATCTCCAGGAACAGGTACACGTTGGCGAGATTCTCCAGCTCGCGCTCGGTATCCAAAAAGCCCTGGCGTCCAGCCAACGCAAGCACGGCCAACGACTCCGGGTCATCCTTCATCTCAAGGAACACACCGGACAGCTGTTTCCAGTAATCCTCTTTGATCGGATGCAGCGAAATCAGCTTGACCAGCGTCTCGGCGGCCTGCTTGAACTGCTTTTGTTCGTAGTGGATTGCCAGCTTGAGCTGGTACCACGGTTCGGGAACGTCCTTCTTCGCGCGAATTGCCTTATCCACAAAAGGCAGGGCTTTGCGGTAGTCCTTCTTCTCAACATAAACACTGGCGATCAGGATGTACGCATCTGCAGCCGGTTCGCTGCAAGTTTCATCAAGGTAACGCAGCAAATACTTCAGTGCGCTGTTGTAATCGTCAATTGCGTAATACAACTGCCCCACGTTGTTGAGCATCTGCTCGTGCTGCGGTTGCGGTAAGGCATTGAGATCGATGGTCTTGACGAAAGCAGCAATCGCCTTCGGATAGTTCTCCATCGCGGACCATGCAAACGCTTCCGTCTGGTGGACCAATGCCGTCTCGTAAGTATTTCGTTTGACGCGCGGTAAAAGATCCTGTGCACCTTGAACTGCTTCGTTGTAGTTCTCTTCGGCAATCGCTTCCTGAATCTTGGTCAGGCGCCGATAGGTGAACTCGGAAAGCGAACCACTCGCTTCGCGAGGATTCTCACAATCAACTGCAGCCAGCACGGGCTCCGGAAGGAAAACCACCGACGCACAGCCCACGATCAGTGCCAGATTGAGTACTCGTCTCATAATCATTGGTTCAACGTAAAGTTCAGCGTCTGCGTTGCACTTTGCTCAACAGGCTGACCATCGATGATCCGCGGCTTGAACTTCCATTTCAGAATCGCGGCAATAGCGGCGCGTTCAAACACGCCACGGGGATTGGCGTCAGTCACCTTTGCGTCCCGAACAGTGCCATCCGGGTTAATGACCAGAGACATCGTCACATAGCCTTCCGTGCCCGCTCTGGCAGCGCGCCTAGGATACTGGGGCTGGATACGGACCAGGGGCACCGCCTGCGAGTTACCCTGAGTCGTTCCCGCAGAGTACGTCCCGAGAAATGGCCCACCACCGATGTTGGTTGGCAAATTCAAGTTGGGCAGGTTCATCTGCTGCGGCTGCTGCTGCGGCTTCGGCGTCTGAACCGACTTCAACTTGGGTGGTGGCGGCGGCTTCTTCGGCGGTGGTGGCTTCTCCGGCTTGCGGCGCTCTCGCTCCTGCAGCGTCTCCTGACGCTTGAGGCGCACGAAATCGATACCGCCCAGATCTTCTCGCTTAGCGAGATCACCGCCGCTGAGGTATACCAGCGCGTGCATCATCCAGAACAGACCTACGGCGACCACCACCGCCAGTCCGATTGCTCCGAGTCTTCGCATGTCTTTTCCTGTCGCCTGGCTCTAGGCGCCCGTTAGCTGCCGGGCTCTTGAGCGGCAATCGACACGTTTTCGACACCGGCCAGTCGCACTTGATCCATTACTTCAACAAAACGCCCCGTTTCGGACGCCTTGTCGGCGATGATGACAACGGCACCCTCGGGGTTTTCCGCGTGCAGACGCTCGACGTTGGCCCGTACGGACCGGATGTCGACCTGGCGCTTATCAATCCAGACATCACCATTGGAACGAATGGCGATCAGAATGTTACCAGCCTCCTTGCGCTCAGCCGTGCTGGCGTTCGGACGACTGACGTCAATACCCGCTTCCTTGACGAAAGACGTGGTGACAATGAAGAAGATCAGCATGATGAACACGATGTCGAGCATCGGGGTCATGTCGATCGCTGCTTCTTCCTCTTGCGAACTCGCTCTACGACGCATGTTCGTATTCCTCGATCAATGCGAGCCGAGCTCGTCTTCCAGCTCGCGTCGTTCACGCTTGGCCAGATTTTCGAGCTGCACGCTGAAATAAATGCCGGACAACGCGACCACCATGCCAGCCATGGTTGGAAGCGTTGCACGGTAGACACCGGACGCCATCGCTCGCGCATTACCAGTGCCGGAAATGGCCATCACGTCAAAGACGGACACCATGCCGGTCACCGTGCCGAGCAGCCCGATCATCGGGCAAAGCGCCACCAGCGTCTTGATGGTGAGCACCGAGCGCGCGACCGATTTCGAAGTTTCAGAAATCAGTCGTGCACGCAGCCCCTTGGACAACCAGCTCCGTCGGTCCGTCTGCTGGTCCCACTGATCGATTGCGGCCTGCTTGAGCTTTGGATAGGTAAAGCTCACGAACAGCAGGCGCTCGATGATCAGACTCCACAGCCCGATCGCCACGAACAACAGAATCCAGACGATCGGACCTCCGTTTTCCAGGAAGTCCAGAATCGACGCAAATGGCTCAAGCTGCAGCATTGGAGCCCTTATGCTCGGCGATGAGACCCACGGACTCCTCATCCAGCGTCTGGATGATGCTCTTGGCGCGGCTGGCCAGCATGCTGTGAATCAGGATCAGCGGAATCGCCATGACCAGACCCAACACGGTGGTCATCAGAGCCTGCGAAATACCACCGGCCATCAGCTTCGGATCGCCCGTGCCGTATAGGGTGATGGACTGGAACACCTGAATCATGCCGGTCACCGTACCCAGCAGACCCAGCAGCGGACCGATGGCCGCCAGGATCTTGATAATCGAGAGCCCGCGCTCGACAGCTGGCGTTTCCTTCAGCACAGCCTCATCCATCCGGAGTTCGATGGTTTCGGTATCTGCCGTCGGGTCCTGATAGTAAGCCTGCAACACACGGCCCAGCGGGTTGTTGTCCTTGGGCTCGCTGATGTTCTTTTTCTGACCCGAGATCTTCGCGCTCAGTGCGCCCAGCGACAGGAACTTCAGCAGCGAGATCAACAGCCCGATCACCGTCAGACCGATGATCAACCAGCCGATCATCCCGCCTTCGCTTTCCATGACACGCTGGATCAGGTTGCGCTCCTGGATCTTGGCGCGCAGCAAGGTTCCCTGGCTGGGGTCAACCACCATCGTGTGATACCCGCTGGACTGCTCGACGAAATTGTCGACCACCGACAGGTAGCTGGATGAAGGCTGCTTCGGCAGCTTACGGAACTTGCCTTCCACGCCGGTTTCGTAGGTGACGAATTCGCCGTCCACCACCGCGGTGAAGGTGCCCAGACGCACGACCGGCTTAGTGGCCTGCTCCCCGTCACCCTCAACAACGGTTGCGTCGAAGCGCACTACCTTGCCCAGCTCGGTCATCTCACGCTGCATCTCAAACCACAGCTGTTCCAGCTTGGCGATCGAAGGCAGACGCTTGGACTCAGCCAGATCCCCGAGGAACTCCATGCGCTCCGCGCCAAGCTGTGCAGTGACCATCGAGTTCTGCGCGGCTGAATAAACATCACCCGAGACCTGACGCACCACACCAAACATCTCGCCCAGCGCACCGGACTTGTTCGTCAACGTGGTTTCGAGTTCTGCCAGCGTTTCCTCGTTCTTGTCGAAGGTCGCAGACAGCTCATCTGCACGACGCTCCAGCGCAGCCAGTTCGGCCTTGGCCTGCTTGAGCAACGCCGCCTGCTGATTGCGCTGGCTGCGGAACTCCTGCACCCGTCGCTCATTTTCCTTGTTCTCTGCCGAGCGGGCTGCACGCGTTTGCTGCAGCAACTCATCCAGCGACTTGGCCTGCGCACCAACATGGGGCGCTGCGAGCAAGCTGGCTGCGCCGATTAGGCAGGCGGCCACGCGAGTAATCTGACCTTGCATTAGTTGGCCTCCTGCGGTGCTTGAATGGGCATGAGCATGAGATTCGGCGGTGATTGCTTACGAGCAATCTTGAGCCCATCCGTCACGAAATCTTTCAGATCCGAATCCACGACCCACTGCCGGGATTCGTTGTTCCAGTAGCCGAACTCCTCGCCATTAGGCGTCGAGTACAGCAGTGCCAAACGACCGATACGCAGGAAGTCGACCTCGCGACCGGTGTCGCCCAGTTCGCCCTGATAGGCCTCGATATTGCGGCCGAATTCCATCTCAATCTGGTAGGCCTCAAGAATGCGGCGGTACTTCTCGGCCGTGGAGATATCGGCGCGAGACATCAGCGTCTCCAGCTCAGCAACGCGATCACTGCGCTCCTTGGGCAGAAACGGCACATCCAGCGCTACAAACTGGTCCAGCGAGGTAATCATGTCCTCCATCAACGGCAGCACACCACGGTTGGTGGTCTCGATTTGCTGCAACTGCTCTTCGATGGAGCCGATTTCTTCCTGCTGCGCCGCGACTTGACGCTCCAACTGAGCGACATAGCTTTTCAGCGAGTCGATCTCAATCAGAGTGGCACGATAATCCGCGACGATTGCCTGCGTTTCATCGTCCAGGTTATCAATCTGACGCTGGGTGCCCTGTGCGCTCTTCTCGGCCTGGACCTGGGTCTGTATCACCCGGTTCACAGTGGCCGTGCTGGCGCTGCTGGGCAGCGAAACGGCGATTCCCAGCACTGCGATAGAGCTGGCTAACAGCCGCTGGAGGACGGTTACTCTCATACGATAAATTCCCAAGAATTTGAGTTCGCTCGAATGCGGGGGCACTCCCCGCGCGATGGGATCAGCAGGGTATCACAGACGATTCCTGCCCGGACGAAGCCGCTGTGCCGGCGTCCTAAGCACAGGCCGTGCCAGTCGAACGCAGCCCCTCCTATGAATCAGCCGTTGCTCCCCCACCGGGTGGCTGCTGCTTAAACCATGCGTTAAACGCAACGGTTACACGGGTGGACTCCCCAAGATAGGGCAACACTTGGTGCATGACCCACGAGGGAAAAATCACGAGCTCCCCCGCCCGAAGTCGGTACTCGTGCGGACGCACGCCCCAAGGCGAACGCAGATTAATTACGCCCAGGTCAACAAACATGTTGGCCGTCGATGCAGGATGCATGAACTGGAGCACTCCGGACTCAGGAGTTTCGTCGTCGGGATACCCGGACTGAACGCAGTAAACACCGCTCCAAGACGCCATCGGGTGGTTGTGAAATCCGAACGATCCACCATGAGTTGTGACGTGAAACCACGCGTCCGCATTAACCTGCATGGTCGACAGTTCAGCGTCAGAATAGCCGTTAAGTTCGCCGACCACCTTGAACAAAGCGGCAGAGCAAAAGTCCCGCAGCTGCCTCACTGGGGGCTCAGGCCACTGCCACAGATCGAATCGACTCTCGAACATGGCATCAGACTGTGCCATCACCGAGTTGATGTTTCGGTACGCAGCGCCTTGGCCGGAGCGATCGACGAATAACTCGGCCAGATCGTGGTTTAGTGCCTGAGCATCAGGCAGCCGCGTCTTGGCAAAAGGAACTGCAAACGCGGGAAAAATCTCGAACGATGCCTTACTCATCTAGTAGTCCAGTTGGTCTCCGAGCCCTTCCAGCAAGGGCCCAAGTTGCGCCTCGTAGCGCTTCCAGCGCTGCTTGGAATCGTTGTAGATCGGGCGCCGAACCTGCCACCGGCTGGGTGTCAATACGGGTCGTTCGACCCGATGGAAGCTGGCACAGGCTTGATGCCAGGGCAGCCCCACGGCCTCCACCAGATTACGTGACTGCACATCGGACTCGGCAACCATCTCCTCGTAGACGCAGGAGTAGATCTGCTCGCCTAGGACCGCTTGCCAATGCGCCATCAGGCGCATGTACTCTCGAAAATAGAAAGCCAGATCCGACAGGTCCGTCGCGTGGGTCTGATTGAGTGCGAAGTTTTCAGCATAAATCGACAGACAGACATCGCGCGGGTCGCGCCGACACCAGACAATCCGGCACTGCGGAAAAGCTGCCGCAATAAGCCCCAGATGAAAGAAATTGTTCGGCGCCTTGTCCACGACACGACGTGCATCGACGGCAGAGCGTCTAGCCAGCGCATCAAAGTAACCCGTTGCAACTTCACCGGTCAGTGCGGGCTCGATGT
Organism: Pseudomonadota bacterium; assembly: GCA_036156195.1. Lineage (GTDB taxonomy): Bacteria > Pseudomonadota > Gammaproteobacteria > Nevskiales > OUC007 > Abyssibacter. The sequence continues at coordinate 176,683 of JAYZUZ010000004.1, read as the reverse complement.
CCTCGACAACCTCCGGCCACCTTTTGATCGAACCCGACCGAGCCAGAATGCGTTGCTTCATCGCTTCAATCTCGACCAACTCACCGTAGCCATACACCTCAGGGTGTGCAGCCAGAATCTGCTCAACCAGCGAAGTACCACTTCGAGGCATTCCGACGACAAAGACCGGACGAGGATCATCCAGACCACCCGTGCGCAGCGAGGCTAGTCGCTCGGGCGTGAACGTAGCGATCAATCGATCGATATAGTCAGTCATTCGATCGCGATCGAACGTCCCGACCTGACGCTTTCGCGCTTCGTTCGCCTGCACCCAGGCACTAAATGCCTGTTCGTACTCACCCTTGGCATCCAAAACCTTGCCTAAGCCGAATGCCGCCATGGCATGCTCCTGGGGAGGGCGTTGAGTATCGTCAAGAATGGCCTGAGCAAGCCCCATATCTTCGGCGCTCGCGCGCGACCGGATCAGTGCCAACAACGCCTCCACCGGGAACACCCAGCCGGGCCGCAGAGCTATAGCACGCCTAAATTCTGCTTCGGCCGACACTTCATCGCCAAAGTCGCCAAGCATTTGCCCGAAACCCATGTGCAGTGTCGGCGAATCCGGGAAGCGCTCCACCCCAGCCCGGTAAGTCTCCAGGCAAGCTTCCAGCCGACCCTGGTGGAACTGACACTCGGCAATACCCTGAACAGCGGCCTCCATACTGGGGTTTCGATCAAGCCCACGCCTCCAGACCTGCTCGGCCTGAGCCCATCGCTGCAAGGCTTCGAGCCCCTTGGCATAGGTCACATAGCTCCCGACCTGCTCCGGCGCATGCGTAAGCGCATGTTCGAATGCCTTGAATGCATCATCCGGGCGCTTGGCCTCGAACAAGGCCTTCCCATAGTTGTGCCACGCGCCCGCATCGTCGGATCGCACGGCAAGGCGTATCTGCCAGTACTGCAAGGACTCTGCATAGCGCCCAGCCATCATGAGCAACAACGCGAGGTCCGCGTTGGCGTCTGGATGGCGGTCGTCGCGACGCACAGCTTCGGAAAGCAGCTGAATCGCGGCATCCTTCTGCCCGCGCTGCCAAGCAATAGCAGCGAGGCCACGGTGCGCATCGACACCATGCTCATCGTCATTGATCCGATCAGCAAACAGCGTGCGTGCCTGGTCCAACTGTCCCGCTTTCAGCAACTGAAACGCATGACCCAGCGGCTGCGGGTCATGCTGAGAATCTTGGAGATTATTGCTCATTTTATTCTTGTGGACCGCAAGGCCCACCCCATCTCATGGCCTGCTTCGAAAAGCGTTGTTACTTCAATCGAGCGAAAACCGATTGCGCCTAGCCAGGCTTGCACCCGACCCAATTTGTTTGCGTCCATCGCAGCCCGTTCAAGGGCCTTGAGTCGCTCCACTTGCGCGCGAGTCGCCGCTTCGAGTCCACTCAACCGACCCAGCATATTCGGCACTGTCAGCGCGCGCTGACCCGACACCAAGGCCCCGCAATCGGACAGCAGCTCTTCAGCGTAATCCAGCGCACCAACCGCCTCACCCATGGCGAGCAGCACCCGAACTGCAGCATTGTATCGCTCGCGCACGCGCGCTGCGTTCGCGAGCGCCGGACCGTCCAGTGCCTTGGCGCGGGCTGCAGCCGCAACGGGGATGGCAGCACGGGAGCTTGCGAGTAAACCCTCCGGGTCCAATGCCGCAGCGGCAATGGCTCGCTCAGCCACTGCCTGCTCGTACAGACGGGACCCTGTCTTGTGCATGATCAATGCGACTGCCGAATTCGGGGCAAGCAGGCGCTGACATTCAGCGCGCAATGGCTCCTCTTCGACGTACTCGAACCCAAACTGAGAGGCAAGACGCGTCACCGAACCATCAGGCAACGGCACCGACGTGGCACTGGTCCGCTCAAAGACCCGAATCCGGGCCTGAGCCTGAGCTGATACGGTCGCCAGCCGGCGGGTGACGGTGGCCTCTACCGACGCCAAGTCCACCCCGACAACCTTCGGCATTCGTTCATCAGGAACCTGCTGCGCTACAAACTCCAGCAGCCCCCCACCTCCGCAAGCCAGTTCCAGCCAACATTCGTCCGCACTTATATGACGGAGCGACGCGGACCAGAACGCCCGCGTGTTAGGCCCATAGTACTCGGCGAACGTCGTTGGGCAGGAATGTGCATGCCCTTCGGCCCAGTAAGCCGACCAATCACCTGCATGTGTGGCATCAGCCGTGTCCACGATGACGCCTCCTGACTTCTCCACAAACAAAAAACGCGGGGCCCGGAGGCCCCGCGCATCTAGCGTACCGCTTACGCCGGCTTAGAAGCGCTGCGTGTAGCGGACGTACGGCTGGGTGCCGTACTGGTCGTACAGGTAGAAGTTGTAGTCACGACCGTCGAACGCCGAACGCTGATCCGGCTCCTTGCCAAAGGCATTGATTGCACCGACTGCAATCGTGCCGTTCCAAGGCGTCGTGTAGCCCAACTGGAAGTCATGCGTAACGTAGGTCGGTACATGACCGTCCTGGCTCACTGAACCATCCGGCTGAACATTCGTGGTTTCGGCTTGATCGCCGATGATGTTCATGTTCCAGGAGAACTCGAGGTCCGACCAGGTCCAACGGGTGTTGGCTGTCATGCGGTACTCAGGCAGCGAAGGATCACCCACCTGGTCACGACCACCATCAATCTTGTACTCAAGAATGTGCACGTAACGCAGTTGGGATTCGATCGTACCCAGACCACCCATGGCGAAGGAGAAGTTACCTTCAAAGTCCAGGCCGCTGGTGTCCAACTCACCGTTGTTCGCAAAACCAAAGACGATGTTGGTGATACGAGCATTCGGATCGTTGTTGTTACCACGCGTCACGGTGAACGCAGCCGGTACCGGATCACCCACGCGGAGCGAATCCAGAATCTCGCTTGGGGTCAGGGTGTCGATACGATCCGTGATCTGGATGTTGTAGTAGTCCAGAGAGAAATCGAAGAACGACGTAACCTGATAAGCGACACCCAGCGAGAACTGGTCGGACTGCTCCGATGCCAAGTCTGGGTTAGCGATCTGCGTAGCGTTGATCTGGAACTGACGCACACTGCCATCAGCGTTGCGGCAGGTGTTCGTGGAGGTATCGAAGGTACCGCCATTGAACACACAGCTCGGGCCGTCATTGCTGATCGACTCCGCCGAGAAAGCAGGCTTCTGACTGATCAGGTCCAGCGACGGAGCGCGGAAACCTGCACTGTAAGAAGCACGCAGTGCCAGGTCGGGCAGCGGCTGATAACGCAGACGCACGCTCGGCGAGGTGTCACTACCGTAGTCCGAGTAATCGTCGTAACGGGCCGCCACGCTGACTTCAAGCGTATCCATGATCGGCAGCAGCATTTCGCCATACAGCGCGCGAACCGTGCGATCGGTACCAGCCGAATTACCCGCGGAACCACCAATGGCGCCACCTTCCGACAGCGAGTCGTACTGATCGTTGTACTCCTCGGTGCGGTATTCGAAGCCACCGGCCAACTGCGCTGTGCCGCCGGACATTTCGAAGACAGGCATGTCAAAGCCTGCAAAGGCCTCTTCCGTGCGCCAGATCGATTCACGACCAATCGTGGCTTTCATGGAGTTCAACACGGCGTCACTGTTCGACAGCGGATCGGTGTAATCGTAGGTGTCGCTATCCAGGTAGGACTGAACAATCGGCAGCACCACGAAGTTGCGACCCGTCTCGAAGAACTTGTACTCGTTATGGCGGGCGCCGAACTCGACATTTACCGCACCGATGCGACCTTCGAAAATACCGGACAGGTCGTATACGTTCGCGTCGGTCGTCGTGTCACGTGTACCGAGACCAGCGAAGCGGTGGTAGAAGTAAATGGGAGTGGACAGTGTATTCGGATCAATGCCGGCTGCCTGCTCATCCAGGAATGCGTTGTCGATCGGAATAGTCAGCGACACATCGTTCAGAGACGGTGCATAACGACCAAAGGACGTCGCCCGGTTGATGCTGGCGTTGACGGTTACGCCCCAGTCATCGTTGATCTCGTAGAAGCCCTTGGTGAACAGGCCACGGTTGCCTGTCTCGGCTTCGTCCGCCGAAACCAGCGTGAAGTCGTAGCCACAGAGACCCGCACCCGTGATGAAGTATCCGGGCGTCGTCGGCGCAGGGCAGCCACCAGGAACCGGCGCATAGACGTATCCGTCGGTCGTCCCGTCTCCATCGGTGTCTTCACCCCAAATCAGGTTGTTGGAGAAGAAGCTGGCACCGGGGGAATTGAACAGGGAATCACGAGCGAAAATGATGTCGCGCTGGAAGTACGAGGCGCCGATCACCATGTTGCCGCGGTCGCCGCTGATGCCAATCGTGACGTTACCCTGCTCGACATCACCGCCTTCGCGGTCATTACTCTGAACCTGGTACGAAACTTCAACGCCTTCGTAGTCCTTGCGGGTGATGACGTTGATCACACCACCGATGGCATCGGAACCGTAAATAGCACCGGCGCCATCCTTCAGGATTTCGATCCGCTCAACCGCCGCCAGCGGCACAGCGTTCAAGTCCTGAGCGGTCGGGGCATAAGGAGCCTTCGGCGCACGGCGACCGTCAATCAGCACCAGGGTGCGCTGGCTGCCGAGACCACGCAGGTCCACGGCCACGAGACCCTGAGCCGAGCTACCCGACTGCGCACGGAAAGCACCCGCTGAGTTGAATACGGTATTACGGAGCAGTTCACCCACAGAGGTGAAGCCACTGGCGTCGATGTCATCGCGATTGATCACGGACACTGGCAATGCGCCCTCGACGTCGGCGCGTCCGAGACGCGAACCGGTCACTTCAAATTCACCGAGGTCAACGGCTTCTTCGTCAGTGCTGTCTGTCTGAGCCACTGCCACTTGCGGAGCTGCTGCGTACGCAAACGCCGCTGCAATCGCTGCAGACAGCGGATTGAGCTTCAGCATTCCGCGCGAGTTTTCGTCACGCTTGAGCATTGAGTATTTCTCCATGGAGTTTATTCAGGCTTTGTGCCTTTGAACTTATGCTTCCCGACGAGGTCCGACCTCAGCGGTTCGGCCGTAGACTAGCCCCGGGTTTAGCGAAGCGTCAACAAACGGTCATAACGACATAACTGCTTTGCAATTTTCCCCGAGCACGCAGCTTTGGCCTAGAGCATTCCCACCCCCCGGTTCATCCATGTGGATGACACGACCGAAGGACATACCCGCGGCAGCTAGCAGAATCCGTGCCGGATTGCTGCCAGCCTCCATTCAATCTGATGGGCGATAGCGCTTATTGAGGTGTAGTGGCACAGTAGCGCTCACTTCTCAGCAGGCTGACGCCTACTCCGGGCGCAGCGGGTTTGAACGGACAGTGCGTGGCTAAGCAACAGAACGGAACCGACCAGCAGTCCAAGGACGCGGACACGCCCAGTCAGCCGGTCATGATCGGTGTGGTCGCGTCGGCGGGTGGCCTGGCAGCGCTCAAGGCGCTCTGCGGTGAGCTCGACCAGCTGGTCGGGGCGTCGATCATCATTACTCAGCATGTGTCTCCGACACATCACAGCCAGTTGCCGGAATTGCTGGCCACCTGCACGGATTGCAAGGTCGAAGCCGCCAAAACCGGTGTTCGTCCGGAACCGGGCGTCATCTACGTCGTACCGCCCGACCGAGACGCCGTATTTCAGAGCGGCGTTATTCGCCTGCGCAAACCCGACCCTGACACCAGCGCTCACCCATCTGGGGACCGGCTACTGGTGTCGCTGGCCGCAACCTGCGACGAGCGCTGCGTCGCGGTCATTCTCTCTGGCACAGGTCAGGATGGCAGCACGGGAGCCAAGGCGGTCAAGGCCTCCGGTGGCGTCGTACTGGTGCAAGACCCCGACACCGCTCAATACGACGGCATGCCACGCGCAGCCATCCGCACTGGCTGCGCGGACTCGGTCAGCGCACCTGCAGAAATCGGTCGACGCCTGGATACGATCGGCCGCAGCGCCGGAGGCCTGTTCCTACACGAACTCCCGAATCGGGACCTCGATGATGACTACACCCGCGTGTGTCGCATCGTGCGCCGTAAGACCGGGCTTCGCCTGGATAACTACAAGCGAGGCACGGTACTGCGCCGGATCCGCCGGCGCATCGGCATGTCATCCGCCGCATCGCTGGATGAGTATTGCGAGCTGCTGGAGAACGAGGAGGCCGAAGCCCGCCAACTGGCCTCGGATGTCCTGATTCCAGTCACCGCCTTCTTTCGCGACACCGGCGCCTTCAAGGCGATGGGCAAGGCCGTGGAAGAAGTCATGACCGACCGCCCCTCCTCCGACATGGTCCGATGCTGGGTGGCTGGCTGCGCCACAGGCGAAGAAGCCTACTCGCTGGCGATTCTGCTGGCAGAGGCCCGCAGAGGTCGCCCTGACGCGCCTGATTTCATGATCTTCGTGAGCGACCTCAAGCGTGAAGTGGTCGACATCGCGCGTCGCGGCATCTATCCGGCGGCCGCGCTGGAACCCATCCCAAAAGCGCTGCGCGACCGCTACTTTGAACATGTGTCCGACGAGTACCACGCGTCCAAGCTGCTGCGCCGGCGCATGGTCTTCGCCACCCAGAATTTGATCGATGATCCGCCGTTCTCCCGGATGGACATGATCACGTGTCGCAACGTGATGATCTATTTCTCGCCGGAGTCACAGCGGCGGGTACTCGGGATTTTTCACTACGCGTTGAACAAGAACGGCATTCTCTTCCTCGGCAAGTCGGAAACCCCCGACAAATACGGGGAGCTCTATTCCGCCATCGACGCTCGCGCACGCATCTACCGACGCGTCGAAGGCGCGCGCGCCGAGGACACCCAGCTTCGCTCCGCATTCGACCCGACTCCGCGCACCCCGGCCACCAAGCGGCAGCGGGTGGACAGCCAGGCTGAGGCGCTTACCCACGCGGTGCACTCAGCCGCCGTCAAGCTCTTTGCCCCACCTTCGGTGATCATTGACGACGCCAACCGGCCGGTGCATGTCATTGGTGATGTGTCGCCCTTCGTCGGGTTGCCCTCAGGGCCCACACAGTGGAGCGTGTTCGACCTGCTGGCAGCACCGATCCTCGCGGAGGTCCGGGCGATGGTCTTCCGGTGTCGCAGCGAAGGCAACAGCGTTGAAGGGGGCACGTACACGATCGAGAAAGACAATCAAATGATTGCGTTTTCGACGTCGGTGCATCAGACCACCATCAACGACACGCGTTACGTCATCATCGCCTTCCATGTGCGCGATGCGGATGCCTACGCCGCAGTTGGCAGGGAAGACGACACCAGCAATGCGATCGCCAACGAGCTGGAACGCGAACTCGCAACAACCCGATTGCATCTGCAAACCGTACTCGAGGAAGTGGAGTCGGCTAACGAGGAACTGCAAAGCCTGAACGAAGAGCTGCAGTCCTCCAACGAAGAGCTGCAATCGACCAACGAGGAGCTGCAGACCTCCAACGAGGAAATGCAGTCCACCAACGAAGAGCTGATGACGGTCAACGACGAATTGGCCGTCAAGAGCGACGAACTCGCTGCCACAGCGCGCGACCTTGAGATTATCAAGGAGACGCTCAACTTCCCCCTGATAGTTCTCGATGAGAACCAACGCATCCGGCGCTTCAACAACGCGGCTAGTGCCGTCATCAGCCTCGACTCCATCAAGGAAAATGCAAACATCCGCAGCGCCGGCTGGAACGTGCAATTCAAGAAGCTGGGTGCCGGGCTGGCGCAGCTCACGGGAGAGAATGACGAAAGCACGATCACGCTGGAATCGGAGGATGGCCGCACCTGGCGGGTGAACTCCAGCCGCTATAAGGACAGCGAAAAAGCCTTTGGCGGCCATGTCATTACCTTTATGGAGATCAGCGAAGAACGCCGAACCGCCCGTGCGTTAGCGGATCGTGAGGCCTATTACCGCGTGGCTTTCGAACACAGCGCGGTTGCCATGATCATCACCGAAGCCAATGGCCGGATCCGCTCGGCCAACACCGCTCTGACCACACTGGTCGGACGCGACATCGACGATCTGATCGGGGAACCGTTGAGCGCCCTGTTCACGAGTCGCCAGAAGAAGGGCGTTGAATCGGCACTCAAGGGTTTGCAGGGCTCTGCATCAGACGCCGCGCGACTGGAAGCCGAACTCGTCACGGCCACCAATTCGCGCTGGGTCAGCATCACAATGGCGGCGACGACGGAACTCGAGGACGCGGCCCCCTATGTCATCGCCCAGGTTGTGGACATCCACACCGCCAAGCACCGCGAGCGCAAGCTCTCGGAGGAATTCACACGGCTGCGGCTGATCAGCGAACTGTCTCGCCTGGTCGCAACAGACACGCCCCCGGCCGACGTGATCCAGCAGGCCGTTGCCAGCCTGTCCGTTGTGTTTGATGACTGCCGGGTGGCCTATGCCGCGGTCACGCCGCATTACGCGGCGGTCACCGCGCGTGCGCGCCCGGAAGGCTCGGAACCGACGCAGGTCACGACCATCCACGGCAGCCAACGCGATCAATTCGCGCGACAGGCCTTGCAGCGTGCCCGCACTCACGCGGCCTGGGATGACTCACCCCTGCCTTGGAAACTGCTCGTCCCCGAACAAGACCTCGCGACAACGCTCGATGTGCCTGTCATCGTGCATGACCAATTGCTAGGCGTACTCTCGCTGCAGTCCGAAGAACCGCGCGAGTGGTCGCAGTTCGAATACAGCACCGTCAGTGGTGCTGCCGACCTGTTATCGCTGGCCTACCGCAACGAGCAGGACGACAAGCACCGCGCCTCACTGGTGCAGGCCCTGTCTGACGAGAAGGAACGGGTAGAAGTCACCCTCCGCTCCATTGGCGATGGCGTCATCACCACCGACCTCGAAGGCCGCGTGGAATACATGAACCCCACCGCGGAAGATCTCACGGGCACCGAGTTGGCCAAGGCCCAAGGCAAGTCGCTATTCAACGTTTATCGCGTGGTTCGCAGTACCGATCAACGTCCACTGCCCAACCCCATTGAGCTCTGCCTGCGGACCAAGAGCCTCGTGGAAGACACCGACCCGGATGCCACGTTGTTATCCGACAGTGGCCTGCGCATTCCCATTGACCATTCGGCTGCCCCGATTCAAGACAGCCAGGGTGAGATGACCGGCGCTGTCCTGGTGTTCCGAGATGTCAGCGACGAGCGCATGCTTGCGCGCGAGTTGTCATACAAGGCCACGCACGACGCCCTGACCGGACTCGTCAACCGGGCTGAGTTCGAGCGACGCCTGCACCAACTCATTTTGGGTGCCGGCCGCCACGAAGAACAGCACGTGATGTGCTTTGTCGACCTGGACCGGTTCAAGGTCATCAACGACACCTGTGGCCACGCCGCTGGCGACGAGCTGCTCAAGCAATTGTCGGAGTTGCTCGGGCAGAAACTTCGACGCTCTGACATGCTGGCCCGTCTGGGTGGAGATGAATTCGGCATCTTGCTGGAGCACTGCACGGTCGAACGCGCAGAGAGCATCGCGTCGGCAGCCATCACCGCGCTGAATGAGCTGGACTTCAAGTGGCACGGACGTTCGTTCCAGGTGGGGGCCAGCATCGGGATCGTCACCGTCGACCGCAACAGTGTCAGCATCCCCACCGTCATGAGCCAAGCCGATGCTGCGTGCTACGCCGCCAAGCAACGCGGTCGCAACCAGGTCTGCATCTATGACGGTGAAGACATGACCCAGGGCCAGCGACACGATGAGACGGACTTGCTGGCCCAAATCACCCAGGCACTGGAACAGGACCGTTTCGAGTTCTACTACGAACCCGTGGTGCGCTCCGAGCACAAGAGCAGCGACGAGCCCTTTTATCTGGAGCTGACGCTGCGCATGCAGATGGACGACGGCGCTCCGCCCATGGTCGCCGCCGAGTTCCTGCCCGCTGCCGAACGTTACTTCCTCATGACCGCTATTGATCGCTGGGTCGTGCATCAGGCACTGCAGCGGCTCGCCGAGTTCGACTCAGAGTCCATTCGCATTGGAATTAATCTGTCGGGCCAAAGCCTGGGTGATGCCACCTTCACGGCCTACGTGCTGGAACAGATCGAGCACGCCCAGATCAACCCGGCCCAACTGCTGTTCGAGATCACCGAATCTGCAGCGGTGTCGTACATCGCCGAGGCGGTCCATTTCATCAAGTCGCTGAAAAAGCTGGGTTGCCGCTTTGCGTTGGATGACTTCGGCACAGGCATGTCGTCCTTCGCGTATCTGCGGGATCTGCCCGTAGACCTACTCAAGGTCGACAAGCGCTTCGTCCAGGCCAGCCCGGACAGCCCGGTCGACCGGGCGCTCATCCAAGCCCAGGTCAATATCGCCAGGGAACTGGGTATCGAGACCATCGCCGAAGGCGTAGAAACAAAGGCGCAGTCGGAGACCTTGCACAAGCTCGGTGTGAGCTACCAGCAAGGTTTCCTACTGGCGGACCCGCAGCCGCTCAAGACCTTGTAGGACAAGACTGACGGCGCTTCACGGCGATATCCCACATGGCCGTGCATGCGGTCCGCCGTGGTTCAGGCGGGCCCCTCAGTGGTGCAATGACCCGGCGCATATCAGCGCGCCGCACCAACGCTGGGGGGAGTCCCAATGCACACGCCGACCGACCGCTCCGGGCCATTTGGCCTTGTTTTCGCACTTCTAACTGCCCTGCTCATCGCTGCCTGCAGCAGTGGCGGGAGCGGCACCGACCCGATCGCCGGCGACCCCGGGGACCCCGGCAATCCAGGTGACCCGACCGATCCGATCGGAGAAGTGGAACCCGGCACCCCTACCGCTAAGACAGTGACGGTCGATGGCGAGGAGCGCTCGTTTGTCATCTACGCGCCCAGCTCCGCCGACAACAAGGCACGCAAGCTGACCGGGCTGCCAGCAGTTATCGTCTTCCATGGCACCACGCAGAATTCCGACACGCCGTTTAGCGACACCGGCGGCGCCAACCAGGAGTGGCTGGAGATCGCCGAAGAAGAAGGTGTTGTACTGGTCGCTCCGAACGGTTCGAATCTTGTCACGGGCTCGGCAGACGGCGACATTCAGACTTGGAACAACTGCGGGTCATCGCCGATCTCGGGGCAGAGTGATGACATTGCGTTCGTCGAAGCCATTTTGGATGCACTGGTGGCTGCCGGCATCGACAGCCAGCGCATCTACACCACCGGCGGATCCAACGGCGGCAAATTTTCCTACCGTGTCGCAATCGAACTCTCGACACGGATTGCCGGAATCGCAGCCTTCTCTGCCACGCTGGAAGTGGGCGCTGAGTGCGGCTCTCCAGAACAGCCTGTCCCGACGATGATCGTCAATGGCACCATGGACCCGGTCCTCATTGCCAGCCAACTGTCTGGCGCAATCACGCCGCAAACCGGGACCGCCGAAACGGTCGAATACTGGATTCAGGCCAATGGGGCGTCACCCACACCGGTCGAAGCGGGCGATCTGCCGGACACCAACCCCGACGACGGCAGCACGATTACGCGCATGCGTTACGAAGGCGGGGCTGATTCCGCTCCTGTGCTCTGGTACCAGGTCAACGGTGGGGGACACTACATCCCCAGCCAGGATCACGACTTCGCGACGGCGTCCGTATTTATTCCAGTTTTTGGCCGACAGAACCGAGACGTAGAGGGCGCCCGCGAAGCCTGGGCATTCTTCGCTTCCCTGCCCTAGCACGAGCAAGGCACCCAAGAAAAAGGCCGCTAATTCGCGGCCTTTTTCTTAGACATCGTCAATGCTCAGACCCTGCGCCTGCGCAGCCCCAGGGCTCCGAGCGCCACGAGCATCCACAGCCCGAACGCTCCTCCGCTGCCCGTCGGGGCCGCAGGGTCCCCGCCGGATGGCGTGCCTGGATCAACCGGCGTCACCGTGACGGGTGGCACCGGCAACCCGCCACGTGAGCAGTAATCGTTGCCCACCAAAGTGTAATCGAAGTAGCCCGCCTCTTCGGTCAGGATGTTCGAGCCCGCTGCACCCGGTAGCGTCGATGCGTAGATTTGCAACAGCGTGTCGCCCTGCTCAACGCCCAACAACGCCTTATCGACAACCATGGTCACCGAACCGTCTGTGTTGAACGCACTGTCGCCGGTCAGCTCGCCGATCTGCTCCACGCCATCGAGATTACCGGTCGTGGGGTCGGGAATCTGGCGGAACACTCCGGAGGCCACGCCACCGAGGCCATCGCCGACTGCCCGCAGCTCAAAGCGCTCGCCCCCCGGCGCCACGTCGAAGTACACGTAGAAGCGGTCTCCGCCCTGCTCTGGCGGCACGGCAGCCACGGTGGGCAGATTGAACGCCAGCGTACCCGGCAATGCCTCGGGTTCGGCAACGAACACCCCGGTCAAGTCCCGTTGCGGCGGCTGAGCCTCGGGCTCCAGCGTACGGTCGATGGCCATCTGGATACCCGGCAGCGCGCAACCCGCCTGCTGGTCGATGGCACCGGTGCCCATGTCCAGCGCCAACTCATTGCCAAGGCCGCTATCACCTTGGGCATTGGTGGCCTCCACCGCGTAGTAATACGTCGTGTCCGCATCCAGCCCTTCGTCCACAAAACTACGCTGCTTGTCAGTCGTCGCCAGCACTGCGAGATTGCCAGACTCGGTACCACGGTAAATCGTATAACCGGTGATCTCAGCCCCGCCATTGTCCGGCGCTGGCCACTCGATGAAGGCAAACACTTCGTTCCGGTAACCCTCCACACGGGGTGCACGCGGCGCGGCTGGCTCCACGGGATCAAAGGCAGCGTACATACGCGGCCCACCCTCCTGCCGTGCGATGACCGCCTGGTCGGAGAACGTCGGATGCGAACCATTGGGGCAACCGCCGATGCAGCCGTCCTCGTACGAAATCAGGATGCGACCCTCCGGGTCGATCACCGAATCGAAGAAATCCAGCAAGTTGCGGCAGAAGCCACCGCTGCACAGCCCACCACGCTGCACCGGATCATTCGGTGTCACGTTCACGACATGGTAAGTCTGACCACCATCGAAGGTGGAGGCGTTGTACAAATGCCAGGATCCAGGAAACGCTTCACCGTTCGGATCGCCGTCGCCGGTGAAGGTCGTGCCGAAGAAGGCAACCGCCGCACGGTCGCCGTCACCAGCCACTGTGGCCGGGAACTCCGCTGCGGTGATCCCAGCGAGCGCTCCCAGATTGACATCACGCTCCCAGGTAACGCCATTGTCCAGCGAACGCACGATATGCGGCTCGCCGTTCCGTGCGTCCATGTAGGTGTAGTAAACCGTGTTGTCGTCGGCGATAGCGACTGACGGATCCGAACCATGCCCACCGGACCCGACCTCGGCCGTCGTAATCGGGCGAATCTCCCAGGTCACACCTGCATCTCCGGAAACCACCACAGCCGGCACGGAGTTCGCCGAATCCACAATCGGAGACGGGCAACCCGCGACAGGAAGATAGACGATGCCATTAGGGGCAATCTTGACGTGGCCGTGCAGCCCCTGGCACTCGGCCAAGGTGTAGATCGGCACGCCCGGCCCGAATGTCAGCCCACCGTCATCCGACCGCGAGCAAAACACCAGAGCAATATCCTGGGAGCAGTAGTACACCGCGTTCGGATACAGCGGATGGGGGATGGCCGTATCGGCTGGATACGGGCCCACGCCCAAGGATTGGTGATCCGCACCGGAGCGAATGCCGCCGCCGCCGCCCGGAGTCCAGGTTTCGCCATCGTCGTCCGAGAACTCGGACAGGCTGTTCCCCTCGCCGACAATCAACTGCTGTGCAAACACACGACCGGTGTCGCGATCCGCCACCAGAATCGGGTCCGACGTGGTCTTGCTGTTCAGCGTGCCGCTCTTGTTCTCCCAGGTTTCGCCGGCCGGTGAGGTGCTCTCATCCAGTTTCAACCGCAGCGTCTCGAGGAAGCCGATGTAGAACAGGCTGCCCGTGTTGACGTTGACGTCCATGGTCGCCTCGCCACCAAACATCCCGAATCCCAGCTTCGGATAGTCCGGCGCATAGCCCTGAAAACGTGGCGCCAGACCAGCGGCGTCCCCTGTGCCTGCAACTGGCGAACTCCCCACACCACCGCCCAAGGGCACGGCTGTCAATGTGAGCGTACCGGTGTAAGGCGTGTCCACCACTGCGGCGAAAGAGCATCCGCGCGCATCGAACTCGCCTTGCGCCGGGTTATTCAAGACCACGGTTTCCGACGGCGTGCCACCATCGCTGGACGCGGCCTCCGCCCCCTCGTAGTTCACGGTCAAGACCAGATCCGAACCGGCCTCTTCCCAGGCGATCGTGAAGTTGGCCGTCACCCCAACCGAGTCATACAGTCCTTCGGGTACGGTCAGGTTGACGATGTGGCCATCCTCGACCGCAGTGCTTCCGACGATGCAGGAGTTGGTCGCCGCACCCGACGCACCGGCAGGCACCACACCCGTCCACTCCAGCGTCACGATATCGCCCGGCACCGATGGCACGGTGACATCATGCGAGGGAGGCTCGGATGCCAGCGCAGGACCCGATAGCAAGAGAGCGGCGCAAGCCAACAGGCGCCGGAAGTCGGTCAGTTTCATGGAGTTCCCCAGAGTGATGCGGGCAAGCGTGCGGGCCAAGCGCACTGCCGCAGGTTCAACGTTAACTTGGGACTATATTCCCCGAACGCGGAGAACGCTAGCGTTCCCCAGCCTCGATGCCGCTCAGAAACGTTGCGTACGCACGTGTAAAGGCACGTAGCCGGCTGTCGGGTGGAACCGCACGTATCTCCACGGCAACACGGCCAGTGCGCACACCTGCGTAGATGGCCTCGACGATAAAACCGTCATCCCCCAGCGCCAGCGGCTCGGTCATCGCCAGAGCCTCGGGAAGATGCCGCCCCCGGAAGGCTGCTTCGGCCTGCGCCTCACTGTCGAACAAGTCCACCTTGACGCGGAAGGTTGTCCCTGCGGGGTCAATGGCTTCGTAGCGGTACTGCGCCGAACCGGCCAAACGCATCCGCTTGAGCGCGTCGCCGACAGCCTCGCTACCGGTCTCTCCGGCAAGGTCATCAGAGCTGCCGTACACCTCGACATGGGACACCCCGGCGAACGCGGCCGCTGGCATCATCAGTTCCGACATGTGATCCAAACGCTGCGCCTGCTGCCCACAGGCAACCAGCCAAAACGCAGAAACAACGGTGGCCAGACGTCCGATGAGGACAGGATTGAACATGGGCCAAGCAGCGAACAAGCGAGGAAGTGGAGCGGGTGATGGGAATCGAACCCACGTATGCAGCTTGGGAAGCTGCCGTTCTACCATTGAACTACACCCGCGTCGCGACACACGCCCCACAGGGGGTGAGGCGCGTAGTTGGCCCGAGTCAGGGCGCTGCGTCAAGCGCCGCACGTATCGCCCTACGCGGGAAATTCCGGCGCGCTGCCACACCGGAACTCTCGTGCGCTGATACCCTCCAACCACCGGGGCGCGCGCGCCCACATGACGTTTCGCACAGGGAAGTTGCATGGCCAAACCGTTGAAGATTGTCCTCGTCATCCTCGGCTTGTTGATTACGCTGGTGGTGGTCGCAGCCGTTGGGCTCATCGCCACCTTTGACCCCAACGACTACCGCAGCGAAATCGAGACAATCGTCGAAGAACAAACCGGTCGGGACCTGGCCATGCGAGGCCCGTTAAGCCTGTCTATTTTCCCGTGGCTGGGTGTTGAAACCCACGATGTCGCCCTGGGCAATGCCGAGGGATTCGGCCCAGAGGCGTTTGCAGAGATTGGTTACTTTGGCGTCAGCATTCGCTTGCTGCCCTTGCTGGACAAGCAGATCCAGATCGGCACGGTCCGGCTGGATGGCATGCGACTCAATCTTGCCCGCAATGCGTCCGGGCAAACCAACTGGGACGACCTGCTTGAGGCGTCGAAGGAATCCGAGGAATCGCAACCCCAGACCGAACCGACCGACCTGCCACCGTCAACCGAAACCGGATTCGAGATCACCAACCTGGCGGTGGAAGCGGTTGAGATTGGTGACGCCGCAGTCACCTGGCGCGATGAAACCACCGGCCAGCAGGTTGCGCTGAAGGATTTCAGCCTCTCGACGGGTCGCATCTCCCCTTCGGCGAATAATCCGATTCCGATGTCCAGCCATTTTGTGGTCACCTTATCCGAGCCAGCGACGACGCTGACGATTGACCTGGTGACCAAGCTGGTCACCGACACCGCCGCCGGGCAGTTTGCCGTCGACAATCTGCGCCTGGAAGGCACCGCCGAAGGTGCTTCTGTTCCGGGCGGAAGGCAGCAGTTCACATTGGCCACCAGCGCGCATTTTGATCAGACCGCCGGCGTCGCCAAGTTGGCGGATCTGTCACTGCAAGCAGCCGGCGTGACCCTTAAAGGCACAGCCGACGCCAGCAACTTGAACGGCGATGAGGCACATGTCACGGGTCACTTGGCAGCGGACCGATTCAATCCTCGTAGCCTGCTGCGAGCACTCGCCATCGAACTGCCTGAGACCGAAGATGCCTCAGTGCTCCAGGCCGCCAGCCTTGACATGCGGTTTGCGGCCAGCGCCGCATCTGCAGAAATCCGCCAGCTCAAGGTCACACTGGACGACACGACCTTAACGGGCACGGCAGCCGTTCGTGACTTCGAAAGCCAAGCGCTCCGATTCAACCTCGACGTGGACCGCATCAACCTGGACCGCTACCTGCCGCCGCCGGCCGAATCACCGGAACCCGCGAGCGGCGAACAGACCGCCGGCGGTGATATCGACGCTATTGAGTTACCACTGGACGTCCTGGAGTCACTCAACGTCGACGGTCGTTTTGCCATCGCCGACCTGCAGGCATCTGGCCTGCAATTCAACGATGCCACCCTGGTCGTGCAGGGCAAGCCCGGACAACCACTCCAGCAATCGCTCACTGCCAAGGCTTATCACGGGAATGTCAGCATTGAGAATCGCCTTGCAGGCGCCGGCGGGCAGACACCAACCTACCGCTTCCAGGGCTCGCTGGATGAGTTGCTATTCGGCAGCCTGTTGCAAGACCTTGTCGACAAGGATTGGCTGCAGGGCAAGGGGCTTGTCACCTACGACCTGACCAGCCAGGGCCGGACGGTGGGTGATTTGCGACGCCACCTCAGCGGCACGCTTAAATTCGGTTTGGCAGACGGCGCCATCAAGGGCATTGACATCAGCCGCGTCCTCACGGTGGCCGAATCGAAACTGCGTGGCGAACAGGCCGAAGCCGAGGCGGGCGGACAAACGCGCTTTAATCGCTTTGGCGGCACGATGACCCTGAACAACGGTGTGGCGAAGACCACAGACTTCAGTGCCGGCGCTGACAACTTCAAACTCAGCGCTATCGGGTCGGTCAACCTGGTGTCGATGGAACTGGACTACGCGCTGAGTCCTGTGCTCACCTCTGCGCCTGGCGGCTCTCGACTCGGGGCGCTTGTTGGCAAGACCATTCCTGTCACAGTCACCGGCCCCGTGACCCGTCCGAAGGTTGGCGTGGACATCAAAGGCCTACTCAAGGCAGAGGCGAATCAGCGCCTGGAAGCAGAAAAGGCCGAACTACGCGAGAAAGCCGAAGAAGAAAAGGCCCGCCTGGAAGAGAAAGTCGAGGCCGAGAAGGATCGCGCCCGTGAGAAACTGCGCGACAAGCTGGGTGACTTCCTCAGACGCGAATCGGACCAGAAAACTGAACAAGAGACTGATCAATCATCTGGCGGGGGCGGCTAGCGGGATTCTTGCAGCTCAAGCGACTGCGGCCGATGTCCAAGCGCTGAGCGTCGAGCACAGCGGAGATCGCCACAGTGTGTCGATCACGGTGCAGTTAGAGGCGGACCCCGTCGCCGCGTATGCCGTGCTCACACGTTTCGAGAACCTGCCCGCGATCAACCCGGCAGTCCAGCGAGTCACCGTACGTAGCCAGCCGTCGGCCCAGCAGGCCGTGCTGGAAACTGACGTTCGCGTCTGCGTGTTGTGGTTCTGCAAAACCCTGGAACAAGTGCAGGATATGCAGTTATCTCCCAGCGCGAACGGCGGCACGCTCCGTGCCCGCGTCCGTCCCGAGGAAAGCAATCTGCGCCACGGCGAAGCCGACTGGAGCATCTGGCCCTGTGATGAGCGCACCTGTCTCTCATTCAACGCCGAGCTGGAACCCGACTTCTGGGTTCCGCCCGTCATCGGCCCATGGGTCATCAGCCGCAAACTGACGCAAGAAGCCCTGCAAACTTCCGAAGGAATCGAGCGCCTTGCTGCCGACATTCGCTGACCGACTGCTGGCCTGGTTCGACCTGCACGGCCGCAAACACCTGCCCTGGCAGCAACCGCGAACGCCCTACCGGGTCTGGATCTCGGAGATCATGCTGCAGCAGACGCAAGTGCCTGTGGTCATCGACTACTTTGAGCGGTTCATGCGTCGCTTCCCGAGCATCGAACAATTGGCTGCAGCCGAAGTGGACGAAGTGCTGGCACTCTGGGCTGGCTTGGGCTACTACGCACGAGGCCGCAACCTGTACAAGGCTGCAGTCGTTATCCGCGACGTGCACGGGGGCGCCCTGCCCGCCGATCTCGATGCGCTGTCGTCGTTGCCGGGCATCGGGCGATCCACCGCAGGGGCCATCCTGTCCATGGGGTTCGATCAGCGGGCGGCCATCCTCGATGGCAACGTCAAACGTGTGCTCGCCCGTCATGCCGGCGTCGAGGGCTGGCCGGGCCGCAGCGCAGTCTCGCGCCAGCTCTGGTCATTGGCCGAGGCACGTGTGCCCGACTCACGCTTCGCGGATTACACCCAGGCGGCGATGGACCTGGGCGCCACGCTCTGCAGGCGACATCAACCCGCCTGCCATGCCTGCCCCGTCCGCCAGGACTGCGTGGCACGCCGCGATCAGCGCACGGACGAAATCCCTGCCCCCAAACCCAAGGCGAGGCGTCAGCGACGCCGGTCCCATGTCTGGTTGATCCGCAATGACCTGGGCCAGTACCTGCTCCACCGGCGTCCACCCACCGGTATCTGGGGAGGACTCTGGTCACTGCCAGAAACCGATCAACTCGAAACCCCACCCGTCGCACTCGTACAGTCACCACAGTCTGGCCCTCCGCTGATTCATGAGCTAAGCCATTTCACCTGGGAACTGTGCCCAGTCTCCGCCCACGCGCCGGTTTCGCTCTCGATCGCTGACAGCGACAATGCCGCCTGGTACGCACCCGACGATCTGCCAGGCGTCCCCGCCCCCATCCGCCGACTCATTGAACAGGACCACCAGCCATGACCCGAACCGTGCACTGCGCAAAACTCGATGCCGAACTCCCCGGCCTGGAACGCCCGCCGCTACCCGGCGAATTGGGGCAACGCATTTATGACCAGGTCTCTCGTGACGCCTGGACCCAGTGGTTGTCGCACCAGACCATGCTCATCAACGAATACCGCCTGCCCCTGGCCGACCCCAAAGCCCGCAACTTTCTGATGCAGGAGATGGAAAAGTTCTTCTTTGGTGGCGAACTGGCTGAAACGGGCTACACGCCCCCTACAGAAAACGGTTGATTTTTGAGGCGCTTACCGCTTTAATACGCGACCGCTGCGACGCTCGACTCACACCTGAGACGACCGCAGCACCGTTCGAATCGCGGGATACCTCAGGCGGTTCGAACTCACGCAAGCCCGATGGCCAAGTAGCTCAGTTGGTAGAGCAGTGGATTGAAAATCCTCGTGTCGGTGGTTCGATTCCGCCCTTGGCCACCATCTTTTCCGTTCGCGCTGCCTGTTGTGGATTGGCACATAACTTTGCGCTCAGGAAGGGTTATACCTGAATAGGCAGATGAGCAAAGATATGCCTGAATTGAGCGAATTCGCCTAAGGAATTGGCGCGGTGCCTCTGCATTCTGGGTACCTTGTGCACCCCCGGAACTGGTTTCCCGCATTCGCACCACGCTTAGCGGTCCGCTTGACCATTTCAGCGCTGCACTTGGGGCAGGTCGGCTGTACTACGGCCGGCGCCGCAGTAGGACGTTTTACGGTGCCCACAATCTCGTTCGCGTCGACGATTTCGATATTGCGCCCCTCGGCGAACTCCACCGCTGGCCTTGTGAATGGGCCTGCTGAGACGACGTATGCGCCGGTCGCGCCTTGGGCGGCCATCACGCCAAACAGTTCTCGGACGACGCCGACACCAACTTGGGCCGCTCGCCACTGCTTGCACTGGAGTAGAAAAGTCTCGCCATCCTTCTTGGCCACGGCATCGACCCCGCCATCGGCACCGGCGCCGGTGAGGGAGACGTGGTAACCCTGCTGCTCGAAATGGGCTGCGACTAGGCTCTCGAACTGCTTCCAGCTGAGGTTGAGCAAGGGCTCAGACTCGCCGCGTTGCTTAGTCTGCTCAAGCAGCGACGCACGCTTGCGCTTGGCGATCCAAGACATCAGTGCGGCCAACACCAACGCGGCGGGTGCCAGAAACCGCATGAACAAGCCTACGGTGCCAGCGAGTTGATACATCACTGTGTTTCCAAGCTGCCCAACGTCCGCCGCCGGCGGCGGTTCTATCTGGCTGAGAAGGTAAAACCAAAACAAGCGAGAGCGAGTCAATCAAATTGCAGCAATGCATGTCGAAATGCTGACGTGACAATCAGCTCTTGGGTTGCGACCGAAAGCGGCGCGTGCTTTATTTCGAAGCCGGGCGGGATGCCAGGCAACGATCTGGCAAGAGCGTTGTCTGGAGTACGCCAAACCTGTGGCACACCGCGGGCTTAACGGTTTGGTTCAGCCAATCGTATGGATGCGAAACAAGGCGCGAGCGCACTGCTTTATGCCACCTCTCCTAGTTCACGCCCAAGCCGATCACTGCAGCCATGTTCACCCTTTGCCGGAATAAAGCTCATAGCCCGTTCGGCAAGTGCGGCAATCGTAAGCGACGGGTTAACGCCTAGATTGGCGCTCAGCATCGACCCGTCCACGACGTACAAATTCTGGTAGTTGAACACCCGATTCTGCGCGTCGATCACGCCTCGATCTGGTGACTCGGCCATTGCGCAACCGCCCATGCAATGGGCAGTCATTGGCACATTGAAAGCAATCTCGCTAATCGTCGACAGGCCTACTCCGCCGGTAGCCTTGGCGGCGTTTTCGGTAAAGGAGTTTGCCTCGGGTATAAAAGTCGGGATCCGATCGCCATGCGTGGTGAGCTTCTTGGTGAATGGGAAATACCAAGGCCGCTGCCAGCGCATGTTGATATGCCCGTCAATGGTCTGCATGACCAAGAAAATCACGGTCTCGCGCGACCACCGGTAAGGCAGGACTGCCCGGATGCCAGCGATCGGCCGCGTGACGATCAGTTTGAGCATGGCGATCAGCCAAGACACGATTCGCGTCGGCCCTGCCCGGCCACCCGTCAGCACGGTGAACAGTCCGCTCATCAGGTTCGAGCCAGCAGGATAGCGCACCGCCTCGATATGGGTGTGCTCGTCAATATAAATACCCGAACCGATTGCAATACCTCTGGACAGATCTTCCTCGGTACCGGGATAGCGTACGCCGAGTATCGACTCGGAATTGGTACGCACACGCTTGCCGAGGCTATCAGAAATATTGGGCAACGAGCCTCGATCCTTGAGATCGAACAGCAACGCCTGGGTGCCCAGCGATGAGGCGCTAAATATCACATTCTGCGATGTGATCGTACTGCGCTTGCCGAAAAAGCGGGCAAACGCCGGGACCGTGGTGATCTCGTAGCCGTCGCTGCCATCTGCCTTGTCGTTCAGCGGTTTGACGTCCACAACCCTCGTCTCAGCAAGCACCTCGGCCCCGCGCTTCTCGGCCAGATAAAGGTAATTCTTGTCCAGCGTGTTCTTGGCATCATGCCGACACCCCACCATGCAGGCACCACAGCCAATACAGGATCTGCGGGACGGGCCGTCGCCGCCGAAGTAAGGATCGGGATATTCTGCGCCTGGTTCATCACCATCATCGCCGAAGAATACGCCGACATTGGTGTAGTAAAAACTGTCCTCGACACCGGCGGCCTTGGCCATGTCCAGCAGCTTGGCGTCGCTTGCGGCTGGGCGCTTGTTTTCGGTCACCCCCAGCATTCGCTGCGCCTCGGCGTAGTGCTCGGGCATCTGCCCTTGCCAGTCATCCAGCCCAGCCCAATTGCCATCGCGCCACACTGAATCCGGCGGCACCAACAGGGTCTGGGCATACGTGATCGAACCGCCGCCGACCGCATTGCCATGCAGAATCATGACGTGCCGGAACAGGCGCAGGCTCAGAAATCCCTTCATCGCCAGGAACGGCATCCACAGGTAGTCCCAGAACCTCCAGTTGGTCTTGGGCAGCTTGTCGGGCGTCCAGCGCCGCCCCTGTTCCAGCACGGCTACTTTGTAGCCCTTTTCGGTCAGCCGGCAGGCCGACACGCTGCCGCCAAAGCCAGACCCGATGATGACGTAGTCATAGTCGTGGTTCGAATTGCTCATGAGCGTGCCTTCTCAGCGTGCGCGGTCCAACGAAATTGAGGTTGCCACCTAGCCTGGACGGCAGTCGCTCCCGTGCTGGCAATGACAAAAGCGATTGGCGAATAACCGTTGGCGGCAAATTTCAGCCCGACGCCTCAGGCTGGCACACCCCTATTTGGAACCCAACTTGACCATCATTTTCGAGTAACCACGAACGAAGTTCGATTGCACGCGTTCGGGCTCAGCAGTCACTTCAATCGTGTCGAAACGCTGCAGGAGTTCCTCCCACAGAATCTTCAACTGCAGTTCGGCAAGGCGGTTTCCCATGCACCGATGCACGCCGAAGCCGAAAGACAGGTGATTGCGTGCGCCTTTGCGGTCGATGATCAGGTCATCTGGCTGCTCGATCGCGCGCTCGTCACGATTGCCCGATGCGTACCACATCACCACCTTGTCACCCTTGCGTATCAACTGGCCATTGAGCTCAACATCCTGCTTGGCAACTCGCCGCATGTAAGCCAGTGGCGTTTGCCAGCGAATCACTTCGGACACCATGTTGGGTATCAAGTCCGGGTTGGCCTTCAACTTCGCAAACTCGTTTGGAAACTGGTTCAGTGCATACACACCACCACTCATGGAGTTTCGCGTGGTGTCGTTGCCGCCCACGATTAGCAAGGCCAGGTTCCCAAGAAACTCCATCGGCCGGTTGATCAGGTCCTTGGTGTCGTCGTTGCTCAGCATGAGACTGATCAGATCAAAGCCTGGCTGTTCCCCTGCGGCCAACCTGGCTTCCTTGTCGCGCCAGAGCAACGAGAACTGTTTGGCCATGTCGGACATGCCTTCGAACAGCAGGTCGGTATCGGTTTCTCCCCCAGTGACTTCTGCGCCCCCACCGGCCAGGTCGGACCAATACACCAGTTGCCGACGCTGCTCGTAGGGAAAATCGAGCAAGGTCGCCAACATGCGTGCGGTCAATTCGATGGAAACATTGTCGACCCAATCGAATGGCTCATCGACCGGGAGGTTGTCGAGCACATCCTGAGTCCGTTCACGAATCAGCGCCTCCATCTCCTTGAGATTCTTGGGTGCCACAACACCCTGTACAGCGCGACGTTGCTGATCGTGCTTGGGCGGGTCCATGGCGATGAACATTTCGATGGTCAGCTCGTCAGGGGTTTCGCCCAGGACAATGAACGGCTCCGCCGAAAACAGTTCGTGGTGCTTGTCCACGAACTGGATGTCCTCGTAGCGTGTGACCGACCAGAACGGACCAAAAGGACTGTTCCTCTGGTAGTGAACGGGCGCTTCATCACGCAGACGCTTGTAATAAGAACGCCACTTGTCCTGCCGGAACAGGAACGGATTGCTGACATCGATGTCCTCAAGGGCCAGCGTTGACACATCTGGCACGGGCTCTTCAACGAAAGCCGGAAACTCGGGCGTATTGAACACCTTGGTCCTAGCCTTGTAGAATAGATGTGCACCCTTGATCTGCAGGTGCATCGGCACCACACGGGCGACCGTATTCATTGTGCGTGTATGGATGTTCATGATTGTGCCTCCACTGGCTACATCTGGAATTCGGGCAGTCGAACGATCAGGCCGTCCATCGCCTCTGTCACTTCAACCTGGCACCCCAAGCGAGATGTTTTGCAACGCTCCGGCGTCATGTCGAGTAGTTGCAGTTCATCGCTGCCAGGCTCGCCGAGTCGGCCAAGCCACTCGTCCGACACGATGAGGTGGCAGGTTCCACATGCGCATGCCCCACCGCAGTCGCCGTCAATGCCGGGCACCGCGTTGTTGACGGCTGTATCCATCAGCGTCGAACCAACCACGAGTTCCACCTCGTGTTCAGTGTTGTCGTGCTCGATATAAGTGATTTTTCCCATTGGTTCTCTCCTAGGTCCGTGAGTTCTCGCTTCGCAAACCGCGTGAATGGTTCAGCGAATTTTCATCGCCAGTAGCGGACACCCGCGTCACCAACTGTCAACAACCCACTCCCGAGCGGAAGGGCTCGTACAAAAGCCCCCAGTTCTCGATCTACATCGTCGGACAGCACTAATACATAGGGTGGGCCTGAGGGCTCGGCAGGTGGAATGCCCGCCTTGGCCTTGTCCAGCGTCAACTGTTTGAGTGTGCGGCCATCGAGCACTTGTAGCGTGCCATTGAGCGCCGCAACGGCGTATCGCTGATCGCCCAGCGGGGTGAGACCGAATATGGACTGCTTGGCGGCATTGTCGATGCGCGCCCACTCCCCGCTTGTGACATCGCGCGTGACGAAGAGATTACCGCGCAGTCCGCCGATCACGGCACCGCGGTCACCCAGCGGGGCCGCTGCAAACAAGGAGCTGTCATAAGGAGAATCCACGGCAGACCATGTGGCCGCGGCGTCTGTGGAAATAGCCAAAGTCCCGAATTCTCCAACCACCAGAACGGCTCCATTCCCCAAGCGCGTCAGGTCGTTGAAGTGAAAGCCTTCTTCGGTCAGTGCGTTCTCGGACCTGATCCAGGTCACGCCTCCGTCGCTGGTACTGAACATCGCACCGTAGGTTCCAACGGCGATGCCATTGGATGCGTCGAAAAACATCACGTCGAGCAGTGCTGATGCGCCCGGGTTGAATTGCTGGACGACCCATTGCTCGCCCCCGTCGGTCGTGTGCAGGATGACCCCATCGTGCCCGACAACCCAGCCCCGAAGCGGGTCCACGAATTCCACCGCGGTGAGCAACACGTTCACCGGGACCTTCGCTTGATGCCAGTCACGTGCATTGTCCGAGCGCAGGATGTGGCCGCGCCAGCCGACAGCCACGTACTGGTCACCGGTTTTCACGATATCCGTCAACAACGTGCTGACGGACTTGACTGCGGTTTCAGCTGGTGCGGTTCCCTCCGGCACACTGGCATGGGTGGCCGAGCCGATCACGGCCGCCCCGATCAGACCGGCTCGACATTGCAGCGCGAGCCACCCAAGGGACGTTTGTGGGGCTATTTTCAATGTGAATTCTCCTCGAATCATGGCCGACAGATCAGAACTGGTACTTGAGGAACAAGCCGAGATTGTCACGGTCCTGGTACAGGTTGTTTTCGCCGGCACCGAAGAATGCGTTGTAGGCAATCGTCGCTGAGTAGCGTCGGCGGTATGTGGCCTCGAGCAGCAGGTTGAAAGTCTTGCGTCCTTGGACAAAATTGCCGGCCGGCCCGGGAGCGTTGCCTTGGATGTCGTGCTGCCAGATGAACAATGGTTGCAATGCCACACCGGGGACCAAGCTTTCATAGCGAAGCCGCCCCACCACGCGATATCCCCACGAGAATGCGTCGGCGAAGGCATTGCGCGGCGCCTGAAAGGGATTGAAGCGCAAGCCATCCGGGCCGACACTGCAACTGGGGTTGCCAGCACAGGCCAGCCGCGATCCGTCGGCCCCACTGCCGTTCGCACCCGCACTGGCATGCGTGGTCGCGGTTAACGGGCCTTCGATCTGCAGTTGGTCGAAGTCGGGCATGTTCAACACATGCGTGGCGGCCAACTCGTACAGCAGAATCACCTGGTCTGCAAAGATCCAGTTCTCCGATGCACCCAGCACACGCGTCGCGCCGAGGTTGTATTGCGCCACCTTGCCGGGGATCCAGCCCTGGATGTAGCTGTTTGGCGCATTCTCGCCAACGGTTCCACCTCGAAACGTGGTTATGAAGTTGGGGAAAGACCGCGCAGAACCGGGCGCGGCACCGACCAACAAGTTTACGGTGTCCGGGTACGGGTTGTTGCCTTGGGCATCGACATGGTCATTGCCGTCATACACAACGTAGTTCCCCGCCTCATCAAAGCCCAGCCCGGCCTGCGCCCCGGCGCAACCCAAGCTTTCGTCGTGGCATCGCGTCAGGGTCGGCCCGAAGGCCGCGAACGCCAAGTCGATCAGAGCCACCTGCAACGGCACGTTCGGGCGATACGACACTTCGCCCTGGAACGCGTACTCGCCAAACGTCGTGTTGAAATCAAGGCCGAACATCCGAATGTCTTCCGGGTACTCGACCTGGACTGCCGATGAATCCAGGGGAAGCGCATCCGAGAGCGGTTGCGAGGGATCACCGACCAGGCCCGATACCAGCCCGAGGAGGTCCCCACCCAAGTCGGCAGCAATGCCCGGCCGTTGAGCGATCAAGGCAACAGCGTCCGTCAGCAATTGCGAGCGCCCTGGCTCGAAGGCCACCGGCAGGTTGGGACAGAGACCCAGAAATTCCGTGGTGTTGGTGGCATTGGCACCAGCCGCGTTGCCCTCGGCCCGCGCACAGGATGCATCGGTGGCATAGAAGCTCACGTAGGGCAGCTTGGAGTGATAGTTCATGAAGTAGGCACCAAACTCAGTCCCGTTGTTGATCCCTTCGGCGAAGTACTTAAACGCAATGCCGTACTGGCCGCTGTCTCGCGCATCCACATCCGGGCGGCGGTCGATGTTGAGCGTGGTTGGCGTGATTTGTGCCAATGGACTGTTGAGCAGCGTACCCACGTTGTCCGGGTCGTCCGCGGACCCTCCGAACGAGATATGCACGGTGTCTCGCAAATTGTCGGTCCCGATGTCGACAAATGACATGTAGCTGCCTGGTGTCGGAATCTCGATGGGCTCCCATTCATACTGGTAGTACACCTCGACCCCGAGGTCGCCGAAATTCGTCGCGCCGCGAACCATGCCCACCGGCACAAACAGCTCCTCAAGCAGGCCGAATCCCAGCCGGTACAGGCTGTTGGCGTTGACCGGCTGCGCCTGATTGACACTGTTGATGACGGCGACTGTGCTCTGCCCCCAGTTCACGGTCTGCTTGCCCACGCGAAACACGTACTCACGATCTCCGATGACCGGGAAAGCAAAGAAATTGGCGTCCAGCAGGTCATAGCGCAGCCCGATTTCCTTGGCCTCTGCCTTGTCACGAATCAGGGTGGTTGGCTCACCCGGACCGAAGGTTTGCTCGGCGTACCGATTGCCGGTGGTCGGCTGATCAGTAATACCGACACGATCGACATTCTCTGCTGTAATCAGGTTGGCGCGCGTCTCTTCGAAGTCCTCGTAATTGACGTAGTCGTATATGCCGATGCCACGAAAGAAGAAGCCGTACTGTCCGCCGCCAAATTCGATCTTGACGTCCTGAGACAACTTCAGTGGCGCCTGTGTGATATCGCCCTTGTCGTAGTTGAGGTTGCCGTCATCGAAGTTCAGCGATGCCATGCCAGGCGCGTTTGCCAGTCGTTCCGACGGAAAATTCTGCGTCCGGTGCAAGCCCTGACAGCTCTGAAACTGTGCTGTGCACAGGTCCGGATTCAGTGCTGACTTGCCGACCAGAAAGTCATCTCGCTCCTCGATGCGCCAGGCAGCGCCGAAAGTAACGGTGTTGTTCAGTACGCCGTAGAAATTCTCGCCAAGCAGATCGAAGTCGAACTCGATTGCCGCTGCATTGCTTGACCAGCCAATCAGGCCAACCACCATGCAGGCTGTTGCGCGGATGCGATTCGGAATATTCATGGGTTGCTCTCCTCCCCGAAATGCACGGACATCGTTCTAGTTTTGTCGGGCAATGGCCGGTGCCTGGGCTCAGGCACCGACCTCGCCATCTGGCGCTGCTACTTCGAAGCCTTGCGCTGAATCGTTCGCGGCTCGAAGGTGTTGTCCGTGAGCCGCACAGTGCCGTCATAGGGCTCGTCCTCATTGATCATTGCTGTCACGAAGTAACGCCCTGAATTGAGGTGGTAGATGGTCTCTACGTGCGTGGTGACCGACAGATTGTTGAAATACGGGACCAGGTGTCCTTCCTGGAACTGCGTCAACTTGCCCTCGTGGTCATAGTTGTCGATCGCCACCAAATTCCAGCTGTCTTCGTCGAAGTACATGACGCGTTTGCTGAAGGTGTGGCGCTGGTCTTCCTTGTTGTTGGCCTCGACCACCCAGACGCGATGCAACTCGTAACGCGGCAGTTCGGGGTTGACGTGGTTGGGCGACGCGATGTCGTCGTACGTGGTGGGGGGCGTGGCAATCTTGTAGCTGTTGTAGGGGACGTACATTTCCGCCTTGCCCTTGAGCTTCCAGGTGAAGCGCTCGAGCACACCGTTGTACATATCAACCTGGTCGTAAAACTGGTGACCATCGGTGCCCTCGTAGGGGTTGTCACAGCACACTGCCGGCGCCCGACGGATCCGCTTCAGTGCGGGTGCATACAGCCAGGCCGAACGCCCTTCCGTGCCGAAGCCGGCTTTTTCATGCACCAGGATGTAGGTGCCGGCGATCCGTGGCGGCGACAGGGTCTCGGACAGGTAGCGCAGAAAATCCGTACCCGGCTTGAGCTCAGGTGGACTGTCCATGTCGGTGTTGGCGTAGTAGAACAAGACGTCCTCGACAATCTTGGTCAAGCCGAACGACCCGTCCTGCTGGACGATCATCTGGTTGTTGAAGCGCCTGATGACATTGCCACGCCATTTCACCCGATGATTCCATACGGGCTCGGCACCCGTCTGTGGAATCGGAAACGGAAATCCGAGATAGGCTCCCTTTGGGTTGTCCACGCCTTCCAGCGAGGCCCGGGTCGCGTTCTTGATCGTCGCCTCCTTGATCTCGTCCGGAAAATTGACCTTTCGGTGCGATGGATAAACCATCATCTTGTAGCTGTCGGGGAAGCGCCTCAGCAGTTCCTTGTGCCCATCCGAAAGCTTGTTGGCATGTTCCGAGAGGTTGGCCGCAGTAATCGTGAACATCGGCTTTTCATCGGCGATGGACGGGTCTTGCGGAAACCAGCCCTTGAGCTCTCCGGCCTGCTCAGCCGGAGTCCATTCCGGAATCGTGCCGGCCTCGTTGCCTGCCCGAACGGCGCCCACCGGCGTCAACTCTTTGCCAAGCTTTGCGGCCTCTTCGGCTGATACGCCTGCGCTGGCAGGCATGCCAGCGGCAGCCAGAACTGCGCCTGCCACGCAGGCCACGGTGTATTTGTGGATCATGGTCATGCTTTTCTCTTCATCGTTCTAGTGGATTCGTTTGCGCGCCTCGAGGCGCATTAGGCACTGATGGATACTGCTCATTGGGTCGCCGCTACAGCTGCCGCACCCTCGTCAGCCGAGCGGGCCTTCGGGCGCAGCAAAAATGCCGCAAACGCGGGCAACAGCAGCGCCGCTGCAAATGCGTTGGCGATGAACATCATCGTGAGCAAGATGCCCATATCGACTTGAAACTGGAGTTCCGAGAACATCCACGTGCACACAGTCGCGGCGAGCGTGGCGGCAGTGAAAATCACGGCCTTGCCGGTCTGGTGCAGCGTGTCGGCATAGGCTTCGCGCAGCCGCATGCCCTTCTCGATCACGTTCTCTTCCAGAATGCTGTAGATGTAGATGCCGTAGTCCACACCAATGCCCGCGGCGAACGCCGCCACGGCGAGATTAGAAAACTTCACGCCGATCTCGAGCCAGACCATGACCGCGTAGGACACCACGTGGACCAAAGCCAATGGCACGAGTACACAGACCAGGCCGGCCAAGCTGCGGAAGGACAGAAACACACAGAGACCGATTCCGAGGAACAACCAAATCAGCACCGTGGCCTCGGTGTCCTCGATCACGTCATTGACGGCAGCCATGACGCCGACATTGCCTGTAGCCAACTTGAATTTGACCGGCGCATCAGGCGGCAGCTCCGCCATGAATGCTTCGATGCTCTCGATGATGTGGTCGATGGTTTCAGCCTTGTGGTCTTGCGTGAAAACCAACACGGGAATGGCGCTGCAATCCTTGTTCAACAAGCCGGTTGAACTGGGAAACGGCTGAACCGTAACGACCAGTGCAGCGCTGTCTCGCGGCAGCGCGTTGAGCTTGGGGTTGCTCTCCACATAACTGTTGAATACTTGCCGTTGCAGCTTGGGCAGCGACAGCGTGGACTGCACGCCATCGGTATTGGCCATGCGCCATCCGAAGCGGTCGATCAGCGAAATGATGTCGTGTTCGATGCAACCATCTGCCGTGCCTTCGCCGACAACCTTGAGCACATCCACACCGATCGAAAAGTCATTGACGATCTGGGCGGAATCAACGTTATAGCGCGACGTGGGGCGCAACTCCGGTACGCCGTCATGCAACTCACCGATCTTCAGATCCTGCGCGACATACAGACCACCTGCCCACAAGGCCGCACCGGCCAGCAGCACAATCGCCGCGACCGGACGGTCCGTGATCTTGGCCAGCTTGTGCCAAACTGGGTCGAGAACGCGGTCCCGTCGGTGTTGGTGTTCGCGGAACTTGCCCGGGTTTTTGAGGTGCGCGAAGGTCAGCAGGCACGGCAGCAGCACTTTCTTGCACAAAATGATGGCGACCAGCCCGAACATGGCGTTGAGCGCCATTTCGCGAATGATGTCGATGGGAATGAGCAACAAGGTGCCAAAGCCCACGAGATTGGTGGCCAGCGCCGAGATGCCTGGAATCACGAGGCGCCTATAGGTCGCGACAGCCGCGTCAAAAGCCCCCAGGCCGTTGTCTGCCGATTCCAGTAGCCAGAAATTGGTGATTTGAATGCCGTGCGATGTGCTGATTGCCAGCACGATGAACGGCATCAGCACGGCAAAGGGGTCCAGCCCGTACCCAAACAGGTGCAGCAGCCCGAGCTCCCAAACCACCGCAAGTATTCCGCAAGCCGTTGGCAACAGCGCCACTTTCAGCGACCCGCAGTAGTAGGCCAGCAACAGAAAAACCAGGAACACGGTCAGGCCGAAGAACGAGAACACCTCGATGGCGCTATCAGCAATGTCGCCAACCGCCTTGGCAAAGCCGATGATGTGAACATCGACATTCGGGTTGTAATCCGGATTATCGAGCTCGACAACTTCCAGCGCGCCGCCTTTCACGGTGCGATCGACCGTCCCGCCATCCGCACCGGTGATCTCGTACTCGAAGTCCTCGAACCGGAACATCAAACCGCGCGGATCGTGATATCGCGTGGCGACCACATGCCCGGCAGGCAGGCCATCGCGTGGCTCGATCAAACGCAACTCGAACTTGGTTTGACGAGTAAATCGCCGGCGCACCTCTTCGAGCCGGTGCGCGGTGTCCACATAGTCGAGCCGTTCGCCCGTAACCGGGTGCCGCTCGAGCAACTCCCCATAAACCATGGCCGCATCGTGGTTGTTACCAACGAGGCGACCGACAATGCCGGCTTTTTCGACATTCGCGCGAACCCGCTGCAGAGATTCCTGCGTGGGCCTGAAGTCTGCCGGCACAACATTGCCACCGCGAAAGCCGCCCTCTACGACTTCCAGATAACGGACGTTGGGCGTGAACAGCGAGCTCACGCGAGAGCGATCCATGCCTGGCATGTAGAACACCGCAGTCGTCAGAGTGCGCAACGACGCCATGAATTCGGGCGTGTATATGTCCGCTTCCGGGCCGGTTTGCCGCAGTGCCACCAGCGTGACATTTGCGCCACCAAACTCCTGCTCGTACTTCTTGTAGATCTTGATGTAATCGTGCTCGAGCGGAATTTGCTTCTCGAAGCCCGCGTCGATGCGCAACTGGGCAGCCTGCCAGGCAAGCAGAACCGTCAGCACCCCCATTACCCCCAAAGTCAGCCAGCGTTTGCTGAAAATCAACGGCTCCGTCAGCCGGATGAATAGCTGGGCAAACGCACTGCGTGAATCGTGCACACGGCCTCCTCGTTGTTATGACCAACTACCGAAACGCCCCGTCACAATTGCCAATGCGCATGCGCCAAGCGTTCGGGTGTTGGTCTCCTCCCGCAGCCACCGACACGGCATGGCTGCGACCTTATGTGATGCAGATTGGACTACCTGGCCGCACCGTTCTTGTGATGTAATGCCAAGGTCTTGTGAATTCTGGCCAGTTCGGCCCACACGCCTAGGCTTCGATGCGACTCGGGAACACAGTGATCACAGGTTTTTGTGGATGAGCGGACAAGTAATGCAGGTTCCACTGCGGTACTACTTGCGCTTGGCGGACCTGTTGGTTGGCGAGGGCATCGACATTGCCTTGGTGCTCACCGAGGCCGGCATCCCAGACGAGCTGCTGACAACGCCGGATGCGATGATTCCGTTCGAGCAAGTCGACCGAGTGCTGGTCGAGTTGAGCGAACGAACCGGACGAAGCGAGCTTGGCGCCGAGTTGGGCCGCCTCTTGACCGTGGGGTCACACAGCATTGTCGGTTTCGGCATGCTCAGCAGCGCCACTCTGGCCGAATCACTGCGCTTTGTTGGTCGTTACTTCAGGTTGGTTATGCCCAGCTTCCAGCTGCGCTACCTGTATCACCCGTCAGGCTCGGTGCTTCATTTCACACCAGTTTGCGCCATGAGCAATCATTGCTTGAACTTTCATCTTGAAACCATCGCGATGGCGGCCTATCACGAGCTCAACGACCTCTCTGACCAGCAGGTCATTCCTCATCGCATCAGTATGTCGATGCCCCGGCCGGCGCATGCTGCATGGTACGAGCAGTATCGACGCACCGATTTTCACTTCGGAGTAGAGGGGCCACCCGGCGTGCGCTTGTCATACGATCATGACTTCGCCAACTTGCCACTGACCATGGCCGACACCAACTCCCTGAAAGTTGCCGAGGCCAGATGTCAGGCACAGGTGGCGGAAATCGCGCGAATCGGGCAATTCGCCGACTGGGTGTCAATGACCATGCGTGAAGTCAGCGACCGCCTTCCGACGATGGAGGAACTGGCCAACATGTTGAACATCTCCACGCGCACGCTGAATCGCTACTTGAAGCGAGAGGGTACGAGTTTCAGAGCTTTGCACAGCTCCATCCAACATGCTGTCGCCAAGGAACGCCTGAGCACAGGTTGCCGGAGCGTATCATCGGTTGCCTACTCTTTGGGGTACAGCGATCCAGCCAATTTTTCGCACGCGTTCCGACGTCTTGAGGGCATGTCTCCGCGCCAGTATCAACGCGACTGTCTCGAGTCGCAAAGTTAAGGAAACACTGATCTATTCGCGCGAACCGCGTTCGAGTCCCAAGAGCTTCGCCTGCAAGGCGTCCGGCGCAGCCTTGCGAATAGATCAGTGTTTCCTTAAGAGCACGGGACCATCACGTACCGCAGCACCGTTGCACCCAACAAGAACCTGAGCCTTGTCCCCGCGCATCCCCAGCCAAGCTGCACCCGTCATGCTGCCAGCCCGATGGACGCGACCCTGCTCTGATTAACGGGTAGTACCCGGACCTCTCCTGTCATGACGCGGAGGGGCACCAAGTTTCTGCAGGGAATCTGTGTCTGCTTCAGATCAAGGACTTCAATTCTATTTCCGGATCACGCAAGGCATGCGCATCGACCTTCCTGCGCTGGTAGACGAGTTTCTTGCCCACCATGAAAGCTACGGGCAGATTGACCGCATCCACGGCGATAAGATGGCCCTCGCGCAGATAGAACACGGCGAATGTCTCGTCCCCGGGCTTGCCGCGAACGACCCGCTCATCATGCGCTTGGGACAAGCCCACCATCTGCAGGCGCACGTCATACTGATTGGACCAGAACCAGGGTGCGGCATCGTAGGGCTTGTCCTGCCCCATCAAGGTCGCCGCCGCGGTACGGGCTTGATCGACCGCGTTGGCGACTGACTCCATCCGCTGCGTTTGTTCAAAGAAAAGATTTCTGTGGCGGGTGCAATCTCCGATTGCCAGGATGTCGGGATCGCCAGTGCGCGTATATTCGTCCACGAGAATACCGTCGTCACATGGCAGGCCGGCGGCTTCGGCCAGCGCGGTTTCCGGTGTAATGCCGACTGAGACGATCACAAGATCGGCCGGGACCGTCGTGCCGTCGGCCAGTGTGACGCCGGCCACATAACCGTGGTCACCGGCCTCGAAGCCGGTGACCGCCGTACCCAGGCGCACCTCCACTCCCGCAGCTCGGTGCTTGGCACAAAAGAACGCAGAGATCTCCGGGCCTGTGACACGTTGCATAAGCCGCTCGGCGGCTTCCAGCACCGTGACCTTGAGGCCAGACTTGACGGCGGTGGCGGCCACCTCCAGGCCGATGTAGCCGCCGCCGACGATGACCAGACGTTTTCCCGTGACGAATTGTTCACGAAGGGCATCCGAGTCCGCCATGTCGTGCAGATAATGAAGGCCTTTCAAGTCGGCCCCTGGCGCGTTCAACCGTCGAACTCGAGACCCGGTGGCCAGGACGAGCTGGCTGTATTTCAGCGTGCTCTGGTCCGACAGCGTGATGGTCTTGTCGCCCCGGTCAATATGCCCGGCGCGCTCCCCGAGCCGCAGCTGGTAGCCCGCATCGTCGAACACTGATCGCGGCTTCATGTACAGCGACTCCCGTTCAACATCTCCCGCCAGATAGGTCTTGGACAGCGGCGGTCGCTGGTAGGGCGGATGGGGCTCCTCGCCCACCAGAACCACCGCCTGTTGATAGTTCTTTTGCAGCAAGGTGGTCATGAGCGCGCCTGCCGCGTGCCCGCCTCCAATGATGACAGTCACATCCTTTTCAGTGTTCGCCATAGTCTCTCTGTTTTTGTCGTTTGAAATCGGAAGTTTGGTCCGTGAGATGCCAATTGGAACGAGTGCGGGGCCAGGTCGCGTAGTGTGGTGCCGCCAACCGCCCCGCGCGACGCCACACACGGGGCTCAGCCACTACCGACCTACGCATCCTCCAGCAGCATCGCCGCGCCCTTCTCTCCAATCATGGTCGTCGGCTGATTGGTGTTGCCTCCGATCAGTGTGGGCATGATGGAGGCATCGACCACCCGCAGGTGTTGCAGGCCATGCACGCGTAGACGCGGATCGACCACCGCCATCGGATCGACGCCCATCTTGCACGTGCCGACCGGGTGATACGCCGACTCCCCGCTGCGCCGCGCCCAGTCCGCAAGGTCGTCGTCGCTCTGCAGCTTCGGCCCCGGAGAAATTTCGACTTCATGGTGCGGGGAGAAAGCCGACTGCGCCAGGATGTTGCGCACCAGGCGTACCCCGCGTACGAGTCGCTCAACGTCGGCAGCCTCAGCCATGTAGTTCGGATCGATCAGCGGCGGCGCGAACGGATCTGCGCTGTGCAGGCCGACGCGGCCACGCGACGATGGCCGGAGTCCGTAGATCATCACCGCATAGCCGTAGCCACTCATGGCGGTCTTCAGGTCCCGCCCGTGGTCGGCGTACAGCATGGGTGCGAAGTGCAGTTGCAGGTCGGGTATCGGCTCCCCCGGCCGGGAGCGGATGAACCCACCGGCCTCGGCGCCGTTGCTCGACAGCACACCGCGGCGGCCACTTACGTACTGCAGCAG
Source organism: Pseudomonadota bacterium (assembly GCA_036156195.1). Taxonomy (GTDB): domain Bacteria; phylum Pseudomonadota; class Gammaproteobacteria; order Nevskiales; family OUC007; genus Abyssibacter. The sequence goes on along the minus strand of JAYZUZ010000004.1, from coordinate 141,021 downwards.
CGCCCATAATCCCCTGAGCCAGTAGCTTGGATGCATCGAGATGCTCTGGCGGCTGCGTGCTTTGACTCGCACGAACACATCGATATGGTCCTGGAGATTCTGCCCCACACCTTCCAGCGCATGGCGCAATGCGATGCCATGCCGGGCCAATTCCTCGCGGGGGCCGATTCCGGACAGCATCAGCAGCTGCGGCGTGTTGAACGCGCCGCCGCAGAGCACAACTTCACGCTCGGCACGGACCTGCGCCAACCCCGTCGGGCCCCGATACTCGACCCCGGTGGCGCGGGTGCCTTCGAGCAGCACACGGGTAACGTGGACGCTGCTGCGGACAGTCAGGTTGGAACGGCCCGCTGCGGGTTCGAGATAAGCGCGCGCATTGCTGCAGCGCGCGCCGTCCTTCTGGTACGCGTAGTAAAAACCCACGCCTTCCTGCTCATGACCGTTGAAATCCGGATTGCGTCGGTACCCCGCCTGCGCCGCCGCGCCGACGAATGCCGTGCTCAACGGATTGGTATAGCGCCTCTCGGCCACATTGAGTGGGCCGCCCCAACCATGGAATGCCGTGTCATACAGGGCAACCTTCGGTTCGAAATGTTCTGACCTGCGGAAATACGGCAGCACGTCGGCGTATGACCAACCATCGCAACCCAGCCGTGCCCATTCGTTGTAATCCCAAGCATGGCCGCGGATATATACCTGCGCGTTCATACCGCTGGAACCGCCTAGCATCTTGCCCCGCGGCTGGAACAACGCACGGTCGTGCATGTGACGCTGCGCTTCGGTATTGAACTGCCAGTTGAAGCGGCGGCTGAACATCAGCTGCAGAAAGCCCAGCGGCATGTTCACGAATGGATTACGGCGGCTCTCCGGGCCGGCTTCGAGCAGCAACACCGAATGGCGGCCGCTCTCGGACAGGCGATTGGCCACAACGCATCCGGCCGAGCCGCCGCCGACCACCACATAATCGAATTGTTCGGACGCCATACTGGTCGAAACCGCGCCTCAAGCTTTGGGCGTCAGCTTGACCATGAGCTTGGAATAGCCGCGCACGAAATTCGACTGCACCCGTTCGGGTTCGCCAACGACTTCGATGCTGTCGAAGCGATTGAGCAGTTCTTCCCACAGGATGCGCAACTGCAATTCGGCCAAGCGGTTGCCCATGCAGCGATGGATGCCATAGCCGAACGAAAGATGGTTGCGCGCACCCTTGCGGTCGATGATCAAGTCATCCGGATTGTCGAACTTGCGTTCGTCCCGGTTGCCCGAGGCGTACCACATCAATACGCGATCACCTTTCTTGATGGTCTGGCCGCGCAGTTCAACATCTTGCGTGGCAACGCGGCGCATATTGGCCAGCGGGGTCTGCCAGCGGATGATTTCCGAAACCATGTTGGGAATCAGCTCCGGCTTGACCTTCAGCTTGGCGAATTCCTCGGGAAATTGATTCAGTGCGAGCACACCGCCGCTCATTGAGTTACGTGTGGTGTCATTTCCACCAACGATAAGCAGCGCCAGATTGCCGATAAACTCCATTGGACGATTGATCATGTCCTTGGTCTCGTCGCTGCTCTGCAACAGGCTGATCAGATCAAAGCCGGGCGCTTCACCGGCTGCACGTCGTGCCTCCTTGTCGCGCCATAGCTGGGAAAAAGACCACGCCATGTCAGCGGCGGCGTCAAACATGTTCTCCTCATCGTCGAACTCGCCTCCGGTCGCTGCTGTGGTGCCGGCCAAACGATCCGACCAGTCGACCAGCTTGTGACGCTCGTCGTAAGGGAAATCCAGCAGCGTGGCCAGCATGCGACCCGTCAACTCCTTCGATACGGTCGGCACCCAATTGAAGGCCTCGTGCAGCGGCAGACTGTCGAGCACTTCACCGGTGCGCTGACGGATGAGCCCCTCCATTTCCTTCAGATTCTGCGGTGCCACCACACCTTGGACCGAACGGCGCTGCACATCGTGCTTGGGCGGGTCCATCGCAATGAACATCTCCACGGGCATCCCTTCCGGGAAGTCGCCCAGCACGATGAGCGGCTCGGAGGAAAACAGCTCGTGATGCTTGTCCACGAACAGAATGTCCTCGTAGCGCGTTATCGACCAGAACGGGCCAAAGGGGCTATCTTTCTGGTAATGCACCGGTGCCTCGTCACGCAGCCGCTTGAAATAGGCGCCCCACTGATCCTGCCGGTACAAGAAGGGGTTGCTGGTGTCGATGTCCTCGAGCGCCAACGTGTTGACATCGGGAATGGGCGCTTCCACGAAGTGAATGGGGGGACGCCGCGGGCCGACAATCTTCTTCTTCGTCCGCACCAGCATCTTGAGTGTCCGGATCTGCAGGTGCATCGGCACCACTCTGGATGTGGCGTTGACCAGCTTGGTCTGGACTACATCACTTGTCCGCAATTCTGTTGACATGGTGTCCTCCAATATCTACATCTGAAATTCGGGCAGACGAACGCTCATGCCATCCATCGCCTCGGTGGTTTGAACCTGGCAGCTCAAACGCGAGGTTTTTGCCAACTCCGGGGTCATGGACAGCATCTGTTGTTCCTCATCACCCGGCGCGCCGGTCTTGTCGTACCACGCGTCGGCAACGATGACGTGGCAGGTGCCACAGGCACATTCCCCCCCACAGTCCGCATCAATACCGGGAATCATGTGATCCACAGCGATTTGCATCAGTGAGGCGCCAGCTTTGAATTCCACGACATGTTCGGTGTCGTCGTGCTCAACAAAGGTCATTTTGCCCATTGCACTTTTCCTGTCGTTTTTAACTGCAACTCATAGTGACTGTATGCCCACCCTCCAGGGAGGACATTTGTTGACAATACGGGGGCATTTAAAGACACTCGAAGTCAGCAATGGGAGCTTATGAACATGACCAGACAAGTGGCTGGCTTGCAAAACTCCGAGGCCGACATCCCGTCGAATTACTCACGGCTGATCGCCCGTGAACTGGGGCTGACCGCACGACAACTACCTAAACTGTTGCACGGCACCAGCGTTGGCACTCAACAATTCCTGAATGATGACAGCCTGCTTACGCCAACCCAGCAGGTTCAGATTCTGCGCAACGCACTGACGCTGTCCGGCCAGCCGGACTTCGGTTTGCGCCTGGGTGAGCGCCTGACACCGGCCACACACGGCGCGATGGGGTTTGCCGTTTGCAGCAGCCCTGACTTGCTCACCGCCCTACACGCGTTTCATAAATTCTTGCCCACGCGCGCCAGCTTCATCCACTTGCGCTTGCAACAGACGGAAGATCACATGGAGTGCCTGTTGGATTTCCAGGTACCGATGGATGAGGACGTTGCGCGTTGCTTGGCGGATACGGCGGTTAAGGCATTTTTTGCAACCGGCGAATTCATCGCCGGCCGGCCCTTGGATGAGGCCGAAGCCTATTTCGTCCATCCGGCGCCGGCTTACCGAGCCAACTACCCGGCGTATTTGCCCGGCCGCATTTACTTTGGCTGCGATCAGTTGAAGCTAAGATTTCCCATGGCGTTGTGCAGGATGCCGAACGTCTCTGCCAACAGTGAAAACTACGGGCTGGCCTTGCAGCAGTGCGAGTCCATGCTCGCTCGTCTGCAGAGCCGTGAACCGGACTACCAGACCCGGCTCAAGAAAATGATGCTGTCTTATCCACCAGGCACGCTCAGTGAAGAAGAAGCCGCAGCCGCCCTGTTCATGAGCAAACGCACCCTTGCGCGCAAGCTCAAACAGGAAAACAGCGGCTTTCGAAAAATTCGCGAGGAGATTCTGTCCCGCCAGGCAGCAGACTATCTGCGCGACAGCCCAATGTCCGTCGAAGCCATTGCGGCGCTGATGAACTACCACGACACCGCAAGTTTCAGGCGTGCCTTCAAGCGCTGGTTCGCTGTTCCGCCCGAACAGTATCGACGAAATTCAGGCTAGTCACCGCCCCCTCAAAACGAGGGATGTGTCTTCAAATGCCCCCGTGTTGTCAATAAATGTCCTCGCCGGCTTCGCGCCGCCCACCTACTGTGACGGCTTTGGAATGGCATTTTTCGGCGGTCGCCTCCGCCCGGTCGCGGGTGCCGACGCTATGAAGCAAAAGAACATTTACATGAATGCAGACACCCGCGAGTACCTGGCACCCGGCGATTTTGTTGATAGCGAGCACCCCGACATTCAGGACTTCGCCAGCAACCGCGCCGGGGAAGGCAATGACCGGCAGCGCGCCATCCGCCTTTACTATGCGATCCGGGACGAAATCCGCTACGACCCCTACGCATTCTCGCTGGAGCCTGACAGGTTGCGCGCCAGCACAACGCTGGCTGCTGGCCGCGGCTATTGCGTACCCAAGGCTGTGTTGCTGGCGGCCTGCGCCCGGGCTGCGGGCATACCCGCTCGCATCGGCTTTGCGGATGTGAAAAACCACTTGGCCAGCCAACGCCTGCTGGCATTGATGCAGACAGACATTTTCTATTATCACGGCTATACCGAGTTGTGGCTGGGCGGCTGCTGGATCAAGGCCACCCCGGCGTTCAACATCGGACTGTGCGAACGCTTTGGCGTCAAGGCACTGGAATTCGATGGCCGCGAGCATGCGCTGATGCACGAGTTCGACACCGCCGGGCGCCGCCACATGCAGTATCTGACCGATCACGGCTCGCGCGACGATCTTCCCTACGCCGAACTGGCGGCTGCTTATCAAAAACATTACCCGCGTTTGCTAGCTGCGCCCGATGCACTGAGCGGCGACATGGCAGCAGAGATGGAACAGGACAGGGCTCAGGGCTGATGGCCGGGACAGACGGCGTGGCGGGCCATGATCCTGTCGCTGTGGCGCGGCAGTTTGGCGAGCAGGTGCCCCACAGCCGCGATCTCGGGATGCAGGTGCTGACGATGGAGGCAGATCAAGTCCGCATGCGACTGGTGCCGGGGCCTGATTTGCACGCCGACGATGCAGCCGACGAGCTCTGTTCCAGCGTACTGTTTTCACTGGTGGACTCGGCCTGCGGGTTGGCGGTATTCGCCGCGATACAGGAGTTGAAACCCATAGCCACGCTGGATCTGCGCATGGATTACCTCCGGCCGGCGGGTAGGGAACGTGCCCTGATGGCCTCTGCCCGCTGTCATCACTGGTCCGATGACGTTGCGTTCGTTCGCTGCCAGGTATTTTCCGAGGGACTGGATGAGCCGGTGGCTATCGGTAATGCCACCTTCATGCGCGCTACCCAAGGCAGGCATTTCGAGTCGAAGGCTTCGCAGGGCAATGCGGCATGAGCGAGGCAGTCGGCCCAGTGTCATCAAGGATGCCCGCCCAAGATGTACACGGCGATACCCGGGCCACTTGGCAGAGCTTGCTGGAGCGCATTCCTTACGCGCGGCACCTTGGGCTCGAAGTCCAGCGGAACGACACCGCCATTGAAGTCCATTTGCCTTATCGCGATGCGTTGATCGGCAACATCATGCTGCCGGCCCTGCATGGCGGCGTGATCGGTGGGTTGATCGAGATCACGGCGCGCGTCGCCGCGCAAAGTCGCGACGCACAGACTCGCAGCCCGCACATCCTCGATTGCAACGTGGACTACCTGCGTTCCGCGCGGGCGCGATCCACCTACGCCGCCGCCGAAATCGTCCGCCAGGGACGGCGCACAACGTTGGTCCACGTTACCTGCTGGCAGCATCGAGCGCACTCACCTGTCGCCCATGGGCGGGTGCAACTGCTGTTCGAGAGCGCACCCAGGGGTAAAACCAGGGAAGACCAATGACACTTGATGAAAACACGCTGGTGCTGGCCAGCGACGGTCAACGCGACATGGCCGCACCAGAACGATGACACGAGGAAAATAGACAATGAGTGCAGCAGCCGAAATTGAATTCGCTCAGGCCAGCGTGGCCCAGCGCATGCGTGACGTCCGCGAGGCCACCCGCAGCGTGAGCGAGGGCTTTAGCCGGGCATACATGCGCGAGTGCATCGATAACCACCGCTTCCCGCAGGAAGCCTGGGAAGCGCTGGGCGAATACGGCCTGCTTGGCATCACCATCCCCGAGGAACTGGGCGGCAGCGGCGGCGGCCAGGTGGAACTCGTTGCACTGATGGAAACCCTGGCCGAGGCCGGACTGGTGCTGCCCATGCTGCTCCTGACCGGCTTCGCGCGTGTGCCCATCATCCGCCAGGGCACGCCCTCGCAGATCGAGCGCTTCGTCAAACCGACCATCAGCGGCGCGGAAAAACTGTGCTTCGCCATTACCGAGCCGGATGCCGGCACCAACAGTTTCGCGATGTCCTCGCTGGCGGCACAGGATGGCGACGGCTACCGGCTGACCGGCCGCAAGGTGTTTATCTCCGGCGCGGCGGACGCCGACCGCATGCTGGTGGTCGCCCGCACGCAAAAGGCGGGCGAGGTCGAGCGCCGCACCGAGGGCATGTCACTGTTCGTGGTGGATACCGACGCGCCCGGCGTGGAACTGCAGCCCCTGAATATCGACGTCGGCTGGCCGGAGCGTCAGTACCTGGTGTTTTTCGATGAGGTCAAACTTGAAGCGGACCGCCTGATCGGCCAGCCGGGACAGGGCCTGGCCGGCATGTTCGAGGCCCTGAACTCGGAACGCCTGCTGGTGACCGCCATGTCCGTGGGCCTGGGCAACTACGCGCTGAAAAAGGCCGTGGCCTACGCCAACGAGCGCAAACCCTTCGGCGTACCCATCGGCAGCTACCAGGCCCTGCAGCATCGCCTGGCCGAGGCCAAGGCCGAACTTGAAGCCGCGCGGCTGATGATGATTCAGGCCGCCGCGACCTTCGATGCGGGCGGCAATGCCGGCGCCCACGCCAACATGGCCAAATTGCTGGGCTCGCGCGCCGCGGTCAAGGCCGTCGAGGCCGCGCTGCAAACCCACGGCGGCTACGGGTTCGACCGGGACTACGACATCATCACGCTATGGCCCTCCGCCCGGCTGATGGAGATTGCGCCCATCAACAACGAAATGCTGCTCAACTACATCGGCGAACATGTCCTCGGCCTGCCCAAATCCTACTGAGACGCCCCGCGTGATCGAGCGCGACGGATTCACCACCCCAGACGGCCAGGACATCGCCCTGTGGCGCTGGCCGCATACGCCAGGGCGTCCCACCCTGCACTGGGCGCATGCGACGGGCTTCCATGGCCGCCTGTATCAACCGCTGCTCGACGAGTTGGCGCGCGATTGCAACGTGCTGGCCTGGGACATGCGCGGCCACGGCGCCAGCGCCGGGGCGGCGGACATGGCGACATTCCGCGGCTGGGAAACCTACTACCAGGACCTCACCGCCTGGCTGCAGAGCCTGGATGAGCCGGTTTGGCTGGCCGGCCATTCCATCGGCGCCACCACCAGCATCATGGCCGCGGCCCGGCGGCCGGAGATGGTGCGGGGCCTGATTCTGGCGGAACCCGTAATTCTGGATCGCTGGCAGGGCTGGCAGTTGTGGCTGGCCAAACTGCTGCGCCGGTCCGACCGGTTTGCGCTGGCAGCCGGTGCCGCACGCCGGCGCCGGGAGTTCGACTCGCATGCCGCAGCCCTTGACAATTTCCGTGGCCGCGGCGGCTTCAAGACCTGGCCCGAAGCCTGGCTTGAAGCCTACGTCCAGCATGGCCTCGTGCAGAGTGGGGACCGTGTTCGCCTGGCCTGCCCGCCCGAATGGGAGAGCACCACCTTTGCCCATACCGAACATAATCCCTGGCCCGGCATCCGTCGGCTGCAGTGCCCGGTGATCGTGTTGGCTGCTGATCGCGCATCAACCTTCTCGCACCGGGCACGCCAACGCCTACGCACCGTGCTTCCGATGGCTGAGGTGCGTGCCCTCTCCGGAACGACCCATTTCCTGCCCATGGAGCAACCGAATGCGGTCAGTAACGCAGCAAGGCAGGCCATCTCAACCAATTGCCATCAGATGTAATCCCCGATGCAATCATTGCTATGGGCAGCATCCGTATTCGACTACTTTGAGACAGTGGAGCTGGTCTCGATCACCAAGCGTTGGCCATTGGAGGATTGAATCGCCACTGCCGTCGGCATGACCAGCAATCAAGGCCCGATATCGACCCGACGCAATGGTGGCATCAACTTTGTTACGCCAAGGCGGCTCGCGTCAACTTGTGAACACGATCACCATCGCCTTTTCGCTGCCCGCGACGACTGCTGAAGCAATACGCACGTTGATCATCCTGGTTGCCATCAGCACTACAGCGCAAATGATTATCAGCACAGCCATGAAACCAGAAGCCAATAGGCCGCCGACCTCCAAAAGACTAACGATGGGAAAAGCCAACGCGCTGGCAATCGACAACCCAACAAAGGCAATGATTGACCTGGGAACCAAGTGGTGAGTTACAAAGCTAACTGTTTGCCGCGGAGCGGCATCTGCCGATTTACTCATAGAGTCCTCCGTGTCGCTAGGCATCGTTATCGTATGTGAGCGCCGCTCGCGTCACGAGCCGCACCATATCCTGAGCATCGTCGTTGCCACGCAACTGGTCAGCATCGAGGTTGTGCTGCGAAACAAGCCTGTAGAGCGTTCCGAATAGTTCTGCCCACATACCGTTCGGCAATCGCCTTTCAATCGACCGCTCCACTTCGTCCAAAAAGCCTTTAACAATTTCCACGCGTTCACTTGCTTCTGGCCTTGGAAGCACGGCGCTGCGCGCTCGCACAAGCAATGCACTCATGCTGGCCCCGGCTTCGCAGAAAAAGTCCACGAAGCTTAGTGAAGGCACACGACGCCCCGACTCATAGTTGACGACGCTGGGCAGCGACATACCCGTAAGAGTTGCGAGTTGCTTCTGCGTGAGGCCCAAGCGCTCACGTTCGCGTTTGATTCTCGAACCGTAAGGCGAATGTTCGTTCAATGGGAATCGCCATGTACAAGCCGACACATAATATCGCATGAAACCTGCGGCCAATCAAATAAAGAGACTATTGTAATTACGTAAAAGTCTATATATGATACGTTCGTATTATGCCCAAGCAACACATACCATTGACGCCTGAACAGGTAAAAAGCCGTTTCAGAGAACGAGGGGAAACCGTGAAGGGTTGGTGCCTGGAGCGCGGTTATTCACCGAGCACTGCTTATGCGGTGCTCAATGGCGCGTCGAAGAATTACCGAGGCAAGGCACACGAAGTTGCGGTCGCATTGGGCCTAAAAGTCGGCCCCGATGCCACGGAAGATCGAGCGCCATGAATAGCCAGCGGCCGATCAAGGAGGCGCTGATATGCGATCGCGGCGCTTCCACCTCAATCCAAACTGAACGCACCACGCCGAATACCAAACCCAGGGTGGTGCACGCAGGAAAGACCACACCAAGGAGGACCAGAATGGAATAGGCAAAAAAAAGCCCGAAGCGCGAACTTCGGGCTAGAAACGCTTTGGAGGCGCTTCCTTGGACGGATTCAGTCTCCTAAATATTTGGCTTGCTGTCAAGCACGCCGATGTATCGATTTGTATTACTAAGGATGCTGAATGAACACTTCAGAATTAAAAGAGCGGCTTGTCCGCTGCGGCCTGCCCGACGAGGGCGTTGACTACGCCCTGGATGCTTTTACGAGCGCCCCATCCAGGACGACCACAGAAAACAGGAACAGCACGACAGTTCGCTTCCCCAGTCGGAAGCAAGGTCACACTGTAGAAGGCGAGAGCCGCTCGGGAGAGTACGCCTACATTCTCGAATGTGAACAAAACCCCAAAGTCGTTGCTTATGTGAGTCAACCAGTTCAGGAGACGATCCACTACACGCACCCTGATGGGAAACGGGCCGGGCACCGTTACACGCCCGACTTCCTGGTACTCACTGACACCGAGTGTTTCTTCGTTGAGGTGAAACCACGGTGCATTGCCGCAACCGAAGCGGAAAAGCGACCTCATCTTTGGCGCTGGAACGATGACGAGCAGTGCTTCGAAATGCCCCCAGCAATTGAGGCATGGAAACGCTACAGCATTGGCCACAAGGTTTGGACGCCCGAGTCGTTGCCCGCCATGCGTCGGCGCAATCTGGATACCTTGGTCGAGTATGCCCTCAGCCCCGAATCTTATTCCGAAAATCTGGACGCCTTTCTAGACATGGTAGACCGTGATAGCTGTGTCTCGCTGGCCAGCATGAAGCACACAGATATCCCACTCAGCACGGCCTTGTACGCAATTAGCTCCCTTGCCGTGTACGCAGACCTAGATAGTCAACCAATCGAGCATGTTGAGTCGACGGTGGTTGCCAAATCAAAAACACATTACGAAGCAATTGCAGCCCAGCGGACGGAGTGCGTTGACACTGTGACCAGTTGCTCATTCGATAAAGGCTCGAAACTGCAGTTAGGCGCTGATTTCGCTGAGGTCGTAGATTTTAGCCACGGCACTTACACCCTCGTAATGGCTGATGGGCGCTTCCAACAATATTCAGCCGAGAAGGTCTGGCAGCTTGTTGCCCAAGGCACTGTCGTTGTCGATTCCACGACCGCGATTGACGCACGCGCTGCAGAAATTGACCTCTTGAATGCCTCGGAGGCTGACCTGGAGATTGCATTGGGGCGAGCCGCATACCTCAACGGTGAAAGTGAGGTTGTAGTCATCAACGGCAAACCAGGAGCCCCAAGCGGTCGAACAATCGCTCTGTGGCGAAAGCGCCACGCGGAGGGAGGCCTAGCCGGACTCCTGCCACAAACTGCGAAGCGCGGAAATCGCACTCCACGGGTGTCGAATGAGCACGATGACCATATCGACAACCATATTGATACGTTCTATCTAACGTTGGAGAAGCGCTCAAAAAAAGCGTGCTACTCCAACTACAAGCAATCGCTACCTGGCGAAATGGGCACTGCAATATCGTACGACGGGTATTGTGCTCGCATTGCCAAACTGGACCCCGTGCTAGTCGCCGCCAGGCGAGATGGCCGCAAAGCAGCTACAGCGCAAGGCCGACAGGAGCGTGGTGAGGAAAGCATTGCACGGCACGGAACGCATCCATTTTCCGTAGCGCACATTGACCACACGCAGATTGATGAAGAGGTGGTTTCAACTAGAACAGGCGAGAACCTGGGCCGCCCATATCTGTCGGTGCTGATCGACGCTTGGAGCCGTGTGATTCTGGCCTACTTCCTAAGCCTAAAACCGCCAAGTTCGGCGTCTGTGATGCACCTTTTGCGAATTTGCATGCAGCGGTACAACCGCCTACCGCGTGGCATCGTGCTGGACCAAGGTTCTGAGTTTCGAGGCAAATACACCGAACAAACTCTGGCGCAATTCGGTGTAATCAAAATCGGCCGCCGCCGTTCTGACCCGAGGCAAGGCTCGGTCGTCGAGCGCGTGTTCGGAACAATCAACTCTGCGCTATTCCACCAGGCCGAGGGCAACACACAACGTATGCGTGACCCAAGGTCTGTTGCGCCAGAGGAAGCGCCGCATCATCTCGCCAAGACAACGCTCCTTACTCTTGATCAGCAACTTGCGAAGTTCTGTTACGACGCCTACGCACACACCATGCACGGGGGAATCATGGAACGGCCTGCCGATCGTTTTGCGAGGGGCCAATCTTTAATTGAAACAAACTTCAAACGGGCTCCGTTCAACGAAGAGAACCGGATTATCACGCTCCCCTATCCAAAGTCCCCCACGCGGCGAATGCATCCGATAACAGGGTGCGTCGTAGACGGGTTTCGCTACATTCCCGATCCGATCAGCCGCTTCACCCAGGCCGAAGTCGTGAAAGTGAAGCCTGATACCGACAATCCCGGGACCTTGTATTTCTACTATGAGGGCTGCTGGCGAATTGCCCGTTGTCGCAATTTTCGAATCAAGGAACACCCGAAGGATAACCGCAAGTTTGTCCATGAGGAGGAGGCCATGTTGCGGAAACTTCAGCAACAGGAATACCGTTCCGGCGACTCACCTTCAGCCAAATTTACCGCTGGGATCGTTGGCGGCGACGACAAAGATCATGCGGCCAATGAGTCCTCCTTGGAAGGCCCTGCCAGCGACGCTGATTCGGCTAAAGAAGCCAGCACTCAGATCGTCCCTGTCGAGATTTCATGTGATTGGGAGAAAGCGGCATGAACTACCCACCTGATCGATTCATCGCAAAGGATCAAATTTCCAAGAAGTTCGAGCAGCTAGTTGCACGACACGACTTCTTTTCACGGACTCTTGTCGCAATTATTGACGCCATCGCGTCCTACCGCCCCGGCCAAGTGATCGTAGTACCGGGCTGCACCGGCGTGGGAAAAACCAAGTTGATCAAGGAACTCGACCGGGTTCTGCAAGACCTCATCCCCAAACTACCTGGCGAGTATGCGCCGCCGATCATCTTTGAGGCACGCTCCCCTGAGTCGAATGGCGAATTTTCCTTCAAAGGGTTTTATGCAGACGGGCTCAAGGCGTCCAATGAACCGGCCATCGACTGCAAATTTCGCGGCACAAAAGAGCAGCAGGAGTTACAAGAACAGAAAACCATTGCCAAGCGCGACGCATTAACCATCAAGCGACTACGCGAGGATTTCGAAAATGGTGTGAAACACCGCAATCCTATTGCCATCCTCATTGATGAAGGGCAGCACATTGGCAAAACCTGCCGGTCGCAGTTTCGGCGTGACTACATCGACGTGATGAAAGGAAACTCGAACCAATCTGGTTCGCCCATCATCATTTTCGGAACCTTTGACTTGATTGATGTGATGTTCCAGGGCGGGCAAAACAGTCGCCGCCAGAATGTTATCGAGTTCCCACGCTACGAGCGGACAGAACAAGGCATTGCGACGGTGGTCGGCAGCCTAAAATCATCCGTGGAATCGATGGGGTACAAGCTGAGTGAAACGTTGCTTTCTGAAGATTGCGGATTTTGGATTTACGACCGAACGCTTGGTTGCGTCGGTATCTTGATGGATTGGGCCCTGCGCGCCATTCAAAGCGCTGCGTCCAAGAACCGCTCCACAGTTTGCCTGGCAGATCTGAAAGCCACCCCACTCAGCAACAAGGCGTTAGCGGAAATCCTTGCGGATATCGAGCGCTATTCACGTGGATTGGAGTCGGAGCCCCCCGAGCGGTATGCGGACTCGTCGGCTGCAACAGCCAACGAACGCGAATTTGAGGCGAAGCGCCCAAACCACGGCAAGAATGCGAGCAACCGCAAAAAGCCAGGTCAGCGTAACGCTGCAAATGACCCGTGCCCAGCAGCGGCATGAACGTCCAATCAGTTCGCACTGAATTCGTTGAATTCGAGGACTACAAACCGGAGGCTCGTTTTTCGAGCCTCCACCCCCTCGAATTGATTGGTTCAGGGACTGGAAATGTCGAATGTCTCGCCAGCTATGTTTGGCGAGTCGCTGATAGCAGTAGCTTGACGCCTAATCTGGTTTGCCGAAAAGTCATTGCCCCGCTAGACAATCAACTCAATCCGCAATCCGGAACATTGAGATTCTGCGGCAGCACTTTTCCGACCATCAATGGCACGGCCAGCTACGCTGTTCGGTTCGAATCAGCCATGTCACGAGCGACTGGTATCGATTCCCTGGCTGAGGCGACTTGGATGCGCCTCGCGAACTGCATCGACGCGAGAGCTCATTCTCTGCTCAACAAGAACTTTCGGTGGTGTGACGAATGTATTCGCTCAGACCAGGATCTTGGAATCCCAAACTATGTCCGTCTGAAGTGGGTCACTCAGGCGGTCAGGGTGTGCGAAATTCATCAGTGTTGGCTGCAAGAAAAATGTGCCAACTGCGGCAGCAGGCAATCTATCCCGCAAGGGCGTCGCAGCATGTTTTTGTGCCGAACCTGCGAGGCACCCTTGGTGACCGATCAAAGCCCACCCGTCGATATGCGAGAGAGCCCTCATATGTCTGGTGATCTATGGATTACCAGCAGCATTGATGAACTCATCGCATGCACCGCCTTGAGATCAAACTGGCCGGACTCAGATAGCTTGGTTCACAACCTGCGGCAGGTCAAAGATCAGTGCTTTGGTGGTAGCAGGCGCCGCACTGCTGAACACTTGGCGCTGAGTAAAGAACGCATCAGCAACTTGATGCGAACGCGGAATCAGCCGTGGTTCTCAACCGTTTTAGACATTTCTTACCGACTCAAGATACCGGTGAACGACCTCGTAGGTAGGTCTGACAATATTGCCTTCAAAGACCTGATGGGAAGCGTGACAGCACAACAAAAAAAGATTGAACGCAGTCGCCTCACCGATACCCAAATCACAGCGGCAAGGCGGCAACTGCAAAAAATTGTTCGTGAGCATCGTGATCCGGCGCCGCTACTGAAGGATGTGGCGAAAGAGATTGGTATTTCGATATCAGTCCTTACGAAGCGTTTTCCCATGGAAGCGGATTCCATCCGTGCGGACTCTTGCAGGTATCGCGACGCGGTGCGACGCGCCGAAGAACAAGACCTAAACCGTCGACTGATTGCCTCTTGCCACGAACTCGTCAAGGCTGGAAAGTCACTCACAGAGCGAAATGTGCGAAAGCTTTCGTACCTAAGGCCCGGAGAATTGCGGGATGCGCGCGCTCGGTCACAGTTGGACAAAATCCGATTGATGCTTATGGAGTCGAGCAAAGCCGCCAATTGAGCCGAGTGTCAAAAGGCAGCCCAAAGCCGCCGCTCGAGACTCGTTCGTGACAGTCACGTATAAATAGAACGAATTCGAGAACGGACAAGGTGCATGTCTCAAAGCCGAAATTTTTGGCGCGTGATGTGCCAGATCAATCACCACCCCGGTCAGTGGCACTACTGGTACAGAGAGCAGTGCTGCGCGGTCGGCTGGCATCCGCCAAATCTCGATGGCAACGGTCACTCCGGCTGGGAGTTCAACGATTTCACGCCCAATGTCGGTGGGCGTGATTGGGCGACGTCGCGTAACGCCTTGCATCGTATGCAGCCTGGCGACTACATCATTGCCTCAATGCCTGGAAACAAGGCAGGCCGAGTAGGCGAAGTGACACGCGTTCTCGCAGAAGATCACCAATGGAATCCAATTATCAAGCCGAGGCCTGGTGCACCGTTCGGAGAGAATGGCCGCCGGATTGAAGTTCGTTGGGATCTCACACTCGGCCCAGAGCATTGGAATCAGGTTGTTCTGCTGCCTGAATCGGCACGCTGGGGTTCTGGCGCAGCCCGGGGCACCGTGCGGAGGCTTGATATGGCGCTCTACGAGCCGATATGTAGCGCAATGGCCGATGAATACAACTGGGTATCGTTAGCTTCGACTTTCGCCATGGAAAACGCCTTGTCGGACTACATCGCGGCGAACCCCTCACGCCTTGGAGCTGGACTAGTAGCCCACCCTTCAATAAACGTCCGCGAAGAGTCTTTCCCTGACAGGACACGCGCTGATGTTGTTTTGCAAAACGCCGCCAGTGAGGTCGTTGTCGTCGAGTGCAAACAAGGGGTTCCAACGACGGAGAATATCGACCAATTGCTTGGCTATATTCGCCACTTAGCAGACAAGTATCCCCATGAAGGAAAAGTTCGCGGCATTCTGGTTCACGGCGTTACGCGTCGCGTATCAGACAGTGTTCGGCGATATGCGAAAGTCCACGAAGTCGCATTGGTTCATCACGAACTGAGTGTGGCGTTCGCCAATTCAGGTTGAAATAGCGTGATCACAGCTCGTTTGAATAATCCGCAACTAACCCAAAGCCGACGTTGACTGCAGCGCTACCTAGTTTGCGTACAACGCCAGAAGCGGACTTTGGGCCTGTATATTTCATATCGGAGACAACGGGTGCGTGCAGGCATGCTCGCACTGAACGGCATCGCGCACGCACCTTCGCTTCCCAAGTCCGACTCCCTGCGTGAAGCTTTACACGCCAATGCGATGTGCAAACCTTTACTTGCCATCCGAACAATCAGGCAATCCATCGCACGGAACTACTTTGGTTAACCCATGACCATGGTTCACATATGCCCCAACGCCCCCCGCTAGAAGCTTGGTTCAACTTCACCCGGGTCTTCGTCATCAGATTCAGAGACCGCTAACAGCGTCATGACTCGGTCGTACTCGGTTGATTCTATTGAAGTGTAGCGAAGCTGAACCTGCCCGCTACCACCTTTCGGGACTATCCCCCAGTCTGAGAAATCGCAGTCCCAAAGGGATGTATCCGACAAGTCTCCGCTGGGGAGCTCTAGCCCCCCTTTGAGCGTTGACGGAAATGGTTGAGTGGGAATGTAGTAATCGAACCATTTGGACTTGAACGGCACCCACATTTCGCCCCGCTTGTGAATGATCAGGCAACACGGATCTTTTGATAGTGCCACGCAACGCCTCGCTGCAGCCTCGAAGGAGACATCGAAATCTTCTCTGACCTGCTGAACAAGCAGCCAATCGAGATCGTTCCATTTTAAGCGCAGTTCTATCTCAGCACCCGGCATTAGCAGCTCGGAGGCGAATTCATTGGCCTCTGCTTCGAATCGCTGTACGGCTGAACTGAGGCCATTGATGTCGGAGGATGTGCACTCGAATGAGGGTTTGCGCCCCGTTTGTATGTGCAGACACACATGCCCCACCTCATGCGCTGCTGTGAATCGACGCCTTTGGTCATTAGGTATTCGCTCGTCCACGAAAATGTCTGCGCCTTCGCGCGTGCGCATAGCGATCCCCTCGAACTCAGATGACGTGAGCATCTCCGTTCGAAAGGAGACGCGAAAGTCTTCTGTGGAAATTGCTTGACACCATTCCGCCGGCTGAGCCGGGAACTGGAGTAGTCCTAGGTCTTCTCGAAGACCACGCGCAGCAGCTGTCGCGCTATTCACGCCGGCGTTCCTTTAGTTGCTTGGCCAAGCCAAGAACGATTTCCCTATCTTTCGGCTCGAGGTCCTTAAGGTCACCGAACTGGCGGAAAAACTGAGCAGCCTCGTCATTCGTGGACTCTTCTTCGCCGGTAAGCTCGGCCAGCGGCACCTTGAATGCACTGCTGATCTTTCTCAGGACAACCAGCGAAGGCGTTCTCTCTCCCGCCTCAATCATGCTGATCGCAGAAGCTGTCACACCCGATTTTTCGGAAAGCTTTGACTGCGTCCAATCGGAATCTGATCTTAACTGCTTGATTTTTTTGCCAATTAAGGCTGCCTCTTTGGTCCGTGTCGCCACGAATATTCACCCCCGTGAAAAATATTTAATCACAACTGTTGATTATTGCCCCTAGCGCCCCCATACTATCACCATCGTGAATAAATGAACATCACAGGAAAGCATATGAGTGGCAACGCACCGTACCGTGTTCTTTGCATTGAAGGGGGCGGCATGCGCGGCTACTACAGTGCGGCCTACCTCGCCAAGCTGGCAGACCTAGGTGAAAAGCGCCATGGGTTTCCCGCATCTGAGTTCGGCCGAAAGTTCGACATGATCGTGGGTACCAGCACTGGTGCGATCGTGGGCACCGGGCTTGCCGCACATAGAAACCTTGAAGAAATTCTGGGCTTCTATCGCTCATACGGTCGCCGGATTTTTCCACGGCCGATGGCAAAGAGCCTTAGTTCGGTCGCGCTTCAAAACCGACCAAAATTAAACCGAACTGGTACCGAAGCGCTGCGAGAGGGGCTTACCGAGGCTTTCGGCGAAACGACTCTAGGGCAGCTATACAAGCAATCAGGCATTGCGCTTGTCATCCCGGCAGTTAATGCCAGCACCCACAAGGGCTGGGTATTCAAAACACCCCATAACGCAGACACCAACCACCGCGACGACAACTACACCCTAGTCGATGTGTGCCTGGCTACGTCCGCTGCGCCAATCTATCGCTCGCTCGCGGCTGTGAAACAACCCGGCAGGTCGACGGCAGTCGATCTGTTTGTGGACGGTGGGCTTTGGGGAAACAACCCTGTACTTGTCTCACTGTCCGAGGCCCTCCGAGTCACAAATGCCGAGCGCGAGATAGAAATATTCTGCCTCGGAACATGTTCGCCGCCTCCTGGCTCGGTCTTTGACCACAGCGATCCGCATTGGGGGTTTGGTCAATGGCGCTTTGGCGCGACCGCGCTGACGATGTCACTAGATGCTCAGTCAGGTGTGCATGAGTACCTCGCCAAAAGCATCGTGCCATTCCTTCGGTCCCAAGTCTCGATCGTCCGATTTCCGGAGGCCACACCGTCAGCTTCGCAGGCCGGACACCTTGAACTGGATAGTTGCTCTAAGCAGTCGCTTGCATTGATGCGGCAACTCGCCTCGACCGCTTTCGATACCACCAACAACCTCATTAGAGGAGATACCACCGACGGCCGTGCAATTGCATCTCTACTGCGCGCTGAACGGCCACACGACCACCCCCGAGCCAAGACAGGGACTTAAGCCATGTATGACTGCAGCAAAGACTTCACAGAATTTCACGATAGCGAAATCAATCTCTCCGGGCCGCAACGGCAAGAAATGCGGGATCGTCGCGACTCAAATCGAAGGCGCCTCAAACGTGGATTGACCAACGCTGGCGACCCTCTGCCCATCCGTCACCAATCGCAAGGTTCGTATGCAATGCATACGATGGTTCAGGATGACGACAACGACTACGACATTGATGATGGCGCGGTATTCCTGCGCGACGATCTGAAAGGCGCACAAGGTGCGGACAAGTCTGCGCTCGACGCACGAAAAATGGTTCGAGACGCAATCGATGATGGCTCTTTTGCAACCGCGCCTGTTGTTCTGAAGAACTGCGTGCGAGTCCAATACCAGCAGGGTTATCACGTAGACATCCCAGTATACCGTGAGCTGGCCGATGGGACGCTCGAACTCGCGAGCAGTGACTGGAAAGGAAGCAGTCCTTCTGAGGTCACAACGTGGTTCAACGACTCCGTGAAGGCTGCTGACACCGTACACGGGTGTGGTGACCAGCTTCGCCGAACAACGCGAGAGACGAAAGCATTTGCGAGAAGTTGGCAAAGCTGGAAGCCCAAAATGCCCAGTGGTCTCGTTTTGTCTGTGCTCGTCGTCGAGCTGTTCTGCGCGAGGGCTCGGCCTGATGAAACGTTCCGGGATACGCTGCAGGCGATCTACAACCGACTGTGCTGGAACCTCGCCGTTAAACACCCCGTTCGACCGGAGTGGATCAAGGACGGCCAAGAGGATGCAGAGATGGTCTTCCTGCGGGACAAGCTAGCCGGCGCACTGGATACGCTTGAAGTGCTTGATGATCCTGATTGCAAACGTTCCCAAGCGTTGCGCGCATGGGGCAAGGTCTTCAATCATCAGTTCTGGGAGGAACGCGCAAAGGAGGCAGAAGCTGAAGAGAAAGAGGCTTCCAAGCTAGCACGAGCGGCACTGCTGCGCGGAGGGAATCGCGGGATTGCGCCGGTCGCGGGGCTAGTCGCGGCCGGTACGTGCCACGGTGCTCCAATGAAAACGACTCACGCCTACGGTGGAGTAGGTGAGACGCGGTAAGCCAAGCGGCGGCCCGTGGTACGACGACTACAAAACCGTCTGGCGCTTTGAACGAGGTGCGAAGGTCCAGTTTCCAACGTTGCGCGTGCGAAATACCAGGTTGAAGAATCGGCCGCGGCGGATCTACAACCTGCGAATGGAGGTGCCAAATTACGATGTCAAACGATCTGTCGAGATCAAACTGGGTCCGTCACGCAGACATGTCGCGCCTGCAGTCACGGCTGATGGACCCGAATCATCCAAGCACCGCTACAAGGATGGGAGTCTTTGCATGTGGTACCCATACGCGGCCCGCTCTGAACGTTGGACTTTCGAAGATGGGCTGCTTCACTTGCTGGTGATGACGCAAGCGCACCTGTTCCGGGAAGAATTCTGGCGTGAGACGGGCGAGTGGCTTGGGCCGGAACACCCCCACGAAGTCATAGACTAGCGCTCAATATAAATGCCGATTGGCCCCGCTTTGCGACACCCCATCTGATTCTGGGGCAAGTTGGCTAACGTAGGCTCCCATCGTTGCGATGTGCTGTTGCTCATCACTTGAGAATTGCGGGGCATCATCCACCCGTTGTGCGCATAATTGTGAGTGACGGCAATTGGCACAAGCTCGCAGGTCGAGTGGGCGTTGAAACGGGGTGTGGTCAATAGCCATGTTCAGATATGACCGTTCGGCAATTGCTGCCGACCACAAAATTCGGCTTTTTACGTGCATCTGCGCAATTTTTTGGTGCCACAAAATGAAGCTGCGCAAAGTTATGGCCCTGGCTGCTTCACCTAGCACCGCGATTCAGGTTGCGGGACACCGATTTTCGCTCCAAAATGCGCAATTAATTGCCGCGGTATTTGGAAGAGTTACGACTCAATCCACACCTGTGCCTGTCTCTGACCTCAGAGATGGCTGAAGCGAGGACGGCCTGCCCCGCATACAACAGCGCCGCGGCAGTCTGTTGACCGACGCGGCGCAATTTCACTCAGGGACAATGACGATGCGCCCTTGGAGGGGAATAACCAAGGTGGGTCGCGCATCACTTGGCTTATCGACCGCAGTGAGCGTTGCTTGAGGAATTTTTTTGCGGACTGGCTGTCAGGCCTGCGCCCAGGTCGGGGCAAGACCGTGCTTCTTGGATAAACGGCGCTGTTCGTGCTCCGAGAGGCTGTCCCAGACAGCGCGAATCTTCACGTCGTCCGGCCAGTACAGCGTGACACCGAAAACGCTGTCCGCCCAGTCGTAGATGTTCTGCAGCAGGTCCGCGAATTCAATTGGGTCCAACCCGGACAGCGGCAGGGCACGCGGCGTCTGGAAACGCCCAACAGACTCCATGGTCTGACCCAAGAAGGCGCGCGCTACAAATTCGTGCATTTGCTGAGTGGAGAACCCGCAGGCGTCGGACAGGCAACTCATCCACTTCCAATATAATGCGAGCTGAGCATGGAGTTGCTGCGTTAACAGCGGACGCCTTGGAACGACCTCGAGTCGTGCCGCGCTCCGCCGATCAATCGCCTTCAACATCTGCCATCTCCTGTTTCAGATCCCACGACGAAGCGTTCGCAGCGGGTGCACCGCTAAGGCCGCAATCCGGTGATCAGAATTCCGGCGCCTGGGAACCCTGTCGGTTCGCATGACCGGGATGATGCTCGCCCAGGACACGGCACTGTTCTTGCCAGAGCCGCTCCATTCACAAGTCCACGAGAGTACCGCCCTCAGCATGGCCAATAAAGCCCGTCCACCGCAACACTCCCTGTTCGAAGACATTTTTGCACTGGTTTGTGCCGCTGTGCTCGTCGGTATGGGCATTTACATGATGAAACTGGCGGGTTTGCTGACGGGCGGTACTGCCGGCCTGGCACTCAGTGTCAGCGCGATCGCGCCTGTCAGCTTCGGGCAGGTGTTCTTTGTGATGAACCTGCCGTTCTATCTGCTGGCGATCCGTGCACTGGGTTGGCGCTTTGCAACGAACACGTTGGTTGCCGTGACCAGCGTCTCTCTCTTTGCGGACCAGCTCGATCACCTGATCGTGTTTGAGCAGCTTGAGCCCGTTTTTGCAGCCATTGGCGGCGGCGTACTCGTCGGTATCGGCATGCTGATCACCTTCCGCCATAACGCGAGCCTTGGCGGGGTCGGCATTCTCGCCATCTACCTCCAAAAGCGGTACGGGGTGCGCGCCGGCAACGTGCAGATGGCCGTAGACTGCGGCATCGTGCTGATTGGGTTCTTCCTCGTGTCGTTCTGGCTGCTGGCCCTGTCGATTGCAGGCGCCATCGCGATGAATACGATCATCGCGGTCAACCACAAGCCGGGTCGGTACCAAATCGTATAGTCCACATACGACAACGCCCCTGCAGGAGGGGCGTTGTCGTTACAGAAGTAGTGGTAGCTAGGGGCGGACTTGAACCGCCGACCCCAGCATTATGAGTGCTGTGCTCTAACCAGCTGAGCTACCTAGCCACCGATTCGAAACGCGCGATTCGCTGCGTTGCGAGGCGCGAGATTTTAGTCACTTTGAGCGCCCGCGTCGAGCGCTTAGTTTGCCGCCGGTCAGACGTTGAAGCGGAAATGCATCACATCGCCCTCTTTGACGATGTACTCCTTGCCTTCCAGCCGCCAGCGACCGGCGTCCTTGGCGCCCGATTCACCCTGGTATGCCACGTAGTCGTCGTAGCCAACCACCTCAGCCCGGATAAAGCCTTTTTCAAAGTCGGTGTGGATGACACCGGCGGCCTGGGGCGCGGTAGCGTGCTCGCGCACGGTCCAGGCCCGCACTTCCTTCTCACCTGCAGTGAAGTAGGTCATGAGCCCCAACAGCCGATACGCAGCGCGGATGACCCGATCCAACCCGGGCTCTTCCAGCCCCAGGTCCCCGAGGAACTCGGCACGATCTTCGGCGTCGAGTAGCGCGATTTCGGATTCGATGGCCGCACAGACGATGACCACCTGCGCGCCGACCGACTCGGCGTAGGCCTGGACCTTGGCCGTGTATTCGTTGCCTGTCAGCCCGGCCTCATCGACGTTGGCAATGTAGAGCATGGGCTTGGCGGTGATCAGATGCAGATCCCGCAACGCAATGCGATCGTCATCGCTGAGCTCTGCCGAACGCGCAGGCGAACCGTCATCCATATGGGCTTGCAGACGCTCCAGCAGGGCCACGCGGGCCTTGGCTTCCTTGTTGCCGCTTCGGGCCGTTTTCTGCGCACGTTCGATGGCCTTGCTGACGGTCTCCATGTCAGCCAATACCAATTCGGTTTCGATGGTTTCGATATCACGCACGGGATCGACCGACCCCGAGACATGCACCACGTCGCCATCTTCGAAACAGCGCACCACATGTGCGATGGCATCGGTTTCGCGGATATGGCCCAGGAATTGGTTGCCTAGCCCCTCGCCCTGAGAGGCCCCTGCCACCAGCCCGGCGATGTCCACGAACTCGACAGTGGTCGGAATCAGTTTCTGCGGCTTGGCGATGGCGGCCAGTTGATCGAGCCGGGGATCGGGCACCGGCACCACACCCACGTTGGGATCGATGGTGCAGAACGGGTAGTTCTCAGCTGCGATTTCGGCGCGTGTCAGCGCGTTGAACAACGTGGACTTGCCCACATTTGGCAAGCCGACGATTCCGCATTGAATGCCCATGGATTTCCGGTCTCTAGTGGTCGGACTTGGTGTGCAATTGCTGCGTTGCGCGGTCCCAGCCACGCTGCAGCATCAGGAGTAGAGCGTCGCCCGCACGATCAATGCAGCGATCCAGCTCAATCTGCTCGTTCGCCGTCGGCGGTTTGAGCACGTAATTCAGCACCTGATCGCGGTGCCCGGGATGGCCGATACCCAGTCGCAAGCGCGCGAAATCCGCGCCGCAGTGAGCGATGGCACTGCGCAGCCCGTTATGACCGCCATGGCCGCCGCCGCGCTTCAGACGGGCTGTGCCACAAGGCAGGTCCAGCTCGTCGTGGATGACCAGCAGGGATTCGGTCGGCAGCTTGTAGAACTGCGCCAGCGCCTGCATGGACTGGCCGCTGCGGTTCATGAACGTCTGCGGCTTGACCAGCCAGACAGATTGACCGCCCAAGTTGGCCTGAGCCACCTCGGCGTTCATCTTCTTGTTCATCGACAGACTGGCGCCCGCATGGGACGCCAGCCAGTCGATCATCCACCAGCCCGCGTTATGCCGCGTGCGGTGGTATTCGGAACCGGGATTCCCCAGCCCGATAATGGCAGCGATGTTCGCTGACATGGACGTGGCTTAGTCTTCCGACTCGCCCTCGCCGTCCGCCGCTTCGTCGGCGTCGCCCTCAGCGTCGTCGGATTCAACCGCTCCACGCGGGACATGCACAGCCACAACCGTCCAGTTTTCACCGTGCGCCTGGGCAACCGATGTCACGCCTTCCGGCAACATCAGCTCCTCCAGGTGGATGGAGTCGTTGACGTCCAGTCCGGACACGTCAACTTCGATGTACTCCGGCAGGTTGCGCGGCAGACATTCGATTTCCAGCTCGTTGCGCAGACGATCCAGCACACCGCCGTTGTTCTTGATACCGGGCGACTTGTCTTCACCGACGAAGTGCAGCGGCACGGTCATGCGCATGGACTGGCCAGCCACAACGCGCATGAAATCGGCGTGCAGGATCTGCGCCTTGGACGGATGACGCTGCAAGTCCTTGAGCACGGCGTTTTCGGTCTTGCCGTCGACTTCGATGCTCAGGATGTGCGAGTAGAACGCCTCATGCTCGAGATGACGAACCATCTCGTTGTGATCGACGCTCAGCTGAACCGGCTCGGCGTCACCGCCATAAAGAATGGCCGGAACCTTGCCCGTACGACGCAGACGGCGGCTCGCACCCGTTCCCTGCACCGAGCGGGTTTCTGCATGGACGATAAAGTCCTCACTCATGGTGTTTCTCCAGTGGTTTGCAATGCGCTTTCGGTTCCCGCGACCAGGTGACCGAAAGCAGGGGTTAATTCGGTGATATCAGCGTTAGTCGACGTACAGCGAGCTCACGCTTTCTTCGTTGGATACACGGCGAATCGTTTCCGCCAGCATCGTCGCAATGTGTAGTTGACGAATCCGCGGTGAAGCTGCGGCCTCGGGCGACAGCGGAATCGTGTCGGTCACCACCAACTCATCCAGAACCGAGTTGTCGATGTTCTGGACGGCCGGGCCGGACAGCACCGGGTGCGTCACATAGGCGACAACACGCGCGGCGCCGTTGTTCTTGAGCGCCTGCGCCGCCTGCGCCAGCGTTCCCGCGGTGTCGACCAGGTCGTCAACAATCACGCAGGTCTTGCCGCGCACGTCGCCGATGATGTTCATCACTTCGGCGACGTTGGCACGCGGACGCCGTTTGTCGATGATGGCGAGGTCGGCGTCGTCCAGCCGCTTGGCAACCGCCCGCGCACGAACCACACCGCCCACGTCGGGAGACACGACGATCAGGTCTTCGTACTTCTGACGCCAGATATCGCCCAACAGCAACGGCGAGGCGTACACGTTGTCCACGGGCACATCAAAGAAACCCTGGATCTGGTCGGCATGCAGATCGACTGTCAGCACGCGATCCGCGCCCACTGTCCCGATCATGCTAGCGACCACCTTGGCCGAAATCGGGACTCGCGCCGAGCGCGGGCGGCGATCTTGGCGGGCGTAGCCGAAGTACGGCATCACAGCCGTGATTCGACCGGCTGATGCGCGATGCAGGGCATCGATCATCATCAGCAGTTCCATGACGTTGTCGTTCGTGGGCCAGCAGGTTGGCTGGATCACGAACACGTCCTTGCCGCGCACGTTTTCCATCAGCTCAACCATGACTTCCCCATCGGAGAAGCGGCCAACCACGCACTTGCCCAGCGGCAGTTTGAAGTTATCGGCAACCTCTTGCCCCAGCACGGGGTTGGCGTTGCCGGTAAAGAGCATCAAGGAAGAGTCTGTCATCACTTCGCCTGTGGACGGATGTGCTTACAACCACGGCGTCCGACTGACCCGTGTAGCGTGCGTACTGCCTGCGCGACCGCATTCGACGCGCAGGCGATTTGTATGGCTGGGGCGGCAGGATTCGAACCTGCGAATCACGGGATCAAAACCCGATGCCTTACCGCTTGGCTACGCCCCAAAAAACTCGTTGTCGCGAACCCACCGGTCCGCATCCTGCCGCTATGCGCCAGGATTATGGCGAACGTCCTGTTCGCCACCCTACGGGCCGCCTGCGCTGTCGCGCCGGCGTTCAAGATCGCTCCCGGCGATCTTGTCGAACCTGCGAATCACGGGATCAAAACCCGATGCCTTACCGCTTGGCTACGCCCCAAAAAAACTCGTTGTCGCGAACCCACCGGTCCGCATCCTGCCGCTATGCGCCAGGATTATGGCGAACGTCCTGTTCGCCACCTTCCGGATCATCAGCCGCATGACACGCGGCGCGAACCCGACCAAATCTCCGTCGACCAGCCGCGCCAGCGCGCGGGCAACTTGGACAGCGCCGCGCCTGCAGCGGCGGCATCGTCCAAAACGACGAAAACCGCGCTGCCCGTCCCAGACATCCGCGGCGCCCCAAATTTCTCTAGCCATTCAAAGACTTGAGAAACCTCCGGTGCCAAATCGCGAACCACTGATTCGCAGTTGTTGACACCGTTTTCAACGATCTCGGACACACGCCCCGACCGCGAAAGGGCCGACATTTTGGTAAGCGGCTGATTCCTTGTCAATTTAGGATGTGAAAAGACCTCCGCCGTGCTGACATGGACGGGCGGCACAACCACCAAAAACGCGGCGTCGTCCACGCTCACCGGAGTCATCCGTTCCCCGATGCCCTCGACCCAGGCGGGCCGCGCGTCGAGAAAGAACGGCACATCGGCGCCCAATGCAGTGGCCAGCTTCAGCAGACAGTGCTCGTCACAGCCAGCGCCCCACATGGCATTAAGCGCGAGCAGCACGGTCGCCGCGTTGCTCGACCCACCACCCAGCCCAGCCCCTGCGGGAATCCGCTTAATGACCTCCAGATCAACCCCAAACGGGTGTCCCCCCATGTGCCCGGACAGGCTATGAGCAGCCCTCACCGCCAGGTCGGCATCTGCTGCAAGGCCGGGCAGACCGCCCTCGCGTTCGATCCGCTCGTCTTCGCGTGGCCGGATGCGGATTTCGTCGCACAGCGAGACCGGGACGAACAGGCTTTGCAGCGCGTGATAACCGTTGTCGTAGCGGCCCGTAATATGCAGGCAGAGATTGAGCTTGGCGGGCGAAACCCAGCATTGCACCGTCATGCGCCGGGGTCTCCGGCAAGCTGCCAGCGGTCCACCAGCAGGCGCCATCGCGTATCACCATTATCGATGAGCAGCTTGTGCGGCAGGGTTGGCCCGGCGTCCAAGGACATGTACTGCTCGTAGGTCATGCGCCAACCGGCCTGCTCGAGCGTGAGTAACTGACCCTGGGCATCAAGGGTGATCCTGGCTGGCTCTCCGGCAATCGGCAAACCGATGGCCCAGCGCTGCAAACCCGCCAGGGGCAGGGTCCACCCGTAGGCCCGCTGCAGGTCCCCCTGCGCATCATTTGTCACCCAGGTCCCTTCGGCATTGCGGATTTCCACGTGGCCAGGATGGCCGGTCAATCGCGTGGCACCTGCGCCGAACGGGCCTGCCACGTCGATGACGAACCGATCCTGACGTTGCTGCCAACGCACCCGCCCCGAGAATCCGAACAGTCCCGTTGATGCAATGCGCCCCTGCAGCGTCCATTGCGTCAACGCCGCCAAGACTTGCTGGCGGGCCTGCCAAGCCCGCTGGTCACCGGACTCAGCCGGCTCGGGCTGCGACCAGGTTGCACAGCCGGCCACGGCGAGCACCACAAACAGTTGCGGCAACCGCAGCCAATGGCGGCTTGCTTGCCGGGCGTGCGACATGGGCGCCTCCCTCAGGGCGCCAGCCGGGTCACGGTTTCCTGCAGCGTGCCGTGTTCAGGATGTTCAGCCAGCGCGGTATCCCAGACGCGGCGTGCCTCGTCGCGCTCGCCCAGTTGCCACAGGACTTCACCGAGATGCGCGGCAATTTCAGGATCCTGGAACTGCGCATAGGCCCTGCGAAGCAATTCGGCCGCCGCGTCGAGGTTGCCCAACCGAAACTCCACCCAGCCCATGCTGTCGATGATGGCCGGGTCGTTGGGACGCAGTTCCAGTGCACGCGCAATGTAACCACGTGCTTCCTCGTAGCGATCCGTATGGTTGGTGAGGATATAGCCCAGCGCGTTCAGGGCACGGGCATCGTCGGCGTCCTGAGCCACCATGGTCTGCAGGTCAGCGATAGCGGCATCCACCTGCCCCAGTTGTTCATGCGCCAGGGACCGGCCGTAGTGCAAGTCAGGTTCGTCTGGAAATGCCTGCAAGCCCTGCTCGTACAGCGCCAGGGCCGCCTCCGGTTGGTCCGACTGCAGCAGAATGTCGGCTTCAACCAGCAGCAGCTGCAATTGCATGCCGGGATTCATGCGTGACAATCCCTGAAGATAGGCACGCGCTTCATCCACATGGCCACCCTCGGCCATTAAATAGGCGCGGCGCGTCAACGCATCGCTCTGGTGACGGCCACCGGCCACGCGGCGATACCAGCCGCGCGCCGCATCCAGATCACCCCGAGCCTCGGCAATCCGGCCCAGGTAGTAAGCCGCGTCAAATCGCTGCGCCGGCTGCTCGATCAGCGCGAGAAAGTGTTGCTCTGCAAGGTCCACATTGCCCCGGTCAAGCGCCAGCAGCCCCCGCGCATACCGAGCTTCGGGGTGCTCCGGCTCTTCCTCCAGCACCTGATCAAGCTGAATCTCCGCCAGCTCCAGGGCATTGGCTTCCAGAAGCAGACGCGCCAATGCAAACCGCGTATCCGGCGCATCGCCGGCACGCAACAGTGGCTCAACAACGGCAATGCCCTCCAGCACACGCTGTTGCTTAATCAACACACCTGCCTCGAGCAGTGCCGCTTCCGACCAGCCAGGCCGCCGCGCGCTGGCCTGTTGCGCGGACGCGCGGGCCAGATCCCAGCGTTCCACATTCATGGCCACGAGCCCCAGCGCGTAATGCGCCTCGGCCGACTCATCGTAGGCCTGCACCAGCGGTTGCATAATCTCCATCGCAGGCTCGGCGGCCACGTTGTCACGGACCAGCGTGCCAGCCACCACGCGCAGCGCCTCACCGGTCTCGGCTGCAGGCTGCGCGCCAACAAAGCTGCGGGCCATCTCCAGCGCCGTTGCGTAGGCTCGGGCGCGCACAGCCACGCGGAACGCGGCTTCCTGCGCCTGGACATTGCCAGGGTCCGCATCCCGCCACAGCTGCGAAGCCTCGACGGACAAGGTTTTGTCATTGCTGGCCAGGGCGTAACGCGTGGCCTCGCGGGCAATATCCGGTTGCCGGGTCAGTCGGGCGGCGGCCAGATACTCGGTCGCGGCCTGCGACAGATCCGATCGTTCTGCCGCCACTTGGCCGGCAAGCACGTGGTACATGGCCTGCGCCCGATCGGGCAGGGGCTCGCTGGCCTGAATACCCGTCCCGCTGGTCGCCCGGAACAAGGCCTCCAGGCGCTCGCCCGGCTCCGGCGCGGTGACACAGCCGGCCAGCAGGGCAGCGGAAATCAGTGTGGCGAGCATTCGCTGGATCAAGTCTTGGCTCCTTCGCGCGCTTGGGGGGAAATGACGGTGACCGCGATCCGATGCGGCTGGCCGCTCCGATCCGCCCTGCCACCACCCCAGGACGTTCCATCAAGCCTTGGGATCATACCCCAAGGCCACGCAGGCGCCGGAGCCAGCGAGGTTGCGACCTGGGTCACCGGCTGTAAGTCTTCCCTTGTACTGACCACAAGGCATCGCGGACAATTCCGGGCTTCCTCGAACCCGCTTGCGAATGCCCCTCCTCGTCCTCGGCCTAAATCACGACTCCGCCCCGCTGGAGTTGCGTGAGCGTGCGGCGTTCGCGCCTACCGAGCTGTCCGAGGCGCTTGCAGGTGCCCGGCAGGTGGATGGCCTGTCGGAAGTCGTGGCCTTGTCCACCTGCAATCGCACCGAGATCATCACGAGCGGCGGGCATACGGCCGAAGCTCTGACCCAGTGGCTGGCAGGGCGTACGGCACTGGATGCCGCTACCCTGCAGGCCCACGGTTACCTGCTGGAAGACGGCGCCGCCGTGCGGCATGTGTTTCGCGTGGCTGCCGGCCTGGATTCAATGGTGTTGGGCGAGCCGCAGATCCTGGGCCAGGTAAAACAGGCATTTGCCGACGCCGAAACGGCCGGCACTGTCGGCCCAACGCTGAGCCGTCTGTTTCAGAAAGCCAACGAAGCAGCCAAGCGCGCCCGTTCGGAAACGGACATCGGCCGCAACCCCGTGTCCTTCGCCTTCGCAGGTGTTCGGCTGGCCGAGCAAATCTTCGAAGATGTGACCGAGCAAACCGCCTTGCTCATTGGTGCGGGCGAAATGATCGAATTGTTCGCGGCGCACCTGAAGGCACGAGGTCTGCGCCGCCTGCTCTTCTGCAACCGCACGGCGGCAAGGGCCGAATCCCTGGCCCACCGGCACGCCGGTGCTTCGGTCCCGTTTTCTGAACTCGACGCCTACCTGCCCGATGCCGATCTGCTGATTAGCTGCACTGGCTCGCCGACGCCCATTGTCAGCCGCGAATCCATGAAACAGGCCATCAAGCGTCGCCGACGTCGCCCGGTCTGCGCGCTGGACATTGCCGTCCCGCGCGACATCGATCCAGCAGCCAGCAGCCTCGATGATGTGTACCTCTATGCGGTAGACGATCTGCAGGCCATCATCGACCGCAACCAGCAAGCCCGGCGGGATGCCGCAGAGCAGGCAGAGGAACTGGTGCAGCGGCATGTCGATCAGTTCATGCATTGGCTGCAGACCCGCGATGCCGGCGTGGTCGTGGGACAATTGCGGCGGCAGATGACCCAAGTCGGCGATGAGGTCACCGCTACTGCGCTCGCGCAGATCGAGCGCGGCGAGGATCCGGCGTTGGTCCTGCCTCGCCTGGTGCGTGCGCTGGGGCAGCGCTGGCTCCATGCCCCCAGCCTCGCCATCCGCCAGGCGCCCCCTGAGGATCAACCCGCGCTGCAGGCGGCGGTCAAACGCCTGTTCGACCTGGACGACAACGCATGAACCCCAAGCTAGAACGGCGATTGGAACAACTTGTGGAACGCCACGAGGACCTCAGCCATGAGCTGAGTGACCCCGATGTCATTGGCGATCAGGACAAGTTTCGGCGCCTGTCTCAGGAATACGCCCATCTGGGGCCGTTAACCGAAGCGTTCGCCGGCTGGCGGGCGTCGGCCGAGGAGTTGGATGAGCTCAAGGCCATGCAAGGCGATGATGACCCGGAAGTCCGCGCCATGGCGGAGGATGAGCTGGATGCCGTCACCGCGCGCCGCGCCGAGTTAGAGCGGGTGCTGTACGGCTTTCTCGTGCCGCGCGATCCGCATGACGACGCCAACCTGTTCCTGGAGATCCGTGCCGGCACAGGCGGCGACGAGGCGGCCATCTTCGCAGGCGATCTGCTGCGCATGTATCAGAAATACGCGGAAACCCGAGGCTGGCGTGTGGAACCCTTGTCTGAGAGCGCAGGTGAGCATGGCGGCTATAAGGAAGTCATCAGTCGCGTGGTCGGCACCGGCGCCTACTCGCGGCTGAAGTTCGAGTCCGGCGCCCACCGCGTGCAGCGTGTGCCCGAAACCGAGTCGCAGGGACGCATCCATACATCGGCCTGCACCGTAGCCGTTCTCCCGGAGCTGGATGCCGTCGAAGCCACCGAGATCAACCCGTCGGAGTTGCGCATCGATACCTTCCGCGCCAGCGGCGCCGGTGGCCAGCATGTGAACAAAACCGACTCGGCGATCCGGATCACCCACCTGCCGAGCGGCATTGTCGTGGAGTGTCAGGATGAACGTTCCCAGCACAAGAACCGCGCCAAGGCCATGGCCTTGCTGCAATCCCGCCTATTGGAAATCGAGCAGACCCGCCAGGCCTCGGAACAGGCTGCCTCGCGCAAATCGCAGGTGGGTAGTGGGGATCGCTCCGAGCGCATTCGTACCTATAACTTCCCGCAGGGCCGTGTCACGGATCACCGCATCAACCTCACGCTCTACAAGCTGGCGGAGATCATGGAAGGGGCCATCGACCAGGTGATTGATCCACTGCTGGCCGAGTACCAGGCCGAGCAGCTCGCGGCGATTAGCGACGACACATGAGCAGCTTTGGCGATCTGCTGAGTTGGGGCGAGCAGCGCTTGGGTCATGCACAGCGCGCAGGCTTTCTCCTGGAGGACGCTGCAGGCCGTTCTTTGGTCTGGCTTCGCGCCCACGCCATGGACTCCGCGCCTGCCGACATCGACCAGCGATACCGTGACTGGGTCGAACGCGTCGCCAGCGGCGAACCCGAAGCCTACGTCAGCGGGGTTACCCATTTCTGGAAACTGCGCCTGCGCGTCACACCCGACGTACTCATTCCCCGGCCCGACACCGAAACGCTGGTGGAGTGCGCCCTGGACAGGGGCGGCGCCCACCCGCAACGGGTAGCTGACCTTGGCACAGGCAGTGGCGCTGTTGCCCTGTCGCTGGCCATGGAGCGGCCCACGTGGCAAATCGTTGGCACCGACCGGTCCGAAGCCGCGCTGACAGTCGCACGTCGGAATGCGCTGGACTGCGCATTCAGTGGTGTGCGCTGGCGCCAGGGCAACTGGTACGAAGCTTTCGCACCCGACGAGCGTTTTGACGGGCTGGTCAGCAATCCACCCTATGTGGCTGCAGACGACCCCGCCCTGGCACCCGCCGTCAAACACTACGAACCTGCCACAGCAGTCATCGCCGACGACGATGGACTGTCGGATCTGAACATCCTGATCGGCCAGGCCCCAGATCATCTGCATCCTGGCGGCTGGCTGGCTGTCGAGCATGGTTATGCCCAGGCCGAGGCCGTTGCCACGCTTTTCGCACACGCCGGCTTTGACGACATTCAATGCCGCAAGGACCTGGCGGGCCATCCGCGTGTCACCAGCGGCCGGCTCCGTTGAGCGCCGACGCGCGCTATGCGCGGCAGGTGATCATGCCGACCATCGGCGAGGCCGGGCAGGCCTTGATCAGCGATAGCCGCGTCGTCGTGATCGGTCTGGGGGGATTGGGCACACCTGCGGCGACCTACCTGGCGGGCGCGGGCGTTGGTGAGCTCCGCCTGGTGGACTACGACACCGTGAGCCTGAGCAACCTGCATCGGCAGTTTCTCTACCGGGAGGACGACTTGGGGCAACTCAAAGCCGAGGTTGCGGCAGAGCGCCTGCGGGCCTACAACCCGGCCATTCAAGTGAACACGCACACGCAACGGCTCAGCGATGCCTTGTTCGCAACCCTCTTGCCTGATGCTCAGATTGTGCTGGACTGCACCGACAACTTCCCGACCCGGTTCGCCATCAATGCCGCCTGTGCGCGTTTCGGTATTCCGCTGGTCGTGGGTGCCGGCATTGGTGCCGCGGGACAGCTGGGAGTATTTCGCCATGACCGCAACGGCAGTGGTTGCTACCGCTGCCTGTTTGACGAATCCGGCGAGGTTGCCGAGGCCTGCGAGGATGCGGGTGTGTTCGGCCCACTGGTCGGCATGATTGGCGCCTGGCAGGCCTTCGAATCCCTACGCCTGTTGATTGGTGAGAGCCCTGCTCACAGCAGTTGGCTGCATTTTGCGCCGGAAACACGGACAATCCGCCATCATCAGATCCCGCAAGACCCTGCCTGCCCCTGCCATGTCTAACTCGACTTCAGCACGCGACGTGCTCGTTCTGCCCCGGACCACCGCGATCGAGCTCATGCACGCTGCCCAACTGTCACCCCAGCACGCCATTGCAGGCGTGCTCGGCCTGCAGGACGGCATGGCGGCAGGCCTGGTGCCCAGCGCAGCCGACGATGCTCAGGCACTGGCCTGTGCACGCAGCCAGGCCCGGGAACAAGGCGGCGAGTTCGCACTGTATTACTCGCAACCGGCGGCAGCCGCCGAACCCCATGACCTGCCAGGGGCGCTGCGCGAGGCGGCCAGCGATTTGCCGCTGCTCATCGTTTCGCTGAACACCAAGGGTGTGCTGGAAACCCGCGCCTGGCGATGGCGCGACGACCACTACATCGAACAAACCCTGACGGCCATCGAGCCCCCGACCGCAGCCTAAAACCATGCGACTGTCCCAGTTTCCGATCACCACGACCAAAGAAACCCCGGCCGACGCCGAGATCGTCAGCCACCAGCTGATGCTGCGGGCCGGCCTGATCCGTCGCCTGTCGTCAGGCCTGTTCTCATGGATGCCATTGGGCTTGCGGGTGTTGCAGCGAGTCGAGGCCATTGTGCGCGAGGAAATGACGCGCGCGGGCGCCGTCGAATTGCTCATGCCCAGCATTCAGCCCGCCGAGCTGTGGGAAGAATCGGGGCGTTGGACCAAGATGGGGCCGCAAATGCTCAAGATGCGCGACCGCCACGATCGCGACTTCTGCTATGGCCCGACACACGAAGAAGTGATCTGTCATCACGTGCGTCAGGACGTGAAGTCCTACAAGCAACTGCCGGTTAATTATTTTCAGATTCAGACCAAGTTCCGGGATGAGATTCGGCCGCGCTTCGGTGTCATGCGTTCGCGCGAATTTCTGATGAAGGATGCCTACTCCTTCCACATGGATGCGGCCTCTCTCGAGGAGACCTACCAGGCCATGCGCGCCGCCTACACGCGGATTTTCGAACGCATTGGCGTGGACTTCCGCATTGTGCAGGCGGACTCGGGTGACATCGGCGGATCGCGGAGCGAGGAGTTTCACGTGCTGGCCGCCTCCGGCGAGGATGCGCTGGCGGTCGCCCGCGATGGCCAGTACGCCGCGAATGTCGAAGCCGCGGCGACCCTACCGGCTCCGGGCCCACGCCCGACGCCCACCGCCGCCATGCAACAGGTCGAGACCCCGCACTGCAAGACCATCGAACAGGTCTCCAATCACCTGGGCATCGCCGCGCAGCAATGCCTCAAGACGCTGCTGGTCATGGGCTGCAACGACAAGCCGCTGGCGCTCGTCGTGCGAGGCGACCATGCGATTAACGACGTCAAGGCTGCGAATCATCCACTGGTACGCGATCCTGTCACCCTGGTTGATGAGTCCGCAGCCCGTGCCTGCGCGGGCGCCGGCTTTGGTTCGCTGGGCCCTGTTGGACTGGACATGCCGGTCATCGTCGACCATGCCGCGGCCGCACTCAGTGACTTTGCCTGTGGCGCCAATGCGGATGGCATGCACCTGATCAACGTGAATTGGGGCCGGGACCTACCTGAGCCCCAGGTCGCGGATCTGCGCACGATTCTCGACGGTGACCCCAGCCCGACGGGCGAGGGGCCGGTGCAAATCGTGCGCGGCATTGAGGTCGGGCATATCTTCCAGTTGGGCCGCAAGTACACCGAAGCCATGAACGTGACCGTGCTCGACGCCGATGGGCGTGAGGCGCACCCGGAGATGGGCTGTTACGGCATTGGTGTCACCCGGGTCGTCGCCGCCTGTATTGAGCAATGCGCCGATGACAAGGGCATCGTCTGGCCGGAGTCCATCGCACCGTTCTCGGTGGTTGTGGCCCCCATTAACGCCAAGAAAAGCGAACGCGCTGCGCAGGCTGCCCGCGAGCTCTACGAAGCCTTGCTCAGCGAGGGCATCAACGCGGTGCTGGACGACCGCAACCTGCGGCCCGGCGTGATGTTTGCCGACCTGGAACTGATCGGCATCCCGCACCGCATTGTGGTCGGTGACCGCACACTGGATCGTGGGGCCTTGGAATATAAGGCCCGCGACGCCGCCGAGGCTGTCGACATTCCGAACACGCTCGATGCCGTGCTGGCTGCCCTTCGTGGGGACTTGCCGGATCAAGCCTAGCGGCCAGTGCCCGTACAGCCGCCCGCCCGTACGCACGGGCTGGCTGCTGGCGGCAGCGCTGGCCCTGTGCAGCTCACCGGGTCACGCGCAGCCGCTGGAACCAGACCCTGGCGTGCGCAAGGCGCTCATGCAGGCCGTAGCGGAGGCAGAAAGCTTCGATCACCGCTTTGATGCGGAGGTCTGGCTACTGGACATGGCGACGCGCCTGGATGCATATGGGGCGGGTCATGGTGACGGGTTGACGATTCTCCGCATGGCGCATCAGGAAGCCAGCCGCGCCGGCCTGCCGCCGGAACTTGTTCTGGCCGTCATCGACGTCGAGAGCCGCTTCGACAAGTTTGCGATCTCGCACGCCGGCGCCCTGGGGCTGATGCAGATCATGCCGTTCTGGCTCGATGAAATCGGCCGACCCGAGGACAATCTCTTCAACATAGGCACCAACCTGCGATACGGCTGCGCCATTCTCAAGCACTATCTCGAACGCGAACGCGGTGACCTCAACAAGGCACTGGCCCGTTACAACGGCAGCGTCGGCAAGACTTGGTACCCAGAGCGCGTACTCAAGGCGCTGTCCCAGCGCTGGTACGAACGCTAAACCGATCGCCGGCTAGTCTGGCGCGTCGGTTGCGGGCCGCACCCGGCCGATCGCAACCTGGCCACGCCCCAGCCCGCCAGAGACCACCAGCGCCTCGTAAATGGCTTCGACCGTGGGATGCTGGGGTATCTCAAGTTCGGCGCCGACGGCCAGGTCCGACGGGTGACGTAGGCGAGCCCGATTGGCCTGGTAGATCAGCGGCCACAGGAATCCGTTGTCGTAAATCTCGGGGCGTGCGGCGATCCGCCACAAACTGTCACCGCGGACAACCCGATAGGCCAGTTCCGCAAGCCGCGCAGACTGGTTCAGATGAGCCAGCAAGTCATAGGCGCGGCGGAACTCCCGCGCCGCCATCGCCTGCTCCGCCATGCGAAGTTCGGTTGCCTGCGCCTCGGTGAGCCGGGTGCGCTGGCGTACGGCGACCTGCTCTACACGAGCCAGCTCGGCAAAGCGGTCATTAATGGCCACCTCGGCCAGGACATCGGCGCGTCGCGCCAAGCGCAGCGCCCGCAACACCTGTCCGCCGGCAACCGCGGCCTCGGCACGGGTCAGCAGGGCCTGGGCTGCGCCGACATCTGCTTGCCGGTGTCTGGCCTCACGCAGTCGGCTGCGGGCCTGGGCCAACGCTGGCATCGGATCAATCGTGCTCGGTGGCACCGCTTCAGGCAGCGGTGGCGCCGCGCTCAAGCCGGGAACCGGCCTGGGTGTGACGGCGCAACCCGCCTGCCACCAGGCCGCCACGATCAGCCCGATCACCGCGACCTGTCGGAACATAACTTGAGTTGCGCGCATGGCCGGGTATTCTGCCGCACCCGCTGCCGCACGACATCGTCCGCTATGCCAACCGCTGTACTCGTCCTGTATTACTCGCGCCACGGCGCCACGGCCAGCATGGCCCGGCAAATCGCACGTGGTGTTGAATCAGTCGCAGGTTGCGAAGCCTGGCTGCGCACAGTCCCCGAAGTCTCCGCGGTTCACGACCCGCTGGCCGACGACGTACCCGCTGATGGCGCCCCCTTCGTGGAACAGGAAGAACTGGCCGACTGCGACGGTTTGATGCTGGGTTCACCGACCCGCTTCGGCAACATGGCAGCCCCTCTCAAACACCTGTTGGACGGCACCTCAGGACATTGGCTGTCTGGCGCCCTCGCAGGCAAACCGGCAGGCGTTTTCACGTCGACCAGCTCCCTGCATGGCGGTCAAGAAACCACCCTGCTGTCGATGATGCTGCCCCTGCTTCATCACGGAATGCTGATCAGCGGCATTCCGTACAGCGAATCCGACTTGGTTCGGACGCAAAGCGGCGGCACGCCCTACGGCGCCTCCCATCTGGCCGGCCCGGACAGCCAACGCGCGCTGGATGAGATTGAGAGCAACCTGTGCAGAGCACAGGGTCAGCGGATTGCCCGACTCGCCCAGCGGTTGTCGGCATGAGGCGCTGGAGCCCTGCGGCCCGTCATCTGACGTTGTTCGGCTGGCTGAGCACCCTGGTCTCGTTGCCGCTCTGGCTGGGCTGGCAGTCCAGCATGCCGCATGGTGGCTGGATTGCGGCCGTGCTATGCCTGCCGCTGCTGAGAGCCGGTCCCGGTCTGTGGCGTCGCCGGCTGTATACCTATGGCTGGTGCAGCCTGCTCTCGCTGGGCTATATGGCCTTGGGGCTCATGGAGGTCTTTGCCACCTCGGTGGGTCGCACACCTGCGATGTTTCATCTGCTGGCCGCAGTCGCGTTGTTCCTCGGCTGCGTGCTCTACCCTCGGCTGCACAATCGAGAACAGGCCGCGCACGCGGCTAGCTAGGCCAGCAGCTCCCGGACCAGCGGGATAGAGACCTCCCGCTGTGCCGCAAGGCTGGCCGTGTCGATGGCATCGACCAGCGCCACAACCGCCTCTGCTGACCGGGAGATGCGCCGCAGGACATAGCGGGACACCGCGTCGGGACATCGTAGCCCCCGCGCAGCCAGACGCTGGGCGAACAGCACCGCCAGACCGGATTCGTCCAGCGCATCCAGCCGATGCAACGCGACCCAGGTCAGCCGGGAACGCAGGTCCGGCACCTGAAAACCCGCGTGGTCCGGATGCCGGGATAGCCCCGCCAGCCAGCGCCCCCCTTCCACCCGGGCGCTGTCGATGAGTCGGGTCACCGCCAGTTCCCAATCCCGCTCGCCCGCTATGGCGTCCACATCGTCCAGACACACCAGGCCGAGGCCGCCGAAGGATTCCAGGACCTCTGGCCCATGATCCAGGAGCTGCCGCAGAGGCAACCACGCCGAGCGCTGGGCCTGGCGGCTGGCCGCTTGCAACAAATGGGTCTTGCCCACACCCGCTGCACCGATCAGTACCAGCGGATCCCGCGAGTCCTGAATCGCCGCGAGCGCGTCGGCATTGCTTCCGGGGACAAAGCTGGCGAACTCGGTGGCATCGGCCAGGCGGATCCCCAACGGCAGCTGGGGTGTACTCATGCCTGTCCGCGATAAACCGCGCTACGCAGCCAGATCCGTGTACCGAATCGGACGAACACCGCGATGGCTGCCGCCACGGGCAACGCCAGCAGCACACCCACGAAGCCGAAGAGCTGCCCGCCGGCCAGCACGGCAAAGATGACGGCCACAGGATGCAGCCCAATGCGGTCACCCACCAGCCAAGGCGTCAATACGGTGGACTCCAGCAACTGCCCCACACCAAACACCAGCGCCACGCCCAGCAGCGGCAGCAGCTCCGCGCTCTGAATCAGCGAGGCGATGACGGCCAGCAAGATGCCAATGATGAAACCGAGGTACGGAACAAAACTAACGAGGCCTGCAATCAAACCGATGAGCAGCGCCAGATCGAGGCCGACAATCCAGAGACCGATGGTGTAAACCAATGCCAGCGCCAGCATGACCAGCAACTGCCCCCGGATGAACGCCGACAAGACCTCGTCCGTCTCGCCTGCCAGCGCCGTGGCCGTCGGCAACCAGTGTCGGGGAATCAGCTCGGCGATCCGCGCCACAAGCAAATCCCAGTCACGCAGCAGGTAGAACGTGACAACCGGGATCAGCGCCAGATTGCCCACGATGGTCATGGCTGCAACACCCGATTTGGACAGCGAAGCCCACAGGCCCGCCGCCAGACCACCGGCCTCCCCCCAATGCTTGGAGACCAGCTCACGCAGACTGGCCACATCAAAGCGAAAGTCCGCCGGCAACTCGATACCAACCGCCGGCAGCCAGCGATTCTGAACGGCGTCCAGGAACTCCGGTATGCGTTTGGCCAAGGTGACGATCTGCTCCTGCAGCATTGGCACCAGCAACAATCCGAGAATAACGGCGCTGAGCGTGAGACTTGCGAACACAATCGCCACACCGGCGGTTCGAGGTAGCTTCCAGGCTTCGAGGCGATCCACCAAGGGGTCACCCAGGTAGGCCAGCCCGGCTCCGAACACAAATGGCGTAAGAATCGGACTGAGCAGCCAGACACCGATAACGACACCGGCGAGCGCCGCCGTCGCAACCATCATGCGGGCGCGCGGAGTCATCGGTTCAGCCGGTAAGCCAGGGGCGCCATCGGTCCCAGCACGCTGCCAGAGGCTTCGACATCCGCGGGCACCAAAACCCGGCCAAGATCGATGGATTGCCGCAGTTGATCGCGGGTTGCCTTGGTCTGGAGCTGATACACCACGGCATCCGCCCGAACGTGGCTGATGGTAACCGTGCTCACCGGCGGCAGACCTGCGAGAAAGTTCAGCACCCGCCCGTAGTCATTGAGGCTACGCAATCCCGACACAGCCAGTTCGACAAACTGGCTCGCGGCCGCCTCTCCACCGCCGATGCCATATTGTGCGAGCAGTTGGCTGCCCAGTGCCTGCGCCCCCTGCGTCAACAGCACCGCCAGAGCCGGGTCGCTGTCCTGCCAGCGCACGGCGGTCGCGTCACGCTCCAGCAACGCCCAGCGCGC
Source organism: Pseudomonadota bacterium (assembly GCA_036156195.1). Classification (GTDB taxonomy): domain Bacteria; phylum Pseudomonadota; class Gammaproteobacteria; order Nevskiales; family OUC007; genus Abyssibacter. Next base: position 101,255 of record JAYZUZ010000004.1, on the reverse strand, counting down.
GGTCCAGAGACTGCCTTCGCGCGCCAATCGCCCCACCAGCACCGTCGCCGGGTCGTAGCGACGCGAGGCTTGCAGAATCTGCTCAGGGAAGAAGCCCTGGATATCCGCCGGCTGGATGGCCTGCTGATCGGTGAGGTCCATACTGGGAAACACGACAGGCAAGCCAAGCCGCTGTGCTTCCTCGACAAAGGCCTGGACCTCACCTCGCTGCTCGCCGCTGACAATGGTCCCGCGATCCAAGGTCAGCCAGACCAAGGTCAGCGGTCGCCGCGCGGGCCAGGGCGCGAGACCGGCATCGCGCAGCAACAACTGCACCGTGCGGGGTTCGAACTCGGCTGTGAAGCGGTAAACCGCACTGGGCGCCACTTCAGCTGGGGCTTCGGCACTGTCCGACTGCGGCGCCGCGACGGGCTCGAATCGGTAAATCGTGACCAGGTCAGGCGCGCGTTCGAGCAGCAATTCGGTTTGAGGCGCAGTGAGCACGGCATCCGACCCGGTTGCCTTGACCAAGACCTTTGCAAAGGCCTGCCGCAGCCCGGCAGCACGGGCCGCTTCGCCGCGCCCATCGGTGTACGTGGAGGCGCGATACAGGTCGGGCACGACGACGGAAGCCGCCTGAACGGAGCTTGCAAATGCCAGCGCGAGGGCCAGCACGAACAGATGAATGAGGCGCATGGTTTACAATTGTACCCACTCCCCGCGCCGGAATACGGCTCGATTGTGTGGACCGACCGCCGATGTCTGCTGTGGCGGCCCCTCCGCGCGCCACGGGGACTGATCTTCTTCTTGCGAGGCCTCTTCCATGGCAGGACTGACTTATCGCGACGCCGGTGTCGATATCGATGCGGGCAACGCGCTGGTGGACGCAATCAAACCCGCGGTCGCCGCCACCCAGCGCCCCGGCGTGCTCGGCGGACTGGGCGGCTTTGGCGCCTTGTTCGAATTGCCAGTGGACCGCTACCGCCACCCCGTGCTCGTGTCGGGCACCGACGGTGTGGGCACCAAGCTGCGCCTGGCCATCGAACTCGGTGATGTGTCCGGCGTGGGGATCGATCTGGTCGCCATGTGCGTCAATGACATCCTCGTGGGAGGCGCCGAGCCCCTGTTTTTCCTCGACTACTACGCCACAGGCAAGCTGGACACTGACCAGGCGGCAACGGTGATCCGTGGCATCGCCCAAGGCTGCGAACAGGCTGGCTGTGCACTTGTCGGCGGTGAAACGGCCGAAATGCCGGGCATGTATGCCGAAGGTGATTTCGACCTCGCCGGGTTCTGCGTCGGCGTAGTGGAACGGGAGGCCATTCTGGATGGCAGCCGTGTGCAGCCGGGTGATCGCATCATTGGCCTGGCCTCCTCGGGCGTGCACTCCAACGGCTTTTCGCTCGTTCGCAAGCTGATCGACGTCAGCGGAGCTGATTTGTCTGCACCGCTGGAGGGTGACGGCCGCAGCCTCGGCGAGGCACTGCTGGCCCCCACCCAGATCTACGTGCGCTGTGTCCACGACATGCTGACCCGCACCGCGATTCACGGCATGGCCCACATCACCGGCGGCGGGCTGCTGGAAAACATTCCGCGCTCACTGCCAGAAAACTGCCAGGCCAATGTAGACACCAGCCGGTGGCCGCAAACGCCATTGTTCCGGTGGCTGCAGCAAGCCGGTGATATTGCGGACCAGGAAATGCTGCGCACGTTTAACTGCGGCATCGGCATGGCCCTGATCGTCCCGGCCGACGCCGAGTCGGCAGTGCTGGATGTCGCCAAGGCACATGCCATCGATGCATGGAGCATCGGTGACATCACCGCCGGCGAACCGCAGGTGCTGATCACGGGATGACGGAATCCAATCCGGCACGCTTGGTCGTGCTGATTTCGGGGACCGGGCGCAATCTGCAGGCGCTCATCGACGCTCAGGCGATGGGGCAGCTGGGTGCGCAGATTGTGCATGTGGTGTCCAACCGCCCCAAAGTGCCGGGCCTGGACCGCGCCGCGGCTGCGGGAATTCCCACCTCGGTCGTCGATCACCAGGACTATCCGTCACGCGAGGCCTTTGATACCGCGCTGGCTGAGGTCGTCGAGGCCTGTCATCCGGACGTGATTGCCTTGGCCGGGTTCATGCGAATTCTCACACCGGGTTTCATCCGTCGCTTCGCAGGCCGCCTGCTCAATATCCACCCCTCACTGCTCCCCAAGTATCGCGGTCTGCATACGCATCGCCGAGCCCTGGAAGCCGGGGATCGCGAACACGGTGCCAGCATTCATTTTGTCACCGAGGAACTGGATGGGGGCCCCGTGGTCCTACAGGGCCGGATCCACATCGGCTCAACCGACACACCCGACACGCTCGCCCGGCGCGTCATGGAAGAGATCGAATTGCAGATTTACCCGGCCGCCGTACGCTGGATGGCTGACGGCCGGTTGCAGTTGTGCGACGGCCGCGCCTTGATGGACGGTGATCCGCTCGACCAGCCGCTGAGCTGGCCACACGACGCATTACAGGAAGGACTGGCGCCATGATTCGAGGTTTGCTGATTGCTGCGGCCATGCTGGCCGCACCGCTGCACGCGCAGGAATCCGCGCAGGGCGACGCCCCCGGACCGATCACCGGCCATAGCACTGCAGCGTTCGCACCCTGGCAGGCGGCGTACAGCCTGACCCGGGGCCCGCTCACCCTGGGCTATGCCGAGTTTCAGTTGACACCCGCGGCCGAGGACGGCTGTCACGTGTATCGCTACGATGCCAAGCCCGTGGGCCTGGCCAGGCTCTTCATTGGCCAATTGCACGAGATCAGTGAGTTCTGTGTTCGCGATGGCCAGATCCGCACCCAGCGTTTCGAATTCCGCCGCGATGATGAACCCGAAGACAGCTTCACACTGCATTTCGACTGGGACGCCCTGACAGTCCGCGGCCCGGGTGACAAGCAGCGACAAATCCCCGAAGACGCCATGGACCGCCTGGCCATTCAACTGGCGGTGCGCGACATGCTGGTCCGCAACCCCGATGCCCTGCCCACGCAGCCGCGCAACTTCACCATGATTGAGGACGACCGCATCAAGACCTACACGCTACAGGTCAAAGGCCGCGAAACTGTCGACACACCCGCCGGGCAGCTCGATGCCATCCGTGTCGAACGTGTGAAGGATGCCAGCAAGACCACCATCTTCTGGGTTGCGCCTGCGCTGGGCTACATCCCCGTGCGCGTCGAACAGCGCAAGAATGATTCAGAAGTGCTGTCGATTGCCCTGCGCACCCTTCCCGCCAAGCGGACTGCGACCGCGCTTCCCGGCCTGGAGTAAGCGCCCGGGGCTCAAGCCTTGGGGGGATAGCCACCTGTGCTCGCCACCCAGCGTTCTGCCCAGTCCGACAAGGGCCGGTAAACCTGCAGCAGCTCGCGACCCTGGGAGGTGAGCCGGTAGCCGGCGTCACCCCGTTCAACCAGGCCTGTCGCCACGAGATCCTTGATGCGCTGGTTCAGCACCGTGGGTGAGATATCGCCACAGGCCTGCTGAAGCTGGCGAAAACTCAGCGCCTGCCCGCGCAGTTCCCAGATCACGCGCATCAGCCACTTACGGCCGAGCAGCGCGACAATTTGTGCAATCGGTGGCGTGGTTGTCGCTGAAGTCACTGGCTTGCCCATTTGCTACATATTGTGTAGCGTCGGATGCTACATTTTCCGTAGCGAGTATTTCATGCCCTCCACCTCCCTGACCAGCCCCCGCTTACAGCCCGTCCCGCCGCCGTATCCACCGGCCGTTCAGGCCCGGCTCGATGCATTGTTGCCGCCCGGCATGCCCGTGCTGAACATTTTCGCCACGGTCGCCCATAACCCACGCGTGCTGGAACGGATGCTCGCCGGAGGGTTGCTGGACAAGGGCTCGATCAGTCTCGCGGATCGCGAACTCATCATTCTCCGCAGTTGCGCAAAGTGCGGCGCGGAGTACGAATGGGGCGTCCATGTGGCCGGCTTCGCAGCCAAGGCAGGACTCGCCCGCGAGCAGGTTGAAGACACCGCTGCAGCATCGCCCCGCCCCGAACTATGGACGCCGCGCCAGCAAACACTGCTGGCGACCGTCGATGCCTTGCATAGCGAGCAACGCCTGCCAGACGCCTTATGGCAGGCGCTCAGCGAAGAGTATGCAGAGGATCAGCTGGTCGAGATCGTGATGCTGACGGGCCTCTATCACGCCGTCAGCTTCGTGGTGAATGCCTTTGAGGTGGCATTGGAAACCGGAGCTCCGCGCTTTCCCCCGCGCTAGGCCCGCCTCCGCTGGACGCCATCAGGTCTTGGGTAGAGTGACCCCGCGCTGCCCCTGGTACTTGCCCCCCCGGTCCATATAGGAGACATCGCAGATCTCATCGGACTCGAAGAACAGCATCTGCGCCACGCCCTCGTTGGCATAAATCTTTGCCGGCAGGGGCGTGGTGTTGGAGAACTCCAAGGTCACGTGCCCCTCCCACTCGGGCTCCAACGGCGTCACATTGACGATGATGCCGCAGCGCGCATAGGTGCTCTTGCCCAGGCACATCGTTAGCGTGCTACGGGGAATACGGAAGTACTCGATGGTGCGCGCCAGGGCAAAGGAATTCGGCGGGATAATGCAGCAATCCCCCTTGAAGTCGACAAAGCTCTTTTCATCAAACGCCTTGGGGTCGACGATGGCGGTGTTGATGTTCGTAAAGATCTTGAATTCGTCTGCGCAGCGCACGTCATAGCCATAGCTGGACACACCGTAGGAAACGATTCGCTGACCATCGACCGCCCGAACCTGGGCGTCTGCAAAGGGTTCGATCATTCCCTGCTCGGAAGCCATGCGTCGAATCCATCGATCGGACTTGATACTCATCTGCTCGTGCCTACTCGTAGCTGCGTTGCGCTCTGCGCGGGAAGGGCGCGACCGGGCGCCTAATCGTCCAGTATTTCGATCTCGGGGAACCGCGTGCCCTGGCCCTGGACCCGGCCGGCCAGCGCCGCGGCGGCACGCCGCGCCAACGCATGATACGCCTGCGCATTGTCGGAAGCGGGATCAGCGGCCACCGTCGGCACACCGCCATCGGCCGCGAGCTGGATCGCGGCATCCAGCGGCAATTGGCCCAACTCAGGCACGCCGGTGGCCTCGGCGAGCCGACGCCCACCGCCCTGCCCGAAAATATGACTCACCTCGCCACAGGCGCCGCAGCGGTGGTAAGCCATATTCTCAACCACTCCCAGGACGGGTACGTGGACCTTGCGGAACATCTCCAGGCCCTTGCGGGCATCGAGCAAGGCGATGTCCTGGGGTGTCGTGACAATCACCGCCCCACTGACCGGTATGCGCTGCACCAGCGACAGCTGGGTGTCACCTGTGCCGGGCGGCAGGTCGATGATCAGATAATCCAGTTCGGGCCACTGCGTCTCAGTGAGTAACTGCTGCAAGGCTTGGGTGACCATCGGTCCACGCCAGATGGTGGGTTCCGTCGCGTCGATGAGATAACCAATGGACATGGTGGCCAAGCCGTGTGCCGGCACGGGAAGCATGGACTTGCCATCCGGGGATTGCGGCCGAGCGGTGGTCCCCATCATGCGAGGCTGGCTCGGGCCGTAGATGTCGGCATCCAACAGGCCCACGCGCGCACCATCCTGATGCAGCGCCAGAGCGAGATTGGCTGACACCGTGGACTTTCCCACCCCGCCCTTGCCAGAGGCCACCGCAAGAATGTTGCGAATATTCGGCAGCGGCCGCAGATTCTGCTGAACGGCATGCACGCCAATTTCAGTCTCCAGCGACACCGCCACCGGGTGTCCGACTGCCTGGGCGCAGCGTGCGCGCAGGCGTTCCAGCAAGGGCGCCTGCTCCTCGCCGAGGAAGAACCCCAGAACCAGTTCGATCCGGCGATCTTCGAGCCTACGTACCGCACCCGCCGACACCCAGTCGGTGTCGAGGTAGGGAATCGTCTCGTCTGCCAGTACGGCGTTCAGCGCGTCAGTCGAAGTGGAAATCGTGCGTACTCCTGCCAGCGCCCCTCCAGGTCACGGGGGCAAGGGCGCGCGAGTGTATCACTGCGGCCCGGCACCGCAGCCCGTCCGCAATCAGGCATGCCTGGCCTCAGGTAGACTCTTGGGCATGCCAAGGATGGTTCAGCCGACGCACAGCAACCCGACCGCCGCGCCCGACCCGGGAGCCCCCCGGGCATGATCCGCTTTCGTCCGCGCTCCATGCTCACCCTGGTTGCGACCGGCTACCTGCTTGTCGCGATGCCGCTGATGATCTCGATTCCCGTCGCCTACCGTTCGGTGGGCGAGTTAACCCGACAGTCCCAGCGCCTGGTTGCAGACACCGCCTCGCTGGTCGATCTCGGTGCTTCGCTGGGCGACCAGATCAGTTCCCTCGACCGCGCCGCGCGTCAGTACGCCATTCTGCAGGACCCGGAAGGGCTGACGGTCGTCGAAAACCGCATCGACACCGTCGAGACCACGCTGGACGCCCTGGGCCTGTTCCCCGATGCCATCCCGATGACGCCGTTGCTGACGATCCGCAACACCATCCGGTCACTGCCACAGCGGCTGGTCGGCGGCATGCCGGCAGCAAAACCCGCGCTGGCGGACCTCGGCAACCTGGATTTGCATCGGCGTGAAGTCATCCGCGAGATCAATACCTACGTCGACCAGGAAGTCCGCGCGGTGAACGAACAGGCCGACCGGGCGCGCCGACAGCTCGCACTGCCCACGGTTGCGCTCATCCCGGCCTCCATCGCCCTGGCGATCATCTTCACCTATCTGACCGTGCGCCCGATCCGACAGTTTTCACTGGCCATCCGCCGAATGGGCCGGGGACGCCTCGACCAGCCGGTGGAGGTCGAGGGTCCGGTGGAACTGGTCGAACTAGGACACCAACTCGACTGGATGCGACAACAGCTGCTCGCCATGGAGCAGGAGAAAGACCGGTTTCTCCAGCACATGTCACATGAACTCAAGACCCCATTGGCCAGCTTTGTGGAGGGTCTGTCGCTGCTCAGAGAGGGGGTGACGGGCGAACCCACCCAGCAGCAGCGCGAGGTGCTGGACATCCTCTCGGTCAGTGCCGACCAGCTGAAACGGCTGATCGAAAACCTGCTCAAGTTCCACGCCTGGGCTGACGCGACACAAACGCCTGAGATGGAGCCCATCCGTCTGCGCGCACTCATCGACAAGGTCCTGATGGGGCACCGACTGTCGGCGCGAGCCAGTCAGCTCAAGGTCCTGAACGAAACACGCGACATCACCATTGTCGGGCATATCGACAGCTTGCAACTGGCCATTAGCAACCTGGTGTCCAATGCCATCAAGTACTCGCCGGAGGCCGGCGAAGTCATCGTCCGGGGCGACGAAAACGAGGATGCCTGGTGGCTTTCGGTCGAGGACAGCGGTCCCGGCGTCGCCGTGGCAGAACGGGAATCGATTTTCCAACCCTTCGTACAAGGCTCAGGGAGTGGCCGCGGCCCCCTGGCGGGCAGTGGCATCGGACTCGCCGTGGTCGCCACTTGCATGCGTAGGCATGGAGGGATTGTCCACGTAGACTCCAGCCCCAATGGCGGGGCCTTGTTCACCCTGCAGGCACCAAAAACTCTATGAAAGCCGCATCCCCCATCATTGCCCTCTGGCTGGGGCTGACCCTCACGGGCTGCCAATCACTGCTGCAACGGGCAGCGTCGCCTGCTGACACTGCGTCCGATGCTGCGGGCGCACGGTCTGATGTCTCCGTCTGCCCGGGGCTACCCGCTTTTGCAGCAACGGTGGCCAGCTACTCGGCCGTTGAATTGCAAACAGCCACCGAAGGCCTGCGAAACACGGAAAGCCGCGCACCCAGTGTCTGTGATCAGGCCCGGCTGGCCTTGCTGCAGGCCCGACCCGGTCATGGCGGCTTCGATCCAGCAGCCGCCGAGACACGATTCGCCGCCCTGCTAGATGGCGACGCCGCAATGGACCGCTGGACGCGACGTTTTCTGATCTCCAGTCGCGACACGCTGGCAGCCTGGATGGAGGCGCACCGTGCGCTCAAACAGCGTCTGCTGGTCCTGGAGCAAACCGTGGACACCCGCGAGCGAACCATCCGCAATATGCAGGATCAAATCGACGCGCTCACGTCTATCGAGCGCGCACCCGATCGAGGATTCGACTAGATGACTGACGCATCCATACTGCTCGTCGATGATGACGACGGCCTGCGTCGCTTGCTGTCCATGCGCCTGGGCGCGGCAGGATTTGACGTCCAGGAAGCCGAGAGCGCAGAGGCGGCGCTGGCCAGTGTCCGCCGTGAACGGCCCACCTTGGTCGTGACCGACCTGAAAATGGACGGCATGGACGGCATGGGGCTGCTGGAAAACCTACGCGAGCACTACCCCGGTCTGCCGGTGATTCTGCTCACCGCACACGGCACGATTCCCGATGCCGTTGAGGCGACGCAGTCCGGCGCCTTCGATTTTCTCACCAAGCCCGTGGACCATGCCGAGTTGATCGAGCGAGTCCGCAGTGCGGTGGCTCAATCCACCGGCGAAGCCGATCAGGACTGGGCGCAGGACATCATCACCGCCAGCCCCACCATGACCCAAGTGCTGGACGATGCCCGGCGCGTCGCTGCGACGGACTCCAGCGTCCTCATCCAAGGCGCCAGCGGAACCGGCAAGGAAGTGCTGGCCCAGGCCATCCACAATGCCAGCCCACGGTGCAAGAAGCCTTTTATCGCCATCAACTGTGGAGCGATCCCGGCTGATTTGCTGGAGTCGGAACTCTTTGGCCACACCAAGGGCTCGTTCACCGGCGCCACCCGTGACCACACGGGGCTGTTCCAGTCCGCGGAGGGTGGCACCGTGTTCCTCGACGAAATCGGCGACATGCCGATGGAGTTGCAGGTCAAGCTCCTGCGCGTACTGCAGGAACGCCAAATCCGTCCGGTGGGCAGCGCCCGGTCGATTAATGTCGACGTCCGCGTGCTGTCGGCGACGCACCAGGATCTGAGCCAGGCCATTGCCGATGGACGCTTCCGAGAGGACCTGCTGTACCGACTCAATGTCGTCACGCTGCACCTGCCACCTTTGGACGAACGACGGGAGGATATTCCGTTGCTCGCAGACCACCTGCTGGTGAAGCTGACGCGCAATACGCGCCGCAAGGTACTGGCACCCGAGGCGCTGGAATGGCTGGTGGGCGCGGATTGGCCTGGCAACATCCGCCAGCTGTCCAACGTACTGGAGCGCTGCGTCGCGCTTGCACCCGGCCGCGTCATCGACGCTGAGCTTGTCCGCCGCGCGCTGGGCCAGGCGGCGCACCGGATTACGCCGCTCGCCGAGGCCCGGGACGAATTCGTTCGCGATTACCTCGTCAAGCTGCTGAAGATCGCAGGCGGCAACGTATCGCAGGCCGCACGCATGGCCGAACGCAACCGCACAGAGTTCTACAAGCTGCTCGCGCGCCACGACGTCGACCCGGGCGATTTCAAGGAATGATGACACCCGCGTGGCTGCTGGCGGTGGCCGCTGTCGGGTTTCCGCCGAGCATCGGCCAACCGATTGAGCGCATTGTCAGCGCCGACGACACCATCATCGACATGGCACGGCGCTACCGCGTCGGCTTTACCGAGATTCGCCAGGCCAACCCGGGGATTGACCCATGGCTGCCAGGTGCGGGTCGTACGGTGATTCTGCCTGCGCAGCACCTGTTGCCGCGCTGGATGGCGCCTGATCTCGAATCGGGCGAGACCCGCATCCTCATCAACGTGGCCGAGATGCGGCTTTACGTCCTGTTTGCCGACCCGGCCACACCTGAACGGGGCCGCGTGGTGAGCTTCCCGATCAGCATCGGCCGACAGGACTGGCGCACGCCTCTCGGATCCACGCGCATCATCAGTCGCATCAAGAACCCGACGTGGACACCCCCGCAATCCATTCGCGAAGAAGCGCTGGCACGCGGGGAGACGCTGCCGGACGTTGTTCCGGCCGGCCCCGACAACCCACTGGGCCAGCATGCACTGCGCTTGGCACTGCCCGGCTATTTGATCCACGGGACCAACCGGCCCGCGGGCATCGGCATGCAGGTCACACACGGGTGCATTCGCATGTACCCGGCCGACATCGCCTGGCTGTACGACAACGTGACGGTGGACACACGTGTCGACCTGGTCAATCAGCCCTTCAAATTTCGCTGGGTTGAGGATGCCTTGTGGATGGAAGCCCATGCAGCCTGGGTGCCCGGGTCGCCCGATCAGCAGTCACTGGAAACCCTGGACGCCGCACTCGCTGTGGCGCTAGCCGAGCGGCCCGGGGCAGTCGTGGATCTGGACCGGGTACGCGAGATAGCCGCCTCGGCGCTGGGCATGCCGGAACCGGTTCCGCTACTGGCACGACCCGAGCGCCTGACGCCCGAGCTGCCCGAGGCTGAACAGCAATCTGGCAGCGGCGAAAACCCGCCATAAAAAAAGGCGGCCCGAAGGCCGCCTTGATTCGTCCGGACGTCCAAAACCTACGAGCCCGAAGACTCGCGGGCTTGCGGGGAGGGGGGGAGTGGCACAGGACCCCCGGACGAAACGCGGTGCCTGAATTCACGACCGGGACCCTCCGAACGGACTCCCGGACGGCCAGGCGTCAGACGATTGCTCGCCAAGCATCAACCGCAGCGCACTGATCACACCCCGGCCAACCAGCCAGATCACAGCAATGGCAAGCAATGCGTTGGTCTGGATTTCGGCGCCCAAGACCTCGGCCTCTGGGAGCAGACCCGCAAAGGGGCGAACCAATGGCTCGGCCAGTGGGCTGATCCACTGCGCCAGTGCGTCTGCTCCGGGCGGCTGGGCGGCGTGGATCACCACAGCAGTGAGCAGAATCAGGCAAGACATCCAGACTGCCATCTGCACCACAGCTTCCAGAGAACGTCGCAAGTGCTCCCGTCGAGCCGCGCGAATCGCTGCCTGCAACTGCTGACGCTGCGCGGGTGAATGCCGCGCAGCGCCGCTACGCCAGGCATGCTCGGCGGCCCGACCTGCACCTTCACGCAGGTCGGCCTCCGCCGCGCTCGCCATGGATTGCTTGCGAACGGCCATCGATCAAAACTCGAAACGCGCCCCGGCCGAAACCGTGTCCGCATCATCAGCAAATTCCATCGCGGCCTGCAGCTTGACAGTCGGCGTTACGCCGTACCGCCCCGCGACGCGCAGTGCCGTATCGCCATCGTCGTACAAATCGACGTAGCGCAGACCAGGCGACAACTCGAAACGGGTGTCCGGAACCATCCAGCGCAGGTCAGCCCGCAAGCCAATCCCCGTATCGTCACTGTTGCCGATTTCCACCGATTCGAATGAGGCACCCGCCACCAGATCCAGACCCGGCTGCAGGCGGTGGTTCAGAGCCAGCCCCGCCGTCAGGCGCTCTAACTCATCCTGGTCGGATATCTGACCGAACAAATGCAGGTCCGGGCTGACGGCTGCGGCGCCGCCGATGCCAAAGCCATCGTAGTCGTCGCCAAAGTCGGGGTCGGTATTGAGGTACAGGGCGTCAATGTAAGTGTAGTTGTGTGCCAGAGCCGAGGCGGAGCAACTCAGTGCCGCAATGCCTGCCAGCTTGGCGATTCCCTTGGTGTTCATTCGTCGCTTCCTTGTGTCATGAATGCAGGTGGCAAATCCGTGGCCGGCCTGGGCCGGCCACGGTCTGTGTCAATGCTTATTTCTGCATGGACTTTTCGAACATGCGGTTCATGCGTTCGGTGTTGGCCTTACAGCACTGTTCAGCGGCATTGGCGGCTTCCTCAGCACGCGTGGCCCGAGCGTTGGCCTCCGAGGCCGTGGACTGCGCGGCCGTTGCCTTGCGCTCAGCAGCATTGGCTGCCTGCTGCGCGGCAGCGGCATCCTGAGCCGCCTGCTCAGCCATGGCACGCACCTCTTCCAGATCACCCGTGGTCACGCAGCCCGAGGCCCCAATGGCCAGCAGACCGGCCGCCCCGAACATGGCGAACTTCTTCATCGTCATTCCCTTCACTGTCGTACTCCTGGTTTGAAACTGATCACGCGGATGCGTGGCCGGAAGACACCGGCGCACGCAACTTGTTCCTGTTAGATATGGACGAGCTGATCGCCCGAGACGCGGACCTCATCGCCCACGCTAAAGCCGGTGGCCGAAGCGAGATTGACGGTCTGCGAGCCACCGGATTCCAGATCGATGGTGACTTCGTAAATGGTGCTGCTGTTGCGATGCTTTTCGACTTCATTACCCGCTACGGCACCACCGACGGCGCCCGCTGCAGTAGCGGCATCATTGCCCGAGCCACTACCGAACTGATGCCCCACAACACCGCCGATGATCGCGCCTGCCACCGCGCCGGCACCGGAGGCTTCTCCATCCACCTTCACGGGCGTAATGGCGGTAATCGTTCCGCAGCGATTGCAGGCCTCTGCGGCTGCGACTTGCGAGGCGCCTTGATCAGCCTCGTCCGAATATGCACCCACGACATCACCGCAGGCCTGGAGCGAGATGGCGCAGGCAGCCATGGCCCCGGCCGCGATCCAACGATTCCAATGTGTGCTGTGATTTGACTTGTTCATGCTGTTCCCTTGCTTGCAATGAATGGGGCTGTGTCGCGGGAGCCGCGCCAAGCACGCTCCCAAGTGCCACATGACAGCCTTATTGCCAGCGCCGTGCCATGAGATTTTTATTCTTTTATTTCAATGGCTTATTTGCACACCACCCTGGAGAACTGCGCCGAACAGACCCTAATCGGCCTGATTCCGTCGCCTGATGGCGACAAAGCGGCTCTGCGGCCTAGATTTCCCAAGCATCGACAAGAACTTATGTTGTATCGGATCAGCGACAACCGGCCTTGGCACGGCGACATGCCGCCCTGGACCCAGGCCCGCTGCATTACGGATCCGGTGCGCGGGCGGCAGGGCCGCGAAAGTGCTGTGGCATAATCCGCCGCCCTTTTAATCTGGAGATTTCTGGGCCATGTCCCGCACTCTGTTCGTGACCAGCGCACTGCCCTACGCCAATGGACCGATTCACCTCGGCCACATGGTGGAACATGTCCAAAGCGACACCTGGGTGCGGTATCAGCGAATGGCAGGGCATCGCGTGATCTTCTGCTGCGCAGACGACGCCCATGGCTCAGGCATCATGCTCAAGGCAGAAGCCGAGGGCATCACCCCGGAAGCATTGATTGACCGCTTCAAGGACGAGCACCTGCGGGACTTTGTCGACTTCGGCGTGGAGTACGACAACTACCACTCCACGCACTCCGACGAGAATGCCGAGCTCGCCTCGCTTATTTTCGGCCGGCTCCAGGCCGCTGGACTCATCGACGCTCGCGATGTGGAACAGGCCTATGACGCCAAGCGGGGCATGTTCCTGCCGGACCGGTTCATCAAAGGCACCTGCCCCAGCTGCAAGACGCCTGGCCAGTACGGAGACAACTGCGAGGCCTGCGGGGCGACCTACCGCCCCACCGACCTGATCGATCCGGTGTCCGTCGTCTCGGGTGAAACTCCCGTCCAGAAGTCTTCGGAACATTTCTTCTTCCGGCTACCGGCGATGGAGGACTACCTACGCGAGTTCCTGGCATCGGGTGTAGTGCAGGATACCGTCGCGCCCAAGCTGGCCGAGTGGTTCAAGGCCGGACTCAAGGACTGGGACATCTCCCGCGACGCGCCGTATTTCGGCTTCGAGATTCCGGGGGCTCCGGGCAAGTATTTTTACGTCTGGGTCGACGCTCCGGTGGGCTACATGGCCAGCCTGAAGCACCTGGCCAGCCGGGATCCGGATGTCGACTTTGATGCCATCTGGGCCAAGGACTCCGACGCAGAGGTTTACCACTTCATCGGAAAGGACATCATCTATTTCCATGCGCTGTTCTGGCCGGCCATGTTGGAGGCGGCTGGCTTCCGCTCGCCGACCGGCGTGTTCGCACACGGGATGATCACCCTGAACGGGGAAAAGATGTCGAAGTCGCGCGGCACGTTCATCACGGCGCGCACTTGGCTGGACCATTTGCCCGCCGAGCCGCTGCGCTATTTCTATGCTTCGCGCATCACCGGTTCAATTGAGGACATGGACCTGGGGCTCCAGGACTTCATGCAAATCGTCAACGCGGACCTAGTCGGCAAGTACGTGAACATCGCGAGTCGCACGGCCAACTTCATTACCAAGCGCTTTGACGGACAGCTGGGCGGCTCCGTCGACACGGCCGTCCTCGACCGGGTAACGGGCGTCGCTGACGAGATTGCTGCGGCATACGATGCGCGTAATTTCGCCAAGGCCACGCGCCTGGCGATGGCGGCAGCAGATGCTGTCAACGCCTACATTGCCGAGCAGCAGCCCTGGGTGATCGCTAAGGACGCGGAACGCAGCGCCGATCTGCACCGAGTCTGTTCAACGGCATTGACGGCTTTCCGTGATCTCACGGTTTACCTCAAGCCCGTTCTACCGACAATGGCGGCCAAGGTTGAGGCCTTTCTGAATCTACCCCCCATGCAGTGGACGGCCCTGGGTCAACCCCTGCATGGCCACCGCATTAACAAGTTCAAGCCCCTGATGACACGCATTGAGGAGAAGCAAGTCACTGCCATGCAAGATGCCGCCAAGCAGATGGCCGCTGCCGCAAAGCCGCCGGCCCAGGCCGCCGCGTCCGAGGATGATGTGATTGGGATCGACGACTTCATGAAGGTCGATCTGCGCGTTGCACGCGTGGCGGATGCACAGCCGGTCGAGGGTGCGGACAAACTGCTGCAACTCACGCTGGACGTGGGTGAGCTGGGCACACGCAATGTGTTCGCAGGGATCAAATCCGCCTACTCGCCCGACCAGCTAAAGAACAAGCTGGTCGTTGTCGTCGCCAACCTGGCGCCGCGCAAGATGCGCTTTGGCATCTCCGAAGGCATGGTGATCGCAGCGGGTGACGGACAGGGCATTTACGTGATCAGCCCCGACACGGGTGCGACACCCGGCTCCCGGGTGAAGTAGCCTCGTCCTTGCCGGCGCCTGGCGGCCCGGCATGACCGGCCTTGCCACGCATCGAGAGTTGACGGCCCCATGAATGACTATCTGCTCATCCTGGTTGGAACCGTACTGGTCAACAACTTCGTGCTGGTCCAGTTTCTGGGCCTGTGCCCGTTCATGGGCGTATCGAACAAGTTGTCGGCTTCGATCGGGATGGCCGGCGCCACGACCTTTGTCCTGACACTCTCGGCCATCAGCGCCTATCTGGTCGAGACCTACCTGCTCGAGCCGCTGGGGCTGAGTTACCTGCGGACGATTAGCTTCATCCTCGTGATTGCTGCCGTCGTCCAGTTCACTGAAATGGTCGTCCGCAAGTCCAGCCCGTTGCTCTATGAGGTGCTCGGTATTTACCTGCCGTTGATCACCACGAACTGTGCGGTATTGGGGGTGGCGCTGCTCAACGTCCGCCAGGCCAACGGCTTCATCGAATCTGCGCTCTACGGTTTTGGCGCGGCGGCGGGCTTCTCGCTGGTCATGGTGTTGTTCTCCTCCATCCGTGAGCGCCTGGCGGTGGCCGATGTCCCGGAAGCCTTTCGCGGTGCACCCATCGGGCTGGTCACCGCCGGCATCATGTCGCTGGCCTTCATGGGCTTTACGGGGCTGGTCTAGACAATGCTCGGGGCCATACTTGCACTGACCGCGCTGGCGGCCGTTTTCGGCCTCGTCCTGGGTTTCGCAGCCGTTCGCTTCAAGGTCGAGGGCGATCCACTGGTCGATCAGATCGACCGTATCCTGCCGCAGACCCAATGCGGGCAATGCAACTACCCGGGTTGCCGTCCCTACGCCCAAGCCATTGCCGATGGCGAAGCAGACATCAACCAGTGCCCACCCGGCGGTGAAGATGGCGTCATCAAGCTGGCGGAGCTGCTCGGCCGCGAGCCCAAGCCTCTCAATCCGGAGAATGGCGAGGCCAAGGCGCTACCCACCGTCGCGTTCATCCGCGAGGACGAGTGCATTGGCTGTACCTTGTGTATTCAGGCCTGCCCGGTGGACGCCATTGTCGGTGCCCGACAGCAAATGCATACCGTGATCGCGGAGGAGTGCACCGGCTGCGACCTTTGCGTCCCACCCTGCCCGGTCGACTGCATCGACATGCTGCCGGTCCGCGATGACGTCACGACCTGGCGCTGGCCGAAACCTGACGAGGGTGCAGCCGCATGAATCTGCACACCCAGGCCAAGCACCAGTTCCCTGGTGGGCTCTCGCTGAGCTATCACAAGCTGGATGCACCGATCCGCGAAGCACAGCTGCCTCAGCAACTCATCGTTCCGCTGTCTCAGCATATCGGCCAGCCAGCCAAATGCCTCGTCAATGTGGGGGACACCGTGACCGGTGGGCAGCCGTTGGCGGCCGCCGATGGCTACGTCTCAACCCCGGTGCATGCAGCGACCTCGGGCCGGATCGTGGCCATCGAACCCCGCCCCGTGCCCCACCCCTCCGGCCTGACGGCCGAGTGCGTGGTCATCGAAGTCGATGGCGAAGACCGCCAGCAACCCGACGCGCTGGCCGATGGCCTGGCCATGGATGCAACCAGCTTGCGTAACCGTGTCCGTCAGGCTGGAGTGGTGGGACTCGGAGGCGCCGCCTTTCCAAGCTTCATCAAGCTCAACCCTGGCTCCAGCGTCGTGGACACGCTGGTGATCAATGGCGCCGAGTGCGAGCCCTACATCTCCTGCGATCAGGCGCTGATGCGTGAGCGCGCGGATGACATCCTGCGGGGCGTGGAATTGATGCTCCACGCCCTGCAGGCGCAGCAATGCCTGATTGGTATCGAGGACAACAAACCGGATGCGATCGCAGCGCTGACCAACGCCCTGGAGCAGCGGCAGGACAGCCGAGTGACCATCGTCACCGTCCCGACGCGCTATCCGCAAGGCGGGGAAAAACAGCTCATCCAGACCCTCACCGGCCGAGAGATACCCAGCCACGGCCTGCCGCTGGACATCGGCATCGTCTGCCACAACCCCGGCACTGCAGTCGCCGTCTGGGAAGCGGTGGCCCACGGCCGCCCACTGACCCAGCGCGTCGTCACCGTCACCGGTCCGGGGATTGCCCGGCCCTGCAACCTGCGGGTGCGTATCGGCACCCCCGTCAGCGAACTGCTGGCCCAGGCAGGCGGCCTGGTGGATCCGGATGCGCGACTGATTATGGGCGGGCCAATGATGGGCTTTGCGCTATCCGGCGCCGACGTGCCGGTGGTCAAGGCCACCAATTGCATTCTGGCGCTGCGTCCGGAAGACCTGCGCCCCGACACCCCCGCACTGCCCTGCATTCGTTGCGGTGCCTGCGCGGAAGCCTGCCCAGCAGGCCTGCTGCCGCAGCAGTTGTACTGGCATGCCAAGGCTCAGGAGTTCGACAAGGCACAGGACTACAAGCTCTTCGACTGCATTGAATGCGGCTGTTGTGCGCAGGTCTGTCCGAGCCACATTCCGCTGGTGCAGTACTACCGGCACGCCAAAACCGAGATCTGGGCGGATGAACGCGCCCAGCGCAAAGCCGACGTAGCGCGTCAGCGCCACGAGGCCCGGCTCGCAAGACTCGAACGCGAAGAAGCACAGAAGAAGGCCGCGCGTGAGGCGAAAAAGGCAGCGCTGCGAGCCAAGGCTGAGAAAAAGGCCGCCACCGAGCAGGCTACCGATGCGGCGGCGGCCGATGACCCGGTTGCTGCGGCGATCGCAAGGGCCAAGGCCAAGGCACGAAGCCCCGCGCAGGCCGCGGAGCCGACTCCCACCGCGGCCCAGACCAATAAGTCCGGCCCGTCCGACGACGCTCAGCCCGCCGAGCGCCGTGATTCACCACCCGGAGACTCCGCGTGAGTGCCGCCCTGAGTTCGCCACACCTGCCGGTACAACCCACCGTTGCGGGACTGATGCGCCGCGTGCTCATCGCCTTGCTCCCCGGCATTGCCGCCATGGTGATCTGCTTTGGCATCGGCGTGCTCAGCAATGTGCTCATCGCCGTCGCTGCGGCGCTGGCGACCGAAGCGGTGTTGTTGCGGCTGCGCCAGCGACCCGTGACACGTTTTATCGGCGACTGGACTGCCGTGCTCACCGCCGTGCTCTTCGCCCTCGCCCTTCCGCCGCTCGCCCCGTGGTGGCTCACGGTGACCGGCAGCGCCCTGGCAATCGTGCTGGGCAAGCAACTCTACGGCGGCCTCGGGCAGAACCCTTTCAACCCCGCGATGGTGGGGTATGTGGTGGTGCTGATCTCCTTCCCCACCGAACTGACCTATTGGACCCAGCAAGCCATTGCACCGGCAGCGACACTCCAGGCGCAGTGGCTGGGCGTGGGCATCGAACGTATTGATGCACTCACGGGCGCCACACCACTGGACGCCCTGCGCAGCGGCCTGGCCCAGGACAAGCTGGTCGGCGAATCCCTGACCGACCTGGCCGGTCGCAGCGGTTGGTTGTGGATTAACCTGGCCTTCCTGGCCGGCGGCCTGTGGCTGTGCTGGCGCCGTGATATCAGCTGGCGGATTCCTGTGGCCGTGCTGGCCGGGCTTGGCACGCTGGCCCTGCTCCCCTGGCTGTTCGACGCCGACCGCTACGCCTCGCCGCTGTTCCACTGGACGACGGGCGCGGCCATGCTGGGGGCTTTCTTCATCGCGACGGACCCGGTTTCCGGGGCCACGACGCCACGGGGCAAGCTGATTTTTGGAGCCGGCATCGGGCTGCTCGTGTACATCATCCGAACCTGGGGTGGATATCCGGACGGGATGGCCTTTGCCGTGCTGTTGATGAATCTCACCGTGCCGCTGCTCGACGCCCATACCCAGCCTCGGGTCTACGGTCGCTAATGTCTGACACCCCCGCCACGCTTCGACGCCAGATGTTTGGCAGCGCCGGCCTGCTGGCCCTGTTTGCCATTGTGGGCGGCGTCCTGGTGGCCGGCACCGAAGCCTTGACCCGGGAGCGCATCATCGAGCAGCAGCGGGCGTCGCTGCGCAGCACGCTCACCGAGGTCCTGCCGGCCGAGCGCTATACCAACGCCCTGCTTGACGACACCATCCGCATCCGCGATCCAGACCTGCTGGGCACGGACGAGCCGTTGACCGCCTACCGCGCACGGCGCGGCGCCGAACCGGTCGCCGTGTTGTTTCCGGTGGTGGCACCCGACGGGTACAGCGGTGACATCCGCCTGCTGGTTGGCATTGATACGCATGGCACGCTCACCGGTGTCCGCGTGCTCAACCACCGCGAGACGCCCGGACTGGGGGATGCCATCGAGACCCGCCGCAGCGACTGGATCCGGCAGTTCGCCGGCCTGTCACTGGGCGAACCGCCGCCGCGCCAGTGGAAGGTGCGCAAGGATGGCGGACAGTTCGACCAGTTTGCCGGAGCGACGATTACGCCGCGCGCGGTCATCAAGGCCGTTCGCCAGGCGCTGGTATTCTTCGACACCCATCGCGACACCCTGCTGGCTCCGCCAGTCGACACACCATGAGTACGCAGCGCGACATCATCCGCAATGGTTTGTGGACGAACAACCCGGGTCTGGTGCAGCTATTGGGCCTATGTCCGCTACTTGCCGTGAGCAACTCGGTCATCAATGCCCTCGGACTGGGACTCGCAACGCTGCTGGTACTCACGGCGTCGAACGTCGCGGTATCGGCCATCCGTAACATCGTGCGTGACGAGATTCGCATCCCGGTCTTTGTGCTGGTCATCGCCGCCTTCGTCACCACGGTGGAGCTCGCCATGAACGCCTGGCTGCATGAGCTGTACACGGTGCTGGGCATTTTCATCCCGCTCATCGTCACCAATTGCGCCATTATCGGACGCGCCGAAGCCTTTGCCTCACGCAACCCGGTGGGCCATGCCGCGCTCGACGGCCTGATGATGGGCCTGGGTTTCGCACTGGCTCTGGTTGCGCTCGGTGCGCTGCGAGAGTTGCTGGGCCAGGGCACGTTGCTGGCCGACGCCGAACTGTTATTCGGCGCTGTCGCCCAAGACTGGACGCTCACCATCATTCCTGATTTCCGGGGCTTTCTGCTGGCGGTGCTGCCGCCCGGCGCCTTTATTGGACTGGCTTTGCTCATCGCCGCCAAGAATGCCTTCGAACGTCGCCAGACCCGGTCGGCAACAGCGCCCAGCGCCGGCATTGCAGACCCCGCCTGACCCTCACCCACCCCCTCATACGCCCGTGAACGCCGCCAAGCGGACCGAAATTTTCGAGCGCCTCAAGGCGCAGCGCCCCAAACCGGAAACGGAGCTGAACTACAGCAATCCGTTTGAATTGCTGGTCGCCGTTGTCCTGTCAGCCCAGGCCACGGATGTCGGCGTGAACAAGGCCACGGCCAAACTGTTCCCGGTGGCCAATACACCCGAGGCGATTGCCGCACTGGGCGTCGAGGGCCTGAGCGAATACATCAAGACCATCGGTTTGTTCAATTCCAAGGCCCGGCATGTGATTGCGCTGTGCCACCAACTCATCGAACGGCACGGTGGCGAGGTGCCCGACAATCGCGCCGCCTTGGAAGCCCTGCCCGGCGTCGGTCGCAAAACCGCCAACGTGGTGTTGAACACGGCCTTTGGCCAACCGACCATTGCCGTTGACACGCATATCTTTCGCGTAGCCAACCGCACGCGCATTGCCACGGGCAAGACCGTGCGCGAGGTGGAGGACCGGCTTGTGCGACTCATTCCGCCGGATTACCGGCTGGACGCTCACCACTGGCTGATCTTGCATGGCCGATACACCTGCAAGGCGCGCAAGCCGATGTGCCATGACTGCGTCATTCACGATCTCTGCGAATTCCGGGGCAAGGAGGCCGTGGCATGAGCCCGCTACCTGTCGTGCGGGTGAGCATTGCGCAAGTGCTGCCCGTGCGGCATCAGCTCCTACGCGCCCACCAACCGCTTGCCCGGGCCCAGTTCGCTGGCGATGACAGCCCCGAAGTCGGGCATTTTGCCGCGATGCGCGATGGCGGCATCGTCGGTGTCGTCTCCATTTTTCCGGAGTCCGACCCTCGCTGCACCCGGGCGCCGGCCGATCAGCAATGGCGGATCCGGGGCATGGCCACAGCCCCTGAGGTCCAGGGCCAGGGCTTGGGTGCAGCCCTGCTGCAGGCAGCCGTCGATTACGCATTGCTCGGTGACGCGCGGGCAATTTGGTGTAACGCCCGACAACCCGCCATTGGGTTCTACGCACGCTACGGTTTCGCCGGTAGTGGCCCGATCTTCGACATTGAAGGGATCGGCCCGCACCAATACATGGAGCGACCGGCCTAGGGTTGGACAGGCCGGTTTGAGATGCGGCACTGCAGCAGGCATGCTAATAAACGCGTTGACGGCATGCAGGACGCGGCTGTCCACCGACCCGGCGGATGGGTTGCCGCCGCGCTCGGCGCCCGATCCGGCGTGTAGCGACGCACCCATTCGCACCCCCGAAAGACTGAATGCTTCTAGCGACTGATCTCGACGGCACGTTTCTGGGCGGACGCCAGTCCGACCGCATGCGCCTGTACCGATTCCTGCCACGCCAACCTGAGGTCACGCTCGTGTTTGTCACGGGTCGCGGCTTCGAACACGTGGTCCCGTTGATTTACGACCCGACGATTCCGACGCCGAAATACGTGATCTGCGATGTCGGCACGACGATCGTGCACGGCGACACCCTCGAGCCGGTGCAGCCCATCCAATCCGAGATCAATCAGACGTGGCCTGGCGAACCTGCCGTGCTTGAGGCGATCGAGAACCTGGACGGCCTGGAGCGCCAGGAAGTGCCGCAGCAACGTCGCTGCTCATTCTTCGTTCCGCCGGGCTTCGACCCGCAGCCCGTGCGCGATGCTGTCGAGCCCCTGGGCTGCGAGGTGCTGCACTCAGCTGACAAGTATCTGGATATCCTGCCCGCCGGCGTCAACAAGGGCACGACCCTGATGAAGCTGGTCGCGCTGCTGGAAATGGACCCCGCTCGGGTTCTGGTGGCCGGCGACACCCTGAATGATTTGCCGATGTTTGAGACGGGCTACAAGGGCGTGGTGGTCGGCGCCGCAGAGCAGCGCCTGGTGGACGCCACTCAGCGGATGTCCCAGGTCTACCACTCCGAAGCCTCCGGCGCCGGCGCCATTCTGGATGCCTTCAGCTATTTCCAGTTTCTGGGCCCCAAGGCCATCGAAGACCTGACGCGAGCACAACAGGAGCGCGGATCCTCCCAGCTCATCATGGTCTATCACCGTCTGCCCTACGAAGAGCACATGGTAGATGGCAAGCTGGTCCACCGGCGACCCAAGAGCCCGAACGGGATCATGCCCAGCCTGCTCTCCCTGTTTGAGGGTGGGCGGACTGGCATGTGGATCGCCTGGTCGCAGCAGGACACACGGAATCCGGAGGAATTCCAGGACCACACCATGGTCGACGAGGAGGCCTACCCGGAGTTACTGGTCTCCCGCGTGCCGCTGACCAGCCAGGACGTCCAGCGCTTCTACAAGACGTTTTCCAAGGAAGCGCTGTGGCCGACGATCCATACGTTTATCGAGCGTACCCATTTCAATCACGATGACTGGCAGCACTACGTGGAGATCAACCGGATCTTCGCGGAGCGGACAGCGGCCGAAGCCGATGAAGGCGCCGTCATCTGGATTCACGACTACAACCTGTGGATGGTGCCCGCACATTTACGCAAGCTGCGGCCGGACTTGCGGATCGCGTTCTTCCATCACACGTATTTTCCGTCGTCGGAGATTTTCAACGTCATCCCCTGGCGCCGGCAGATCGTGGGCAGCCTGCTGCAATGCGACTACGTCGGCTTCCACATTCCCCGGCACCTGGAGAATTTTGTCGATGTCGTGCGTTCGAACTTCCCTGTCGAAGTCCTGGAACGCCAGAACTGCGCGCCGCGATTCCTGACCTACGACTGTGCCCTGGGGCTGGATGAGATGACCACGGGCATCAAGGTGTCGGAGGATCATGTCGTGCACATGGGCGCCCACCCCATCGGAGTCAGCGCCAACCGCATCCGCTCTCTGGTCGAAAGCGAACAGGTGCAACAGCGCATGGCCGGCCTGCGCGAGGAATTACAGGGCAAGCGAGTCGTGCTGTCGGTGGAGCGCCTGGACTACACCAAAGGCCCGCTCGCCAAGCTTGAGGCCTTTGAACGGCTACTGGAGGAGAACCCCGAGCTGCACGGCAAGGTCACCTTCGTGGATATCGTGACCCCCGCCGCCCGCGGCATGAAGATCTACGAGGAGATCCAGCAGCAGGTCGAATATGCCGTGGGGCGTATCAACGGCCGCTTCGCCAAGCTGGATTGGACGCCGGTGCGATTCTTCTTCCGTTCCATGCCCTTCGAAGATGTGTTGGCCTACTACGCCGTGGCCGATGTGGGCTGGATCACCCCGCTGCGAGATGGCCTGAACCTGGTCGCCAAGGAATACGCCGCCGTGCAGGGACTGACCCATGGCAAAGGCGTACTTGTGCTCTCGGAGTTTGCCGGCGCCGCGGTCGAACTGGAAGGCGCCATTCGCACCAATCCCTACGACGAAGTGGACATGATGCATCAGCTCTACCGCGCACTGACGCTGGGCGATGCAGAGCGCCGTGACCGCATCGCCCAGATGGCCGACGTGGTCATGCATCACGACCTGGAAACCTGGGGCCAGGACTTCATCCAGGCCGTCAAGACAGCAGCCAAGAGGCGCCAGCGCATTATCAACGACCCCAGCACCAAGATGGCTCGGGTTTATGCGGCACATGCCGTGGCAACGTCGGACAAGTCGCGCTACACCCCGGCCTAGCAGCGGGCCTCCCGGCACCGTGCGCCAGTGCACGGTTGCCGGGCTTGCAGCGCGCCAGCGGTTGCGGTAAGCGTCCTCCGAAGGTACTCTCTGTGCCCCGTTTTTCGGGCTGAAACCACCACCTGACCGGTGTTTCAGGCTCTCAGTTTCACCGGGCAAATCCTTCGCGCATGCGCTGAACGGGGGTTTGCACGCAGGGCTGGCTGCCGATGCCATCATCCGGCGCCCCATCGAACTCAACCCGCCGCTGGCGGGTCTTTTTGTTGGCTTATCTTACGGACACACAGCACATGGATTTTCGGACGACGCTGAAAGAAAAATTCGGGCTCGATACCGTCGACTATCACTACAACCTGTCGAAGGAAGAGCTGTTTTCCGAGGCGATCGCAAACGATCGCGGCCGCATCCGCGCCGATGGGCCGGATGACGAACCCAAGGCGTATGCCACCAAGTTGGGCGTCAATGGGCCGCTGGTCTACTACACCGACCCCAGCTGCACCGGCCGCCCCGTGCAGGACACCTTCGCGGTGGCCTGGCCGGAGATCGAAGACGAGATCTGGTGGAAGAAGGACTTTAAGAAGTTCGA
Organism: Pseudomonadota bacterium; assembly: GCA_036156195.1. Taxonomy (GTDB): domain Bacteria; phylum Pseudomonadota; class Gammaproteobacteria; order Nevskiales; family OUC007; genus Abyssibacter. The sequence goes on along the minus strand of JAYZUZ010000004.1, from coordinate 76,947 downwards.
TCCCAAGCACTTCGCCCCCCTGTTGGAACGCGTTGTCGCCCACCTGAACGCAAAGAACGCACGCCTGTACGTCGAAGACGTGTACTGCGGCTGGGATCCGGCCTACGCCATGCCCTACCGCTTTGTCGGTGAGTACGCCACGCATGCCATGTTCGCCAAGAACATGTTTGCCCACGGCGTTGAAGGCGTGGACAACGAGGAAGACAAGCGCTGGACGCTGATCAACGTCCCCTCGTTCCACTGCGACCCGGAGCGGGACGGCACCCTGTCCAAGCGCGCCGTCATCATGGACGTCAAGAACAAGATCGGGCTGGTCCTGGGCCGCGCCGACTACTGTGGCGTGAACAAGAAGACCATGTTTACGGTGATGAACTACGTGCTCCCAGGCATGGGCGAACTGTCGATGCACAGCTCCGCCAATGTCGGCAAGCGCGGCGATGGCGCAGTGCTGTTCGGCCTGTCGGGCACGGGTAAGACGACCTTGTCGGCCGACCCCGACCGCGAGCTCATCGGCGACGACGAGCACGCCTGGACCAAGGACGGCGTATCGAACTTCGAAGGCGGCTGCTACGCCAAGCTGATCGACCTGGACAAAGAGGCCGAGCCCATTATCGCCGCCGCCCTGTCCATGCCGGGCACGATCATCGAGAACGTGCCGCCGCTGCCCGGCAAGCCGATGGAAGAGACCGATCCGCAGGAACTGGACCTGACGGATGGCTCCATCACCGAGAACACCCGTTTCTCCTATCCGCTGGAGTGCAACCCCAACGTCGCCGACGGCGCACGCGGCCCGCACCCCGAAACCATCATTTTCCTGACCGCCGATGCCTTTGGCGTCTTGCCGCCGGTGTCAGTGCTGGATTCCGAGCAGGCGATGTACCACTTTGTCTCGGGCTTCACCGCCAAGCTGGCCGGCACCGAAGTCGGCGTCACCGAGCCGCAGGCCGCGTTCTCCGCCTGCTTTGGCGCCCCGTTCATGTCGCGTCCGCCCAGTGTCTACGCCGAGCTGCTGGCGCAGAAGATGAAGCAGCACAACGCGCGCTGCATCCTGCTGAATACCGGCTGGTCCGGCGGTGTCTACGGCGTCGGCAAGCGTATTTCGATCAAGCACACCCGCGCGCTGCTCAATGCCGCGCTCGAAGGTCAGCTTGACGACGACAAGGTCGAGTACCAGACCCACCCGATCTTCAACCTGCGCGTACCGACCAGCTGCCCGGACGTGCCTGCGGAAATCCTGAATCCGCGTGACACCTGGGAAGACAAGGCGGCGTATGACGCGCAGGCCGAGAAGCTGCGTCAGATGTTCCGCGACAACTACGAGGCCAAGGGCCTGGGCGCGCTGGGCATCCCCGCCGTCATGTAACCCGAGGTATCGTTCGCTACAGCGGGCGACGCAGAGCCGGCGTACCCTGATCAGGGTGCGCCGGTTTTTTTATGCCCCCCACCCAAGGAGCCCCCATGTCCGCCCGTATTTTCTGTATTGGTCGTAACTACGTTGAGCACATCCGCGAACTGGGCCACCCGGAAGATGGCGACTGCGTGGTTTTCATGAAACCCGCCAGCTGCCTGGTGCCAGTCGGCACCCAGATCCTCCTGCCGACCGGACGGGGCGCCGTCCACCATGAAGCCGAACTGGTGGTGCGTATCGGCCAGCCTGGCCATCACGTCCCCTCGGAGTCGGCGAGCGCACTGATTGATGCCCTGGGCCTGGGGCTGGACCTGACGCTACGCGACGAGCAGACCCGGCTGCGGCAGGCCGGCAAACCCTGGGAATTGGCCAAGGCCTTCGACCATGCCGCCCCGTTGGGACCCTTAAGGCCCTGGGACGGCAGCATCGCGCTCAACGCCATTGCTTTCACATGCCATGTCAATGGCGAATTACGCCAGCGCGGTGAGACGGCGCATATGTTGTTCAGTGTTGAACGCATCATCAGCATTCTTTCGCGGACCTGGGCACTGCAGCCTGGAGACCTGATTTACACCGGAACGCCTGCAGGCGTGGGGCCACTGGTACCCGGGGACCGCGTGAGGCTGGGCTGTGATGTGCTGGAATCGGCAGAATGGATGACTGGCACAAATGACGCATTGCAAAAGATTGGCTAATGTATGCCTGTCACTTCCGTCGAACGCTTGGGGACACCGTCTTATGAGAAAGGGTTTCTTGTGCCGTATTGGCCTCGCTGCCATTTGCGCCACGACTTCTGCCACCGCATTCGCGGACAACGCCGCCGGCTGGTACAGCAGCGTCGGCATTGGTCTGGATGTACCCACCGATGCGGATGTCAGCTCCAGCGCATTCCGGGGCACCAATTCGTTTGACGCCGGCTTCGGGCTCGATAGCCGGATCGGCTATGACCTGGTTGGCGCGCTGCGCCCTGAGGCCTCCCTCAGCCTGGGCAAGGCCGATGTCAGCACGGACAGCACCTCGGGTGAGCTGACCACTGCATCGCTGTTCGCCAACCTCTGGTACGACCTGGTCCCGACCTCACGCTTCGGCCGTGTCGGCACCCTGTATCCCTATTTCGGGGGTGGTCTGGGCCTCGTCCAGTACAGCCTGGAGGACTACCAGGTCGCCGGCAGCGGGCTCACCGCGTTCTCTGACGACGACATGATCACCGCCCTGCAGATCGGCAGCGGTATCTTGCTGCCGCTGAAGAATTTGCTGTCACTGTCGCTGGACTACCGCTTTGTCATGGGTGGCGATCCGGAGGTCGGCAACGTCGACACCGAATACAGCGCGCACAAGGTGTATCTGGGTATTCGCTCGCCGCTGCGGTTTGGTAACCCCGACAGCGACAAGGATGGTGTCCCTGATGCCAATGACGCGTGCCCGACCACGCCAGCAAACATTCCGGTCGGCGCCAGTGGTTGCCCCTACGACACGGATGCTGACGGCGTAGCCGACTATGTCGACGCCTGCCCCGGCACCTTGCCGAACAGTTCGGTCGATGAGCGTGGCTGTGTCTTCGACAGCGACGGCGACGGCGTTGGCGATGCCCTGGACCGCTGCCCCGAAACCGCTGCCGGCATGCCGGTGGACGAATCGGGTTGTGAACTGGATTCCGACGGCGACGGCGTCCCCGATGCCCGTGACCGTTGTGCTGCCACACCGAGCAACATTGCGGTTGATGCCAATGGCTGTTCCGCTGATGCTGACGCCGATGGCGTGAGCGACAAGATGGACCAGTGCGACAACACGCCGGCCGGTGCAGAGGTGATGACCAACGGCTGTGCTGCTGATCAAAGCCTGGTGCTCAAGGGCGTGAACTTCGAGACCAACTCCTCGAAGCTGGCTCCCAACGCCACCCGGATCCTGGATGCGATTGCCGAAACCATGCGTCAATCGCCGAACTTCTCGATCCAGATCAACGGCCATACCGACAGTGTCGGCGCCGCCTCGTACAACCGCTCGCTGTCGCAGAAGCGTGCGGAAGCCGTCCGCAACTACCTGATTGCGACCGGTATCGAGGCCAGCCGCCTGAAGGCCACCGGCCTGGGCGAGTCCAACCCCATCGCGTCGAATGACACGAAGGAAGGTCGCGCGCTGAACCGACGCGTTGAAATCCGCGTCCTGCGCTAGGGCCTGACTGAAGACCCGACGCCCGGTCGCCTCGTGCGGCCGGGCGTTTTTTATGTCCGGTCCTGTGCATCCACCGCGAACACCACCACTCCACCTGCTGCGCACGCTCTGCGAAGTGGCCAGGCGCGGCTCGTATCGGGAAGCCGCGGACGCCCTGCATGTCACGCCATCGGCGGTCAGCCATCAGATGCGAGACCTGCAAACCCGTCTCGGCGTTGTCCTGGTCGAACGCAGCCCACATGGAACACGCCTCACCGCTGCCGGGCTGCAGTACAGCCGAGCGTGTGAAGCCGCGCTGGCCAAACTGGACGAGGCTACGGCCGCTACGCAACCTGCAACGGACCGGAAACTGCTCAGAATTACGCTGGGCCCGTTTATCGCCAGCGAGGTGGTTATCCCCGCCCTGCCGGATTTTCATCAACGCCACCCCGAACTGGACATCCGCGTGGAAACGTCCATGCGGCTGGCGGACCTGGAGGCCGACGAAGCCGACATCGCCCTGCGCTTTGGCGGAGCAGAATCCACGACACTGGCCCTGGAGCCACTACTGTCCATGTCGGCGCGCCCGGTCTGCGCGCCCGGCCTGCACCGCGCGTTGGCGGGAGACGGCGAACTGCGCTTCGATCAGGTCACTCTGCTGCATTCCACGGCCGTCCCAGATGCCTGGACTGCCTGGGCACAGCACACCGGCCTTGACGCAGCGGCACTGGCGGGTGGTATCTGGTTCGACAGCTACCTCTCGTTGCTGCGTGCCGCAGAGCAAGGCTTGGGTATCGCGCTAGGCCTGTTCCCTGCTGTCGAGGGCTGGTTACGCAGCGGCCGACTATGCATCGCAGCGGAGGGATCGCTGCCGATCGCACAGCAGTACAACATGCTCTATCGCCGCCGTGATGCCGACTGGCCGGCCCTACAGGCCTTCCGCCACTGGCTGCTGGCGCTGCCGGAATTCACATGAGCAGAATTCATGTGGCTGGCGAGAAAGTTTTGTTTGTGGCTACCGGAGCGGCCCTCTACGCTCTGGATCATGAACTGCATTCAACTGGTCACGCACGACGGCGCACCCCTGGTTGCCACCGAATTTGGACACGGCGAACGCGCCATACTCCTGGCCGGAGCCACCGGTGTACCGCAGCGCTTTTACACTCGATTTGCCCAGCACCTGGCAGCCAGAGGCCTGCGCGTGCTGACGCTGGACTACCGCGGCATCGGGCAATCTCGTGCCGAAGTGCCACCCCCCGATTCCATGCGGAGCTGGGCTGAAGACGACCTGGATGCCGCGATTCGATACTTGCGCGACACCTCGGCGGCCGTCGCCGTTGTCGGACACTCATTTGGTGGCCAGGCCCTGGGCTTGTGCCCATCGAACGCTGCGGTCTGCGCCTTACTCGGCGTCTCGGCGCAATCCGGCCACTGGCGACTCTGGGATGGCATCGATCGCGCCTGGATGTGGACCATGATGCACGTCGTGCTACCGGCCATCCTCAGCGTGCGCCGGGACGTGCCAGGCGGCGTGCTGGGCCCGGATCCACTGCCGGGCGCAGTGGCACGCGAATGGGCCCGCTGGTGTCGAGGCCCGCACTACATCGCGGATGCCACGGGCCAGCCGCTGCGTGACGGATTCGCGCAATGGACCGGGCAGGCTCGCCTGTATGAGATCTCCGATGATCATCGCTACGCTCCGCCACGTGCGGTTGCCGAGCTGGCCAGCTTTTACGCCAATGCCCAGGTCGAGATTCAGCGACGCACCCCACAAGACTGGGGCGTCGACCGACTGGGGCACTTTGATTTCTTCCGTCCGGCAGCACGCGCAGGCTGGGATGAGGCTGCGGATTGGCTGACCTCCCAGCTCGACCGGGCGCTGGGCAAGACGCGATAAACATTCACCCGCCTCTGTAGAAACCTCACTCATGACCAAAGCACCTCCAACACTTGCGCTCTGGCAGCGCCTGAACACCAAGCCTGGCGGCCAGTGGCTGTTCGCACGCGGCGTTTGTCGACGCGCCCCGTATTTTTCGACCATTCGCCCGCGCATTGAAGCGCTGGAAACGGGCCGCTGTGTGGTGACCAGCCGTAAGCGACGCAGCGTCGAGAATCACATCGGCACCTTCCACGCCATCGCCATGTGCAACATGGCCGAGCTGGCGGGCGGCCTGGCCGCCGAAGCGACGGTGCCAACGACGCATCGCTGGATTCCGCAGGGCATGGAGGTCGACTACGTCGCCAAGGCCGAAACAGATTTGACCGCAACCTGCGTGGTCGACCTGCCCACCACCTGGGACGATCGCCAGACGCTGAGCACGCCCGTGGACATTACGGATGCCAGCGGGCAAATCGTTTTTCGCGCGCGCATTCGCATGTACGTTTCGAAAAAACCCGCACGCAAACCTGCCGCCTAGCTGCAACTCCGCCGGGTTCGGGACCGTGTCGCTTGACACGCGTCCCGCGGGCGCTACCGTCCGCAGTATGTTGACCCTTATTGCCGCGCGTGGCCGGCTTGCCGCCACGTTTACGCTCATGGTTTGCCTGCCAGCCATGGCACAAACCGAAACGCCCACCGCAGACGAGCTGACGCGCTGCGCTCGCGCCAACGCGCCGCAAGAGACCTTCAAGCAGCATGCGGAGCTCGAAACCGTGCGGGCCGATGGTGACTCTCGCACGCTGTACATCCGCCTGCTGGCTCGAAAAAGTCGGGATGGCGTCGATGCCAATCTGCGCGTGCTCAACCCACCCGACCTCAGTGGCATGTCATTCCTGGTACTGGCCGATGCCGACGAGGGTGACGCCATGTTCACCTTTGTTCCCGCCCTCAACCGCTCCAGGCGTGTCACCGGCAACGCATCCAGCCAGAGCCTCTGGGGCACTGATTTCACCTACGCCGATGTCCGGCAATTGCTGGGCACAGTGGGCGGGGGCACTGCGACACGACGCGCAGATAGCAGCTATCGCGGCACCCCTGTCCACGTCCTGGATCTCACGCCTGCAGAGCAGACTGAAATCGACTACGCCCGCATCGTCATGGCGCTGGAACCCACCCATTGCGTTCCAGTTCATGTGCAGTTTCTCAGCGAATCAGACGCCGTCATCCGCGAACTGGAAGTGGACCCGGAAAGCATCGAGCAGGCCGGCGAACGGCACTTTGCGCGACGAATGACCATGTACAACCGCCAAACTCAAAGCCGCACACGTGTGGAGCTGTCGCGGGTCGAATTTGACGAAACCATCCCGCGCCGGGCCTTTCATCCACGTGGCTACGAGTCGGTGGATTGAACAGCCCCCCTGCGCTACCCGGCACAGCCGACAGTCGCGGCGCCTTCGCAGCGGCGGCAGGCCTGCTGCTTGCAGTTGCAGTCGCCCTCTGGCTCTGGGCAGCGTCTGAGGGGGGCCTGCGCTTTGACCCCAGCACCGATGCACTGATCGACCCGGAGGATTTACAGCCCGAGCTGCAATCCGCCGAGGAACTGATGCTGCTCTTGTCCGACGATGCGCCATTAACCGCCGACACGCTGGCGATTGTGGACGACATTACGAAGCAGCTCGAGGCTGGGGCCGGACAGGCCGACATCCGCTCACTGACGACGATCCAGATTCCCGTTGACCTGGTCGACAGTGTCGAGCTGGTCTCGATTCGGGACTGGCTGGCCACACCCGGCATCCGGACCCGCATTGCGCTGGATGCCCTGCTCGCCAATCCGCTGGTTGCAGGCCGCCTAGTCTCCGAGGATCGCCGGTCAGCTGGACTACTCATCCGGCTGCCTTCCGACTTACCCGATGACAGCACCCGTCAGATAGCAGGCGAACTCGTCGATCTGGCCGCTGAGGCTGCAGGCGATACACCGCTGCAAATGGCGGCCACCGGCACCCCGCTAATCGCCGCCGCGGTCACTGACAGTCTGCGACTGCAGCTGCAGCAAAGCCTGCCGCTGCTTGCGCTGGCTTTTGTCGCGGTGCTTATGCTGGCATTTCGCTGTGTCCGGCTGGTGCTGGTCGCCGTCTCCTCGGTTGCACTGGCTGTTGTTGCCGCCCTGGCTGCACTGGCCGGCATCGGCGGTACGCTCAACCTGGTCACCACGCTGGTCGTCCCCCTGGTCGCCACCCTGACCGTCGCCTACCAGATGCACCTGCTCTCGGCAGCTGAGCAACACGCTTCGCCTCAGCACGCCGCACGCGCCATCGCGCTCCCACTGCTGGTGACGGCGCTCACCACGGCATTGGGGCTGCTGGCACTTGCGGTGCATCCCACCCCTGCCATTCGTTCATTTGCACTGGCGTCCGCTCTGGGCGTGCTTGCAAGCGCCTTGATCACACGCTACTGGTCACCCCATGCCTTGTCGGCGCTCGGCGCGTGCCCGCGCAGTCAGGGGCTGCTTGATCGCTGGCTCGACGCCCTGGCTGCGGCGTTGGCGGGTTGGAGCGCGCGGCATGGTCGATGGGTGCTGCGCGTAGCGGTGATTTTGGTCGCAGTCGGAGCCATGGGGGCGTTACAGCTCAAGACCGAAGCCAATCTGGTGGAAGATCTGCCGGCTAGGCACCCCGTTCGCACGGACTTTGTGAACGTGACCAACGCACTCTGGAGTACCCACGGTTTCTCCTTGCATATCCGCAGTTCGACCCCCGGCGCCGCGCTGCAACCGGACGTGCTGCGCAGCCTGGATGAACTGCAGCGCTGGCTGCAGACCCAGCCAGAGATCGACGGCACATACGGTTTGACCAATATCCTGCGGGAACTCAATCGCCTGTTCAGCGAGAGCGGCGACACCCTGCCCGACAATCCCATCCTCGCCAAACAACTGCTCATCGCTGCGGCGCCGGATGACGTGTACGACTACACCAACCTGCAGTTCTCTGAATCCAGGCTGCACATCGGCACGGCAATACAGAACACCCGGCAGATTTCCGCACTGGTCGAGCGAATCGAACGTCGCCTGGCGGTGTTGCCAGCGGGCCTCGATGTTCAACTCACGGGCACACCCATCACCTTCTCCCGGACGGTGAGCAAGCTCACGGGCGGCCAGGCGGTCTCGTTTCTCGCTGCGTTCGCCGCCATTTTTCTGATTCTCGCCGTGGTCTTCGCATCACCGCGTGCAGCCGCATTTGCGATTCTCCCGAATCTGGTTCCGGTTGCATTGTTCTTCGGACTCATCGGCTGGCTGAGCCTGCCACTGGGCCCGACGACGGCACTGGTCGCCTGCATCGTCCTGGGCATTGCCGTGGATGACACGCTGCACTACCTGGTCCGGTTCAACGAACGTGCACGGGAGATGGCCGATGCGCGGGATGCCACACGCCAGACGCTGCGCGATGTCATCCGACCCATCACGCTGACCACTGTGGCCACCTGCCTGGGTTTTCTGACCTTGAGCATCAGCCCCTTCGAATCACAGGTGCTGTTCGGATGGCTGGCGGCCTCGACGCTGGCCATCGCCTGGCTATGCGACCTCACGGTCGCACCTGCCGTCGGCTTGCGCGCCGACCTTGTCACGCTTTGGGACGTGCTGCGGGTCGATTTGGGCAAGTCACCGCAGGACAGCATTCCTCTGCTCGACGGCATGTCGGCACGTCAGGCACGTCTGTTCGCACTGTTGTCGAATCTGCGCACAATTCCGGCTGGCACGCAGTTCATCCGGGAGGGAGACCTGGCGCACGACATCTATGTCATCGTCGAAGGCCGCGCTCGGGTCTGGGTCGATCGTCAGGGTGATGCGGTCACCATCAATACAGTTGCGCGGGGGACCACACTCGGGGAAACCGGTTATTTCGCCTCACGCCGGACAGCCAGTGTCACCGCTGAGACCGACCTGCGCGTACTGGACTTTGATACCGAGGATCTGGAACGACTGCGTCGCCGGCACCCCCGGGTCGCCGCGCTGGTCTACCGCAATCTCAACAGCATCCAGGCAGAACGGCTGGCCCGTGCCACCCGTCAGATTGCGGATCACCACTGCGACTAGCGCGGCACGCGCGTCTGCTGCTCCAACTGCTCGATCAGTGCGTCTTTCTCTTCCCAGATTGTCGCAATCCAGCGCTGAGCAGCCTTGCGGGTGCCCAGGTCGCCGCTGTAGTCACCCGATGCCAAGGCAGGCGGTGCCTGCAACTCGCGTGCTTCGACGATGATCTCAGGAACACGACCACAGAACAGGTCCCAGGTTGTCCAGGGCCCATTGACGTAGAAGAAGGTCACGTCCAATACGGCGTCGAGCTTGCTGCCGATCGCGCGGATCGCGTAGGACACCCCGCCGGCGCGTGGCTTGAGCAGGTGCTTGTATGGCGACTGTTGCGCAGCATGCTTGGCGGGCGTGCGGCGGGTCCCCTCCACGAAATTGAAGATCGTGACCTGACGGTCCCCGTAGCGGGCGAACATCCTGCGTGTCGTCTCAACGTCACGCCCGACCAAACTGGGATCAGCGGCAATTTGCTCACGCGTGTAACGTTTCATGAACGGAAAATCGATGGCCCAGACCACCTGTCCCACAATCGGCAGCCAGATCAGCTGCTGCTTGATGAAGATCTTGTAGGGCGGCACCTGGTCGGTGAACGCCACCATCATCGCGAACAGGTCGTTCCAGCTCAGGTGATTTGCGATGAGCAAATAACTGCGATCCCGCCGCAGATTCTCCGTGCCGCGGATGGTCCAGCGCGTCGGAACAAGATGCCGGAGTATCCAACCATTGAACGTGCACCAGCAGCGGTGGGCAATCCATTCCATCGCCTGCACGACCCCAGAACGCCATCGACCCCGCGTGACAAATTTCAGCGGCATGATCGCGAAGATGAACGCACCGAAGAACAAGGTGTGCACGCAGACCAGGGCAACCAGCAGCAGCCCTCGGACGGGGCCAAAGATTCGATTCATTCAGGGCTCCTCCCTGCCGTAGCGGGCACGTGTCCAGCCGGATGATGAGGCGTCAGCGTCCCGACCAGGCCGGGATGCCTCCACCTAGCTCAAATCCAGGCTCGACCGCAGCTCCTCATTCTGATCGATGATTCTGAAACCACGATAGTCCCGCGGAGGAATCGACAGCAGCACACAGGGGCTGGTCAGCATCTGCGTCACCATCCGGTCCTTGCCGGGTCGGGTCCACTCCCCCGCCAGCCACATCACCCGGTCCCGGTCGATGGTGGCGTCCGGCCTGGGCTCGATAAAGTAGCCCCCTGTTCGGCGCTGCCCCATCTCCAGCAGCAGCAACGGACCGTCGGGCAGCTTGTCAGCCGACACGATGTGGACACCACGGTCGGCCTGCCAGCCCAACCAGTCTTCCGGCGTGGGAAAGTACGACAGCGCGGCGTGGCGCTGCTCGGTGCCACAATGAATCGAGCGTCGGACTTCCGAAATCCGGACATCCTCCGGCTCGGGAACGGTTTTCATGAGTCCACAACCCGCTGCGGACAGCAACAGACACAGCAGCGCGGCTGTGCGAAACAAGGCACCGAGTGAATTCCCAAGCATGGGAAAACGGTACCCGACACGACCGCCGAATTCCAGCCAGAACACGCAGACGCAAGGGCATCGACCGGGCTGAATCGTGGAGATTGCGCACCGTAGGCAGACGCCGACAGCAATGGTAGCGTTGATGCATGAACACTTCCGTTGCTCGCCGCCCCCGCACCGACCGGGCCAGCCTGCAGGCCACGCTCCGCGCCCTGGTTGATGACGGCATCGTGACCCGGGACGATGCCGAGCGGATTCTGCATGAACAGGCCGGCGAACCCGGTGGGCTGCACCCGCTCTCCGTCGTCGCCCAGGCCAATCTGCAGCGCCATGACGATCCGGAGCGTCTGCTAACCCTGGAGGCCCTGACCCACTGGACGGCCGACCGCAACGGGCTGGAGTACTACCGCATCGATCCGCTACGTATCGACAGCCGTCAGGTCACCTCCGTAGTCCCATACGCCTATGCGGCGCGCGCCGGCATTCTCCCCCTGCGCGTAGACGACGAACAAATCACCGTGGCCACTGCAGACCCGAGCGTGCGCGACTGGGAGTCCGACCTCGCCAAGGTCTCGGGTCGCCGGGTACGCCGCGTGGTGTCAAACCCGGAAGACATCGACCGCTATCTGGTCGAGTTTTACGCCTTGTCCCATTCCGTGACCGCCAGCGAGCAAGAGCGCTCGGGTCAAGGCGCCAATCCGGCGTTTCACAGCCTCGAACAACTCATGGACCTGGGCCGGCGGGGCCAACTCGATGCGAACGACAGCCATGTCGTCAATATCGTGGACTGGCTACTGCAATACGCCTTCGAACAGCGCGCCAGCGATATCCATATGGAGCCTCGCCGCAATGGGGGTCGGATTCGATTCCGTATCGACGGGGTTCTGCACGCCGTGTACGAGATTCCGCCCTCGGTCATGACGGCTGTCACCAGCCGGGTCAAAATTCTCGGGCGAATGAACGTCGCCGAAAAGCGCCGCCCGCAGGACGGTCGCATCAAGACCCGCAGCCCCGAAGGTCGCGAGGTTGAATTGCGCTTGTCCACCATGCCCACGGCGTTTGGCGAAAAGCTGGTCATGCGCGTCTTCGATCCGGACATCCTGGTGCGCGATTTCGATGCCCTTGGCTTTGAACCGGATGACCAGGTCGCCTGGCAGCGGATGACCACCCGCCCCAACGGAATCGTGCTGGTGACGGGACCCACCGGCTCCGGCAAAACCACCACGCTTTACTCGACCCTCAAGCACCTGGCCACGCCCGAGGTCAACATCTGCACGATCGAGGACCCGATCGAACTCGTGGAGCCCAGCTTCAACCAGATGCAGGTGCAACCGAAGATCGATGTCACATTCGCCTCCGGCGTGCGAACCGTGCTGAGACAAGACCCGGACATCGTGATGATCGGGGAGATCCGAGACCTCGAAACCGCCGAAATCGCCATTCAGGCGGCGCTCACAGGTCACCTGGTCTTATCGACGCTGCATACCAATGACGCACCTTCCGCCGTGACCCGGCTGACGGAGCTCGGTATCCCGGCGTACTTGATTCGCGCGACGCTGTTGGGCGTGGTGGCCCAGCGACTGGCGCGGCAGCTCTGTCCGGAATGCAAACAACCCGCTGCAGTCGATGCACACAAATGGGCAGCCTTGACCGGCGGCCAACCAATCGACGAACCGGAGCAGGTATACGAACCCGTAGGCTGTCCGGAATGTCGCAAAACCGGCTATCAGGGCCGTGTCGGCCTCTACGAAGTGATGGAAATGGACGAGGTCCTAACCGACGCGATCCGCGACGACATGGACCTCGAGGCGCTCAGGGCGCTGGCGATTCAGCGTGGCACGCGTCCACTGCGCATCAGCGGTGCCGTCAAGATCGCCGAAGGGCAGACCAGCCTGGATGAGGTGTTGAAAGTCGCCCCGACGGCACTGCGCAGCTAGGTCCGGCGGAAGCGGGACTCCGCGATGAGGTCCGCGACCTGGCCTGTGGGCTGGCCATCCCGGCGGGCACGCTCGAACACCTCGGTTACGGTGTCGCCAATACCCTTGAGATGACGCTCGACCTTCTCCCAGGTGTAACCCGTTCGTTCGTAGAAGATGTCGATGATGCCGCCGGCGTTGATCACGTAGTCCGGCGCGTAGAGGATGCCTCGCTCCATGAGCGCCGCATCATAGGCGGTCCGGTCGAGCTGGTTATTGGCAGCCCCCGCCACGACGCGTGCCTTGAGCCGCGGCAGCGTGGAGGCATTAATGGCCGAGCCCAGCGCGCAGGGCGCAAATACATCGACGTCCTGGGCATCGATGTCGGCCACCGGCACAGCCGTTGCACCAAACGCATCGACCGCACGCTCGACATTCGGGGCGTGGATGTCCGCCACAACCAGTTCTGCGCCAGCCGCGTGCAGATGACCGGCCAGACGATAACCCACGTTGCCAACGCCCTGGATTGCGACCCGGACACCTTCCAGATCATCCCGTTCCAGCTGAAAACGGACAGCAGCCGCCAGCCCATGGAACACGCCCAGTGCGGTGGCCGGTGATGGATCGCCGCTATGCGGCTCACCGCCAGGCCCCGGGCGCTCGATGACACCGCCGACATGGGTCGTCACTTCCCCCATGAGCCGCAGGTCATCGACCGAGGTCCCTGAATCCTCAGCAGCCACATACAGGCCACCCAGACGGTCAACGGCCTGCCCCATGGCGCGGATCAACGCCTCGGTTTTCATCTTCCGATGGTCACCGATAATCACCGACTTGCCGCCGCCCAAATCGATGTTCGCCATCGCGGACTTGTAGGTCATGCCACGCGACAGTCGCAGCACATCGGTCAGCGCATCGGCGCTGGACGCATAAGGCCACATCCGGCAGCCACCCAAGGCCGGGCCACGAGCCGTGTTGTGCACGGCAATAATCGCCTGCAGGCCCGAACGTTCGTCCTGAACAAAATGCACGCACTCGTGCTGGTCGAATTCGGGGTGGTCGAACACGGACATGAGACCTGTACCGGGAGCAAAAACGGGCGCGGATTATCGCATGGCTGTCAAGCCACCCCGCCCATCGTGCCGCAGCCGATCACGCGCCCGGCCTGTCACGGGCTTTGCGCAGGGCTTCCGCGCACTCACGCACGGCCAGACGCGTGCCCAGACGCCGCAGACGTCCACCGGCATGCTCGCGGAACGACTGGCCGCGCGGCGTCAGCCGCAGGGACAGGGACGCGCCCTCCGCCACCTCGATAAAGCCGCGCTTGAACAACAGGTCACAACCGAGCACCAGCCAATCGCGGTGCAAGCCACTCTCCCGCCAGCGCTGCTCCAGAATATCAAAGAGAATGCTGTCATCGGGTGCTTCGATCAGCGTCGCCAGATGCCGCGTCAGCGCACGATCCGACAGCCGGTCGCAACGACTCAGCAATTTGTCGGCAGGCCCAAGCCGGGCAAGGAGTGCTGCCGGCGGAGTCGGGCCGGCCAGGTAGGCCGCACCGGCCGCGGTGAGCCGAAACTGCGGATCAAATTCGCGGCGCACGATGTCCAGAAACCGATCCCGCAGCAGGATATCAACCGCCAGACGCAGATCCTCCGCGCGGCGTTCCGCTTCGCGCCAGAAGCGCGCCAGTGTCGACGATGGCACCAGCCCCTGCGGCCCCAGCGACAGCTCGCGATAAATCTCCAGCACCGCCAGCCGCAGCTCATGTTCTGTCAACGGGCGCGTTCCCGGCTCATGGGCGCGCTCGGGCAGCTTCGACGCCTGCTCCAGCGCACCATAGACATTGGCGCGCACAAAGGCTTCATAGGCCTGGGCCGAGAACCGCAGCATCGGCGTCTCACCGGCGTGGTGAATCTCAAGCAGGTCGTCGGCCAGCAGTTCTGCCAGCGCCCGGGACAAGGACGCATCGTCGAAGCCCGCCTGTTCCCACTTGTACTTCAGCAGCGTCGCCTCGATGCCCTGCGCAATCGACCGGCTGGCCGTGTTGATCATGTTCAACGCCAGATTCTGTGCGGGATCGTCGACGAATTTGAAGAGCATTCAGGCCTCGGCAGCCGCCTTGTCCAGCGCGTTTCTGGCATCAAACAGCGACATCTGGTCAACGCCACGATGACTGGATCGCGCGTGAATCACCTCATGCACAAACCGCAGCTTGTCCTTGGCAGGCTGACACAGCACGAAGGGATACAAATCCGCCACCCCCATGGAGCGGCTAATCGCGTTCAGGCCGATGCTCAAGTGGATGAATAAATCCAGGATCTCATCGAATGGCACCTCTGCCAGCACGGTATCCGGATACGGTGCCGGCGGGATCTGCCGCCCCTGCACCACGAACCCGAAGTCATTGGCCGTGCCCAGGGTGTCGATCATGTGCAAGTAGTGGGCAAACGTCTCGGCCCAGTCCTCCCAAGGGTGGGAGCTGGCATACGGGCTGATGAAGCGGTCATTCCAGTCCCGGGGTGCCCCGCGCTTGTAGTACCGCGCCAGCGTCTTGCCATAGTCCTGGCGCTCATCGCCAAACAATTCGCGGTACGGCGCATGCAGATCTGTGCCATCCACGAGCAACGCCCAATAGTAATGCCCCACCTCATGCCTGAAATGCCCCAACAGCGTGCGGTAGCGCTCTTTCATCTGCACCCGCATGCGCTCACGCGCCACATGATCGGCCTCGGCGAGGTTGATCGTAATCGTGCCGTTGGCATGGCCGGTCCATACGGTTTCGGCGTCCTCAACCGGATGGACGAATTCGGTGTCAGGGTCCCGGTCCGTTTCGAAGCGAAACGCCAGGCCCCAGTCCGGATCCTGCGCCTTGGTGCGTACCGGCAGGCCCAGCTGGAGAATCGTGTACAGCAAGTGGCGTTTCGCCGACTCCAGCCGGTACACGTAGAGACTTTGCCGCGGGTCGTTTAAATCCGGTGCCTGTTCGGTCAGCCGGCAGGACAGGCAGTAGGGCTCGGATTCCGCAGCCGGCACCATCCAGTTGCAAATATCGTGTCGGCGGTAGTTACGGCAGCGCCGGTAGACGCTGCCATCCGGCGATTTCCAGCGCCCGCCTCCCACACTCTCCACCGAGGACATGCGGCGTTGGTCGGGCAGAAAGGCCAGGCGACGCTCACACGACTCACAGCGCGTGTTCTTGAAGAAGATCGTGTTGCCGCAGACACAGTGAAAGGTTTGCATAGGTGCAAATTGTGCATCATGTTGAGGCTGCGTAGACCATAATCCTTGCCGCCTACAGACTGGATCGTTCATGAGCATCGTTGTTGCGCTGAATCACCGCACCACGTACCGGTACGACCGACCCGTTTCGCTGACCCCGCAAATCATCCGACTACGGCCGGCACCGCATACGCGTACCGCCATCCAGAGCTATTCGCTCAAGATTCGGCCGCAGCCGCATTTCCTGAACTGGCAACAGGATCCGCACAACAACTGGCAGGCGCGCGTCGTGTTCCCCGAGCAGGTGCAGCACTTCGAGATCGAAGTCGACCTGCATGCCGACCTTGCTGTCTTCAATCCCTTCGATTTTTTCATCGAGGACTGGGCGGAAGATGTGCCGTTCGTCTACCCGGATGGACTGGCCGAAGACCTCGCTCCCTACCTGGAGACGCCGCTACCCGCCTCGCACCTGGGGCGGCGATTCGCCGGGCTTCTCAATGCGATGGAGCCGCGCAAGCCCGTTCGCACCATCGATTTTCTAGTCGGCCTGAATCAGCACATCGCCAATGAGATCGACTATGTGATTCGCATGGAGCCAGGCGTCCAAACACCGGAGGAAACCCTGGCCAAGGGCCGAGGGTCGTGCCGTGACTCCGCCTGGCTATTGGCGCAGCTGCTGCGTCACATGGGCTACGCCACGCGCTTTTGCTCGGGGTACCTCATCCAGCTCAAGCCCGACGTCAAGTCGCTGGACGGGCCCAGCGGCACGGATGTCGACTTCACCGACCTGCATGCCTGGTGCGAAGTGTTCATCCCGGGAGCGGGTTGGGTCGGCCTGGATTCGACCTCCGGCCTGTTCTGCGGCGAGGGACATATTCCGCTGACAGCCACACCGGAGCCATCAGCGGCGGCCCCCGTGACCGGTGGTGTCGACCCCTGCGAGGTCGAGTTCGAACACGAAATGTCCGTCCAGCGCATGCTGGAAACCCCACGCGTCACCAAGCCCTACACCGAAGCGCAGTGGTCAGCCATCGATGCACTCGGCACCCGGCTGGACACCGTGCTGGAAGCTGGTGACGTGCGCCTGACCCAGGGCGGTGAGCCCACCTTCGTCTCCATCGACGATTTCGAATCCCCCGAATGGAACACGGCAGCGGTGGGACCGACCAAACAGGCGCGCGCACGCCAGCTCATCGGGCGACTGGCCGAGCGCATGGCGCCCAAGGGTTTGATGACCTTTGGCCAGGGCAAGTGGTATCCCGGCGAATCACTGCCGCGCTGGGCGTATTCCTTGTACCTGCGACGCGATGGTCGCCCTATCCTCAAGAAAGGCCTGCCGGACGCCCCCAGCGACAGGCCCGAGGCAGAACTGGTGGAGGTCGCCGGTCGCTTCAGCAGCGAACTGGCCACATCGCTTGGCCTGGCGCCTGAATTCGCGCAGCCACTGTACGAAGACCCCTGGCACTACCTGGAGCAGGAGCGAAACCTGCCGGAGAATGTCGATCCGACCGACCCCAAGCTGGATGATCCGGAAGCCCGAAGGCGGCTCACACGTGTCTTCGAGCGCGGCCTGGGCACGCCCACCGGGTTCGTACTGCCGATCCAGCGGCAGAACAGCCGGGCAGGCAAACCGTGGATTTCCGAACTGTGGAAAACCCGTACACGCCATCTATTCCTGCTGCCTGGCGACTCCCCGGCCGGGTTTCGCCTGCCGCTCCAATCGCTGCCCTGGGTTCCCGAGGATGTCTACCCGCAGGTGGTCGCGGATGACCCCACCACCGAGCAGCCTGCGCTGACGGATGCTCGTCAGCCCGTGCAACCCACCCGGCGCGCTCAGCCTCAAACCCACGAACCCAGTCCGCAGCCGGCAGCCCGCGAAACCGGCCCAGTGCGGACAGCGCTCACCGTAGAACCCCGCGATGGCCGGCTGCAGGTGTTTATGCCGCCCACACAGAACGCTGAGGACTACCTCGACCTGGTCCGCGCGGTGGAAGATGCCGCGCATCAGCTCGATGTCCCGGTGCGTATCGAAGGCTACCCCCCACCGGCCGATCCGCGCCTGGACAAACTCTCCGTGACTCCTGACCCCGGCGTCATCGAGGTCAATGTGCAGCCCGTTGCAAACTGGCAAGACATGAAAGCGCAGACCTTCGGGCTGTACGAGGACGCTCGCCAGTGCCGATTGGGAACCGAAAAGTTCCTTATCGATGGCCGTGCCGTTGGCACAGGCGGGGGCAATCATGTGGTTCTGGGTGGCGCAACCACCAATGACAGCCCGTTTCTGCGCCGCCCCGACCTGCTGGGCAGCCTGATCCGCTACTGGCAGAACCACCCCAGCCTGTCCTACCTGTTCTCCGGCCTGTTCATCGGGCCAACCTCGCAGTCTCCCCGTGTCGACGAGGCCCGGGATGATGCCCTGTACGAGTTAGGGATCGCCCTGTCCCAGCTACCGCGCAAGGGCGACAGTGCCCCGCCGTGGCTCGTCGACCGCATTCTGCGTCACCTGCTCACCGATCTCACCGGCAACACGCACCGCAGCGAAATCTGCATCGACAAGCTGTACTCACCGGATTCGGCAACCGGGCGGCTGGGTCTGGTCGAGTTCCGCGGCTTCGAGATGCCGCCGCATGCGCAAATGAGCCTGGTCCAGCAATTGCTGCTGCGGGCACTGATCGCCTGGTTCTGGGAGACGCCCTATGAGGCGCCACTCAACCGGTTCGGGACTAGCCTGCATGATCGCTTCCTGCTACCGGAGTTCTGCTGGAACGATTTCCGCGACGTACTGGCAGACCTGCGAGCCGCCGGTTTCGCATTCCAGGATGATTGGTTTGCTCCCCACTTCGAATTCCGCTTCCCGGAACATGGCAGCGTGACGTACCGGGGCGTCACCCTGGAGCTGCGCCATGCGCTGGAACCGTGGATTACCTTGGGCGAAGAACCCGGCGGTGGCGGTACCGCGCGCTATGTCGACTCTTCAACGGAACGCGTCCAGGTCAAGCTGCAAGGGCTGAGCGGCCAACGCTATGCGCTGGCCTGCAACGGTCACCATGTGCCGCTGACACCAACGGGC
Organism: Pseudomonadota bacterium; assembly: GCA_036156195.1. GTDB lineage: Bacteria > Pseudomonadota > Gammaproteobacteria > Nevskiales > OUC007 > Abyssibacter. The sequence continues at coordinate 57,733 of JAYZUZ010000004.1, read as the reverse complement.
GTGGCCGGTGAGGCCATCGCTGGCGTGCGGTTCCGGGCATGGAAACCCTGGTCTGCCCTGCACCCGACGCTCGACGCAGACTCGCCGCTGGTATTCGATTTGGTGGACACCTGGAATCAACGCTCTGTGGGTGGCCTGACCTACCACGTGGCGCATCCGGCAGGCCGCAACTACGACAGCTTTCCGGTCAACGCCTACGAGGCGGAATCCAGACGCTTGTCGCGGTTTGAGCCCCAGGGCCATACACCCGGCCGGTTTCGCTTTGCGCAAAGCAGCGCTGCCTCGGCGGAGTTTCCCACCACACTGGACCTGCGCCGTTCAGCGATCTGATACCGGAGCCCAGCGCCGCAGCATGGCCGGCAGCAGCGTCAGATCGGTCACAAGCGCCACCAGCATCGCCAGTGCGGACAACAGGCCGAACAACACGCTGGGCACAAAGTCTGAAAACGCCAGCAGGCTGAAGCCACAGACGATAATCAACGTGGTGTAGACCAATGCCGTGCCCACTGTCCGGTGACTCTGGCGAATTGCCCGATCAACATCACCGCCTCCCTGCTGCTGTTCGCGAAAGCGGTGAACGTAGTGAATGGTGTCGTCCACCGCGATTCCCATTGCGACGGAGGCGATGGTGATTGTCATGAAATCCAGCGAGATGCCCAGCCAGCCCATCAATCCGAGCACGGCAAATGCCGACAACAGATTGGGCACCAGCGCGATCAACGCAACGCGCAACGAACGGAAAATCAGCGCGAACGCCAGTCCCAGCGCCACAAAGACTACGCCGAGTGTCAGCGCCTGGGAGGCCACCAGGCGGTCCAGCAAGTCCTGATACAGCACAAACAAGCCGGTGAGCTGGTAGTCATCCGCCGCCAGCCCTTGATCCGCGAACCCGGCCCGCAGCGCTGCCAGCAGGTCTGCGCGATCCAGCCCGGGCGTGGTGTCCACAATGCGGGCAGATAACCGGAGTTCGCCGACCGATTCCGAGAAGTAGCTCCGTACCAGGTTCTTGCGCAGGGATTCATCCAGCAACCAGTACACGGCCGTCAGCTCGGTTTCTGTCAGTGGCCGGTTGTTGTTCAGTGCCCGGGCGAGTTCGGTGAAATTCACCAGAGAAAGCACCGTTCCCATTGCTGGCTGATCCTCCATGACCGCCTGCATGCGTTGAAGCTGTTGGACGGTTTCGGCGCGGATGACCCGGTTCCCCGAGGACGGTCCACCGCCGGGCATGCGATAAACCACGTCCAAGGGTGTCGACCCACCGAATTGCCGATCAATAAAGCGCAGCTCCTGATGGATGCGCGTGTCGTCCGCGAAATAGTCGATAAAGCTGTTCTCGACATCCAGCCGCAAGGTGCCGATGACCGCTGCAATCATCAGCAGGCCACCGGCCAGTAGCACAAGGCCGCGATGCCCCGTAGCCAGATCGCCCATTGCATCAACCAGGGCGCGCACCCAGGGCCAGTCGTCTTGCGCAGGCGCCCTCCGCGTCATGAGCAAGACGACGGGAAACAGCACCAGACTGCTCAGAATCGACAGGGCCATGGCCAGAATCATCATCCAGCCAAAGGCGCGCACCGGCTCGATATCGGTTAGCGTCAGCGACGCAAACCCCACAGATGTCGTCAATCCGGCATAGAGGCAGGGGCCGAGCTTGCGACGCAGGGTTCGCGTCACCAGCGCGGGCTGGTCGGCACCAGGATCGGCCTGCGCCTCTTCGCGGTATTGAACAATCAGGTGCACCACCACAGCCAGCGTCAGCACCAGTTGCAGCGCAATGAAGTTTGCCGAAATGACAGTTGCCTTCAGGCCGATCAAGCCGAATAGGCCCACAGTCATGCCGACGCTGACGGCACAGCAAAGCAAGGGCAAGAACACCCATCGAAGGCGCCGGAACACGCCCAGCAACACCAGACTGATCATGCCCAGTACGGCCGCACCAAACAGCTGCAGATCGCTGCGAACCATTCTGATCAGGTCCACACCCAGTACTTCAGCGCCGCCGAGATACACATCGGCGCGTTCCCGGTAAGGGTCTGCGAGTGCCCGCATCGCCGCGATGTCCTCCACACGCTGTCGGCGCTGGGCGTGTTCCAGCGGGCGGGCCCGGGCGCGCAACAGCGCCAGTTCGCGCTGTTGCGCGTCGGAGAGTTCGCCCTTTAACCGCAGTAATTCGATGTCGAGCATCTCGGCGTGCAACCGATCCAGCGCCGGCTCACTACGAAACAGCACCTGCAAGGCCGTGGCAGATAAGTCCTTGTTGACCAACAGTCCCTGGTAGATCGGATGCCCCTCAAGAGTCTGACGCAGCGCCTCTGGGCTGTTGTCGCGACGGTCCAGCAGCCAGGCGTCCGGATCAAAGTCATCACGCAGGCCGGCGCTGGCATCGGCAGGAATCAGCGGAACGTTCACAAGTGAGCGCACCGAGGCCACGGAGGGAAGATCAGCCAGGCGATGGGTGAGTTCACGAATGTCAGCAATGGACTGATCGCTGAACAACCCGCGACCTTTCGGCGCATAGGCCACCAGCACAAAGGCTTCGGACGGAAACCGCTGCTGGACCTGCCGGGCTTGCAGATAGTCTCGGTTGCCTTCGGACAGTAGTGTTTCGGCCGACGCGTTGATCTCAAAACGCGGGGCAAACAGCAGCAGTGTCACCGCCAGCAGAACGAATGCGGCCAGGATCCACCAGCGGCCGCGCAGCAACAGGTCAGTAAGCGTCACTCGCCGCCGCCCTCAGGGTAGATGGCGTTCCTCAACTCTCCTTGCCAGTAGAGATCGCGCATGAACAGGTACGGATCCTCCGCCTCTTCCCGTAACTGCACGTACTGGCGGACACGCGGACCATTGGCCTGAAAGGCATCAAACACGTTGATCGCCGTCGCCTCGGGCTGGTCAACCAGATAGGGAATCGGATTGAGCAAATAGTCCACAAGCAACCCGGAGCCGCTACGCAAGTCTGAGGGTCCGTAAAAGGGCAGCACAATGAACGTGCCCTGACCGCTACCATAACGCCGCAAGGTTTCGGCGAAACCGGTGTCCTCCGGCTCAAGACCCAACAGCGATGCCGCAGGGTCGAACAACCCTGCCAGCCCAAGCGTGGAATTCACCAGAAAGCGGGCCGTATCGATGCCGGCGCTACGCAGCTCCCCTTGCAACAGAAAGTTCACCGTGCGCACCGGCATCTTGATGTTGTCGAATGCGCGACCAATGCTGGCACGCACGGGTTCCGGCACAGCGGCTTCGTAGCCCCGCGACAGAGGGGCAAACGCATAGCGGTAAGTCACATCATTGAAGGCAAACACAGCCCGGTTAAACCCCATCAGGGGGTCATCGGGTGGCTCGAATGCGACAACGGTGGGTTGAATGACCTCGGCCGTATCGGGCAGGGGCGTCCCGTCGGGTTGCGATTCAGCGATGGCTGCGTCCGGCTCAGGACCGCCCGTGGTCGCGCAACCAGCCAGCAGCAGGCAAAGCACTGTGACGAGCAACAAAGCCCGTCCTGCTGTGCGTGCGTCAACGGCAACCTGTCGGGCGCCGGACCCGGCATATGCTGCGCCTGGCGATATTCGGACCTGCATGGCGACTCCCTGTCGTCGTTTGGCCGCTGCCCGCGACCAGTCCTCCGCCCCTCACCGGATTCCGACCATCGCGCCGGGAAAATGTTGCAACCGGCTACAGCCAGTCGGTCATCAGGATCCCGATACTGATGCGGTTGTGATGATCCTGATAGTCGATCAGGCTCTCCGCATAGCCGGTGAAATACTGGACATAACCGCGTGCACGCCCCGTCATCGGGAAGCTCCACCCCAGCTCCAGACTGCCCCGGTTCTCCGCCCGGGCATTGTTACGCCAGACGGCCGAGTAGGTGTCGTTGTCATTGCGCCAGGCAACGACCAGTTCGAACTGCCCTGCATAGCGCTCAATGTCGGGGTTGTCATCACCGCGTGGATCATCCGGCCCCTTCTTGCGTTCTTCCGGGATTCGCCACCACGGCTGCAGCGAGACCAGCATATCCTGCACCTCCCAGACAAAGGTGGCATAGAGGCGGTTCCAGCTGCGCGAGGTGGGCAAATCCTGGCCATTGGACTGGTGGTTAATACCCAGTAGCACCCGGTCCAAGCGCGTGCCCAGCCATGGCCAGTCCACCGGGACACTGAGGAAGATCTCGGGTTCGTGGTTGGTTTCGCGAAACGGGCGCGATCGCGAGGCATCGTATGCCTGCCAGAACGACTTGCCGGTGTATGCGATGGACAGATCGGCTTGCGTGCCCAGAACATCCTGCAACAGCGGGATCCGGAAGCTCAATTGGAACTTCACTTCCATGCGCTGCGCCAGTCCATTGCCCTGCGTGCTCGCCTGATTGGGGCTGTCCTGATAGGCCAGCGGAAGTACGTAATTCGGCCGGTACGGCGTCAGCACGAATGGATTGGACTGGGTTACGCGCTCCAGTCGCAGCCGGCGGCGCAAGGCGGTGGCCGCCTCGCCTCGCTCGGCTTCGGTAATGGCGGCAGCCGGCAGCCCGCTGGACAACTGCTCGACGCACACAGTGCGCAACAGGCCAACATCCAGCTCGGCATCGGCCGTGAGTACGAGGTCTTGCACGCAGGCATCCACCTCAGCCGGTGCGGGAGGCAGAAAACCCCCATCATCTGGGGCAGCCATGGCCACCAGCGGGCCACCGAGCAGGAGTAGCAGACTGCGTCGAATCATCTGTTCACCAGTGGGTTTCACGGAAATCTGATGTGCAAGGCGTTACCGTTTACGCTCACTTCACGCGGAACTGCCCTTTTATGGAGCTATTCAACGACCTGCTGAGCGACCCCATGGCTTTGTGGACGCTTATTGTTCCACTGATCAAGGCTGTCGTGTCTGCCGTCGCGATCTTCTTTATCGGTCGCTGGGTCGCACAACTGGTCATCCGCCTCGCCAAGAAGGCGATGACCAAGGCCAAGCTGGACGAGACGCTCATCGCCTTTCTCGGCAATGTGGGTTACGGCCTGCTGCTTGCCATGGTCATTATCTCGGCGCTGGGCCAGCTCGGTGTCGATACAACATCGGCCGCAGCGCTGCTCGGTGGTGCCGCACTGGCCATTGGCCTGGCCTTGCAAAACCAGCTGTCCTCGTTTGCCGCGGGCGTCATGCTGATCCTGTTCCGGCCGTTCGCGAAAGGCAACGTGGTCGATATTGGCGGGCAAATGGGCATCGTCGAAGAGATCAAGATCACGTCGACCATCCTCAAGACCTTCGACAACCAGCTGGTCTGGCTGCCAAATTCCAGCGTCTGGGGCAACAAGATCACCAATTTCAGCGCCCTGCCGACACGCCGCGTGGACCTGACAATCGGCATCGGCTACGGATCCGACCTGAAAAAAGCCAAGGAACTACTGGTTGCCATGCTGAAGGACGAGCCCCGGATTCTCGATGATCCGGCTCCCAGCGTCGTCGTCTCGAATCTGGGCGACAACTCGGTGGACTTTGCCGTACGTGGCTGGGCAGCCTCTGCCGATTGGTGGGCGACCCGCTGCGATCTGGTCGAGCGCATCAAGCTGAGCTTCGACGAGAACGATATCGAGATTCCGTTCCCGCAGCGCACCGTGCACTTGGTCAGCGAGGCTCCGGCAACCGACGCTGCCGCGGGCTAACGTTTCCGCATCCCATGGCCATCAGCCTGAGTCGATGGCCATGGGATGGTCTGCACTGTGCCCTGCTCCGGCCGGGCCGTTGCCCGATAGCAGGCCCTAGTCGCGACCGGTGAGATGCGCGCCCAGCCGCAGCCGCAGCGCATTGAGCTTGATAAAGCCTGCCGCATCGGCCTGCGAGTATGCACCGGCATCGTCCTCGAACGTGGCGATCCGGGGGTCGAACAGGCTGTCGAACTCCGAGCGGCGGCCCAGCACCTCGACATTGCCCTTGTACAGACGCAGGCGAACTTCACCGTTCACCGGCCGCTGGCTGTCATCGATGACCTTTTGCAGCAGCTTGCGCTCCGGTGCGAACCAGTAGCCGTTGTAAATCAGCTTGGCGTAGCGCGGCATCAGCTCATCCTTCAGATGCGCGACCTCCCGATCCAGCGTGATGGATTCGATGGCGCGGTGCGCCTTGAGCAGAATCGTGCCGCCGGGCGTTTCGTAGCAACCACGTGACTTGATGCCCACGTAGCGGTTCTCGACGATATCGATGCGGCCGATGCCATGCTCCCCGCCGACGGCGTTCAGCCGGGCCAGAACCTGGTAGGGCGTCATCGCCTCACCATCAATGGCGACCACGTCGCCGTGGGCAAAGGTCAGCGTCAGTTCCAGAGGGGCGTCCGGCGCCTCGCGCGGATCGCGCGTCCAGCGCCACATCGCCGCTTCCGGCTCAACCCAGGGGTCCTCCAGTTCGCCGCCTTCATAGGATATGTGCAGCGCGTTCGCATCCATCGAGTACGGTGAACCGCCGTCCTGCTTCCGCGTGATCGGAATCCCGTTGGACTCGGCATAGGCGATCAGCTTCTCACGGGAGTTCAAGTCCCAGAACCGCCAGGGTGCGATCACCTGGATGTCCGGCTTGAGTGCATAGGCACCCAGTTCAAAGCGCACCTGATCATTGCCCTTGCCCGTTGCGCCATGCGAGATAGCATCGCCGCCAGTTTGCTCGGCAATTTCGACCAGCCGACGCGCAATCAGCGGGCGAGCAATCGACGTGCCCAGCAGGTACTCGCCCTCATAAATCGCATTGGCCCGGAACATCGGGAACACGTAGTCGCGCACAAACGTTTCGCGCAAATCTTCAATGAAGATCTCTTCGACACCCAGGGCTTCTGCCTTGGGGCGCACTGATTCAACCTCCTCACCCTGGCCCAGGTCTGCCGTGAATGTCACGACCGGGCACTGGTAGCGATCCTGAAGCCACTTGAGAATCACCGACGTATCCAGACCGCCGGAATAAGCGAGTACGATCTTGCTGGGTTGACTCATGTCCTTGCTCGGTGTCGTCGACCCACCGTGGGCCGGGCCAAAGGCGCGAGAGTATAGCCTGATAGACTCCCCGCTCTTCAGCTACTTCTGGTTGCACCGTGTCCGAAACCCCCGCCGCGAACCCTGCCATCGCCAAGCGCTTTCGCGGCTTTCTGCCCGTGGTCGTCGATGTCGAGACCGGCGGCTTTAATGCTGCCACCGACGCATTGCTGGAAATCGCCATCGTGCTGGTGCGCATGGATGACACCGGGCGGCTATATCGGCACGAAACAGCCGCCTACCATGTCAAGCCCTTTGAAGGCGCGAACATGGAAGCCGCCTCGCTCGAAGTCAACGGGATTGATCCCTACCATCCGCTGCGCCCGGCGGTCAGCGAAACGGACGCGCTGTCACGCCTGTTCAAGGAAGTGCGAGCGGAAATTCGGGCAACGGGCTGCACCAAGGCCGTTCTCGTTGGGCATAACGCTCATTTTGACCTTGGCTTTCTGAACGCAGCCGTCCAGCGCACGGGCATCAAGCGGAATCCGTTTCACCCGTTCTCGGCCTTCGACACCGCAACACTGGGCGGCGTGGCCTACGGTCAGACGGTACTCAAGCGCGCCCTGCTGGCAGCAGGACTCAGTTACGATGATGCCGCAGCACACTCCGCGCGCTACGACACCGAGCAAACTGCCGACTTGTTTTGCCAGATCGTCAATCAGTTTCAGCCCATCTATGCGGCGGCTGTCCAGGGTGAAACAGACGCGTCTGTGACCAGCGCCCTGTCATAGAAGCTTCACGATGCGTTAATGTCGTGACAATAGACCGGTCATAGCCTTAGACCACTCTATAAGCCGGCAGGTGACGCATGGCCGTAATATCACGAGAAACGCAGCAGCACAGCGCACCCACATCGCGGTTTGTGCACGCGTTCGCTGTGTCCGATGCCGACATCAAAGCGTGCCAGCAGCTGCGCTACCGGATATTTGCCGAGGAAATGGGCGCGCAGATCGACGGCGGCCCGGAACGGCTCGATATCGACCGCTTCGACCCCTACTGCCACCACTTGATTGTTCGTGACACCGAGCAAGACCGGATCATCGCCTGCACCCGACTGCTGACCTGCGAGGCCGCCCTCCAGGCGGGCGGCTTCTACTCCGCCGGTGAGTTCGAAATGAGCGCAATCGCCGCCCTGCCAGACCGGAAGGTTGAGGTCGGCCGGACCTGCGTCGACGCCGAATTCCGCTCGGGCGCCATCATCAGCAAGTTATGGCAGGGCCTCACGGCCTTTGTCAGCAATCACAACTACCGCTACCTGTTTGGCTGCGCGAGCATCGGCCTGGACGATGGTGGCGCACAGGCAAGTGCAATCCTGGACAAGATTGAACGCCGCTACCTGGCGGCCAAAACGCTGCACGTGGCACCGCGCCGGCCCTACCCGGTGCAGCGGCCAGCGGCTGAAATCGCCATGCGTATGCCGCCACTGCTCAAAGCCTATGTCAGCCTCGGCGCCAAAGCCTGTGGTGCGCCCTATTGGGACCAGTCGTTCAACTGCTGCGACGTCCTGATGCTGCTCGACATCGACGAACTGGCCCCTCGATATGCCCGGCGGTTCCTACCGCCAAAGCCCGCGACAGAGCGGAGTGACGATCATCCTTCGACTCACGCTTAGGGGGCTGCTCGTCGCCGCCCACCTGCTGCTCGGCGTCGTTCTCAGCCTGTTCATTGATCTGATTGCGGCAATCGGCCCCTCGCGCGAGCGCATCGTCCGCTGGTGGCACCGGCAACTGTGCCGCTGCATGCGGATTGAAGTACGCGTGCACGGCCTGCCTCCCGAGCCCCCCATGATGCTGGTTAGCAACCATGTCTCCTGGATGGACATTCCCGTACTAGGCGCGCTGGTTCCGACACGGTTCGTGTCCAAATCTGAAGTCGCCGCTTGGCCGCTAATCGGCCGCCTCGCCCGTGCCGGGGGGACCGAATTTCATCGGCGCGGCGGCGGCAGCCAGGGCACACGCAAACTGATTGCCCGCCTCACAGGCCACCTGGAAAACGGCCAGTCCGTGACGGTTTTTCCCGAGGGCACAACAACACTGGGGGCGACCACCCGTCGCTTCCAGCCCCGCCTGTTTGCTGCGGCTGTCGAGTCCCGCCGACCGGTAATGCCCGTGCTGCTGCGCTACGGTCCGGACCCGGAAACCGCCACCCTTGCGCCCTACGTGGGTGATGACGTGTTCCTGCCGCATCTGCTGCGCATGTTGCAATGCCCGCGCATTGTCGTTGACGTCTGGTTCCTGGACCCACTCCCCACGGAAGGCATGGATCGCACGGCCGTGGCCAAGGATGCGCAGCGAGCAATCGATCAGCGGCTAGCTACCGCACCACCGCGCCTGCTGCCGAATCGAGAACCCGCACTGCCTCGGCACCGGTTGTCCACCTAAGCACCCACCCGCCGCGCTCGCCCCCCTGCTAGCTGGCGGCTTGATTGGCCGCTGACAGGCGCTCCGGCGTACCGATATCACTCCAGACACCGTGGTAAGGCTCACCGGTGACCTGCTGCCTGCGGATGGCCTCGCGCAGGCGCGGCGCCAGCGCGAAGACGGTTTGGCCCCGCGGCTCGACCAGCGCGGGGTGCAGCAGGCTGATCCCGCTAAAGGTCAGCGCTGGCGCATCGACCACACGCTCACCCTCCAGCGCAAAGTCTGCGCGCATCCCCTCCAACGGCGGCACCAAGACCAGATGCGCCAGTTGTCCCGCCGCCCAAGGGCGTTCGACCAGCGACTGCAGAGGGTAGTCACTCCAGACGTCGGCATTGCAGACCAGGAAGGGGGCGTCTGCCGGCAACATCGAGCGGGCCCGCGCCAATCCCCCTCCGGTTTCCAAGGCCGTGTCGCCTTCCTCGGAATACCGAACCCGCAGCCCCCAGCGTTCTCCGCTGCCGACGGCCTCGCGAATCTGATCACCCAGCCAGGACAGATTGATCACCACCTGCTCGACACCTGCGTCCGCCAGTGCCTGCAACCGCCAATCAATGAGCGCGCGCCCTCGTACCGGCACGAGCGGCTTGGGCAGGCGGTCCGTGAGCGGGCGCAATCGCTGGCCACGCCCGGCCGCCAGAATGACCGCGTGCCGTGTCACGACGATACCGGGGATTGCAACGCGGCCTCGAACGGCGCGAGGTAGCCATGCAGTGCAGCCAATTCGGGGTAGCGCTGCATGACACTCAATAAATGGCGCATCACGCGGGGCAGATCCTGCAGGTAGCCTGACTTGCCGTCGCGGTGGTGCAAACGACAAAAAATCCCCAGCACCTTGAGATGGCGCTGCATCCCGGTGAAATCGAACCAGCGCTGCACCTCACCAGGCACGGCCGTCCAGATACCGGCATCCACCAGCCCCATAGCCCAGCGTTCCAGACCGGTGCGTTGCACATGATCGGGCCAAACGACATAGCAATCGCGCAACAAGGACACGATGTCGTAACACATCGGGCCGTGCATCGCGTCCTGAAAATCCAGCATGCCGCGCAGACGGCCGCTGCCAACCATCAGATTGCGGGAGTGATAGTCGCGGTGAACCAACCCCTGGGGCTGGGCCACGACGCTGCTGACAATCCGACCGAACTGCTCGGACAGCATGGCGTGTTCGGCTGCGTCCGGCACCTGACCGAAGTGCGCCTGCAGAAACCATTGCGGGCACAACGCCACTTCATCGGCCAGAAATGCAGCGTCGTAGGCCGGCAAGGCTTCGAGTTGACGGCTACCGGCGGCCTGCGCTTGCAGGTGGACCAGCGCGTCAATGGCCTGCTCCAGCAAGGGGACCGCGTCGGCTTCCCCTACCCGGTCCAGCAAAACCGTGTCCCCCAGATCATCCAACAGCACGAAACCGGCCTCGGCGTCCACCGCGTGCACACGCGGCGCGGCCACACCCCAGTCTGCCAGCCAGCCGGCGATTCGGACGAAGTCCTGCACCGGCTCCTTGTCCGGCGGCGCATCCATGACGATGAGCCTCTGCTGCGGTGTTTGCGCCCGGAAATAGCGACGAAAGCTGGCATCTGCCGATGCCACGGAGAATGTCCAGTCCCGATTGGGCCGTATCGCCTGCAACCAGGCGCGTAATTCCGCCAGCCGCCTGTCCTGCCTGTCGTCACTCACACCATGCACTCCGTATACTGTGCGGCCCGTTCTTCCGGCTCTCGGCCCGTTTCATTGGCTCCCTCCAGACTCTTCGCTATCGGATGCCTCGCGATCGCCGGATCGGCTAGCGCCGCCCCCGAGGGATGTCCCATTTTCGCCGATTCCGCTCCGGAGCTGCGAACGGAGCCCACCGTGCAGCTCAGCGCCGATCAACTGGACGCCCGAACCGACGGCACAACCCGCCTGGAAGGCAATGTCACCCTGCGCTTCCAGGACAAGCGCATCCGCGCACCCGCAGTGGAATACGACCGCAGCACAGGGGAGGCGCGCACCGAAGGTGGTGCGGAGTTCGCAAACCGCGAGTATGCCATTGGTGCAGATCACGCATCGGTGGACATCGACCAGTCCACCGCACAGTTTGAGCAGGCCGAGTTCACGGTGTACGAGCGCGGTGCGCGGGGCCGTGCGGAGCGCATTGATCTGGATGCCGACCTCAGTGTTGCGATGACCGGCGTGGAATACACCACCTGCGCCCGCCCCTCGCAGGGTTGGACCATGAAGGCGGCGCAGATCACGCTGGATCCGGAAGCCGGCCTGGGCACGGCCAGCCACGCCCGCCTCAATTTTCTTGGCCTGCCGATTCTGTACGCACCCTATTTCTATTTCCCGATTGATGACCGGCGACGGACGGGTTTTCTGATGCCCGACATCGGGGATTCCGCCGAAACCGGTTTCGATATTTCGACGCCGTTCTACTGGAACATCGCGCCCTGGTACGACGCCCTGATCACGCCGCGCTACATGGCACGTCGCGGTGCACAGCTGCAAACCCAGGGCCGTTATCTGCTGGACAACTCGCGTGGGGAACTGCAGTACGAGTACCTGCCGAATGATGAGTCGGCACAGCTGCGACGCACGCTGTTCGGCTTCGAGCATCAAGGTGTGCTGTCAGATCGCTGGGAGATCGCAGCGGACTTCACCGAAGTCAGCGATCGCGGTTACTTCGAGGACCTGGGCACCACGCTGGACCTGGCGGCCATCTCCCACCTCAAGCGTGAGGGGCGCATCGCCTACCAGGCCCCAGCCTGGTTTTCCACGGCACTAACGATCGAGGACTACCAGACCATCGACCGCACCGTGGCCCGCTCCGACGAGCCGTATCGCCGGCTCCCCCGTCTGCAGCTGCACGCTTTGTCACCCAACGACTGGTATCAGATGCGGGTGGGGCTGGAGAGCGAGTACGTCAACTTCGAGCGGGACAATGCGATCGAGGGAACGCGATTGGACGTCAAGCCGTTTCTGCGACTTCGACACGATGCCGTGGGCTGGTTTGTGGCCAGCCAGGTCGACTACCGCTACACCGCCTACGATTTGCGCAATCGCAGCGATGGTCGCCCTCGGAGTATTACGCGCCAACTACCCTCGGCCAGTCTGGACGCAGGCCTGCGCTTTGACCGCATTGCCAGCCCTGGGTTGGTCCAGACGCTGGAACCGCGCATCTACTACCTGTACACGCCGTACCGCGACCAGGATGCCATCCCGCTGTTCGAGACCGACGATCCGGACTTCAGCTTTGTCCAGCTGTTTTCTCGCAACCGCTTCTCGGGCCGAGACCGCATTGCCGACGCGAATCAGATCACCGCAGCATTCACCACCCGGATGCTCGAACTGGGCACCGGCAAAACACGCTTTGAGGCTGCGCTGGGTCAGATCTACCGGTTTCAACCTTCGGAAGTCACCTTGCCCGAGCAACCCGAGACCAGTGGTGACGAAAACTCCGACATCGTCGGCACAATGCGCTGGCTGCCCGTGGACTGGCTGCGGCTGGCCGTGGGCGCGCAATGGGACCCGGCACGCGCCCAGTTGAACCGCGCCAATACATCGGTGAAGTTCCGCCCCATGCCGGGCTATCGATTCGACCTCGGCTACCGCTTCCGTCGCGACCTGCTGGAGCAAACTGACCTGATCGTCCAGCTACCGTTGAACCAAACCTGGTCGGTGGTTGGCCGCTGGAACTATGCGCTGGATGACGCCAGCACCCGCGAGGCCGTCATTGGCGCTGAGTACAAAGCCTGCTGCTGGACGGGCCGCGTCGCCTGGCGGCGCTACATCGCCAACACGCGAGGTGAGTTCAACACCAGCTTGTACCTGCAGTTGGAACTGACCGGCCTGTCCCGGATCGGCGCGGGTATTCGAGAATTCCTGCCCGAGTAGTCGAACCCGGCCGCCCACGGCGCGGTCAACCCCTATAATGTGCAATCCGCCAAGAGTCGAACGACCATGAAATATCTGATGAGCGCAGTGGCGCTGACCATCGCGCTGTCGACCCCGGCCCGCGCCGCACAATTGATCGACTATGTCGTCGCCGTTGTGAACGAGGACGTCATTCTCAACAGCCAGCTGGAACAGGCTGTCGATTCGATCAAACGCCAGATTCGCGCCTCGGGGAACACGCCACCCACCGACACCGAACTGCGCGAGCAGATGCGCGAACGACTGATCATGCAGGAGATTCAGTCGCAGCGTGCCGCCCAGCGGGGCATCCGCGTCGGTGACGAAGAACTCAACCAGGCCCTGGAAGGGATCGCCAGGCAAAACGGGATGAATCTGCGAGATTTCGCCCGTGCATTGCGCAACGAAGGTGTGGATTTTCTGATGGTGCGCGAACAGGTCCGCAACGAACTGCTGACCAACAGCCTGCGTCAGCGCGAAATCGATGCCCGCGTCAGTGTCGCTGATCGCGAAATCGACGCGTTTCTGGCCAAGACCCGCAAGAACGACCAGGCCACGGAATACCGGCTCGAACACATCCTGATTTCCGTCCCCGACGGCAGCACCGATGCGGTCCGTGACGCGGCGCGTGCAGAGGCCGAGCAAGTGCGTCAGGCCATCATCGACGGCGCAAGTTTTTCGCAGATGGCGATTAGCCGATCCGATGCCACCACGGCGCTGGACGGTGGCGACCTGGGCTGGCGCACCGCTGGCGCTCTCCCCACTCTGTTTGCCGACGAAGTCGACAACATGACCGTGGGCAGTGTGAGCCCCGTCATCGAGACGGGTAGCGGTTTCAATCTCATCCGCCTGGCTGACCAGCGCGGCGGTCAGGCTGCCCAGCTGATCACGGAAACCCGGGCGCGGCACATCCTGCTTCAGCCCAACGCGATTCGCGACGAGTTTGAGACCCGCGAACGCGCCGCCGAACTGCTGGATGAACTGCGCGGCGGCCGGGACTTCGCCGAGGCAGCGCGCGAATACTCCGACGACTCGGGATCGGCCAACCAGGGCGGCGACCTCGGCTGGCAGGGACCGGGCAGCTTCGTGCCCGAGTTTGAACAACGACTCGCCCAGCTGGACGAAAACGAAATCAGCGAGCCCTTCGAGACCCAGTTCGGTATCCACATCGTGCAGTTGCTGGAACGCCGTGAACGCGACAGCGCCGAAGATATCGCCCGCAATCAGGCCCGCATGGCCATCCGTCAGCGCAAGATCGCCGAAGAGTACGAAGACTGGCTCCGGCGCCAACGCGCGGAGGCATATGTCGAATTGCGGAGCGCGCCAGACCTGAAACTGGGCGAGCGTTCCGAGGCCGGCTCGCAACCGTCCTGAACCAGGCAACGGGCAGTCCGCGCCCGCTGGTTGTCACGCCGGGGGAGCCTGCTGGCATCGGGCCGGACATCGTCCTCACCCTGGCGGCCTGTGGTGAAGACCCAGGCCGCCCCTGGTTTGTCATCGCTGACCCGGCTGTCCTCGCCGCGCGCACAGCGCAAATCGGATTACCGGTGCGCTGTGCGCTGATCGAGGCACCTGAGCAGGCCAAGCCGCCGCAGGCCGGCGTGCTCCAGGTGTTCGCGCGCCACGCCGGCGCTGTGGTGACAGCTGGCCGACCGCAAACCGCGACCGCCCGCCATGTCTTGGCCGCACTGGAACAGGCGGTGGCGTGGGCAGCGGAGGGTCGCTGTGGTGGCGTGGTCACCGGCCCGATCCAGAAAAGCACGATCAATGAGGCCGGCATCGCCTTCACCGGCCACACGGAGGCCGTGTCCCGTCAGTTAGGCGGCATGCGCCCGGTGATGATGCTGGCCGGACCCACCCTGCGGGTTGCGTTAGCCACCACGCATCTGCCGCTGCGTCGGGTACCGGATGCGATTTCGACTGATGCGGTTGATGAGGTCATCCGGATCACGGCGCGGGACCTGCAAACCCGCTTCCGCATCCACACGCCTCGCATCCGCGTGGCAGGACTCAACCCCCACGCGGGCGAAGACGGGCATTTGGGACACGAGGATGACGCCATCATCCGCCCTGCTATCGAGGCCTGCCGTGCGCAAGGT
This sequence comes from Pseudomonadota bacterium, assembly GCA_036156195.1. GTDB lineage: Bacteria > Pseudomonadota > Gammaproteobacteria > Nevskiales > OUC007 > Abyssibacter. The sequence goes on along the minus strand of JAYZUZ010000004.1, from coordinate 42,331 downwards.
TTGCGGGTCTCGGGGCCTTACCCTGCGGACACCCTGTTCAATACCCATTTGCGAGCTGACACCGATGCATTTATCGCGATGTACCACGATCAGGGGCTTCCCGTGGTCAAGGCGCTGGACTTCGGCGAGGTCGTCAACGTGACGTTAGGGCTACCGATCGTCAGAACCTCTGTTGACCACGGCACGGCGCTGGACGTGGCAGGCACCGGCAAGGCCGATCCTCACAGCCTCGGGGTCGCGATGAAGCTAGCGGCCACGCTGGCACCATGAGTCACCGTGCCCGCAAACGCTTCGGTCAGCATTTTTTGCACGACCGCAACACCATCGCACGTATTGTTGATGCCATTCGACCGGAACCCGGCGATCACCTGGTCGAGATCGGCCCGGGTCAGGGAGCGATCACCGAGCCGTTGCTGGCCACTGGTGCCCAGCTCACGGCGGTGGAAATCGACCGCGACCTGGCGGCTGCACTACGCAGCCAATACGCATCGCATCCTCGATTCACGCTGATCGAAGACGATGTCCTCAAGGCACCTCTGGACGCGCTGCAGCCCACGCCTCTGCGGCTGGTCGGCAACTTGCCTTACAACATTTCCACGCCGCTGATTTTTCGCCTGTTGGCCTTGCCAGGCGTGGTCGATATGCATTTCATGCTCCAGAAGGAAGTGGTTGACCGACTGGTCGCGACTGCCGGCACGCCGGCCTATGGCCGGCTTAGCGTCATGCGCGCCGCCAAAGCCACGGCGCAGTCCGTACTGAAAATTGGTCCCGGTGCATTCTCGCCTCCTCCGAAGGTGGATTCCGCCGTGGTCCGGCTCGTGCCACAACAACCGGCCTTCCAGATCACCGCACCGGCTGCCTTCGAGACCGTGGTCCGATTGGCGTTCTCGGCCCGCCGCAAGACATTGGCCAACGGCCTGAAATCCGTACTGACCAGGGACCAGATTCAGGCCAGCGGTGTCGACCCATCCGCCCGACCGGAAACCATCGAACCCGCAGCATTCGCAGCGCTGGGCGAGGCGGTGGCAGCCTCCGAACAAACACGCTAACGTCGAAAGACCGCTGTCGAGGAGAGGAGACCCATGAGCGAATACACGCACATCCTGGTGCCAGTCGACCTGCGCCAGCACAGCCACATCGTGCTGCAGCGGGCGGCGTTCACCGCCTCACTGCACAAAGCCCAGCTCACCGTCTTGCACGTGGTGGAATACCTGCCCCTGGACCCAGTCGGCGACACACTTTCACCGACGCCCATGGAAGTGACGGACGAGCTGGCCAAGCAGGCCGAGGTTCGACTCGCCGATTTGTGTGCGGATCTGGCCATTGAGACGCAGAATCAGATTGTCCGTATCGGCGCCACGCAAGATGAAATTGTCGAGGTCGCCAAGGAGCAGCAGGCCGACCTGATTGTCATCGGCAACCATGAGCGACACGGCATTGGCGTGTTATTCAGCCGCACCGAGGATCGCGTCCTGCACTCTGCCACCTGTGACATCCTCGCCGTGCACCTGCCCACGGATTAACACCGCCGACCTGAATCAGGACGACGGCAGAGCCCGCACGAGGCGCTGAAAATCCGCCTCTCGGACCACGGGGGCCAACGCGGGCCCGTGCGCCAGCGAAACCTTGGCTTGCCGCAGATCATCCAGGGTTTCGGTGGCCGTCACCCCCCCTGCGATCACGGCAGCCCCAAAACCCTTGGCCGTTGCCAGCAGCGTGCTCACAGTGGCCACCGCGGCCGGATCAGGTAAACGCTCCACCACATCATCTGGCAGCGTCACAAATCGAATCGGGCACTGCGCCATCCGACCCAGCCGCTGATAGCCGGAGCCGAAGGAGAGAATCTCGAATTCGACCCCGAGCTCACGGAGCACGGTGAAGCCACCCGTCGCCCCCTCCAGGACATCGAGCAACCCACCCTCCTCCAGGCCCAGTACGAGGCGCTGACCAGGCATGGCATGACGCTGCAGCAAATCAGCCACCTTGATGGCGAAATCGCGGCGACGTAGCTGCCAGGTCGACAACGTGACCAGAAAGGGCCAGTGCCCCGACTGCAGCTCGGGTGCCAACCCCTGATAAAGCTCGCAGGCCCCCCGCAGCACGCGCAACTCAAGCTGCTCAAGCACCCCGGTCCGCTGGGCGGCTTCGTACAACTCGGCCTGCTCAACACGACCAATATCCGGCGGTGACCAGTCCACACGCACCCGGACTCCCGCCAGCTGCCGACCGTCAATCCGCAGGACGGGCTCAGCGAGAATTTCGATCTCGTCCAGCGCAATGGCGTTGTGCAGCACTTGCTCGATATGCAGCGTCCGCTCGGCATCCGGCGTAACTGCTGCATCAAAGATCCGGTAGTTCCCGCGACCAGCCCGCTTGACGGCGTACATCGCTTCATCCGCATGGCGTAGAAGCGTCTTGGCATCCACCTGATCCATGGGGTAGACGGCAATACCCATGCTGATGCCGATGGTGATCGTATGCTGGTCGATCTGGAATGGCGCCTCGAAGGCCTGTAACAGCTTGCCGGCAATTCGCTCCACATCGGCCTGGTCGACCACAGCATTCAGCAGCAGCGTGAACTCGTCACCGGCAAGCCGCGCCACCGTGTCAGTCACCCGCACGGTCTCGAGCAGACGCTGGCCAACCGCATGCAGCAACCCATCGCCGACCTCATGACCAAGCGTGTCGTTCACCCGCTTGAACAAGTCCAGATCGACGAACACCAGAGCCAATAGTCGGCCAGTGCGGTCGCAGCGGCGCATGCCCTGCTCCAGCCGATCCATGAACAGCAACCGATTGGGCAATTCGGTCAGCACGTCGTGATGCGCAATAAACTGTAATCGTGCCTCGGCCTCACGACGGGCGGTGATTTCTTCGGCGATCGCGAGAAATACCGGCGGCTGTTCACCCTGAGAGAAGGAGAGTGTCACCTCAACCGGGTAGCTTGCACCATCGGCGCGGCGATGCTCGGTCTGATAGGTCACCGATTCCACATCCCCCGCACGCAGACTGGCCAAATGGCCGTTGAACTGCTGATCGTCCAGGCTTGGCGCCAGATCCAGCGGTGTCATACGCAGTAGGCGCTCCCGATCAAACCCGAGCGCCGTGCGCGCGCCGCGATTGGCGTCAAGAAAATAAAGCGTCTGTGCATCAAAGATGTAGACCTCTTCCCCGGCGCTATCGAACAGGCGGCCTAAGCGCTGGGAGAGGTCCGCCGCTCCAGCGTCGGCGGGTCGATCGCGGAGCACCAGCAGATGCCGGGCGCCACCCACCTCTGGAAGCCGGCTGACGTTCAACTCCACCGGAAAGGTCGTGGCGTCCTGGCGCCAGCCAACGACACGCGGGCGGTTCCCATCATCCGTCCCGATGTAATCCTCCAGGCGAATGTCGGGCGTGTTGAGAAACGGCACCGGAAGCAGCTTGCTGAGGGCGATGCCAGACAGCTCATCCGGGGCATATCCGAACATGCGGGCGGCATGCGGATTGGCGTAATCGACCGTCCCACCGGCGGTCACCGTCACCACGCCCTCCCCCAGCCGGGACAGGATCACATCCTGGGTAGGCTGGGCGCCGTGAGACACGCGCCCTCCGGAACCGGTATCCCTGAAGAAGAGAATGACACCGATCAGGCGATCCCCACGCATCAGGCGTGAAGCACCGGATTCCACCGTCAGGGTCTGGCCCTGCCGATCCACGATGTCCATCGCCTGACGCCCAATATCCTGCCCGGCTTGAAGCGCCAGTTCTCCGGGCGTTGCATCTGCCGAAGCCTCGTCAGAGCTGGGGCGGAACACCGAATAGATCAGCTGCCCCCGCGCATCCTGTAGCTGCCAGGCCGTAAGCGCGCATGCCCGTTCGTTCATCCAGCGAACCCGATGACGAGGGTCGGTCACAATGACGGCGTAGCCAAGCAGCTCAAACCAGCGCCCCATGCGCCGTGACGCTGGCACGCCCGGATCAACCTCGGAAACAGCATGGACCTCCTTGCGAGCCGGGCGCCGTGATTTAGCCGCGATCGCGCCGCCAGGCAACCCGGAAGCCAACAGCAACCAGACGGCCGCGGCAGTGGCAACCAAGGCCGTAACCACCGCCTGCAAATACGCCAACTGATTAACAGGATGCCCGGGTGGCCAGACCCAGGTGTCCGCCAGGCTGACAATCAGATAGCCCTGACCACCGCGCTCCGTGGCCAGCCGCAAGCGGCGCGGTGAAGAAACCCAGGTCTGCAGCCGGGCCCGTAGCGGGTCAGCCAGTACTGCGGGCCACCAAGCGGGTAGTTGAGGCAGGCCCGATTGCGCCTGTGCGATCGGTCGGCCTCGAATATCAATGACCTCTGCGGATAGCAACGCACCCGGACTCCCAGCCACCAGGGCGCTGATGCGCGTCTGCACAGCCGTGTAGTCCCGCTCGGCCAGCAGCATGTTCAGACGACTGGCCGTGATGGTGAGCTGCGCCTGTGCCTGTGCCTGTCGCTCGAAATGCAGTCGCTTGAGCTGCCCCAAAGCCTGGTACATCACTAGCAGCAGCGCTGCGGCGAGCACTACCGCCGTGACACGAAACCAAGCCATGCGCCTAGCCTGAACGGCTCAGGGCCGGTAGCGCCATGCGCCAGGCCTGCGAGACAGGCTGACGGCCGGGGGGCAGGATGACCGTGCGAGACTGCGCAGGAAAACAGCACGCCCAGCGCACAGGTCTGCGCACGCAAGCGCGGCGCAGCCGGCATGCAGGCCTGGCCAGCGGGTTGATGAACCCGCCCCGAGCGTCGTTGTAATCGGTGATCGTTCCTTCTCCCGCTACAGGCCGGCCGGCTGTTGTCGCAACCTCGCTCCGGCCCGCAAACGCATCAGCGTGACTGCTGATGGGTTAGCAAAGTCGGCCGCTGCACGGAGACCGACTCGATGGTGACATCGGCACCGGCAATCCTCAGACCCAACTCCTCGAAAGCGCGAGCAAGCGAACCTTCCAGTGCATCATCAGCAATTTGCAGTAGCACGTCCCTCAACAACACCTCCAGCTGCGCTTGCAGGGGTGCAGGCAGCAGGGGCAGTTCTGCACGACGGACCAGATCGCCCAGCGCAGCACCGATGGCCGGAACCAGGTCATCGCTAACGGCGGGTGCCGAAAGGGTTTGCGGATAAGTCACGCCGGGGCCACCAAAGGTCAAAGGCGCGGTATGCGTGGAGTCGACCGAGATGACCGTCCCCCCCAGCGACTGCACACCTCCAAGCAGCGCCGGTAAATTCAGTCGTGCATCGCGGATCTCAACAGCAGCAAGCGTAGACACCGTTTCCACATCCACCTCGTGGTATGGACGCGCCGTGGTTGCGCAGCGAATATCTGTCACCGCTGCCGACGCACGCGCAAGCGCCGCGTGCAGGTTCAAGTCCAGCAGAGACGTGCCGGGTGTCGTGCCGAGTAGTGAGATATCCGCATCCAGCGTGATCTGCGCGGTACTCGCACGTGTCAGCGGTTCGCCCTCCTCGGAGAACAGGTCACCACCAATTGTGACGGCCCCCGGGTCGATCACCCGGATCCGCGGCACGATGGTGGCAACACCCGGCAAGCCAAGAATGGGGGCCAAGTCGATGGGCACTGTGCTGTTGGCGACCAGGACAGCCGTTTCGACAATTTCGCCCAGATTTACGAACAACGCGTCGTCGACTGCATCAGGGTCGCCCACGATGTCGAAGACCTCCGCAGGCACCACCGTGAGCGCCGGATCCAGCCCGGTGACGATGTCCCCAAGCACACGGTCCACCGAAGCAGACAGATTGCCAGCCACCGACTGGTAGACGGCATTGATGAAATCACCCAGCAGAAACTCGACATTCGACGTCAGAATGTCTTCGCCATCCAGGACGGTGGCACCAGTCCGCACCAGCTGGCCCAGCTGGACCTGGGTGTCGAACAAGCCCTGATAGCCCGCCACGCTCAGCTCGGCACGCGTACCGCCGCCAAGAAAATTCGAGTACAGCAGACGCCCGACAGTCGATTCCTGACCGCTGTCAGCCTGAAATACATAACTCCCCACACGCGGGGTGACAGCGGGCCCCGCAATGGCGCTGGCCGATGCCACGACACGCGCTCCCGACGCTCCGCCGAATGCCTCGGTTAGAAAACTCGGCTGCGGGCGACTCATCGTCACACGCACGGCGGGCGTGCGATCACTGCCACGCGGCGTAGTGACGCTGCGCAGACCGCCTGCGCGCGTCAACTCGCCAATGACGACCTCGCCATCGTCCAGCCAGTTCACCGCACCCGCATCGCCGTTGCGCAGTACCGATAGTCGCGCCTGGTCACGTGCCAGGGCCGACATATCCTCCAAGCGACCATCCACACAGCCACCGATAACCATGGCTGCATCCATCGCCGCCATATTGGTGATGCGCTGAAGATCCCGCTTGGCCAGATAGAGCTGTGCGGCATGAAAGACGAGGCTGAACGCCGAGACGGCCGCCACGATTGCCAACGCTGCAAACACTGCTGCAGCGCCGCGCTGACGCTGCCAGGACATCACGAACCGCCGCCCTCCGCGGCAAATTGCTCGCGAGGAAACTGCAGGGGAATGGGATGGCTGTGGCTGTCGAGATAGCGTTGATAAACACGGTCGGCCACTTCGCCGTCCATGGGCCGCTCGGCCTCTGTGGCCTGGCGCCCGGAGGTCTGCAGATCCAGCCAGGCACGTGTGGCCTCGCCTGAGCCCGGCTCGACCGACTGCGCATGCGCGACGGTCGCTGCAGCAGTCAGCGACACCACCCAGATTCCGCGAACAATGTGCATGCGATCCTCCCGCCTACGGTCCACCCACTCCTCGCGCCACCGGAGCGTTCAAGTCATTGGCCTGTTGGCGCAACTGGTCGAGGCTCGACTGCGACAGCCCCCCGCGTCGGCCAAGTGCCGCCGCCTGGCTGGGATCACCACGCAGATGGTGCAACAGCACCAGGTTACGCAGCGCGCGCGCATCACCCGGGGCCAATTCCATTGCTGTGGAGAGCTCGCGATGCGCACTGTCATAGTCGCCCGCCAATATCATCGCATAACCAAGATCATTCCGAGCTGCGGCATGCGTAGGCCTGAGAAATACAGCACGTTGCAAATAAGAAATTGCAGCCGTGAGATGATGTTCCGCGAGTAGCAACCCCATGCCATGGGCCGCCTCGGCGGCAAACGGCCCGTTCAGCAAGGCCTGGTAGGCCGCTCTGGCACCGTCCAGCTCACCCAGGTGCCGCATGCAGTCGGCCCGGAGCAGCTGAATCTCCGGTGTCTCGCCGTGCTCCAGAGCCAGGGCGTCCAGATGCGCACGTGCCGCAAAATACTTGCGTTGCGCGATCATCTGCCGGACCAACTCAGTGTGGACTTGCTCGGTATCGTCCTGGTTGGCGATACGAACCGCGTCATCCGGCGTTTTCGGCGTGGACTGACAGGCCAGAAGCATTAGCGGCCCCAGCAACAGCAGCAGCGCTCGACTCACTGACTGGCTCCCAACACCCGGAATATCGATACAAAAGGCGGACCCGCCACGAAGATCAACAACGCCGGCAAGAAAAACAGCACCATGACCACGGTCATGCGGCCGGACAACCGGTTGACGGCTTCGCGCATCTCGAACACCCGCCGCTCTTCCATCACGGCCAGTGCCTCTGACAACGGCTCACGGAGTTCGCCGCCGTAGCGATCCGCCTGGCGCAGCACCGATAACACGGTCTCCAGTTCACCCACCTCCATGGTGGCGCCCAGTTGCTTGAGAATTTGCGCCGTATCACCACCCGCTTCGATTTGTCGCAACACGATAGCCATTTCGTCGTTGAGCACGGGCAGCACGCCCTGCGCTTCCCGGATCAGACTTTGCAGCGCTTGACGCGTCGATAGCCCGGCCTCGAACAACAGCATCAGCAGATGAATAAACATCGGCACTTCGTGGCGCATGCGGCGTTGGCGGCGCTCGGCACGCCGTTTCAGCAGGTACTTGGGCAGTAACAGCGCGATGGCGACTGCCGCGAACATCGCCATCGCAAACTCCCCCACGGACCAGCCACTGGCACCACTGGCCCAGGCAGCGATGACGCCCGTGGCCCCGGCCAGGGGCAACCCCGACTGAGTCGCGTAGAACAGCACGCGGGACTGAGGCTGGCGCCAACCGGCCTGCACGAACAGGCGCGCGGTTTCGTCCTGGGTATCCATCCATTGCTCGACCCGCCGGCCGCCTCTGGCCAGCTGCGACAGCAACATGCCATGCCCCGCATCACCATCGTCTACGGTATCCAGTCCGGTCACCCGCGCTTCAAGCCGCTGTATGCGGCGGCCGGCCAGCGCGCTCATCAGTAACAACCCGATCCCCAGCGTGATGCCGATAACAGCGATCATGACCAACGCCGGAAACATTAATCCGTCCCCCAGGACGACCGGACCATGGAGTAAATGATCGCGATGCCAGATGCCTGCAACAACACCGAGACCAGCAGCATTAATCGCGTACCGAAACCGGCCCACATCTCGGCGTAGTAGTCGGGGTTCTGTGTCCAGACGTAAAGCGTCAACCCGACGGTAATCGCGACAAGCGCCGTTGCCGACAATCGGGTCTCCGCAGTCAGGGCCCGCAGCTCACGGGCGGCGGAATCGCGGCTACGGATCGCATGCACCAGGCTTTTCACAATGCGCCGCAGGCTGCCGCCGTATTGCCGGTTCACGCTGGCGGCCATGGCCAGTACGTGGAGATCCGAGATTTCGTGGATATCCGCCTGCCGGGCGAGCGCTTCCTCGACAGGCGCACCGAGGCGCACCTGGCGGCTGATCGTCAAGAAGACTTCGCGCACCGGATTCCGCGCATCCCGGGCGGACTCAGCCAGAGCGTCCTCCAGCGAATTGCCGGCCGACAGGGCGCGCAGAATCTGATCCAGAAAATCAGGCAACTGCTCGAGAATGTCGTTGCGGCGGGCGGCCGCCCGCCGCCCCAGAAACAAATGTAGCGCCAGGCCTGCGATCATGAGGATCAGCAGCATCATCGAGATGCCCAGCAACACGGCCAGCAGCAGCGCCGCAACGAACAGTACCAGGCAGGCCAGGCGTAACCGTGCCGGCTCCAGCTGGATACCCGCCCGCCAGAATTGATGCAAGGCCCAGCGAGACAAAGGATTGCGAACATCGCTAGCGCGCATGCGCAGGCGTCTCGCTTCCGTCGGTGCCGCCCCCATCGCACGCAGGCGGAGCAGGACATCCTCGCGCTCCTGACGCTGCCGCGCCGCCCCATAAAGCCACAACGCCGCCGCCACACAGACAATCGCGAAGACCAGACCGACCACCAGCCCTATCACGACGCCTCCTCGCGGCAGTCGAGATGATCGGCCTGTGCATGATCGAAGCGGAAGACATCCACGAGCTGAACCTCCCCTGCATCGAGCCCCTGGATCTCAGTGATCGACATCACTCTGCGGGAGCCATCGGGCAGCCGGGAGACGTGCACCATTAGGTCGATTGCGCTGACGACCTGCCCTCGCAGCGTCACCTCAGAACCGGTGAATCCTGCGAATCCGGCCAGCAACTCCAGGCGATGAATGGCATCGGCGCAGCTGTTTGCATGCAGCGTGGTCATCGACCCATCGTGGCCGGTATTCATGGCCTGCAGCATGTCCAACACCTCATCACCGCGCACCTCACCGACGATGATGCGGTCGGGTCGCATGCGCAGCGCGTTGCGGACCAGATCCCGGGCGGTGACAGCCCGCTCGCCCTCCAGGTTGGGGGGGCGTGATTCCAGGCGGACGGTGTGGGCATGGTGGAGCCGTAACTCGGCAGCATCCTCGATGGTCACCACACGCTCGGCATCGGGAATCCACCCCGACAACACGTTCAACAAGGTGGTCTTGCCGGAGCCGGTGCCCCCCACAACGAGCAAATTGGCCCGATCGCGGACCCGCTTCTGCAGGTAGTCGAGCAAAGCCTCACTCACCGTTCCATTGGCAAGAAGCTCGGCGCTGCTCAGCGGACGCTTCCTGAACTTGCGAATCGACACACAGGGCCCGTTGAGCGCAATCGGCGGGATGATGGCATTGACACGTGAGCCATCCGGAAGGCGCGCATCCACCATCGGCGTGGATTCATCCACCCGACGCCCAAGCGGTGCAAGAATGCGCTGGATGACACGGACGACATGCGCATCATCCATGAAGCGAACCGGCACCTCGGCGAGGCGGCCGGCACGTTCCACGAACACCTGCGCCGGACCGTTGACCACAATATCGTCGACGGCCTCATCGTCGACCAGCTCCTGAATCGGGCCGTACCCGATGAGCTCGTGCCGGGCATCGCGAGAGAGAATTTCGACTTCGCGCTGATTGACCGGCAATTTCTGATCCAGCACATACCGACGCACCTGGTCCAGACACAGCTGCTGCACCTGCTGCGGACTGAGCTGGTCGACATCGAGATTGCGCTCATCAATGAGCCCGATGAGGTGTCGGTGGATTGCCGACTTGAGACTCTGATATTGGTCGCTTAGCCGGAACCGTTGATCGTCCTGCGCGCTCATGCCTGCCTCAGCCTGCAAAGAGGCGTGACACCCAGCCCTCTCCGGACGCCGGCACCAGGTCACCTGCCTCACCGGACCGATCCAGGCGATCGGCCAGCTCAACCACACTCCGGGCGTAGGGGTCTCGCGGCGCAATGCTAAACAGGGACTCTCCGGCATTCATGGCATGAATACGCTGGGTCGGCTGCCCTCCCAGTGTCCCGTAGATGGGCAGATCCAGCAGTTCGGACAAATTGTCGACCGTCAGTCCCAGGCGAGCCCGGTAGTTCTCGATGAGCAGGCCAGCGCGATCCAGGGCGCATTCCTCGACCCGCAGACGTTGGAGCAGCGTCTTGTTCTGGCGGCTGCGCAGAATGGACTGATCCGACAGCAACAGGGTCCGTGTGGACTGGCTGACCAGCGTGCCCAGCACCGGTACGGAGGCGTGGGCATCGGCCGCGAGCACAATCGCGCCGAAATGCGAGCGCAACGTTTCGACCAGGGCCACAATGTTCTGCTGATCCAGCTCAGGAAAACCCAGCGTCTCCTCGCTCAGCGACAGGACGAACACCCCCGACTCATGTCGGGCGAAGGCGGTGTCGATGAGCGTTTGGTCGCATCGGTATACATCGTGTAGCGCGTCCACCAGCGTATAGGTCTGGTTGACGTTGAAGTAGACCAGGGAGGCTCCCACTGGACTGGCCATATCGATAAGCAAGACCCGTTCACCCGGGCCGCTACGCTGCGACAGGGCCAGCGCCAGATGCCCGCCCAGAAAGGCCAACCCGTCGCTGGGTGATGCGCTGAGCAATGTGTACAGGCGGGCGTGGTCTTGGCCTCTCGCAGCCGAATTCGATCGCCGCAGAACCTTGCCCACCAGACCCGCAAGATTGTCGCTGTCCTTGTTGAGGACAAAATAGTCACGCGCCCCGGCACGCACAGCGCTCAGCACAGCATCGGAGGACGAGTCCAGCCCCACTGCGAACACGGGCAGTTCGGGCTGGCGGGCAAGCAGATGATCAACCGTCTGCGCCCCACTGGCCGGGTTTTCGGGATCGATTTCGACAAACGCCAAACCGATATGCCCGATTTCCGGCAGGGTACTGAGACTGCGAACCAGATGCACTTCGACACCACCGCCCAGCGATTCAGTCAGCCAGTGGGCGTACACCGGGTCGGCGGCAACGAGAATGGCTTGCGTCTTCATCGTCGTGCCTACTCGGAAAAACCACTGCCGGTATCAAACCGACCGTTCTCGAAAAGCATGAACTCGCCAAAACCAGGCCGGTAACCGTCCAACTCCGCACCGGGTAGTGGCGGCGTCTGGGCACCCGCTGCAAGCGGACGAACAATGGTCGGTGTCACGACCATGATCAATTCACGCTCATCGCGGGTGTACTGACTGCTCCGGAAAAAAGCACCCAATATCGGGACATCACCCAGGAAGGGAATTTTGTCGACACTCGATTGCAAACGATTGCTGATCAGGCCACTGATGACAAAGCTTTCGCCATCCCCCAATTCGATCGTCGTGTCTGTGCGACGCACCGCCAAGCCGGGCACCGCGACGCCACCAGACTGAAAACCGGAATTGAAATCCAGCTCGCTGACTTCCGGCGCCACCTTGAGGGCGATGCGATCAGCGGACAACACCGTCGGGCTCATGGTGAGCCGAACACCAAATTCCTTGAACTCTACCGAGACAGCATTGCTATTGCCCTGGACGACAGGAATGGGAAACTCGCCACCGGCAAGAAAACTCGCTTGCTGCCCGCTCGCCGCCACCAGACTGGGCTCGGCCAGCGTCCGAGCCAGCCCCCGACGCTCGAGCAGACTGATCACACCGAGCACACTGTTCGTGGCATCACCAATCGCGAGTTGAAAAGCATCCTGGACAGCGCGAAATCCGGAACCCGACGCGAGGTCGAAGCCGCCCAGCTCCTGGTTCTGAACAATGCCGGACAAGGCACCCGGCGGCGACACGGTCACCGTCGTGTTCAGCGAGTTCTTGATGAAGTTGAAACCAAACTGCTCCAGCGTCGTGCGGCTGACCTCGACAATCTTGATTGCGGCGTGAACCTGGGTATCAATGGCCACGGTCGACGCATCCACGGCGGCCGGCGTGTCACCACCCGCGCTCTGGGCCCGCGCACGCTGATGCGCAGCCAGGCTGGGCAGTTCGCCGGCCAACCCCTGCCCGGGTACGACACGGGCTTGAGCCAGGCTGGGATCATCCGGCAGTTGGCCGGCTGGGCTGGGCGGCTTGCCGACCGTGACGCGATATTCACGCGGAGTGCCTGCATTGCGTCCCCAGATCAGCAAACTGGTAATGCCCGGCGCCTTACCGGTCACGAGCACCTCTCGCCGGTTGATAACGTTGACGTCGGCCACGCTGGGATCGCCAACCGCGACGCGTTCGATCTCTGTGGGCTGTCGCAACAGTTCATGCGTGCCCTGATCAACTCGCAGCACCTGGCTATCCGGCAGATAGGCCTGGGCAAGCGTGGCTACGGACGCCAGGCCGATAAGCATGATGTAGCTGCCAGCACGCAGCCGAGCCCAGATTCTCATGGCCGCACCGACTCCAGTTCGTTAGCCCGATAAACGTAAACCGGTGGTTGCACCCTTCTCTCCGTGGCGGGCTTTTTCTTCTCGATACCCACAAGCTCTTCTCGCGTGATGACGTCGGCCGACGGGGTGCTAGCTACGGTGGCCGCGTCGGTGACCAGCGGCAGCGCTCCGGACTGTGCACCACCCTCGGCATCCCCTTGGCCATGCAGCGCCAGACGCAGTTCACCCAGACTGGCTCCCAGCATGACGCGCGTGACCTCTGCATCTGGAACCGCGACGACCGCAGTCCGAATCCGTTGACGACGAGAGTTGGCGCTGTCATCCACCCCTTCGGGGCGGTCGATAACCCGCTCTTCATAGCCAAGCACCAGCGCACTGCGGAGCAGATAACGGGCCTGGGCATCCTGCATTCCGCTACCGCGCAGGAACACCAGCACATCCACTGTATCCCCGGGTCGCACAAAACCGCCGACAGCCACGACTTCGTCGATTTGCAGCGACATGGCCTTGCTGCCCGCCGGAATGATGCGCGCGAGCACATTGGCATCGCGGAAATACCGGGGCGTCACCGGCGCGCCTGCATCGATGTCGACCAGCGGCACGCGGCCGACGACATCATCCACATTGGCAAAGTAACGGGCCGGCGCAATGGTCACCGGCGTCAACGCGACATCATCCCGCTGAATCTGGACATTGGCAGCCAAAGGCTGGAGCGCCACGACAACAAGCGTCGTCGGCACAACCTCTTCCTGTTCGGCGGCTTCAGGCAAGGGCTGTGGCGCACGGGCGTAGTCCACGCTCATGCGATAAGCAACCAAACCGGCTAGCCCGGCGATGGCCAGCATGACGATGGCCAGGATTTTCATCGCTGAGCTGCTCAAGCTGCACTCCCCACTCGTCTAACCTCGCTCTCCGTGGCTGACCGGCTTAGCCGGCCTCCCCACTGTCTGTCCCTCAGCCGCCCTCGGCCTCCGCAATGGTGGCATCAACCAGGGCGGAGGCCTCCGCCCTGAGCACATCAGGCATGGGCGGCGCCTGGCCCACCAAAGGCAACGGGATCGACGGAAACAGGTCGCGGATGACGAACTCCAGACGAACGCGGACAAATCGCTGCCCCCCGCTCGGCACCAGGTCGACGTCGACCAACTCTCCGTTGGAACCCACCACCAGCTCGCGCTGATCGTTTGGCAGCCACTGTAGCAGGCTCGACGCCGTTTGTTGCGCGCGCTGACGCACCTGGTCACCGTAATTCTGGTTATCGAAGGGGTCGACCGCCACCGCCGACTCTGCCGCTTCCTGGGCCACAAAGGCCAGCGATTCCTTCAGAAGAAAGATGTAGGCATACACCAGGATGCCGTACATCAGCAGGAAGAGCAGCGGGAAGACGAATGCGAACTCCAGGGCGGTTGCACCCCGCTGCCTGCTCCGTCCCACACTGAAACGGCCAATGTTCAAAACCCCTGTCCTCCAACCCACCACGGGCCACTGATGGTCCAGGCCACCAGACTGACTGCCATCGTAGGTAACACGGGAATGCGCGGCGATGGCGTACGTGATCGCAGGCGGTGGATGGCTGCGGTCACTGCCAACAATAGCGAAGCGATCGCAAAGACTTCCAGAAAAAACAATGCGCCGTAGCCCCAGCCGATCACAGCGTAGATTTTGAGGTCTGCGCCTCCGAGCCAGCCACGCATCCAGGGCCCTAGGTGCAGCGCCAGCGCGAGCAAAAGCCCGGAGAGACTGAGAAACAAGGCCCAGGCACGCCCTGGGTGCAGCACAAAAGGTGTCAACAACGCCATTGGCAGCGCGGCCACCCACCAGAGGTTGCTTACACGGCGATGACGCCTATCAATCCAGCCGATGACGACAGCCCAGCTGGCCCAAGCCAGCCCGAGCAATGTACCGATCACCGGTTGATCGACGCTAGTTCCCGGACGTGCAGCCGCCGTCGACCACTTCGTCGCACGCTTCTTTGAACAAGGCCTCCAGCCCCTCACCCAGCGATCCGAGAATCACAATCAGGGCGACGGCGATCAAACCGATCACCAAGCCATACTCCACCGCGCTGGCTGCTTCGTCATCTCGCCAGAGTTTGTAAAGGGACAGGACGTAGCTAAGCATTGCGGGGTTCCTTTCTCGTGCAACCGAGAATCATTTTTGTAACGGTATTGTTAACACCCAGCCGGCCGGCCGCAACAACGGTGGACCGGCTGGCAGCCACCGCTTGTCGGTGTTCACTCGTCATCTGATCGGAACAACGGAATGAGCCACTGGATCGTAGGCGATTTGCAGGGTTGCTACGAAGACTTCATGCGCCTCATGGAGGCCATCCGCTTCGACCCCGCGGAGGACCGCCTCTGGATCGCAGGCGACCTTGTGAA
The DNA here is from genome assembly GCA_036156195.1 of Pseudomonadota bacterium. Lineage (GTDB taxonomy): Bacteria > Pseudomonadota > Gammaproteobacteria > Nevskiales > OUC007 > Abyssibacter. Next base: position 26,875 of record JAYZUZ010000004.1, on the reverse strand, counting down.
TCGCGGACCGGCGTCACTCGAGACTCTGCGTGCGGTCTATGCATTGCGCGACCGTGTTGATTGCGTATTGGGGAATCATGATCTGCACCTGCTGGCCGAGGCAGCCGGCGTTGCCCCCAAGTCGCAGCCTGATCTGCGCCCGATACTCGACGCATCCGACGCGCACGACTGGCTGGCGTGGTTGGCCCGGCGACCGCTGGCCATCCATCTTGAATCGTTTAATACGCTCATTGTCCATGCCGGTGTGCACCGTGACTGGACGCTGGACGAAGTCCTCCATTATTCGTCCATGGTCGAAACGCGACTTGCCGACCACACGCGGCCCGCGTTTCTCAAGTCGATGTATGGCAATCACCCCGATCAGTGGTCAACACAGCACCACGAGGCTGATCGCTTGCGACTGATCGTCAACTGCCTGACGCGTATGCGCTTTTGTCGGCCTGATGGCAGTCTCGACTTTGCGGCCAAAGGTCATCCGACATCGGAAGCCGCTGCGGCACTGCCCTGGTTTGCGCTGCCGGACCGGCGGACACGCGACACCCAGATCGTCTTCGGACACTGGTCCACACTCGGCACGGTCCAGTGGCCGGAGCACAATGTCGTTGGCCTGGATACCGGCTGTGTCTGGGGCGGCTCGCTCACCGCGCTACGCCTGGAAGACGGCGCGCTTGTGGCCGTGCCCTGTCCGCTGCACCGACAACCTGGCAGTTGATACGACAACGCCCGGACAAGCCGGGCGTTGTCGACCTGCCAAGTGGGCTTAGTGGTTCGTCAGCCCTGTCTTGGCGGCACTTTCCTTGGTGACCAGGAAATGTGCCAGCGCTGGCATGACAAGAATCGCGCCGAACATATTCGCCGTAAACATGAATACCAGCAGGATTCCCATATCTGCCTGGAACTGCAATGCGGAGAACAACCAAGTCCCCACGCCGAGCCCCAGCGCGACACCCGTGAAGACCACGGCCTTACCGGTTTGCGACAGCGTCCGGTAGAAGGATTCTTCCAAGGTCATACCGCGGTTCACGCCGTCCGCCAGTTGGCTGTAGACGTAAATTCCGTAATCCACGCCAATCCCCACTGCCAGCGCAACCACCGGCAGCGTTGCGACCTTCAGCCCGATGCCCAACTGAGCCATGACGGCATAGGCCATGACAGACACCAGTGACAGCGGCAGAACCACGCAAAGCACGCCCGAAATGGAGCGGAATGACAGCCACAGGAACGTGACAACAACAACGTAAACCCAGAAGACAACCTGGATCTCCTGTGCCTCCACGACTTCATTCGTGGCCGCCATGACCCCGACGTTGCCCGAAGCCAGCGCAAAATTGACGGGACAGAAGTCCTCCATTGCAGCGAACTCATCCTCGACGTCGCTGTAACGGGCATTCAAGGCTTCCAACGCCTCCGCTCGGGCCGCATCCGGCTCAGCCGTCTGGAGTGCAGCCAGATTGTCCCGCTCCATCCGCATGCGGCCAAGTTCGTCACGCTTGGCGCTCTTCTCGGCGCAGTATTCCTCGGTAATTTCCGGATGCTCTTCGTAGTAGGCCACCCGGTTCGCTTCGTTGAAGGCCTTCACCGCATCGGTGATCGTATGAATGGTTGTGGCCTTGTGATCCTTGGTGAAGATCAGCACGGGCATGGCCGAACAGTCAGGGTTAAGCAGCCCGGACGACGTATCCACCGGCGTGATGGCCTGGACAATCACGTAACGGTTCCGGGGCAGCACACGCCAGGCCAGCGAGCCTTCGTTCCAGCCTGCATTGATGATCTTGGCCACCTGCGGGAGTGAGATAACCGACTGCACCTCCTTGGTGAGATTGCTCATCTCCCAGGCAAACCGGTCGATCGTCTCCATCTGCTCGTAACGAATGCACGCCTCAGGCGCGGTTTCCGCAATGACTTTCAGGATGTCCACGCCAATGGAAAAGTTGTCGACGATGGCACGGGAATCCTGGTTGTAACGCGAATCCGGCCGCAGCTCCGGCACGCCCGCCTGCGAATCGCCGACCAGCAAATCGTCGTACTTCCAAATCGACCAACCCAACAGAATGGAGCAGATCAGCAGCGTGATAATGGCCGGGGTGCGGCGGGTATTCTTGGCAATCAGACGCCACAACCCATCGCCGAAGCGGTCACGAACCGCCTGCTTGCGCTTGAATTCCTCAACATCCCCGATTTTGATCCAGGTGAGCCAGATGGGCATCATCACCTTATTGGTCACGATGATCGCGGCCACACCAAACGCCGCGTTGAGCGACATCTCGCGAATGATGTCGATCGGGATCAGATAGATCGTGGCAAAACCAGCGACATCGGTGATGAGCGCCGTGGTGCCCGGAATGGCCAGCCGGCGGAATGTCTGTAGCGACGCATCAAAGCTGTTCCGCCCGTTGTGCGCGACCTCGGCCACCCAGGCGTTGGCGTACTGCACACCATGCGACACCGACACTGAGAGTACGAGAAACGGCACCAGGATCGCGAAGGGATCGAGTCCGTAGCCAAACAACCTGAGCAGCCCGAACTCCCAAATCACGGCCACGATGGAACAGACCAGCGGCAGCACGGCAAGCTTGAAGGAGCCGGTGTAGAACCACAGCAAGACCAGCGTCATCAGCAGGGTCAGCAGGAAGAAACCCACCACCTCCAGTGTCGCGTCGGTCACATCCCCCACCACCTTGGCGAAGCCGATGATGTGGATCTTGATGTTTTCGGTTTCGTAGGTTTTGCGGATCTCTTCCAGCTGGTGGGAGACCTTGCGGTAGTCCAGCTTCTCACCGGTAATCGGATCGAACTCCAGCAACTCGGCATTGACCATGGCGCCGGTCTGATCCTGGGTCACCAGGCGCCCGATGATGCCGGCCTTGCCGACATTGGTCTTGATGAGTTCGAACATCTCCTCGGTCGGTCGGTACTCGGCCGGGATGACATTGCCTCCCGCAAACCCGCCCTCAACGACTTCGGTGTAGCGAACATCCGGCGTAAACAGCGAGGACACCCGTGATCGATCCACACCCGGAATAAAGAAGACTTCGTCCGTGACCTTACGCAGGGTGTCGAGGAACTCCTCGTTGTACAGCTCGCCCTCTTCCTGGATGAGCGCCACCTTGATCAGGTTGCCCCCGCCAAAGGCGGACTGATACTGCTTGAGCACCTTCATGTAGGGATGCTCCAGCGGAATCGATTTCTCGAATCCGGCATCCGGCTTGATCAGGGCTGCCTGGTAGCCGAAGAACGCCGTGAGCAGCACCAGCACCAACATGCCGAGGCCGCGGCGGGCGTAGACGAGGGGTTCAACGACTCGAAGAATGTCGTCGGTTGTGATCATTCGCATGCGGAATTCCTTTGAAGCGCGCCGAGAAGCCGTCGTCGACTAGCGAAGCTCGATGATGTGGCTGCCGCGGTCACCCACGGCCAGAAGACGCCCGCTGTTCACGAGCACGCTGTTGAGGCTGACACCCACTGTGTTTGGTAGACGCTCCATGGCACGACCGTTATTGACGGTTCGCAGCACGGTGCCATTGAGGCCAACGATCACGGCGCCACCGTCCGGCAATGCCGCCCCACCCAACAGGGTCTGGCCCGTACCGGTTTGCACCTTCGTCCAGACAATGTCCTCGGTGGAGGTCGTCCAATAAGCGTTGCCGCGCAGGCCGATGATCAACACCCCGGCCTCTCCGAATGGCACGGCGTCGAAGTAGGAACCCGCGTAGGGAGAGGGTGCCGATGTCCAGGTCACACCGTCGTCACTGGAAACAGCCACCGTGCCGCTCTCCCCGACAATGACCAGATGGCCGTTGTCCAGACGACTGATGGCGTTGAAATGCCATTCGTCATCGCGCACCGGAGTCTCGTGTTCAGTCCAGGTTTCGCCACCGTCACTGGTCTCGTAGAACAGGCTGTATGCGCCAATGGCGAATCCTCGCTCCGGCGTCAAGAACAGCACATCGAGAAACGGCCGCTCCAGATCGGGCTCGAAGTTCTGCAATGCCCAGCTCTGACCGCCGTCATCGGTATGAACAATCACGGCATCGTGACCGACCGCCCAGCCATGACTGGCATCCGCGAAGGTGACCGCGGTCAGCGTGGCGCGCGTCGGCACCTCAGCCTGAACCCAGTCCTGTCCATCCAGTGACGCGAGGATGTGTCCACGTTCGCCCACAGCGACGAATCGGGGGCCGGCATTCACCGCATCGAGCAACAAACTGTGAGAGGCCAGTGGCCTGGTCTGCGCAGGCTGGTTCTCGATTTCGGCAGCGTGGGCCATCCCGGTGACCGCCAGCATGGCGGCCAGGGCAGCGGTGCATCGCACCATAGTGTGTCTCCTTATGTGGCCATGCGCGCCGCACTGCGCGCATGGTCAAGCGAGTCGAACGCTAGCGACGGGCAAGCTTTTTGACGTTGGAGGGATTGAAGTAGGTCTCCCAATCCACGTCAATCGAATACGTCTCGTCATCCTCGTTATTCATGGCCTGAACCAGATAACGATTCGCCAACAGGTCGTAAACCGATTCAAGCACCGGCGCGAGATACGGCACATCGTAGGCCATCGCCGAATGGGACTCCTGAACGCGCCACAGTTCATCACGCTTGTCGTAGATATCCACGGCGACAATCTGCCAGGAATCTTCATCCACGTAGAAGGTGCGGCGCTTGTAAATGTGGCTGGTGCCAGCCTTGAGCGTCGCATCGACAATCCAGACCCGGTGCAGTTCGTAGCGCGTCAGATCCTGATCGATGTGTCCGCGTTGGATGATGTCGTCGTAATCGTACTCGTCCGAATGAATCTTGTAGCTGTTATACGGCGAGTAGATTTCTGTCTTGCCGACCAGCTTCCAATCATAGCGATCCATCGCACCGTTGAAGGTGTCCGTCTGATCATTGGTCCGGAGCCCGTCTGAACCGGTACCCGGGTTGTCATAGGCCACATTGGGCGCACGACGCAGCCGTCGCTGACCGGGGTTGTACAACCAGGCTGCCCGCGGTTCGCGAAGCTGATCCATGGTTTCGTGCACCAGCAGAATCTGGCCCGCCAGCCGCGGTGGCTCGGTTGTCACCTGCAGGAAATACAGCAGCACGTTATCCAGGTCTTCCGGCTCGATGCCCGGCTGGCTGTAGCGGAACGTCACGTCCTCGCGCAGCTTTACGAGGTTGTAGGAGCCACTGGAGGTCACCGCAGCCTGGTTGTTCCAGCGCCGCACCGAGAAGTCGCGGTAACGCGTCTTGTGATTCCAGATGACCTCGTGGCCATTCTTAGGAATCGGGAACGGCACGCCCGTCACCGCACCGGTGACGGTGTCGCCACCCCCACTCAGTTCAGCGGTGAGCGCGTTTTTCTTCGTCGCGTCGTAAATGAACTGTGGATTGGCAAACGTGCGCCGCGTTTCGTACACCGGCATCACATAGGTTTCGGGGAAGCGTTCGAACAGCGCCAATTGGCCCACTGTCAGCTTGTCGCGGTACTCGTCGAGGTTGTCGGCTGTGATGACGAACATGGGTTTGTCATCGGGAAACGGGTCGGTGTAGCGCCGACCCGCCCCCTTATACGAACGGGGCGCTTCCTGAAGCCCGCCTTCCCAGGGCGGCAGCCCAAGGGCTTCATCCCCCGCCTGCACTGCCCCCACCGGCGTCAGCGTCGTGCCAAGCTGATCGGCTTCTTCCTGGGAGACGCCGGCAGTCGCCGCCCCCACGCTGAGGCCACCCATGGCCAAGCCTGCGATCCAGTGACGCATGCAATCTCCCCTCATCGCGCCCGTGGCGCTGTTGTTATATCAATCGAGACTAGAACGTGTAACCGAGATAAACCGATACGTTGTCTCTGTCTCGACGCGAGTTGTAATCCGACCCGCCGGTGAACGTGGTCAGCCGCACCTCGCCAATCCACTTGTTCAGGTAATCGAAGCGCAGCCCGGTCAGGATCTGCTTGTTGCCTTCGACGAAGTTCTGGCCCAAACCGGGGGCGATGCCGTTGACGTCCCAGAAAAAGCCCAGAAGCGGCTCGATGTTCGCACCGAACAAGGCGTTCTGGTAACGGAACAAGGCCACGGCGCGGATACCCCAGGAGAAACGCGTCGGGAAATGATCCAGCGGCTGAGCTGTCGGGTTCTGTCGGCACGTGTCGTCACAGACACCCAGGTTGGCGCTATCGAAGCCGTTCGACGTGCTGTCAGCACCAACCGAGGCATGGGTATTTACTTCGGCCCCATTGAACTGCAATTCGCTGAGCTCTGGCATATCTGGGAACAACGTCCCGCCAAACTCGAAGATGCCGATGATCTGCGAGGCATCAAACCAGTTGGCGCCACCCCAGGTATTCAGCAGGGTGAACTGCATCTGATGGACTTTCTGGGGCTCCCAGCCACGGATGTAGTAGTTCTGCACGCCATCCATGGTGCCGTCGGGATCGACCGGGTTGTCGCGATAAAGCGTGTTCACAAAGTCCGGAACGGCCGCGCGACGACCCGGCACCGTGGCCACGCCCGGGATCTCAATTGAGTTCTCCGGGAATGCCGGCTGCAGGGCTGCGTAAACCAAATCGGTCGAGTGCACCTGGGTGGGCAGGTTCTCGCGGAAGGAGTACTCGCCTGAGAACGCCAGATCACCCACGGTGGTGTTGAACGAGAAGCCGTACAGCTTGATGTCTTCCGGGTACTCCACAAACAACTGCAGCGTATCGACCGGCAGGGCGTTATCGCCGCCAGCGGCAATAAAGCCATTGCAGTCAATGGCCGCTTCCAGGGCCGTGGTGCTACTGCCACTGATGCAGCTCGGATCCGCCGCATAAGCGGATACGCTCGGAATCCGTGCGTGGTAGTTGGAGTAGTACAGCGCCAACTCCGTCCCGTTGTTCAGCCAGCTAGCGAAGTACTTCAGCGCCACACCGTACTGACCATCGTCCTTGGGCCGCACATCATCGACTCGCATCACGGTGCGGCCGGAGTCGGTCAGGGCGCCGGACGAATCGTTAGCACTGTTGTCCGCCGAAGAATAAATATTCTCCGGATCTTCTGGCGCCTTGGAGAATGACAGCATGGCATAGGTGCCGCCTGCGCCCACGGTGTCGCTCACCGAGAAGAAGGTGCCCACGGGGTCGGCAATCGCCGGCTTCCACTCGTACTGGTAGAAGGCCTCCATGAACAGGTCGGCGGTCAGATCGGTGCTGATAAAGGCCATGCCCACGGCCTGGAACGCTTCTTCCAGCTGGAAGCCCGGCAGGCGAGCACGCACACCATGCGGCGGGTTGACCGCGTTGATGCTATTGAAGACCAGCGCGGTGGATTCACCCCAGTTCACACCCTGGCGACCGACACGCAACAGAATTTCGCGATCACCGAAGAACGGCAGATAGCCACTGACGTGGTAGCTGGACCAGTCAAAGCTGGAGCCCGCCAAGGCATCCACGGAGGCGGGCCGCGGCGTGGACGCCGGCTGCAGCGTGGTATCCGGATGCGTCTCGTCAAAATTGACGGAATTGGCATCGAACAAAAAGATCGGGTTGGCGTAAAAACTCAGCGAGCCGCCAATGGGAAACGGCATGTCGAAGCTGATCTCGGTATTCAGCTTGACGGCTGCTGACACGACATCACCCTTGTCGTAGTTCAGGTTGCCGTTATCCGAGTTCGGCGAAAACGACCCCGGGGCAGCCACGAACTCTTCATTCGCGTTGTTGTACCTCGGATCATCGGATTCCGCAGTCGCGGAGCAGGCACCGTTGATCGCACCGGGTTCGTAGGTCAACGGACCAGCTGCGTCCGGATCACCGGTGCGGTTGGTCCGCACACAAAGCCCTGGATTCAGGTTGGACTTGCCGATCAGGTGCTGTGCCCGATCCTGCACACGCCAGGCCGCGCCTGCGGTCAGCAGACTATCGACGCTGCCCTCGAACGGGCCGATCTCAAACTGGACGGCTGAAGCCGTGGAACTGACTCCCGCCAGCATGGCGGCGGCACTTGCCAACAGCGCACCGCGGACAGACGGCATACGCCACTCAGCGCGCTTAGACGCACGCACATCATTCAACATCGCCATGGATCGTCATCCCCCGAAAGGCGTTTTCTTGTCCCGGCTCCACCTCTCCTTGGCGGACCCCAACCGGGCCGGACGCTTCATCAGGGCTGCTTGCTCTCCTCTGCAGCCCTGCCTATTAATTCTCGGCGGTATTTAAGCAGACAAAAATTCCCACCGCAACGAACACTTAGCGCCACTATTCGATCCAAATCGCGCAGGCCAGCCGGCCTGTTTGCCCGGCATCTCGACGGTAGGAATAGAACCGACCCGGGTCATCGAACACGCTCAGGCGGGAATCAAATCCCGCAATATCAAGGGCTTCGAGCTGCCGACCCGCCACGCCCGCGAGGTCCGCCCACCAATGCCCCGGACGCGATTCGACAAACTCAGACGCCGCCGTGGGCATGGCGGCCAGCAAGCCGTCGCGAACAGTTGCGTCCACCTCGTAATGCGCAGCGCGGATACAAGGCCCAATCCAGGCGATCAAGTCCGCATCATCCGGCGCGTGAGACACGGCCGAGGCAATCACGCCACAGGCCAGCCCACGCCAGCCCGCATGGGCCACTGCCACCCAAGGTTGGCGGCGACAAGCCAGCAGAATGGGCACGCAGTCTGCCGTCATCACGGCCAACGGCTGCCCGCGTCGCACGGTCACCGCGGCATCCGCGGTGGGCTGCGAGTCCGCCCCAGGCTCCACAGCCACATCACGACCGTGGACCTGACTGAGCCAAACCGGTGGTGCCGGCATTCCGCTGGCAGCCGCCCAGGCGCGACGATTAGCCTGTACGCGGGCCTCATCATCTCCACAGTGCACGGCTAGGTTCAGCGATGCGAAGGCCCCAAGACTGCATCCGCCCCGCCGGGTACTTGCCACGGCGCGCACCCATTCCGGCGCAGGCCATTGCGGGCGAATCAGATCCAGGGTCACTCGGCGGGACCCAAGGCCTCGATCAGCGACCGCAAATCAGCAGGCAACGGCGCCTGCAACTCGATCCTGTCTCCAGTCATGGGCTGCTCGAAGCCCAACCGGAACGCATGCAGTGCCTGACGACGAAACGCGCTCAGCTGCGCCTGCAGGCTATCGCCGGCACCCGCCAGACCGCTACCGCGACGGCCGTACTGCGGATCGCCGACGATGGGAAACCCCTGATGCCGAAGATGCACACGAATCTGATGGGTTCGTCCAGTCTCCAGCCGCACATCCAGCAAGCTGTGGTGCGCCCAGCGCGAACGGACGCGATAGTGCGTCACGGCATGGCGACCATCGCGTCGAACGGTAAACCGGGTGCGATCCTGGGGGTGGCGCCCCAGCGGAGCCTCGATCCGGTCACCCGCAATCACCCGCCCCCACACCAGCGCCTGATACTGCCGACTGATCTGCCGGGCCTGCATGGCCTGAGAGAGCCGGTGGTACGCATCTGGATGTCGGGCAATGATCAACAGGCCGCTGGTCAGCTTGTCCAGGCGATGGATCAGGCCCGCACGCGGCAACTGCTGCAGCCGCGGATCAAAGTGGAGCAAGGCGTTTTGCAGAGTCCCCCTGGGCTGACCCGCCCCTGGGTGGACAACCAGACCGGGCGGCTTATTGATGACCAGGCAATCGGGATCCTCATGGACAACATCCAGCGCGATCGCTTCCGGCGCCGCTTCCACCGCAGCCTCGAAGATCGGATCGACCTCGATCTGCTGACCCACCTGCACCGCCGCCCGCTGGTTGGTGATCAGCGCCTGGTCGATACGCACGCGCCCATCCTGGATCCATCGCTGGACGCGGCTGCGCGAAACATCGGCCATCAGCTCGGCCAGCGCGCGATCCAGTCGCGCACCGGCAAGAACTTCCGGAACCTCAAACACTCGAATGTCGGAACTCGTTGACACGATCGGTATACTCTTGCGGCCTCTTCTGAGAACACGACCCCGAATGATAGCCATCCGACTGCCGGCCCTCTTGCTGGTCGGCGCAAGTCTAGTGCTTGGCGGCTGCGCCAGCGACGATGATGCCCTGGCACCGGCGAACCCGTTTCGCGACGAGTTGCCCAAGCGCCTGCAACGCCTGCAAGTCGATCAGGTCTACCGGATGGCGCGCCGTTCGCTGGACGCGGCCGATTACGACGGCGCCATCGGTCAGTATCGCGCCATCCTGCTGCGTTTTCCGTTCTCGCAGTACGCCACCCAGGCGCAGCTCGAGCTGATCTACGCCAACTACAAGGCGTATGCGCCCGATAGCGCGCTGGCCGATGCTGATCGCTTCCTGCGCGAGCACCCTCGCCACCCGCAGATCGAATACGTGTACTACCTGCGCGGACTGATTCACTACAGCCGCGCAAACGCCGATGGTGATTTGCTGCCCTGGTCGGACTCCCACAGCTACGACCCCACATACGCCCGCCGCGCATTCGACGCCTTTGGGCAGTTGATCCAGCGCTACCCGGAAAGTCGCTACGCGCCGGACGCGCGCCAGCGCATGGTTCTCCTACGCGATCGCCTCGCGCAGCACGAACTGGAGATCGCCAGCTACTACATGAAGCGCAAGGCGTATGTTGCGGCCAGCCGTCGCGCCGAAGACATCCTGGCGCGCTTCCAGGGCACATCGGTCATCCCCGAAACCCTGCGCATTCTCGAATCCGCATACCGTGCGCTGGAGTTGACTGAGTTGGCCGAGGCAACCGCTGAGTTGATGGTGGCCAATTACGGAACGGCAAGTCCTACCGAACCCGCAGCCACCGACACCACGGCCGAGCAACTCACGCTGCCGCCCGTCATCGACCGGACCGGCCCGGAAACGGTGACCACCGAAGACGCCTCGCAAGCGGACGCGCCTTAATACGGCCTGCCTGAGCACGCACGATCGCCTGTCGAGGTCACAGGCGATCGGCGTATAGGACCAGCCCTCCCGCCCCGGTCTGCGGCTAGATGTCTTCGTACACCGCAGTAATCGGATAGCGACGATCACGGCCAAACGCCCGAGCCGTCACCTTGGGCCCCGGAGGCGCCTGCCGGCGCTTGTACTCGTTGTGCCGGATCATCCGCGCAACACGCTTGACCAACTCCGCGTCAAAACCCTGGTCGGTGATCTCGGCCAGCGTTGCATGATCTTCCACATAAGCCCGAATGATCGCGTCCAGCGTGTCGTAGGGCGGAAGACTGTCGGAGTCCTGCTGTTCAGCGCGCAATTCAGCCGATGGCGGACGATCGATCACAGCCTGCGGTATGACCAGTGGCTGCCCCGACTCCACCTGCGCGTTGCGCCAGTTGGCGAGCCTGAACACCAGCGTCTTGTAGACATCCTTGAGCGGGGCAAACCCGCCGGCCATATCGCCATAAAGGGTCGCGTAACCCGTCGCCAGTTCGCTCTTGTTGCCGGTTGCCAGCACGAGATAGCGAAATTTGTTCGACAAGGCCATGAGCAGCGTCCCACGGACGCGCGATTGGATGTTCTCTTCGGTCACATCGACGTCGCAGCCGGCAAACTCACCAGCCAACGCCTGGCCAAACTGCTCGACCATTGGCTCAATGCCGATGTCGGAAAAGCGAACGCCCAGACGCTCGGCCTGAGCGCGCGCCTCACGACGGGACAGCTCGGACGTATAACGCGAGGGCATGGCGACACACCAAACACGGTCAGCGCCCAGGGCATCCACAGCCAGTGCGAGCACCAACGATGAATCGATCCCACCGGACAGCCCGATCAGCACGCCATCAAAACGATTGCGATTCACATAGTCAGCAATCGACATGGTCAGCGCCTGCCAGCAGAGCTGCTCCATGGATTTGTCGGTCTTCTTGGCCGGCTTGGCGTTGGCGACATGATCAATCGGCACATCCGCCAGGAAGACGCCCTCCTCAAAGGTCGGCGCCCTGGCAATAATCTGCCCGTCATAGCGGGCAGCCATCGAGTCGCCGTCGAAGACCAGTTCGTCCTGCCCACCCACGCAATTGACGTAGACGATGGACAGTCCGGTTTCACGCGCCCGTTCCGCCAGCACCTGGTTGCGCTGTTCGTGCTTGGTTTCGTGAAACGGTGAGGCGTTGATGTTAATCAACAGGCTGGCGCCGGCCTTGGCGACATCTGCCGTCGGCCCCGGCTCCCAGATGTCTTCGCAAATCGTCAGCCCGATGGTCAGCCCGGCCATCTCGAACACACAGGTCTTGTCGCCCTGGGCGAAATGCCGTTCCTCGTCGAAGACGCCGTAGTTCGGCAGCTTCTGCTTGCGGTACTTGGCCACGCGCTTGTCGCCCAGGTACACGTCAGCGGCGTTGTAAATGCCGCTGTCCGTGTATTCCGGGTAGCCAACAATGACCCCGATACCCGAGACCTCGCGCCGTATGCGGGTCAGGCCATCCTTGACCTTCCCCGGCAGCCCGCGCCGCAGCAGCAGGTCATCAGGCGGATAACCCAACACCGCCAGCTCGGGAAAGACGACCAGGTCGGCCTGGTGAGTATCGCGAGCCTCGATGGCCGCCTGGACCATCTTGTCGACGTTGCCCTCGACATCACCCACCCACAGGTTGAGCTGGGCCATGCAGACCCGCAGCGTTCTTGCCATGTCTTATCCCCGGAAGGACGCGGGGTGAGAACGGATCAGGCCAGGGCCTTGGCGATGGCCTCGCCGAGATCCGCCGGTGACCGCACGGTGGTGACACCCGCCGCTTCCAGCGCCGCGAACTTGTCGTCCGCCGTGCCCTTACCGCCCGAGATGATGGCGCCAGCATGGCCCATGCGCTTGCCCGGAGGCGCCGTGACACCGGCGATGTAGGCCACGACCGGCTTGGTGACATGCGCCTTGATGTACTCGGCCGCTTCCTCTTCCTTGGAGCCGCCGATTTCACCGACCATGATGATGCCTTCGGTCTGCGGATCGTCCTGGAACCGGGAAATCACATCGATAAAGCCCATGCCATGGACGGGGTCACCGCCAATGCCCACGCATGTGGACTGACCCAGGCCGTTGTTGGTGGTCTGGAAGACCGCCTCATAGGTCAGGGTCCCGGAGCGCGACACAATGCCGATCTTGCCCGGTTTGTGAATATGGCCTGGCATGATGCCGATCTTGCATTCACCCGGGGTGATCACACCCGGGCAATTCGGCCCAATCAATACCGAGTCGGTCTCACTGAGGGCAGACTTCACCCGAACCATGTCCAGCACTGGAATATGCTCGGTGATGCACACGATGACCTTAATGCCCGCGTCGATCGCCTCGAGCACGGCGTCTGCCGCAAACGGTGCTGGCACGTAGATCATGCTGGCATTCGCGCCGGTTTCGGCGACGGCATCAGCCACCGTGTTGAACACGGGGCGATCCAGATGGGTTTCACCGCCGCGCCCGGGCGTGACGCCACCCACTAACTGGGTGCCGTAGGCAATGGCCTGTTCGGAGTGGAACGTGCCCTGACGGCCCGTAAAACCCTGGACGACGACCTTGGTGTTCTTGTCAATCAAGATGCTCATTGAAAAATCCTTGTGTGGTCCGGGCTTTACTTGGCAGCCGCCACGACCTTGGTCGCCGCGTCGGTCAGATCCACAGCGGGAATGATTTCGAAATCCGATTCTTCGAGCAGCTTGCGACCCTGCTCGACGTTGGTGCCTTCCAGGCGTGCGACGACAGGAATCGTCAGCCCCACCTGGCGAACCGCTTCGATGATGCCTTCGGCGATGAGGTCACAGCGCACGATGCCGCCGAAGATATTGACCAGGATGGCCTTCACGTCACCACCTGACGTAATGAGTTTAAAGGCCTCGGTCACGCGCTCGGCGGTTGCGCCGCCGCCCACATCCAGGAAGTTCGCCGGCTGGCCGCCATGCAGCTTGATGATGTCCATCGTGGCCATGGCCAAGCCGGCACCATTGACCATGCAGCCGATGTCGCCATCCAACGTGACGTAGTTCAGGTCATGCTTGGCGGCAGCCAGTTCCTTCTCGTCTTCCTGCGTCGGGTCGGCCATGGCCGCGATGTCCTTGTGACGGAACAACGCGTTGTCATCGAAGTTCAGCTTGGCATCCAGCGCAGCCAGATTGCCGTCGCCCGTCACGATGAGCGGATTGATTTCAACCAGGCTGGCATCACGCTCGTGGAACAAGCGGATGAACCCGTTGACGATCTTGGCGAACTGACCGACTTGGTCCTTGTTCAATCCAAGGAAGAAGCCCAGACGCCGCGCCTGGTAGCCGGAAAAGCCGGCGCCCGGCGGCACGCCGATGGCCAGAATCTTCTCCGGCGTCTTCTCAGCGACTTCCTCGATGTCCATACCGCCTTCCGGCGAAGCCATGACGACGATGCGATCAGTGCCTCGATCCACCAGCACGGACAGATAGAGTTCGGTTTCGATGGCCGACGGTTCTTCGACCAGCACCTGGCTGATCGGCAGGCCCTGGGCGTCGGTCTGCTTGGTCACGAGACGCTGACCGAGCATGCCGGCCGCAGCCTCGCGCACCTCGTCCAGGGTATCGACCAGCTTGACGCCTCCGGCCTTACCGCGCCCGCCGGCATGGACCTGCGCCTTGACGACCCAGCGCTCGCCGCCCAGTTTCTTGGCGGCCTCGACGGCTTCTTCGGGAGAACTGGCGACGTGACCCGTCGGGACGGGAATGCCGTATTCGGCAAACAGGCCCTTGGCCTGATATTCATGCAGGTTCATTGCACACCGGACTCGGGATGATGGGCTGCGGATTCTCCCCCATCGCCGTGCGGCGCGCAAAACGGGGCCTTATGCTTGCCCTTATCCGGGGCTGAGTCCCCACGCCATGACGACGCTTTTCCGCACACCATGACAGGCCGCTTTCTTGCCCGCGAAATCGCGGATCAGCCCGGCGCCGCTGACTGGCGAGTGCTGCGCGCGCTCACTGCTTACCGCTGGATTGTGTCGGTTATTGCGCTGGCGCTGATCTACCTGGATCTGGGTGCGCGCGCGCTGGGTATCACCCGCCCCGAGCTCTTCCTCATTGTTGCGTTGGGCTCGGCCCTGCATGCAATGGGCGCCACGGTGACCCTGGAGTTGCGCCGACCCGCACTGGATGCCCAGGCGCTGTTCCAGACGATGACGGATATGACCACCGTGGGGCTGTGGATGTGGGCCACTGGCGGTGTCAGCAGCGGCCTGGGCGTGCTGATGGTCTTTCCGATGATCGCGGCCAGCTTGCTGCTGAATCGGCGGATGGTCTTGCTGGTTGCGGCACTGACGAGTATCGGGTTGCTCACACTGGAGATCATGCGCTCGCTGAGCGGGCCCGACGCCCAGGCACTGACAGAGGCCGGACTCCTCGGCCTGCTGATGTTTGCCATGGGGTTGACCAGCCATGCACTGGCCAGCCGCGCCAGACGCAGCGAAGCGCTGGCCCGGCAGGTCGGAGGCGACCTCGTCAGTCTGTCACGCCTGAACGAGAGCATCGTTGCCCGCATTCGGGCCGGGGTGATTGCCGTGACCGGCCGCGGCGCCATCCAGCTCGTCAACCCAGCGGCGCGACGGCTGATGGCATTGGATGCCGGCGCGCACGGTCGGACGCTCACCGAAGTGGCGCCTGCATTGGCGCATGCGCTCGCTGCCTGGCAGACCGACCCGAACCGACACGTCGACCCGGTGCTGACCTCACAGGGCAAATCCATCTCTGCGCAGTTCGTGCGCCTCGGCTGGGGCGACCGCGCACCGGTACTCATCATGCTCGAGGATGCCGACGCACTGGCTCAGCAGGCCCAGCAGATGAAACTGGCTGCGCTGGGCAGACTCTCCGCGTCGATCGCGCACGAAATCCGCAATCCTCTGAACGCCATCAGCAATGCTGCACAGCTGCTGGAAGAGTCACCGGACCTGGACACGGACGACCAAGCCCTGAACGCCATTGTGCGCAGAAATGCCGGACGGATAGAGAGCATCGTTCGCGATGTCCTCTCCCTGTCGCGGCCGACACCGAGCACACCCGTGGCGCTGGTGCTGCGGCAGGAGCTGTGCAATGTGTTTGACCAGTTTCGGGAATCCGGTCTCAGCGAACACTGCGAGCTCGAGGTCTCCGGGGTCGATGCTGACCTTCAGGTCATGGTGGACCCGGACCATCTACGACGCATCCTGACCAATCTCTGGGAAAACAGCTGCGAGCACGCCCATACCCGACCGGTCCGTCTCTCCGTGGCAGCACAGCGTGCGGACGAGCAGGTCATCACGACGCTGAGAGACAATGGCCCGGGTGTTCCCGACGATGTCTCCGAGCACATATTCGAGCCATTCTTTACCACCCGGGCGACGGGCACCGGGCTTGGACTGTTTCTGGCCCGGGAACTCGCGCGCCATAATGGCGGACAGCTGACCCTGGAACCGAATCGCGACGGCGCCTGCTTCCAGTTGCAGCTGCCCGCTCGCACAGACAACGCTGGAGAATCAACCACCCCATGAGCACGCCCCGCGTTCTGGTGGTCGACGACGAAGTCGACATCCGCAAGCTGATCGAGATCACCTTGGCCAGAATGGGCGTGGACACGGACGCGGCTGAAAACGTTGAGCGCGCACGAGAACGTCTTGCCAGTGCGCACTTCGACCTGTGCCTGACCGACATGCGGATGCCCGACGGCACGGGCACCGACCTGGTCCGCCATATTCAGTCCAATCATCCAGATGTACCCGTTGCGGTCATCACGGCTTACGGCAACACCGATGATGCCGTCGAGTGCATGAAGCTGGGCGCCTTCGACTTTGTCAGCAAACCCGTGGATATCCACATGCTGCGCAAGCTGGTGGAGTCGGCGCTGTCGCTGGGACGAACGCCCCCTGCCCCGGACAGCCCGCCGCGGCAAACGGCCTTGGTCGGCGACACGGTCGGCATCCGTCAATTGCGCAAGACCATCGACAAACTGGGCCGCAGCCAGGCGCCCGTCTACATCACGGGGGAATCCGGTACCGGCAAGGAGCTGGTCGCAAGAGAGATTCATGCGCAGGGCACACGGCGCGACGGCCCCTTTGTCCCTGTGAACTGCGGCGCCATCCCTGGCGAGCTCATGGAATCCGAGCTGTTTGGGCACTTACGCGGCAGCTTCACGGGCGCGAATCAAGACAAGGAAGGCCTGTTCCAGGCCGCCGACGGTGGCACCCTGTTCCTGGACGAGGTGGCGGACCTGCCGCTGCACATGCAGGTCAAGCTGCTGCGTGCCATCCAGGAGCGCGCCGTCCGCCCCGTCGGGGCCAAGGCCGAGGTAGCGGTGGATGTCCGCATCGTCTCTGCCACCCACCACGATCTGGCCGAGCGTGTCCGCGAGGGGGTGTTCCGCCAGGACTTGTTCTATCGCCTCAATGTCATCCAGGTGACGGTCCCGCCACTCCGCGAACGCGCGGCCGATATCCCCTTGCTCGCCCAGCGTCTGTTATCGGGCATCGCCCAGCGTTATGGCCTGGAGCAGCCCCCGGCGCTCACACCCGATGCCATCGCTCAGCTCCAGGCTCACAGTTTCCCGGGCAACGTGCGTGAACTGGATAATGTGCTGGAACGCGCCGTCGCCCTGGCCGATAGCAGCCAGATCACAGCAAGCGACCTGCAAGTCGACCCCGCGCCCCCCGCTGCAATCGAGACCGGCGGCGATGATGCGGACGGGTTACGTGGCGAGCTGGAGGACATCGAACGGCAACGCATCATGGAGGCCCTGCAGGCCACGCGTTTCAATAAAACCAAGGCAGCCGAGCGTCTGGGCATGAGCTTTCGCCAACTGCGGTATCGCACCAAGAAGCTAGGGATCGACTAATGCACCGACAAAACGGAGCCGGCCCGGGGATTCAGTTACTATATTTGGCATCGTAATTGCCCCGCCCGGTCGAATTGGGTCACCCCGCACAAACCGCCCTGAGTGAGGCGCGAGATGTCTTCAGACGAATTTGAATTCGCACAGGAACTGGAGCAGCCTGACCGACCCGCCAACCGCCAGGACGATGCGTGGAAGGTGTTGCTGGTCGATGATGACCCGGACATCCACAGCGTGACCCGACTGGCCCTGGCAGGCCTGGAGCACGGTGGCCGCTTGCTGGAGCTGCATTCCGCCGAAAGCGCCGAGCAGGCCACCGAGTTGCTCCGCCATACGGTGTATGCAGTAGCGCTCGTCGACGTTGTCATGGAGAGCGACGAAGCCGGATTGGACCTGGTCCGTTTCATCCGGGACACCCTGGGAGAGCACCGCACCCGACTCATCGTGCGTACCGGACAACCTGGCCTGGCGCCCGCCTGGGACACCGTCCGGGATTACGACATCAACGGCTATGAGGAGAAATCCTTCCAAACGGCCACCCGCCTCAAGACAGCGGTGCTAACGGCCCTGCGCTCCTTCGAGCAGATCTGCGCGCTGGAGCGCGCCAACCAGCGCATCGCCGCACACACGGCCGGATTGCGCGACATTCTGGATGCGCTGAGCGACATGGCGCGCAATCATGACCTGCCGGCCGCCGAACAACGCATGCTGTCGGAACTGTCACGCTTGGTCGTCGGCGGCCAGTCTTCGGTCATGGTGGAGGGTGGATCGGCCATCGTCGTTGATGGCGGGGGTCGGCCAGAACAGTTGGACGTGATTGCCGCCAGTGGCGAATTCGACCTCGCCAACCGTCTGGGCGTGACCGCCCTGCCCCGGTCTGCATTGGAATTGATCAGCAAGTGCCTGCGCGAACGCCGCGATTGGCGCGATGCGCACTACTACTGCACCTACTCCGAATCGGCGACGGGTCTGCCTCGGGCGTTTCTGGTGAATGTTTCGGCCGCCGAGCGTGACGTCGATCGCGAACTCATTCAGCTGTTCTGCCGGAATGCATCACTGGCCCGGGATGCCATTGCGCTCAACGTCGATCTGGAACGCAGCCAGGAAGACATTGTTCTGCTCATCAGCGAAGCCATCGAGGCGCGGTCGATGGAAACGGGCAATCACGTCCGGCGCGTGGGTGCCTATGCCCAGACCCTGGCTCGCCAACTGGGTATCCCCGACGACGAATCCAAGGTGCTAAGGCTCGCCGCACCGCTACATGACCTGGGCAAGATCGCGATCGCCGACTCCATTCTCAAAAAGCCGGGCAAACTCACGGCCGAAGAACGCCGAGAGATGGAGCGGCACCCCGAGATTGGCGCAGCCATTTTGTCCGGCTACGAGCGGCCCGTATTGCAGGCTGCCAAGCTGATCTCCCTGCAGCACCAGGAAAAATGGGACGGCACCGGCTACCCGTACGGCCTGTCCGGCGACGACATTCATATTTTTGCCCAGATCACGGCGGTGGCCGACGTGTTCGACGCAATCAGTTGCGAACGCTGCTACAAACCGGCCTGGTCGCTCGACCGCTGCTTTGTGTTTCTCAAGGAACAAAGCGGTCGACATTTCAGCCCCAAAGTCGTCGACGCCTTTTTTGAGGCGCAAGACGCTATTCTAGCCATCCGAGATCGCTTGAAAGACGCATGACAGAAGCCCGCCTGGAAACCCTGGAAACCCTGCTGGCTCACCAGGACGAGACGCTGCGACAGCTCAACGACGCCCTTTACCAGCAGCAGCAGCAAATCCAAGCCCTGCGCAATGAATTGGAGGCCCTACGCCACCGGGTCGAGGCTGCCGAACAACCTGCGCCCGACGCCGTGCCGGGCCACGAACTGCCGCCGCACTACTAACAGGGGCACCGGCCGCGGCACGCCGTCGCTGTGCATCCCCCAGCAGACCGCGCGGCCGTCTCCGTAGGTGCTCTGGCTAGCCCGGTGGCCACTTCAGCGGACGGCCCGCAATGATGTGCAGATGCAGATGGAACACACTTTGTCCGGCATCCGCTCCATTGTTGACGACCAGGCGAAAGGCGTCGCCATAGCCTTCGGCGGCCGCAATGCGCGGCGCAACCTGCATCAGGTGCCCCAGGAGTTCCGCGTCCTGCTCACCGGCGTCCGCCAGCTTGGGAATGACCTTGCGTGGTACCAGCAGGACATGCAGGGGCGCTGCTGGGTTGATGTCCCGAAACGCGGCGCAGTGCGCGTCCTCGTAGACCATCTCCCCCGGGATCTCCCCAGCCAGGATCCTTTCGAACAGTGTCGGTTCAGCCATGACAGACTCCTTAGTGAGACAGCGCTTCGGCAACCGGCATGCGCGCCAGCGATGGCGCACTCAGACTGCCGAAATACAGGTAATCGCCCGCGCGCTCCGCAGATGTAATCGGACCAAAGGCGTCCTGGCCATGATGCTGCAGATTGGCGACGACGCGTCCGTTCGTATCCAGTCCAAGCACAAAGCCCTGGTGCGCCGGCAAAGGATGCAGTGACTCGGGGAGCCGGTAGATCACCTTGCGCCAGAACGGCCGGTCAGCCGTGGCGTCCATCACCGCGTTGCGTGGCCCATACAACGCCAACCAAAAGACGCCACTTGCGGCATCAAAGCTGATGTTGTCGGGAAACCCCGGCAAATTATCAATGAATACATCGCGCTCGCCGGCTCTGGGCCCCTTCAGCCACAGCCGAGTCACACGGTAGGCGCCAGTTTCATTAACGAGCACATAGGCATCATCCGGCCCCAATGCCACCCCGTTGGCGAAATAAAGGCCTTGCAGGAGTTCATCGACCGAGCCATCCGGGTTATATCGCAGCAGGCGGCCCGTGCCGGCATGTTCGATGAAATCCGCCAGCAAATGCTCCATGCCATATTTCCAGGACGCATCCGAGAAATAAATGGTCCCGTCGGCGGCAACGTCCAGATCATCCGCAAACCGAAACGCCAGTCCGTTGGCCTGCGCCGCAAGGGTCTCGATATCTCCAGCCTGGGTGACGCGCAGCAGACCGCGATATGCGTCTGCGACGGCAAGGCTGCCATCAGCCAGCAGGGCTATACCAAGCGGACGGCCGCCCGTGTCGGCCAGTGTTTCCCCCGCATCCCCGCCGGCGGGCAGATGCACGATTCGTCCATCCACGTAGCCTGTGTAGATGTCCCCATTTGCGGCGACGGCCACGTCTTCGGGACCCACGCCCTCACCTTCCGCCAGCCGTTCGACGCCGGCCAAGCGCGCGTTGCGTTCGTACACGCCGACCAGCTCGGGCGCTGGTGGCGCCTGCCAGCGCACCGGGTCAATATCGATGGGGTAGAACAGCAGGTAGCCACCTACGATCGCCACTATCAGGAACAGCCAGCTTCCGGCTCGTTTCATCTCGGTCTCCTTCCCGGTCGGATCATCCATGCGCGCGACCTCATGGTCGTCTGTGGCAGGCGCTGGGAAGCGCCGCCGCGCATTGCGACCCCGGATGCTAACCCGAGCGGTCCCCTTCCCACACGTTGCTTGGCCAGTCGATGCCGCCGAGTGCGCGGTGTTCGCGCCAGGCCATGGCCAGCAAGGCAAACGGGCGGATCCACTGGCCGCCCGCGCGCGCATTCGCCGCGCCGATATCCATCATGTCGCGCCAGGTTCCGAAGAATGCCTGCAACCCCACATGGAGTGGCGTCCCCGGATGATAGACATGCGCCGGCTCCGAACTGGCGCCGTTGACCTCGATCACTTGGAAGTCATCACCGGCCGCCAGCGCCTCGCGCGATGGCGCACGCACGTCAAAGCGACCGAATTCAAAACCCGGCATGGCTTCGGCCAGCTGCCGTACCCGCGCAGTCAGTGCCGGTGTGATCAGATCGCGTCCATCCAGAAACAAGGCTCCGCGACAATGGCTGCCCACATCGGCAATGGGCAAGGACGCGCCCGCCTCGACGACACGATCCAGCTGAGCGGCGTACCGTTCGAACAACATGGGTGCGATGAGCCGGGCCCGGGGGTCGCGAAGAATCAGATCTCGCACTCGCTGCCGGCCATCACCGACCAGCTGCAAGAGCTGTTTTTCAGTGAGCGAAACGATGGCACCGTCCGTACCGGGCCGCCGCACAAAGAACAAACCAAACTCGGCGCCAGGCACATAGGCCTGGACGATGACAGGCACGTGCAGTCGCCGAAAGTAATCAACGACTGCAGCCTCGCTGTAGGCAATGCGCACCCCACGACCGCGTTCCCCGCGATCCGGCTTGAGGACAACAGGCCAAGAACGGGCTTGACTGGTCGCGAACGCGATGGCTTGGCGTGCCCGTTCTGCAGGCGGGTCGTCGGACCCGATCCGTTCGAAGGGCGCAACAAATGCCGGCATCGCAGCCGCGAGCGGCGCGAGCGTTTCGTGCTTGTCCTCGCCGATGAGTCCACCGGCATGAGAAATTCCCGGATTGACGGCAGTAAACCGTGTCAGTTGCCCGGTCAGCAGCGTGCGGCCGGCAATGTACGCCACAACCGGCACGTAGAAGACGAGCCCCGGCCAGAACTCCCACCGCCGGAGGCGCGCCAAGCGAATCGACCAGCGCGTACGCCAGTCCAGAACAGACACCGGTCGCGGACTCAGGCGCTTGCGCGCTCGTGACGCAGCGTCGCGGGGGCCTTGCCAAAACTCTCCGGCAGATGGACGCCGATTGCATCCAGCACCGCGCGCACCAGGGCGAAATGATGTACGGCGTGCCCCTGAACAAACTGCAGCTCGCGGGCCAACGACGAGCGCGACTCGATCGAAACCCCACCCGGATCGGTCGCCAGGCGAACCGTCAGTGCTACGTCCGGATGCCGGCGCAACTCGGCCAGTGCCTGTCGGATGGCCTGTAACACTTGGCGAGCACGCGCCACCGACAGCTCGGTCTGGCGACAGCGTTCCCGCGCATCGTAATCGATGAGCCCTTGGGTGACGCCGTGCGCAAGGCAATTGTAGTGATCCACGATATGCCGCAGATGCGGTCCCACCCGGCTGTAATGCGCCGGATCAAGAAAGCCCAACAAGGCATCGGCTTCCTCCAGCGTGGCGAGGTTATCGTCGATCAGGGCTTCAATGGACACGCATGTCTTCCTATTCGGGCTCACAAGGCCGATCGCCCCGCCATTGGCGGGGTTGTAACGGCAGCAGCATCAACTCGCATGAGGCTGGCGGTAAAAATCAGGCAAAAACCGATGGTGAGTGGCAATCCGGGCGCCAGCGTCAACAGAATCTCGGGCGTCCCCAGCCACAGATGCACAGCGATGATGAGTCCGTAGATCAAGGCCAAGGCGCCCAGCACGGCCCGCGCAGCCCGTAACAACGGGTGCCCGATTGTGCCGTATAGACTCCGCATCAATGTGACACCGCTCAGGGTCACAACAAAGCTCATCACGCCCTGCGCCGCACCGGACAGCAATGCAATGCCGAGTCCATGCGCACTGTTCGCGTACACACCCCAGCTGCCATAAAACAGCGCACCGAGGGTCGCACCGGTTAAGCCGTCCATTAGTCGCAGCGCCCGGCGCGCAAGCCATAGCCCGGGGCGTTGGCTGTCGGTTTCCCCATTGGTGGCCGGTTCAGTCATTGCAGGATCAGACCCGGAGCACGCGGAGTTCTTCTCATCGGCACTGCTCATGGCAGGTAATCGTGCCATGCCGCGTACGCCGGCGCCGCCACGGTGAAGTCCGGATTGAGCAGGGATTCACACTGGTTGTATCGCAGCGGCCCACCGCCTCGGGTCCGCAGACTTCCTCCCGCAGCCTCGACCAGACATTGCCCGGCGGCGGTGTCCCATTCGCAGGTCGGCCCGATACGCGGATAGAACTCGCCACCTCCCGCAGCCAGCCTGCCGAACTTGAGGGCGCTGCCCACCGCGAGACGCGCATGGCGTGGCAAGCGTTCCAGCAAGGTCTCCAACGCGGGGCGCCCATGCGAACGGGTGACCAGCACCCGCGGCGGGGTGGCTGTTGCGTGACTGAGCATTAGCCGGGACCGGTTGCCGTTGGAATCAACGGCCCAGGCGCCTTCGCTTCTCGCTGCGGCGTAAGTCTCCGCCAGCGCCGGGGCGTGCACCACGCCCATCACCGGCTCGCCGTGATCGATGAGTGCGATGTTGACGGTGAACTCGCCATTGCGGGCGATGAACTCACGGGTGCCGTCCAGCGGGTCGACCAACCAGTAACGACGCCACAGACGACGCTGTTCCCAGGGCACCTCCGCAGCCTCTTCGGACAGCACGGGAATCGATGGCGTCCGCTCGGCCAGGGCGCGGGTGATGCTGGCGTGCGCCGCCATGTCAGCCGCAGTCACCGGGGAGTCGTCGGACTTGTAGCTCACCTCGGACAAGGCACCGTAGTGCGCCATAATGTGAGCGCCAGCCTGCCAGGCCACATCAACCAGACTGGCCAGCTCCAGCGGCCAGCGTGACATCGTCATATCCACTTCCTTTGCATGGTTCGCATTATGCCGCCCGCAACGCCCGACTGGTCTGCCATCGACACCATCCTGCTCGACATGGATGGGACGATTCTGGACCTGGCCTATGACAACTGGTTCTGGCAGGAGCACATCCCTGATCTGGTCGCGCAGGCCCGAGGCGTCGAACTCGACGCCATCCGGGAGGACTTGCAGCGGCAGTTCGACGCCGCCTTCGGCACGCTCGACTGGTATTGCCTGGATCACTGGAGCCGGACGCTGGAACTGGATATTGCCAGTCACAAGCGCGCAAGCCGGCAGCGAGTCCGCCCGCTGGAGGGCGCTGTGGCCGCCATCCAGCAGGCGCGCGCTCGGGGCCATGCCATCTGGCTGGTCACCAATGCCCACCCGCTGACCCTGCAGATCAAGCTCGAACAAACCGGCATCGCGCCGTTGTTCGACGCCCTGCTCAGCTCACATGAGCTGGACGCTCCGAAGGAACATGCCGTGTTCTGGACACGACTGCGAAACCGACTGCCGCATGAGCCGGCCCGCAGCCTGTTTGTCGATGACAGCCTGCGTGTGCGAGAGGCCGCCCGCCAAGCGGGCTATCCGCATGTCTGGGGAATCGCACGCCCCGACTCCAGGCACCCACCCCAACCGGCATCCGACGGTCCGGCAGCCGAAACGCTTGCCGAGGTGCTGACGGCTGAAGTCTGACTAACGCCCACCACCGGAGCGTGATCCGCTTCGGCGACGACCGCCACCACCACCGCCACCCCCACTGCGACGACGACCGTCTCCGCGCGGCTTGCGGGGGCGCGGCTTCGGCGTAGTGAGGTCCGTGGCCATGTCCTCTGGACTGGGGATATCGGTCTCGATCTTGAATCCGACATACCGCTCGATATCCGGCAGCGAGTAGACATACTCTTCGCAGCAGAAGCTGATGGCATCGCCCTCTGCACCCGCACGCGCGGTCCGGCCGATGCGATGGACATAGTCCTCGGCATCCTGCGGCAGGTCGTAGTTGATGACATGGGTGACATCGGGAATATGCAGCCCGCGCGCAGCCACATCGGTGGCCACGAGAATCGACAATTCACCCTGCTGAAATCGTTCCAGCAATCGCATGCGCTTGGTCTGCGGGACATCGCCCGAGATGATCGCGGCGGAAAACCCGTTGGCATTCAGCCAGTCGGCCACGCGCTCGCCCACACGCTTGGTATTGATGAACACCATGGTCCGGTGCGGGTCATGACGCCGCAACCAACCAATCAACAGCGCGATCTTGTCATCCTTGGAGACATGCAACATGGTCTGCCGCACGCGGTCCGCTGTGACCGTTTCCGCCTCAACCCGAACGAGTTCCGGATCGTTCATGTGCTCATAGGCCAGTTCCAGCACACGGTGCGAGAGGGTGGCGGAGAACAGCATGTTCAGCCGCTGCTGAGGATTCGGCAGCTTGCGTAGCAGGTAGCGGATATCCTTGAGAAAGCCCAGATCGAACATGCGGTCGGCCTCATCGAGCACCACCGCCTCGGCCCGATCCAGCGTGTAGGCCTTCTGCTTGTAGTAGTCGATCAGACGACCGGGCGTGCCCACGAGAATGTCGATGCCAGAGCGCAGTTCATCACGCTGGGATTCGTAGCCGGTGCCTCCGAACACCACCATCAGGCTCAAATCCACATGCTTGAGCAGGGTGGCCGCATCCTTTTCGATCTGGATCGCGAGTTCGCGCGTCGGCGCGATGATCAGCGCCCGCGGCGCACAGGTGAACCCCTTGGGGATCGGTGGTGCCTCATGGCTGAGCAAGCGGTGGATGGTCGCCAACAGGAAGGCCGCCGTCTTGCCGGTACCGGTTTGCGCCTGACCCGCGATATCGCGCCCGGCAATGAGCTTGGGCAGCGTTTGCGCCTGAATGGGCGTGCAGTGCGAGAAGCCGATTTCGGCCAAGGCAGCCTGGACGGGTTCGGCAAGCGGAAGTTCTGAAAAGGCAGTTTGCGAGAGATGTGCAGCGTCGGCCATGCGCAGGGGGGCCCTGATGAGTGCAAATGAGGGTGCGGCAGAGGCGTCACCCGAGATGACTTGCAATGGTAGCAAAAGTGGGCTCCAATACGTTTCATCCCGTGCGCGCCATCACTTCTGCGCACAACGATATTCAAATTCCCCGCACAATCTTGCGTCTACGCCCAGCGACCACCATCGTCGCGGCGGGACGGATGACCTCCTCACGCGAGGAGCGTTACTTCCATTGATTCGGGCGTTGCCTGCCTGTCAGGGCCTGCAACCCAACCCACGTTTGATTCAAGGAGTTGTTATGAGCGAGAACATCGCTGTCGTAACCGACGCCAGCTTCGACGAAGATGTGAAGCAAGCCTCGGTCCCGGTCCTGGTCGACTACTGGGCGGAATGGTGCGGTCCCTGCAAGATGATCGCGCCGGTCCTCGAGGAAATCGCCAAGGACTACGATGGTCGCCTCAAGGTGGCCAAGCTGAACGTCGACGAGAACCCTGGCACGCCGCCAAAGTTCGGTATCCGTGGCATCCCCACGCTGATGCTGTTCAAAGACGGCGAAGTTGCAGCCACCAAGGTGGGTGCCCTGTCCAAGGCCCAACTGTCGGACTTTCTTGATCAGCACATCGCCTGATCCGGGTCGGGGGGGGGGGGGGGGGGGGCCCCCCCCCCGGGGGGGGCAAAACCAAAAAACCA
>JAYZUZ010000003.1:0-76560 GCA_036156195.1 Pseudomonadota bacterium | reverse complement strand
GCGAATTCCTCCTCGGAAGCTTCGTCACCAAACACGAAGGTGTAACGCAGGTCGCTACCCTCCGCATCGGTGTAGCCCGAGGCGCTGGCGTCGAAGGTGAACACCGTTTCGGCATCCCCGTTCACCGACTCGTCGCTGGCTTCCGCCGTCGCACTGCTCACCGACAGCTCCGCTGCGATGGTTGACCCCGGACCGGCTGTGTTGCCGCCGCCCGACCCATCCGACACCGTGATCTGCGCGACCGCGGGATTCGTGCTCACGGCACCCAGGTCGTCGGTTACCACGACCTCAGCCTGCCAGGTGCCCACGTCGTAACTATGCGTCAGGGTGCCGGTCGTGTTCGTCACGGTTGGAGAGCCGTCACCTGGCGTGAACGCGTAGCTGACGATGGAACCGTCGGCATCCGTCGATCCGGTGGCATCCAGTGTGACCGACAACGGTGCATCGCCTGTCACTGGCGATGCTGCCAGAGCCGCCAGCGGTGCGGCGTTGGGCGCACAGCTATTACGGGTCGGGACGTCGTAGTCCTCACCGGAGCCTGCGGCATTCCCGTTCGGCATGGCATCGCCATTCAGTGAGAACGACAGAACCGGCGTGGTCACACCCTTGAAGCTGCCGACCAGGAAGTCGCTCAGCAGCCCGCCATCGGGAATGCCGATGTTCTGGGCATCGATCACCAGGGTGATGGTGCCGTCGTCACTGTAGTTGCTCTCGGGCTCGGCGGGTGTCGGCGTGCCGTCGACGAACTGACCCAACCGTTCCCCATCATTGTCTTCGGAAACGAGATAGCTCTGGAACGCAACCTCACCCAGGGCATCGGTGACCATTCGGACGCCGCGCACTACCCCCGCCGGATCGATGAATCGCGCGTACCAAGCAGAATCCGGCAGCGGGGGGCTATCGAAGCCAGCCACCTTGAGCGTGAAGGTGATCTTGTAGGGACCCGTCGATGCGTAGACCGTGGCCACAGACAGCGACTCGATGTCGTACTGCGGATCCGGCGTGGCGTTATCACCTGAATCATCGGTCGCCACCGTCTCACCCGGCAGCGTGCAAACAGCCGGCGTCAGGCTAGCGGGAGACACCTCGTTGCTGGCAGCCCCCATGCCCTGGCTGTTGGATGCGAAAACCCGGTAAGTCACGACCGCATCCGGGTCCGTCACCTCAGCGTCCAGATAGCGCAGCTCCGTCGTGGTCGCCAGCTGCTCAAAGCCGCCTGCTTCCAAGGCACGTTCCACCGTGTAGCCGGTGATCGCCGACTGGCCAGCCGTCGGCTCGCTCCAGTTCAGCAGCACACCTTCGGCCGTGCGCGCAGCTTCCAGGCTGGGCGCTCCGGGGAAGATCTGAGTCTGCGTGCCATCGAATGCCGAAAACAGCGTCTTGCCCGCTGACTGCCGGGCGATGACGGCGGCATCGTCGTAGTTCATGGTGCCGTCCACGACACAGGCCGTCCCTGTACAACCGTCGGCATAGCCGATGATGATCCGGCCCTTGCTGTCGATTTCGATGTCCATGAAGTCCAGCAGGTTGCGGTGCGGCGGTGAATCTTCACAGCCGGCGCCTGCGTCACAGACTGAATTGCGTTGCGTGGGATCGGCAGGTTCCAGCTGCTGCACCTCCCAGCTCTGGCCGCGGTCGTAGGTAGTGGCCAGATACATGTGCCAGACGGCACCCTGCATCTCGCTGACGCTGCCGGAGTCACCCTCGAAGGTCGTGCCATGGAACGCAAATGCGGCACGATCCGGGTCACCCGCGATGATCGACGGGAACACGATGTTCTTCAGGCCGAAGGGCGCACCCACATCAACTGCAGGCCCTTCCCAGTTAATCGTCGGCGCACTGGGGTCCGACTTGTCCAGCGTACCCACGATCACCATCGGGCGATCATCGCCCTCTTCACCATAGGCGTAGTAGATCGTCTCGCCATCATTGGCGATGGCGATGTAGCTGTCCCAGCGCCCACGCACCGTGTCCGGCACGGTCACGAAATGGAAGGTATTGCCGGCGTCAACCGAGATCGACACACCCTGGCTGCCCTGACAGGTGTTATTCATGGGCAGGTAGACGGTGCCATCAGGCCCAACCTGGACATGTCCGTGGTTGTTGCACAAATCGCTGGTCTCAACGCCGAACAGCGGGAAGGCCACACGGCTGGGGTTGAACGTCAGGCCGCCATCATCCGAGCGCGAGCAGAACGCATTCACCACGCTATGGGAGCAGTAGTACAGCGCACGGTCGGACAGCGCGCTCAGCGGTTGCATACCGTCAGGGTAGGGGCCGGCGGCAAATGACTGGTTATCCGCACCGTGGGGTGCACCACCACCCTGTGACGGAAGCCAACTCTCCCCGCGATCGCTGGTAATACCGATCATGCTCGTCGCGCCCAGCAGGTGCGACAACCAGATCGTCGGGTTGTAGCTGCCATCCGCATAGGGGTGCGGGTCATCCGTGATAAACGGATCCAGGCTCGTGAAGTTAATCGGAATCGGCGCGCTAACGTCTTCCCACAACGCGGTCGCCGGCGAAGTGCTGTCGTCAAAAGACACACGCGCCTGATCGAAACCGGCCATGAAGAACACTTCGTCCGTGTTGCGATCCAGGCCGATGGTTGGTTCGCGTGCGGCAATACCGGCCATCCCGTTGTTGGGTCGGTAGATCGCCATCTCGGGGCCACCCTTGGTGACCGAAGCGCTACCGCCAGACGGTGACGGACCCGGATCGAGTTCCATGCGCACAGTCGCGGTCTGACCGGCCACCAGGAACGGCACGATCACGACACGGTAGTCGGTGGAACCAGGGCTCGGCACCACCTGCATCATCTCAGGGTTCGCGGAGGTTGCACCCGTGGTGCCCGCCAGTTCGCTACCCGAGGGGCTGCGCAGGTAAAAGTCGAAGTCGGTCGCCGATGGTCCGCCTGCGCTGCGGGACGGATCAGGCCAGCCGCCCGTCACGCGTAGCCGCGCGTTGGGATTGGCCAGCAGCCAGGCTTCCGAGACATCGACGGTCAGATCGAAAAAGTCGCAAACGAGCTGCTCGTTGCAGGTTTGCTCGACCTGTGCGGACGGGTTGGACGTGTTGTGAGGCCCGGACTCGACGGTCAGGACCGGATTGTCCGGTGTCAGCGTACCGCTGCCGAGCTCTTCTGCCAGTGCGGCAGACGAGGCGAAAGAGAATGCGGCGACGAATGTCGCCGCGAGGCCGTGCTTGAACATGTGCTCTCCCCAGAGTCAGTTCCCGACCGACTGCAGGCCGGTCGCCTACAGCCCCGCGGTGGGATTCCAAGACCACGGAGACTATTTAACCGTTATTTCACGGTCAAGCCCGCCGGTCAGCCACATGTCAAGCCTGCCGCACCAACTTGGCGCTAATCGCCCGCGTCATCCTCCAACGCTTCCCAGCGTGCGTAGGCGGCATCAAGCGCCTCGCTGGTCGTGGAGGCCTCGGCCTGCAGGGCATCCACGGCATCCGGATCATTCGCGTAGGCATCCGCCAGTGCCTCGGAGAGTTCTGCCTGCCGGGCCTCCAATGCCTCGATGCGGGCAGGCAGCTCCTCCAGCTCACGCTGCACCTTGTAACTGCGTTTGCGAACCGGGGCGCTCTTTTTTGGTGCAGCGACTGCTGCCGCCCGGCTGGATTCTGTCGTGGGCTGGGGGCGCTGACGCAGCCAGTCCGCATACCCGCCGACGTAGTCACCGATTCGACCGTTGCCCTCGAACGCCAAGGTTCGGGTCACCACGTTGTCCAGAAATGCGCGGTCATGACTGACGACCAGTACGGTGCCGCTGTACTCAATGATGCGTTCTTCGAGCAATTCCAACGTTTCGACATCCAGATCATTGGTGGGCTCGTCCAAGATCAGCAGATTGGACGGCTTCGAAAACAGACGGGCTAACATCAACCGGCTGCGCTCACCCCCCGACAGCACCCGCACCGGGCTGCGGGCGCGATCTGGAGGAAACAGAAAATCCCCCAGGTAGCTAATGACATGCCGCGGCTTGCCACCGATGGTCACGCTGTCCTTGCCCTCGCCGACATGCTCGACCACGGTCTTGTCGGGATTGAGCTGGTCCCGGAGCTGATCGAAATGGGCAATCTCCAGCTTAGTGCCCAAACGCACGGAACCGCCGTCGGGTTCCAGCTGGCCCAGCATCAGGCGCAACAGAGTGGTCTTGCCCACCCCGTTGGGCCCCAGTACGCCGACCTTGTCCCCCCGCATGATCGTGGTCGACAAGCCATCAACGATGACCTGGTCGCCATAGGCGTAGCGCAGCTGTTCGACTTCGGTGACCAGCTTGCCGCTGCGCTCGGCTTCTTCGACGGCGATCGTCGCAGTACCTTGGCGCGTGCGCCGCTGCTGATATTCGGCCCGCATCGCCTGCAACGCACGGACCCGCCCTTCGTTGCGTGTGCGCCGCGCCTTGATGCCCTGCCGGATCCAGGCTTCTTCCTGGGCCAGCTTCTTGTCGAACAGGGCATTCTGTTGAGCCTCTGCATCCAGGGCTTCGGCCTTGCGCCGCAGATAATCCTCGTACGTCCCGGGCCAGCTGGTCAGTTGCCCGCGATCCAGTTCGATAATCCGCGTGGCCAGGCGCTTGAGAAACGCCCGGTCATGAGTGATGAACAGCAAGGTGCCGGTCCAGGACAACAGAAACGACTCCAGCCAGGCAATGCTGTCAATGTCCAGGTGGTTCGTGGGCTCATCGAGCAAGAGCAGGTCTGGGTTGGTGACCAGCGCCTGGGCCAGCAAAACCCGCCGCTTCAGCCCGCCCGACAGGGCCTCGAAACGCGCCTCGCCGTCGAGGGACAGTCGGGACAGCGTAGCCTCGACCCGGGTCGACAGATTCCAGCCATCCACCGCCTCCAAGGCCTGCTGAGCCTCTGCCAGCCGGTCAAGATTGTCCGGCTCGGTCGCCAAGACATGATGATAGGCCGCCACACAACGACCGGCTTCGCCGAGCCCAGCCGCGACCACGTCATACACCGAGCCGCTGGTCCCTTGCGGCACTTCCTGGGGCAAGGTGGCCACGACCGGCGCGTTGCTGCGGTCGATTTCGCCACCATCCGGCTCGATCTCGCCCGCCAGCAACTTCAGCAGCGTGGACTTGCCGGCACCGTTACGACCGACCAGGCACACGCGCTCGCGCGGCTCGACGACCAGGTCGGCCCGGTCGAGAATGGCGTGGGTGCCGACGTGAAGATCGAGTTGGCGGGCAGACAGAAGCATGGCGGAATCGCGAACCGGATGGGGCGCGCATTGTAGGGCCTGCGCTGCCTTAGAGCGGATGCTCCATGAAGAATGTCCACATCAGGGTGTTGGCATCCAGGTCCAGCATGGGCTCGCCGCCGCAGGTCGACGCCACCGGATTGGCGTCGACCCCTGGCCAAGTGTGGCCACCTTGCTCCACGGTACACAGCATCACCGTGGCGCCATCCTGGCAAGCGGTGTAGCGCTCGCAGGTCGCATTGCCCTGTTGGTAGCTGGGGCCCAGCGGCGGCAAGGCACAGCGGTTGTTGTCCACCCAGAAGTCGATACTGTCAGCCACCGGCGGGCGCTCTCCGCCTTCTGGACCCGTGCTTTGCCCGCCGTCGAAGGGCACGCACGTATCGGCCAAGCCATGCGAGTGGAACACCGGCACCGCCCGTTCGGGCGCGCAGGTAAAGACGGGCTCCGGCGGTTCTGCCGTCAAGTCGCGATCCATCAAGCTCGCAGCATTGGGTGCGATGGCGGCGATACGCTGCGACAGTTCGCAGGCCAGTCGATACACCATCATTCCGCCATTGGAGTGCCCGGTGGCGTACACCCGCGCCTTATCGATCGGCAGCACCGCATCGATGTCATCCAGAATCGCCCCTATCACCGCCACGTGATCAATGGCCTGCTCTGCAGCAGGACCACAGCAGCTGCCTGCGTTCCAGGTGGACAAGAAGCCCTGTGGCGTTGCCAGCACGAAGCCTTCGGCCTCCGCCGTCTCCCGCAGCCTCGTCAGCGCGTCGTGATCCTCCGGACCGGAGCCACCGCCGTGCAGGGACAACACCAATGGACGGACGGTCTCGGCGCCTGGCTCGATGCCCGACGGCACGAAAAGCCGGTAATCATGGACCAGGCCCTCCACGCGGACAGAACGCTCATAGGCTCCGGAGCCCAGCGCTGCCGGCTCGGTCGGCGTGGATTGATCCATGGTCGGCCCACAGGCGGCTAGGCACGCGAGCATGGTCAGCAATCCCCCCCGGGCGCTGGCAGCATTCAGCAATGATCGGAACCGGTGAAATGTCTGCGCAGCGTACCCAACACGCGGCGGCGGGCCTGCCCGTCAGACACCGACAATCCTGTCGGATTATTGCCCGCGCTTGGCGCGCTTGGACCAGTTGAGCTTGCGGTACTTGTGGCCGATGTCACGCGCGCGCTGGCGCTTGGCTTCGAGAATCTCGGCATTACGCGCCTGCTCGCTCTGCAGGTCCTGCAGACTTTCAAGGCGGCGTTCCGGTAGGCGCCCGTCTTCGATAGCTGCGCGCACCACGCAACCAGGCTCGGCGCCATGCTGACAATCCAGGAACTGGCAGCGCTCCGCCAGACTCAGTACGTCGGCAAACACCCTGGCGATACCGCGCTCACAGTCGGTGAGCTGCAACTCACGAATCCCGGGATTGTCGATGAGCAGAGCACCCGAGGGGAGCGGAAACATCTCGCGGACGGTTGTGGTGTGGCGCCCCTTGTCATCCAGCTTGCGAATCGCACCCGTTTCCAGATTCGGCGCGCCCAGCGCGTTGCCCAGCGTACTCTTGCCAACGCCGCTGGACCCAATGAGCGCCAGGGTCTCACCTAGCCTGAGTGAAGCCACCAGTGCACCCACCTGATCCGCATTGCGCGCATCGATGGCGTGAACCGGCACGCCGGCGAGCAGACCGGCGGCCTGCTCCACATAGGGCGCTACGTCATCTGCCAGATCCGCCTTCGTCAGCACGATCTCCGGCGTGACATCGCAGTCGCAGGCCAGCACCAGATAGCGCTCGAGTCGTCGCTGGCTGAATTCCTGATTACAGCTGGTGACGATCAGCAGGCGGTCCACGTTGGCCGACAACACCTGCCGGTGGACATGCTCGCCGGCCGCCTTGCGCGTGATGGCGTTGCGCCGATCCAGAATACGCGCCACGTCGCCATTGTCGGTCAACTCGAGCCAGTCGCCCACCGCCACCCCGTCCAGACCGCCGGCCGTCGCGCGGTCGATTCGCCGGCTGCCTTGAAGCCCACGCACTTCGACATCGCTGCGGTGAACAGCAAACACACGCACGACCGCCGCCGTAGCTGCCCCCTGGGCGGCCTCGGCAGCAGTCCAACCCAGTGCTTCCAACGTGGCCGCGGTCACCTGCGCCGCGGCCCCCGCAGCCACTTTCGTCTCATCTAGTGAGGCACGGCTTGGTCACGTGCAAACGCGGCGTATGCTTCGACAAAAGCATCCAGCCCGGCGGCCTGCCCCCCGGCCTCGACCTCAGCCATGAGGCGCTGCAGCCGGAACCCGGCAATCCGACCGGGTAACAGAAAACCGGCCTCACCCACCGCCAGTGTCTGGGTGCCCTCCAGGGCTTCGGGAGGGTAACGCCGCGCCCAGGCAGCCTCTGCAGCACGCGCAGAATCGAAGACAGTGACCTTGAGCTTGTAAAAGCCCCGCCCTTCATCCTCCGGCAGCCAGTAACGCCAATACGCAGACCCCTGGATACCCTGCGCCGCCATGGTTCCAACCATCGGGCGCTCAGCCTCAGGCAAGGTCGCAAGATCCTCCGGCACCCGGACAACAGACTTGTCCTGGATCCGGAATTGCCCTGCCGGACTGTCGGCCGGCAGCTTGAATGCATCGACCGACCAGACGACCGGCGCAGGCGCCGTTTCTGCGCAGGCAGACAGCACAGCCACCGCGCCAATCGCCCACCAGCGCGCGGCCCGCGCAGTCGCTGCAGCGACCGACATCAGCATCGGCTTGACCGACGATTCATCAGGCTTTGGCCTGATTCGCCACAGCTTCAGCGGCGGCCTTGGCTGCTTCTGCGTCGCCCAGATAGCCTTTGTCGATCACCTTGAGGTCATCATCCAGCGTGTACTTCAGCGGAATTCCCGTCGGAATGTTCAACCCGGTGATCTCGTCATCAGAGATGCCGTCGAGATACTTGACCATCGCACGCAGGCTGTTGCCATGCGCGGCGACCAGTACGGTCTTGTCGGCCCGCAGATCCGGCACGACAGCATCGTGCCAATAGGGCAGCACACGCTCCAACGTGAGCTTGAGCGACTCGGTGCCGGGCAGCACGCGGGCATCCAGCCCCTGATACCGACGGTCGTGCACCGGGTGGCCAGGGTCGGAAACAGGCATTTCTGGCGGTGGGGTGTCGTAGCTGCGACGCCAGACCAATACCTGCTCCTCTCCGTGTTTGGCGGTGGTCTCAGCCTTGTTCAGACCCTGCAAGCCACCGTAGTGGCGCTCGTTGAGTCGCCAGTGCCTGTGCACGGGCACCCAGGACTGATCGGCTTCGGCCATCGCCAGCTGCATGGTGCGTATGGCGCGCTTGAGCAGCGAGGTATGGACGACATCGAACGCCAGGCCTTCATCCTTCATCAGTTGGCCGGCAGCCTTGGCTTCGGCTACACCTTGTTCGGACAGGTCAACATCCACCCAGCCGGTAAAACGGTTCTCAAGGTTCCACTGGCTCTGGCCGTGTCTCAGCAGGACGAGGGTCTTCGTCATCGATGGGTCGCGTTTCAAATGAATAATCGGATGATACCGCAGGGCGCGCTGCGGCCGGCCCAGCGCTGGCACCGGACCGCGGCTTACGAGCCTGTTCGCGGATAAAACTGGCCACTTTGTCCACCGCGTCCGACAGCCCGCGCAGCGGCGCCCCGAACACGGCAATCATCTTCTGGTGCGACATCTTGGGATAGATCACCAGTGTTGGCCGCCCCCCTTCCTCCGCGATGCGCTGCGCCAGGTCTCTGGAGTTGTTCGCGTACACCACCGTGTCGTTCTCACCATGCAGCAGCAGTGTCGGCGGCACCTGGCCGTCCACGTAGTTCACTGGCTGGGCCTTCTCATGCTCGGACTCGGGACCAAAGACGGCACGGATCTGCGAATCCTTGATGGGCGTAAAGTCGTATGGTCCGGACAAACCGATAAAACCTCGTAGCCAGGCGCGACTGCCACCAACGGCCTGAAGGTAGCGGCCATCGGTGGCCAGCATGGCGGCCAGATGCGCGCCTGCGGAATGCCCCATGATGAACAGCTTGTCGGGATCGCCCCCATAGCGGTGCACGACCTGCCGGGCCTGCGCGACGGCACCCGCGGCGTCCTCTACAAATGCCGGAAACTGCACATCCGGGTAGACACGGTAATCCGGCACTACGGCGACGAAACCGCGTGAGGTCAACGCCTGGGCGACAAACTCGTAGAGGTCCTTGCTGCCCTCACGCCAGCTACCCCCATAGAAGAACACCACGACCGGCGCCTCGCTCGCACCAGCGGGCGAATAAATGTCCATGCGCTGGCGGGGGTGATCGCCGTAGGAAAGGTTAATCGCCTTTTCCAGCCCCCGCTGTGGCGTGAAGGCGTTGAGCACTTGTTGCCCGGCGCAGCCGCTGAGCGCGGCCGCAATCACTGTCATCAGAATTAGTCGGCGTCCTGCCACTTGCAGCATCCGTGTCATGTCATCGTCACCAGTTCTTCCGCACTTGTCGGGTGAATCGCCACGGTGTCGTCCAGGTCGCGCTTGCGCGCCCCCATGCGCATGGCCACCGCAAAGCCCTGCAGCATTTCGTCGGCTCCGCCACCGAAGAGGTGACAGCCAACGACGCGTTCGTCCGGCCCCACGCAGATCAGTTTGAAACAGCTGATCTGCTTGTTGTCCAGCACGCCGTAGTACAGCGAACGGAACGTGGACTGATACACCTTGACCGCATCGTCACCGTACTCGTCCCTGGCCTGGGCCTCCGTCAGCCCAACCGTGCCAATCGTGGGCGAGGAAAAGACCACGGTTGGAATCATCCGCATATCCAGATGACGATCGGCCTGGCCGCCGAAGATGCGATCAGCCAGCCGCCGGCCCGCTGCAATCGCCACCGGCGTCAGCGCCGGCCCGCCCGTGACATCGCCTACGGCATACACCCCCGGCTGGTTGGTGTTCTGATAAGGGTCAACCGGCACGAATCCGCGCGCATCGCTCTCCACACCGGCTGCCGGCAAGTCCAGCGTGTCCGTCACCGGTCTGCGACCCACCGCCCAAAGGACCTGCTCCACACGCAGAGGTTCCGGGCCGCCGTAATCCACGTGCAGTTCCTCACCCACCTGCTCAATGCGCGACACCACGGTATTGCCCATCATCCGGACGCCCTGGGAGGTCATAGCCTCGACCAGCAGCGGCCCCAGCATGGCGTCGAAATCCCGCAGCACGGTATCGCGGCGATAAAGCAAGCTGGTCTCTGTCCCCAGGGCCTGCAGAATGCCGGCCAGTTCCACCGCGATGTAGCCCGCACCAATCACCGCCACACGCGCCGGCCGCTCCTCCAGGGCAAAAAAACCATCGGAATCGATACCCAACTCCGCGCCCGGAATATCCGGCCTCTCGGGACGCCCGCCTACGGCAATCAGCACGTGTTCGCCTTCGTAGAACTGGTCACCGACTTGCACCCGGCGCGGGCCGACGAAACGGGCATCGCCGCGCACAACCTCGACACCTTCGCGCTCGAGATTGGTGTCGTAAATGCCGTTAAGCCGTTGAATATAGGCCTCACGGCGCTGGACCAGCCGCGCCCAGTCATGCGTCATGTGCTGACCGTCGAAACCGTAGTCGTCCATGTCGCACTGCGCTTTGGCGAGCCGTCCGGCCTGCCACATGACTTTTTTGGGCACACAGCCAACGTTGACGCAAGTGCCACCCATGCGGTCGCGCTCGATCAGGATCACCCGCGCACCGTGCTTGGCGGCCCGCCGGGCGGTAGCAACGCCTGCGCTGCCCCCACCGATGACCAAAAATTCTGTCGTGATTGTCATGTCATGCATCCTTGTGCCGGACGGGCCATTGCAACACGGTCAAACCGTCCGGGCGATGAATATCAGATGAAGCTTGCCCCAACGTCATTGTGGCCGCCCGGCCCAGGGCCTAGACTTTGGTGAATGACTTGAGGGGGTCCGGGGATGGAATCAGCGTCGAGCGCGATCAGCACCTTTGTGTTCTGGGGCATTGCCCTGGGAGCCGTGCTGTACGCCATCATCATCTACAACAATCTGGTCAACCTGAAACACGCCGTCAGCAAGGCGTGGAGCAACATCGACGTACTGCTCAAGCAGCGCCACGATGAGCTGCCAAAGTTGATCGAGACCTGCAAACAGTACATGAAGTTCGAGCAGGACACGCTGGAGAAAGTCATGCAGGCGCGCTCTGCCGCCCAGGCTGCCCGCGCCAACGGCGATGTTAAAGGTGTGGGCCAGGCCGAGACGCAGATGCGCCTGGGCCTGGGCAACCTGTTTGCAGTGGCCGAGGCCTACCCCGAGCTCAAGGCGAACCAGTCCTTCCAGCAGTTGCAGGCCCGCATTTCAGGCCTGGAAAACGCCATTGCCGATCGGCGCGAGTTCTACAACGAAACCGTGAACAACAACAATGTCCGCATCGAGCAGGTGCCGGACGTGCTAATCGCCCGCATCTTCAATTTTCAGTCGGCCGACCTGCTGGAATTCTCCGAAGCCGAGAAGGCTGACGTCGACGTCCGCGCCCTGTTCAGCTAACAGGTTCCCGCCCACGCGGGCGCCCCCGCCATGGAACAACTGCTCAGCGACATCGCCGCCGCCCCCGATGGTGAGTTCTGGTTCGCGACGGGCGCGCTGATGCTGGCGGCCCTGGCGACGCTGATCGCCGCCTTCGTATTCGTCAAACGCGCCCGCCTGATGACCGACACGCCGACGGCGAAGATCCGTTCGGCACCCCAGGGCTACGTCGAGCTCTGCGGCTACGGCAAGATGCTCGATGGCCCGCCGATTCATGCGCCGCTCACTCACGCGCCCTGCGTGTGGTGGTGGTACAAGATCGAGGAACGGCGCACCAGCCACTCCAACGGCAAACGCACAACCCGCTGGGTCACCATTGATCAGGGCCGGTCCGACGCGCTGTTTTTGCTGGTCGACGACACCGGAGAGTGCATCGTCGACCCCGAGGCCGCCAAGGTCATTCCCGAGATTCGCCAGCGTTGGCATGGCAGCACGCAGCGCCCCACCGCCGGCCCCAGCAACGGCGTGTTCGGCTTTCTTGGCAAATACCGGTATGTCGAACACCGGATTGCACCGCTACACCCGCTGTATGTGCTGGGGCAGTTTCGTTCGCAAAGCGTTCATCACAACTTCGACGAGCAGAGCGAGGTGCGGGAATTGCTGACCGAATGGAAACGCGACGAAGCCGCCCTGCTGCGCGAGTTCGATGCCGACGGCAATGGTGAGATCGACTTGAACGAATGGGAGCAGGTTCGCGCCAAGGCCATCGCGCAGGTTCGGGAGAAGCTCGCCGACCAAGCCGCCCACCCGGATATTCACGTCCTGGCACGGCCGTCGAATCGGCAGCCTTTCATCCTCTCAGCGGTCCCACAAGAGACCCTGGTCCGCCGCTACAGAATCCAGGCCGCCCTGGCGTTTGCAGGATTTCTAGTCAGCGGCTCCGCCACGGCATTCGCCCTGGCCGCAAGGGGCCTACTGTAACCGGGCCGACGGCGGAATCAGCGCTTGTCTGCATGCTACAGTCGGCGCCCGTTTACGCGACGAACAGAGCATGTCGAACCCTTTGCTGGAAATGCTCCGCAGCCAGGCGCTGCCCCCATTTTCCGAAATCCGCCCCGAACATGCCGAGCCGGCCCTGGATGCCGTCCTGGCAGCCAACCGTGCGGTGATCGCTGAGCTGGGCCAGCTCGCCACGACCACATGGGATGACTTCGTGGCGCGGCTTGAGCGACTCGACAACGACCTGCACCGCGTCTTCTCGCCGGTCAGCCATCTCAATGGCGTGGTCAATTCGCCGGAGTGGCGGGAAGCGTATAACGCCTGTTTGCCTAAGCTATCCGCTTACTCTACGGAGCTGGGACAAAACCGGGTGCTGTACAGACATTTTGAGCAATTGCGGCAGCACGCCGAATTCGACCAGCTGCCCCAGGCCCGCAAAACCATCATCGACAACGCGATTCGGGATTTCCGACTCGCCGGCGTCCATCTGGAAGGCGATGCCAGGACGCGTTATGCCGCCATCCAGCAACGCTTGTCGACCCTGCAAACACGCTTTCAGGAACACGTGCTTGACGCCACCGAAGCCTGGAGCTGGCAGACGGATCGCATCGAGGACCTGGATGGATTACCCGAGCGTGCCATTCAGGCGGCCGCTGCTGCCGCCAAGCGCCAGGACCAGACCGGGTATCTGGTGACCCTGGATGCCCCCTGCTACATCGCGGTGATGACCCATGCGCATGACCGGGCACTGCGTCAGCGCTTGTATGAGGCATACGGGACCCGGGCGTCTGACCAAGGCCCGCATGCCGGACGCTGGGATAACGGCCCGGTGATGCAGGAGATTCTAGATTTGCGGCAGGAACTGGCCGCCCTGGTGGGTTTTGACAGCTACGCCGACTACTCGCTGGCCACGAAAATGGCCGACACGCCAGCCACCGTCGAACAGTTTCTGCTAGACCTGGCCGCCAAGGCGCGGCCTGCCGCCCACCGTGAGCTGCAGGCCCTGACCAGCTTTGCCGCAGCACAGGGTGGACCGTCGACGCTCGCCCCCTGGGACATTGGTTACTACGCCGAACAGTACCGAGAGGCCACATTGGGGCTATCTGACGAAATGCTACGACCGTACTTTCCTGCCCCACAGGTGCTCAGGGGCATGATGGAAGTCGCCGAGCGGCTGTACGAAGTCCGTTTCGAGCCCATCGACGATGCCAATGTCTGGCATGACGACGTAACCGCCTATGCCGTGCTGGATGCTGATGGCAGCCGCCGAGGCGTATTTTACGTGGACCCCTACGCTCGGCCCGGCAAGCGCGCCGGCGCGTGGATGGATGACTGCCAGGGCCGCTACCGCCACGGCGACACCGCGCAGCTGCCGGTGGCGTTCTTGGTCTGCAACTTTGGCGGTCCAGTCGATGGCAAACCGGCCTGCCTGTCGCATGACGAGGTCGAAACACTGTTCCACGAGTTTGGCCATGGCTTGCACCACCTGCTTACCCAGGTCGATGAATTATCCGTTTCGGGCATCAATGGTGTGGCCTGGGATGCCGTCGAACTGCCCAGCCAGTTCATGGAAAACTGGACCTACGAGCGTGAAGCGCTGGACCGCTTTGCCCGTCATGTCGACACCGGCGAGACGATTCCCGATGCTCTGCTCGACAAGCTGCGCGCCAGCCGCCAGTTCCAGGCGGGCATGGCCACGGTACGCCAGCTGGAGTTCGCCCTCTTCGACCTGCGACTGCACCGCGACCACGTCGCGGGCCAGCCGGCCCGTATCGACGACACACTGGCGGCAGTTCGCAGCGAGGTGGCTGTGATCCATCCGCCGGCCTGGCATCGTTTCCCGTGCAGCTTTTCGCATATTTTCGCCGGCGGCTACGCGGCGGGCTACTACAGCTACAAATGGGCCGAACTGCTGGCTGCGGATGCCTTTGAACTCTTTGTCGAGCGCGGCGTGTTCGACAAAGAAGCCGCGCATCGATTCCGTGACACCATCCTCGCCCGTGGTGGCAGTGAACCTGCCGGCCAGTTGTATGAGGCCTTTCGCGGACGCGCGCCCGAACCCGACGCCCTGCTCCGCCTTCATGGACTGGCCGCATGACCGAATCCACGACACGCCTGGCGACCTGGAACGTCAACTCACTTAATGTCCGCCTGCCGCACATGCTTCAGTGGCTGGGCAGCGATGCCGCCGACCTGGTCGCCGTACAGGAAACAAAGCTCACCGACGACCGGTTTCCTGTCGACGCACTCACGGAAGCCGGGTGGCATAGCGCCTGGCACGGACAAAAGACCTACAACGGGGTCGCGCTCATCAGCCGCCACCCCATCGAGGACGTCACCACCGGCATCCCCGGATATGACGACACCCAGGCGCGGGTAATCGCTGGCACCGTGGGTGATCTGCGCATGATCTGCGTGTACGTCCCCAACGGGCAGGCCGTGGGATCGGACAAATACCACTACAAACTTGAATGGCTGGCGGCCCTGCGGGACTACATCGTAGACAGCCTCCAAACCCACCCTCGGCTCGTGGTATCCGGCGATTTCAACATCGCGCCAACCGTCGAAGACACGCACGACCCGGACCGCTGGGAGGGCAATATTCTCTGCAGTGACGCTGAGCGCGCCGCACTGACAGCGCTGTTGGATACGGGACTGACCGACGCCTTCACCTGCATCGCCGCTCCCGAGCAGCGGTTTACATGGTGGGACTATCGGCAAGGTGGCTTTCGTCGCGGGCACGGTCTGCGCATTGATCATCACCTCATCAGCGCTCCGCTGGTCGACGCCATGACGGACTTCCGCATCGACATCGAACCCCGCCGCTGGGAACGCCCGTCGGATCACACCCCTGTGCTTTGCGAGCTGCGTGAGAACTGAGACCCGGATCACGCCGTTTATTCGCTCATCCCATCAAGCTGGGTCTACCATCCGGTAGCGCGCGGGACGATTCGAACTTGGGGAAGCTCGAACATCGACGCGGAGGACAGCGCATGACCGAACAGCCTCACCTCGATGTGACGGGCACTGTACATTTGGCCGATCCAGCGGCTGTTAAGAACGCCGTACTGGAGTTGCTCCAGCAGCGATTCGCAGACGTGGATGCCGCGCTGATCTCCCATGCCTTCGAGACCTTCGAGGCTCTGTTTGCCGGCCTGCTGCCGGGGTATCACGGCTGTGACACCTGGTATCACGATGCCCAGCACAGCCTCGATGCCACGCTGGCCTTCGCGCGGCTACTGGATGGCTACGAGCAGAGCGTGCCGCCGGCCGAACGCCTTGGCACTGATCGCGCCATGCTCGGCGTCATCATCGCGTTGTTTCACGACGCCGGCTACGTCCGCTCCGAGCGGGATGTGGGCCACGCCAATGGCGCGGAGTTCACCCTGTGCCATGTCGCGCGCAGCGGCGCATTCATCAGCGACTTTCTGCAAGACACCCCCTTGGCCGAGCAGGCCGAGACTGCGCGTCAAATCGTGCATTTCACCGGCTACGAAATCGCGCTGGACAAGATTCAGGTCCACGATCCACGCGACCGCCACCTGGGCTTCTTCCTCGGCACAGCCGATCTGCTCGCGCAAATGGCCGATGCCTGCTATCTGGAAAAATGCTGGCATCACCTGTACCGGGAATTCTCCATCTGCGGACTGGCCGGTGAACCTCGCCCTGGACGGCCAGCACCCGTCTACAGCTCAGCCGAGGACCTGCTCCGCAAAACCCCAGACTTCAACCGAATGGTCTGGAAAGACCGTCTCGACGGCTACTTCGACGGTTGCTACCGCTACCTCACTGCCCACTTCAATGGCGACAACCCGTACGTCAACGCCATCGATCGACACGTCGCACGGCTGGACCATCTACTGGCAGACGGTGCCCTCCATGAACTGGCCGAAGAGCCGGAGGTCATCAGGGCGGCGCAGCTGCGGTCCGGACGCGGAGCAGCGACGCAAGGCGCTCGCTAGGCCACGCTACGACTCGCCAGATCTACGCTCAGCCTCACGCTGTGCGTCGACTTCACGCGACCCCGGCACCAGAATCTGCGCCGCGATAATCCCGATCTCGAACAAGATGTAGGCCGGTAGCGCCAGCAGCGTCTGCGACACGATGTCTGGCGGGGTGAGCAGCATGCCCAGCGTGAACACGGCGACCAGTACGTAGGGGCGTTTCTGCTTCAGTGCACCGGGGGTGGTGAAACCCGCCCAGACCATCAGCACGATGGCCACCGGCGTTTCGAAGGCCGCCCCGAAGGCCAGGAACAGCTTGATGACAAAGTCGAGGTAGCGACTGATGTCTGTCATCACCGCCACGCCCTCTGGTGCCACCGACACCAGAAAACCGAAAATCAGCGGAAACACGACGAAGTAGGCGAAGGCAATACCCAGGTAGAACAGCAGCGAACTGGACAGCAGCAGCGGCACGGCCAGCCGTTGTTCCGACTTGTAAAGCCCGGGCGCGACGAAGGCCCAGATTTGGTAGAGCACCCAGGGCATGGCAATGACCACGGCCAGGAGCATCGCCAGCTTGAAGGGTGTCAGGAATGGCGCCGCCACTTCCGTGGCAATCATGCTGGTCCCTGCAGGCATCTGTGCCAGCAGCGGACCCGCCAGATACGAG
This sequence comes from Pseudomonadota bacterium, assembly GCA_036156195.1. Taxonomy (GTDB): domain Bacteria; phylum Pseudomonadota; class Gammaproteobacteria; order Nevskiales; family OUC007; genus Abyssibacter. Next base: position 59,206 of record JAYZUZ010000003.1, on the reverse strand, counting down.
AAGATGGGCTGGGCGAAGAAGGCCAGCGGCAGAAACACCACGATGACGCCCAACATGGCCCGGATCAGCCGCGTCCGCAGCTCCAGCAAATGCGAGAGCAAAGGCGCATCGCCGCCCAGGGTCTCACTCACCCGATTGAGCCTGTTTGGGGGTGTCTTTTTGCGCAGATGTCTCGGTCTTCCCATCGTCGCTCTTCAGGTCCATGTCGGCGACCGACTGCTTCATGACGCGCTGGGCTTCCGCGAAGGACTTTGCCGCCTCCGACTTGCGCGTCTCGCGCTCTAGCTCGGTCGTCAGATTCCGGACAAACGCCCGGGCCCGGCCGGTCCACCGGCCCACCGATCGTGCCGCAGTTGGCAGGCGCTCAGGCCCCAGCACGATGAGCGCGATGCTGAAGATCAGCAGCAGCTCCCAGAATCCGATATCGAACATGGCTTAGTAGAAACCCGGCGTCAGGAGGATTGTCGCTCGCCGGTTTTGGTGTCTGATGTCTCCGCCGACTCCGACTGTGCTGCCGACAGCGAGGCTGGCTGCGCGGGGTCGTCAGACTGGCTGTCCTGCTTGGTCTGCTCCTCCTCGCCGTCCTTCATGGCCGACTTGAAGCCCTTGATGGCACCGCCCAGATCTCCTCCCAGATTGCGCACACGCTTGGTGCCAAACACCAACAGCACAATCGCAAGAATGATCAACAGCTGCCACATGCTGATTCCGCCTAGACCCATGACTACTTGCCCTCCGCAGCTCTCGCTGCCTTTTCTTCAAGACCGGACACACCCAACCGGCGCTGCAGTTCCGCGAGCACCATCGAGGCGTCCAGCGCGTGGTGATTGAGTAAGACCATCGAGTGAAACCAGAGGTCCGCCACCTCATGGACCAACCCCTCGGCCGGCGATGACATGCCAGCGATGATCACTTCCGCTGCCTCCTCACCAACCTTTTTGCCGATCGCAGCCGGCCCACCCGCGTGCAGGCGAGCAACGTACGATTGATCAGGAGACGCTTGCCGCCGCTCGGTGAGCAGCGCATCCAGTTCAGCGAGGATGTCGGAAGAAGACATATTGCACCCTCTGCAGATTGCAGAATCGTGAAAACCCAGGAACCGGCCATCATCATGCGGGACGGCCGGTATCCGCACAGCCCCCAGTGTCGCTAGCGCCGGACCGGCACGCCCCGCCCGGCCAGGTAGTCCTTGGCTTCTCCGACGGTGTGCTGGCCAAAGTGGAAGATGCTGGCCGCCAGCACCGCATCGGCATGACCCGCCATCAGGCCATCGTAGAGATCATCCAGCGCACCCACACCACCCGAAGCAATCACCGGCACTGGCACGGCGTCGGCAACCGCACGGGTTAGATCGACATCAAAGCCCTCCTTGGTGCCGTCGCGGTCCATGCTGGTCAGCAGGATTTCGCCTGCGCCCAGTTCAACCAGACGTTGCGCCCATTCCACGGCATCCATGCCGGTCGATTTGCGACCACCATGGGTATAGACATGCCAGCCCGCGGGCGCTGTGTCCTGCTTGCGCTTCTTCTTGGGTCGACGTGCATCGATCGCACCGACAATGCACTGCGAGCCATAACGCTCAGCGGCCTCGGATACGAACTCGGGGCGATCAACCGCCGCCGTATTGATCGACACCTTGTCCGCCCCGGCATTCAGCAGGGCCCGGACATCCGCATTGGTGCGCACGCCACCACCAACGGTGAGTGGGATATAAATCTGCGCCGCAGCGGCTTCGACCACGTGGATCAGCGTCTCGCGGTTATCGGAACTGGCGGTGATGTCCAGAATGACCAGTTCGTCGGCGCCTTGCTGATCGTAGCGGCGGGCCACTTCGACCGGATCGCCGGCGTCCTTGATGTCGACGAACTTGACGCCCTTGACCACCCGCCCCTTGTCTACGTCCAGGCAGGGCACGATGCGCTTGGCCAGACCGCTAGTCATGACGCGGCTTGCGCCTCATCCACCAGAGCCTGAGCCTCACCCAGGTCGAGCTTGCCCTCGTAGAGCGCCCGACCAATGACAGCACCGGCGACACCGGAATCCTGAATCTTTGCGAGCTTACGAATGTCTTCGATATCGGAGATACCGCCTGAGGCGAAAACCGGCACCGCAACGGCCTCGGCGAGTTCGCGCGTACCCTCGATATTCACGCCCTGCATCATGCCGTCACGATGAATGTCGGTGTAGATGAAGGCCTCGGCACCGTCGCGCTCGAAGTGCTGCGCCAGATCCAGGAGGTCGTGTTGCGACAGCTTGCTCCAGCCGTCCACCGCGACCTTGCCGTCTCGCACATCCAGGCCAACCAGTATGTGGCGCGGAAACTCGATACACAGATCGGCCAGCAAATGCGGCTCATTGATGACCTTGGTGCCAAGAATGACGTACTGCACGCCGGCCTCCAGACACGCAACCACCGCATCTTCATCGCGAATGCCACCACCGACCTGAACAGGGATATCACCCAGCTCACCCGCAGCCTCGGTGATCGCCTGAATCGCAGCCAGATTCTTGGGTTCACCCGCGAGCGCGCCGTCGAGGTCCACGAGGTGTAGCCTGCGAGCGCCCGCCTTAATCCACTTGCGTGCGACCTCCACTGGGTCATCTGAAAACACCGTGACATCGTCCATGCGCCCCTGGCGCAGACGCACGCACTGGCCGTCCTTGAGGTCAATTGCGGGGATTAACAACATGTCAGGCCTGCCCGTCCCAGTGCACGAAGTTGGCGAGAAGCGTCATTCCGGCTCCCTGGCTTTTCTCTGGATGAAATTGAACAGCGAAGATGTTGGGCTTGATCAGCACGGAGGCGAAATCCAGCCCGTGATGGGTCACGCCCAACACGTCGGCGTCATGCACCGGGCGCGCCCGGTAGCTGTGAACAAAGTAGAACCAGGCATCCTCAGAGACGCCTTCGAGCAGCGGGTGTTCGCGCGTATGTCGCACCTGGTTCCAGCCCATATGAGGGACCTTGATGCGATCCGCGCCCTCATCCTGAGGCCCCGGTTCGGGAAATGCCTCCACCGTGCCCTCGAACAGGCCCAGGGTATCGGCACCGCCATTCTCGTCTGAGTGCTCCAGCATGATCTGCATGCCGAGACAGACACCGAGAATCGGCACGCGACCAGCCGCTTCGCGGACAAACGCGTCCAGCTCCAGACGCTGCAGTTCCTGCATGCAGTGCTTGGCACCGCCCACACCAGGGAGGACCAGATGCTCGGCGCGAACCAGCTTGTCGGGGTCGTAGGTGACTTCGACACGGTCTTCAGCCGACACGCGGGAAATCGCTTTGGACAGGGAATGCAGATTCCCCATGCCGTAATCAATGATGCCAATGGAAGCCATCAGGCAGTCTCCGGCCCGGATCGTGTCGGGACACTGACGCTGAGCAACAAACGGTTCACGGCAAGTCCAGGGTCGTATTGCAAGAACGGTGGGGCTCGCTCCTTAGAGCGTACCCTTGGTGGAAGGCATTTGACCCGCAGCCCGCGGATCGACGGTGGTCGCAGCCCGCAGGACGCGCCCGAATGCCTTGAAGATGGTTTCGGCCACATGATGCGCGTTAACGCCACGCAGATTGTCGATATGCAGGGTGAGTTGAGCGTGGTTCACAAAGCCCTGGAAGAATTCCGAGATCAGGTCCACATCAAAATTCCCGATGCGGGCCCGCGGGTAGTCGACGAAATAATGCAGGCCGGGGCGACCGGAGAAATCGATGACCACGCGCGACAGCGCCTCATCCAGCGGGACGTAGGCATGGGCGTAACGCGTGATGCCACGCCGATCACCCACTGCCTTGGCCACGGCCTGACCCAGCACGATGCCCGTATCCTCGACGGTGTGATGGTCGTCGACGTCCAGATCGCCGGACGCCTTCACAGACAAATCGATGAGTCCGTGTCGTCCGATCTGATCGAGCATGTGATCAAAGAACGGGATACCGGTCGCCAGCTCGGTCTGGCCGGTGCCATCTAGGTTGATGCGCGCTGCGATTTGCGTTTCTTTCGTATCGCGCGCGACATCCGCAATCCGCGGGTTCATGCGAGCATCAGGGCAGGTGTCGGGCGAAGGATACTCCGATGTACCGCACTGGCAAACGGGCAGGCCGGCAAGGCGGCTGCCCGCTAAGCCGACAACCAGAACGTCACGGGTCCGTCGTTGACAAGTTCTACCTGCATATCCGCCCCGAACTGGCCGGTCTCGACGCGGTCCAGGCCAGTCCGGCAACACGCGACCAATCGATCGAACAGCGGTTCAGCAACCGCTGGCGAGGCAGCGGTCGAAAAACCCGGCCGGTTGCCTTTGCGGGTATCCGCCACCAGTGTGAACTGGGACACCAGCAGCAAACCACCACCGCTTTCTGTCAGCGAACGGTTCATCCGTCCCTGCTCGTCCGGGAACATGCGATAGGACAAGATGCGCTGCGCCAGACGCTCGGCCTGCGCAACCGCGTCAGCGGGTTCCACGCCGATCAGCGCGAGCGTGCCGCGGCCGATGGCGCCGACAGGGACACCGTCCACGCGAACGGACGCCGTAGTGACGCGCTGCAGCAATGCTTTCATCTGTAGGAGTTATCTGACATTCGGGCAGTCCGACAGACTGACATGGAAATGTTTTGTGAAGCGCGCATAATAGGCCCGGCCTGTTCAGGGACACGGAGTCCAGGGATGGTTAGAACGGGCGCGAGCAAGGATGGTGATTTCGAACCTAGCAAGGTTCCAATTTCGAAGGTCGCCGGGCAAGGAACGCTCGGTTTGAGCGGTTGGCCAAGAGCCGCTGGCTGGATGCCGACGTGAAGTGATGGTTCCCCAGTCGTCCCTCACGTTCATTGCCTTCGTACTCGGCCCGGTGCTTGCACCGGGCCATCTTTTTTGTACGAGCCGTAACACGGCTCTCGCCCTCAGCTGACGTACACTGTCGCGCATGCGTGCCGAGTTTTCCGCGTGCTAACGCTCACGTCCACCGAATCCCGGGCCCGAATCCGTCGGACACAGGCGGCGCTCGCCGCACGAGATGCCGGGCAATCGGTCTGGGAATCTCCACAAATCCACTCGCTGGACCGCTGGCTGTCCAACACTTGGGCCGCCAGCTGGCCGGATGAGCAGGTCTTGCACCCGGTGCAGGAACTGGCGCAGTGGATGGCCTGCGTCGAGACGGACCCCCTGGCTGAACAGTTGCTGTCCGCCCGCAGCATCTCCCGGCAGCTGCGCTCGGCTGATCGCCTGATCGCCCGCTATCAGATTGACCTGGATCGCGCGCCCGCCTGGACGCCTGAACAGGCGGCCTTTCAGCGCTGGCATCGCAGCCTGCATGCTGAACGCCAGGCACGGGGCGAACTGACCCAGGCGGCGCTGCCCGACGCCTTCGTCCGGCGTTTGCAACAAGGCGCCATCCAGGCGCCCGATGCCCTGCAGCTGGACTTGTCCGGCGCTTACCAACTCACACCTGCGCAGCAGCGAGCCCTGCGGGCATTGGAGCAGGCCGGCACCCGCATTGTCAGGCTTCCGACGCCTGCGCACCGCGCGCAGCCGCAGGCCTGGCGTTTCACCGACGCAGGACAGGAGCGCGCGGCCTGCGCCCAGGCCATGACTGCGCACCTCCGCGACCTGGACGACAGCGCGGCGCCGCCCCGCCTGGTGATCGCAGTCGCCAATCCGGATGCCGAACGCATCGCGCTGGATGACGCCCTGCAAACCGCATTGGGCATTACGCCGGCCCACCGCCTGCCGCCCGCCTGGCGCACCGACCAACCGCCCTCGCTGGCCGACAACCCCTGGGCGGCCGCCGCGTTGGACATTTTGTCGCTCCGCCACTGGGACAACGGTTTTGCACAGGTTTCCCGGCTGCTGCTCTCCGGCGCCGTATGGTCGCCAACCCAGCGTGAGGCCTGCGCCCGACTGGAACGCCGGCTGCGTGAGCGCTGCGCGCCGCGGATTCACCTGCAGGACCTGATCACACAATCCGGCCCGGACGCGCCCAGTTGCTGGCAGCATTTTCGCGATGCCGTGGCCGGCGAACCCCGCCGGGCAGCGCCGGGTGAATGGGTCCGGCATTTTCTGCGCCGCCTCGAAGCGCTGGGCTGGGGCGCCACACCCGATCAAGCGTCTGCGGCTTGGCAGAGCACGGAGGCCGTACGCGAGTCGCTGCAACAACTGGCCGTGCTGGATCGTGTCCTGGGCCCCATCAGCCAGCACACGGCGGTGAGCTGGGCCGGGGAGTGCTTGCGGGGGCGTCGTTTTGCACCGCGCACAGAGGTCTTGCAGCCTATCATTATTTGCGACTTCGCCACGGCAGCGGAGCTGCCGGCCGATCATCGCTGGATACTCGGCGCCGATGAAGCCGGCGTACTGGGCCGCCCGCTGAACCAGCCCTTCATTGCACGCGAGCTGCTGGTCAATGCGCAGGTGCCAGGCGCATCCCCCTCAACGCAGCTCAGCACAGCCAGCGCACTCACCCGCGCCTGGCAACAAGACACGCAATCATTGGCCCTGAGCGTGGCCGACCTTGACGACACAGGCGCGGAGCGGCGGCCGACACAGCTGCTCGAGCCCCCGGTCACCTGGTCTTCTGGCCTCGCCCGGTCTGAGACGAACATCACGCCTGCCCCACTTGAAATCACCGAAGAGCCCGCGCTGCCGGCAGTCAAGAATCCCCAGGCAGAGGGGATTCGCGGCGGCACCGGCTTGATCAAGACCTGTGCGCAATCACTGTTTGCCGCCATGGCTTTGTATCGTCTCGGCGCCGACGCACTGGACGAGCCCACTCACGGGCTGAGCCCGCTCCTCCAGGGCCAACTCATCCACGCCGTCCTGGCCACATTCTGGGATGGCCTGGACACATCGGCCCAGCTCCAGGGACTCGACGAGACGGCGATCCGCGAACGGGTTGCCCTCGCATTGGACGGCCACCTGGCCGAGGCCATGCCTGGCTCACGCTTCCCCCGGTTCGTCATCGACGCCGAGCGCGCACGAATCAACCGGCTAGTGACGGCCTGGCTGCAACATGAGCAGCGCCGCAGCGAGCCCTTTACCGTGCTGGCACACGAACGAAGCGCCGCGCTGGTCTTCGAAGGTTTGCCGCTGGAGTTTCGGGTCGACCGCCTGGACTGCGTGCATAGCCGTGACGGTGATCGTTATCTGATCATCGACTATAAAACCGGCAAGGATGTGCAGCCTGGCGGCTGGCAGGCCGATCGCCTACGCGAACCGCAGCTGCCACTTTATGCCACTCCTGAGGCACTGAACGCGCTGGAGATCGACCGAGCAGATGGCATTGCGTTTGCCCACGTTCACGCTCACCGGCGCCGTCTGGCATCCGCCACGAACTGGGCAGCCCGCCTGATCGACGGCGACCCCACACCCCGCAGCCAAACAGACTTCGACCAGCTACTCGCCGAAACCCACGCCCAGCTGCGCTGGTTGACGCGGGCGTTTCTGGCAGGGGAGGCCGGCCACGAAATGGGCAGCCTCAAGGACTCACCACTCGCCGTGCTGGTCCGCGAAATGGATACGGACAACGACGCCACTACACCCTCATGAGCGCACCTGCCGACCAACAGGCTCGGGACCGCGCACTGCGCCTGGACCGACATGTCATCACGATTGCGCCGGCCGGATCCGGCAAGACCGGGCTGCTGGTGCGACGCGCCCTGCGCGCGCTGGCCAGTGTCGACCAGCCCGAGTCTGTCGTCTGCATCACCTTCACCAACAAGGCCGCGGCCGAGATCCGACTGCGCGTAATGGAAGCACTGGAACTGGCGGAGGGCCCAGCGCCCGATGCGGATTATCTCCAGGGGCTTTACACCGACGCCAAGGCGGTCCTCGAACAGGACAGGGCCAAGGCTTGGGCACTGCGCCGCCACCCCGACCGGCTCCAGGCCATGACCATCGATGCGTTCAACCAGACGCTGGCAGCCAGGCTGCCGATGCTGTCTGGGTTGGGCGGCCCGATGGCGATCGCCCAGGACCCCCAGGCCTTGTACATGGAGGCGGTACTCGCTGTGTTCGAGGAGGGCACCCATGACAGTACCGACCCGGCGGATCAGGCGGCGATCGGCCGGGTGCTGGCCTGGGCGGATAACCGGCTTGATCAGCTGTTGCCGGCGCTGACGGGGCTGCTCGCTCAGCGCGACCAATGGATTGAACACCTGGGCTCTTTACTGGACGACAGCGGCACCACCGATGCCCGGATTCTCCAGACCCTGGTCCGACATCATCTGCGCCGTACGCTTGAGGCGCTGCCATCGGCAGCCGTGCTTGCGCTGACGGATGCGGCCCAGCACGCGCGAGCTCACTGGCCGGACCCGAGCCTGCACGCTGACCTGGCGCTGGAAGACTGGCCAGGCGACGACCCGGCCCAGCTACCCGCCTGGCGGTTTGTCGCGCACCTGTTGCTGACCAGCCAGGGCGAGTGGCGGCGAACGGTGAACAAGGCGGTGGGCTTTCCGACATCCGACCGCGCGGCCAAACAGGCCTTTGTCGACTGCCTGGAGGTGCTGGCCACCTGCGCTGAAAGCGACACTCTCTGCAGGCTATTGGACCGCGTACGAAGCCTTCCCGAGCCGGCGCTGCCTGAGGACAGCCGCGCGCTGCGTGCCGCCCTGGGTCGCGTGCTGCGCCTGGCCTATGCGCAGTTGCGGCTGCAGTTTGCCAACCGGGGCGAGGCAGATTTCACCGAGGTCGCGCTGGCCGCCGTCACCGCAGCCAGCGGCGAGGGCGGCAGCGAGGCCATCGCCCGGACCGATGCCCAGATGCAGCACCTGCTGGTCGATGAGATGCAGGACACGAGCGAATCCCAGATTCGCCTGCTCCGTGAACTCACAGCCAACTGGCAGCCTGGCGACGGCCGTTCGCTCTTTCTGGTCGGTGACCCGCAACAATCGATTTACGCGTTCCGCAAGGCAGATGTTCGGCTGTTCGTGGAACTGATTGAGACCCGGCAGCTTGGGGCCTTGTCGCTGCATGTCGAGCAGCTCAGCGCGAACTTCCGCAGCGCCCCGGCGTTGATCGACTGGTTTAACAACACGCTAGGACCGCTTTTTCCGCCGCGATCCGACCGCGACATCGGCACGGTCACCTACGCGCCCTGCACAGCCGGTCGTGCGACGGGCACGGCGACCGGCGTGCAAATCGTACCTGTGCCCTCTGCCGATCGTCAGGCCGAGGTGGATGCAGCAGTCCAGACCATCGTCCGGCTCGCTCAGCAAACGCCACAAAGCGAGCACATCGCCATACTCGCGGCCACTCGCCCGCAGCTCACCCCCGTGCTGGATGCGTTGCGGGGAACATTGGCCGAACCCGTCCAGGCGGTCGACATCGACCCTCTGGCCGAGCGTCCCGACGTCCGCGACGTGGTTCAGCTGATTCGCGCGTTACGCCACCCGGAGGAGCGGCTGGCCTGGACCGCACTGCTGCGAGCCCCGTTTGTGGGGCTTTACTGGGCGGACCTCGTCGTGCTTTCCCGGGGCCGGGTAGGGATGAGCTGGCCCGAGCGTCTGCGTGATCCTTTGCCCCAGGGGCTTTCCGATGACGCCCGCCAGCGCATTGCCCGTTTACGCGCGGCCCTGGACCTGGCCAACGCGCGTCGTGCCGAGCTCGCCGATGCTGCGGACGCCCTCTGGACGGCGCTGAGCGGCCCAGCGTGTGTATCGGCCGATGACTTTGAAGCCATCCGGCGCCTGTTCCGCCTGCTCCGACAGTGCAGCCGGGGCGGCGAACTCGGCGACTGGCCCAGCTTTGAGCGCCAGCTCTCGCAGCTGTACCGCGGCGCAGGCCGTGGGCGCATCGAAGCACTGACCATCCACAAGTCCAAGGGCCTGCAGTACGCGCACGTCGTCCTGGTGGGCTGCGGTCGCGCACCACGCGGCCTGGATCGCCCCCTGTTGCATCTGCGCAGCGTGGGGGACGGCGTCCTGCTCGTTCCCCGCCCCGAGGACGAGGCCTTGCCCGGCTGCGCCCAATACGACTTTCTTCATGACCTGGCCAGCGATGCTAGCGAGGCTGAAGCCATGCGCCTGCTGTATGTCGCGGTCACGCGGGCGCAGGAGTCGCTGCACCTCGTCGCCGGCGTCGGAGCCGATGCCCGCGGGCACTTCAAGCCTCGTGCGCGTTCCATTGCGGCCCGACTGTGGCCGGCGCTGGCGCCGGCGTTTGCACCGCTGCAGCCGGACCCGAACACGCCGGCCACAGACACCGAAGGCGCCGCTACAGCCGCCACACTCCCAACCCTGCCCCGCTTGCCCGCTCACTGGGCGGACACGCTCGCGGCCCCGGCATGGTCCCCAGTTGAGCGCCGCACGCTCAAACCCAGTGAGCAGGTGCTGGAGCCCGATGCCGCATCGGGTGTTGGCGACCTGCAGGCCACGTTGATCGGCAATATGTTTCACGAAGCGTTGGAACGCGTCATCGCTGAGGGCCTGGACCGCTGGGCGGATGCGGGCCGATCCCGACAAACACCCATGCGCGCCGGGTTTCGCCGGATGGGCATGCCAGAGGCACAGGTGGATGTCGCAGTAGCCCGGGTCACCAGCCTGCTCGAACGGACACTCACCGCAGACTGCGCACCCTGGATGCTGGGCGGACATCCCTGGCACGCCTCGGAGTACGCCGTGTCCGGCTGGTTAGACGGACAGTGGGTATCCGCCGTGATCGACCGTTGTCTTGAAACAGCACAGGGCGAACTCTGGGTGATCGACTACAAAACCACGCGTCACCCCATCACCGACCCCGTGGCCCGGGAGCACTACCGCGACAAGGCCGTGGAACAGTACGCCGCCCAGCTCCGCCAATACGGTCGCCTGCTTGCCCGGCTACGGGGGCACGACGCGGTTCGGCTGGGGCTTTATCTCGCTGAACTCGGCGAGCTGATTGACCTCAGCGACCCTCCCTGCACCGATTTGTAGTCAACTGTGGCCCGGCAATCCCACCTGGGATGAGGTGACCACGAAATTGAGCTCAAGAGGACCGTTTAGGCCCGGAGCTTGCGCGTAAAGTTTGCGTTAAACGCGTGGGGCGTTTGACGCAATCAGATCCCACGGCGCGCAACGCGCCGTCCAACCGCAAGTCTACTTATGCGAGCTTCCTATCTTGGCCTGGGCTGCACTGCAGCCATCGCGGCAGTCGTCTCCATGACTGCCTTCCATCCTTTTGGCGCTGAAGACAGCGCAGCCGGGGCAGAAGCCTGCCCACCCGGTTACGACTGGGTCGACCCCGTCGCCTTTGCCCGGGAGTTCAATCCCGGACTCAGTGATGCGGCGGCCAAACGCCTGCATGAGCGCTTTGGCCAGCAGACCTGTGCCAATCGCCGTCTGCCCGAATCGCTGACCGAAATTGACCAGTGGAGCCAGGCCAAGTTGCAGGCCTCCGGCCATCCCGGTCAGGCCTTCCGCAAGGCAGTCGAGCAAAAGACCGCCCTGCTCGCGCAGCAAAAGGCGGTGCCCAATGCCCAAGGCGAGTGGGAGGAGTACGGCATCGGTCCGCAGGTGTCAGATGAGCAATTCCCCGACGGCTCGAACGACGGCATTCCCGTCGTGGCCGGCCGCGTCGATGACTTTGCCTATGACCCGGAAGCCATGCGCCTGTTTGCCTCCGTCGGCACCGGCGGTGTCTGGGCTTCGGATGCCGTGGACGGCGATGTCGGCACGCTGGGCGATGCCTGGTACCCCATTGGCGACAACCTGCCGACGCTGGTCAACAGCTCCCTGACCTGGACGACCGCTCAGGGTGGCCGGCTCATCGTGCTCACCGGCGAGCATGTGCAGGGCGGCAATACCTATGTCGGCCTGGGCGCGTTGTATACCGATGATCTGGGGGAGACGTGGCAGCAGTCCGTTGGCCTGCCCGATGGCGTCGGGGGGTCCCGCATCACGGTGGACCCGTCGAACCCGAACATCATCTACGCCGGCACCCACGGTGGCTTGTTCCGCTCCGATGACGCGGGCGCGACGTTCACCAATGTCGCGTTGCCGGTGTCCGCTGAGTGCGCGGGCAACGAGGACTTCACCGGCCCCTGTCAGCTCGCAAACGTTGTGACCGACGTGGTTGTGAAGATCCCCGGCGGCGCCACAGAAGAGACCTGTGACGCAGCGGGCTGCCCGGTGCTGGCCGCCGTGGGCTATCGCTCGGGCAACCTGCCTTATGCCGACGGCACACCGCAGTCGCCGGGCAACGGGCTGTACCTGTCGCAAACCGGCGAGGCGGGCAGCTTTGCCCGCATTGATGACGGCAGTGGCGCCCCGGCCGGCTTTGCACCGTTCGAGAAAATCGGGCGCGTGGAGTTCGGGATCGCCAGCGGTGAAGACCAGGACCACAACATCGTTTATGCCATCGTCCAGGATGCCGCGCTACTCAATGGCGGCGTGGCCTATATCGACTCGCTGATTGGCGGCGGCATCGAAGTACCGGACCTGCCCTGCGAACAACTGCCCGCCGGCGACCCGCAGTTTATCTGCGAACTGGTCGAGGACACCGGCGCGCTGAGCAGCACGGCGCTTAACGGCATTTATGTATCCACCAACTTCGGTGAAAGCTGGACGCAGCTGGCCGATGAACTTGAGATTCTCACCAGCGGGTTGGTCGGGGGCTCGTCGCTGGCCGCGGCGGCTGCACTGGGCGTTGGCCCGGGCATCCAGGCCTGGTACGACCTCTGGATCGCCCCGGACCCGACCGCCACCGACCCGCTCACCGGCGCGCCGACCCGTCTCACCTTCGGGCTGGAGGAAATCTGGCAGACCGAGTCGTCCGGCGTTGTGCCCATTAACGGCGTCACACAGCAACTCAACCCCTTGGACTTCGGCGTGGTTGGCACCTACTTCGCCGGCAACACCTGCCTGTTCCTGATCGGCAATGTGGGCGGCGTCGGCACACCGATCTGCCCGACCTACGACGGCATCATCAACGGCACGACCACCCACCCCGATCAACATGTGGGCTTTTATATTCCCGACGAGATCAACGGCGGCGTGTGGCTCTTCGCGGGTGGCGACGGCGGTGTCTACAAGCAGTACTCGGCCAACCCGGTCACCCAGCCCTTCAGCAATGCACGCTGGGAAGACGGTGCCAATGAGGGCTTCTACACGTTAATGAACTACGGCATTAGCGTGGCCAAGGACGGCACGGTCTACTACGGCCTGCAGGACAACGCCTCCGGCAAGATCGAGCCCGATACACGCCGGCAGGTCCGCATCTACATTGGCGACGGCATGTGGACTGCGGTGGACCCGGATGACTCGCAAACTGCGTTCGTGCAGACGCCTGGGCTATCCATCAACCGCACGAACGATGGTGGCGAGACCTTCAGCTTTGCTGATCCTGGTGAAGCCGAAGTGGGCACGGCGCACTTCCTCGGGCCGTTCTTCATGGACCCGCAGAATGCCGACCACATGATTGCCGCAGGCACGATGGTGGCAGAGACAACGGACGCAACCACCGCGACCAATTGGGTCAACGTGTTTGACCTGGGTGTCAGTCCGCTTACCGGCATTGCGTACCAATCGCGTCACCGCTCGCTGGACCTGGAGGGCGATGCGGCCTATGTCGCCTACTGCGGCAGCTGCTCCGTGCTCGACGGCAACGCCCAGTTTGATTCGGGCATTGCGACCAATGTGGGCGGCGACCTGCCGCCGCAGGCTGGCACGTCGGATGGCTGGCACCACGCCACGGCGGCGGGCCTGCCCAACCGCTTCATCTACGGCCTGGAGATTGACCCCGAAGATCCGCACACGGTCTATGCGGCACTGGGCGGCTACTCCACGGCCCGGTGGCTCGGTGAAGGCGGGTACCTCGACGAAAACACCCACATCGGTGCAGGCCATGTGTTCAAGTCCACCGATGCCGGTGAAAGCTTTGTCGACATTTCGGGCAATCTGCCGGATGTGGTCACCACCGCCATCATCAAGCGGGGCGAGCAGCTGATCGTGGGCACCGACATCGGTGTGTTCATCTCCAGTGACCTGGACGGCACGGAGTGGGCGCCACTGGGCGACCTGCCGAACGTGCCGATCAACCAGCTGGTGCTGCAGCCCGGTGATGACAGCAAACTCTTCGCCGCCACATTCGGCCGCGGTGTGCAGCTGTTCAACTTCGACAACGCGACGACGCCACCGGTCACCCCCGGCCCCTCCACCCCGGGTACGGGTACCGGCGCGGGCGGCGCAGTCCTGCCGCTTGGGCTGCTGATGATGCTCGCTGGCGGCCTCTGGCGTCGCCGCCGGCCATAGCGTCACTTGGTGTGACCCTCCGCCCCGGCCGCCTCAGGCGGTCGGGGCGTTCTCGCTCCGGGGGCTGACCCGAACACAGCGTCCGCCCAGCTCGCTGCTGCGGACCTCGTAGCGCCAGCCATAGGTCTCCAGCACGGTCTCGACCAGTCCGAGGCCCAGGCCGCTGGAGGACGCCGGCTGGCTTGCCGTGCCCGCGTCATGAATCTCAAAGCCCAGCCCGACGGCGATGACGCGGACAGGGGCGCCACCGTGACGCAGGGCGTTGTCCAGCAGGTTCCACACCACCGTATACAGATCACGCGCTTCGATGGGCAGGCGCAGACCGTGGGAAATCTCAATACCGATGTCGCCAGGGACAATGCCGTGGTCAACACGGCACACCTGGATGGCGCGGTTAACCTGCTCCAGGAGTGAGACAGGTTGCAGACCGGGCGTCGGCCCGTGAATCCTCGCCCGTGCCACTTCCTGCTCAATCGACGGCAACATACGCTGGACGCGCTCGATCACCGTGGCAGATGCCACGGTGGGCGCCGCCTCGGCGGCCTGCCGCAGGCTTGCAAGCGGCGTCTTCAATTCATGCGCCAGCTGGGCCACAGCATCCCGGTGACGGGTCACGGTGCGGTCATGCTGCTCCAGTACAGCGTTAAATCCACGCACCAGCCCCTGAAACTCCAACGGCACCTCTGCGTCCAGACGTTGCCGCAAGCCCTGGTCGAGATCGGTGAGTTGGCGCTGCAGCAACCGGATGGGCCGGGCTGCAGCGGCAATGGCCAGCGCTGAGGTCAGCACGCAAAGCAACCAGATCATCAGCCCACCCCGCCACAACGCGGCCAGCACGGTTGCCGTTTGAATCTCCAGCGGTTCGGCCGGTGCAGCCACGAGCATCATGTACCGCCCCGGTTCAGGCCCTACCGGCAGGGCAACCCTCGCCGTGATAAGCGATTGCTCCAATGGCCCAGTCATCCGCATCAACCCGGACGCCATCACCGGCGGACGGCCGGCAGCGTCCTGTCCCTGCAGGCTGAAATCCGTCAGCGAGGCGGATCGGGCATACACCCGATGAGGCTGCCCCGCAGGCCATGCAATCAACTCCCAGTAATGCCCTGAGTACGGCTGCGCGTACTCCCCCTTCGACCAATGCTCCGGGGCTTCGAAGGGCAAAAAAGCGGACAAGTGCTCAGCCGTAGCCTGCAAGCGGCTCAGCGCAGCCTGTTCCATTGCCGCACGCAGCTGTGTAGCAAGCCAGAAACCGGCCAGAAGCAGCACCAACCCCACGCCGACCGCCACGGCCAGACCAAGCTGCCATCGCAATGACCGCTTCATGACCCCGGTCGAAACAGCGTCACCGCGTAACCCTGCCCGGGCAGCGTCACGATGGTTCCAGCACCCAGGCGTTGTCGCAGGCGACGAACCCACTGCTCCACTGCGTTATCGGAGGCTGCCGCTTCCAGATCTCGCACCTGGTCCATCAAATGCGCCTTGCTCACCGCGCGGCCTCGCGCAGCGACCAGCACACCGAGCACCCTGCGTAGCGTGGGCGACAGTCGAACAGGCGCATCACCCCGCCGAACCGATTCGTCGACCAGGTCAAACATCACGTCACCGACTGCGCCGAGTGCGATCGGCTCATGCAACGAGGCACTGCCCTGAATGAGCCTCCGCAGCCGCGCCAGCAGTTCACGACCATGAAACGGCTTGCCCAGATAGTCGTTGGCCCCGGCCTCAAGCCCGTCGGCCCGCTCATCCGGCGTTCCTCGCGCAGACAGCACAAGCACGGGCAATTGGAGGCCACGATGCCGCCACTGACGAATCAGATCGAGCCCATCGCCATCCGGCAGCCCCAGGTCCAGCACAACCGCCGCCAATGCTGCGGCGCGGACCCAGGTATCGGCCTCGTCCGCCGTACCGGCAGACTCCACATCAAACCCGGCCGCCTGCAACTGCTCGCAAAGCCCCAGCCGCAAGGCCGGCTCGTCGTCAACGACCAGGATGCGCATCGCGTCTGGACGCTGGATACCAGCGGCCGGTCTGGGGCTCGATGACGAAGACCCGGACACCCGAACGCGTCTTCCACTGTACAAGCAAGGTATCGCCGCTGGACTGCTGGCGCAGCATGGACCCACCGTGGCGGGTGCGAATTTCAGCCATGGCCCTGGACACCGCCTGGGTACTCCAGCCTGCGTCTGCAACCCACAGCATCCCCCCTCTGTCGGGGGCTGCGATGGATGATCCCATGCCTAACACCAGCAACAGCATGATCAACAACAATCGACGGTCGGTGATGGCTACCAACGCCAGCCTCGGTGGGGATGTAGCGGAAAGTAACCCACAACCTGCCCGGAGAACGCGTCGAGTACAACCCGTATCGAACCATGCCCGTGTCGATAACCGATCAACGTCCACAGGCCGTCATGCAGATGCGCACTGTGAACCCCCAGGTGGTAGTGACTCGCAGCCAAGCGCCGTGCCTCATACTCGCTGATCCAGCGTCGTCCAGGGTTGTAGTGATGACCGTGGGACGGATGCCGGGGATGGTGGTGCGGCCGATGCGAGTGACCACGACGATGCGCCGGCCGGCCTCGCGCGTCATGGGGTGGTCGGCCGTGGCCGCGCCCGGCGCGGTGATCTTCCCGCGTGTCCGGGCGACCGTGCTTGGACTCGGCTCGATCGACGGCATCAAGCAAAGCCTGTTCCCGCGGAGCCTGAGCCTCTGCCACCCCTATCAGGGACGTTGCAGCGCAGGCGGCCAGAAGCAAAAACGTGAATCGGTGCATGGGGACTCTCCAGTCATCGGGGAACCCTGAGCATGGAAGGACGCGCTGAGCACTGGCTGACAACTTTGATCAGGCCAGATGCACCGCCTGGCGCTGACACCACTGGATCAACTCGTGTTTGCGCCGCAAACCCAGCTTCTCCATCAGCTTGTACGTATGTGAAGACGCCGTCGTAGGCGCCATGTGCAGCGTCTCGCCGATCTGGCGGTAGGTCTTGCCAGCGCACAGCTCGCGAACAACCGCCCATTCGCGTTCGGTAATCGCGGGCATTTCCTCACGGGCAGGGCGGACGGCCAGCTCGTAACCATCCTCGGAGCGACGCACCTGGAAATGAAGCCCCCGCCAGACGATCCCGCCTGCAGCAACACGTGGTGACCACCTAATCGAAAACGGCAGGGCATCCAGCCCGCCATCACCGTCTGATCGTGGCGCGACCCAGTTCACGAAGGATTCGGTCGCCGCCATGACTCGACCATCGCTCGACACGGTTGCATGTCCCACATCCTGCTCCGGCTGGGCAGGCGAGGAGGAGAGGCTTGCGTAACGGTTGCAGATCGACCACGCGTTGGCCACGTGCAGCAACAGTCCGTCCAGTTCACGACTCGCAGTGCACGGATGGCCGTTTTGCAGCAGCCGAAATTCATGAATCTGGCGATCCGCTGGAGACTGCACTATGCGCTGGATCACGCCCTCGTCCGGCCATTGACCTGGCCACTGGTTGACCAGAACGGTCTGACCGCCCTGTTCAGCATCCGCGCCATGACAGACCCACCGCATGGCCCGCATGCCCAGATACTGGTTCAGATCTTCTGCCAGGTCGCATGCAAACTGATCAGGCGGCCAGTTCCCCGCCCCGGCGTAGATCGATGCAATCCACTGGTGACCATCGCCCATCCCCAACTCCCCTGGGCGCAAACCTGGAAACCACGGCACCTGCCGGCCGTAGAAGCGAACACGCCCGAACTCAAGACTACGAGTTCGGGCGTGAATGTCTGGTCAAGTCAAAACACTAGTCGGACTGACGCGGTGTATCCGGCTCCACCCACTGGACAATGCCCAGCTCCCGAGCCAGCAGCGACTCAACGATGGATTGTGGCGAGATTGCCTCGTCCGGGGTCGTCGTCCCGCCGTCGCCACCACTCCAGGTGTAGCCGTCCGGCGTGGTCGTCCCGCCATCACCGCCACTCCAGGTGTAGCCGTCCGGTGTCGTCGTACCACCATCACCACCACTCCAGGTGTAGCCATCCGGCGTGGTCGTACCGCCGTCACCACCACTCCAGGTGTAGCCGTCGGAAGTTGTTCCGCCGTCGCCACCACTCCAGGTGTAGCCGTCCGGCGTCGTCGTGCCGCCATCACCACCACTCCAGGTGTAGCCGTCCGGCGTGGTCGTGCCGCCGTCGCCGCCACTCCAGGTGTAACCGTCCGGTGTCGTCGTACCGCCGTCACCGCCACTCCAGGTGTAACCCTGGGCCAGGCTGTACTGACCATCCCACAATGCGGCAGGATCAGAAGAATGAGATTGCCGACTGCGATCAAGCACGACGTAGGTACCGTCCTGCAATTGAGCGGCAGGCCCGATGTAGTGCGTTTCTCCGGACAGGTCCGCCGTCACATCCAGACCCACATTGGCGCAGCCCACCTGCTGCCCGAACACGGCGTCCGGCGCAAAAATCAGGCCCGCACCCTGCTGAAACAGCGAGTAAATCGGCTGACCCTGATCATCGACCACAGGTTTGGCGGCGCTGAGCAAGCGGCATTTCACATCGTCGGGTGACAGCGTCGGTTCGGCCTGCAGGACCAGCGCAGCCACACCCGACACCACGGCCGCAGCCTGGGACGTCCCGGACATTGCGAAATACGTGCCCTTCTCATGCAGATATTCCCGATGAGCTTTCGCGATCTGGCCATTCGGGTTCATGCGCGCGAGCACATGGCCTCCGGGGGCCGCGACTTCAGGTTTGATGAAGCGCTCGTACGTCGGCCCGGCAGACGAGAATGTCGACAGGAAATCATCGCTCTGATCTGCAGGCGTGTAGTTGTCATCTACAGAGCCGACTGTCACGACGTACGGCACGTTGCCGGGCACCCCAACCGACATCGGCTCAGGCCCCGTGTTACCCGCAGACGTGATCACGACGATCCCAGCCTCCCAGGCGGCCATCACTGCCTTGTTCAGCGGATCATCCCAGTAGTAAGACTGGGGCTCTGCACTAAAGGACAGATTCAGCACGCGGATACCCAGCTCAGCGCTACGGTCAACCACCCACTGGATGCCCTCGATCACATCGAGGTAGGTCCCGACGCCGTTCTCATCAAATGCACGAACGACATAAACCGACGCACCCGGCGCTACGCTCTCGTACGCTCCGGACTCCGACCACTGCCGACCCGCGGCAACGGACGTGATGTGCGTGCCATGACCGTTGAGGTCATCCACCTGCTTCTTTGAGAACGGAATGCCGACAGCCGGCGCGGCAACACCGACGGTGTCCACACCATCCTGGACATCCATCTCATTGAAAACAGGTGACCATAGCCCTGTGTCAACAAAGGCAATACCGACGCCCGATCCATCTAGGCCCATGGCGTGGAGGCGCGAAGCCCCAACCCAGTTAGGATAGTACGTATCGGGTGCCTCGCCACTGATCTTGACCGGCGCGTCGCGGTAAACCCGCAGGCGGCCTGTAGCTCGCAGCGCCTCCGCCTGGTCAGCGGACAACCAAGCCGCGGTCGCATCAATTACGTCGAGTTGATTTACGACCTCGCCACCAATTGACATGATGGCCGCTTCAGCCGATGAAGCCGACCGGGCTTGTACGATGTAGATAGCGGAGGATTCAGATGCGCTTGCGCCGTGCAGGGTGCTCCCGGCAGGCGAAAGCATCTGAACTCCGATCACTGCACCGAGTGCGGCGCAGATTCCGAGTAATGGTTTATTCATGAAATGCAGGCCTTTGATGGATGGCCTAATCCTTAGCCCCAAACAATCCGGACTTCTTTGCGTCCCCAGAAGTCCTTCCCCAAGCCGCAACGTTAGCGGCAATGCGGTCAACCGAACAATAGTAGCTCTTACGAGATTGCCCCCGGTTCGCTCCATGACCGGTCAACGGATACGGACAAACGGTTCCTTGCACTTTCCTCACATCCCGAACCGCATAATTTGACGATGCGAAGCCACCGTCCACACCCATTCGACGCAACCGGCGGTCGCCCGATCGATGCGACGGCGCGCCGGGCGGCGTCCTGCGTGCGGGCGATGGCAGCTGGCCTGGCCTGGGTGACCCTTGTTTTCAGCGCCGTTGCTTCGGAGCCCTCGACAGGGTCTCCACTGTCGTTCCAGCGGCTGGGACAGAGTGACGGGCTGAGCCAGAGCACCGTCATGGACTTGCATCAGGACAGGTTTGGTTTCTTCTGGCTGGCGACTGAGAACGGACTCAACCGATACGATGGCCACGAGATTCGCAGCTACTTCCGCCAGCCGGGTCAGCCGGACGGTTTGCCCAGTGATTACATCTGGGCGGTCGAGGAGGACGAGGCTGGGAATCTTTGGCTCGGCACCGATGATGCCGGCGTGGTGTTGTGGGAGCGTGAAAACCGCAGGTTTCGGCAGCTGCAACTCACGGGCGCACGCGGCGAGGATCTCAGCAATGCGCGTGTGAATGACTTGTTGATTGCGTCCGACGGAATGGTCTGGGTTGGTACGCGTGATCACGGCGTTCTGGCGGTGACGCCCAAGGGCCGCACCACGGCACAGCTGCTTTTCGACCCCTCTCTTCAGGACACCACGAAGCACCGGGCAATCACGACCCTGGTCGAAGCGGACGATGGCTCGATCTGGGTGGGTAGTCAGCAAGGTGTTCATCACATCCGCCGCCCCTCCAATCTCATTGCGTCATACCGGCGGGACGAGTCGACCCCCCTGGACCATCGCACCCCTATTGCAAACAACGTGTCCAGACTGCTCCTGGCGTCGGATGGAAGCCTTTGGATCGCAACGTTTGGATCCGGCATTTCTCGCATGCACCCCGAATCCGGGAAATTCGAGCATTTCCGCAGCACACCGGACAGTCCGATCCCGCTGCCCAGCGACCGTGTCCGCGCCTTACTCGAAGATCGCCAGGGCCGGATCTGGATTGGCACGCAGGCCGGTTTGCTCCTCGTCTTCCCCGATGGGCGACACCAGCTGGTCAAGCACGAACCCGGCAATTATTTCAGCCTGCCCAACGACTACATCATGAGTCTGGAAGAAGACGACTCAGGCCTGATCTGGGTGGGCACTCGCGGTGGCGGGGCTGCCATCTGGAACCCCCGAGGCTGGTCGCTCGGACCGCGCACGCCCGAGTCGCTCTCGGGCATTCACGTCAACAGTTTTCTCCAGCAACCCGACAAGAGCATCTGGGTCGGGACCATCGGACAAGGCCTGCTCACAATGGGCTCAGGAGGTGAGGCCACCCCCGTGAGCGCCCTGGACGGCTTGAACCTGACCCAGAACAGCGTAATGGCCCTGCTGCGCGATCACCGGGGGGTGATATGGATCGGGACGCTGGCCGACGGACTGCTGCGTTACGACCCAGCCGACCAGAGCATCCGCCGACTGCCAACCGACCCGGCTGCGCGTGACGCCATCGGGGCCCCCGGCATCATGGCGCTGGCCGAGGGTCCTCCTGGGACATTATGGGTCGGCACCTATAACGGCGGCGTCGCCAAACTGGATACCCAGACACTACAGATCAGCCGGCTCGGCTACGCCGGCACCTTGGCCGGGCTCGAGCGTGCACGTGCCACGGCCATCACGGTTGTGGACGACCGCATGCTGTGGTTTGGCACGGAAGCCAACGGATTGGTACAACTCGACCTGAAGACAGGTGCAGCGAGACGATTCCGCGGCAACCGAGCCGAAGCGAACCGCCTGCCCTCAGACACGATTTACAGCCTGCATGCAGATGAAAGCGGCGACCTCTGGATCGGAACAGGCGCCCAAGGCCTGGCCAGACTCGCCCAGACGCAAATGTCCCGCGGTCAGCCAGCGTTTGATGTGTACTCCGCAGCAGACGGCCTCTCCAGCAATGTGATTTTCGGGATTCAGGCCGATCAGGACCAGCGACTTTGGTTAAGCAGCAACAATGGGCTGATGCGCTTGTCGCCGGACACGGGCGAAATTCATACCTTCCACGAAGGCCACGGAGCGTTCAGCAATGAATTCAATTTCGGCGCCCACTACCGCGCACCCGATGGCACGCTCTACTTCGGTGGCCCTGGTGGATTCAACGCCATCGACCCAACCTCCATCGACTGGAATCGTCAGCCTCCACGGGTGGTGCTATCGAGCATCCACCTGTTCGGAGAACGGGTCTCTGATGGCCCGCCACCCTATCTGCGTCAAGGCTTGAAACTCGATTATGACGAGGATGTCATCGCCTTCGAGTTCGCGGCCACCGACTACACCGAGCCAGAACGCAATCTCTACTCGGTGAAGCTGGAAGGCTTCGATCGCGAATGGAGCTCGCCCAGTACACGTAACCGGGCCACATATACCAACCTGGATCCGGGCCGATACACCCTCAAGATTCGAGCGGCAAACAGCGATCGCGTCTGGGCATCCGCCCCCTACGAACTCGCCATTGAGATTGCTCGGCCGCCCTGGGCAACCTGGTGGGCCTGGCTGATCTACTGCGCGCTCATCGGCGCCGCCTTGTGGCTGTTTCTACGATTGAGATTTCGCGCCCAGGAGCGTGATGCCCGGTTCAACCAGCTAGCCTACTACGACCGGATCACCGGCCTGCCCAATCGGGATTTGTTTGAGCAGCGCGGCGCAGAGGCCCTGCGCCGGATCGAGGGCACAGCTGACCACCTGGTCGTTCTCTGCATTCGCTTCACCATTCCCAAGCAAATCGGCCAGTCCCTCCCTCGCGACATGGCCAACGACATGTGGAGCAGCCTGGCCGCCCAGCTTGTACGCGCGGTGCATAGTCATGAGCATACGGTTGGACGCGGAGACGTCGCGCGACTGGATGCCGACCAGTTCGTCATCTTCACTCGCAGCTCGCCGGAGCAGGACGACCTGGTCGCATTGAGCGAGCGCCTCAAGGCCGGCTGGTCGGAGGGGTTGGTCGTCGGCGAGCACCGTGTCTCCGTTGCCGCGTCCATTGGCGTCGCCCGTGCGCCGGAGCATGCCCGGGACATTGCCACGCTGGTGCACTACGCCGTCACGGCCGCCACGGCGCAGGCCAGCCCCCAGCCAGGGCAAGTGGCCATCTACGATGACGAAATGACTTCCAGGCTGGAATCCCGCCTGTTACTGGAAACACGCCTGCGCCAAGCCATCGCCCAGGATGAGCTGGAGCTTTATCTGCAGCCGAAGTTCACACGGGATCGCCGTATCGTCGGTGCTGAAGCACTGCTGCGCTGGAATAGTCGGGAGCTTGGATGGATCCCGCCCTCCGTCTTCGTGCCGCTTGCGGAGGAATCTGAATTGATCAGGGACTTGGATTCCTGGGTCATCCGCCAGACCTGCCGGCTGTTGAGTGAATGGGAGGCACCGGCACTGGCCTCTCTGCGTATCGCCATCAATCTGTCCGCGGCCAACCTCAACCATTCGGAAACCGTCCGGGAACTGGTGCAGGTCAGCGCGAACGGCGGTATTGCACCCCAGCGTATCGAGGTGGAACTGACCGAGTCCGCATTACTCTCCGACGTCGAGCAAACGCGCGAGACATTGCACGGATTGAAGCAGGCGGGGTTCTCCATCGCCCTGGACGATTTCGGCACTGGATATTCGTCACTCACTCACCTCAAGTCCTTCGCCATCGACACCGTCAAGATCGACCGGGAATTTGTGAAAGGCGTCGACCAGTCCGGCCAGGAACAATCCATTTGCAATGCCATCGTCGCGCTCGCTCGCAGCCTGGGCCTGACCACCGTGGCCGAAGGCGTGGAAACCGAAGCGCAGTTCGAAACGCTCGTGGCATTGGGCTGCGATGACATTCAGGGCTACCTGCTGGCGCGGCCGATGCCCGTGGATGAGTTCCGGCAACTGGTTGAAAACGCATAGTTGTCCGGTGCAGGCTGGCGGCTTCGCCGACCCGACCTGACACCTCGATGAACAAGCCTGACCCGCACGGCCTGGACGCACTCAAGACCCACCAGGCCGCTGCCCTGGCCATGGGCGGCCGCGAGCGTATTGCACGCCAGCATGCCAAGGGGCGCATGACTGCCAGGGAGCGGATCACGACCCTGCTGGACCCCGAGAGCTTCGACGAGCAAGGCCTACTGGCCCGCAGCGACCTGCCGGAAGCCCGTGATCGCACGCCGGCTGACGGCAAGATTTGCGGCTACGGCCGAATTGGCGAACGCGATGTAGCCGTCAGCGCCGACGACGTCACTGTTCTGGCCGGCGCGGGCGGCCGGATCGGCGTCGGCAAACAGATGGCGCTCATGGCCTATGCGCAGCGCAAAGGCTTCCCAATGATTCACCTGGGCGATGCGGGCGGCGCGCGCGTGCCGGACATCATGGGCTCCAACGGCATGATGAGCATGGTGTACCGCATCGACCATGCCCCGCGTGATCGATCGGTTCCATTGATGACGCTGATCATGGGGGAATGTTTCGGCGGACCCACCTGGACCGCCTCGGTGTCGGACATCGTCATACAGGTCAAAGGCACCGCCATGTGTGTTGGCGGCCCGTCGATCCTCGAAATCGCGACCGGCGAACAGGCCACGGCCGATGCGCTGGGCGGCCCGGCACTGCACGCCCACACCACGGGGCTGGTGGACTTGTTTGCCGACGACGACCGGCATGCCCTGCAACTGGCCCGGCACTGCCTGGGCTACTTCCCCTCCAGCGCCCGCGACCTGCCACCGGTGATGCCTTGCTCACAGCCAGTGGACACGCCGCTGCCCGGGCTGCTGGACATCGTTCCGGCCGACCCACGCCAGCCCTACGACATGCATCGCTTACTCGAGCAGGTCATCGATTCGGGCTCCCTGCTGGAACTCAAGCCCAGCTACGACGGCAGCCTCATCACCGCGCTGGCCCGCATCGACGGCCATGTGGTCGGAATCCTGGCCAACAACCCCAAGGTCACCGCCGGCGCCATGGGGCCCGGTGCCTGCGAGAAAGCCACCAGCTTCATCTGCCTCTGCGACTCGTTTCACATCCCGTTGGTCTTCCTGCACGACACGCCGGGCTTCTTCGTCAGTCGTCGGGCAGAGGAGCGGCAGATGCCGCTCAAGATCATGAACTTCATCGAGGCCTTGCATCATTGCAGCGTGCCACGCGTCAGCCTGGTGGTGCGCAAGTCCTATGGCATGGCCCACTGCAATATGTCCGGCGGCAACATGGGCAACGATGTCATGCTGGCCTGGCCCGGCGCCGATATCTCCTTCATGGCCCCCGCCGTGGCGGTCAACGTCGCCCATGGCCGGCGACTGGCCGCTCTGCCCGAGGACGAGGGACGTGCCCTACGCGAGCAGATGGTCGAGGACATGACGCGCGCCAACGCCCCCTGGCCAGCCGCCGAGTGCAACCTGATCGACCGCGTGATCGACCCGCGAGACACGCGCAAAGAACTCGCCCGGGCGCTCGCACGGGCACGCGGCAGTGATGGCAATGCCGGGTGCAGCCAGCGGCGTCTTGCCAACTGGCCACGCATGGCCTGAGTGCGCTTACGGCAACTTCACAATCAAGTCTCAAAACATGCGCTAACTTATTAATCAGTCGGCGATATTTATCAACTTAGATAGACATATTCTTTACTTTTGAGGCGAGAACCCCTCCTAGACTTCGCATAGCCATACCCGTAGTGATGCGGGGACGGAAAGCCACGGACGTCAACCGGACGCCGCCGGGCCGCCGCGATCTGTCGCAGGTCGCGAACCGATGCGTAACCGTCAACCATCGGGTGGCTGCCAGCGACCGGCCACCTGCGTTCGGAGTGAAGTCCATGAAACAGTTCATCGTGGCCACGGCAGTGGCATCCCTGGTCTGCGGCACCGCCATGGCCAAAGGCAAAGACAACGAAAGCTTTTTGAATGGCAAGCCGTTTGGCAGCCTGAGTGCCGACATCCAAGCGAATACCGCAGCAATCGAAAGCATCTCTAGTGATGTCTCTGCCCTACAGGCAGGCGTGGTATCACTGAGCAGCGACCTGGATGCGATTGCTGCACAAGTTGAGACCAACAGCGGCGACATCGAGAGCTTGCAGTCCGCCGACGCGCAGCTTGCCAGCGACCTGCAAGCGTTGGTCATCGCTCACAACAACGACATCGCGTCATTGGAAGCACAGATCGCTGATGCCGAGGCCGGCGTGGAGGCACTGCAAGCGGAGGTGCAAGTTCAGCTGGCATCACTAAACGCAGCCATCGCTGATCTAGCCGCAGCACAGGCAAGCGATGTTTCCTTGCTAACCGCACAGATCACGGGGCTTCTCGCGCAGGTCGTGTCACTGAACGGGCAAATCGACCAGCAATCAGGCCGAATTGTTGGGCTAGAATCTGGACTCTCCGCTCTTCAGGCTGACGTCACTGCGCTATCAGAATCGCTTTCTACGCTGGACGGTCGCGTTGATGTCCTTGAGAGCTATCACGCTGTAAAAATCACTGAAGAGGGCGAAGCCTACGGCCACCACGGTGCCTGCTCCGGCTTCAATGGCTGCAAGGACCCAGCCACCTGCGCCCAGTGGGCCTGCGAAATTAATGGCTACAGCGCCGTAGCTTCGTTTGGCGAGGACAAGCCTTGCACCGAGTTCGACAACTGCCACCTGTTCTTCAGCCAGGGCAACATCGACTGGGATTGGGGCAACTGGTGCGGTGTTCGTGGCGTAACGGATATCTACTGCGAACAGTAGCGAGCACCAAGCACGGGGCCGCAGAGATGTCGCGGCCCCGTGCGTTCAATCAACTAGCGAGCAAACCCGTCAGCCGTTCCCGGATGAGGGTTTCGGCATCACGCATGATGCGATCGACCAGTTCCTGCACCGTAGGAATGTCGTGGATCAGCCCGGCGACCATGCCGCAGGACCAAGCGCCCGCGTCCATGTCGCCATCCAACATGACCTTGGGATAAACGCCGGCGACTTCGTCTTTAATGTCGTCAAAGCTGATCTTGGCCCCGAGCTCGCGCTCCTTGGCCAGCAGCCGCTCCACGGCGTCGTTGGTCAGCACGCGCTCGGTGTTGCGCAGTGGACGCATGACCAAGCGGGTATCGAGTTCGGTGGCGGCGAGAATGGCCTGCTTGACGTTCTCGTGAACGGGCGCTTCCTTGGTGGCGATAAAGCGCGTACCCATATTCATGCCCTCGGCACCCATGGCCAGCGAGGCCACCAGCGACCGGGCGTCGGCCATGCCACCCGAGGCCACAAAGGGAATTTCCAGCTCTTCGGCTGCACGCGGCAGCAGAATCATATTGGGAATGTCGTCTTCGCCAGGGTGACCGCCACATTCGAAGCCATCGACTGACACCGCATCACAACCGATGGATTGCGCCTTGAGCGCATGGCGCACCGTAGTGCACTTGTGAATGACCTTGATGTCGTGCTCTTTCAGCAGAGGCAACCACTTGGCCGGGTTGTTGCCGGCGGTTTCAACCACTTTGACACCGCCATCAATGATGGCCTGTACATACCCCGGGTAGTCGGGTGCGTTGACGATGGGCAAGAAGGTCAGGTTTACCCCGAACGGCTTGTCGGTCATATCGCGGCAGCGGGCGATCTCGTTCGCCAGATCAGCGGGTGTCCGTTGCGTCAGCCCCGTGATGATGCCCAGCCCTCCCGCATTCGACACCGCTGAAGCCAGCTCTGCGAACCCAACAAAGTGCATCCCACCCTGAATGATCGGGTGTTGGATCCCGCACATCTCCGTGATTCTTGTTTTCATCGTGCCCCGGACGGCTCTAAGCAAATGGAGTCCGGACGCTAGTGCAATCCGGCGGCAGCGGCAAACCCGTGCCTGAGGTCGCGCTCAGCCGGCCTGCCGGATCCAGCGACGTAACAACCAGAACTGGGCAGCGATCAGGCCCAATACGCTGAGTACCAGTACGCCGCTCATGGCGGCGGCATAGCCGAACCGCAGATACTCGAAAGCGTTTTGATAAATGTAGTGCGGCAGAAACAACGTCGCGAACTGCGGCCCGGTCTTGGTCACCACCAGGGCCGGCACAAATGCCAATTGCAGAACCAGCACCACGTCCCGCGCCATCAGCAGCAACAGCACAGGCCATAGGGCAGGCCAGGTCACGCGACGAAAGCTGTACCAGGGCCCGGCCCCTTCAACGGCGCATAGTTCGTAACGCTGGGCCGGCACCTGTCGCCGCGTGGCCATGATCACCAGTACCAGCTCACCAATGAGGAAAGCCAGCACGACCACCAGGGCCGTTCGTGCACCGGCCACCGTGAGCAACCATTGCGCCCCGCCATACTCCAGGCTGTTCAGCAACCAGGCCGCGGGCCCGAAGAACGGGTTGAGAATCCACAGCCAGGCCATCGCCCAGACCAACTCCGGCACAACCACAGGCGTAAAGACGGGCACCAGGGCGGCGCTGGACACACGCCCTCGCCCAGCCAGCGCCAGTCCAAGAACAACCGCCAGGGCCAGCCGTAGCGGCACAGCAAACAACACCAGCCAGAGGGAATTCCGCGCTGCGGTGAGAAACATCGGATCGTCGAGTAGCCGAACCAGATGGGACCAACCGACCCACTGCGGAGGATTCAGGGCGTCATAACGAAAAAACCCGAGCCCAAGCGTTGCCAGCAGTGGCAGCCAAATCAGCAGACCGGTGGCAATCAGGGCGACGGCCGCCAGCCACGCACCGGATTTCATAGCGCCAGGCCCGTGGCCGCATCAAACCAGCGCACCGCGTCTCCGGCCAGCCCCAGCTCAACACCCGCGCCGTTCGCGAACAGGGTGTCCGGCTCGACCCTGACGACCACAGCCTCGTCGCCCACCCGTACATGCAACCACTGCACATCACCCAGATGCTCAATGCGCTGTATCTCCCCGGCCACGCGCCAGTCGCCGGCCGCCGGTGGCGCCCAGCGCGACCCGCTGACATGCAGTTGCTCGGCACGAACACCGGCCAGCAGCATCTCGGATGGGGTGCTGCTCGGTCCCTGTGGAAACACGCTCCCCAGTAGCCAGGTCTGTCCGCCGGACTGCCGCGCCGGTAACAGCTGCATGGCGGGGTTGCCCAGAAACGCCGCCACCGTCGTCGAGGCCGGCTGGGCATACAGCGTCTGCGGATGATCGAACTGCTGCAGGCGCCCGTGGACCAGCACACCCAAGCGATCAGCCATGGACAAGGCTTCCGCCTGGTCATGGGTGACATAAACCGTCGTCCAGCCCTGCCGACGGTGCAGCTCGAGAATTTCCTGACGCATCCGTGCACGCAGTGGTGCATCGAGGCTGGATAACGGTTCATCCATGAGTACGAGACGCGCATCCCGGAGCATGGCCCGGCCCAGGGCCACACGCTGCCGCTCCCCGCCGGAGAGCTGCACCGCAGGTCGATCCAGGAGGCCTTCCAGCCCCAGCCGCTGCGCCACATCCGTCGCGCGGCGCCGGGCTTCGCCACGCGGTGTGCGGCGGGCCCTCAAACCGAACGCCAGATTTTCAGCCACGCTGAGGTGAGGCAGCAGCGCGTGGTCCTGAAACACCAGCGCCACCTCACGCTGGCCGGGCGCCAGACCGTCAAAATCCACGCCGCCGGCAGCGATGCGGCCACTGCATGTCGGCACCAAGCCTGCAATGGCTCGCAGCAGCGTCGACTTGCCACTGCCCGAGGGGCCGGCCAGCACAACAAACTCGCCTGCCTCCACCTGAAGGTCGACGGCGTGCAGCACCGGGCGGTCGCCCAACGCCACGGTCAACCCCTGCACAGCAAGCCCGGCCGCAGCGCTCATGGCTGTGCAGGCTCGGGCTTGAGCAAATCTGCTGCCGCCGCCTCGATGCGTGACACCAGCAGATACCCGTCACGTAAACCAAACGCCTGCTCACCGGCCATTTGCGCAGCCGATTCGAACATCCATTCTTCGATGACAGGATTGATGCGCGTCTCGATCTCATACCAGGCCGGAATATTGGGCGTGCGGCGCAACTGGGGAATGGTGTCGAGAAACACCTGCGCCGATGCAGGGGGCTGTGTCGGGTCCAGAAACGCCTCGCTCTGAGCCACCGATTTACGCACCGGCACAATCCGACCGGAGGCCGACAACAGCGCCTGGCCTGTCTCGCCGGTGGCAAATGCGATGAAATCCCGCGCCGCGCCCTTGTGGCGGCTCGCCCGTCCAAGACAATAGGCATCCGCGTGCAGGACCGAAGCCGCCTCGCGATAACGGGGCAGTGGCGCCACGTCCCAATCCAGCCCTTCGACAGCGCGCAGTGCGGCGGAGAACCGGCGACTGTTTAAGGTCATGGCCGCCCCGCCACGAATAAAGCGTGCATCCGGTTGCTCCGCCCGGCGTTCGATCAACGGCGGGATGACACCAACCTCGTTCTTCAGGCGCTTGAGAAACAACAGGCCGGTCACCGCCTTGGGCGTGCGTAGATCGAAGCGTGTCGGGTGTTCCAGGTCATCCACCAGCCGACCACCGGTCTGCCATACAAACGGCGCCAAGCGGACGATCGAGGGGTCCACATCCAGACCATAGATCTCCGGCCGCCGGTCGCCATCGAGATCGCGGGTCAGGGCTTTGGCGGCGTCATGAAAATCACTCCAGCGCCAGTCCGGCCGCGGCGGCTCCACGCCGTACTCGGCGAATAGCGCCCGGTTCCAGTACACCACCAGCGAGGACACGTTCTGCGGCATGCACACCAATTCGCCGTTATAGGTGAAGCCGTCCAGCGGCGCAGCGTAAAACGCATCGCGATCGAGCAGTCCGGCAGCGTCGAGCAAAGGTCCGACCGGCTCCAGGACATCGGCGGCGATGAACTGTCCCCAGCGGCGAAAATTAATCAGAAACAGATCCGGCGCGTTGCCAGCAGCAAATGCGGTCGTGAGCCGGGTGACATGTTCCGGGTGGCGGCCGACAGGAATGAACTCCACCCGAACATCCGGACGCTGCGCTTCAAAGGCATCGATGAGCGCTCGGTAGGCCTTGGCCTCAACGGGATCAGCCACCGCTTGAAGCCGCAAGGTGGTCTTGCCGGAATCAGAGGCTTGCTGACAGGCTGGCAGCAGGCTCAGCAACAGGCTACAGAGCAGCAGGCGAAGTGACATTCAATCTCCCAGCGTTCGATTCAGTGCGCGAGGCGCAAACAACAGCACCAACATGACCGGCACCGTGAGCAACATCGATGCCGCCATCAGCACCGACCAGTTGCTCGCACCCAGCAGCTCCAGGGCATAGAGCATGAGCGGAGCCGTCTGGGACTGCTCGCGATGTAAATACAGCAAGGGGTCGGTGAAGCTCGCCCAGCACCAGGCAGCCGCCAGCAATGCCGTGGCAACCAGCGCCGGGCGCGTTTGCGGCACCACCACCTGCCACCAGATCCGCAGCCAGCCAGCGCCCTCCAGCCGGGCAGCCTCCAGTTGCGACAACGGCAGGGCTCTGGCCGCCACAAAGCACAACAGCACCAGTAGCGGATGCCCACCCATGAGCGCAGGCGCCCACAGCGGCGCCCAGCTGCCGCTAAGGCCCAGCCACTGGAACAACAGGAAGCGGGGGAGCCAGATTGCTGCGTAAGGAATCGAAGCAGCGCCGACCAACAGGACCAGTGCCCAGAGTTGCCCGCGCGGCGTCAGCCTCCGCAAACCCAAACCGGCGAGGCTTGCGACAACCACCGACAGCGGCACATAAATCAGCAGGACCAGTAAGGAGTTCAGTAACCCACGCGCCATCGGCACGAGGTCGAACGCAGCAGTGTACGCCGCCAGTGACGGGGACTCCGGCCACAACGCACCGGGTACCGGCGCTGAACCGGGTGGCTGGAGAGACGCGACAGCCAGCAGCAGCACTGGCGCAGCAAACGCCGCCGCCAATAGCACCAGCACGCCCGATCGCAACCACGCGCCAGCCCGCACCATCGCTCCGCTCCCGTCAGATCAGCGACGGATTATCCAAGAATCCCGCGCTTGGGACAGGCGTGTCTGCTCAGGCAGCGTCGAGCACATCCCCGCCCTGTTCTTGAATCCAGCCCACGATGTCCGCCATGTGCAGCGCTTCCTGCGCGGCAAGAGTGGCGGTCTCCAGGGTCTCAGGGTCCAAGGCCGCGCTATGACCCATGCGCTGGGCGCAGATCTGGCGCGTGATGCGAACCAATCCCCAGGCACCCCAACCCGAGGTCGTGGGCCGCAGGCAGTTCAGGGCGGTTTCGTAGACCGCGTCACCCAGATGCCAGCGTTTAGCCAGCACACCGCCCAAGGCACTGGCGTGATGCCGCGCCGCGACGTAGTAATCCGTCGACGATCCGATATTGACCAAAGCAGGCGCGGCGCTGAGCAGCGGCACCATGCCCACGTTGTGGAACAAGCCGATGGTGAACGCGGTATCGGCATCCTCAAGCCCGATATCCGCACAACTGACCCGCCTCAACACACTGGCGACCTGGGCGGCCAGAGCCCACTCCTTGCTGAGCAACCCCGCCAGCGCCGGATGCCGGGGCTGGAACGCCGACTGCATGGCCTGGTGCATGACCCGGTCACGCGTGGCCTGGGCACCAAGCCGGGTGACGGCGTCGCGCACGGAGGTCACCTCGTTCACCCCCCGTGTGGCCGCGGTGTTCGCGGCCGCCATGACCGTGGCAGCCGCCGAGACATCGGATTCAACGACCTCAACAATGTCCGCCAGGCAGAAGTCATCCGAGCGGATGACCTTGAGCAGGCGCATGACCACCTGCGGGGGCGCCGGCAGGGTTTGCTGCGTCGCGAGTCGAATCACGGATTCCTGGGTGATGGTATCGAGCACGTTGGCAGCCGCCGAATCGGGAAGACACCGGCGTATCGGCCATGACTGAACGACCTTGAGCCTGGGCTCGCTCGTAATTTCTACGATGTTCAATGAGTCGCCGCCCACTCACGGTGGCAGATCGGCTTCCACGCGCGAGGTATGACCATGCAGCGCCGAGACTCAGCCCAGCCGCCCGGCGTCGTGGCCCTGCCCACGACCGTGGAAGCGCTGCGAGACAACCTGACGCCCGAACGTCTGCGCCAAGCGGTCAACCTCGCGCTGGACAATATTCGCGATGGCGTCGTCATGGTCGATACGACCGGCAAGGTGCTCTTGTGGAACACGGTGGCCGAACAACTACTCGGTCGCGGCCCGATCATCACATCTCCGGATCACTGGGCCGAACTGTACGGTGTCTACCATCTGGATGGCGTCACGTTGTACGCCCCGGAAGATCTGCCGCTGGCGCGTGCCATGGCCGGCGAGGAAGTCGTCAACTACGAGCTCTTGCTGCGGCCGGATAACGGGGCCGACAGTCGCTTACTGCGCGGGCGTGCCACCCCACTGTATGACGAGGCGCAACAGCAAATCGGGGCGATGACCGCCTTCCATGACGCCACCGAGTACGACGAGTTGCTGCGTCGCGTGCGGTATCGCTCGCTGCATGATCACAAGACCGGCGCACAGAATGGTGCGAGCATCTGCGAAACCATCGATGCCATGCTGGCCGAGCTGGACGACAAGCACCCTGGCGGCTTTGGCGTTTTGCTGCTCAATCTGGACCGCTTCGGACTGATCAACAGCGTCATGGGACGCAGCGGTGCCGACGGTGTGCTGCGCCGCGTCGCCCGATTGCTGATGCAGCGAGATCACAGCATCGCCGTGGGGCGACTCTGTGCCGACGAGTTTCTGCTCGTCACGGCTGCGGCCGACCTCGCCCAGGTCCAACGTGAGGCCAACCAGATCATATTCGCGCTGCGCTCGCTGGAACTCACACCCGCACATGTGGGCTACCAGCTCACTGCCAGTGTGGGCGCCAGCTGGCTGGGCGCTGGCGCCGTCAACAACGCCGATGAGCTGCTGGCCCATCTCACACACGCCGTGGAGGATGCCAAGGCTGACGGACGCAACCGCTCAGTGCCCATTGACCTGGCCGATTCCTGTCCAGCACACCTCCATGGCGGTCGCGTCAGCGACATTCTTCGCGCGCTTGATCAGGACCGCCTCTGCCTGTTTGCAGAGCCCATCGTGCGTCCCGATGGCGAGATTGCCGCGCTGGAAATTCTGACCCGGTTGCGGGATGAGCACGGTCAGCTCAGTCTGCCCAGGCACTTCATGCAGACGGCAGAGCGCTTCGGCCTGATTGCACAAATCGATATCCGCAATCTTTCCAGCCTGCTGCGCTGGATGCGCCAACGTGTCGATGGCGGACAACCGCTGCCGCGCATGCACATCAACCTCTCGTCGCAGACGCTCATTGCGCCGGAGCATTTCCGCGACTGGATGACCTTGCTCATCGAACACGTACGCCTGGCCCAGCAGATGACGGTGGAGGTGACCGAGACCTTCGCCATGCGCAACCCGGCGGAGAGCGCCATGCTGCTACAGCAGATCCGGGAGCTGGGGTGTCGGGTGGCCCTGGACGATTTTGGAGCGGGCTACAGCTCGCTGGCTCAGCTCAAGGTCCTGCCACTGGACTATCTCAAGATCGACGGCTCCCTGGTCCGCAACCTGTTGGACGACCCCCAGGACCGAGCCATTCTCGAAACCGTCATCCAGCTGGGCAAGGCATTGAACCTACCGCTGATTGCCGAACACGCCGCCACTCAGGCGCATGTCGATGCCCTGTTCGCGATGGGGGTGGAGTATGTCCAGGGCTACGGCGCCGATCGCGGCGCACTACTGGACTAAGCCTCAGCGGGCGGGCTCAGGCCAGCAGCAAGCCCGCCAACGCGGCCACAGACCCACGCGCCAGACCGGACAGGCGTTGCAGCCACCGGTGGCGCCCATCCAATGCCACTGACCAGATGCAGGCACTGCCATGAACCACCGCGAGTGGCAGCAAAGCCCAACCACCGATCAGGCCAACACCCAGCCCACCTGCGCCAAGAAGCACTGTGCCCAGCACCGCAGCAGTGCGCAGGCGCAACTCGCCTTCGGCCAGTGGATTTCTGCTCTTGCCAGACGATCGGCGCCATAAGCGATGGGGTTGTGCATACCAGAGCCCCGCAGCCACGCGACTCCCTAAGCCGAACAGCCAGTAGGCCACCACTGCCAGCCATTGCTCTGCCGCAAGGCCCGAGGCCGCAAAACCGCCAAACCCCCAGGTACTGAGGAGCAAAATGAGCTCAGCGCGCCATTGACGGGGCCGCAGCAGCCGCAGCCAGGGACGCCAGCGCGCAAGGCCACCGGGTGGTGCGGACAAATGCAGCACAGATGAGGCCTGTACAGCTGCCAGCCGCCGTACCGCGCGACGCAACCCGGCCCCCAACCCCACCGTGATGATTTGCGCCGCCTGCGCCCAGACCCGCAAGTCCGACCGGGCATCGCCGACGTAGTCGAATCCGCGCGCACCAAAGCGCTGCGCCAGCCATTGCGCTTTCTGCTCGCCCTTGAGATTCAGCTCAGCGCTGGACCCATGGTGACCGTCAAAACCGCCCAAGTGATCTGCAACGGCCTGTACCAGGGAGGCATCTGCAGCCGAGACCAAATGAACCGGTCGACCCTGGCTTCGGGCATCGGCCAGGCAGGCAAGCACGTCGCGGTTATAGGGCAGCGCCCGAACATCGAGCCGGCTGGCTCCTGCCAGTTGCGCCTTCAGGGCCGCCCGCCCCTGGCGCAGGCTGCGCAGTGCCAAGATGGTCTGCAACGGCTGCCGACGGAGGCCATCGACAAACGTCTCGTCGAACAAATCCGTGCACAACAAGGAATGATCGATATCGACGACCAACGGTCTTGGAGCACTCAGGACCGACGGCTGGGTGGACGCGGCCGGCTCGGTCATGGCCTCACCGTCCCCCGGTGCCAGACACCGCGTAGGGCACTAAGGTGTGAGTCGCGCGGCGCGGCGCGGCGTGCTGACCGGCTGCTCGGCGCGCTCCGCCGTGGCCAATGCACGCAGGTACAGCAACGCGTCGTCGGCCATCGGTGTGCCCTCGGTGAGGACGGGGCCTGCAGCCACCGCATTGAGCATCTGCTCCGCCCACAGTGGCGAGTCCGTATCAACGCCCCCGCCCAGCAATGCGTTTAGCACGCTACCAGAACCCGACAACAGGACCAGATCCGTTGCCGAGAATCGCCCATCACCGGATTGATCGGCCCCATCCAACGCCGTCAGCGCAGCCACCTGCGGACGCAGCACGGTACAGACCGGGACTAACCCGCCGGTCGTACATCCTGGTGTCGGCACGCCAGACGCCCGCGGCGCTTCGGTAATCGCCAGCAGCAAATCGATGGTCGAGAGCGCGCAGGTCATGAACTCCAGGTTGACGTCACCCTGGTACTGGCAAGCCCGCCGGATGATGGCTGCCTCGTTGGGATAACCCGCCAGTTCTGCACCATCGGCCAGCGCATGCATGCCGGTGCGCAAACCGATCCAGAACGGGTCGTTCACCAGATGTTCGGCACAGTGATAACTACCGAACTCGGTGGGTACACCGGTCAGGCTGGGATCACGCTCGCAATTGGCGTAATCCCGAGCGGCCTCGTCTTCGCCCAAGGCGGTATAAACCGTGCCGACAACGGCATGCTCGCGGAAGATCAGGAATGTTCCGGCATGGATCGCAGCCACTTCGACGCACTGCAGCCACTGCTTGGCATCCGTGCAGTTCTTCCGAATGTCGCTGGAAGCCTGGGGATAACCCGCGGTCTCCATGACATCAGCAAGCAACAACGCGGCGTCAACCAATGCCTGCTCATGGGGAAACACCTGCGCCTGCGCCGGCGCGGAGACGCCAACAAGCAGACCCATCGCCAGAACGAGCTTGACTGCCATTCGCTGCAACATCTTGTACCCGGCCGATTCGCGACCTTCCCCAGTCGATTTCACAAGAATATCACCTGAATCGCGCCCGACCAGCGCCGGCCGGCGGATACCCACTCGCGCAGCGGTCTTTGTCTTCGCTCAGGCGTTGACGGCCGCCGCCTGGTCCTGCGGTTGCGATTCGGCGGGACGGGGCGCCTGGCTGGCGTCCGAATCCGACCGACCGTACACGTCATCGAAGCGGACAATATCGTCTTCGCCCAGATAGGTGCCGGACTGCACTTCGATCAGATCCAGTGGAATATTCCCAGGATTCTCCAGACGATGCGTCGTGCCGATGGGGATATAGGTCGATTCATTTTCGGACAGCATGAACCGCTCGCCCCCGCGCTCGACGATGGCCGTGCCCTGGACGATGACCCAATGCTCTGCGCGGTGATGATGCATTTGCAGACTGAGCTTGGCACCCGGTTTGACCGAAATGCGCTTGGTCTGAAAGCGACTGCCGTAGGCGATGGATTCGTAAAAACCCCAGGGGCGATAAACCCGCTGTAAATGCTCGCCCTCCTCACGACCGAGGGCCTCCAGCTGTTTGACCAGCGCCTTGACGGACTGGGCATCCTGCTTGTGCGCGACAAGTATGGCGTCAGCCGTCTCTACGACAATAAGGTCCTTGACTCCGGACAGCGCCACCAGACGCTTGCTCGAATGGACGATGTTGTTCTCGGCGTTCTGGATCAGCACATCCCCGTGGCTGCGATTGCCCGCCTCGTCCGTAGCCGGGAGTCGATCCAGGTAGGTCCAGGAGCCGACATCATCCCAACCCGCATCCATGGGCATCAGCGCGATGCGGTCCGTCCGCTCTAATACCGCGTAGTCAATGGATACCGAGCGACAGCCTCGAAACGCCACTGCATCCAGACACAGAAAGCGGCCGTCTACCTCAGCGCTGATGAGTGCATGACGCGCGTTCTGCATGAGATCCGGCTCCAGTGCCTCCAGGTCTTCCAGCATGCGATCTGCCCGGAACAGGAACATGCCGGCGTTCCAGTAGGTGTCCTGGTCGGCTACGTAGGTCTCGGCAATTTCTGCGTCAGGCTTCTCGACGAAGGCATCGACGCTGCGCGCAGCGCGGCCGTTTGCGGGCAGGCACCGCACATAGCCATAGCCGGTTTCGGGCCGTGTCGGGCGGATGCCGAAGGTCACCAGTTCACCGGCCTCGGCCACGTCGGCGGCGGCGTTCACCGCAGCGACAAAGGCTTCGGTGTCGGCGATCGCATGGTCTGCCGGCATCACCAGCGCCATGGCGCCCGGCCCATAGCGATTCGCGACCTGCTGGGCGGCAATGGCCACCGCCGGTGCGGTATCGCGGCCGCTGGGTTCCAGCACCACACAGTCGGGGTGCTGGTCGATTTCGTCTAACTGCTCGTCAATCAGAAAGCGATGAGAGGCATTGCCAACAATCATCGCCGGCGCAACCCGTGCAATGGCCGCTGAGCGCAGCAGGGTCTGCTGGAACAAGGAATGCGACTGGCCGCCAAGCGTCAGGAACTGCTTGGGCTTCTGCTGACGGGACAACGGCCATAACCGCGTGCCCGAGCCGCCGGCGAGAATCACCGGGACGATGACACGACCGGCGGTGCGGACGGTGGTTTCCTGAACAGTGAGATCTTCCATGATGGGACGCTCCTGAGGTGGGGTTGGGTCAGCTTGACGCCGCAGATGCGGGCGTCGATTCGCTGGACTGCCGCGGACCAAACAAGGCGGTGAGATCACCACCGACGCGGTAGTTGTTCAGCGGGCGGTAGGCTTCGAGCCGGTCCTGGAATGCCCCGGAACAAGGTGACAGGGCACAGTAGGGCTCCAGCCACGTGAACTTCGAGGGTTTGAAATCCTTGAGCTGCTGATCCGCACCCGCCCGGCGGGAAAATGCCTCCGGGTCATCCAGCCCGGCCATGACGCGATGCGCCAGCCTGCTGAGGGCGTGGTCACCACGAGCCTGCAGATCCAGGCCATTGGCCTGGCCGAAAGCCGCCATCATGGCGAGCGGAGGCAAGGCGTAGTTGTGGTAGAACAGCGCCCGGGTCTTGCGCCGCAGTTCGTTGTTGAGATATCCCTCGTCCGTGACCTGCTGAGCAGCGCGGTCGTACTGCGCAACCGCCCAGTCGAATAGCGACCGGTCATCGCTCACCACGGACACCGCCATCACCGACCAGGCGGCCCAGTACTCGTGGTTGTTGTACTTGCGCTGCGGCACGTTGCTCCAGTCGGCCACGACCAGATTGGCCAGCTCAGCCAGCCAGTCCTCGATTTCGGCGGCCTGATCCGGATAAGGCTTGAGCGGCTCACTAGCGGACAGCTTCAGGCGCAGGTAGGCGGCACCCACACTGCCCAGCGCCCATTTGCGCACCGACTTGCCGGTGTGTGTGGTGACCTCTCCGGTCAGGCCGCCCATCCGAGCCCACTCCAGCATCCAGTCCAGGGCGCAGTTCACGGCGGCAGGGTCTGCCGAGTGCAGATAGTCCTCCACCAGCCGATTAATCCCGCGTTCCAGCTCGCGAATTCCCTCGACCTGCTGCCGATAAGTGGCCTCGGCCTGCTGATTGAGGTCGTCGCGGGCCGCATCGGAACCCTGGTATTTGCTGGGAAAATCCAGCGGGCCGGTGTGCGGCGTACTCATGTCTGGGCAATCGCTAAAGGTCTCATCACGCACGGCCGGGGCGTAGAAACCTGCGGGCGCCTTCAGTCGATCTGCACCTGCCACGGTCTCGGGCTCCGGCCCGGTCGGACTCGCGACAGGCAGCGGGCTCTTGGGCCCGGATTGGGTGGCACATCCGGCCATTAGTATCAGCCCGACCAGCGGGCCGGCCACGATGATTCGGGGAGAGATGAATTGCAGTGGTTGAAACATGGTGTCCTCGCTCAGACTCGGCGCTCGCAGAGCTTGACCGTGGCTTCGACGCCATCCGGCAATGGGGGCTCACCTGCGTCTGGATCGGGACCCAGGTCCACGCCCAGGAAGATGGCTTCTGAGAAATCCTCGCCCTCGCGAAGATTGATGATGAAGCGGCCCTGTGTATCGATATGCCGCGAACGCTCGATGGTGAAGTTGTCGTTCTTGCCGTTGGTGTACCAGATGGAAAAATGCAGCTTGTCGATGTCGGGTCGATTGAGTTGCACATCCAACAAGTGCTGTTTGCCACGCAGGGGTTGCACGGTGCCGCCGCCATTGAACAGCGTCTCGGTCAGGCTGTCGGGCTGCAGCGAACGGGTCACC
This sequence comes from Pseudomonadota bacterium, assembly GCA_036156195.1. Lineage (GTDB taxonomy): Bacteria > Pseudomonadota > Gammaproteobacteria > Nevskiales > OUC007 > Abyssibacter. The sequence goes on along the minus strand of JAYZUZ010000003.1, from coordinate 19,083 downwards.
TCCAGCGCCGGCTCACGGTCCGCACAGCCGTTGTCGACGGCCGGCAGGATCTGCCGAAACAAGTCCTCCTCGTCGAAGTTGCTGTACACCGGCATCTCCCAGATCAGAAAACGCGGGGGATCGCTCCGGAAATCCTCGCTCATCAGGTATTGCAGCAATGCGGCATCGATCCCGCCGCCGGTGACCGACACGTTCAACACGTCGACACCCAGCGCCTCGGACAAGAAACCGGCAAAGTTGTAGGCGGGATCACTGTTGCTCGTACCTGCCAGCACCACCTCCGGCCGCTGGGCACCGCCCAGCAAGTCGGCAGCGCTGCCCTGCGTTGCGGTCGTGAACCGGGGAATGACCTGCTCCGGGTAGCCGAAACCGCACATCCGCTGCACAGCCCCGGCATACGTCCCTTCCTTGCGTACGACACCTTGTTGCCGCGTCGTGAACGTCTTGGCGGGAATCTGTGCAAAGCGGTCCATGGCCTGCAGCGCCTCGGCCACCTGCTGAGCGGTTCTCCGCGCACCATGGGGTGTCCAGTGGTGGTCACGCTTGAAGTAGAACGGTGACGGACTCGGCCCATAGACCAACTGCCCCAGCCGCGGCACGACCACGCCTTGCTGGCGCAGGTCCTCCAGCAAGACCTGGTAGCCCACCCGGGCCATGTCCCGGGCGAAACCCTGGGCAATGTGATCCGGCAATTGCTCCCAGGCCATCAGGCCGCGCGGCGGAATGGGCAGCATGACCAACGTCACCCCATGCTCGGCAAGTCGGCGCTGAAGCGTGCCAATCGCCGCGTAGGTCTGTGGCTGCAGAGCAAACTGATCCAGCAGGTCATCCTCAGTCCGGAACAACCAGCCGTTCTTGCCCTGGACGATCATCCGAAAACCTTCCAGGTAGCCCTGGTACGTCGCCGGATCGGCGGCCGCAGGGCACAGTTCGCAGCAGGCCTGCAGTTCGTACTTCGGAAGCGGCGGAAAGGCGGGTGGGGATGTCTGCGCGCCAGCCACTGTGGCCACGCACAGGCTAATCAGCGCGGCCGTCCACTGGCCGCCCCGTCGAAGTACATGTCTGAGCGTCAGAATCATCATGGGTGCAGTCCTTGCACTGATTCGAATGAGAATTAGTCGACGACCCAGGTCAGCCTGGGCTGACCTCGCCCGGGGGTGACGAACAGGCTGAACGCACGGCCGCGCGCCAGATTCACCGGCTCGGTCGTGGCCACGGGCTGATTGCCGGAGAACACGCCAAGGGTGATGCGCAGCGGATTGACCTCCCGCGTGGCAAATGCACCCGCACCGGCCTCGGCAATCTGGGTGGAGCCGTCCTCGGTCTTGAGTTGCAGAGCCTCATCCGCCGTGAGGTTGTAGAACACCACCAACGCCTTGAGGCCGTCATCCGGAGGGCTGAGGCTGTGGACCTGCAGTCCACCGGCGTCCACGGTGACCGTGTAGTAGCGATCGGCGGCCAGCGTCTCGGAACGCTGCTCGGTGCCCGTCGAGATGACGTGCTCGCCCGCAGGCAGGAAGACGTAGTCACTGGCTTCAAACTGGTCCAGCGATTCCACGGCTTGGCCGCCAATCGAGGCATTCGCCAGGGTGGTCGGCGTGGCATTGAAGATGCGGACGAATGCCGAGCCCGGTGGAGCCTCCGGCCCGTACAAGGCGGCATCATCGGCCCAGGCCAGGGGCCCGATGAACAGCAGGATCAACGCCAGCCAACCCCGCTGGCGAGTGCGTAATGAGTCGACATCGGTCATACGTGGATCTCCATAAAGCGTCGTGCATGGGTGGTTCGCAGCGGCGGCAGCTCGGTCTCGGCATCCGGCTGGATGAGGTAGCGCTCCGGGATTTCCCAGATCACCAGGCGGGGATGCGCCGCCTGCAGGTCATCACTGGCCAGTAGCCGCGCCATGGGCTTGAACGGCCCCTGACCGGCCTCGGCAAAATTCACCACATCGCGCCCCAGCGCCTGCTGTAGCGCCCCCGTGAAGTGCCAAAGCGGGTCCGCGCTGTAGCTGGTGCCCACCAGGGCGACCGGGACGGCATCGGGCTGGCCGAACAAGCTGTCGGCAGAAACCTGTCGCTGCGCCGCAGTCTCAATCCGGGGCACCGATTCAGGCGGTGGCAGCATCGACGTGAAGAGCGGCGCCAGCGGCAGGTAACGCATGAGGTCACCACGATGCCGAACCGTTTCGACCAGACGGGTCTGATAGGCCTCCGGCACCGCATCCGCGAGGCTCAGCTGGGTGCGGCGATCAGCTGCCAGCGACTCGGCCACGCAGTCGGCCCCGGCAGGCGTCCAATGGGTATCCGTCTTCAGAAACACCGGGCGATGCGCCTTGCACTGGCGCATGGCGCCCAGCAGATCCGGCACGACCAGGCCGGCGCTACGAAGCTGCCCCCGGGCCTGGGCGTAGAGCGTCTGGTGCATCGGACTGGGTGCATGCGCGCCGCGGTGCTCGGAGTAGATGCGTGCCTTGGCCGGCAGCAGCGCGATGACCAGATCGATCCCGCGATCCGCAAGATGACGGTGCACCGAGCGCATCCACTGAAGGTGCTGGTGCAGATTGGCCTGGGCGCGTGGGTAAGGACGAAACTCCTGCTCGGTGAAAAACCAGCCTCGCTCGCCGACGACCAGGCCATCGCGGCCTTCAGCCAATAGGCGGTATTGCAGTCCGGCCCACAGGTTTTCGCCCAGGGTCTTGAGCGGAAAGGCCTTGTTGAAGTGGTCCTCAAAAGCGCCGGCCAGCTCACCATCGGTCCAGCTCAGCTCCTCGGACCCGGAGAATGTGGCAGCCTGGACGACAGACCACAGACCTACCGCCAGCGTAAACGGCACGACGAAGACAACGGCAATCCAGGCATTGGGAGTCTGCATGGCATCCACTCCTAGAACTGGAAGTAAAGAAACGGGGAGTAGGCATCTGCCGACAGTTTGAAAACCGCCGCGATAAAAACGGGTAGCGCCAGCGCGCCCGCCCAGCGCGCCAGGCTGTGGGGCGGCAGATACCGGGTAGAGACCGCCGCCAGTCGGTCACGCAGCCCCCCGAGGACCAGAACGGCCACACCCAGCATCAGCAATGCGAGGTTGAACTGGCTGATGGCCGCCAGATAGGCCGCCGACAGGCCGGTCGGGCCGAACCCTGACATCGCCGCGTAAAGCCGCCCAGCCTCGGCCAGCGACTCCGCCCGGAAGGCCACCCAGCCGAGCATCACGAACAACAGAGTCAGACCCCAGCGCAGTGGCCGGAAGCCGGTGGGCCGCCCCTCCACTCCCAGGGCGCGCTCGGCGGCCAGAATCAGTCCATGCCAGGCGCCCCACACGACAAACGTCCAGTTGGCCCCGTGCCACAACCCGCCCAGCACCATGGTGAGAAGCAGGTTGACGTAGGTCCGTAGCCGACCGCGGCGATTGCCGCCCAGGGAGATATAGAGGTAATCCTTCAACCAGGTCGACAGGCTGATATGCCAGCGCCGCCAGAACTCGGTAATCGACTGCGCCACATAGGGCTGCCGAAAGTTCTCGATGAACCGAAAACCCATCATCAGCCCCAGCCCGATCGCCATGTCGGTGTAGCCGGAGAAATCGAAGTACAGCTGGACGGTATAAGCCAGCGTGGTCAGCCAGGCGTCGGCCATGCTGGGGTCTTGCAGGGCGAAGCCAGCGTCTGCCAGCGGCGCAACGGAGTCGGCGATCAACACCTTCTTGATAAACCCCTGCATGAAGCGGGCAACGCCCTCGCCAAACAGATCACCGCTGAGCGGACGATGCAGCAGCTGCGGCGCTAGATCCTTGTAGCGCAGCACCGGCCCGGCGATTAGCTGCGGGAACAGGGCGATGAATGCTGCGAAATCGACCGGGTTGTCGGCGGGTGGCGTGTCGCGACGATAAACGTCGATGACATAACTCACCGCTTGAAAGGTGTAGAACGAGATACCGATGGGCAGAACAATGTCCGCCAGGTGAAAGGGCGCAACACCCGCCGAGGTCAGCATCAGATTAAAGCTGTCGACCCCGAAATTGGCGTACTTGAAATAGCCCAGCACCGCGAGATCGGCCACGACACCAGCCAGCATCCAGTGACGCGCGCGGCGTGGCGCTCCGGCGACATGGGCGGCGTGAATCCGGCGGCCAACGTTGTAATTGACCACCGTAACGAGTACGAACAGCGCCAGAAAATCCACCCGCCACCAGGCGTAGAAGGCGTAGCTGCCAAGCACGATCCAGGCGTTGCGCCAGCGCGCCGGGCTCAGCCAGTAGACGCCCAGAAACGCCGGAAGAAACACGAATAGAAAGATGTTCGACGAGAACACCATCTCAGCCATCCACCTGGCGACGGGCGTTATCCGGTTCGATGACCACAGCCTGGCGCTGGCGGATCATCACATCGAGGACCTCGGGCAGGTGGCGCCCGAGCACGCCGGACATCTGCACACCGGTGGTGTTGGCCGGCGCGAACATATCGACGTCGTACAGCTCCACGCTCACTGGCTGATCGATGGAGATCGGTCCGCCACCGTTGTGGATGAGGCGCCCACCGACCACGACCATGGAAATTCGGGTGTCGTACGGATCTAGCGAGAGATCACGGGTCGGATCGTTCAGCGCCCGGATATGGCCGTTAATACCGGTGTAGGCATTGGCCACGGCCCGGTTCTCGTAGAGCTTGATGCCCACGCTGTTGCGCACACGGTATCCATGCGCCTGGTTGCCGATGCTCTGATTGGCGTACAGCAGATTGTCCGGCGACTCGTAAATGGTGATGCCATCGGAGCCGTTGCCATGCACCTTGTTGTAGGCGACCACGTTGCCGGTGCTCTGCCGGTCGACCATGATGCCGGAGCCGGTGTTGTCGTAGGACTCGTTCCGGAATATCCAGCTGTCATTGACCTCACGCGACACGATGATGCCGTGCCGTTGCCGGGTGCCGAAGGCCGTGTTCTGGGCAATGATCAGCCGGTTGGAACGGTCATGCGGATCAATGCCGTAGACGACGCTTTTCTTGTAGACGTTGTTGACGATGACGACGTCGTCGGCTTCGTAACAGTAGAAACCGTAGAGCAGGCCATCAAAGGTGGAATCGAGTATCCAGCCCGTGGGCCGCGGACGATACCGGTGCCGGTCAACACTCTTGCTGTACTGAGAAAAACTGATGCCGTAGGACTTGGTGCCCCCGTAACCCAGGTGAACGAAACGGCTGTTCAGCAGGAACGTTTCCGAGCCGCCCCAGGCAATGAGAAAGGGCCGGAAACGCTGCTTGTCGACGTAGGGGGCGGGCGCAGCGGCGGCCTCGTCCCAGGCCACGACCTCGGAGTCTGCGACAAACAAGCGCCCGTCATTGACCAGAAACGCCCCGGCCTGTTGCGACAAGCGCAGCGAGCGAACGGTGCCATCAATCAGCAGAGTGGCCGAGGCATCGATCAGCAGGGGCAGACGCAGGGTGTAGATGCCCTTGGCCGTCGTCTCGAGCTGGTATTCCTCCACCGCCGCCTGAACATCCGACAACCGGAACAAGCCCTCGCTGAGTACGATGGCGACCGGGTTCTGGCGCTGGCGCTGGGCCCAGGTGGCCAGCCGCCCGTCGCTGCCAACAAACTCGTTGAACTCCGTGCGCTCGACCATGCGTTGCAGCCGTACTTCGCCGGGCGCGCGCCGGACGATCTTGTTCAGGGCGGCTTCGCGGGTATAGCCGCTGATGTCCGGCAGCTCCGGCGGCTGCATGGCCAGGCCGGACGGTTCCACCGAACGCACGATGTAATCACGGGACTCCTTGGCACCCGCCGGTGACGCCAGCGCCCACACAACGGTGGCGACCAGCAGCGCCGCCACCGCGTCGCCCAGAGTCAAGAACCTGCGCACGACCTAGCCCTCGACCTTGCGCCGGACGTTGTCCAGTTCAATGACCACGGCCTTCTTCTGGCGGACCATCACGTCGAACACTTCGTGCAGGTATTCGCCCAGCACGCCGTCGAGCGCAAACCCGGTTTCGCTGGTGGGCGCGAGCATCTCGACGCCGGCCATCTCGATACTCAGCGGTTGCTCGATCGCAACCGGGCCACCGCCGTTATGCACCAGCCGCCCACCGACAATCACCATGGAGAACTCGTCGTCGTAGGGGTCGAGTTCCAGATCCCGTGAGCCCGGCGGCAAGACCTTGGCGTGACCGTTAATGCCGGTGTAGGCGTTGTTGATCGCGATATTGTCGTAGAGCTTGATACCCGTGCTGTTGCGCACACGGTAGCCATGCGAGCCGTTGCTGACGCTCTTGTTACCCCAGATGATGTTGTCGGGGCTTTCGTACAAGGTCAGGCCATCCGAGCCGTTGTCGATAAACTCGTTGTCGGCGACGACATTCCCGCTGGACTGGCGGTCGAGCACCATGCCGGACAAGGCGTTGCGGGTGCTGATGTTGCTGAACAACCAGCTGTTGTTGACCTCGCGCGAGATGATGATGCCGTGCTTCTTGCGCGTACCCGACACGTGGTTTTCGGCAATGATCAGGCGATTCGACCGGTCGTGCGGGTCAATCCCGTACACGATGCTGTTGGTGTAGGTATTCCGGGCCAGGACCACGTCGTCCGCTTCGTAGCAGTAGAAGCCAAACCACATGTCCTCGAACTCGGAGTCGATGACCCAGCCGGTCGGGTGGCCGCGCTGGAGAATCCTGTGCTGGGCCGGTGTGTACTGGGATATTGAAAAGCCGTAGGACTTGCTCTCGTCGTAACCAAGACTCTCGAAACGACTGTTGGCCGCGTAGAGCTCGGTCCCACCCCAGGACAGAATGAAGGGTCGAAACCCCTTCTCGTAGCGATACCGTGCCGGCGTGGCTGCCGACTCGCGCCAGCCCAACACGGCGGTATCCGTCATGAACAAGCGGCCGTCGTTAACCAGAAACGCCCCCGCCTCCTCGGACAGGCGCAAGGCCTTGACCTGCCCGTTGACATGAAAGGTGGCATCTCGCGACACCAGTATCGGCAACCGTGCGACAAAGACGCCTGGCGCGGTTTCCTCCATGGCCTCCGGACCCAGGGCCGCCGCAATATCCTGCGGCGTGACATACCCATCACGCAGCACGATGGCATGCGGATTCCGCCGCTGACGCGCAGCCCAGACCGCGAGGCGGCCATCGCCACCCACGAACTCGTTCATCGGATCCAGGTGCACCATGCGGGCAGTGGAGACACGCCCCGGAGTACGCGAGCCGATCTTGGCCAGCACGGCCTCACGGGTATAGGGCTTGAGCGAGGGCAGCTCAGGCTTGGCCCGGTACAAGACCTGCGGATCTTCGGAACGCACGATGTAGTCGGCGGCCAGCGCCGGCATCAGGGCAGTCGCCAGTACCAGCGCCACCAGTAGGGGGAGAGTTCGGGTCGACATCACAGTTTCCAGCTCATCTCCAGAATCGCGCGATAGGTCGACTCGGCGTCTGCCCCATAGGCATCGCCCGGCTCAAACAGCGAGGCACGCAGACGGACCGCACCGCTCGGACCTGAAGGGCGCAGAATCACCCGGTCGAAACCTTCGAAGTAACGGGACACCACCAGGTCGTAGGACTGGCCCAGGTCGTCGTCACCGGGCAGCGGGTCAATCCGCAGGCCGCGCGACTCGACGGGCGCATCTGCAGCATCCCGATGAAACTGGTGGGCAATCAGGCTGATATCGAATCGCTCGGCAGGAAAGGACAAGAACGCCGTGGTCACCTGCAGATTGCTGAGCTCGAACTGTGCAGCCTCGCTGAAGCGGTGAATTTGGCTGCGCGTCCCGGTGAAGCGTGCGCGATTGCTCTCCAGGCCGGTTTGCTCGAAAGTCTCGGAATCACCGCTGGCATCCGTGCCACCAGACCCTGCGGCGTACATCAATCCGAACTGGGCCGGTAGCTGCAGCGAGGGCCGGAAGCGAAAGGCCACAGATCCGCCCACACCTGCGTTATCCCGCTCGGTGTAGGTCGCTGGCGTGCCGGCGACCGGATCCGCCGGCGTCACAAACGTCTCATCGCCGGTCATGCCAAAGGCCTCGATCCAGTAGGCGATCTGCTCCCGTGCATCCGGGTCGTAGTAGTCGCTGTGCAGGGACAGGCTGACCCAGGTGAACTCACGCTCCCGAAACCGCTCGGGTACGTCGCGCCGTTGTTCGCGCGGCAGGTCCACGTCGTCGCGAGCATTGGCGGCGCGGACGACCAGGTAATGACCCGGTCGGTACTGTGTGCCGATATCACCGAACAGGTAGAAGCGATCTTCCTGGTCCTTGTCGACGCCGGCATCGTCGGTCCGAAAGCCCTCCACCTGCTGTCCGGCACCCAGTGACCATTGGAGCAGCGTGGTTTCGAAGGCCCAACGCGCAGCCAGGGCATCGTCATCAAACCAGATGCCGTCGTCCTCTCTCAGCCGCTGGCGACCCAGGCGCATCACCTCGCCGGGGAAGGAGGTCAGCGCACCGATATCGATCCAGGCCTCGCGCAGCGCGATGTACTCATCCGCAGGCTGGGGCGTCTCGTCCGAGTTCAGAAAGACCTCGCCCGTTGAGTAGAACGCCTGCACGCGCAGCTTGGTCGAAAAGCCCGGGGCATAACGGGTGAACAGCGAACCGTGCACCTCGGTAAAGAACTCGCTGGATTCTTCATCACCGCCCAGGCCGAGATCACGCTTGCCTTCGGCAAAGCCGCCAGCGCGCAGCTTGATCTCGGTCTCGTTGCTCATTTGTGCGCCGGCTGGCAAGGCAATCAACGCTGCCAGGCCGAACAACATCCATGTTGTCGTCTGTTTCACGGGTCTCTTCCTTATTGAGAGGCGGTGGCGGTTCCGGCGGACCCTGCATCGGGTCCGGCCTGCGTTCCGCGACCGCCGGTCATGGCGAATTTGAGAAATGGCTCGCGGCGCTGAACACGCGCGTCGTACTCCTTCTCGGCGACCGCATTGCCTTCGGCGCGTGACGCCTCGTCCAGGCGCGGCTGCAGGCTGGCGATGAAGGCATCTGCGCCCTGGACCTCATTGGTCTGAGCGATCCGGGCAAAGGCGTAGGCGTAGGCCGGATTGGCCTTGACCACCCGGTTCTCCGCATAGAAGCGGGCCAGATCCAGGTCAGCACGGCGATAGCCAGCCCGGGCTGCGTCAAGCAGCAATGGGGCCGCGCGGGTGTACTGCGCATCGCCGGCGAATCCGCGCATGTAGTAGCGCGCCAGAGAGAACTTGCCGGCCGGCAGGGCCTCGGCGGCCTGCTTCAGGTAATCCTCGGCGCGCTCAGGATCGATCTCCACCAGGGTGCCGTTCATGTAGGCGCGTCCGAGCGTAAGCGCGGCCTCGGCCGAACCGGCCTCATGCGCCTGTTCCAGCATGGCGATGGGGTCGGCATCCTCGATCAGATCCGGCCGGTCCACCAGCAGATCACCCAGCCGCGCCAAGGCTTTGATGCGACGCTTGGCGGCGATTTCGAGCAGTTCCGCCGCCCTGATTTGTTGTGGCGGATGCGGAACGTCGTTGGTCAACAACGCCGAAGCCATGGCGTAGAGCAAGTCGGCATCGACATCACGACTGGGGTACCGGGACAGGGCCCGATCGATCAACTCATCCATGCGCTGCTCGTTCTGACCCATCCGGGCGTTGAGCACGAGGTCAGGCAGGCAGCTATCGACCCGGCGGTAGTGCTTGGAGCACAGCTGGATCAGCTGGATGAAGTTCTCCCGCACGCCGTCGTTCTTGCGGTACCAGTCGATGACGGTGGCGATGTTGTCCGGATCATCCGATGCCAGGGCCTCGCCCAGCAGCCGCCCGATCCGCGCGTCGTCCACCAGGCCGGGATAGTCGCGGTACAGCCGGATGATGCGCGGCAAGGCGTCCGGATGACCCTGCTGCTTGAGCCGGGCCAGCGCCTGCTCTGCATTGAGCAGGTGCTGCGGATCCCCGGTTTCAAGAAACCGTAGGCGGGCCAGCGGTTCGATATCCAGCGGGTAGTCCGACACGGACTGCTCGTACCAGCGAATGGCCTCCAGACGCGATTTCGGCGTGTTGGCCTGCTTGTACAACCGGGCCAGGTAGTGCTGGGCCTCGACATAGCCCGCCTTGGCCAGTGGTCGCAAGTTGGCCTCAGCCCGCTCGACCTCACCGGCTTCCAGTGCCCGGACCCCCCGTTCGAGGTCCGGGAGCAGCACCGCCTGTGTCACCAGCGGCGTGCACAGCAGCAGCAATGTGGCTAGGCAACGCATTGGTTTACTGCTCGCTGGCAACGGCCGCGGGAATGGCATCGGTCGTGAAATCGCCCAGACGCGGCATGAATGCTGGCGTCATCATCGAGACTTCGGCCGGCCGATTGATGAAGTCGGTTGGCAACGCGCTCTTGGGCTTGACGATCACTTCCAGCACAGCGTCCGTGGACACGCCGCTGGCATGGGCGACCCGCACGATCTCACCGGGAATGGAACCATCTGTTCCGGCCAGCGATACACGCACCTCGCGGCCTGGCTTCAGATCCCCGAGGCGCTTGTAGCCAAAGCGCGCCACAACCAGCGGTTCGCGATCCATGTCGACCAGCTGAAACACCTGCTGGCCCTTGCCGACAAACTGGCCGTTGCCCACGAGCATGCGCTGGACACGGCAGTTGCAGGGGCTGGTCACCGTCCCTTTGATCGTATCTTCGAGCAGGTCGTTGAGTCGCTGCGTGCTGAGGTTGGCGGCCATGGCCTCGCTGCGGACGATCTCAAGCATCGGCGTCTCAAAGGTGCCTAGCGGCGCACCTTTCTCCACGCGGCTGCCCTCTTCGACCAGACTGCGAAAGGTGCCTTCTCTGGGCATGGTGACCGGGAAGCTGGCGCCTTCGACGGTGGCCACCGACGAACTGGTGACGAACATCAGTCCGTAGAGTTCGGACGCGACGTAACCCAGCGCCATCACGCCGATCACGAAGCTGGCCGCCGTCCCCAGCCAGGCCCGTGCCTGGCTGCGGGGTTCGCCGCGGGCCGTCTTGGCCTTGCGGGGAGCGACAAAGTTCTCCCGGTTCATCGAGTGCAACACGTCACCGGCATCGACGACCTCGCCGCTGAGGTACGCGGTAATCAGCTGGCGCAGCGAGACGATGGCGGTGCGGTCCAGGTCATCGAACTCGGCACAGATGTAGCCATCCTCCTCGCGGACGACAATGCATTTGATCGGGATGGTGATGCCGATGCCTTCCAGGCTGACCGAGACCGTGCCCTGCAGCCGCTGACCGTTTTTGAAGGCCCCCGATTCCGGGGCGAAGGACAGCCCGCCGACCGACAGGTCGCGAATGTTGTGCTTTTGCACGGAGCCGTCCTCACGGCGAATCCGCAGCGCGGCCGGTAGCCGAACCCGGACGTACTGCCGCTGCGTCTCGGATTCGTGGACGACATCGGGTTGTTTGCGTTGAGTCATGATCCTGATTCCCTGGATGAAACGCCGCTAGACGACGAAAAAGACGAAAGCCATGAACAGGCTGGCCGCCGACGCCGTCATGGCGCGGGAAGACCAGCGGTTAAAGGCCACCTGAAAGCGACCAAGCTCGCGAATGAGCTTGGTGTCCTGGCGAGTCCAGGACTGTTGATCCAGCCGATTGAAGACATAGATCTTCACCAGCGAACCGACGATTTGTGAGTAGTACAAAAGCACCGGGAACATCGGGCCCACGCGGTGGCCGGTGCAGCGCAGCACGACGGTGATGGCCAGTCGCGTCAGGCCGATCCACAGCACATAGCCGACGAAAATCGCCCAGCCGTAATAAAGGGCACCGACAATTGATACGGCGAGCCCGAACAGGCTGGTCCACATGGAGATGCGCTGATCCCACAGCACGTACCAGGTGAACCAGCCCAGGCGGCCGGGCCCAAGCTTGGTGGCGCGGGAGTTCTGACGCAGGGAGTTGCCATACCAGCGGAACATCAGCTTGCGACTTGCTCGCCAGAAGGACTTGTCCGGCGGGTGCTCCACGGTGTGGATGGCGGCGTCCGGGGTGTAGTAGGTCTCGTAACCCTGGCGGACCAGGCTGAACCAGCTGGACTTGTCGTCGCCGGTCAAGAAGGCGAAGCGGCCCAGGCGCCAGTGATCCAGCGCATCCGACTGCACGTCTTCGATGAACTCCGGCGACGTAATAATCGAGGCCCGGAACACCGACATGCGCCCCGTCAGGGTCAGCACCCGCTTGGACAAGGCCATGGAGCACATGTACATGTGCCGTTGGGCAAAGCGCAGGCGATGCCATTCGCGCATCAGCCGCGAACCCTCAACGCTGCAGAATTCGTTGGTGGTCAGCGCACCGACCTTGGGGAACAACGCGAAATAGGGTGCGGTCTTGCGGACAATCCCGGGCTCGATCACGGTGTCGCCATCAATGACGGCGGCAATCGCATCCGGCGGTGGCGCCGAGCGCGAAATCGCCCGGAAGCCGTGCGCCAGACCATCACGCTTGCCTGTGCCGGCGATGCGCACAATGCGCAGTTCGACCCGCCCTTCCGGGTCCAGCTTCTGGTGCAGCGCACGGATCAACCCTTCGTCGCCGTACTCGACAATCGACGCCACCACAGTGGCGGGCAGGCCGCAGGTCAGGGCTTCGCGAAAGGCGGCCATGTACACCCGCGCAGTTGTTCTGGGCTCGATCCGAAAACTGGTCACCAGCAGGTACACGTGGCTGGGCAGCGCGGCGTCGCCCATGGCCAGCGCCTTCCGGCGTGCACTGGGGTAGGCCACATGCGTAAACCACATGGCCCGCAAGAAGTGATAAATCCCCAGCGAATAGCGCCACAAGCCAACCGCGCCGAGAATCAGAATGAACTCGGAATGCGCCGGGTCGAAATGGGTATGGGGTAACAGGCCGGCGATGAGCAGCAGCGCTGCGATATAGGTCGACCACCCCAGGATGTCTCGAAGACTCATGTCAACTCCCTGACAAGCGAGCTGGCGACCCGGACCACGTCCGGATCGCCAACAGCCCGCTCCTACCAGCAGATGCCCTGGCGGGAGTGGTTCGACCGGTGGTTCATCAACCCCACCAGATCCACGGCCATCTTGTCCTGCGGCAGGTGCTCGTAGGCTTCGACGATCATGCGATCGCGGTTGCCCAGCACCATCAGCTTGGAATCACCAATGACTTCGTCGATATCCGAGCGCAGCAGCGACGAGATATGCGGAATCTTGGTGTTGATGTAATCGCGGTTAGCCCCGTGCACACGGGCGTAATCCACGTTGCGATCAAAGATCGACAGCTCAAAGCCCTTGCCGATCAACGACTCGGCCAACGTGACCATGGGTGATTCACGCAGGTCATCCGTGTCGGACTTGAAGCTCAGACCCAGCATGCCCACGCGGCGCTCGCCAAAGGATTCGATAATCTGCAGCGCGCGATCCACCTGTTGCTGGTTGCTGCGCATGATTCCGGCGATCATCGGGTGCTCCACATCGAGCCGGCCGGCCCGGTGCGTCAGCGCCCGGACGTCCTTGGGCAGACAGGAACCACCAAAGGCGAAACCCGGCTTCATGTAGTAGTCCGAGATATTGAGCTTACGGTCCTGGCAGACGACCTCCATGACGTCCCGGCCGTCGATGCCCATGCTCTTGGCGATGTTGCCGATCTCGTTGGCGAAGGTGACCTTGGCCGCGTGCCAGGTGTTGCAGGTGTACTTGACCATCTCCGCCACCTCGATGGGCTTGCGGATGATGGGTGCCGGCAACGCTTGGTAGAGGCGATAAAGCTGGTCGCCCGACCAGCTGTCCAGCTCCCCAATCACGGTCATCGGGGGCTCGCGGTAATCCTTGATTGCCGTGCTTTCGCGCAGGAATTCCGGGTTCACACCCACACCAAAGTCTTCACCGGCACGCTTGCCGCTTTCTGACTCGATCGTGGGAATCACGATTTGCCGCGTCGTCCCCGGCAGCACCGTGCTGCGAACGACCACCGTGTGGGCGGCGTTCTTGTGCTTGAGCGCACGTCCAATGTGTTCGGACACGGAACGCACGTAGCGCATGTCGAGATCGCCATTGCGCTGACTGGGCGTACCCACGCAAATCATCGATAAGTCCGTGTCACGAACGGCCGCTTCGGCATCCGTCGTGGCACGCAAACGGCCGGACTTCACCTGGGCACTGATCAGGTCCGCCAGCCCCGGCTCTACGATGGGCGACTCGCCTCGATTGATCTGGTCGACCTTGCTGTCGGACACGTCGACACCCACCACTTCGTGGCCGTCTTCCGCGAAACACGCAGAGCACACGGCTCCGACATAACCCATTCCAAAGATGCTGATACGCACGTCACTCTCCTGAGAAGGCAAAACCAATCCATGTCCCTCCCCCCAATCGAGAGTCGATTGCCACGTTCCCGCACCGACAAAAGCGTCGGCTCGCCAGATGAGTGGCAACCACGGTGCCATCCTGAATTCGTCTTTTTAATTCAGACACTTGGGATGCTGCACTGCGGCAGGCCCACGCGATGAAACCCGACAAGCATCAAAAACTGTCGCCTGCCGCCAACACCTGCGACCGGCAGTCGTCCCAACTGCTTGTTTTTGCAGGCACAAACCGCTGTCTCTGAAGGCCGACAAACGTTTGATTGCGACTGAACGAAAACGCCTGCATCACCGGGCGGCGCGGCCATCAAGCTGCGACAGGCACAAAAAAAGCCCGGCCAAGGCCGGGCTTTTTGCAGGCAGGCAGGTGGTGGTCGCTAGATCCCAACAAACCGCCGTCTCAGACCCGCACCCACAGCCATCGACAGCAGCCAGAACAGGGCCAGCCCCCCGCTGCCACCCGCCTCACCGGGCGCTTGGCTCCCGCCCTGTTGAGCAATGGCCACACGCGCCTTGGCCGTTGATTCCGAGGCATCCGATGCACGAACCGTCAGCGCCGGCGCGTACTCGCCCGGCGCGGTGTAGGTGTACACCGCCTGGTCCGCCTCACCGCAGGCCGGCGGCTGGCCATCGTCAAAATCAAAGCAGTACTCGACGATCTCCTCGCCTGCTGCCGCAAATGAGTCGCGCCCGTCGAAGGTGACGGTGAGTGGAGCGGGCCCGCTACTGCGATCAACCTTGAGCTGTGCGACGGTGCCGTTGCCACCGCCGGCTTCGGTGGTCACCGTGATGGTGATGGCCTCGGAGCTGTCAGATCGACCATCCGCATGGCTGACCGTGACGTAGGCCTGGTAGCTTCCTGCGTTTGCATAGCGATGCGTTGCGACCGGTGAGGCTGCGGGATCTGCGAAATCGGCCTCCGAAGCCTCATCGCCGAATACAAACTGGTACAGCAAATCGTCCGTGCTGGCTCCGTTGGCATACGACGTGGTGCTGGCATCGAACGCGAACACATGGTCGATGTCTCCGTCCGTCGCATTCACCTGCAGGCGTGCCTCGATGACATCCCCGGCCGGCTCCTCGTCTCCGGGCGTGGTGTCGCAGGCGTCTCCGGTCCCGTCCCCATCGCTGTCCGCCTGGTCGGCATTCTCGGTGATCGGGCAGTTGTCATCCGTATCGACGGTGCCGTCACCGTCACTGTCCTGAGGCGCATCAGAGGTGTCCGCCAGCGCGCCCACGGTGGAATCGCAGTATTCGTAGGGATCCGGGCTGGGCGCGTTGAGAAACGTCTCGCTCAACACGGCGATCTCGTCCCAGTACAACTTGCGGGCGGCAATCAAGCTGTTCTGGAACTCGCAGTAGCCGGCGTCCTTCTCAGGCGCCGCGTCTCCGGTGACGCCGAGGGCGGCCAGCGCGCCCGCGACCACACCGGTCTCTGTCGTCGGCGACAGCACGCCCCAGCCGATCTGCAGCCACGGTGCCAGCGGATTCACCGGAACCGACTGGTCGAAGACGCCCTCGATGGGGTCGTAGTCGGTCGCCGACGGCACCCAGGCCGCACGTTCCAGCGCACGCCGCAGCTGCCAGTTGGTGAACACCAGAGGCTGGCCATCCAGAATGCCCGCTGCCATGAGCGGCCGGCCCTGCCCCACGTAGGGGCCTCCGACGTAGCCGAGCGCACGACGAGCCTCCAGCAATACCCGCGATGCCGTGCCCGCCGCACGCGGAGTCGCGAAACTCGTGCCCCCGACGTAGTTCTGGTAGCCGTCCTCACAGGACGCGCAATAGGGCAGCGTGTGGTAGTAGTCGGCGATGAAGTCCGGGAACGTCCCCGACATCAGCTGCCGGCCATTCGAGCCCTCCGCCGGTTCGTTCGCCTGTGTTTCCTCGAACCCGGCAATGCCGACACTCCACCAGGGCCCGCAGGTCGCATCCTGAACCGCTGGAGAGGGCGAGTTATCGCAAGCACCAAAGTGCAACTTGCCCCAGTCATAGGTGCCCGCGAAACTCGAACCCAGATTCTCCGGTATCGGGATACTGCCAATGGGCCCGTAGCTGGTCGTCACGAGATCAATGGCCGGGTGCGTCATTGCGAACTGCTCGGCTTCGGCGTTGGCTGCGCCTTCCAGAAACACGATCACGGCCTCCGGGTTCGCGGTGAGCACGGCCGCCGTGACGCCCACGCCGTGGGTGTCATCCTCGTTGTCCGGCTGGTACGGGACACTGCCTGGATCAAAGCTTCTGGCCAGGATGTTCGTGCCCTGAAACCACACCATGTCGCACTGGTCGGCGGCGGCCCACTGCGCCGCGTCTCCCGCAAAATCCGCGACGTAATCACCCGTGCGTGTCAACGACAACTGACAGTCCGACGGCACGCCAAACTCAGCCAATACGGCTGGCGTGATCGCAGCAGGGGCGCCGAGGTCCGCGTACAGCGGCCCGTCCGCGTAAAAGAAGACGTGATAGGGATTGATACCCGAGTCGATGACGGACACCACTACGCGGGGACCGTCGTCCACCTGTGCGTGAACCGCCCCCGCGCCCAGCAAAACGCCGGCCAGCGTCAGCCTCAGGCCACGCGGTAGCGCAGCACCCGAATTGAACATGCAGAAACTCCCAGAACTTGCCGACTTGCCGCCGACACTGCGGACTCACAGAGGTTCGCCCGACCTCTTTAACGGGAACTTTACACGCAATTCAGGTGCCAGCAGGTACTGCAATGATGCGGCCGGTCGGCCTCTTATTCGCCAGCAGGCCGGTCCCGATCGTCTCCGGTGTCCTGCAGCGACGGCTCGATCCGGCGGTCAACCGGCGCTTCCGGCACGGCCACACCCGCTAGCTCGGGCTCGGCCCCGTCCGGCTGACCGTCCAGCATCGAGGGGTTAATCGGCATGGGCACGGCGCCCTCGATCCAGCTGGTGTCCAGCTCCAGATACTCCTCGTTCATTCGCGCCAAGCGCTTGAGACGCCGCGCATCCAGAACCTGAACCTGTCCGCGCCGCATATCGACAACACCGGTCTCGCGCAAGCGTCGGATCACACGGGAAATATGCACCGAGGTCAGCCCCAACGCGTCTGCCAACTGCTGCTGCGTCAAGGGCATTGCGATGCGGTCCTGCCGCAGGGTGCAGCTGTCCTGCAGGCGCTGTTGGATTTCCAGCAGAAAATGACACACCCGCGCCAGCGCATCACGGCGTCCCAGGTCAAATATGCGCTCGGACAAAATGGCCTCTCGGCGCATGGCAATCAGGACAAAGACGCCCGACAGGCGAGGCGCCTGCTGAAACAGCGTGTTCAGACGACTGCGTGGAAACGGACAAACCGTCGCAGCAGTGATGGCCCGCAATGTGGACAAGCGCCGGGCAAAGGCCACTTCGCGTGTGCCGATAATGTCACCGGGCAGGTGAATATCGACAATCTGACAATGACCGGCCTCATCCGCAATTTCGCTGGCACACCAGCCCTCGGACACTACGAACAAATCGTTGCAGGCGCTGCCCTGTTCCGCGATCACCTCACCGGCGGCGTACTGTTGCGGGTGTTCTTCCAGCGCGCGCAGAAATGCCCGGTCCGCTTCGGACAGGGACACCAGGCGATCATACGACTGAACGAGACAACTCTCCGTCATCGGGCTCTCGAGCAACAAACCAGTGCGCGCGGTACTCCGGCTGTTCCACAACCTGGCCCAGCCTGGCCAGAAGCAGCCCAGAGCAATCTACGCGTCAGACCCGGTGAAGACCAGAGATCACAGCCATGCACCCGGACTGAGTAGCCTCATACGAGACCGAGCCCGGCTGGACTAGTTCCCTGGAGTGCCGCCTGCCAGCAGGGTGCTGCCCGATGGCTTGCCGGCTGCGTGTCGGCGTGTGGCAATCGGCCTGATATCCACTGAATTACCCGTGCCGAGGAAAATATCCCGGCCTCCACGGGCCACAAACAACGCAGCGTCGACAAAGCGTTGCACCTGATCGACGGTCACCGCCGGCACATCCTGTGCCTCCACCACCGTGCCGCCCACGCTAACCGTCACCCGGCGACTCGGTACATCAGCGCGTTCGATATTCAACAATTCAACCGCGCTGCGAATTTTCTCGCCCACCGCCCTCACCTGATCGGCGTTATACCCGGGGATGAGCACGGCGAACTCGTCATTGACGTAGCGAGCCACCGTGGCCCGCTCGTCAGACACCGCATTCTGAATCGCCCGGGCCACATCCTGCAGGCAGTGATCACCATCCGTTTGGCCGTGTGCATCGTTGAACGATTCGAAAAAATCCACATCGATACGCAGCAGCGCGAAGGGACGATCTCCGGGAGAATCCGACGCCCAGAGCCGCGCCAGTGCTTCGTCGAATCCACGCCGATTCACCAGCTCCGTCAAATGGTCGTGATAAACCTTGGACGCCAGCTCATCAAGCTGAAAACCCGTTGTGACAGCGCGCGTTTCCAACTCACGCTGCTGCTGGACCTGCTCGGTCACGTCGTTCTGAATGCCCAGAAAATGTGTGAGCAGTCCGTCCGGGTTATGCACCGGGGAAATACTGAGTTCGTTCCAGAATCTCTGCCCGTTCTTCCTTTGATTCTCAACCACCACGCGGCAGTGTCGGCCGGCTGACAGGGCCTCACGCAGCGCATCCAACTCGGGCTGGCGTTCCAGCCCCTGATTGAGGAATCGACAGTCACGACCGAGCACTTCAGCTTCGGCATATCCTGTCATCCGTTCGAATGCGTGATTGATGAAGACAATTGGACGCTGGCCGTCATCACCCACCTGGGTAATGACCACGCTATCCGCCGAGTCCTGC
>JAYZUZ010000002.1:0-39859 GCA_036156195.1 Pseudomonadota bacterium | reverse complement strand
GGGGGGGGGGGCCCCCCCCCCCCCCCCCAAGTGGGTGATCCGGCGGTGTTGCGCTTGCGTGGTGCTGTGGTTTTCGTTGCCGACTTGCTGACAATCAGCGACTCCAGCTCATCCAGGGCCTCGCCGGTGTACACCGACAGCCGCTGCATGTGCGGCAGGGTGTCGCGGGCAGCGGTGAAGCCAAAGTTCAGCTTGCCGGCGTAGGACAGGCAGGTGATGTTCAGGGCCTGGCCGTGCGCAACCAGCGACACCGGGAAGATGCCTTCCATGCGGGCGCCGTTGAAGTACAGCGGCTTTTGCGGGCCCGGGACGTTCGAGATAGTCAGGTTGAACACCGGACGGGTCCGACCGCCCAGGCCCGTGACCAGCGAGCCGATGAACGGCCCCATGACCATGAGCGTATAGGCATCAATTTGTTTGCGGGTCAGCGCCTGCAGCTCAGCCTTGGCTTTTTCGGTCGAAGCGTGGATGGCCTTCAGGCGCAGGATCGGGTCGGCGATATCCGTGCCCAGCGTGGACAAGATGAAGCTAATGGCCGTGCCGACCTGCACGTCGCCCGCCGGGCGTACGGAGACGGGGATGCCGGCTGTCAGGGGTTTGTCCGGCAGTGCGTTGGACTCCAGCAGGAACCGCCGCAACGCTGCGCCGCAGATACACAGAACCACATCATTGAGCGTGACGTCCGCTGCCTTGCAGATCTTTTTCAGCCGTTCCAACTCGTACTGCTGGGTGCCAAAGCGCCGCGGGGGCGACACCCGTTTGTTGAGGACGGATTTTGGCGAATCGTAGGGGGAGGTCAGGGCGTTCTCTCGGTTGCCCGAGGCGCCCACCAGATGCGCCAACGTCTTGCCCAGCCCGGCCACGCTGCGGGCCCTGGACCGCGTGCTCGCCAGGGCATGCTGTGCCCAGCCGGTGGGGCTGAATGCAGCGTCTTCGTGGGTGCGCTCGCGCCGGGCTTGGGTGGCGGCGCGCTTGGACCAGGGCGGAACCATGTTCCGTTCGCGCGGATTTTCGGAGAACGACTGCTGCAAGATGCGCACGCCTGCGACGCCATCGATCAGCGCGTGATGCATCTTGGTGTAGAGCGCGAAGCGATCATTCTCCAGGCCCTCGATGATGTGGCACTCCCAGAGCGGGCGTGACAGATCGAGTTGGTGAGCATGGAGACGGGACACCAGCACGCCCAGTTCCCGCTCGCCGCCCGGATGGGGCAGGGCGGAGTGACGGACGTGGTATTCCATATCGATATCGTGGATTTCCTCCACCACCGGCAGCACGTTCTTCAGGGGCGATTGCCGAATGCGCAGATTCCAGGGAGGAACAAAACTGCGCGCACCCTGAAATTCCTTGACCAGGTCCTGCAAATAGGTCGGCGACGCATTCTTGGGTTTGGACAGGATCGCCAGGGTGGCGACGTGCATGGGGGTATCGCGGGAATCGACGGTTAGCCAGGCAGCGTCGAGCGGCGTCATGCGGCGCATGTTTCTCCTCCTGATTTTTACGTTCTTGTTGGAGTGGTTGCGGGCCGGTCCGAGGGTCGGTCCAGAGGCATCCACGCGGCCGGCCGACAACTCATCCCCATTCAGTTATGAGTAAACAAATCAAAGCCATAACCTGGCCAGCGCAGCCATGAAATCCTGCGCTCTGGAGGGCGGCGGCGCAAGCGCTGACAGCCCAGCGGTGTCCCGATAAGCCGGCGTGGGGGCGGTTATTCGTCCGGGCGACTTGGTGCAGGCAGCGCCACCGTCGGGCGCGGGTCGCTTAAGGCCTCGCGGGGGCCCCAGTAGCCCAGTCGCCATGCATGGAAGGCAAAGCGCGTCGTGCGCGCCAGGTCGTAAACCGTCCAGGCGTTCACCGACCCACCGACCGCGGCACCGAGCACAGGAATGGCGGCGGCTGACTTGCGCTGCGCGATGTTCCAGCCGAGCTGCCGACCGAGGTTTGTGATCGAAAATGCCACGGCCTGCTTGGTCATTTCGCGTTCGGAGGCGCGCTCAAAGCCCTCGCGCCAGGCGGCCTCCAGCAGATTGGCTGTGGGGGCCTCGGGTGTGGTTGTCGACAGGGTGGTCAGCACATCGCGCTTGTCCTCCATGCCATTGGAAGAGGCCAGGGCGAACAACGCAATGGCCATCATCCGCCCGGATTCGCCTTCCAGCGCGTAGCCGTAGCACAGTGCGGTGCGATGGATGGTGCGTAGGCAAAGCGTGAGCAGGGCGGGGATATCGACCGCCATCAGGGCCGCGCCGCCTAAGCCCGTGGTGGCGCCCATGGTCGCCGCTGCGGCCATGGCTTCTCGCTGGATTCGGCGCGCCTGAGCATCGCAATGCCCCAAGGGGGCCGAGCGCAAGGCGTCCAGCGAATCGACATTGGCCTTGCGCAACAGTGTGGCGGTAGCCGCCGAACGAATCGCCAGGTCATTGGCCGAGTTCAACGCCAGTTCGATCAGGCTGACCGGAATGGCGCCGCGAAAATAACGGGCGACGCGATGGCTGGTCTGTCCCAGCCCGCGCACGCCGATGCTCGGGGGCTGTTGCTCCCAAGCCTGCACTGCGGCGAGTCGGGCTGCGTCTGTCATGTCGCGATCATTCATGCGCCCTACTGTACGCGCGATACTGCGGCGCAATCACCCGGAGCAGTTGACAGCAGCCCGCCGGCTTCCAATGCTTGCGCGCCCTGTATCGATGGACGAGGCCATGTGCCTGATCGCATTCGCCTGGCAGCCGGGCCAGGCCTGCCCGTTGGTCGTGGCCGCCAACCGGGATGAATTTCATGACCGCCCGGCGCAACCTCTGGGCTGGTGGTCTGATGCACCGGATGTGGCGGCCGGGCGCGATTTGCGCGCAGGTGGGACGTGGCTGGGTGTGGCCCGCAACGGGCGCTTTGCCGCACTCACGAACTACCGGGAGATGCAGCAGACCGAGGGTGATGCGCCGTCGCGGGGTGCCCTGGTGGCGGACTTTCTGCGTGGCGACGTGCCCACGCTGGAGTACGGCGCTGCGATCGATCTGGATCGCTATGCCGGTTTCAGTCTGCTGCTGTTTGATGGGCAAACCTTCGGCTTTGTCGGAAACCGGGAATCACGCGGGGTGCAGCGCATCGCGCCCGGGGTCCATGCACTTTCCAACGGGGCTCTGGACTCTCCCTGGCCCAAGGTCGAGCAGGCGCGCATGTTGCTGACCGATACATTGGCGGCCGGCGGTTCCGCTGCTGCGCTGCTCGACATGATGAGCCATCGCGAGGGTGCGGACGATGACCGTCTGCCAGAGACCGGCGTCGGGCTGGAACTCGAGCGGTTTCTTGCACCCATGTTCATCTGCGGCCAGCGCTACGGCACCCGGGCCAGCACCGCCCTGCGCTGGGGCTCCGATGGTCGGGTCGAGATCGCAGAGCGGCGATTTGGGCCAGATGGTCATCCCCAGGGCGAGTCAGCCATTCGCTTTGAGCGGCAGGGCTAGGGAAACACGGATTTCGCCGCCCCCCACAGACGGCGTCGGTTTTCAGCCTGCCATCTAGCGGCGCGAGGACATCGCTGCGTTCTTAGGCTTGGGACTTGCCGCCATCAACGGCAATGATCTGGCCGGTGACGTAAGCCGAGGCGGGGCTGGCCAGCCAAGCCACCATTCCGGCGATTTCTTCGGCCTGACCCGTGCGACCCAGTGGAACCGGTGCCGCAGCGGCCTGGGCCCAGGATTCGGGGGCACCGGTGTAGTCCGGTGGCGGCAGAATCGCGCCGGGCGCGATGCCATTGACGCGAATGGCTGGGGCTAGTTCCACGGCCAGCGCACGCGTCGCCATGTCCAGCCCTGCCTTTGCGGCACAGTAGGCCGCGAACCCGCATTTGGGGTGGCGTGCGTGAATGTCGACGATATTCACGATGCAGCCCTGCGTCGCACGCAAGGCCGGTGCCGAGGCCTGGGCCAGGAACAGAGGCGCCTTGAGATTCGTGCCGATCAAATCATCAAAGGCAGGCTCGGTGAGTTCGCCCATGGGTGTGGCGTAGAACGTGGACGCGTTGTTCACCAGCAGGTTGAGTTGTCCCCAGCGCGCGCATGCCTGGCTGCTGAGCCGCTGGAGCGCCTGCACGTCCCGGATATCCGCCTGCAGGGCCCAGGCCGTGTCGCTGCGCTGCTGATTCAGGGCGGCGACGAGTTGGTCGGCTTCCGTTGATGACTGTCCGTAGTGGACAATGACCCGGTACCCCTCTGCATGCAGCCGCTTGGCAATGGTCGCGCCGACGCGTCGGGCGGCCCCGGTGACCAGGGCGACGGGGGGCAGATCTGTTAATGCATTCACTGGATTGTTTCGATGCCGCAAACAAGTGAGGGGTCGCGAGTATGACGTGGCTCCAGATTCTCGTGCTCGCGCTTGTTCAGGGCGTCACCGAATTTCTACCCATCTCCAGTTCTGCGCATTTGATTCTAGTGCCGGTGCTGTTGGGCTGGCAGGACCAGGGGTTGGCCTTTGACGTGGCGGTGCACGTCGGCTCGCTCATCGCGGTTGTGGGTTACTTCTGGCGCGATGTCTGGTCGGTGAGCCGGGGCACGCTGGGGTGGGTGGGTGGCCGCGGCATGAATCCTGATGCTCGGCTCGGTTTGCTGGTCGTTCTGGGCACTATTCCCGCAGGGATGGCGGGGTTGTTGTTCAACGACTGGATCGAAGCGTATCTGCGCAGTCCGCTGGTGATTGCCGCGACAACCATCGGTTTTGGCCTGTTGCTGTGGTGGGCGGACACGCGGCGCGGGGCACGCGCGGTCGAACACATGACCTGGCGGGACGGACTCTGGATCGGGGTGGCGCAGGCGCTGGCGCTGATCCCCGGGACCTCCCGCTCGGGGATTACCATGACGGCCGCGCTCATGCTCGGCATGCAGCGTGAGGCGGCGGCCCGCTTTTCCTTTTTGCTGGCCATACCGCTGATCGTCCTGGCCGGCGGGCTCAAGACACTGGAGTTGCTGGCCTTGGATGGCGGCGTGGACTGGGGTGCCATTGCCGCGGGCGCCGTGCTCAGCGCGGTGAGCGCCTATGCCTGCATTCACCTGTTTCTGGGGGCCATCAACCGCATGGGCTTCGCGCCCTTTGTCGCCTACCGCCTGGCCTTGGGCATTGTGCTGCTGGTCCTTTTCGCGGCCTGAGGCCTAAAAGCTCACGCCCAGTTCCGCATAAGCGTGACGGCCTGGCGCGGGCTCGAAGTAGCGGCCACCAAAGGCATTGATTCGCGTGTTGTCCATGTAGGCGACATCGCTCAGATTGTTGAGCCCGGCTTGTAGGCGCCAATGAGGCGCCGGCGTCCACCAGCCACCCAGGTCAATGCGCGCATAGCCGGGCGCGCGGACGCTGTTGGCGTCGTCGGCGTAGAGGCTGTCCACGCCATGCAGGCGCAGGCTTGCACCCTTGTCGGGCAGGTCCCAGCGAAGCGCGATGTGGCCCTGCTGGCGCGGCGTGCCGGGCTGGCGCTTGCCGCCGAAATCTTCGCCGTCCCGGCGATACCGGACAAAGTGAAAATCACTGGCGGTGTAGCTTGTCTGCAGGCTCCACTGCGCGGACAACGCCCAGGTCCAATCCAGTTCCACGCCGCGGCGTTGTGATTCGCCGCTATTGCGGTAGAAACTGCGGCCCGGCTGCCCGGCGATTTCATAGGGGACAAGCTCGTCGTCGATCCGGGTCGCAAACAGCACCAGGCCGATACGGTGGCTGCGCAGCCGTCCGGTCAGGCCTGTTTCGACCGCGTGCGCATCCGCTGCGCGCAGGCTCGGGTCGAAGCCACCGCCCTGTGGATTGGCCAATTCGCCGGCCGTCGGTGACTCGTAGGCACTGGCCATACGCGCATGCAGGCGTAACCCATGGCCCAATCGGCGGTCCAGTTGCAGCGACCAGCTCAGGTCATCGAAGCGGCGATCACCGGAGTCATCGCCATCGGCGCCAAAATGATCGTCGACGGCGATGCGCAGGTAGTCTGCGCGCAGGCCCAGCGCCAGCGACCAGTGTTCGCCCAGATTCCGCTGTGCGGACAGGTACAGGCCGGCGCCGGTCGCCTGTTCGCGCTGGTCCAGGGCCAGGTCTCCGCGCGCGCCTGAGAGGTTGTCGTAGCGTCGCCGGTCATCCTGCTGATGCTGCAGATCCACGCCACTGGTCAGTGTCCAATCTCGGATGCTGCGTTGCTGCGTCGCACCCAGGCCTCCAAAGTGGCGGTCGAAGACCACCTGACCGCCGGATTCGAAGGGCAGACGATTCTCGAATAAGCGCTGGCCCAGGTAGAGCTGCACGGAGGTTTCGCGGTCGCTGGCGGTGTCGGCCTGCCAGCGCAGTTGCAGCCGTTGTTGGCGAATCCGTTCTCCTGCATCGAAGGCCAGGTTGCGCGCGGCAGCCTGCTCCGGATCTGCGTTGGCCTGGGTGCGGGTCAGTGCGCCGGGGTCTTGCGCTTCAACGTCCAGCACGCTGCCCCGCAATTGCAGCCGCCCGAAGGATGCCTCGGACTCGGACTGCAGGTTCAGGCGACGCACCCGGCTGCTTGTGTGGTTGCGGTGTCCTGTCAGGCGCTGCTCGCCCAGCTGGAACGCAGAGGCAAATGTCTCCGTCCAGGGCCCGCCGCTGGCCAGCCGCCACCGCGTCAGACCCAGTTCCCCCGCGCTGTACTGCGCTTCGTGGCGAGCTGTGGCCGCAATGGGTTGGGTTTCGATCGCGATAACACCGCCGGCGGCATTGCCGAACAAGGCAGCGGCCGGCCCGCGCACCACATCAACACGTGCAACCCGATCCAGATCGAGGACATCCAGTTCGGTTTGCCCATCCGGCAGAGTCAGTGGCACGCCGTCAACCAACACCTGGATGCCGCGCACACCAAAAGCGGCACGTGCCCCGAATCCACGGATAGCCGGGCGCAGGCCCTGGGCGAGGTTGTACCGGTTTTGCGCGTAGACGCCGGGAACCGCATCCAGCCAGTCCGCGAGGCTGAGACCTGCCGCCGTTTCTCCGGGATGGTGGTCCTGGGTGGTGACAGCGGCCGCTGGCGGCTCGCGTTCACCTTCGACAATCAGCGGGTCCAGTTGCAGGGTTTGCGCGGATGCTGGCGCGCAAAACGCCAGCATCCACAGCAATCTTGATCGACTCATTCCTCGCCGTCGTCGTGTAATGCGACCAGATCGTGCGCGCGCTTGATCAGATACTGGTGCAGCAGCGTCATCTGCTCCACGGGGAGTAGATGCACAAAGGAGGGCATGCCGCGGTCAGCACGGGCGCCGGCCACGATGGGGTTGAACATGGCGTGGGTGTCATCCGACATGTAGCGAAGGTCTGGGACCAGGCCGCTGCTAATCGCAGCGCCACCGTGGCAGCCCGCACAGAGTCCGTGGTAGAGCTGTCGACCCGCTTCGATTTGCTCAGCAGATGCCGTCAGTTCGGGCGGGCTGGGAAGTTGGATCGGGGCGTTCTTCGGTGGCGGAAGCGTTGCCTTGCCGCCGATCTTGAAGGTCAGCACACGGGATTCCGACTCCCGCCGCACAATGTCCTCGGCCGCACCGCCGGCGACCAGCGCGAAGGTGCCACCCCAGCCGGCCATGAAGGTGACGTATTGCTCGCCGTCGATCATGTAGGTCATGGGCGCGGCGATGACGCCGGTATTTGCAGGGGACTCCCACAGCAGTTCGCCCGTATCGGCAGCATAGGCGGCGACGCGCCCGTCCGCCGTGCCCTGGAAGACGAGGTTGCCAGCAGTGGTCAGCGTGCCGCCGTTCCACGGCGAGTCGTAGTCAACGGCCCAGGCGGCTTCTTGTTTGACCGGGTCCCAGGCCAGCAACTTGCCGGAGAACTGCTGGCCAACCGCTTGCAGCTCTGCCGGGTCTTCGGGGACCTTCATGGGCAGTAGTCCCACGTTCCAGAGGTTCAGCGCATGGGCGGGAATCTTGCCCTCATCCTCGAACAAGTGGCCGGTGATCTGCGCGGGGATGTAGACCAACCCGGTTTCTGGGTTGTAGCTCATCGGCTGCCAGTTGTGGGCACCGTAGGGGCTGGGCACCACCAGCTTGGGGGTGTCGCTGTAGTCTGCCAAGCCGGTCTTGATCGGGCGGCCGGTCTCCATGTCGATGCCGCTGGCCCAGTTGATCGGGACGAAGTTTTCCGCGGAGATCAGTTCTCCGGTTGCGCGGTCCAGCACGTAGAAGAATCCGTTCTTGGGCGCCTGCATGAGGACAGGGCGGGTCTCGCCATCGATCTCCATGTCCGCGAGCACGATGTGCTGTGTGGCGGTGTAGTCCCAGGTGTCGCCGGGGGTGGTCTGGTAATGCCAGACATACTCGCCCGTGTCGGGCTTCAGGGCGACGATGGAGGAGAGATACAGGTTGTCGCCCTTGCCCTCGGAGCGGTACTTGATGTTCCAGGGCGAGCCATTCCCGGTGCCGATGTAGAGCAGGTCGAGCTCCGGGTCGTAGGCCATGGAGTCCCAGACCGTGCCGCCGCCGCCCTGCTTGTAGTAAACATCGCCGAACCAGGTCTTCTGGGCGGCTGCCATGGCCGGGTTCTCCGCGGGTTTGTTCGGGTCGCCGGGCACGGTATACCAGCGCCAGAGCTGTTCACCGGTGTCGGCGTCGTAGGCTGAGACATACCCGCGCACACCCAGCTCAGCGCCGCCATTGCCGATGATGACCTTGCCGTCGATGATGCGGGGTGCGCCGGTAATCGTGTAGTTCTTGGTCGTATCGACGGTTTGCGTGGCCCAGACTTGCTGACCGGTCTTTGCATCGATGGCAATCAGCCGGCCATCGAAGGCGCCGAGATAGATCTTGCCTTTCCAGGGTGCGACACCCCGGTTGACCACGCCGCAGCAGGCGCGTCCCGCAATCGAACGGTCAACGCCCGGGTCGAATTTCCACAGCAGTTCACCGGTGACCGGGTTGAGTGCATAGACGATGCTGTAGGGGCCGGTGGTGTACATGACGCCGTCGACGACGATGGGTGTGGCCTCGGTGCCGCGGTCCACATCCAGCTTGTAGTGCCAGGCCAGGCCGAGCTGATCGACATTGTCGGAATTGATCTGTTCCAGCGGCGAATGGCGCTGCTCGTCGTAGGTTCGGCCGTGGCTCAGCCATTCGCCGGGTGTCTCATCCGCAGCGCGGATGCGGTTGCCATCAACCCAGGCCACCGGGGCTTGGCTGGTCGGTGCTGTGGCGGCGGCTTCTTCGCGCTCGCCCGAGCAGCCTGCCAGCACCAGGCAAAGGCCGAGCATGCCCGCCGTGGCGGGGCGTAAAGCTTTGTGCAAGCCCGCAAGAATCTGAATACCCATGGGTGTCTCCTCCCTGAAACGATGGGGTTCGGCCGATGAATCGGCTCTCGTCAATGCGAGGGTCGAGCATATACCAGCTTGTGTGCTGCCTTGCCTAGACAGGGCGTCTCGGCCAGAATATCGCCCCATTTTGCGCAGCAAGGCCGGTCTTTCGCCGGCCTTTTTGCTCGCCAAAGTCCATCACCGCTCTTTCAGGCCCCAGGTTCATGGCTGACTCCACGTCCCCGCGTCTTCGCGCCAACGCCATCCGCGCACTGGCCATGGACGCTGTCCAGGCCGCCAACTCCGGACATCCCGGCATGCCCATGGGCATGGCCGATATCGCTGAAGTCCTCTGGCGCGATGTGCTCAAGCACAACCCGAACAATCCCGCATGGGCGGATCGCGACCGCTTCGTGCTGTCCAATGGCCACGGCTCCATGCTGCTGTATGCCGTGTTGCACCTGACCGGTTACGACCTGGGGATCGACGACCTCAAGGCATTCCGTCAGCTGCACTCGCGCACGCCCGGTCACCCCGAGTATGCGGAGACGCCGGGTGTCGAAACCACGACTGGGCCGCTGGGGCAGGGCATTGCCAATGGTGTGGGCATGGCGCTGGCCGAGCGGTTGCTGGCCGCCGAGTTCAATCTCGATGGCCACGACATCGTCGACCACTACACCTATGTCTTCCTGGGTGATGGGTGCCTGATGGAAGGCATTAGCCATGAAGTCTGTTCGCTGGCCGGCACCCTGGGGCTGGGCAAGCTGATTGCGCTGTACGACGACAATGGCATCTCCATCGATGGCTCTGTTGACGGCTGGTTCCGTGACGACACGCCCGCGCGGTTTGAGTCGTATGGCTGGCATGTCATCCGCAACGTCGATGGCCATGATGCGGAAGCGGTGCGGGCGGCGCTGGCCAAGGCGCAGGCCGAGACGGGCAAGCCGACACTGATTTGCTGCAAGACCATTATCGGCTTTGGTGCCACCAACGCCGGGTCCGCAGATACGCATGGCGCCCCGCTAGGCGGTGATGGCATTACGGCCGCCCGCTCCACGCTGGGCTGGGATGGCGAAGCGTTCGAGATTCCCGAGGTGGTTCGTAAGGCCTGGGATCGTCGGGAGCAGGGCGCCGCAGCGGAAGCCGCCTGGAACGAGCGGCTGGCTGCATATCGCGCCGCCCACCCGGACAAGGCTGCCGAGTTCGAACGTCGGATGGCGGGTGATCTGCCGGCCGATCTCGTCGACAAACTCGCCCGACTGGTCGAAGACGTTCAGGCCAACGGCAAGAAGAATGCGACGCGCAAGGCCTCACAGGCCGTGCTCAACGCCATTGCACCCGGCATGCCCGAACTGCTGGGCGGTTCGGCGGATCTGACGGGCTCCAACGGTACGATCTGGAAGGGCGTGGAGCCCGTGACACCAGAGACGGTCAAGGGCCAGTACGTCAACTATGGCGTGCGCGAATTCGGCATGACGGCGATGGGCAATGGGGCCCGGCTGCATGGCGGGTTTTTGCCGTTTTCCGGAACCTTTTTGACCTTTTCGGATTACGCACGCAACGCCGTGCGTCTGGCGGCACTGATGCGCATCCAGAACATCCTGGTCTACACCCATGATTCCATCGGTCTGGGCGAAGACGGCCCCACGCACCAGCCGATCGAACACATCGCCAGCCTGCGGCTGATGCCGAACCTGGATGTCTGGCGGCCCTGTGATGATGTCGAGACGGCCGTGGCCTGGGAATCCGCGCTGCTGCGTCAGGATGGGCCGACGGCGCTGGCACTGACCCGTCAGAACGTGGAGCACCAGCCGCGTACGGCCGAGCAGCTCGCAGATTTGCGTCGCGGCGCCTACACCCTGTGGGAACCGGATGCTGAACCGGTGGCCGTGGTCATCGCCACCGGCTCCGAAGTGGAACTGGCCGTCGCCGCTGCCCAGGCCTTGTCGGCCGAGGGTGCACCAA
The DNA here is from genome assembly GCA_036156195.1 of Pseudomonadota bacterium. GTDB lineage: Bacteria > Pseudomonadota > Gammaproteobacteria > Nevskiales > OUC007 > Abyssibacter. The sequence goes on along the minus strand of JAYZUZ010000002.1, from coordinate 28,638 downwards.
CACGCGTGGTGTCCATGCCCTGCGAAGAAGTCTTCCTGCGGCAGACGCCCGAGTATCAGCAGCGCGTGCTGCCGGCCGCCGTGACCACCCGCGTGGCCATCGAAGCCGGTTCCACCGGGACCTGGTGGCGCTGGGTGGGAGCGACCGGGGCGGTCATTGGTATCGACAGCTTCGGCGTGTCGGCACCGGCTGGTGACGCTTACCAACATTTCGACCTGACGACAGATCGCATCACGAACACCGTGCGCGATTTGTTGAACTAACCGACTAACCAAGGAGAGAACACATGGCTACGAAGATCGCGATCAACGGGTACGGCCGCATCGGCCGCAATGTCCTGCGTGCGCTGTACGAGTCCGGCCGCACCGACGAAATCCAGATCGTTGCCATCAACGACCTGGGTGATGCCAACACCAATGCGCACCTGACCCAGTACGACACCGCCCACGGCAAGTTCCCGGGCACGGTCAGCGTCGAAGGCGACTCCATGGTCGTTAATGGCGACAAGATCAAGGTGCTGGCCAACCGCAATCCGGCCGAGCTGCCCTGGGGCGAGCTGGGCGTGGACGTGGTGCTGGAGTGCACCGGGTTCTTCGCGAGCAAGGACAAGGCCATGGCCCACATCCAGGGCGGTGCCAAGCACGTGGTCGTGTCGCAGCCGGCCGGCTCCGACGTCAAGACCATCGTCTACGGTGTCAACCACGACACGCTGGAATCGGGCGATCAGATCGTCAGCAATGCCTCCTGCACGACCAACTGCCTGGCGCCGGTTGCCAAGGCGCTGCAGGACACGGTGGGCATCGAGTCGGGCCTGATGACGACAATCCACGCGTTCACCAACGACCAGGTGCTGACCGACGTTTATCACTCGGATCTGCGCCGTGCGCGCTCGGCCACGCAGTCCATGATTCCGACCAAGACCGGTGCGGCTGCTGCGGTGGGTCTGGTGCTGCCGGAACTCAAGGGCAAGCTCGACGGTTTCGCGATCCGCGTGCCGACGATCAACGTGTCCATTGTTGACCTGACCTTCAAGCCGGGTCGTGCGACCACGGCGGACGAGATCAACCAGATCATGAAGGACGCCGCCAGCTCCGGTCCGTTGTCCGCCGTGCTGAACTACAACGATGCCCCGCTGGTCTCCATCGACTTCAACCACGATGCCGCATCCAGCACCTTTGATGCCGGCCTGACCCGCGAAATCGATGGCGGTCTGATCAAGGTCTGCTCCTGGTACGACAACGAATGGGGTTACAGCAACCGCATGCTGGACACCACGCTGGCCTTGGCCAAGGCCTGATCCAGGCCGATGGCGCCGTGACGGGTGGCGAGCGCATGGGGCGCCCACCCGTCATCGCCCGCGATCCCACCGTGCAGGCGGCCCGCTCGATCTGAGTCGGCCGCCTGTATGGGTTCAGCGGGACCCCCCTCTTTTCTGGCGTCGGCATGACGAGCTGCCCGCGCCCGCCATTCGCCGGATGCGAATGGCCTGCTTCGAGGAGCACTGCATGAAACGCATGACCGACCTGGACCTGGCCAATAAGCGGGTCCTGATTCGCGAAGATCTCAATGTGCCGCTGGATGGCGGTCGTATCACCTCTGACGCCCGGCTCAAGGCCGCCCTGCCCACGATTCGTGCAGCGCGTGACGCCGGCGCCCGCGTCATGATCATGTCTCATCTCGGCCGACCCACCGAGGGTCAGCCCGAGGCCAAGTTCAGCCTGCAACCCGTCGCCGAGTGGCTGGGCGAAGCCCTCGGCGCGCCCGTGCCGCTGATTACCGACTGGCTCACCATGGATGCGCCGAATCCGGGCGATGTGGTGTTGTGCGAGAACGTGCGCTTTCTTGAAGGTGAGAAGGCCGACGACGAGCAGCTGGCCAAGCGTATGGCGGCGCTGTGCGACATCTACGTCATGGACGCCTTCGGCACGGCGCATCGGGCTCAGGCGTCGACGCATGGCGCCGGCAAGTTTGCCCCGGTGGCTTGCGCCGGGCCTCTGCTGGCCGCCGAACTGGATGCGCTGGGCCAGGCGCTGGGCGACCCCGCGCGGCCGCTGGTGGCCATCATCGGCGGGTCCAAGGTGTCATCCAAGCTGGGTGTCATCGAATCGCTGATCGATAAGGTGGATCAGCTCGTGCTCGGTGGTGGCATTGCCAACACCTTCCTGGCCGCCACGGGCGTGAATGTGGGAGCCTCGCTGCATGAGCCTGATCTCATCGAAACGGCCCAGCGCATTATGGATGCCGTCAAGGCCAAGGGCGGCGATATTCCGCTGCCCAGTGACGTGGTCGTTGCCACTGCGTTTTCTGCCGACGCACAGGCCACCGTGAAGCCGGTGGACCAGATTGGCGAGCAGGACATGGTGCTCGACGTGGGGCCTGATACCCGCAAGACATTGGCGGCGTTGCTGGACGGCGCGGGCACCATCGTCTGGAACGGGCCTGTTGGCGTGTTTGAGTTCGATCAGTTTGCCGGTGGCACCGAGGCCATGTCTCAGGCCATCGCAGGCTCTGATGCCTTTTCGATCGCGGGCGGTGGTGACACCCTGGCGGCCATCGATAAATACGGCATCGAGCAGCAGGTCTCCTACATTTCGACGGGTGGCGGCGCGTTCCTGGAGTTCCTGGAGGGCAAGACCTTACCGGCGGTTGCGATGCTGGAATCGCGCGCCTGAGGCAGGTGCTGACCCAGGATCCCTGCACAGGGGTGATTGGGCGTGCAAGGTACTCTAGTCTTTCCGGCACTAACTGCCGTCTGCACGGGATGGAATACCTCGCCGCCCCGCAGTCACCCGGCCAGGGCGCCCACGACGATCACCAGACAGGACACCATGACGAATCGATTTGACGGAACCGAACGCTACGTCGCTACTGACGATTTGAAGCTGGCTGTAAACGCCGCTGTGGCGCTGGGGCGCCCGCTGCTGATCAAGGGTGAGCCGGGGACTGGCAAGACCTTGCTTGCGCAGGAAGTGGCCCAGTCGCTGGGCAAGCCCTTATTTGAATGGCACATCAAGTCCACGACCAAGGCGCAGCAGGGCCTGTATGAATACGACGCAGTGTCGCGGCTGCGCGATTCCCAGCTGGGCGAGGAGAAAGTGCACGATATCGCCAACTACATCGTGCGTGGTCCGCTGTGGGAATGCTTTCAGTGTGATGAACAGCCCGTCTTGTTGATTGATGAGATCGACAAGGCGGATATCGAGTTTCCGAACGACCTGTTGCGTGAAATTGATCGCATGGAGTTCGATGTTTATGAAACGCGCGAGACCATTCGCGCCCAGCATCGACCCATCATCATCATCACGTCGAACAACGAAAAAGAGCTGCCCGATGCGTTCCTGCGGCGTTGCTTCTTCCACTACATCCGTTTCCCGGACAAGGAGACGATGCAGGCCATCGTTGACGTGCATTTCCCCAAGCTCAAGCCGGAATTGCTTCGCGTGGCCATGGAAGTCTTTTTCGACCTACGCGAAGCGCCGGGGCTGAAGAAGAAGCCCTCCACGTCGGAGCTCATCGATTGGCTCAAGTTGCTGCTGGCGGAAGATATCGATGCCAGCACATTGCGCGAGGCAAGCAGCAAGCAGTCACTGCCGCCCTTGTACGGCGCGCTCATCAAAAACGAACAGGATATTCATCTGTTCGAGAAGCTGGTGTTCATGCAGCGGCGCGGCGCCTAGCCGGGAGCCTGTCGACAGGCGCGTGACACCGCGCTGCACAAGCCGTGCTGGCGGGCAGGGGTGCCGGCATGTTTCCCTAGCGTCAGGTTGTATTCAACAGCCCGGCAAGGAGGCTGGCATGCAAGACAGGCGATTGTTCAGGGGCTGCCGTGCGGTCTTATTGTCGCTGGTGGCGGCAAGTAGCAGCGCGACGGCATCGGACTGGCACGGTGAAGCGGCGCTTGGGCAATGGAGTTATGACGCTGCCGGTGAGGTGCGTGACACCACGGATCAGGTCGATTTCACCGATCTGTCCAGCGAGTCCGACGGCCAGTCCTACGTTCGGCTGGGGCTGATGCCGCCGCACCGGTGGTGGCCGGATGTGCTGCTGGAGCGTCAGGGGTTGGCTGCCGGTGCGGCGGGCCAAACCGACGGGTTGTTACTGCTGCCCGGTTCCTCGGGCACGGCCAGCGCCGATTTTGACCTGACGGCCATCTCGATCACGCTGCCTCTCGTGACGGACGGTGTGCGGCTGGGCGTCGGCGTGCTTGTTGAGAACGTGGATGGTTTCGTGACTCGGCAGGAGGATGGTCAGTCAGCCCAGACGGATCGTTACGACGAGACGTATCCCATGGCCTTGCTACGGGCCGACATCGCTCCATTCGGGCCGATCAGCCTGCGCGTGGAGACGGCCTATATTGCGTCGGGCTCTGACCGGGCGATTCACGCGCGCGGCAGCCTGCTGTGGCCGGTTATTGCTCCTTTGGGGCTGGAATTTGGCCTGCAGTCCCGACGCTACCGGTTCACCACCAGCAACTACGCCGTGGATGCCGAGTTCAGGGGCGGGTACATGGGCTTGCTGTTGAAGTTCTAAGGTCCGAGGCGATGGGTCAGGCTGCTGTCGTACAGTGCGTCGAATCCGGATTGAACGGCAGATCGCGAGGAGTCAACCGTTATGGCGACCGTTCGTCGGTTGTCACACAATCGTGCATGGTTTTCTCGGGCGCATGCGTAGAATGCCAATGAGCTGGCCTGTCCGGGTCAGTATTGTTGACGCTGAAATGTGCAGCGCCGTTGTTTGAAAGAGAGAAGGAATGTCTGAAGAGATCGAAGGAACCGTCAAGTGGTTCAATGACGAGAAGGGATTCGGATTTGTCGAGCGCGCAGGCGGCAAAGACGTGTTTGTCCATTTCAGCGCAATTAATGGCTCCGGACGCCGGACGCTGCATGAAGGCCAGAAGGTCACCATGCGCGTCGTGCAGGGCCAGAAAGGACCGCAGGCTGAGAACGTTACACCGCTCTAAGCCTGGTCAGTGTTCAAAAAAGGCGGGCTTTTGCCCGCCTTTTTTATGGCGGCGGGGCTTTGGGATTACAGGCCGAAAGTCAGGCGAACACCGACCATGAGTTCGTCGATTTCGGATTCGTCGTAGGTTTCATAGTCCAGCGTCAGCCCGAGGCCAGGGCTCAACCCGAAGACTGCGCCAAAACGCAGCAACGATTCGTCTTCGTCGTCGATCTCGATCCGCTTGTAGCGGGCGTGCAATTCCACCTGTTCGGCGATCATCGCGCGTAGGCCGATTTGTAGCCCGAAGCCATTCTCGCTGTCGCTGCCTGATCCGAAGCCGGGGATATCCACGTCGACCTCGAAATCTTCATAGGTCGCTGCGGCAAACCCGCTGACGGCCTCGTTGTCGCCAATGGGGCCCGCAACACCGATGCCCAGGCTCAGAGAGGCGATGTCGACCGTGGCGCCGCCGTCTTCAAATTCCCGTGTTGAATACTCGCCGATGAAAAATCCGTTATCGGAAAATGCGGCGACGAGTTCACCGCCCAGGCCGTCACCATCGACATCCTCGGCCTCTGAATCGATGTAACTGATATCCAGATAGTTGTACGAGGGCGTTTGTGCGGACGCTGCTAGCGACAGCAGGCTGAGGCCTAAGAATGCAAAGGGGGTTTTCATGAGTATTGACCCATTCCAGTCGATTAATCGCTGCCGGCCGGCAGCGCGCTCAGCTTAGTCGAAGAGTGATCGTGCAAAGCAAAACGGCGGACTGCATGTCCGCCGTTTTGTCGTTTTGATCACAGATGTGAATCAGAACAGCAGGCTGACGCCCAGTTTCACGTCCGTCAGATCGACTTCGTCATTGTCGTCATCTTCAAGTGATGCCAGGCGGTAATCCGCGAACAAGCCGAACTGAGGGGTGATGTCGAAGCTGGCGCCGATGGTGTACTCCAGCCCGTCGACATCATCGAGGGTCAGATAGCCCAGCTCGCCCTTGAAGCGCAGCTGCTCGGTAGCCGAGATCAGGATGCCGCCATGCAGACCAAAGCCGTCTTCATCGTCGCTGCCGGCGCCGGGGGCGGACAGCTCAACCTGCAGATACTCGACCTGACCGTAATAGGTCATCCCGCTGGTGGATTCGGCTGAGTGCAGTCCGAGGCCGAGGCGGATCTGATCGATTTCGATATCAAAATCATCCGTTTCGGAGCTCTGGTATTCAGCGTCGATGAACGCCTGATCGCCAACACGGAACGCGCCGGACAGGCCGAAGCCGCTGCCGTCGTCTTCGCCGCCGTTGGTCTCAAAGTCGGTGCTGACGTAGTAGACATCCACGTGCTGGAACGGATCGGAGGCCATGCCTGCCATCGGCAAAGTGGCCAGAAGAGAACCCAAAAGCAGTTTGTTCATTTCGACTCCTTAGGTAGTACCGCATGCACGCGCCGTCCGCCCCAGGATGGGGCGCTTCTCCCAACGTCCGCGTGCAATGAATCCCGACATTCTTCTCGCGTCAGGTGACAGGCATATTGCCATCGTGTTGCGGCACAAAGAAGGGGCGTGGAGCTAGCGGCGAACAGCCAGGCGGCGACCTCGCACCGATGCGGTGCAAAGCAAAACGCCCCATGACGGGGCGTTTTGATCAATCCTGTGTTGGCGGCGTAGGCCGCAGTCGCTTAGTCGTCGAAATTCGGCGTGTAAAGCGGCTCGTTCTGCGAAGCGAACCAAGCGGCCAGGTGCTTGATGTCGTCCTTGGAGAGGTTGGCTGCAAAGCCCTTCATGATCGCGTTCTTTCGCTCTCCGGTCTTGTAGGCCTTGAGCGCATGTGCGAGGTAGTCGGGGTGCTGACCAGCAAGAATCGGGTACTGCGTGATGCCCGATGCGCCTGTGGCGCCGTGACAGGCTACGCAGGCCTGCGATAGCTGTTCGCCCTTGGCCGGATCGCCTGCCGGGACGACATCGACATCATCACCGACCTGCGGTGCCTGCGTGACGTAAGCGGCAATGTCCTTGATCTGCTGGTCACTCAGCGACGCGGCCTGGGCATTCATGGTCGGGTGATTGCGCTGACCCGTCTTGTATGCGTTGAGTGCAGCCACGATGTATTCCGGGTGCTGGCCACCCAGGCGAGGTACGCGGAAAGTCGGATACGCATTGGTGTAACCCGCAATGCCATGGCAGCCGGCGCAGGTGTAGGCCAGTGCTTCGCCCTGTTCGGCATTGCCGTCTTGAGCCCAGACCGTGGAGGCAGAAGCCAGCGCGAGCACGCAGGCAAGTTTCGCAAGTCGAATCATTGGATTAAATCGTCAAGGAAGTTGAGGCAAGCGCTGCCAGCGGGGCCGCAATGGTCCGCGAAGCATCAGATGGAGTCAATGGCGAAGGATACCACCGATTGCCGCTGGCCGACCCGTGTGAAGACCCGGTCGGACCCATTATCGCAGTGGAGAGAGGGCGGTTTCTCGGGCCAGGGGTTGGCTGTGGTCAGGTGTCAACAGAATTGCCGGCCGGCTACGTTACTATCGCCCGTCCACTGACAGGGAGCGCTCGCAATGCTCTACACCGCGACAGCGGTTACGGCGGCCTTGAATGGCCTGTTGATTCTGGTGCTCGCCTTGCGCGTGTCCCAGCTGCGCATTCGATACCAGGTTTCACTGGGAGACGGGGGGCACGTCAGCCTGCTCCGTGCAATCCGAGCCCATGCCAATGCGGCTGAGCACGTCCCGATTTTTCTGGTCATGCTGCTCCTGCTGGAGCAGCTGGCACCGGCGGCGGCCGTGTGGAGCCTGGGCGGGTTGTTTGTCGTCGCCCGGTGTTTGTTCTCCGCAGCGCTGCTGCAGCGTAGCTTTAGTCGGCCGCGCCAGATCGGCGCCGGGCTGACCTATCTGTGTGAGTTGATCGTCGCCGTCTGGTTGCTGCTGGGCGGGCTTGCCCGGGTTCTGGCGTGACGGATGGCCTGGAGGCCGCGGAGGACGTCGCAGCCGTCGATCTGGGTTCCAATAGCTTTCACATGATCGTTGTGCGCCCTCGGGGGCATGAGATCACGGTGGTGGATAAGCTGCGTGAACCCGTTCGGCTCGGCGCGGGGCTGGATGCCGATAAGCAGTTGTCGCCCGAAGCGCAGCAGCGCGCCATGGCGTGTCTGGAGCGCTTTGGGCAGCGGCTGCGGCCGATCAAAACGGGCCGTGTGCGCATTGTCGGCACGAATACGCTGCGACGCATGCGTCAGCCCGATGCGTTTCTGACGGCAGCTGAGCAGGCGCTCGGTCACCCAGTGGAGGTCATCTCCGGTGTGGAAGAAGCCCGCCTGATCTATGGCGGGGTCGTCCATGGACTCGGCGCGGAGCAACCTCGCCGATTGGTCATCGACATCGGCGGTGGCAGCACCGAAGTGATCATCGGTGAGCGTGATCAGCCGCGTCTGCTGGAATCCGTCCGAATGGGCTGCGTGTCGTACACCGACCGTTTTTTTGCGGACGGCGAGATTACGCGCAAACGATTTCTGGCGGCGCGCATGGCTGCTCGGCTTGAGGCCGAATACCTCGTGGCCGAGTACCGCGCTACAGGTTGGGATGTGTGCATCGGTGCTTCGGGCACGGTGCGCGCGATTGCCAAGGTCATCGCCGGCTGCGGATGGGGGCACGGCGAGGTAACGCCTGACGGACTCAACCGGCTGGCCGAGCATATGGTTGCGCTGGGCAGCATCGATGCATTGAATTTGGAAGGCCTGCGGGAGGATCGCAAGCCGATTTTTCCGGGTGGTCTGGCGGTGCTGGCGGGTTTGTTCGATGCGCTGCGAATCAGCCGTATGACCGTGTCCGACCGGGCGCTGCGAGAGGGTGTGATCTACGACCTGCTGGGCCGGCTTAGCGATCACGACGTACGCCACGATACGGTGGCGGGTCTCACACGGCGCTTTGGTGTCGATGCCGCGCATGCCGACCGAGTGCGTGCTACCGCGCTGGCGATGCTGGACAACGTCGAACAGGACTGGTCGGAGCTGGCCGGTGACCAGGATGCGCGGCGGTTACTGGCCTGGGCGGCGCAATTGCACGAAATCGGGTTATTTGTCGCCCATGGTTCGTATCACAAGCACGGTGAGTACCTAGTCCGCAACGGCGACTTACACGGGTTTTCGCAGATGGACCAGCGAATGCTTGCTGCGCTGCTGCGCCTGCATCGTGGCAAGTTTCGGCCTGCGGTGCTGGATGCGGTACCGCAGGCCGCGCGTGAACGCATTCTTCGCTTGGCCATATTGCTCCGGCTGGCGGTGATTCTGCGGCGCGGACGTACGCACGATCCGATGCCGCCGGTGGCCATTCAGGCCCAGGGCGGGCAGATCACGATGCAGTTCGACGCCCAATGGTTGGCGGATCACGCGCTGACCCGTGCTGGCCTGGAGCGGGAACAGTCGCTGCTCAAGCCGGCGGGTTTCAAGCTGCGTGTGCGGGAGCGTTAGCGCCTGGCGGTGGCGTGCAGTGGCGGCTGCCTAGCCTTCCATCAGCACTTGTTGAGCGCAGATGGCCGGCTCAGCGGCAACGGCGCGAGCGTAGCTACCATCTGCGCCCATCTCCCAAGCCTGTGTATTGTCGGCCAGATACAGGTTGAGCTCGTCCAGAATCCGCTGTGACAGCTTCTTGTCGAGCACAGGGAAGGCCGTTTCCACGCGTCGAAACAGGTTGCGCTCCATCCAGTCGGCGCTGGCGCAGTAGAGTGCGGGCTTGCCGTCGTTGGCGTAGTAGTAGACCCGCGTGTGCTCAAGAAAACGGCCGACGACGGACCGCACGCGAATGTGGTCTGACAGGCCCGGCACGCCGGGTCGCAGGCAGCACATGCCGCGAATGATCAGGTCGATCTCCACGCCGGCTGCAGATGCCGCGTACAAGGCGTCGATGACCGAGCGTTCGGTGAGTGAGTTCATCTTGGCGATGATGCGGGCCGGGCGACCCGCGCGGGCATGTTCGGCTTCCCGCTCGATGCAGTCGATGACGCCTGGATGCAGTGTGAACGGCGATTGCAGCAACTTGTCGAGTTTGAGCACCTTGCCGAGGCTGGTGAGTTGCAGAAACACCCTGTGCACATCTTCTCCAATGGCCGGGTTGGCGGTGAACAGTCCGTAATCCGTGTACAGCCGCGCAGTGCGTGGATGATAGTTGCCCGTGGACAAATGGCTGTAGTGCACGAGCCGGCCATGTTCGCGGCGTACGATGAGCACCATCTTGGCATGGGCCTTGTGCCCGACGACGCCGTACACCACGTGGGCACCGGCTTCCTGGAGTGCCTCGGCCAGGCCGATGTTGTCGGCCTCGTCGAAGCGGGCCCGCAGTTCGACGACAACGGTGACTTCTTTGCCTGCATGGGCCGCCTTGATGAGCGCCTCAACGACGGCGGAATCTGTCCCCGTTCTGTAGAGCGTTTGTTTAATCGCCAACACCTGCGGGTCGCGGGCTGCCGCCCGTAGCAATTCCACGACGGGCGCGAAGGAATCAAATGGATGGTGGAGCAGCACATCCTTGCGGCTGATGGTGTCGAAGATGCGGTCCTGTCCCAGGTTGGAGGACAGGCGTGCGGTAAAGGGCGGGTATTTGAGGTCGGGGCGGTCGACCAGATCACCCAGGGCCATCAGGCGGTTCAGGTTGACCGGGCCATCGACACGGAACAGGTCTTCCTCACTCAGTCCCAGCTTGTCGAGCAGGTACTGCCACACGCCGTCGGGGCAGTTATGGGCGACCTCCAGGCGAACTTCGTCGCCGTACTGACGCTGGGGCAGCTCACCTTCCAGCGCGAGGAGCAGGTCATCGACCTCTTCCTCGTCGACAAACAGTTCAGAGTTCCGAGTGACTCGGAACTGGTAGCAGCCTGAAACCGACATGCCGGGGAACAGTTCGTCCACGTAGGCGTGGATGACAGAGGACAGGAAGACAAAGTCGTGCGGGCCGGTGCCCGGTACTGTAGGGGGAATCTGGATCAGGCGCGGCAGCGAGCGCGGCGCGCCGACCACGGCGAAACGGGCGGTGCGGCCAAATGCATCCTTGCCGTCCAGCGACACAACAAAGTTCAGGCTCTTATTGATGATGCGCGGAAAGGGGTGTGCCGGGTCCAGGCCGATCGGCGACAGCACGGGCAGCAACTCGTTGTGGAAGTAGTTGCGCAGCCACTCGTCCTGTGCGGCATTGGAGGCCCAGTCCACCCGTCTGACAAAGCGGATGTTTTCTTTCTCCAGCGCAGGAATCAGCACATCGTTCAGCGTGCCGTACTGCTCGGAGACGAGTTGGTGGGCGCGTTCACTGATCTGCCCCAGCAAGGTGGTGGGCAAGATGTTGTCTGGGCCTGTTTGCACGGCGCCGACTTCAGCCATCTGCTTGAGTCCGGCAACGCGAACTTCGTAAAACTCGTCCAGATTGGAGCAGGAAATGCAGAGAAACTTCATCCGCTCAATGAGCGGAACCCGGTCATCCTTGGCCTGTTCGAGCACGCGCTGATTAAACTCCAGCAGCGACAGCCAGCGATTGATGTAGTGATCGGGTTTGTAGGTCTCTGCGGCAGCGGTCGCGTTGTCGGTCATGGGGCAGTATCAGCTCGGGTCAGCGAGGGATTGCGCAACGCGCGTTGCAGCGGGCCTGCGCAGGCACGGGGTCCATTCAGCGGACGAGCCTGCGATTGCTGTGTGACAGCGCGATGAAGAATGCGTGTCACGGCCCTGTCAAATCAAATCGGCAAGCTGCGAAGTCGTACAGGAGGATGCAATGACTCAGACGCGTTTGGCCTATTCCGTGGCCGCCATTTCTACGTTGGCAGCGGCGGGTTGCGCCGTGCCGCATACCTATCAGGGGACGGATGCCATGCCCCGTGCCGTCGTCGCGCCGGCCGAGCCGGTGATCGACACCTCGGAGTTTTACCAGGCACATCACGAAGGGCGCATCTACGTGTTTGATGACTTTGCGACCTATAAGACTTTCCTGGCGTTTGGGCATACGCCTTACCGTCTGGTGCGGATCGGGGAAGGGCCCCAGGGCGAGACCTTGGTGTTTGGTCTGACCGATGAGGACAAGACGAAGCGCGAGGGGATTGCTTCCGTGTTGCTATACGACGGCGAGCTGGAGGGCACTGACCCGTTTTATGGCGAAGTGCTCCATGACGGGCGGTTCTATGTCTTTGATCGGTGGGCGGACCTGCAGGCATTCAAGTCCACCTGGGAAGCGCCTTACCGGTTCACTGAAATCGGGGCCGGACCGGCCAGCCGCACGGTGGTCTATGTGCTCAATGACGACAACAAGACCCAGCGCCCTGAGGCGCTGATGGCCCAGTTCCGCGCGCGCCATCAGCTGCGCTGACGCGGGCGGGTTCCGCTCGGTCGGGTCAGGCGACCCGGTCGAGTATGGATGCGCGTTCGGGGTAGTCCGTGAACAGGCCGTCCACGCCGAGGGCGCGTAGGCGCTCGATCTCCGCGGGCCGGTTGACCGTATAAACGTAGATCGCCAGGCCGCGCGCACGTGCGTCGGCCAGCATGTCCGGCGACAGAAACTCATGCGACAGGTGGACCGAGCGGGCGCCGAGGGCAGTCGCGCTGGCTGCGTAGTCCAGGGGGACGCCACAGTACAGCGCACCGACAGCGATCCGAGGCTCCAGCGTCTTGAGCTGTCGCAGCTCCTGCAGGTCGAAGCTGGACACCAGAATCTCGGACCAGTCCCAGCCCATGTCCTGCACGGCATGCCGGATTTGCTGCACGAGGATGGCGGCTGTGCCGCGAGCCTTGAGCTCGAGATTCAGGCCCGCGCGTCGATCGATGCACGCGAAGGCTTGCTGAACTGTGGGTATGCGCTGGCCGCGACCGGCATCCAGAGCATCGAGGTATGCCGGGCTCACCTCTGCGACCATGCCTTGGCCATTGGTCGTCCGGTCCAGGGTCGGGTCATGCATGAGCACCAGGCGGCCGGCATTGAGCTGCACATCCACCTCGATCCAATCGGCGCCCAGCTGGATTCCGGTCTCGATGCCGAGCAGCGTGTTCTCGGGTGCGTGGCCGCGAGCGCCGCGATGTCCGAACACCAAGGGGTGCGGGCTGCGAATCGGCGCCGTGGGTGAAATTTGCCGAATGGCCATAGTGTGGCCTCCTGACGCATCGCGTCATTGGCGGCTGGGTTGGTTCGCGGGCCCAGGACCAACCCGCCTGAACGCGGCGGGGCCGCGTCAGACCGTGAGTATCCGACGGTCAGTTGACGATTCGATTGCAGTCAGGCGCGCATTTCGGTCGGATTCGTGACGGGGTTCGCTGTCTGTGCGGTGATCGCGTCCAGCGGGCCCAGAACGACGCGATCACGCCCTTCGCTTTTGGCCTGGTACAACAGGCGGTCCGCCAGGCACATGAAATCCCGCATCCGGGTTCCGGCGATGGGTATCCCGACCGCAGCGCCGATACTGGCGGTGACGCGAATCGGCTCTGCGCTGCCCGGGTCCACAGTGAGAGCCCGAATGCGGTGTCGTACCCGCTCGGCCAGGACCAGCGCCTGGGCCGCATCAACCTCGTAGAACGCGATGAGAAACTCTTCGCCGCCCATGCGTCCCGCCAGGTCCAGCGGGCGTTGGCAGGCAATTCTCAGTTCCTCACCGACACAGCGAATTACTTCGTCGCCCGCGAGATGTCCGTGGTTGTCGTTGACCCGTTTGAAATGGTCGATATCGATGCAGAGTAGGCACAGCGAGCGCTGTTGGCGCACGGCCATGCGCAATATCCGATCCATCTGGTCTTCGAATGCACGGCGGTTGAGCAGGCCGCTGAGGTCGTCATAGCTGGCGGACCACATCAGCGACTCGCGAGCGAGCCAGGCGCGGCGTGCGGTGAGCTCGACCGACAGGCTGGCGACCACGGCGATGATGCACAGGCAGGCGAAAACGAGGTACTCGCGAATGCCAAAGGTCTCTGACGCCGCATGATAGGTCAGGGTCCCGACGGCCAGTGTCAGGACGGCCATTAGCAAGCCGGCCAGCAGACGCCCTCGCACCAGAACACAGAACAACAGCGGGCAGAGCGCCAGTCCCGTCAGGGGTTGGTCCTGGCTCACGCGTCCCAGCGCCACGGCCAGCAAGGCGGTGTAGGCCAGGCCGGTGGCCGCCAGCGCAAAACTGGCAGGTGTGGATGCCGGGTACCAGGGCTTGTACAGCAGACTGCAGGCACAACACAGGGCAGGTGGGAGTACCAGCCAATGCAGCCATCTATTCCAATCCGCGATCAGGCTGGCGGGGGTGCCGAGCAGGGCGGTGTCAATCAGGGGACGGCTCAGGACCAGGCCCAGGCAGGCGAATAGCATTGCCCAGCGGCCAAGGCGGCCACCGTCCCTGAAACGGGAGCGAAACTCCCGTTCTGAGGGTTTCGAGGCAAAGCGCAGCCCCGAGTAGTCGATTTGAATCCCCATGTCCCCCGACAGCGCATCTGGTGATGTGCCAATACGCTCGCAGTCTGCGGCCTGTCACCCGGTGATGCCAATTGGTCTGGACGGCCGGTTGCGGTAGACGGGTCGCCGGTCGGCTGTGCCGCTCGCGGCGCGACAGGGCTGGCTCATGCTAATATCCGCGCCCCAAGCCGGCGCGCAATCGCGGCCGGATTCAAGAATTCATCTGATTGCTTGAGGCGTAGCCGTGGACTCAAACCACGACAAGGTATTTGTCACGACATTTCTGGGCGTTATCGGGTTTCTGGTTGCGTTGACGGTGGTGATCGCGGTGATCGCTGGCGTGATCACCTCCGAGGAAGATACGGACGAGATTCGCCAGATCACCCGTGAGCGGGTGGAGGCGCGCATCGCGCCTGTGGGCCAGGTCATTACCGACCCGAACGCCATCAAGGTGGCGAGCAGCGCCAGTGAAGAATCCGCGCGATCGGCGGAGGAGATTGTCCAGGGGCTTTGCTCGGGCTGCCACGCCGCTGGAGTGGCGGGCGCGCCCAAGCTGGATGACACGGCTGCTTGGCAGGCTCGATTGGATGCCGAGGGGCGTGATGGTCTGGTGGGAAGCGTCGTCAACGGCAAGGGTGCGATGCCTCCGATGGCGGGCGACCCCTCGCTGTCCGAAGCGCAGATTGAGGAAGCTGTGGACCTGATGCTTGAGCAGGCCGGCGTCTGACGCCAGGTTCTGCCCACAGCCCGGCCGTCTGCCGGGTTGATCAACAACGGCCGCTTTTGCGGCCGTTGTTGTTTCTGGCATCAGGCTCGTGGCCTGCGGTCATGAATCGGCACTCTGGGTCGCCCGGGCGCCAAAGCGCGCCCGCAGTGCCTCAATCTGTTTCTGGCGCTGGGCCTGCTGTTCTGCCTCATCCGCCTTGGCATCCGGCCAGTCCACATCCGATTCGGGCAGCTCCTGAAGAAAGCGGCTGGGCGGTACATCCACCAATTCGCCCCCGCGCTTGATCTGCTGCGGCACGGTGAGCGTGAGGGTCGCCTGTGCCCGGGTAATGCCGACGTAGAACAGGCGCCGCTCTTCGTCCACGTCTTCCGTGTTCTCGTGCGGCAAGATGCCGTCAACCATGCCGATGATGAAGACGTTCGGGAATTCCAATCCCTTGGACGCGTGCAGGGTTGCGAGCTGGACCTCGTCCTTGCCTTCGCCGTCATCCTGTTTTTCCAGCATGTCGATCAGGCTGAAGTGGTTGACGACGTCATCCAGGCTGCGCCCGTCCTCCGCAAGCCGACGCGTCCAATCCATCAATTCATCGACCAGCTTGAGCTTGCGATCTGCGCGCACCTTGTCCGGTGTGGTCGCAGCCAGCCAATCCCGGTAGGCCAGCTCGGCGATGACCTCCGCGAGGACGTGATCCGGGCGCATATGTGCGGCTGTGCGAGACTGCCGCTCGTGCCAGTTGCAGAAGCGGGCCAGTTCCGCGCCTTGCCGGCCGCTGATCAAGCCCAGGGCGCTGGCCTCCTGTGCCGCCTGGAGCAGCGCACAACCGCGTTCCTGGGCGTAGTTGCCCAAGCGTTGCAGCGTAGCGGGTCCCAGTTCGCGCCGTGGCACGTTGATGATGCGCAGGAACGCACGGTCGTCATCCGGGTTGGCCAGCAGGCGCAGGTAGGCGACCAGGTCCTTCACTTCGGCCCGATCAAAAAACGAGCGTCCGCCTGTCATCTTGTAGGCAATGCCCTGGGCGCGCAGCGCCTGCTCGATCAGCCGGGCCTGGTGGTTGCTGCGATAAAGGATGGCGTAGTCGGACCAGTTGTCGTTGCTGCGAATGCGATGGGTCTGCATGCGAGAGACGACTCGCTCGGCTTCGACGGTGTCATCCGGCACGTTGAGCACGCGAACCTTGGTGCCTTCGCCCAGTGCGCTCCACAACGTTTTTTCGTACAGGCGGGTGTTGCGCTCGATGACCGAGTTGGCTGAACGGAGAATCCGGCTGGTGCTGCGGTAGTTCTGCTCCAGCTTGATGACCTGCAGCTCCGGGTAGTCGACCTTGAGGTCTGCCAGGTTCTCCGGCCGGGCGCCGCGAAAGCGATAAATCGACTGGTCGTCATCGCCGACCACGGTAAAGCGCGCCCGCACCCCGACCAGCGCCCGCATCATTGCGTACTGCACGGGGTTGGTGTCCTGGTACTCATCGACCAGCAAATAGCAGATGCGGTTTTGCCAGCGCTCGCGGACCGACGCGTTGTCCTGCAGTAGGCGGGTGGGTTTAACGATGAGGTCGTCAAAGTCCACCGCGTTGTAGGCCGCCAGGTGGGCTTCGTACTGGTCGTAAAGCCGGGCCAAGGTGGCGTCGGCTTCGGATTCGGCTGCCGCGGTTGTGTCAGCGGGGCTGCGCAGCAACTGCTTCTGGTCGGAAATCCAGCGCAATGCGATCTTGATGCGGTCGGGCTCGGTGACGCCGAGATCCCGGATCAGCGCTGAGGTGTCCTCGGTATCGAGTATCGACACATTGGCGCGCAAGCCGATGGCCTCATGCTCCTCGCGCAGCAAGTCCAAGCCCAGCCGATGGAAGGTGGAAATCGTCATCTGGCCGACGGCCTCGCGGCGCACGCGCTTGCCGACGCGTTCGCGCATCTCACGCGCGGCCTTGTTGGTAAAGGTCACCGCAGCGATATGGCGGGGCTCAACGCCCGCATGTTCGATGAGATGGCCAATCTTCTCCGTGATTACACGGGTCTTGCCACTGCCTGCGCCTGCCAGCACCAGCAGCGGGCCGGAGACATGCTCGACGGCAGCCTGTTGTCGATCGTTCAGTTTCGGCATGGGCCTTGCGTTGTGGAGGGGGCGGTCGCGCGTTGTGCGTCGCAGCGCCGGGTCGTGACATAGGTTCGCGGCGCGGACAGTAAACGTCGAACTGAGTCTCTACAACTTGAATCAGGGGATCGCAGGACTCGGCGGGGTTCGAGGAATCAGAGCCCACAGGGGGCCATATCGGCCTGAGTAGTCAATCCGCCACATTGCGTGGCATGTGGATTGCTACGCAAGAGCGGGTTCGCAGTCACTGGGCTGTGTTCCGCGGAACTATCAATGTTTAGGAGTAAGGGGCGTAACCAAATGGAATTCAAACGTTCAGTCTTGAGCGCAGCAATCGTTGGCGCAACCGTGTTCTCCGGCAGTGCATTGGCCGGTACGAGCGTGAACCTCAGCGTGACCAGCGATTACCTCTTCCGCGGTCTTCCGCAGTCCGGCGGTGCCGCTGTTCAGGGGGGCATCGATTACGCTGCCGACTCTGGCTTCTACGTCGGTGCCTGGGCGTCGACCATCGGCTTCGGTGGCGATGCAGGTGGTGCAGGTTCGGAAGTGGACTTCTACGCTGGCTTTGCCGGTGAGAACTTCGACCTCGGTGCGATTTACTACCTGTACTCCGAAGAAGACGAAGTCGACATGCCGGATCCGTCGTACAACACGATCGAACTGTACGGCAGCTTCTCTGTCGGCATGGTCACCATCGGTGGCTACTTCGCGCCTGACACCTACTTTGGTGTCGACGAGTCCGCCTATGGTGTGAATCTGGGTTTCTCTGCGCCGATCAGCGAAATGGCCTCCTTTGACTTCTCGCTCCAGCACAACGGTGGCGAAGGCAACGAGGCATTCACGCCTGACGGTGATGCCTATCTGGACTACAGCGTCGGCATTTCCGCTGAGTCCGAGTCCGGCCTGTCGGTCGGCTTGGCCTTTGTCGGCACGGACATCGACGACGATGATCCGAAGCTGATCGTGAGCGGCGGTTACGCGTTCGATATCTAATCGACGCGTAGTCTCTGCGAGAAGAAAAGGGCCGCGAAAGCGGCCCTTTTCGTATGCGGAGCCCCGTCCGGTGCATGTGTTCTGGTTGTGGACAGGGGCTGCTATGCTCTGGTCCCGACGCAGACCATGCGTCGGCTAACAGCACGTCTAGGGAAGTGGTCTTAATGAAACTGAAATCGACAATCGTTGCAGCGCTATCCGTTGCAGGCGCAGCGACGGCGCTGCCGGCTCAGGCCGAACTGGACGCCAGCATCGGCGTGGCATCCGAATACGTCTTCCGCGGTTTGGCCTCTGGTTCCCCGCAGGTATGGGGCGGTCTGGACTACAGTCATCGATCCGGTGCCTACGGGGGTGTTTGGGTCTCGAACACCAGCGCATTTGGTCTGGATTCCGATGGTGACGGACAGGTTGATTCCGTGGCCGATGGCAACGAGGAAGTCGATCTCTACGCGGGCTGGGGCAACGGTTTGTTTGACCTGGGCGTGATCTACTACGCCTACCCATCCCAGTCCAGCCAGGGCGGGTCGAGTATTACGGAGATATATGGGGGCGCGGCCATTGGCCAGTTCACCGGCTATCTCTGGTACGCCCCTGCCGGTGTGGATGGGCCGGACGATGACGAATATCTCTACGTTGACCTGAATCTCGACACGCCGCTGACCGACAGCACGTCCCTGGGTTGGCACCTTGGCTACACCGCGTTGCTGGGGGATGCCTACGACCCCAGCGCGACAGGTGTGCCGGGTTCGGACGACGGCATTTACGATCTGGGCGTGTCACTGAACGTGCAGGATTATTTCCTGGCGTTGACCTACCTTGAGGGCTCAGGCGGTGGGTTCTCCACCATCGTGGGGTATAGCTGGGCCTTGCCGGTGGAGTAATCGCCGGGTTCGTCCTTGGGGGCGTAATCCGGGGTTCTCCGGCTCTCTTCAAAAAGCCCGCGGTCGCGGGCTTTTTTGTGCTCGCCCGGTCTTGGGGCGCGAGAATGCACCGCTACGGTGCGCACTCGGTGGTATTACGTAGGGGCCAGCTGGTTTCGGTAGCTCAGTGCCTCAGTTAGGTGCGTTTTGTGGATGTTTTCGGCGCCGTCAAGGTCCGCAATGGTGCGAGCCACGCGTAGGCTGCGATGCAGGCTTCGCGCTGAGAGCTTGAGTCGTTCGGCGGCGGTGATGAGCAGCTCCTGGTCGGCCGTTGCGAGTCGTGCATGCTGCTCAAGCCTGCGGGCAGGCAGGTCGGCGTTCGCGCAACCCTGCCGGGCCATGGCCATATCGCGGGCCTGCTCCACGCGGTGTCGAACCAGCGCGCTGGATTCGCCACTGGTCTGCTGCGAGGTCAACTCACGGATCGGCACGCGGCGCACATGAATTTGCATGTCAATACGGTCCAGCAATGGGCCGGACAACCGTCCACGGTAGCGATTGACCTGATCGGGCGTGCAGCGGCAGGCGTGATCTGGGTCGCCGGCGTAGCCACAGGGGCAGGGGTTCATGGCGGCAACCAGCTGAAAATCTGCTGGATACGTCATTTGCTGGGCCGCTCGTGAGATCACGACATGGCCGGATTCCAGTGGCTCGCGCAACGCTTCCAGCACGCTGCGCTGAAACTCGGGTAGCTCGTCCAGGAAAAGCACGCCGCGATGCGCCAGCGTGATCTCGCCAGGCCGTGGTGGCGCGCCACCCCCCACCAGGGCCGCCGCGGATGCGGTGTGATGCGGCGACCGAAACGGACGCAGCCCCCACTGACCGATATCAAAGCCATCGCGGCCAATGCTTTGGATCTGCGCACAGGCCAGCGCATCGGATTCGGACAGCGCAGGCAGGATACCGGCGAGCCGGCTTGCCAGCATGGACTTGCCACTGCCGGGCGGCCCGACCATCAACAAGCTGTGGCCTCCCGCAGCCGCGAGCTCCAGTGCGCGGCGCCCCTGATGCTGGCCTAGAACGTCACGCAGGTCGGGTAGGGTCTGCGGGGCTGGGGTGCCCGCTGCGGCCGTCGTGGCGGTGCTGAGATCGGTGTCTCCGCTAAGCCAACCGCAGACTTCCAGCAAATGGCGCGCGGCGAGCACCCTCGTCGAACTCGCCAGGGCGGCTTCCTGCGCATTGTCTTCTGGCAGGATCAATGTCTTGCCTGTGCGGCCGGCATGGACGCTGGATGGGAGCGCGCCACGAACTGGGCGGAGTTCTGCCGACAGCGACAGCTCTCCCAGGAGCTCGCAATCGTCTAACCGCGTGCTCTCCAACTGGCCACTCGCGGCCAGGATGCCGATGGCGATGGCCAGGTCGAATCGCCCACCTTCCTTCGGGAGGTCGGCAGGGGCCAGATTGACCGTGATCCGGCTCGGGGGCATCTGAAAGCCCGCGTTGATCAGTGCGGCGCGGACCCGGTCTTTGGACTCGCGGACCGCGGCTTCGGGGAGGCCGACTATCGTCAACCCTGGCAGGCCGCCGGCAACATGAACTTCCACTGCCACGGCGGTGGCTTCCAGCCCGTTCTGGGCCCGGGATGCGACGGTGGCCAGTCCCACGCGAGATTCAGCGTTCAGCCACGCTGGCGCTGTCGCGCCTCGAGTTCCTCGATGCGCGACTCCAGTGTCTTAAGCCGTGCGCTGGTCCGTGACAGCAACGCGGCCTGGGCCTCGAACTGGTCCCGACTGACAAGGTCCAGGCGCTCCAGCTGGTTCTGCAGGATGGCCCTGAAGTTCTCAGCCAACTCGTTACGCAGGCTTCTGAGGCCCGGAGGCAGGGTCATGGCAAGTCGCTGGGCAATCTCGTCGATTTGTCGCGTATCCAACGGGCAGTCCGATGTGGGAAATCTGCCCGACAGTCTACCCAACCCGCGTGAGCGCCACCGTGTATCCAGGCCGTTTGCGGGGTGGCACGCCCGTTGCGTTCACCGTCCGTGCTGTTCAGAGCCGGCGGGATGACGGCTCTACCACCACATGAAAGGAGCAGTCATAACCATGAAATTACTCGTAGCAGTCATCAAGCCCTTCAAGCTCGACGAAGTGCGCGAGTCTCTTTCCGAAGTCGGGGTCCAGGGCATCACGGTCACGGAAGTAAAGGGATTCGGTCGGCAGAAGGGACACACGGAGTTGTATCGCGGCGCTGAATACGTCGTGGATTTCCTGCCCAAGGTGAAGATCGAGGTCGCCGTCGACGACGACCAGCTCGATCCGGCCATCGAGGCGATCAGCAAGTCCGCCCACACCGGCAAGATCGGCGACGGCAAGATCTTCGTCGTCCCGCTGGAACAGGCCATTCGTATCCGAACTGGCGAAACGGGCAAGGACGCACTCTGATCGATCGCGATCAGGCTGTCTTTATTCAACCCTGAGCACAGGACTGAATCATGCAAAACGAAATTTTTGAGCTTCAATACGCGATCGACACGTTCTACTTTCTGATCTGTGGTGCGTTCGTGATGTGGATGGCGGCCGGCTTTGCCATGCTGGAATCCGGTCTCGTCCGCGCCAAGAACACCACGGAAATCCTGACGAAGAACGTCTCGCTCTACGCCATCGCCTCCATCATGTATCTGGTTTGCGGTTACCAGATCATGTACGACGGCGGTTTCTTCCTCTCCGGTGTGACGACGGTTGCCGGCATGGATGAAGAAGCCATTGCAGGCATTCTCGCCGCCTCCAACGAAGCCGGTTTCGGCGACATGGGTGAGTACGCAGGCGCTTCGGACTTCTTCTTCCAGGTGGTATTCGTAGCCACGGCCATGTCCATCGTCTCCGGTGCCGTTGCCGAGCGCATGAAGCTCTGGGCCTTCCTGGCCTTTGCCGTCGTCATGACGGGCTTCATCTACCCGATGGAAGGCTCCTGGACCTGGAACGGCGATGCCGTGTTCGGTCTGTTTGAGCTGGACTACAGTGACTATGCTGGTTCTGGCATCGTGCATATGGCCGGTGCGGCCGCTGCACTGGCTGGCGTGCTGCTGCTCGGCCCCCGCAAGGGCAAGTACGGCGCTGACGGCAAGGCCAAGGCCATCCCGGGTGCCAACCTGCCGCTGGCGACGCTGGGTACCTTCATCCTCTGGATGGGCTGGTTCGGCTTCAACGGTGGTTCCACGCTCAAGCTGGGTGGTATCGCCGTGGCCAACGAAGTCGCCAACGTGTTCCTGAACACCAACGCGGCTGCGGCCGGTGGTCTGGTTGCGGCGCTGCTCGTCGCCAAGATCCTGTTCGGCAAGGCTGACCTCACCATGGCGCTGAACGGTGCCCTGGCAGGTCTGGTGGCCATTACGGCTGACCCGGCATCGCCATCCCCGCTGATGTCCACCATCGTCGGCGCCCTGGGTGGCGTGATCGTGGTGTTCTCCATCATCGGCCTGGACAAGCTGAAGATCGACGATCCGGTCGGTGCCATCTCCGTCCACGGCGTGGTCGGCCTGTTCGGCGTCATGGCGGTTTGCGTGACCGGTGGCGCCAGCGTCGTCGGTCAGCTGGTCGGCGCGGCCGTCATCTTCTTCTGGGTGTTCCTCACCAGCCTGATCGTCTGGGGCATCCTCAAGGCTGTTATGGGTCTGCGGGTCTCTGAGGAAGAGGAGGCCGAAGGCGTGGATATCTCCGAGTGCGGCATGGAGGCTTATCCGGAGTTCGCACCCTCGGGCAAGTAATATCGGGTTGATCCCGACATAGCGCGCACCGGCCCAGCGGCCGGTGCGCTCGAAAAGCGGGCCTCCGGGCCCGCTTTTTTGTGCGTGGCCGTTCGCCACTCGTCTCTTGCGGATTGAACTGGTGTAAAGATTGCGTTAATTCTGCCCAGCGTTATTTGCACGTGGTCAGGGTCTTGGTCGCCTGATCGCGTGGGGAGTGGTCGGCTGCACAGTACGCGCGACCGCATTGAGTTATCTGGGGAAATCGCATGTTTAACTGCAAGAGCCTGGCGTGGGTGACCGCGCTGAGTTTCATTTGTTTCTGGTCGCCGCAAGCACTCGCGCAATCTGAGTTGCCCGAGGGGCGCTCGCAAATCTGGTCAGCCGCTGGCAGCTTCGGCACAACCGCGAATGCTCCGCCTACCGCGACGGGGCTTGGGGTGCCGTCTCCCACAGAGGAGCCGCAGCAGGTGTTCACGCTCACCGTGCCGG
The DNA here is from genome assembly GCA_036156195.1 of Pseudomonadota bacterium. GTDB lineage: Bacteria > Pseudomonadota > Gammaproteobacteria > Nevskiales > OUC007 > Abyssibacter. Next base: position 5,415 of record JAYZUZ010000002.1, on the reverse strand, counting down.
CGGGCTACGACGACCTGACCTTGCTCGAGGTCCGCCTGGATTGGGATACCGCGTTCAAAGACTACCTCTGGCTAGAGGTGCAGGCCCCCGGTGGGTCGGTGCAGCAGAGCATCTTTGTGAATACGGCGTATCAGGAAGTCAGTTTTGCAGACCCTGAAGCCGGTGAGTACACGGTGGTCGTCCACGAGAACCGGACACTGGACGGCGAGTTCACGCTGGCGGGGCATGTCACCCGTGCCTCGGCGGATGAGCAGCTCGAACCGATCTTCCCGTTGTCGTCCGACCCGGGTGTGGATGATGTGGTGGTCATCGCGGTGGTTGATTCCAGCATCAACCCTTATCACTGGGATTACGTGGGGCGGTACATGCCCCAGCATCAAAACGAGACGACGGCGGATGATTTGCCCTTGGATCAGGATCCGGCGACCTGGCTGGCCGGCCATCCAGGCGCTGCGGCGTTTAATCGTTATGAAGCGGTGAACGTCACGCTGGAGCTGGATGACCCGTCGGCTTCGACCGCGGATTTGCACGCCGCCGACGCCACCGAATGGGCCAAGATCGAGTACTCCACCGGCACCATGAACCAGGACGTGAACATGTACTGGTTCCCGGGTACGAAGATCATCGGTCATGTGGCTTTTGGTCCTGGGTACATCGGAGACCCCGTGACCGGCGCAGTGATCGGAGAGAGTTCGGGGCCGGTGGATACCTTTGCTGCAAGCAGTCATGGCATTGGTAGTTCCAGTGTGAGCGCAGGCAACCTCCATGGGAGCTGTTCCCGCTGTCTGCTTGTGTATGTTCATGGCACATCCGAACAGGCGAACGAATGGATTGCGCGCCAGGACTGGATTGATCTTCAGACCAATTCCTGGGGCTATTCGCTGACGGTTCGTGATCGAATCTACGCAGGCAGCGACACCGAGCTGCAGAAGCGCGCTGTGAACCGTGGGCAGTCCATTTTCTTCAGCGCGGGTAACGGGCAGGCCAATGCCTTTGTCGTGCCCAACCCCACCTTGTTCAGCAGCCAGGAGGGGCCGGATTGGATTGTCACCGTCGGTGCGATCGATCCTGATGACGGCAGCAGCTTCTCCGGACACGGCAAGCCGGCGGACATCGCCAGCATCGGATCGGGCTACCCGTCGGCGTACAACGGTAATGGCACGACCACCGCTGAGGGCAACTTCAGTGGTACGTCTAATGCCACGCCTGTGGTTGCGGGTATGTACGGCGAAGCGCTGTACCGGATCAGACGGATTCTCGGCGGCCCGAGCCGTGTGCAGGCCGATGGCGTCATCGCCACCGGAGAGCCGGGTTGCGGTAGCGAGAACCCGAACTGCGCCTTGGCGGACGGCAAGCTCACCGTTCACGAATTGCAGGATGCTCTGTTCAAGGCGGCTCAGCACACCGAAGCCGGGACCAATCTGGGTGGAGTGATTGGTTTGCCCGAAACCGAAAACGTCGCGGAGCTGGAGTTCCTGTCCGAGGGGCATGGCAGCTTTTTCGGTCGGGTTCGCGGCGAACTGGTCTACGAGCGAGAGGTGCGACGCATCGTTGGTTACGCGCTCGGACATTGGTTCGTGGAAGAAACGGCAGAGGAAACCGCCTGGTATGTGGCGGACTCCATCTGCCGCCAGAGCGCATGGGGCGCCTGGGCACATGGGTACGCCGCCACGAACACCGCACCGGATCCGTCGCCGGAGTGGCCGGTCCGGACGTTCCTGGCAGAGGGCTGCCCGCAGGTGCTGCCACCGATTGTCGAGGCAGAACGTGCTTATCAGGCGGCGTTCGCTACCGACGAGACACCGGCCGATGCCGATGACGACGCCGTGCCTGACGATCAGGACAACTGCCCGAACACGCGGAATGCCGATCAAACTGACAGCGATGGCGACGGTGTGGGTGACGCTTGTGAGGTGGCCGAGCCTGACCGGGACGCCGATGGTATTGCTGATGCAGTCGACAACTGTCCCGATGATGCGAACCCGGGGCAAGAAGATGCCGACGCCGACGGCCTGGGCGATGTCTGTGATCCGACGCCGAACGGGTCGGGTGGCGGCAACACGGCAGGTCCGGGTTCGACCATCGATGCCGCGCTGGCGGTGAGTGGCGACGGGTCTGAAGCAGAGGACGAGGCGGTGAACGGGGATGCCGAAACGCTGTTCACCTTCGACGCCAGCGCCTCGGGCTACACCGATGCGGAGGGTAGCGATCTGCGTTACACCTTCGTGTTTGGTGACGAAGCCTCCGAGGAGGAATTCGCCTCGGCCACCAGCGACCCGATTGCCACGCACAGCTACGGCGCAGCGGGGACGTACACGGCGTACGTGATTGTCAGCGATGCCTTTGGCAACAGCGACACCTCGAACAGCGTGACGATCACCACGACGATCACGATCACCGTTGAGGGCGACAACGGCACGGTGGCCCAGCTGACGGTGGACGAGACCTCGGGCCCGGCGCCGCTGCGCGTGGCCTTTGACGGTAGCCGGTCGTTCACCAGCGAAGGCAAGACCATCACCGAGTACTGCTTCGACTTTGACGATGGCGAAGCCCCGCAATGCGGGACTGAAGCCACGGCGGTGTACGTGTACACCCGTCCGGGCAGCTACGAGCCCAGCCTGACGGTGACGGCCAGCGATGAATCGACGGCCACAGCCAAGGCGACGGTGAACGTGGGTGGGACGGGTAACAACCCCGGTACGCCCAGCCAGCCGGCCGGTTCTACGGGTGGCGGTTCGGGCGCTCTGGGTGGCTTGCTGTTGCTGCCGCTGCTGGGCTTTGGCCTGGCCCGCCGCCGCGGCTAGTCTCGGGCGGATACAGCCCTGCGGCGTACGCGCCGCAGGGTCGTGATGCTTACAACGCCTCGCCGGGGTTCCCGGCGGGGCGTTTTTCTTTTGACGAGGTCAGGCCAACCTTCAACTCCGTTGGCTTGCCGCAACCCTTGGGTCGGGCGGTGTGCGGGGGGCGACACGTCAGGGCGGCGTCATTACTCGGTTGAACCCGCCAGTGGGCGGCTGCCCGCCCGGGTTGGGCAAACTTTGACATGGCACAAGAGTTGTTTAACGTGCCCTTCACATCTTGGCTTCACATCCCACTGGGGGGATTCATGTCCATGTTTGAGCGCGTCCGATCTCGGGCGCTGATCGCTGGTATTGCTTCGACTTGCTCGCTGTCGGCCTTGGCGCAGCAATCCGGGCCCACGGCTTGCGACATTGCGTTTGGTGCTGTCGAGTCTGGTGCAGTGGAGGCTGCGGTTGATCCTGCGCTGCAGCCCGGCAAATTCCAGCGCATTGTTCTGACCTTCGCTGATCCGGCTGCCCGAGATGCCGCGTTGGAACGCGTTCGCTTGGCGAATTTCCTACCCGTTGACGTTGCGCGTGATGCCTACGCAATGCGTCATCTGAACTTCGTCGTGTTGCCGGCACTGACGGTGTCGACGGACATCCTGGACAAACTTGCAGGGCTGGGCCGAGGCCTGGGTTTGATTTCGATCTCGACCGACCCGGAAGTCCGTTCCTTGATTGATTCGACCGGTCCGCTGATTGGTGTCAATGCCGCGCGGGCAGCGTTCGGCGAGGGTAAGGCGCCGACTGGGTACACCGTGACCGGTGACGGCATTGGTGTCGCTGTACTGGATACCGGTTGGGACAAAACGCAGGGTGACTTCGAGCATCTGGAGACCTTCGGCAACGTGCGAATGGTTGGTCCGCAGGCCATCGAGTTTGTCGCGCCAGTTGAGAACTCCGAGACCAACCAGGGGCACGGCACGCACATCGTTGGCACCATCGCCGGCAACGGCGCGCAGTCTGATGGGCGCATCGTCGGTCTGGCGCCTCAGGTCAACATGCTGTCAGTCGCGGTGGATGCGGGTGCCAGCTACGCATTCCTGCTGGATGGCTTTGACTACATCCTGGAAGTGCAGGACGAATACAACATTCGCGTGACCAACCACTCTTACGGCCCTGCGGTTGGCAGCGCATTTCGGTTCGACCCTTCGACGGCCTCCAGTCAGGCGATTCGCGCGTTCTATCAGGCTGGGATCATCCCGGTATTCGCGGCCGGCAATGCCGGGCCCGATGAGGACACCATTAGCGCCGATGCACAGAACCCCTGTGCCATTGGTGTGGCTGCCGGTACGCGGGCGCTGACACTGACTGACTTCTCCTCGCGAGGTCGTTCCGACAACGCCATTGCAGGACCCGACATCACCGCTCCGGGCGATGCCATTACTGCCAGCCGTGCAATCAATGGATTCACGTCGACCAGCATTCCCGATCTGGACAACCCGGCGTACGCGACCATATCCGGAACGTCGATGGCCGCTCCGCATGTCGTGGCTTCGATCGCACTGATTCTGGAGGCAGATGAAACGCTGACTTTCGAGGACGTCTACGCGCTCATCACGTCGACAGCCACCCCTATGAAGCGGGCGGACCAAACGGATTACGAGCCATTTGAAGTGGGTTTCGGCTACATCGATACAGCTGCCGCAATCGCGACACTGCTGGGTGAACAGAAGCCGGAGCGACTGCAGCCGGTGGATTGCCCGGCGCCCGGAGAGTCCTCAGTGATCAGTTTTGCGGCGACGGCCGCCGCTGTGTACTCGACGCCGGTGGTGAATTTCAGCCCGAGCGGGTTTGAGGACAGCATTTACCAGTTCCTGCTGGAGCCGAACTGCGCCTTGGCCTCCATGACTGTCGAAATCGAGTGGTCCGCGACGTTGCCCGAGGATGTTGATCTGGAGCTCATCGGACCCGAGGGCGGTGTGATCGGTGCTTCCACCAATCGCCAGCTTGAAGAGGGTGCCGAGCCCTCCGAGACGGTGACCATTGAGAGTGCCGGAGGCGGCCTCTATACCAGCCGCGTCTTCGGTTACCGCAACAACAACCTCCCGTACACGGGCACGGTGACCTTGGTTGCCGAGCAGAACATCAACACGGCGCCGGTGGCCGCGTTGTCGGTACCGGCAACGGCGGGCGTGGATGAAGAGATCACCGTTTCTGCTGCCGCATCTTCCGATCCTGATGGCGATGCGTTGAACTACCAGTTCGATCTGGGTGACGGAACCCAGACGACGGTCTCTACCAGCCCCACGGTGACGCATCGCTATGCGACGGCAGGTGACTACGTTGTGACGGTGACAGTCAGTGATGCATCGGGTGCGACGGACTCCGCCAGCCAAACAGTCACGGTGGCAGAAGACGGCGGCGGCAACACAGCCGGTCCGGGGTCAACCATCGCAGCGGAGCTGTCGGTGAGCAGTGCGACGGCCGAAGCCAGCGACGAGGCGGTGAACGGGGATGCCGAAACGGTGTTCACCTTCGACGCCAGCGCCTCGGGCTACACCGATGCGGAGGGTAGCGACCTGCGTTACACCTTCGTGTTTGGTGACGAAGCTTCCGAGGAGGAATTCGC
>JAYZUZ010000001.1:0-177762 GCA_036156195.1 Pseudomonadota bacterium | reverse complement strand
AAGCTAACCCCATCAATTAACCTTCCGGCACCGGGCAGGCGTCACACCCTATACGTCCTCTTACGAGTTTGCAGAGTGCTATGTTTTTAGTAAACAGTCGCAGCCACCTGGTCACTGCAACCCTCTTCTGCTCCAGCCGCAGGGCTTTCACATACAAAGGGCACACCTTCTCCCGAAGTTACGGTGCTATTTTGCCGAGTTCCTTCACCCGGGTTGTCTCAAACGCCTGAGGATACTCTCCTCACCCACCTGTGTCGGTTTGGGGTACGGTTCACACTAACCTGAAGCTTAGAGGCTTTTCCTGGAAGTATGGTATCAACGGCTTCGTCCAATATGGACTCGTCATCACGTCTCGATATTGATCTCCCGGATTTTCCTAAGAAACCTATCTACACGCTTGAACCAGGACAACCAACGCCTGGACCGTCTAACCTTCTCCGTCCCCCCATCGCAGTTAGTGTAAGTACAGGAATATTAACCTGTTTCCCATCGACTACGGCTTTCGCCCTCGCCTTAGGGGCCGACTCACCCTACGCCGATTAGCGTTGCGTAGGAAACCTTGGGCTTGCGGCGTGCGGGTTTTTCACCCGCATTATCGTTACTCATGTCAGCATTCGCACTTCTGATATCTCCAGCAAACCTTTCGGTTCACCTTCGCAGACGTACAGAACGCTCCCCTACCATGCAAGCAAGCTTGCATCCGCAGCTTCGGTACACAACTTAGCCCCGTTATATCTTCCGCGCGGGCCGACTTGACCAGTGAGCTATTACGCTTTCTTTAAAGGGTGGCTGCTTCTAAGCCAACCTCCTGGCTGTCTGTGCCTTCCCACATCGTTTACCACTTAGCTGTGATTTAGGGACCTTAGCTGGCGGTCTGGGTTGTTTCCCTCTCCACGACGGACGTTAGCACCCGCCGTGTGTCTCCCGTGATTGCACTTCCAGGTATTCGGAGTTTGCATCGGTTTGGTAAAGTCTTGTGACCCCCCTAGCCGAAACAGTGCTCTACCCCCTGGAGTGAGACACGAGGCGCTACCTCAATAGCTTTCGGGGAGAACCAGCTATTTCCGGGCTTGATTAGCCTTTCACTCCGATCCACAGCTCATCCCCTAATTTTTCAACATTAGTGGGTTCGGGCCTCCAGTAGGTGTTACCCCACCTTCACCCTGGCCATGGATAGATCGCCCGGTTTCGGGTCTACTCCCAGCGACTGTTCGCCCTATTCAGACTCGGTTTCCCTACGCCTTCCCTATACGGTTAAGCTTGCCACTGAAAGTAAGTCGCTGACCCATTATACAAAAGGTACGCAGTCACCCCGAAGGGCTCCTACTGCTTGTACGCATCCGGTTTCAGGTTCTATTTCACTCCCCTCTCCGGGGTTCTTTTCGCCTTTCCCTCACGGTACTGGTTCACTATCGGTCGGCAGAGAGTATTTAGCCTTGGAGGATGGTCCCCCCATGTTCAGACAAGGTTTCACGTGCCCCGTCCTACTCGATTTCACGATAAAGATCTTTTCGCATACCGGGCTATCACCGTCTATGGCCGGCCTTTCCAGAACCGTTCTACTAAGATCAATATCGCTTAAGGGCTGGTCCCCGTTCGCTCGCCGCTACTTAGGGAATCTCGGTTGATTTCTTTTCCTCCGGGTACTTAGATGTTTCAGTTCTCCGGGTTCGCCTCACATGCCTATGTATTCAGCATGAGATAACCACAAAGTGGTTGGGTTGCCCCATTCGGAAATCCACGGGTCAGAGCTTGTTTGCCAGCTAACCGTGGCTTATCGCAGGCTACTACGTCCTTCATCGCCTTCTGCCGCCAAGGCATCCACCAGATGCGCTTAGTCGCTTGACCATATAACCTCAAACGCTCTCTCGAACGATTAAGGTTGCTGGTTACAACCTACTTCGATATCGCCGTCAAGCACCATGCGTTGAGAATAACCCAATTGACTTACGTCAAATTGAATATCACTACGTTACAGTGTTGACTAATAACCTAATTGTTAAAGAGCAAGTGACTAAATGACAGCCACAGCAAAACGCCTTGTCTAAAAGACGCTTTGGTGTGGATGGTGGAGCTGGACGGGTTCGAACCGACGACCCCCTGCTTGCAAAGCAGGTGCTCTCCCAGCTGAGCTACAGCCCCATATGCGTTCGGAGACCACTCGAAAATGGTGGGTCTGGGAAGATTTGAACTTCCGACCTCACCCTTATCAGGGGTGCGCTCTAACCAACTGAGCTACAGACCCGAGCGTCACGCGAATGTGCCAACGTGCCAAGCGGGCCTACAGCAGTGTGCTGAACCCAGTGAAAGTACTGATCTCAGCACTTAGCACTCTTACTCTGACAAGTGACTTGTGTGGGCGCTCCAGCGAAAGAAGCACTGGAAGCGTCTCGTAAAGGAGGTGATCCAGCCGCAGGTTCCCCTACGGCTACCTTGTTACGACTTCACCCCAGTCATTGACCACACCGTGGTAAGCGTCCTCCCGAAGGTTAGACTACCTACTTCTGGTGCAACCAACTCCCATGGTGTGACGGGCGGTGTGTACAAGGCCCGGGAACGTATTCACCGCGACAATGCTGATTCGCGATTACTAGCGATTCCGACTTCATGCAGTCGAGTTGCAGACTGCAATCCGGACTACGACAAGCTTTGTGGGATTAGCTTCACCTCGCGGCTTCGCTGCCCTCTGTACTTGCCATTGTAGCACGTGTGTAGCCCTGGCCATAAGGGCCATGATGACTTGACGTCATCCCCACCTTCCTCCGGTTTGTCACCGGCGGTCTCCTTAGAGTGCCCAACTGAATGCTGGCAACTAAGGACAAGGGTTGCGCTCGTTGCGGGACTTAACCCAACATCTCACGACACGAGCTGACGACAGCCATGCAGCACCTGTCACTGCGCTCCCGAAGGCACCAATCTATCTCTAGAAAGTTCGCAGGATGTCAAGGCCAGGTAAGGTTCTTCGCGTTGCATCGAATTAAACCACATGCTCCACCGCTTGTGCGGGCCCCCGTCAATTCCTTTGAGTTTCAACCTTGCGGCCGTACTCCCCAGGCGGAGAACTTAACGCGTTAGCTCCGATACTGAATTGCCAAGCAACCCAACATCAAGTTCTCATCGTTTACAGCGTGGACTACCAGGGTATCTAATCCTGTTTGCTCCCCACGCTTTCGTACCTCAGCGTCAATTCAGGCCCAGAAGGTTGCCTTCGCCATTGATGTTCTTCCAGATATCTACGCATTTCACCGCTACACCTGGAGTTCCACCTTCCTCTACCGAATTCTAGCCACGCAGTATCAATTGCAGTTCCCAGGTTAAGCCCGGGGCTTTCACAACTGACTTACGCAGCCGCCTACGCACGCTTTACGCCCAGTAAATCCGATTAACGCTTGCACCCTCCGTATTACCGCGGCTGCTGGCACGGAGTTAGCCGGTGCTTATTCTGCAGGTACCGTCAGTACTGATGGGTATTAACCAACAGCGTTTCTTCCCTGCTTAAAGTGCTTTACAACCCTAGAGCCTTCTTCACACACGCGGCATGGCTGGATCAGGCTTTCGCCCATTGTCCAATATTCCCCACTGCTGCCTCCCGTAGGAGTCCGGGCCGTGTCTCAGTCCCGGTGTGGCTGATCATCCTCTCAGACCAGCTATGGATCGTCGCCTTGGTAGGCCTTTACCCCACCAACTAGCTAATCCAACGTAGGCTCATCCTTCAGCGTGAGGTCCAAAGATCCCCCACTTTCCTCCGAAGAGCTCATGCGGTATTAATCCGGATTTCTCCGGGCTATCCCCCACTAAAGGGTAGATTCCTACGCATTACTCACCCGTCCGCCGCTCGTCAGCGAGAAGCAAGCTTCTCCTGTTACCGCTCGACTTGCATGTGTTAGGCCTGCCGCCAGCGTTCAATCTGAGCCAGGATCAAACTCTCCAATTAAATTTAAATTGGCCTGTACTCCGAAGAATACAGAAGAGCAAATCCAGCTACTCAATCAATTGACTGGTATTTGGTTGCTCCGTTACTTTCAGTGTTGCTTTCGCAGCACTTCAATCGTGGAGCACCCACACAAATCACTTGCCAAGTTGTTAAAAAGCTTCGCTTTTTAGCGTCAGACCGTTTGGCCGTCAGCCTTAAGCGGGGCGCGTATTATATATTCATTTGAATACATGTCAACGCTTTTTTTTCGCTCTCGTTGTCGTCGCTTATCGTCCAATCAAGCGGCGCTCGTTGAGCGGGGCGCGCATTATAGACTGATTAAAGTCCATGTCAACGCTTTTTTGCTCGCTGCTTCTGGGCTGCCTGCCGGCATCTCATCAGCTCTTTGAGCGGGGCGCGCATTATAGACTCTTTTGAATCCACGTCAACGCTTTTTTACCCCTCCCTGCGAGTGCCTGCTGCCGAATTTGGCGGCCTGCGCTGCGTCAGGGAGGGCGTATTATAGGGACGCGATTTAAGGCGTCAACACTTTTTTGCAGAAAGATTTCAAAGCGCAAAAAATGCAATAGAAACAAAGGGATGGGCTTCGGCTAGCCGGCCGCTCTGACCGTCACCCGTGCGATTCGGCGCTTCCCGACCTGAATCGTGACAACCACCCCGACGTCTAGCACCAGTTGCCGGTCACTGACCCGTTCTCCATCGAGCCGAACAGCCTGCTGCTTCAACATCCGAAACGCCTCTGATGTACTCGCAACCAGCCCAGCCGCCTTCATCACCTGAGCGAGCGACAAAGAACCTTCGGATGCTTCCACATTAACCTCGGGGATATCCTCCGGCAGCTGCCCCTGCTGAAACCGGCTGATAAATGCAGCGAGCGCCGTTTCAGCCGCCGCGGCACCATGGAAGCGACCGACGAGCTCTTGCCCCAACTCAAACTTGATATCTCTCGGGTTACGACCCTCATCAATAGATGAGCGCGCGCGCGAGATATCATCAAGCGACCGAGAAGACAAGAGCTGAAAGTAGCGCCACATGAGCTCGTCCGAAATCGACATGATCTTTCCAAACATGTCTTCCGGCGCATCTGTGACGCCGATGTAGTTGCCCAACGATTTACTCATCTTGTTGACGCCGTCGAGTCCCTCGAGCAGCGGCATCGTCATGACCACCTGCGGCTTCTGCCCATGCGCCTGTTGCAGATGACGCCCGACCAGCAAATTGAATGTCTGATCGGTCCCACCCAGCTCAACATCAGCACTTAAGGCGACTGAGTCGTACCCCTGAACCAGCGGGTACAGAAATTCATGCACGGCGATCGGCAATCCACCTTTGTAACGTTTGGAGAAATCATCCCTCTCCAACATGCGCGCCACCGTGTGCTTCGAGGCGAGCTGGATCATGTCGCTGGCCTTCATCTGGCCAAACCATTCCGAATTGAAGCGAACTTCTGTACGCTCTGCGTCCAGAATCTTGAAGACCTGTTCCTTGTATGTCTGCGCGTTCTCGGCGACCTGCTCGGCTGTTAACGCTGGCCGCGTCTCGCTCTTGCCGGTCGGATCACAAATCAGGCCGGTGAAATCGCCGATCAGAAAAACGACGCGGTGACCAAAGGACTGAAAGGCACGCATCTTGTTTAACAGGACAGTGTGCCCAAGGTGCAAGTCCGGCGCGGTCGGGTCGAACCCCGCCTTGATCGTCAGCGGTCGCCCCTCTTTCAACCGGGCCGCAAGGTCTTCCTCGCGAATGACCTCCTCGGCACCACGGAGCAGTTCGGCCAACTGGTCGTCTGTATTGGGCATCAAAGATTCCAGGTGTTGATGAAGCACTTTCTAGAAGTGCTTGCTAAGTGTTGGATTTTGTGATTATTTGCAGGGCTTAAGGAGTGGTTGAATCGCACCCCGAGCCCGCGGGAGGAGATGCAAGGCATGCCGATGTCCGGCCGAGATTATAGCTTACGACCTCGACGTCACCGGTCGAAGCTCGTCCCCGTCGTGCTATCTGCGACGGCGATTTCAAGTGCCAGCCTGGCGGCGTTTCTTGCGCTTTTCCCGGCGGAGGATCCAGCGTCAACATTGCAGGTCGCCCCACCCCGGGTTGGGGACCTGAGTCCGGTCCCTGTTGCGGATGCGTTGGCCACGCCGGCTGCACCGCAAGAAGCCACCGCGATTGAAGCGCTGGTGGAAGAGGCGCTGCAAACCGAGGTGGCTGCCAATTGGCTGGAAATGACGGTCGCCAGCGGTGACACCTTGTCAGGCTTGTTTGACCGTTACGGCTTGCCTGCTGCTGACTGGATGGCGTTGAGCAAGACCGCGAAAGCGGGCGACGCACTCACCCGCATTCGCCCTGGCGATCGCCTGCGCATCGACCGCGACGCTTCGGGCCGCGTAACCAAGCTCGAATACCCGCTGGACCAGCTCACCACCCTGATGGTGGAACGCGGCGACAGCGGCGAGTTCCTTGCCCAAACCTTGACGGTCGATGTCGAGGAACGAACCGCCTACGCCACCGGAGAGATTCACAGCAGTCTTTTTGCGACCGCGAATGCCGCCGGTCTGAGTGACAAGCTCACCATGGAACTGGCCAATATCTTCGGGTGGGATATTGACTTCGCACTCGACATCCGGCGCGGCGATCAATTTGCGGTGGTCTATCAGCAGCGTTTTCTTGACGGCGAGAAAATCGCCGACGGCGACATACTCGCGGCGGAATTCATCAACCAGGGCCGTGTAATCCGCGCTGTCCGCTTTGAGACGCCGGAGGGCGATGCGGATTACTACACCCCTTCGGGCGACTCGATGCGTAAGGCGTTTATTCGCACCCCCGTGGATTTCGCCCGGATCAGCAGTGGATTCAACCTGAACCGCAAGCACCCGATCCTCAACACTATTCGAGCACACAAGGGCGTGGACTACGCTGCTCCCCGAGGCACCCCGATCAAATCAACGGGCGATGGCAAGGTGATTTTTGCCGGCACCAAAGGCGGCTACGGCCGAACGGTCATCGTTCAGCACGGTCGCCAGTACACCACCCTGTATGCCCACATGAACAGCTTCCGCAAGGGCATCCGCACCGGTGCCCGGGTACGTCAGGGCCAGACGATCGGTTATGTCGGCAGCAGCGGCCTGGCCACCGGCCCGCACCTGCACTACGAGTTCCGGCTGGACGGCGTCCATCGCAACCCCGTGACCGTGCCGTTGCCGCGAGCACACCCCGTCCCCGCGGCCTTGAAGGCAGAATTCACACAGGCGACCACGCCATTGGTGGCCCAGTTGAATGTGCTCTCGAAGACGCAGGTTGCCGCCCACACGCCAGAGTGACTGAGCGGTTTATTGGCCTGATATCCGGCACTAGCGCTGATGGAATTGACGCAGCGCTGGTCACTTTCGACCCTGTCGGGCGGGTGGCCGAGCCCCCTGTCACGCTAACAAGGGCTTACCCGGAGGCTCTGCGCCGCGAACTACTCGGCTGCATGCGCGGGGATGCCGCCTTGCCACTCGACACGCTCGGCCAACTCGATCAATCCGTAGGCGAAGCCTTCGCCGAAGCGGCGAAGGCTTTGCTCGGCAAAGCGGGGCTGCCGGCGCATTCCATCAAAGCCATCGGGTCGCATGGCCAGACCCTGTTCCACGCACCTGACGCACCCCGCCCACACACACTTCAGATTGGCGACCCGAACCGGATCGCCGCATGTACAGGCATACCGGTCATTGCAGACTTTCGTCGTGCAGATATGGCCGTAGGTGGACAAGGCGCCCCGCTCGCTCCCGCGTTGCACGCGGCACTGTGGCGCGTACCGCAATGCAGCCGTGCGGTGGTAAACCTCGGCGGGATCGCAAACGTGACGACGCTGCCCGCCGACCCCGGGCTGCCTGTGCTCGCTTACGATTCAGGCCCGGCCAACTGCCTGCTTGATGGCTGGCATCATCGCCACAAAGCCGCCCCGGTCGACAGGGACGGCGCATGGGCCCGCAGCGGCCAGGTCATTCCCGGCCTGCTTACCGCCATGCTCAAGGACCCTTACTTCTCGCGGCCAGCACCCAAAAGCACAGGGCGCGAATATTTTGACAGCGCTTGGCTGGACGCCCATATCAGCGCCCACCCACACCCCGTCCGCGCGGAGGATGTCCAGGCGACACTGCTGGCATTAACCGTGGAAACGGTGGCCCGAGCCATCGAATCGACAGCTGCCTCCGAAGCCTACCTCTGCGGCGGTGGCGCCCATAACTCCACGCTCGTTGAAACACTGACGCAACGCCTGCCAGACATCCGAATCACCCCGAGCGATGCGCTCGGACTACCCGCAGATGACGTTGAAGCCGTAGCATTTGCCTGGCTGGCCATGCGCCATGATCGTGGCTTGGCGGGCAATCTTCCGAGTGTCACCGGCGCACGCTGCGAAGCGGTGCTTGGCGGGCGGTATCACCCGCCGGTCTGATCCGCCTCAGCGTTTGTCCCGCCTTCCGCAGTCGCTGCGAGCCTCGCAGGGTCGCGGCTAACGGCCATCCCTAGCGTGAAGGCGACGGCGCGAGCTAGACGGAAAATGAATTGCCACAACCACAGGTGGTCGAGGCGTTGGGATTGCGGATGACGAACTGGGCGCCGTTGACATCCTCTCGGTAGTCGATTTCGGCGCCACCCAGGTAGAGCACGCTCATCGGATCGACAAGCAGGGTGACTCCGGCGTTCTCGATCCGGGTATCGCCTTCGTCCGGCGCTTTGTCGAACTTGAACCCGTACTGGAACCCGGAACAACCGCCACCGGTCACGAACACGCGCAGGCATTGCTCAGGGTCGGCTTCATCCTGCAGCAACTCGCGCACCTTGTGCGCGGCGGCGTCAGTAAAGACCACGCCTGCACTGGCGTCCGGCATGTGTAGTGATTCGCTCATAGCGACTTGATTGGGGGCACCTAGGCCAAACTCAAGACGACGCAGATGTGGCCGGCTTGCGCTCGGTCACCAGTTCGCGTTCGTCGGTGCCCGCAGGCACCACCTTCGGACGCTGATGAGTGATCGCTTCGACCTTGTCGGCGTCCTCGTGAACCATCTGGCCGTTCACGGTCGCACCACTGGCCATCTCGATCAGCTTGTAATAAACGTTGCCATTCACCCGCGCCTTGGCAGACAACTGCAGCCGCTCGCCGGCGTGCACGTCACCCTGCACGGTGCCGTTGAGGTTCACGTGCGGCACCCGCACATCCCCTTCGATGGATCCGGTCTCGCTCACTGACAACACCGCGGATTTGTCCGACGTCGCGATGATCTTTCCCTTGACCTTGCCATCGATATGCAGACCGCCAGCGAAGTGGATATCACCCTGAATTTCAGTCTGCTTTCCGATCAATGTATCGACGCGCGCACTACTCACGGGTGCCTCCGGTTTTTCTGCCTTCTTGTTGAACATCTCACCCTCGTAAAATCTCGTCCCAGTCGAACTGTCGCTCGATCCGGTTGTTCGCGCCCTGAGGGTCCGCCGAAATCACCATGCGCGACGGAATAAACCCTTCTGGAAGCGCGAAATCGACGGCAATCTCCTGAAAAAACTTGAAGGAGAAATCGAAGCCGCCAGCATCGCCCGACTTGAGTTGGCCCAAGTCTAACCGAAGCGGCGCATCGCCCTGCAGTCCGTCGATCACGATCGTGGCTCGCCCCGAGACGCTCCGATTTCCACGCACAGACTGGACCAGCGTGACCACGGTCGTGAAGTGCCGCTCCTCGGACAAGGCACGCAAGCTGACCGCATGGACGCGTAACCCGGCGCGAGTCTCATCCGGCTGGACGATATCGCGGTAGAACACGACCTGTTCACGCAGCTCCGCCAACTCGGTCTCAAGCTCCTTGAGCGATGCCCTCACCGTCGCGCAAGCCATCTGATCAATCTCAGCGGAACGCTCTGTAAACGTGAGCTGTTCGCGCAAGCGCTGATTCTCTCGCTCAAGTTGCGCCGCCTGCTCCTGCAGCGCCGAGCGCTCGCTGGCCAGATCCTGAGCGCGTGCACGCATTTTCGCCCAGTCGCCACCGGCCACACTCAGCGCCAGGCCGTACCCTCCCCACAACAGCAACGCCACCACGACCACCACAGCCGCCGCAACCGCCCAACGCAACCACGGACGCGGTTCACGCTCGTCAATGACTATGCGCGGAGCCATCAGGGCAGAGCCGCCGGCAGCGCCAGGCCGGCCGATTCATCGAGCCCAAACATCAGGTTCATGGCCTGGATCGCCTGCCCGGAGGCCCCCTTGACCAGATTGTCGATCACGCTGAGCACCGTCACTCGCCCTGGCCGTGTCTCATGGACTGCCACGCGACAGATGTTCGTCCCGCGGACGCTGCGTGTCTCCGGATGACTGCCTGCGGGCAGCACATCCACAAAAGGGGCCTGCGCATAATGCGCCTCATACAATGCCTGCAGCATCCCCGTCGGCGCCTCGAACGAGGCATACACGGTCGCGTGAATCCCGCGCGCCATCGGCATGAGATGCGGCGTGAAGGTGATGTCTGCTGCATGGCCAGCATGCCGTGACACTTCCTGCTCGATCTCGACATTGTGCCGGTGTCCGGCGACGCCGTAGGCCTTGACGTTTTCCGTGGCCTCAGCGAGCAACAGCGGGATCTTCGCACTCCGGCCTGCCCCGGAAACACCGGATTTGCAGTCCGCAATGATGGGCGCGTCAACCAGGTGACCGGCTTGCGCCAAGGGCATTAATGCCAATTGGACAGCCGTGGGATAGCAGCCCGGGCATGCGACAAGCCGGGCCGATGCCAGCGCGTCACCCGCCACCTCGGGTAAGCCGTACACGGCTTCTCCCAGCCACTCAGCCGCCACATGAGGCTGGCCATACCACTGCGCAAACACCTCGGCATCCCGCAGCCTAAAGTCTGCGGACAGGTCGATGACGCGCACGCCAGCATCGAGCAACGCGGGCACCTGATGCATCGCCGTGCCGTGCGGAGTGGCGAAGAACACGACATCCATACCCCGCCCATCCTCAGGCAAGGTCTCCACGAATGACAGATCACTGTGGCCGCGCAAATGCGGAAACCACTCCGTCACGGCCGTGCCCGCTGCCTGGCGCGACGTAACTGCCTGGATGCTCAGCTGCGGATGCCCGGCCGCCAGCCGTAGCAATTCGCCGCCCGTATAGCCCGTCCCGCCGACGATTGCCGCCTTGATCATGCGCCTACTCGCTGTTGAGTCTCATACACTATGAACATGCTCACCCAGCCCATGCCGCCGTTGCCCGACATCAGCGCCCGGCTGCTCGCGTCATGAGCCGGCAACTCCTCCAGCGGGTTCGCGCACCACTGGATCGGATGCGGTATCGCCTGAGCGGCCTGGAAACGCCACCGGGGCTCACGCTGTTATCGCTACTCGGCACGCTATGCGGGCTGGCCTGCGGCGGGGTGATTATCCTGTTTCACGCGATTATCGACCTGTTTCGGCATGATTCCGCCGGACTTGGCGATCTCGCGATGGGCGCTAGTGTAACGATCCCGCTGGCGGTCTGGCTGCCTATTCTGGGCGCACTGGTCGTGGGGCTTGCGTACCAAGGCCTGTCGCGCGACAGCCGGGATGGCGGCATCGTGCATATTGTCGAGCGGTTGACCTACCACCAGGGCGAGTTTCCGTGGCGCAATGCCATTGCCCAGTTCGTCGGATCGGTAGCGGCTATTTGCACCGGGCAAAGTGTGGGCCGTGAGGGCGTGGCCGCACACATGGGCGCCACAACCTCCAGTTGGTTGGGGCAATGGCTACAGCTGCCCAACAACGGCATACGCACGCTGGTGGGCTGCGGAACCGCCGCCGGCATCGCCGCCAGTTTCAACACACCCCTGGCTGGGGTGATCTTCGCCATGGAAGTGGTGATGATGGAGTACACGCTGGCAGGCTTTGCGCCCATCATTCTCGCGGCGGTCAGCGCTACAGCCGTGACGCATATCTGGGCAACCGACCATCCAGCGCTCGTGGTGGGCACGGCGGAACTGCAGTCGATGATCGAACTGCCCTATCTCGCACTGTGCGGCTGTGTGCTCGGTACGACTGCCGTGGCCTTCACGCGGCTCACGCGCTTGCTTACCCGGTACTTGATGCCGCAGCCAATCTGGTTGCGCATGCTACAGGCCGGTGTCGTTGCCGCGCTCTGCGCATGGGCCTTCCCCCAAACGTTTCAGTTCGGCTTCGAATCCATCAACACTGCATTGGCAGCCGAGTTTGCGCTGGGCATTGCGCTGGGGGTCGCTGCCGCCAAACTGATCGCCACTGCATTTGCCGTCTCCAGTCTCATGCCCGGCGGGATCATCATGCCCTGCCTGCTCATGGGGGCAGCCATTGGCCAGGCGCTGGGCCTGATTGCAGCGTGGCTCTTGGGCGACAGTGCCGCCGAACCCATGCTCTACGCACTGCTGGGCATGGGCGCGATGATGGGTGCGGTTCTGCAGGCTCCGCTCACCGCGCTGGTCGCCATTCTGGAACTTGCCGGTCGTACCGAGATGGTCTTCCCTGCGATGCTGGTGGTGATTACCGCCATCCTCGTGGCGCGCGAGGGCTACCAAAGCGAAAGCATCTTCCTGACCCTGTTGCGCGACCGTGGGCGCGACTACAAGAACGACCCGGTATCCCAGTCACTGCGCCGTTCCAGCGTCGTGAGCTACATGGATCGTTCGTTCCGCGTCACGCCGCTGACGATCACACTCGGGGAGGCGCATGACATTGTTGGCCGCGACGCACATTGGATCCTCGCCCGACGAGATGATGGCCGCAGCGGCTACCTGCTCCCCTTGGCTGACCTGCTGCGTTTCATGCTGTCGGAAGCCGGCGAGGCGCTCTCCGACGACGACCGCATCGCCCTGCATAAAATCCCTGCCGTCAATCGCCTCCAGGCCGGCCCGGTGCACTTGCGCGCTACGATGCAGGAGGCCTTCGACACACTGCGCCGGACAGAGGCCGAAGCGTTGTATGTACAGCGGCGTGTCCGGGGCGACGAACGCACGATCTACGGCGTACTCACCCGCGATGCGATCGAGCGCGCCTATCTGCGGTAAGCCTCGAACCCTTCCGTCCTCGGTCTGCGGCAGGACTTGCTGCGTAGCAGCCGAACGTCGATGATCGCGCCCCTCTCCGCATGCCTTTACGCCACCCGGAACCTGCCATGCTCTGGATCAAAGCCTTTCACATCATTCTGATGGTCACGTGGTTTGCGGGTCTGTTCTATCTGCCCCGTTTGTTCGTGTACCACGCCCAGGCTGTCGATCCGATCGGCCAGGACCGCTTCAAAACCATGGAACGCAAGCTGCTGGTCATCATGACTATTGGCGCCGTGGGCACGGTCTTGACGGGCCTTTGGCTGCTCTTGGGTTGGTGGGCCTCGGCGCTGCCCCAGGCCGGGTGGCTCCACGTCAAACTGACCGCCGTGGTGGCATTGATTGCCTACCATGTCTGGCTGTGGAAGCTGGTGCGTGTGTTTGGCGCCGATGCGAACCGCCGCTCAGACCGCTTTTATCGAATCGTGAATGAAGTGCCTGCAATCCTGCTGATCGCGATCGTGATCATGGCCATCGTCAAGCCTTTCTGAGCAGGCCCAGCTACCAGCGGGGAATCAGACGACGCGGGAGAGACTGGCTTCAGTCGATGGAGCAGGGCTGGCTTCGCGCATCACGTCCAGCGCTGTCGGCAGACACTTCGCGCACTGCGTGCCGACGCAGAGCTCGCGCCGGAGATCCCGCAACGCACAGGGCGATGCCTGTACGCGTTCGCGGATTTCGCGGTCGGAGACTCGGTTGCAGACGCACACAATCATGAGGCGTATGCAATCGCAAATAAGAGTGATTGTCAATTACATGCAGCGCCAGGGGCGACGAACGGCCGGGGGTGCCCGGCTAACCGTCTTGTTCGGCAGCAGACCGGATGAGCGGACCCAGCTCGGAAAGCGCGCGGCGGTAGACATCCCGCTTGAAGAAAATCACGCGCTCGGCCGGCACATCGAGCCCCACCCACTGCCAGCGCTCAAACTCCGGCTCATCATGGGCATCGAAGCGAATGGCTGACTCATCGCTGCGCAATCGCAGCAGAAACCAGATCTGCTTCTGGCCAATGCAGAGCGGGCGTTTGTTGCGGCGGACAAATCGTTTGGGCAGCCGATAGCGCAGCCAGCGCTCGGTTCGGCCGAGGCACTCAACGTCATCAGGGCCGAGCCCAAGTTCCTCGTGCAACTCCCGGTACATCGCTTGCTGGGGCGACTCGCCCCGGCCAATCCCGCCCTGCGGGAACTGCCAGGCATCCTGGCCAATGCGTTTGGCGATCAACAACTCGCCTTTATCATTTGCGATGATGATTCCGACGTTGGCACGAAAGCCGTCTGCGTCGATCACGGTGGCTTGCCACTTCTGATTCTTGATTCCCCGCATTCTAGTACGAGATCGCACATGGCCCGCAACTTGGCACTTTTTGATCTGGACAACACGCTGCTGCTGGGCGATTCCGATTACAGCTGGGGCGAGTTTCTAGTGCAGGAAGGCCTAGTCGACGCGCAGCAGTATTTCGAAAAAAACCGCGCCTTCCACGAGGATTACAAGGCAGGCCAGCTCGACATGGCTGCATTCTTCGCTTTCAGCCTGCAGCCTCTCATCGATCACGGTTTGGACACGCTGCGGGCACTGCGCCCGAAATTCATGGAAACGGTCGTCAAACCGATGATTGCCCCCGGCGCTGCCGCGCTGCTGAAAGCACACGCGGCGGACATGCGCGTCATCATCACGGCGACCAGCAGCTTTATCACGCAGCCGATCGCTGAACATTTCGGGGTGGACCTGCTCATCGCCACCGACCCAGAAATCGTGAATGGCTGCGCAACAGGGCGTATCGCGGGCACGCCGTGTTACCAGGCTGGAAAAATCACCAAACTCCAGACCTGGTTAGCTTCTAGCGCACAGTCTTTCGATCAAAGCTGGTTTTATTCCGACTCGATTAACGACCTACCACTATTGGAGTGGTCGGATCACCCGCATGCCGTGCATCCGGATGATCGTCTACGGCGCATTGCCGAGGCCCGTGACTGGCCGATTCTGAGTCTCGAGTCGGCCTGAAATCAGTCGACGTCGAGCACAGCAACAACGGATTCGCGCAACCGGCCGTTCGTCGCCAGTACGCTGGTGGTTTCCAGGTCGATGGCACCACCTTCCAGGTCGGTCATGTCACCACCTGCCTCACGCACGATGACGGTGAGCGCTGCAATATCCAGGATGTTGACATCGGATTCGATCACCACATCCAGCTTGCCCGACGCCAGCAGATGGTAGTGGTAAAAATCGCCATAGCCTCGAATTCGATGCACCTGCTGGATGAGCTGCCCCAGCGTTGCCCAGCGCGGTCCGCTCGCGAGGGTCGGGACGTTGCCGATCGACAGGGTGCTGCGCGCCAGCGTATCGACATCGCTGACTCGAATCTGCGCGCCGTTCAGCCACGCACCCTGCCCCCGCTCCGCCCAAACCACCTGCCCCCCGTCGAAGCAGGGTGCGGATGAGACACCGACCAACAATTCGCCCTTGTGTAATAGCGCGATCTGCGTCGAGAAGAATGGGTAGCCGCGTACAAAGCTTTTGGTCCCATCAATCGGGTCGATCAGCCAGACAAACTCCGCATCAATCGATTCGCGCCCCAGTTCCTCCCCATAGAAGCCGTGATCGGGGAACGCATTGCCCAACACCGCCTTGATGGCCTTCTCGCAGGCAATATCGACCTCCGTGACTGGGCTGTCATCCGCCTTGATCTGGACATCGAAGGCGCCCTGATAGCGCGAACGAATAATGTCGGCAGCTGCCTCTGCAGCTTCCAAGGCGGCCTGTACGAAGGGGGACGGTGCGCGTTGCGTCATGACGGTTCCTGTCAGCTTGCGGGGGACCCATGGCGCGGCATGGTCGGTGATTCGCCGTCATCTGCCAAGCCGACCACGTTGACCGGTGACTGAACGAGCCCGTAGGCTTCTCCGTGTTGTTGGACACGGGAAGTGGGTCTCGCCCCGAGCGCGATCAAGCCCACGCTGCCCCCGCAACGGTAGGTGAGATCACTCATTCGGCCCCTCATGCCACTGCGCGATGCGCGGGAAGGCCGCCGAATGGGCTCACGAGCCCGGAGACCGCCCAACTTCGAAACCCTTGTTCCTCACGGTGGGTGAGGCACTGGTTCCACGCCAGCCGGTTCCTGTCCGGTCGGCGGCTTCAGCAATGACGAGATGTCGAACAATTCGCCCACATGGACCGACCCTGTCGCGCAGGAGCACCCCTGCCTGATCCTGCGGCATCTGGCGATGGCCGGCTGCCTGCTCTGTTCCGGTACTGCAGCGTCCGAGGCTGGCAGCGATGTCCAGGCCCTGCCCGCTGTGAATGTCTCGACGCAAACATCCGAGATCGATGCCCTCGGACGGGTTCAGCGCATCGATACAGACGCCGTGCGGGCGCGCCCCGTGGAGCTGGCCGACCTGCTGGACCAGCAGACCAGCCTGCAGGTCCGCCGCAGTGGCGGATTCGGTAGTTTTGCCTCGGTCTCCGCACGTGGGACTTCGGCGCAGCAGACCAGCCTGACCCTGAACGGACTGCCGCTGGCACCCACGGTGTCCGGTGATTTCAATCTGGGCGCGCTCAGTCTCAAACACATCAGTCGCATCGACCTGTACGCCGGCCACGCCCCCATCGAATTCGCCGGCGCTGGCCCAGGTGGGGTCATCGACCTGCGCTCCGAACTCGGCAGCCAGGCCTGGGCGCCCAGTGCGTACGCCAGCCTCGGGTCGGCACACACGTGGCAAGCCGGCAGCCGGACAGGCTGGGATCAGAGCCACACCCGTCATGGCTTCAGCCTGGGAGCAGCCGGCAGCGACAACGACTACCCCATTCGCAACCCCAATCGCGCATTCGACCCCGCCGACCCCGACCGTCGCCGTGAGGAACCGCGCCGCAACGCAGACGTTGAGCGATGGCACGGCCTCTATGTCGGCCAATGGCAGCCCGAACAGGGCCCCGTCGTCGATACCCTGTTCCAGATTCAGTCGCAGTCGCAGGGGATTCCCGACGCCCGCAACAGCCGTACAGCCAGCACCCGGCTACGGAGCCGACAAGCCAATCTTCAGGCTCGCATCCGGTGGCGAGAAGCAGAAACCGGCAGCCCGGAGCTCACCACGCGGGGCTACTGGCAGGCCAGCAGGCTGCGCTATGACGATCGCCAGGATCAGGTCGGGGTTGGCGCTCAGCTCACTGACACACGCCAACATCAGTACGGGGCGGACCTCATCACCCGCAACCACGTCGATGCGCCGTTGCAGTGGACAGGACTGGTCCGGGTGGCACACGAATCACACCGCGCGACCGAGCAGCTTCGCCAACGCCAGGAGCAGGGCTCGCGCGAGCATCTCCATCTAGGCGGAGAGCTGCGTTGGCAACACGTACCCACGCTGAGCCTGGGCGCAACCCTGCGCCACCAGGATGTCGAAGATCATTTCGATGGGGCACCCACGGCCTCGTACGCGGCCACGACCTGGCAGCTGGCCGGCCGTTGGTCTTTCTCGCCCTCGCTGCAGCTGTACGCCAACGGCGGGCGCTCCATTCGGCTGCCGACGTTCTTCGAGCGCTACGGCGACCGTGGCCTGTTCATCGGTAATCCTGCGCTGCGCCCGGAGTCCAGCCGCAACCTGAACCTGGGCCTGGCCTGGGCGACACTGCCGTGGCGGACGGGCATCGAGGTCTACGCCAGCGGCCTGCACGATGCCATCGTCACACAGTTCGATGTGCTCTCCGGCATCGGCCGAGCCGAGAACACCGACAGTGCGCGCATTCTTGGCGTAGAAGCACAGCTATCCGGCACCTGGAGCTTGGGACCGGCTGGACACCTGAACCTTCGGCTCAGTGCCGCTGCGCAGGATGCCCGGAACACCAGCGCAGGCGTTCTGGACGGCAAGCAACTGGCCGGCCGCTTTCGCCGGAAAGCGTTTGCCGGTCTCACTTGGCTGCTGCCACGAAACTACGAGCTGTTCTACGAAGGCCTGCTTGAGCACGGCCGCTTCTACGACAGCCTCAACAGCCGCCCGGCCCCGGATGCCCGGCTGCACCACCTCGGACTACGCAAGACCCTGAACCTGGGCCGGCATCGCGTAGACCTGGGTGGCGAGATTCGCAACATCGGCAACCAGCGTGGCCAAGATTTCAGCGCTCAGCCTCAGCCGGGCCGACAGCTCTTCACCAGCATCGAGTGGATGCTGCTCCCTGCTCACCACCACGGAACGGACACATGAACACCCAGCCCCTACGCCTCCCCGGACGCAGACTGCGCAACGGCCTGCCCCTCGCCGCTCTCCTGCTTGCCGCCTGCGGCGGCAGCGACTCGGAGATCGACCTGGTCATCGACGGCCCACAGCTGGCGGTGGTCACCACCACCGCTGCCGATTTCACCAGCGGCGCCCATGCACTTGTTGCAATCGAAGCGCCCTACCAGACCACGGACAACCTCGATCCGGCCGAATCGGACATCACCGTCACCACCCACGGCGAGCACCTGTTCAAGCTACGGCGCTTCAACCTGGATACAGTGACCAAATACCGGCTGGATGCGCCAGGCACCCCGATTTGGCAGTACTCGACGCTGGATGCCGATGACAACAGCTCAGCCAACCCCTACGACCTGGTCTTCGCCGCAGCCGACAAAGCCTATCTGCTGCGCTATGGCAGCGAGACCGCCTGGATCACCAACCCGAGCGTCGGCGCGGGTCAAGAAGCCGCCTTCAAGACAGGCGAATTGGATTTGTCGGCTTACAACCCGCAAAACGAGGACGGCAGTACCGCCAGCAACCCCAATATGGCGGCCGGCCTCATTGCAGGAGGGCGCCTGTACGTGGCATTGCAGCGATTCGATGACAACTTCAACCTGAATGACGCTTACGTGGCTGTCTTCGACGCCAGTACCGGCATTGAGATCAACACCGGACAAGACGCCGTCCTCAAGGGCATCCCGCTACCCGTACGCAACCCCATGGCATTGGACTACGACCCGACGCTTGATCAGGTATTCGTGGTCGGCGCCGGCGCCACCTTTCCCTCCAGTGACTACACGGGCGGCGTGGCCGTCATCGACCCGAACAGCTTTGAAGCGCAGCTGCTCATCGACGACACGGCCACCACCGGTAGCTTCGGCGCCATGGAGATCGTCAGTCATGACCGGGGTTACCTGATCGCCTCGGCCGGCTTCGAGAACAACACACTGGTCGCGTTCGACCCGCGTGATGGCAGCTTCTACGACAGCACCGCAGGGCAACCCGGTGCTGTGGCAGGCTTATCGCAAATGAACCTGACCACGCTGGCCGAAGACATCGGTGATCGACTATGGGTCGGCATCGGCTCGGACAACAACCCCGGACTCACCGTGATCGACACGCTGGATGACAGCGTCGCGCAATCGCTGATTCCGTTATCACGCAACCCGTCCCGGGTGGTCTTTACGCAGACCCGCTAGGCGGGTCCACTCCCCCGGCCGCCTGGTGGCCGGGGGACCATGAACCGATCTCGACAGGAGCCCCCCGCATGGGCCATCGCCTCAGCAAAATCGTGACCCGCACGGGTGACGTCGGCACCAGCGGACTGGCCGATGGCACGCGCCTTCCCAAGACGCATCCTCGGTTTGCGGCCATGGGCGATGTGGACGAGTTAAACGCCCTGCTGGGCGTACTACTCTCCCAGGTGCGACCGGATCAGTTGACCCGCGTTCTCCGCCCGATACAACACCATTTGTTCAATCTGGGGGGCGAACTCGCCATGCCGGGTCAAGCCCTGATCCGAGAAGACCATGTTGCGACGCTGGAGGCTGCGCTGGAGGCACTGAATGCCGACCTGCCGCCCCTGAAAGAATTCGTCTTGCCCACCGGCCCGACCGTAGTCGCCAGCGCACATCACGCCCGCGCTGTGTGCCGTCGCGCCGAACGCGCCGTCTGGGTCGTCCTGGCTGAAGATAACAACGCATCTCGGCTTGCCGCGATCTACCTGAACAGGTTGTCAGACCTCTTGTTTGTCATTGCCCGTCACCTGTCGCGTGATGTGAACCCGCAGGAGCAGACCTGGCAGATCTGACAGCCGCTACGTATTCGCAGACCCGCTCGGTTCCCAGCAGCAGACGCGGACCAGGGCGCGTAAGCCAGTCTGCAGGCAGCTGATAAAGGTGTCCGCCGGCAACCGCAGGGATGTGATGCAGGCGTTGCCATGGCGCAGCACCTGCGGCGCTGCTGTACAGCAACAGCTCTGGCCGAGCGGCCACCACCGACTCCCGGCTGACCTGCGGGGCGATCACCGGAGCATCCGCAAACACGTTGCGCCCACCACACCAGCGAATCACATCCGAGGCCACATGCGCGTCGCTCAGCGTGTACAGCGGGGACGCGGAGACTTGGTAGAACACGCGCACAGGATCCGCACTGTGTGCCCGCAAGGCCTGCAAATGTTGCTCAAAGGCATTGGCGGCCGCGGCCGCTGCCTCCGACCGGTTCAGCAGCACACCGATCTGACGCATCGCCTCGGCCACATCTGGCAATCGCTGAACCTCGACAACGTCCACCCGTAGCCCGAGCTCGCGCATCCGCTCAACCTCGGACACGGGCGTGCCCCCGCCCCAGGCCAGAACAAGCGTAGGCCGCAGCGTAAGGATAAGTTCCTCGTTGAACTGAAACGCATCACCCACCTCAGGCAACTCGCGTAGCGCAGGCGGATGGTCCGAGTAGCGGCTCACGCCGACCAACGCGTCGGCCGCCCCTACCGCAGCCACGAGTTCAGCCAGATGCGGCGCCAGCGTGATCACGCGCTGGGAGGCCTGCGCGGAGCACGCCCCCAACAGCACGGACAGCAGGAGCGCGGCTCGGCAGCCTTGGCGAATCATCCCAACCAGCCACCAATGGTCGGCAGCGCCAACAGTGCCAGCAACACGAGCAAGGCCCGGCCGCGCAAACCGAGCACGGCTTCCAGCGAGGCCTCGAGCGGACGAGACGCCGCCTGTTCGGGCCCGTCATCCTGCACGCTGAGCGCCCCCACGCCCACGACGGCCAACTGCCGCCAGGTGTCGGCCACCCAGCTGGGTGCGGGCGCCTGCATCACGCGATGCCGTTCGGCCAACGCGTCATCCGTGCTGCCTGCCAGTGCGTAGAGCATCTGCGTAATCCGTGCGGGCACCCAGGCCATGATGCCGTGCAGCCGGGTGGCCGGCTCCAGTGCGCGCGGACTGTCGCCAGCATCCTGCAGCACTCTCGGCAATCCGGAAATAATCCGATAGGCCAACGCCCCCACAGGCCCCAGCACAAAGAACCAGAGCAGCACTGCAAAACTGCGCTCATGGGCCTGGATACAGATGGCCGCGATGACGGAGCGGCGGTCATCCCCCTGGCAGGCCTGGGTCAATCGCCCAGGTGTACTTAGCAAATCTGCTCGCAACCGATCGACCGCCTCCTGATCACCATTTTCCTGCGCAGCCATCAGGGCATGAATTTCCTCCCCGAGATCCCGTGGCCCGAGCGACAACAGCAGGACCAGCGTGGCAAAGACAAACTCGAGCACGCCGTACACGGCATCTGCCAGCAACCACTGCAAGGCGGCGGTCACCAACAGCGTCGGGCCCAGCAACCACAGCAACGCCCAGGGAGTGTTCCACAGGCGCAGCGGCGCCACCGTATGAAACCAGCGCACATGCCGCTCGAACAGCGCATGCTCGCGCCAGCTTTCCAAATGGCTGAGTGCGCGTTCCAACGCCAGCGCCAGCACCATGGACAACAGAATCATGCTGCCACCTCCTCCACGCGCGCCCGGTAGCGCGCCCAATCGAACGCCGGACCGGGGTCGGTCTTGCGCCCAGGTGCGATATCGCTGTGCCCCACAATCCGCTCCGGCGTGATGCGCGGGTAGGCACGGCGCAGCGCGGCCGTGACGTCCACCAACCGCACATACTGAGCATCCTCGTAGGGGGCATCGTCCACACCCTCGAGCTCGATGCCGATCGAATAGTCATTGCAGCGCTCACGCCCTGCGAAACAGGACAACCCGGCATGCCAGGCGCGGCGGGTGGTCGGTACGAACTGCAGCACCTCGCCATCACGGCGGATCAGTACATGCGCAGATACGCGCAGCTGATGAATCTCAGCAAAGTAGGGGTGCGCTTCCGGATCCAAGCGGTTGGTGAACAAATCCGCGATCCAGGGGCCACCAAACCGGCCAGGTGGCAGGCTAATGCCGTGTATGACCAGCAGATCGATCAGCGTCTCCGCCGGGCGCTCATCATGGTTGGGTGACGGGCAACGTTGCACGCCCGAAAGCCAGCCGGTTTGCAGGTCCAGGAATGACATAGCCGCTAGCTTAGCGGGCGCGCAGTCAGGACACACCTCGGGCCACGCCCACCGCCCCATGCTGGACCACCCGTGCGAAGCGGGTCGAGATTCCCTAGGCTTGCAGCAACCCTTTCCCAAGCCGTCCGCATGCGCCCATTGAAGCCGTTTCTGATTGCCCCGCTCGCGCTCGCCCTGCTGGCGGGCTGTGCCGTGATCACACCCGGCCCCGCAGACCGTGCTGCACCAGCCGCCGAAGAAATTCCGCCGCTGGACATCCCCTTCCGCGAGTTCACGCTGGAAAATGGACTGCGCGTGGTGATACACGAAGACCACAAGGCGCCCATTGTCGCCGTGAACCTCTGGTACCACGTCGGTTCCAAGGACGAGGTACCCGGCAAGACCGGGTTCGCGCATTTGTTCGAGCATTTGATGTTCAATGGCTCCGAACACCACGACGACGAGTTTTTCCGCCCGCTGGAGAATGTCGGCGCCACCGGCCTCAACGGCACCACCAACGTGGATCGCACGAATTACTACGGCACCGTGCCATCCAGCGCGCTGGATCTGGTCCTGTGGCTGGAATCCGACCGCATGGGCCATCTCCTCGGTGCCGTGACCCAAGCCAAGCTGGATGAGCAGCGCGACGTGGTCAAGAACGAGAAGCGCCAACGCGAGAACCAGCCCTACGGCAAAGTCTGGGATCGCATCGTCACCGGCACCTACCCGCCCGGCCACCCTTACAGCTGGTCGACCATCGGGTCCATGGAAGATCTCGAAGCGGCCTCGCTGGAGGATGTGCACGCCTGGTTCCGGCGGTACTACGGACCCAATAACGCCACCCTGGTTATCGCAGGCGATGTCGACACCGAGGCGGCCTTGGCCCGCGTCCGTCATTATTTCGGGTCCATCGAGCCTGGTCCGGCGGTGTCGCGCCGGACCGAATGGATCGCCCCCATGCAGGCGCCGCGCCGTGAGCGCATCGTCGATGATGTGCCCCAGCACCGGATCTACAAGGTCTGGAACATCCCGGGGCTGAACACACGCGCCGCCAGTGAACTGGACCTGCTCAGCGACGTGCTTGGCAGCGGCAAGAACAGCCGGCTGTACCAACGGCTGGTGTATCACGATCAGATCGCCACAGAAGTCAGCGCCGGGATCTGGCCCAAAGAGTTGGGCTCACAGTTCATCATGACAGCATCGGTGCAGCCGGGTGGCGATGTCGCGGCTGTGGAGGCCGCGATGCACGAGGAACTGCATCGTCTACTCGCCGACGGACCCGACGTCGAGGAACTGGAGCGCGTCCGCACGCGCGTCAGCGCAGGGTTTATTCGCGGCGCCGAACGCGTAGGGGGCAGCTCGGGCAAATCCGGAATCCTGGCCCGCTCGACGGTTTTTGGCGGCTCGCCGGATGCCTACAAGCGCCATCTCGAGGTGCTGGAACAGGCCACACCGGCGGATTTGAGCACGGTCGGTCGCCAGTGGCTGAATGACGGCGTGTACACGCTTGTCGTGGAACCACGCCCATCACTACGGGCCAATGGGGACTCCGAGGTCGACCGCAGTCGACTCCCGACCGTGGGTCAGCCACCGGATCTGCGTCTGCCGGCCGTGCAGACGGCCACATTGGCAAACGGCATTCAGGTTCTACTGGCTCAGCGGACAGCGGTTCCGCTGGTTGAGGTTCGCATGCTGTTCGACGCCGGTTATGCCGCAGATCAGTTCGCCCGCCCGGGCACGGCCTCGGTCACCATGGCAATGCTCGACGAAGGCACCGGTCGCCGGGATGCCCTGGGCCTGTCCGCTGAGCTGGACCGACTGGGAGCCCGCCTGTCGGCTGGCGCGAATGTGGATCAGTGCCGCGTGAGCCTGTCAGCGCTCACGCCGCAACTACCCGCCGCACTGGACATCATGAGCGACGTCCTGCGCAACCCGGCCTTTCCCGCCGAGGAACTTGCGCGAATGAAACCCCGCTGGTTGGCGTCTATTGCACAGGAAAAAACCCGGCCGAACTCGCTAGCGTTCCGGTTGCTCCCTCCCTTGCTGTACGGACAGGACCACGCTTACTCGCAACCACTGACCGGCTCGGGCACGGAAGACAGCATCGCGGCCCTGACCCGCGAAGAACTGCAGCGCTTCCACCAGGCCTGGATCCGCCCGGAGCACGCCACCTTGGTGGTGGTGGGTGACATCGACATGCCCACGCTCAAACCGATGCTCGAGACACGCTTCGGCAACTGGACCGTGGAAACACCGCCTGCCCCCGCCAAGACCTTGGATACGGTTGCCGCGCCCCAACACCCACGGGTTTTCCTGATCGACAGACCGGGCGCGCAGCAGTCCGTGGTCCTGGCAGGCCAGCTCATCCCGGGCCGCGGGGATATTGACGAGGCAGCGCTGCGCGCAATGAATGCACTGTTCGGCGGCAACTTCACCGCACGCCTGAACATGAACCTGCGAGAAGACAAGGGCTGGGCCTACGGTGCCAGCAGCTTTGTGCCGGATACCGCAGCCCAACGACCGCTCATCCTGTTTGCTCCGGTGCAAACCGACCGCACCGCCGACGCCATGCTGGAGATGCTCCGCGAAGCACGTGCCATGGGCGGCAGCAAACCGGTCGCTCCGAAGGAATTGTCCGTCGCCAAGAACGGCCTGACGCTGGAACTGCCCGGCTCCAATGAGACCAGCAGCCAGGTGGCCGGCACACTGGCGGAATCTGTGCGCTTCGGCCTGGACCCTCGCTGGTATGAGCAATTCGTGTCACAGGTCCAGTCCCTGAGCACCTCGACGATCGACGGTCTGGCGCGCAAAGTGATTTCTCCCGACCGCTTGACCTGGGTGGTCATCGGCGACCTGGATCGTATCGAGGCGCCGGTACGCGCCTTGAACCTGGGCCCGGTTCAGCAACTGGATGCCAACGGCAAGCAGGTGCCCGCGCGATGAGCGTCCGCACACGCCAACCTCACCTCACAGCCAAGGCCGCCATCTGATGCTCATGCTGGCCGCCACCGGGATACTACTCGCGGCCGTTGCGGGCGTGCTGCTATTGGCCTGGACCGACGATCATGCGGGCCGAAGCTGGCTACGCGTAGGCCATGTCCTGCTCGGTGTGCTGACGCTGACACTGATCTTGATCGGCGCGCATGACGCCGGTGTTCGCGCGCAGGGGATGCTGATCGGCCTGGTCGGGTTTGCGACCGCTACCGGCGGCACGCTCTTCCGCCAACGCATGAAGAAGATCACACGACGAAAGCAGGCACTCACAGCCCACGTCACACTGGGAACACTCAGCCTGATCGCGTTGTTCGCCCTGGTCGGCGGCTTCGCCTGATCCAGGTCCGCTGGCTACTCGTCGACGCCCAGGGGCCGGGTGAAGGTGAAGCGAGCCGGCTCCAACACCAAGGTGTCGGCCGCGTCCAGCGGCGACTTACCCTGCACAGCCGAGAACGGCACCGACAGCACAAACAAACCGGCGCCGGCCACCGTGGTCACCAGACCAATCGGCCGCACGATGAGCAGGTCGAAAGCCATGGCGCCAGCGCTGGGCTCCTCGTACGGCGAGGCCGAACTGGCCGCAGTTGCGGTCGTCGCACTTAAACCCAACACCATTGCAAACAGAATCGCGGTGGTTCGCCGCATGGCGATCTCCTTGGCAGGCTCGTCTCGACAGTAGGCGCGAGCGTCACGCGGTGTCAATCAGACCGGTTCGTCGCGCCGCGGCGGCTGATCCGGCGTGGCACCGTGCGGAGCGGGTTCCGCGGCAGCGCTCTGGTGGGGCAGGGCCCGCCCCCGGGCCAGGGGCGCTTCACTGACACCGAACTGGCGCGCCCCTGCCGCCAAGTGGGCGTAGATATCCTGATAATCCGCTGCCAGACGATCCATGAGTCCCGCGGTTTCCCGTAGATGGGTTTCGACATCCCGCTTGAGATCTGCCTGGGCCCGCGTGCTGTCGTCCAGCGCCTGTCGCTGACGATTCACCCCACCTCGGCCGATGAGATAGCCGATCGCGCCCCCGATCACCAGGCCGAGAAACAAGGCCACCAAGCTGATTTCGGGTCCAAAGTCCATGAGCAAACGTCCTCGCAGCGATGAATGAAACCGCCGCCGTCACGCCAGAACTGCGCGCGGCCGGAGGCTGACCATAACGGATCAGACCCGTGAGCTCCCACTCGGTTTCGAACAGGCCCGGTACAATCGGCGACATGCAAAACGATTGGATCGAAGGGCGCGTGGCCAGGGCTGGCGCAATCCGGACACGATGAGTGAGCAACCCGGCAAACCGTCCGGCGCACCAACCCTCGGGGACTGGCTGGCGCTGGCCCCGTTCGGGCTGACGCTGTCATCCGGATTCTTCGGCTTTTTCGCGCATGCCGGCGTGGTGCAGGCCCTGGCAGAACGTGGCCTGCGGCCTGCTCAGGTATCGGGGTCCAGCGCCGGGGCGCTGATCGGCGCCAGCTGGGCTGCGGGCCTCTCGCCCCCAGCCATTGCGGAACGCCTGCTCACCTTGGACAAGGCCGATTTTTGGGACCCTTTCCCCGGTGCCGGCCTGATTCGAGGCAAGCGGTTCGAACGTCTGCTGGAGCATTGGTTGCCCGTTCAGCGCTTCGAGGACTGCCGCATTCCTCTGGCACTCTCCGTTTACGACGTTTTCGCACGCCGCACACGTGTTCTGACAACGGGACGACTGGCCCGCGCCATCCGCGCGTCCTGCGCAGTTCCGCTGATGTTTCATCCGGTCTGGATTGGCGGCCGCCCTTACCTGGACGGCGGCGTACGTGATCGTCCAGGCCTGGAGGGCATGGACCAGTCGCGGGTGCTCTACCACCACCTGGCTTCGCGCTCACCCTGGCGAGCCACTGATGGCGCGCACACCATCATCCCCAAGCGACCCGGCCTGATTGCCCTGATTCTGGATGATCTTCCCCGGGCAGGCCCGGATGCACTGGACCGCGGCGTCGAGGCCTACCATCTGGCACTGGCCTTGACGCGTGACGCGCTCAATCGGCCAGCACCCGCCCATGTGCTGCGTGTCGGCGCATGATCTGTGTGTACGAGGCCTCCGATCCGGTGAACGCCGAGATCGTCAAGGACTACCTGGCCTCCTGGGGCATCGATGTCATGATCCAGGGGCAGTTTGGCTGGGGCGGACGCGGGGATCTGCCCGCCAATGCCTATCCTCAGATCTGCGTCACCCGAGACGCAGACGCGCCGCGCGCCCGCGAGCTGGTCACGCAATGGGAACGTGGCGAGGACCCCCGCCCCGCCTGGACCTGTGCCGGCTGTGGGGAGCAACTTGCCGGGGCCTTTTCGGATTGCTGGCGTTGCGGGGCGGAAAAGCCATGAACCAGTTCGCGATCGCGCTCTTCGAGCCCGAAATCCCGCCGAACACCGGCAACGTCATCCGTCTGTGCGCCAATCTTGGCGCCGAACTGCATTTGATCGAACCGCTGGGTTTCGAAATGGACGACAAGCGCTTACGCAGGGCGGGTCTGGACTACCACGAATTCGCGCGTGTGCAGCGCCATGCAGATCTTGCCGCATTGGCCCGCGCCCAGGGTCATCGACGCTGGCTGTGCTGCTCGACGCGCGGCGCTGAGCGCTATGACCGGGTTCGATACCAGACGAACGATTTACTGGTATTCGGGCCGGAAACGCGAGGCTTGCCGCAGGCCGTACTCGACGCGCAGCCCAGTGGACAGCGCGTGCGCATCCCGATGCGGCCCGGCAACCGCAGCCTGAACCTCTCCAACGCCGTCGCCGTCATTGCCTACGAAGCCTGGCGCCAGCTCGGATTTGCCGACGGCGCCTGACCCAGCCCAGTGCCTTACTCGGTTTCAGCGCGCTGCGGGCGCGAGGACAGGCTGAGCACGGCAGCCACCGGCGCCACATCCTGGTAGAGCACCTGGTAGACCTGCTCGGTAATCGGCATTTCGATCCCCAGTTCCAGGGCCAACTCGCGGACTTCTCGCGTAACACGATAGCCCTCGACGACCTGCCCGATGGCCTCCATGGCTGCGTCCACGGATTCGCCCCGCGCCAAGGCGAGCCCAAACCGTCGATTCCGCGACTGGTCATCGGTGCAGGTCAGCACCAGATCACCCATGCCGGACAGGCCCATCAGCGTCTCGGAACGCGCCCCCAAGGCCTCACCCAATCGGCTCATTTCCACCAAACCGCGCGTGATGAGCGCGGCGCGGGTGTTCGCGCCCAGGTTCAGGCCATCGGCAATACCCACACCAATCGCCAGGACGTTCTTGACCGCCCCCCCGATCTGCACGCCAACGATGTCATCGGTCGTATAGGCCCGGAACCCGGCGCCGTGCAGCGCGTCTGCAAACAGTTCACCGGTTGCCAGGTCGCGCGCCCCGATGCTCACGGCGCTGGGCATGCCTTGCCCGATTTCGCGGGCAAATGTGGGCCCCGAAATCACGGCCAGTGGCCAGTCGGCACCGAGCACTTCGGCGATAACATCCAGTGGCAGCTTGCGGCTATCGGGCTCCAGCCCTTTGGCGGCGCAGGCCACGGGTACAGGTGCCTTCAGGTGTTTGGCGACGTCCGCACAGGTTTCGCGCAGTGCGTGGCTGGGCACCGCGACAATGACCGCTTCAACCCCATCAAGCGCCGCCTGCAAGGTTGGCACCGGCTGCAAGGTCTCCGGCAGCGGACAACCTGGCATGTAGCGTTCGTTGACGCGTGCCTCGGCCATTTGCGTCATGGCGTCGGCATTACGCCCCCACAGCCGCACCTCGCGGCCCTGTCGAGCGACCTGGATTGCCAGTGCGGTGCCGTAGCTGCCCGCACCAACGACGGCAATGACGGCTGGCGCGCTCAATGTCGCGTCCCGTCTCCGTCGCCCTCGGCCTTCTGCGCCAGGTGCTGCTGGTAGACGGCGTCAAAATTGACCGGCTGCAACAGCATCTGTGGAAAGCCTCCACGCTGAACGAAATCATTCACCGCTTCGCGGGCGAAGGGGAAGAGCACATTCGGGCAGTACGCGCCAAGTACCGCCCGACGCTCTGCGTCGTCGGTAATACCCTGCAAAACAAAAATGCCGGCCTGCTGAATCTCACAGATGTAAGCGACCTCTGCTTCCTCACCCACGGTGGTGGTCAGCGTGACGGTCAACGTGACCTGGTAGGTCTCGCCCTCGACACGCTGCACAGCCGTATTAATGGACAAATCCACCTTCGGCTCCCACTTGCGCGTGAAAATCTGCGGCGCCTTCGGGACCTCCAGCGAGGCGTCATGAATAAACACCTTCTGCATGACGACCTGCTTGCCGCCTGCCTGCTCTTCTGCCACTGCTTACTCCGTATCTTGTAGAAAGCCAGCGCCTTGCGCGCACGGCATGTTGAATCTAGTCCGACTGCATCAGTCGGTTGAGCTCCCCGCTGGCGTCCATGGCATGAAGATCGTCACAACCGCCCACGTGGGTATTACCGATGAAGATCTGGGGAACGGTCCGCCGCCCGGCGCGCTGCGTCATGGCCTGCCGAGTCGCAGGATCGTCATCCACGGCGATCTCCTCATAACTCAGCCCACGCGCCTGCAACAGGCGCTTGGCCATGATGCAATAGGGACAGTATCGCGTTGTGTAAATCTGAATCGGAGGATGCATTCAGCGCCCCTTGGTAACGGGCAAGCCGGCTCCCTGCCAAGCATTCAGCCCCCCACGCAACGGGAAAACCTCTTCCCAGCCCTGCTTGAGGAGCTTTTCGCGCGCGGCACCTGCCGCCGTACCGATGGCGCAGTACAGCAACACCGGCTTTTTCTTGTGTTTGGCCAACTCCTTGTCAGCCTCGCCAATGCGCGCCAGCGGCAAATTCAGCGCGCCGATAATGTGGCCCTTGCGGTAATCCGCCTGAGAGCGGACATCCACGATCACCGGCTCGCGATCGTTGATGAGACGGACCGCATCCGCCGGGGACAGCTTGTGGCCCGAGCGCAACGCGATGGCGATCTCGTTGCCGATCACCGCGACGAGCACGACAATGAAGGCCGTGGTCAGGACCGGGTGCCGGGCCAGAAAGTCGAGTATCAATTCCATACGTTCGTTTTTTCGGAAACCGCTTGCGTGCAAAGCACAGGATTATCGCACCCACCCGCACCGGGTAGAAGGCCGCGCCCTCGCCGTTACGCGTGGGCGGCCTTGCTACTGGCTGCGGTCCTCCTGCCTGCGACGCCCACCAGTCGGGCCCAGGACGATGACCGCATGGCCCAGAATGCGGCAGAGCTGGAGCGGGTCCGGGCCAGGCTACAAGCCCTAAAAAAGGAAGTGGACCGCGACCGATCGCGCAAGGGCCAACTCTTCCGCGAGCTGGAAGCCACCGAAACGAAGATTGGCGAACTCGCGCAAACCATGCGCGCCCTGCAACGCGATATCGAGCGCGACCAGAGCCGCATGCAGACCACTCGGCGCGATCGCGATCATGCTCTGCGTGATATGGAACAAGAGCGCCAAGCACTTAAACACCAGATTCGAGCCGCGTATCAGATCGGCCGACAAGGCCGCACCAAGCTGCTGCTCAACCAGGAAGATCCTGCCGCTATTGGACGCGTGCTGACCTACTACGACTACCTGGCCAAGGCACGCAGCGAGCGCATCCAGGCCTTTGCGCAAGCAGCCCGACATTTCCGGGGGCTGGAAACGAAATTGGCCGACGAGATCCAATCCCTCGAAGCGCTGTATGCCAAGCGCAAACGGTCGCTCGATGCACTGGAAACAACGCGGGCCCAGCGCGAGACAGCCGTCTCAAACCTGGAGGCGAAGATCAGGGATTCGGTCCTCCAGGTTCGCCAGCTAGAGGCCGACGAAGCCCAGCTGACCGATTTGCTGGCCAGCCTCAAAGATGTGCTCGCCGACATTCCGCTAGTGCTGGACGATGACGAACCCATCACCCGACGCCGCGGCCAGGTGGACTGGCCGGTGCGCGGTCGACTGCTCGCCGGTTTCGGACAGCCGAAAGCCGGCAACATCCACTGGAAAGGGCTCTGGATCGAAGCCGATGAAGGCACGCCGGTCCAGGCGGTCGCCAGCGGCCGGGTGGCCTACGTGGGGTGGATGCATCGCTACGGCGTGCTGGTCATCCTCGAACATGACGATGGCTGGTATTCCCTTTACGGACATAACCAGACCGCCTTTGTGCAGGTCGGTGAGTGGATTCGTCGCGGCGAGGCCGTGGGCGCAGCAGGCAATAGTGGCGGACACCGGGAAACCGGGCTGTACTTCGAGCTTCGCAAGGGTCAGCGGCCGGTGGACCCGATACGCTGGCTCGCGGCCCGTTGAACAAGCCACCCCCGCGGTGGTCACATCGACAAGGCGCCGGGCCGCCGGACTTCTGCCACACCCGGCTTGCCCCGGCCAATGGGCACACGCCTTGCCTGATCAGCGGCTCCATCAACACGACGGCCGCCCAGGTGGCCTGTACTATCATGCGGAGATGGCCGGGCCGCCCACCTATAAGACCCCGGTCCACGGAGAACTGAGATCATGACCAACCCCGTTAAAGCCGCGCTGCTGCTCAGCACAGGCGCCGCGCTGGGTGTGCTGCTCACGCTGTCCCAAGGCGTGTCCGCAGGCCGCGAAACCGCTTCCGAACTGCCATTATCGGAACTGCAGACTTTCGTCGAAATCCTCAACCGGGTCCAACAGGACTACGTCGAGCAAGTCGATGACGACACGCTGCTGGAGTCGGCCATTCGCGGGATGCTGTCCGGACTGGACCCGCACTCGGCCTACCTCGATGCCGACGAGTTCAAGGACATCACCGTTTCCACCTCAGGCAAGTTCGGCGGCCTGGGCATCGAGGTCCAGGGCCAAAACGGGTTTGTCCGCGTCATTGCCCCCATCGACGACACCCCCGCACAGCGCGCAGGCGTGGAAGCCGGGGACCTGATCATCAAGGTGAACGAAAAGCCGGTGAAGGGTCTGACGTTGACCGAATCGGTGCGCCTCATGCGCGGCGAACCGGGCACCAAGGTCACCCTCGAGGTCGTTCGCGAAGGCGAGCCGCAGCCGCTGGAAATCGACATTGTCCGGGACATCATCGAAGTGCGCAGCGTCCGTTCGCGCATGCTCGAACCCGGCTACGGCTACCTGCGCATCTCCACGTTCACCGGTGGCACCGGCCGCCTGCTGGAAGAGGAGCTGCAAAAGCTGCGCGAACGCAATGATGGCGCCCTGCGTGGCCTGGTGCTGGATTTGCGCACCAATCCCGGCGGGGTCCTCAATGCTGCGGTTGACGTCTCTGACGCCTTTCTTGGCAAGGGCAAGATCGTCTCGATCAAGGGGCGCAGTGATCAGGCCAACCGGATTTTCAACGCCACACCGGGCGACCTGCTCGACGGCGCCCCGGTGGTTGTGCTGATCAACGAGGCCTCAGCCTCAGCATCTGAGATCGTGGCCGGCGCGCTGCAAGACCATCATCGCGCAGTGCTCGTCGGCGCCAAGACCTTTGGCAAGGGCTCGGTGCAGACGATTGTCCCGCTCAAGAACGATGCCGCGATCAAGCTGACCACCGCCCGTTATTACACGCCGTCTGGACGCTCCATCCAGGCCGAGGGGATCAACCCTGACATCGTGCTGGAGCGCGTCACCGTCGAAAAGCGCGACGGGCCACGAGCCATTACCGAAGCCGACCTGGCCGGGCGCCTGGACAATGATCAGGACGCCGAGGACACCGTCGATGACAACGCCATTGAGTCCGACCCGAACCTGGCCGAGAATGATTTCGGCCTGTTCGAGGCGTTGAACATCCTCAAAGGTTTGTCGATCCTGGAACAGGCACGGCGCTAATACACGGCGAACTGCATGGCTCGGGGCATCGACCCCGGGCCATGGTCCATTCGGGGATACGCGGCTCATGGGGATGACCGCGTGCAAGACGGGAACGGTGTCAGGTGAAGGGATTCGGGGACATCACGGCATGGGGCCTGGGCTGCCTGCTGATCGTGGCATCAGCCGCAGCGCAGGCACGACCACAGATTGCCATCATCATCGATGACCTGGGTTACGGTCAGCGCTCAGGCCAGCGGGTTCTCGACCTGCCCGGCCCCGTCGCTTGCGCATTTATCCCGGACGCGCCCCACTCGCCCATTCAGGCTCGACAGGCTCACGCTGCAGGCAAGGAAGTCATGCTGCACCTGCCCATGGAGCCGCATAGCGGTGCGCGGGCACACCCGACCACGCTGACCACCCACAGCACTGCCAACGATGTGCAGCAAATGTTGCATACGGCCATGCGTGACATTCCGCATGTCGTCGGCGTCAACAACCACCAAGGCAGCTTGCTCACAGAACAGACCACCCATATGCGCTGGCTTATGGATGCGATGGATGCGTACCCGCATCTTTATTTCGTGGACAGCATGACCACGCCCCGCAGCGTGGCGCTACGCAGCGCGCGCGCAGCACTCATCCCCAGCACCCGGCGCAATGTGTTTCTGGATCATGTCCGCAGCCGTCCAGCCATCGAGGCCGAATTCGACCGCCTGGTCCGCCTGGCAGAACGCCATGGAACCGCACTCGCGATTGGTCATCCCTACAGCGAAACGCTGGCGGTGCTGGAAGCCCGCCTGCCCGAATTGGCTTCGCGCGGCATTGACTTGGTACCGGTCGGCAGTCTGATTCAACTGCGCACGGCACAACGCAGCGACCAGACCTGGCGGGTCAGCCTCCGCCTCGGCGGCGAGCCGAAAGCCACAATGCCATTCCGCACCCTGCGAGCAGCCAACTAATCGAAGGCACGCCGTTCCAGATGACGGGGCGGTAGCCATCCAGTCCGAACACGATGAGCGCGCCCAGCATCAGCGTGGCTCCGATGGTGACGCGACGATTGCGTCGCTGCTCCCGGACCAGCACCTGCAGGCTCTGTTCCAGTT
The DNA here is from genome assembly GCA_036156195.1 of Pseudomonadota bacterium. Classification (GTDB taxonomy): domain Bacteria; phylum Pseudomonadota; class Gammaproteobacteria; order Nevskiales; family OUC007; genus Abyssibacter. The sequence goes on along the minus strand of JAYZUZ010000001.1, from coordinate 143,617 downwards.
CATCCCGTGACACTGTGCCGCCACGTGCCTGCTCCGTACCCAGCCGGGCAAGCAGTCCGGGCAACGACTCCACCAGTTGCGGACCGTGGCGACGCAACTCGGCCATGGCCCGCTTCGGACTCAAGCGTTCCTGCATCCACTCCGTCATCAGCGGCTTGGCGGTCTTCCACAGATCCAGATCAGGGTAGAGCTGCCGGCCGAGTCCCTCGACCTGCAGAATCGTTTTCTGCAGAAGCACCAATTGCGGCTGAACCTGCATGTCGAATCGCCGCGCGACCTCGAACAAGCGCAGCAGAAACACCCCGAACGACAACTCACTGAGCGGGCGGTTGAATATGGGCTCGCACACCGAGCGAATCGCGCCCTCAAACTCGTCGACCCGCGTCGTACGTGGCACCCAACCGGATTCCACATGCAGCTCAGCCACTCTGCGATAGTCCTGGTCGAAGAACGCGACAAAGTTCTCAGCCAGATAGCGCTGATCTTCCGGCGTCAGCGAACCCACAATCCCGAAATCCAAGGCCAGCCACCGCGGATTGTCCGGATCACTGGGATCGACAAAGACATTGCCGGGGTGCATGTCCGCGTGGAAGAAATTGAAGAAGAACACCTCGCGGAAGAAAATTTCCACGCCGCGCTCCGCGAGCAACTGAATGTTGACGTTGCGGCGGCGCAGTTCGGCCACCTCATCCACGGGCAAGCCGTTTAGCCGCTCCATGACCATGACATTCGGCCGACAAAGATCCCAGACCACCAACGGGTGGTAGATCATCTCGCTGCCCAGCCAATTGCGCCTCAGCTGACTGGCATTGGCGGCCTCACGGAGCAGGTCGAGTTCGTCAAAGATGACTTTTTCGTACTCGGCAACGACTTCCTTAGGCCGTAGCCTCGGAGCCAGTGGCGAGAACCACTCCGCCATTTGCGCCAGCCCGTGTAGCAGTTCGACGTCGCGACGAATCTGCGTCTCGATCCCTGGCCGGACCACTTTGACCACCACATCGAAGCCGGGCTGACCGTCCTCGCCAGGCAAGCGCGCCGCGTGCACCTGGGCAATCGATGCTGACGCCAGCGGCTTGTCGTCGAACATGGCGAAGGCCTGGCCGATCGGTTTGCCGATCGCAGCCTCGACCAGGGCGCGCGCTTCCGCCCCTGGAAACGGAGGAACCTGGTCCTGCAACTTGGACAGTTCGGAGGCCAGCTCCGGCGGCAGAATATCCGGCCGCGTGGACAGGGCCTGTCCGAATTTCACGAAAACAGGCCCCAGCTCCTCCAGCGCCTTGCGCAGGCGCACCCCGATGGGTTCAGAAAAGCTTCGTCGCACTGGACGCCCCAGCGCCTCGGCCAGCCCGTAACGATGGTAAACGCGCCGAATCTGCCAGAGGCGGCGCCATTGTAGTGGTGAGAGCATGGCGCGCATTCTCGCCGGCTCGTCACGCGGCGGCAAACCTGCACGGCCGGAGGGGGTCGCGCTGTACAGATAGGTTGATTAATTGAACGACCGTGGGCGTCACGTACCATGCAGCGGTCATCGGGGGAAATCACATGAAAATAATCACGACGGCCGCCGCCGCCATCCTCGCCTGTTGCTGCTTGTCCGCGCAGGCTGCCCAGTCCACGTATCCCGTCAAGGACGACCCGTTTACGCGCACCTTGCGCAGCCCCACGCCCGAAGACCTGGCGGCCAAGGGGTTCCCGATGGGTGTCTACGAAGGCGCCCCCAAGGTATTGGCCGACCCGCAGTGGTACGAGGACAATTTTTACAACACGCTGGCCGCCAAGAAGATCTGGCACGAAGGCACGGGCCCTGACACCCACGAACGTAACGGCCCCATCACCTGGGACATTGCGCCGATACCCCAGGCGCCCCCGCCCCCCTGCGACCAACCCCAGCCCACCCGCTATGACGCCGAGGGCTGCCGGATTGCCGGCGCGCTGTTCAAGGAAGTGGAAGCCGAGGACCCTGCCAAGGCCCAGCGACTGCGCGAATCGGTACGCCGCGGCCGGGACGTGTGGTTCAAGGGCACCTTCGGCAACCAGGACCTCAATGACATCCACCTGGCCCGCACCATCGGCCAGGAGAACATGCACTACGCCGAGTGGATGCACACCAAGCATCGGCCCTACCGCTACACCAAGTGGGGCCTGATCAACGACCCCGACTGCAAGCAGGGTGACGCCTCCACCTACTGGCTGGATGACTGCGCCGATCCAAAATCATCCGGCGTGGTCGGTTATCGCAAATACTTCCGCGACCCGACGCTCGATGCCGACGGCAATGTGGTGTACGACCCGCGCACCGCACCCTATGAAGACGGTGAGATGGCGTCGCAAAAGCGTTTCATGATCGGCCATGCCTGCACCCAATGCCATGTGGCCTTTGATCCGACCAATCCACCGGCCGACCCGAACGAGCCCGAATGGGAAAATCTCATGGGCTTGATCGGCAACCAGTACGTGAACCAGCCCCATGCGGCCTTTCTGTCGGCGGTGCCTCGCGACCATTTCGCAGTGCAGGCCGTGGGTTCGGCACGTGCCGGCACGGTGGACACCTCGCTCAACCCCAATGATTTCCAGCACAACCCGGGCACGCAGAACAACATCACCGACTTCATCAACAAGCGCATTTTTCAGCACGAGATGAAGCATCCGATCACCGGCGAGATCAGCACCGCCCCCACACAGCATGTGCTCAAGGGAGGCGAGGACTCCGTCGGTGACCGATTGGCACTGCTGCGTGTGTACATCAACATCGGCATGTGTACCGAGGAATGCTGGGTACCGAACTTCCCGGTTCCCGGTGACTTCTTCGGCGACGGGTCCACGCAGAAGCCCATGTCGATCCAGCAATGCGCCATAGATTGCGATGCCTGGAACTACGCCGATGCCAAGATGGACGATCTGGCGGCCTATCTCCTCACCGGCGGCCCCACCTATCTGCTCAACGCCACGGATGTGGACGGCACGCCCGGCAGTCGCTTCATCGATCTCGAGCAGGTGCCCCAGGGACGCAAGGTCTACGCCCGCAACTGCGCCCAGTGCCATTCCACGAAAGTGCCTCCGCAGGCCATCGTCGGTGACCCGGATGCCCTGGAACGCTATTACGAAGGCCACGTCTTCGGAGCGGAGGAATTCTGGCAGCACGAATTCACCGAGGAACAGCTGACATCCGAAACATTCCGCCAGCAGCACCTGGTCGAAACGGCGGATGGCGAGTGGCGTCCACGCCAGTTTGCCGAGAACGGCGTCTTCGGCCAGGACTGGCTCGGCAATGACGAGCCGACACCGTACAACGTCGTCGGCGTCAACAGTTGCCGCGCCCGCCATGACAATCATTCCACCGGGCATATCTGGGAAGAATTCGCCTCGGAAACCTACCGCCAGCGCCCCTCGCCCGGCTCTGAGCCCAAGAAGGTCAACCGCATGGTGCCCCTGCTGGGCGGCAAGGCCGTGGGGACCAAGACGATTGGCGGCCCCGCCGAACCGGGCGAGACCTTTGCGGACGACGGTGCCGGGTACTACCGCAACATCTCGCTGATCAATGTCTGGGCCATTGCCCCCTTCCTGCACAACAACTCGGTGGGCGAGCTGACCTACCTGGAAGACGGCGGGATCGACTACACCGTGGCCGGCCGTATTGCCCAGTACGAAATCGCGATGACGCGCCTGCTGATGTCAGACGATCCGAATGACGAACCGCACCGCCCGCAGAAGATCACCGGCACCACAACGGACATTAAGGTTGCACCCCGGGAAGATGGCCAGGGTTTAATCAAGCTCCCCGTCAAGGAGGGTACGCCGGTCGCCTACTTCGCGAGCTCCGACCCGCACAAGCCCTTGTTCCAGAAGTGTGACGACCTGATCGAGAACAAGGGTCACCAATTCGGTGTGGACCTGTCTGCCGAAGACAAGGCTGCACTCACCGAATTCCTCAAGCTGATGTGAGGCACGCGCCCTGCCGCGTTGAACACGCGCGGCAGGGCGGTGATGAACATCGCACACTTCTCGCCATGAGAGTCGCACTTCTGGCCGGTCTGATCGTCCTGGCCTGCACAAGCTGCGGGGGCCAGGCGCCACCGGATAACGGGGTTGATGCACTGGCCGAGCGGCTACCCCCACTGTACGACCCGGACAGCTTGTCGGCGCGGGTTATCCCGGACTCGGACCTACCCCCGCCCGGCACGCGTTCGCTGTTCGACCAACTGGTCGCGCAAAACGGCGCGCTGCCCTATCCCTTCGAGTCCATCGTCGAGTGGATTGCGCAGATGGACGCCAGCGGTCGTCGGCCGTCGACGGTGCTCATCCCCCACGGACGCTCCCTGCAGAAGGGACGCTCGTCTTTCGCTGACCCGCGGGTGGTGCTGTCGGCGGATATCACACCCCCGGCGGGCGCTGCGCTGACGCCGCCGATCAAGGGCCGCCTGTTCCTCGGGTTTGTGGATGCCGCCGACGAGATCGAGGTGCTGTCGTACAACGAGGCCGCGGGGCGCTATGAATTTCAGCTGGTGCAGGACTACTGCGCGGGCTGCACCCCGCGCATCGTCTACGCCAAGCGCAACGTCTGCCTGACCTGCCATCAGAATGCTTCCGCCATCTTCCCCGTGCGCCCCTGGGAAGAGACCAATGCAACGCCCACCATCGCCGAGGGCATCCGTGCAGCACACCCCGATGCCAGACAGCTGCGCGGGGCGCCGGTTCAAGTCCGCCTGGCCGCACCGGAAGCCATCGACAACGCAACCGACATCGCCAACATGGTGCCGCTGGCGCAGCGCATCTGGCTAGATGGTTGCGGCGCCGGCAACGCTGGCATGGCCTGCCGACGGGATTTGCTCCAGCAAGCCCTGCGCTTTGCCCTGGCGCCTGGCAGCTTCACACCGCACGACGCCCAGGCCCTGGTCGCCCAGTTCCGCACAAACTGGCCCGAGCGGGGATTTGAAGTTCCGGACAACGACCTGCAGAACCGTAACCCGTTGGAGGATGACCTCTACCAGGGCGGCTGGTTCGCGGGAATCAAGCGCATCGTCTTTGGCCGCAGCGGCGGCCCAACAGCAACGTCGGACGATGGAAAGCTGGAAGAATTCGACGCGTTGCCGCCCTTGCCGGCCGAATTCGATCCGCTGACGCGGCGCCCACCCATGCGCTGGTCTCAGCCTGAGGACCTGGATGCCGTCTATGCCTTGTCGCAGGCGTTGACGGCGCACGACGTCCGCCGATTGCAGGCGGCCGGCTCACTGGACGAGGTTCTGGCCGCCGTCCAGGCCCCCGAACTGGAGGCGCATCTCGGCGAAACGCCCTTCCGGCGCACCGACATCATCCTGGCACTGCTCTCCGCCCTGGGCGTTCAGGCGCTGCCCAACCGCTGGGGCCTCCCCGTCGAAGAGCTGTCAGCACCGATTAGCGAGGCAGAACCACCCCTGGACCTGCCCGCTGATTCGGCGCTCAAGCCCTTTGAGACGTACTGCTTCGCCTGTCATCGCGACAACCCCAGTGCACGGCTGAACTTCATGGCCGGGCCAACCGAAGCCGATGTACTCGCGCGCATCCGGGACACTGACAGCATCCGTGACGCACTCGACTACAATCGGTACCGAGGCACCCGCAAGGCAGGGCAGCTCATGCCACCTGAAGGGAGCTGGCAACGCGAGCATCTGGAACAGGCGCTGGCGGCCGGCGAAGACCCCTTGACCCCGATGCGCGAGCAGGTGCCCAGCCTGTTTGATTTCTAGAGAGTTTCCATGCTGCAGCGTCACCGGATGATCCCCTTCACCGCTTCCGTCGCCGGGCTGATGCTGTTGGCCAGCCTGCCAGCCCAGGCCGAGCCGGCCTTCGCCCGCCAATACAAGAACCAGTACGGCTATATGCCGTCCTGCAACGCCTGCCACAAGGATGGCGGCGGCACGCCGGTCAACCGCTATGGCCAGCAGTTCAAGGACGCCGGCCTCAACGCCGGGGCGTTTGCCGCCATTGCCCAACTCGATGCAGATGGCGATGGCGCACGCAATGGGGAGGAAGTGGCAGCGCGCTCCAATCCAGGATCAGACCGGTCGACGCCAGCCGCACCTGGCGACTGGCTGGACACCAGCAACCTGGTGCCGCGTGCGGTGCGATCGCTCTTTCCCGAGATCACCACCTACAAACTGGTGGATGCGATCTTCACCGACAAGGAGATTGCCCGCGCCGCGCAACGCGGGGTGGTGCTGACGGCAGATGACGAAAACACCATCTACGTGCCGGTACAGGATCGCCGCCCCATCGGTACGGCCATCATCGTGCCCGGCCAGCACGAGGGCCAGCAGTTCTTCGTCGTGGTCAGCACCGATCGCCAGCTGGTCATCACCGATATACAGGCCATCGATGCCGGCCCGCTGGACGCGGCCCGCGACGATCAGCTCTACGCAGCCTTTCGCGGGCAGTCCGTGGAGGCAGTTCAGGCAGCGGCCAACGCCGAAGGGCTTGCCAGTGCAGCCCAGCGCGCCGTGCTACGAGCCGCCACGATGCTCCAGGTGCGCCTCAAGCCCTAAGCGCGCACCGCTTGGCCGTCGGTAGCACGGACCCGTTCGCGCCGCCGAGTTGCTGCCTGAAATCCGTATCCGTCTGGGTCGTGCGGTTAAATCCGTGTATCCCTAGCGCGGCACAGCATCTTCCGGCAGCCAGCTGTACTCCCAACGCCAGGGGAAACCGATGTCACCCAACACCATGCGGGAGATCTCGGGGTAGATCCGTTCGGCGCGGACATCGTTCGACATCATCACCAGACAATCACCGGTTGGCTCCACACAGATCGCTAGATTACCCGTGCCGACGTCATGTCCACCCTTGAACCAGACCTGACCTGCGGGTCCTTGATAGGTGATGACACCCAGGCCGGCCGCCAACCCAATCTGCGCATAGGGCGCCGAAAGATCGCCGGTGAGCGTGGGAAACTGATGCGGTGTGGCGATCACCCGCTGCGGGCGCACCAGCTCCGAACGCGCCCACTGGCTCAGGCCCTCGCCGCGGACAAGCGCGGCCCAGAAGCGCGCCTGATCGCTAATGGTTGTCGCCATGGAGCCGGCCGCATCCGCCTGCTGCCGCTGGTCGAAAGCCACGGCCTGGCCTGTGGCGTCGTAGCCTGTCACGGCCCGGATCGCATAGCGGGATTGCCAGACCAGACTCGTCTCGAGCATGCCCAGGGGCGTAAACACCTCCTGCTCCATGGTTCGCGCCAGACGCAGCCCCAGCCCCTGTTCGAGCATGAATTGCATGACCTGGTAGCCCTCGCCCGAATAGGCATAGCGGCTCCCCGGATCAAAATGAATCCGCAAACGACCATCCGGCTCGAATCGACGGAAGTTTGCCAGACCACTGCCGTGGGTCAGCAAGACCCTCGGGCTGAACGCCCGCCAACGCGCATCCTGTTTCAGGTCCGAGTAATCCGCCCCCGGTCGCTGATACGTCGGCAACGGGTTGCGCAGTATCGATGCCGGCCCTGCATCCAGATCAATGCGGCGTTGATCAACCAGCTGCAGTACGCGATACGCCACCGCGGTCTTCGTCCACGAGGCAGCCGCCATGACGCTGGACTCGCGCAGGGGAATGCCGGTCGCGGCATCCTGGTAGCCGTAGACCGCAAGCTGTCGCAGCTGGCCATTGCGAATCACCGCCAGCGCAAGCCCCTGTACGGATTCGCGAGCCATCAGCGCGCGCACCGGGCCATCCAGCACCGAGTTGGCTGAGGTCTGTGGCAGTGGAGGGGGCGGCGTTGCTGCGCAGGCGCCCAGCAGCAAGGTCGCCAGCAACAGGCTCACACAGTCCAGGCGAATCAATCGGCTCATCAACAATGCTCTCGGTTGGGTCTGATAGCGCGCCAGCGGAGTCCATCCGATGCGCGCACATGCACCTTAGCTGACGACCACCGTCGCTTCCGGCAGCGTGGTCGGCCGGCCATAGGCCCAGCCCTGTCCCCAGCCGCAGCCTAGCTTGTAAAGCTGCCGACCTTCCGCTTCTGCTTCGATGCCCTCGGCAACGACGCGCAGCCCTAACTCATCTGCCATCGCAGAAATGGCGCGCACGATACGGGCGCCGCTTGGACCGCGTCGCACCTCCCGCGCAAAACTCAGGTCGAGTTTCAGCACATCGGCAGAAAAGAGGTGCAGGTAGGCCAGCGAGGAATAGCCGGTACCGAAGTCGTCCAGCGCAATGGCAATACCCAGGGCCCGAAAGCGATCCAGCAGGCGCGCGGCATGGTCCGGATCGCTCATGACCACCCCTTCCGTCAACTCCAGCTGCAGACGCTCAGGAGGCAAGCCGGTGGCCTGCAGCGTACCGGCGACCAGTTCGTACGCAGAAGGCTGTGCGAACTGCCGCCCAGACAGGTTGACGCTCACATAGCCTCGGCGCATGGCAGCAGCATGCGTCACAGCCTGTTCGCAGGCGCGGCGCAATACCCAGGCGTCCAGTTCGAGTATCAGCGAGGTCTGCTCGGCCAGCGGGATGAAGTCAGCCGGAGAAATCACGCTGCCGTCTTCCTGCGGCCAGCGCACCAGTGCCTCGTAACCAACCGGTTTGCCCAGAGGTAACTGCACAATGGGCTGGTACAGCATCTGCAAGCCATCGGTGCGAATGGCCTCCCGCAGGCGAGCCTCCATCCGACTCTGCTGCAACACGCCATGTCGAAGCGCTGCGTCCCCTGGCATGAGTGGCAGCGCCTCGGACTCGGGCACACGCGGCGGCGCAGGTTCCTGCTCGCCTTCGCGGACGCGGTGCATCGCCAACCGAAACCGACCCAGCATGCTGTGCAAGACGAGCTGCACCATGGCATCGACCGATTCCAGTCGATCATTCAGGCCTTCGCGGGAGATGACGGTCAGGCGAGTCAACCCAATGGCACGGACACTTGCCGATCGCGGCCGTGTGTCGATTAGCGCCATTTCACCGACAATCTCGCCCGGGCCCAGCGTGGCGAACACCGTGCGGGCATCATCCTGCCCCGTGAACACCTCCACGGCTCCCTGATCGACCAGATAGGCGACATCGCCGACATCCCCTTCGGCGAACACCAGCTCCCCATCTTCCAACGTGCGCTGTTGTGCAGGTTGCCCCATGCGCCCTCCCCGTTTGCAGGCAACATACGGCGGCCCGCCGGGTCAGACAAGCCGAACGCCGGTGGGCTGCGTAGACTACGCAGCAAACAAGAGGGGATGCACCCATGAAACTCATGATCTGGGGACTGTTCGCGCTGCTGTTGCTAGCGCCGGATGGCGTGGCGGCACAGGGCGATTTGTCCGTGCTCGACGCCTTGGAGATGGACGACCTCGTGGAGGTCGAGCCGCCCGCGCCCGCCTGGCAGGCCATTGGTGGCCCGGTAGCCCTGGGCGTCTTTTTTGTGCTGCTGCTCTGGCTGGGCCGAATCGCGGTTCCGTTCCGGGTCAGTAAGGAATCACTGACGCTGTTCTACTACCCGACGGGCGTCAAACGCGGCCTGGCACTGGCCATTACGCTGTACGGCATTGCCTTCGCGTTCGGCGCAGCTGAAATCAGCTACCAGCTCCATCTGCACGGCAGTGCAGAGGCCTATTTCGCCAACATGTCACAAGGCAAGCTCATTGCCTTTACCCACGCCCACCTGTTCGGCTTTACGACAAGCTTCCTGGTGATCGGCATCCCGTTTTCGATGCAGTTCAACCACTTGTGGATTTACCAGTGGATTTTCCCGATCGGGCTGGCCGCGGCCCTGACGGATGTCATCTCCTGGTGGGGGATCAAATACGTCTCGCCAAATTTCGAGGTCATTTCGATTATTTGCGGCATCCTGTTCTCGGTCACCTATCTGTACATGCTGGTAGGGCTACTGCGCGTCCTGTTGTTCCCGCAGGTCATCTGGGCGACCGATAAGGACCGGGACCAGCGACTGAGCAAAAAACAGCAGGACCCCGACAGCCAGACCGGTTACTAGGCGCCGCCAAACCCATGCCCTATTACATCGAAGACAAGCTGGTCATCGCAGTGTCATCCAGTGCCTTGTTCGACCTGTCGGAGTCACACGAGGTTTTTCTCCAGCAGGGCCGAAAAGCGTACAAGGCGTTTCAGGAACAGCACCGGGACAAGCCGTTGGGCAAGGGCGTGGCGTTTCCGTTCATCAAACGGTTTCTGGCATTGAACCGGCGCTTTCCGGAGGACCTGCCTGTCGAAGTGGTGCTGTTGTCGCGCAATTCGGCATCCACGGGCAAGCGCGTGTTTCGCTCCATTCAGCACTACGGGCTGGAGATCACGCGGGCCGCGTTCATGGAGGGCGAGTCTCCCTACGAGTACATTCCGGCCTTTAATGCCTCGCTGTTTCTCACCGCCAATGAGGACGATGTCCGCAGTGCGATTGCAGCCGGACATCCGGCAGGCCTGGCGCTACCAAGCGCCGCTGTGAACGACGATCAAGACGATGTCGGCATGCTGCGCATTGCCTTCGACTTCGACGGAGTCATCGCCGACGACGAGGCGGAGTCCGTGTTCAAGGGGGGCGACCTGGATGCCTTCGTCGAGCATGAGGTGGAAAAATCCGCAGTTCCACATCGCCCGGGCCCGCTCGCCGACCTCTTTCGCAAGTTGGCCCAGCTGCAGCAGTTGGAAGATGAGGCCTTGGAACGCGACCCGTCTTATCAACGGGCGCTGGTCACGGCAATTGTCACCGCACGGAATGCGCCGGCTCACGAACGCGTCATCCACACCTTGGAAAGCTGGGGCGTCAGCGCCAATAAGACGTTCTTTCTCGGGGGCATGGAAAAGTACCGGGTGCTGTCGCGGTTCAAACCCCACATCTTTTTTGATGACCAGCGTGGCCACCTGCAATCTGGCACCGGAGAAATCGCCATGGTCCACATTCCGTTCGGAATCGCGAACCGGTCGGTAATCGACGGCTAAGGTCGCAGCCAGCCGGCCTCGACGGCTTGTTCCAGCCGCAAACGCAGCCAGGTCCAGACGGCCGGAAGCGGTCCCGCGATGCCAGCGTTGCGGGCCAGCACCTGCTCCAGCCGAACCCCGTGCACGCGCCACCCCTTGCCCTGGGTGACGAGATTCAGCAACACCGGGTTGACCCGGTCCACGGCCTTGGCGAAGCGGGCGTCCGGGGTCTGGCCAGCCTCAAACTCGTCCCAGAGCGCGCGGTCAGCCAGACACTGCTCCACCGGGAGCAGCCCGAACAGGCGATCGGCCGCCGCGCATTCGCGCTGCGCTTGGTCAGCGCTGGCCACGGCGTCGTACAAGAAGGTGTCACCCGCGTCGATTTCTACGAGATCATGTAGCAGCAGCATGCGGATCGCGCGATCCACCTGCACGGGCTCGCTGGCGAACGGTGCCAGAACCATCGCGGTCAAGGCGGCGTGCCAGGAATGCTCGGCGGAGTTGTCCTGCCGCGACCCATCGGTCAGCCAGGTCTGGCGTTCCACCGACTTGAGGCGATCGGCCTCGACCAGAAACGCCAGCGCCTGATCCAGGGCGGTTGCCGCCATGACCTCAAGCCTCGGTCAGCTTGCGTTCCAGTCGGCGAATGCGTGCTTCCAGCCGGTCCGCGTCACTCCGCAAGCCGTCGACAGCATCCATCCAAGCTTCCACGTCTTCGGCATGCACCAAGTCGCCGGTTTCCTCGCGTAGAAACTCCACCGCATCCTCACCCAGCGTCGCAGCGGCCTGCCGCCCCCAGCCCAGGAAACGCCTAGCCGCCTGCCCCATCCGATGGGCCGCGATGGGACCGAACAGACGTTCCAGCGGGGCTTCGAGATCCAGATCCAGTTCGTCGAACACCTCGGCGAAGCGCTGCGCCAGAATCGCATCGCCCTCAATGCGAACCCCGCCTGACAGCAGTTCCGCCTGCTTGTCCGTACCGGCAGCCGCCAGCCGCGCGAAGTCCCCCACCCGGCCGATCAACCGAACCTGAGCCGGCTCTGGCCAACTGGCCGCGAGCTGCAGGCGATCACCAATGGGCACGCAGTACACCGTCTGCTCCAGGCCGGTGAGCGTCACCGCCACCACACGACCGTCCAGCTTGCGCAAACGCTCGCCCACAGCCGGATCCAGCGCCAGCGCCCGATTCAGGCCGGCTTCCACCACGGCCAGTGCGTTGGCGACGACACTCATGATGGGGCCTCGCCTGACAAGACTTCGCGTAGAGTTAACATGCAGTTGATTATCGCACTCTCGGCGGGGGAACGTCGGCCAGCATGTGCGAGGGGAATGGGGACAGGGGAGGTCTCAAAATGCTCAAGCATCTGCTTGCCGCAGCCGCTGCGGCGACGGTTTTATGGACGATGCCCGCCGCGGCTGGCGCCCAGCTGCCACCGGCGGCCAACCAGGCCTGCAGCGTGGAACTGCTGGACGATCCGCGAGACATGCCCACCACGCCGGCGCAGGCGCAGGAACGCGGCAAAACCCTGCTGACCTACCTGGACCAGGTCGCGCCGGTCCTGAAGGGACGGCCCGCCGACCCGCAGGACTGTGCCAGCACGGTGACCGCGATCATGGCATCACTGGACAACCCGGCACTCTGGCAACCCTATGTCGATGACTATGTCCGCGTACTCGACCGCCTCCAGCCCGCGCTGGCGCACAGCACCCTGCCCGGCACCGGTGCGCTACGCGATCAGGCTGCCAGGCTTCAGGACCGGATGCGCACGACAGCGCGGTCACAGGCGCAGAACGCACCGGAGTACGGATTAAACGCAGGCGTGCGGTATCAGCTGACGCCCAGCGGCGCCTGGCGCTCGGGCGCGCTCGTCAACTATCGCGCCACCGCCAAGGCCGTGCCCTGTGAGTTCCGGTTGCTCTGTGACCGCTTCCGGACCTATCTGGACCTGGAGTTCGGCTACCACGCCGGCGACAGCGACTCCGCACTGGACCAGGACGGCGACAACGGAGGCGGCCAGACCAGCGTGAACCCATTCGAAGCTGAAGGCGGTGTGGCGCGCATCGAACTTGGCTGGATCGGACTGCGCAGCCATGCCATGGGTCTGGGCGTTCGCGGCGGAATCAGCAGCCTGATCACCGACCGGGAAGACAACGCGTCCACCGTTGTGCGAGTCGAGCCTCACTGGGCCCTCGGCGCGCAAACTTTCACCCGCTATGTCGATGGTGCGGTGGGCACCATGTTCGTCGGGATCGGCCAGGACTACCGCTGGCAACGGGAATACACCGGCACAGCGGACGCCATCTGGCGCGGCGTCTTTGATGGCCGCTTGCAGCTGGCCCGGCTGGGCGCCAACTGGCAGTTGCTGGCCCAGGCCGAGGCCTCGGTGCCATTGTCAGGTGACGCAGGTTCCGAACTGGCTGTCGCCCTGCTGCTCAATTACGAACTCGGCAAGCTGCTGCCCGGACTGGGCGGTGGCGCGGCAACACCGTGATTCGCTACCAGCGCCGGCGGCGGTACAAATACACGCTGACCTCGACGTATGCATACCCCACGGGTCTGAGCCCCGCGCGGCCCATTAAACGACACTATCTCCAACTGGATGCCGACGGGCTGCTCACCATTCAGCCCGGCTACGCCTGGGATGGCCCCAGCGGACCGACCCTGGATACGCCCAGCTTCACGCGCGGCTCACTGGTTCATGACGCGCTTTATCAGCTCATGCGGGAGGGAGACCTACCCGGGGAGGCGCGGCGAAGAGCCGACGAGTTGCTACGGGAGATCTGCCTGGCAGCCGGGATGTGGCCGCCGCGTGCGCAGTACGTGTACTGGTTTGTTCGCCGCTTCGGCGCCCGCCACGCCCGCGATCAGTCGCGGTGCGCACCCTAAGGGCGGCCTCGCGCTACGCGCCGAAGCCGCGGTGCACGGCGCAGATGCCGCCCGCCAGGTTGTAGTACTGACAGCGCAGAAAACCGGCTGTTTCCATCATGCCCTTGAGCGTGTCCTGGTCCGGATGCATGCGGATGGATTCAGCCAGGTACCGGTAGCTGGCCTCGTCCTTGGCCACGTAACGCCCCAGACGGGGCAACACCTTGAAGGAGTACTCGTCGTACAGCTTGCTGAAACCCGCGGAGGTGGGCTTGGAGAATTCCAGGATCAGCGCCCGGCCGCCCGGCCGCGTCACGCGCTGGATCTCAGCCAGCGCGGCGTCCTTGTCCGTGACATTGCGCAGCCCGAAGGCCATGGTCACGCAGTCAAAGTGGTCCGTCGGAAACGGCAGCTCCTCGGCATTGGCCAGCACGTAGTCCATCGCCTGGACAATGCCCCGGTCCGTCATCCGGTCACGACCGACGCTGAGCATCGAGGCGTTGATGTCCGAGGCGATCACCTGCCCCTCAGGCCCGACCTGCCGCGCGAACTTGCCAGCCAGATCGCAGGTACCGGAGGCCAGGTCCAACACGCGTTCGCCCGGCCGGACAGCGGCCAGATCGATGGTGAACCGCTTCCACACGCGATGAATCCCCATGGACATCAGGTCATTCATCACGTCATAGCGCGAGGCGACCGAGGCAAAAACTTCCCCGACACGCTGCGCCTTTTCCGTCGTGCTGACGGTTTCAAAACCGAAGTGGGTGGTCTTGCTCATGCGGGTTTCGGCCCCTTGGGCGTGTACTGGCGAACAACGGAGTCCAATGAACGCACTCCAGGGTCACGGCCAACCCCGGCTTCCTGCAATCGTGCTTCATAGGCCTGCCACAAGCGCGCCTGCTCGGTGCAGAGTTCATGGATGAGCGACCAGCCGAACAGCCCGCTATCGTGACCGTCGTCAAACACGGGACGGATGGCGTAACCACCCACCGGCTCGATCCGCTCAATGGCGACGCCGCGTTTGCCCCAGACCAGTTTCTCCTGGCCCGGGCCGTGACCCTTCACCTCGGCTGAGGGCGAGTAGACGCGCATCAGCTCGGCAGGCACCTGGAAGGTCTGGCCGTCTTCGTAGATCACATCCAGCACGCGCGAGGCGCGATGCAGGGTGAGCTTGGTCGGAACCGGAATCATTAATCGATGTTGGCTTGGCGCAATTCAGGCGCGCACGATAGCACCGCCGGGGCCTGACTCACGAGCGCTGACCGCCAGCGTCACGCCCTGCAGCGTCGCTGGGCGCCTGCCCGGTCCAGCGCTTGTAGGCGCGTGCAAAGCTGCTCGCATCCGAAAATCCGACCAGATAGGCCACCTCGGTCACCGAAACCTGACCGGCCCGCAAATGCCGGTCCGCCAGCTCGCGGCGGGTGCGTTCCAGCTGCTCGCGAAAGCTGGTGTGCTGCTCGGCCAACTTGCGCTGAAGGCTGCGCAGGCTCAGATGCAAAGCCTCCGCCACCGCCTGCTGCGTACAGCAACCGCCGGGTAGCAACCGGGAAATGGCATCTCGAACCTGCGAAACCAGATCGTCCCGGGTCCGACTGCGCAGCATGTCGTCCAGCAGGGCTTCGTTCACTGCACGCAAGGCGGGGTTGGCGGTCTCCAGCGGCATTTCGGCACTGGCCCGGTCAAAGACAATACGGGTGTGTGGCCCGGAGAATGTCAGCGGGCAGCGAAACACCTGCTCGAAGGCCACCCGATTCCGGGGCTCCGGCCGGGCGAATACGGCGCGGACCGGCAGACAGTCCGGCCCCACCAGCGCGCGCGCAGTGCGCACGAAGATCGCGGCGAATGCGTCGATGGCCTGCCAGGCCGGCGGGGGCTCCACCGGCAGGTGGCCGAGGTCCATCCAGCATTGCTCGGCACCCCCCCCCACCGAGGTTCCGGCCGCGTCGGTCACAACGCGGCTGTAACGCACGGTGCGCTCCATGGCATCGAGCAGGGTGTCGCTGACCAGCGTGGTGACGGTCAAGGCATGAAAAGTCGTCTGGTTGACGTGCCGCGCCACGCGCAGACCAAAGGCATCATCCTCCGTCGCCGCGACCACGGCCTCCCACAGCCGGGTCGTGTGGCTGAGGGGAATCCGCGCCTCAGGGTCAGCCAATGCCTCCGGAGCGATACCCGCCTGGGCGAACAGCGGCTGCCAGTCGATCTGCGCCTGCACCAGGGCTGCGCGAATCGCGCGTGCCCAACTGGCCAGCGTGGTCAGTTCATCTGCGGAGTTCATGGGGTGCGGCGGCCACGAAACGACCGGCTGACGCCGGTTTGGCGCATCCGGTCATGCGATTGGCGGATTCGGCCCTGCGATAGGAGCCGGCCATGTCGATACTGCCTCCAGACATTCTGGAGACTCTCATGAGCAGACAAGCGATATCCGACCTGGATCGAAGCCGCATCCAAACCATTCGCGCCGCGATTAGCGCCGCCTCCGACGATGTGCGCGCCCGCCACGGCTGGCTGCGCCACCAGGACGCCATCGGCGCGCTGATCATGGCGCTGTCGATTGCCGGCGCCGTGGCCAGCGGCTGGGCCTACGTGGCTGATGTGATTCCCTGGTATGTCTGCGTCCCCCTGACCGCCGTGTTCCTCTCGTTCATTCATGAGCTGGAGCACGATCTGATTCATCAACTCTACTTCCGAAACAGCCCACGCGCCTACAACCTGATGATGGCGCTGTGCTGGATTACGCGGCCGAGCACGATCAGCCCCTGGGTGCGCAAGCGCATGCACCTGCATCACCACAAGTTCTCGGGCACGGAATCGGACATCGAAGAGCGCGGCATCACCAATGGCGAACGCTGGGGTTTGCGCCGCCTGATCATGACCGGCGACAACATGCTGGCGGTGTACCTGCGCCCAAAGACCATCTACAAAGCCGCGCGCGCCTTTGTGATCGCCCAGAACCCGCAGTCAGAAGAAGAACTCAAGCAGCTGGCGCACGAACAGCGTCGCGGCTACTTCCCGCTGGGCCTCATCCATTACGCGTTCTGGCACGGTTTTGTGCTGTTCCATCTGGCCAATGGCATTGCCCTGCTGTTCGGTTCCGGCATCCCGCTGTCCGGCGGCATGGAAACCTTCATCGCCGGGCTGAACACGGCCGCCGTGGTGTACATGGGCCCGAACATGCTGCGCACCTTCTGCCTGCATTTCATCAGCTCGAACATGCACTACTACGGTGACGTCGAAGCGCGGAACATCATCCAGCAGACCCAGGTCCTCAACGCCTGGTGGCTGGCGCCGATGCAGCTCTTCTGCTTCAACTTCGGGTCGACCCACGCCATCCATCACTTTGTCGTGAAGGAGCCGTTCTACATCCGTCAGGCCACGGCCAAGCGTGCCCATGCGGTCATGCGCGAAAACGGTGTGCGCTTCAACGACATGGGGACCTTCCGGCGCGCCAATCGCTATGCGATGGCAGACGATGCGCAGCCCGCAGCAGCCTCTGCGGAAGCTGTCGACGGCTAGTCTGCAATCCTTTGGGGGCTGCCTCTGTGCACCCCCATGTCGGGTGTGATCCGTAGAGGCGTAACAGCCACAAAAGCCCGCCCACCGAAACCGGTGGGCGGGCTTTTTGCTGCCAGATTATTCGAGTTCGATTCGCGCCAACTCGCTGCCCGCGTCGGCATCAGTCACGACAAGAAACGCGTCGGACAGGGTGTACACCGTCTGCTGCAACAGGCCCGTCGCGATCGCCGAGCGCAGAGGCTGGTTGTAGAACACCGGGGCAAAACTCGTGCAACCGCCCTCACTGCCATCGGCGGTGGGCGGGCAGCTGTCGCCACCACCGGTTTGCTTATGGTCGATCCGCAGGGCTTCCTCGATCAGCCCGGCAGTGTCGATACGCCAGGTCATGAAACCCGAAAATGCGCGCGACTCCGATGGTGATCCGATCTGCGCTGGAATGCTCAGCAGGCCGGTCGTGTCCGTCGACGGCGCGTAGGTGAAGGCCAGCGGCTCGTGCTCGGCCAACGAGTACGCCCAGTCATCCGGTTCGATGGTCGGCGTCGCAGCGGCGATCCGAGCCGGCTGGGTCAGATCGGAAACATCGAAGATCTGCAGCTGAAAGGCATTGCCGGTGCCAACCCCGCCTTCGCCACCCGCGCGCCCGATGGTCAGCAGATGCTCCGCCGACAGCGGATAGATGTAGGAGGAAAAACCGGGGATCTCGACCTCACCCAACAGCATCGGGTCGGTGGGATCGGACAAATCGAAGGTGAAGAGGGGGTCGATTTGCTCAAAGGTCACCACATAGCCCACATCCCCGATAAAGCGGGCCGAAAACACACGCTCGTTATTCCCAAATCCGGTGACGTTTCCGACCTGGGTCAGGGCATCGTTGTCCAGTCGGAGCACGGTAACGTCGTTCGTCGGCGTCATCACCGCGGGGCAGGCCGTGTCAGGATTCGTGCTTTGGCAACTATCCTGCCGGGACGTCGCCAGACGCAGATGGCCGTCCTGTTCACTCATGGCAAACCGGTTCAGCAACCAGCCGTCGACCACACCGGAGCCACGCGGCACAGCCGGTCCATCCTGGCTGATCTCGAATCGGTACACCGCCGTTTGATCCACCTGGAAGGGTGCGAAGAACCAACCATTGCTTGTCTGCGCCAGATACAGATTGTCGGCTGAGGCGTAGACCTCCCAGGCATTGTTCACCGTGGCGATGGTGGCTGCATTGCCGCCGTCCGTGTCCAGACTGGTGATCGAAAGGGTCGCCATGGCCGTGGGAACGTCCGGCTTGTAGATCGCTGCGCAGTCCATGGGGGCATAACTGGCACCCAGTCCGCTAGCCCGGTTCGGAACCAACGTTGACAGCGGCGCGGTGTTGGCGGCATCCAGCGCGAGTGTCACCAGTTGCTCACGAATCGTGTCTGCGCGCTCCGTATCTCCCTCGGCCTGTGCATCGAACCAAGCGTGGACACGGTCGGTGTAGGCCGCCTGTCCGTACAAACCGTCCAGCCCATTGAAGTAGTGGCTGGCAACCAGATGCAGGCGATCGTCGATACGCCTGGAACTGAGGTAGTAGCCGTCGATCCGGTAGCGACTCAGCTGTACCGGATTCGGCGGATCCGACACATCGAAGAAGTCGACTTGAGTGCCCTGCTGACTCCGCGCAATCGTCGTCAATCGCTGGCGCTCGGGCTCCAGATACAGGCCATACAGGCCATCCACACCCGCGAGATCAATCCGACCGATCTCGGCCGTGGAGCCAGCCGGCACCGCGTCGAAGATCCGAATGCTGTTGGACGGCCGATGGCCCGCAAACAACAAACCACGCGCACTGTCCGTTTCGAGTAGATCCGCCTCATCGACCCCGACTTCCTGTGTATTCGTATCGGTGAACTCGGGTGCACCGGCCGAAACAGCATCCGCGGCACCCGGGGTAGCAACGCCCCCGTCGGTTGCAAAGGCGTACACCGGGCTAATCGATTGCTCCACAAAGCTTTCGGCAGCAAAGGCCCGCCAGTCATCACAGTCTGCGGCCGGGCGGATCTTGAGATCGTCCGCCGGCGTGCGCTGGGCGATCAGGCGGCTGAGCACCGCGCTCCCATCACCGCTGCCGCCGCAGCCTGTCATTCCGATCGTGGCGCCAGCCAGTACGGCCACGCAAAGTTGTTGCTTGTTCATCGAGCTCCTCCTGCTGAAGCCTGTCCCCAGTGTGCGATGGTGACCGTGTGTTCGGTGCCATCCGTACGCGTGCCGGTGCCGCTGACCCGGCCCGTGGTGCCATCGCCATCAAAACTCGCATTGAAGATCACCACCCGTGATGCGTAGGTCTCCGGGTCGGCGCTCGCATAGTCGTAGCTGCCGGTCAGTGCATCGGCGTCCACATCGATGATGGCGCCGGCTTCACTGGCCTGGAAGGCCACCAGCGGTGCGGTCAGGGTTTCGTCAAAACGGCCATCGTCGCTGGTCAGCCGTAGCTGGACCGAGACCACGATGAAATCCGGACAGCCTGCGCCGGGAGACGACTCGCCCGGTTGTGCATCCACGAATTCCGCCGCATCACCGGTATCCGTCACCGTGACCGTCAAACCTGTGGTATCGCCCTCCTGAGTGGACGCGGCGAAGTCCAGGGTCGCTCGCTGACTGCCTGTCGCCAGGTCGAGCATGTCCTGTGCAGTAAAACCCAGCGCCGTTGGCTCTTCGCGCCCGATTGCGCTGCGGCTCGCCTCGACACAACCCGCCAGGCCGGCATCCGTGGCCGGTGGCTCCTGACCCGTTCCAACGGGGCTCTCGCTGCCCGACTGCCCACCGGCACATCCCGCCAGCGCCAGACAGCCGAGTGCGGCAAAGGCAAGCAGTGGGTTTCGAAACGGACAGTGCGGCATCGGGCAAGCTCAGGCGACTCGTTCGATACGCATTATTCGCCGAATCATCACCGGGAGCTACAGCTTTAATGCACATTTCATCTGGCAGAAACGCGTTTTTCTGTGCATATTTGCTAGATGTCTGACGCTCTTGATTATCCGGCCATCAGCCGGGAACTTCTGCGTTGCTGGCGCGGCCCGCGCTCACAACCCGCCCAGTCGAGACGCCTGGGCTACCGCAGCAATGTGGTCTACGCCTGGGAAGCCGGCCGGCGCTTTCCTACCGCTGCTGAAGCCCTGCGTGCCGCAGGCTTGGGCGAGTACCCTGCCGCGCGCATCTGGGAAACGTTTTACGGGGCGAGACCCGGCTGGTTGGATCACATTGCAGCCGATACGCCCGACGGTGTGGTTGCCGCGCTGAATGATCTGCGCGGTCGTACGCCGATCGACGAAATCGCTGCCAGGGCGAGACTCAGCCGGTTCGCGGTTTCGCGGGCGTTATCCGGGCAAACCCAACCCAGGCTGCCGCAGTTTCTTGCGCTGGTAGACGCGCTCAGCCTCCGGCTACTGGATTGGCTGGCAGCGGCCGCCCCCATTGCCGCAGTCCCCAGTGTCGGCCAGGCCTGGACGCGGCTGGAGGCGCAGCGCCGGGCCGCCTATGCGCTGCCCTGGACACAGGCTGTCCTGCGGGCGATTGAGTTGCAGTCCTATCAAAGCCTACCGAGCCACCGTCCGGGCTGGATTGCCCAACGTATTGGCATCCCCGAACAGGTTGAGACTGACTGTCTGACGGCGCTGCACGCTGGCGGCCAGATCAGTTGGGATGGGCAACGCTGGCAGTTGTCGGGCAGTGACGCCCTGGACACCCGACGTGACAGGGCGCTGGGTGTACGCAACAAGCGCTTCTGGGCGCAAACCGGGCTGGATCAGCTCAGCAACGGCTCGGACGGCCTGTTTTCGTACAACGTCTTCTCGGTTTCCGAGCGCGATGTCGAGCGGCTGCGGCGGCTGCATCTCAGCTATTTTCGCCAGCTGCGGTCCATCGTGGCCGAATCGACGCCCACCGAACGGGTGCTGGTCGCCAATGTTCAGCTTTTCGGCCTGGACGATGGCCCGCTGGGGCCGCTACCGAACGACTCGCCGACGACGCCTGACTAGTGCAGTCGTCGACACGCCCCCACCGCTGCCCGCACACTCGAGCGCAGGCTCTCCCGGATGATGACCGGCGGCCAACCAGGCCGCTCACCCACCATGCTTGAATCAGTCGAACTCAGCCCATTCTGGATGGGTGTACTCGGTAGTGCCGGTGCGGGGGCCTGCACCGCCCTGGGCGCAGCGGGTGTTTTTGCGATCCAGCGCCTGTCGCCCAAGCTGGAGGACATGCTGCTCAGCGCAGCAGCCGGCATCATGCTGGCCGCGTCGTTTTTTTCGCTCATCCTGCCTGGGTTGGAACTGGCCAATGCCCGACTCGGCAATGAGGTCTATGGCGCGCTCGTTGTGATTGCAGGCGTCATGCTGGGCGCCATTGGCCTGTGGTTGCTGCATGAACACCTGCCCCACGAACATTTCGTCATGGGCCGCGAAGGGCCGGACCAGGTCGAGCTCAAACGGATCTGGCTGTTCATCATCGCCATCACCCTGCACAACCTGCCAGAAGGCATGGCCGTGGGTGTCGGCTTTGCCACCGGCGACCCCGGCAACGGCGCGGGTCTGGCGATTGGCATCGGCATGCAGAACATTCCCGAAGGCCTGGCCGTTGCGGTGTCGCTGCTGGCGATTGGCTACACGCGGACCGCTGCTTGTGGCTGGGGCGCGCTCACAGGCGCCGCTGAGCCACTGGGCGGGCTGATCGGGGCGGCTGCAGGCAGTCTGGCGGAACTCGCTCTGCCGGCCGTACTCGGTGCCGCGGCCGGTGCCATGCTGTACATCATCAGTGACGAGATCATCCCGGAAACCCACCGTCGCGGCTTTCAGACGCCCGCCACTTTTGCGCTCATGACCGGAATGGTGGTGATGATGTTCCTGGACACGACCTTGGGCTAGCCCGGCGCTGCGCCGGATTACGACCCGCTACTCCGGTCGCCCGTGCTCCTTCAGCTTGCGCGTCAACGTATTGCGCCCCCAACCGAGCAGGCGCGCGGCCTCTTGTTTGTGACCATGGCTATGCGCCAACGCCACATCCATCAACGTTTGCTCCAATAACTGCATGGCGTCCTGGGCAATGCCGGTCGTACCCTCGCCCAGCGATTGACGCGCCCACTGCGCAAGCTGAGCATCCCAGGGTCCGGAGGCGCCTCCCGGCGCAGCCTCGCCTGCGGCCTCGACGCCGTCTCCAGCAGCCGGTAGCGAGACCTCACTGCCCAGCACTTCCGGTGGCAGGTCATCGGCATGGATATCCTGACCAGGGGCCATGACCGTCATCCAGCGGCAGACGTTCTCGGCCTGGCGCACATTCCCGGGCCAATCGAAGGCCTGTAGCCGCTGCATGGCATCGCTCAGGATGCGCTTGGGCTCGACATCCAACTCACGCGCGGCGCGAGCCATGAAGTGCGTCATCAGCAATGGCAGGTCAGACTTGCGTTCGCGTAGCGGCGGAATCCGCACACGGATGACGTTCAATCGGTGATACAGGTCTTCGCGAAAGCGGCCTTCTTCTACGGCAGATTCCAACTCCTGGTTGGTTGCCGCGATGACGCGGACATCGACCTGCACGGGTACATGGCCACCTACTCGGTAGAACTGCCCATCGGATAGCACCCGCAGCAACCGGGTCTGCAAATCTGCAGGCATGTCACCGATTTCATCCAGAAACAGCGTGCCGCCATGGGCCTGCTCAAAGCGGCCGCGACGCAGCGCAGTCGCCCCGGTGAAGGCACCCTTTTCATGGCCGAAGAACTCGGACTCCATCAAGTCCTTCGGAATTGCGGCCGTGTTGACGGCGATAAACGGCTTGCCGGCGCGCGGGCTGTGCTCGTGGAGTGCACGGGCCACCAGCTCCTTACCGGTGCCCGACTCGCCGGTGATCATCACGGTGATTTGTGAACGCGCCAGACGCCCGATCGCCCGGAAAACCTCCTGCATCGCAGGGGCTTCGCCCACGATGATCGCGTCACGCTGTTCGGCGGCCAGACCGTTGTCCTGCGAGTCGCTGGCGATCCGCGCAGCGCGCTGCACCAGTTCCACCGCATCGTCCACATCAAACGGCTTGGGCAGATACTCAAACGCGCCCTTGCGGTAGGCGGCGACGGCACTATCGAGGTCGGAATGCGCCGTCATAATGATGATGGGCAAATCCGGGGCCTGCGCCTTGACGCGCTCCAGCAGTTTCAAACCATCAATGCCCGGCATGCGGATATCGGTGAGCAACACATCAGGCGTGTCACTCTCCAATTCATCCAGCATCTCCACACCACCGGGGAAACTCTTGACGTCCACGTCATGCGCGCCCAGTGCGCGCTGCAGCACCCAGCGGATTGATTCATCGTCATCGACGATCCATGCCTTCACGTGTTGCGGCCCTCCGACGATATCGGGAGATACACGGAAAAGACCGTGCGACCCCGCCGACTGTTGCATTCGATGAATCCCCCGTGGTTCTGAACCAGGTACTGAGCAATTGACAGGCCAAGTCCGGTGCCATCAGCACGGGACGTCACCAGGGGATAGAAAATCTTGTCCTGCATATCGCGGTCGATCCCGGGCCCGTTGTCCTCGACATCCACCTGGGCCACCAGACGATGCCGCGTGGATCCAATCGTGAACTGGCGTCGCGCCCGTGAACGAATGTGAATCGTTCCGCAGCGCACCGCCGTGGCCGCCAGTGCCTGCACCGCGTTGCGCAAAATGTTGAGGAATACCTGGATCAGCTGCTCACGATCGCCGTAGACATCCGGCAGGCTGGGGTCGTAGTCGCGCACGATGTCGATATCGCGAAACCCGTCGATCTCCACGAGTTGGCGAACATGCTCCAGCACCTCGTGAATATTGAGCTCGGTGGGGTGTGGCCGCCGTGATGGCCCGAGCATCTGATCGACCAGACGTTGGAGGCGGTCGGCCTCACGGATAATGATCCGTGTGAATTCCGCCAGGCTTTGATCCGGCAGTTCGCGCTCCAGTAGCTGCGCGGCCCCGCGCAGCCCGCCGAGGGGGTTCTTGATCTCGTGCGCCAGGCCGCGAACGATCTCTCGGTTCAGTTTTTGATGCGCGAGGGTTTGTTCATCCCGCGTGATGCGCATGTGCCGATCGAGTCGAAAAAACTCCAGCAGCAACAGCGGCCGGCGTTTGGCATCCGCCTGGGGAGAAAACGTACAGTCCACAATGATGGTGTCTTCGCCACTACGACGCAGGGCCACCTCACGCTCGATCATCGGTGCGCCCAACTCCAACACCTCTCGGCAGCGGGACTCCAGCGGCGCGATAATCGGCATGCCTCGCTCCATGGACTCGCCCAGCACATGGCGCGCCCCGGTGGCGAACAACATCTCAGCGGCGGCGTTCAGATAGACCACGTTGAGGTCTTCGTCCAGACACACGACGGCCGTACTCAGGCCATCGAGAACTGCGCCAAGTTTTGGAGACGTTGCACCACGAGACAACATACGAACTCTCAAGCAATGAATAGGCCATGGCAAAACAGCGCGATCGCACCATTATGGTGCCTCGCGTCCACAGCCGTGGATCAGCCGCAGGACAGGGCTAGTTGACCGATGGCGGCTTCATATAAACGGTGCGTGACTCGGTCTGCGCGATCTGCCGACCCGACGCATCGACAACAACCGCCTGAACCGTATGCGTGCCGCGGTAAACCTCGGTCAAGGTCTGGCTGGTCGACGAGGTCGGACGGCCCGCTGGCTGCCCGTCCAGAAAGAACTGCAGCCGATGACCCAACTTGGTGCGCAGCGGCGGAACCAGTTGCACCGACACTGTGAGCGTGTGGCTGGCATCACGGATCGTCTGCTCCGAGGAGGGGCGCAGTAACTGCACACGCTCGTACCCCACAACCTGATCGGCCTCACGCCGGGGTGCACGCGGCTCGGTTTGCACCCGCGCGCCCCGGTAGGTCTGCACGCCGTCGAGATCCAGTGCCTCGGCCTTGCGCTCGTACTGGGCGGGCGGCTCGTCGGTGTAGTGCACACGGCCATGCTCATCCACGTAACGGTAGATCTCACCCGCTGACACCACGCCCGTCAGAGCGCCCAGCCCAATCAACAACAGGATGTGCTTTGTCATGAGGTATCGACCCATTCAGCGGGGAAGAGTGCCCGGATTCCTTGATCATACGCCGTAGAGCCCCACGCACACGGGTGCCTGCACCCGCGCCCAAACGAATAGGCCCCGGCATGAACCGGGGCCTGTTTGCCCTTGCTCTCCCCGAGGAGAAAGCAGCCGGAAACGTCCAGCAGTGGGCGGCTCGAGGCGCCCGCCGTACCGCTTACGCGGTCCGGCGGACACGTACGAAACCAGATTACAGCGAGTAGTACATCTGGAACTCGACCGGATGCGTGGTCATCTTCATCAGCGTGACTTCCTCGGTCTTCAGGTCGATGTAACCGTCGATGAGGTCATCCGTGAATACGCCACCGGCTTTCAGGAATTCGCGATCCTTATCCAGGGCGTCCAGCGCCTGCTCCAGGCTGTACGCCACCTGCGGGATCGCCTTTTCCTCTTCGGGCGGCAGATCGTAGAGATCCTTGTCCATCGGGTCGCCGGGGTGGATCTTGTTCTGGATACCATCCAGACCCGCCATCAGCATCGCAGCGAAGGCGAAGTACGGGTTGGCGGTGGAATCCGGGAAGCGCACCTCGATACGGCGGCCCTTCGGGTTAGCGATGTAGGGGATACGGATCGAAGCCGAACGGTTACGGGCCGAGTAGGCCAGCAGCGTCGGGGCTTCGAAGCCCTTGACCAGTCGCTTGTAGCTGTTGGTCGAGGCATTCGCAAAGGCATTGATGGCCTTGGCGTGCTTGATGATGCCGCCGATGTAGTACAGCGCGGTTTCGGACAACCCGCCAACGCCGTCACCGGAGAACAGGTTCACGCCGTCCTTGGAGATGGACTGATGCACATGCATGCCGTTGCCGTTGTCACCAACCAGCGGCTTGGGCATGAAGGTGGCGGTCTTGCCGTAGGCGTAAGCCACGTTCTGTACGGCGTACTTGAGCGTCAGCACCTCATCGGCCTTCTTGACCAGGGTGTTGAACTTGACGCCGATTTCGCACTGACCGGCCGTGGCCACCTCGTGGTGATGCACTTCGGTCGGGATACCCATGTCTTCCAGCGCCAGGCACATGGCCGAGCGGATGTCCTGCAGGGAATCGACCGGCGGGACTGGGAAGTAACCACCCTTAACGCCCGGGCGGTGGCCCAGGTTGCCGTCTTCGTAGACCTTGCCGGAGTTCCAGCTAGCCTCTTCGGAATCGATCGAGTAGAAGGCACCCTTCATGTCGGCGCCGTACTTCACGTCCTCGAAGACGAAGAACTCGTTTTCCGGACCGAAGAAGGCGGTGTCGCCGATGCCGGTGGACTTCAGGTAGGCCTCGGCACGCTTGGCGAGCGAGCGCGGATCACGCTCATAGCCCTGCATGGTGGAGGGCTCGACCACGTCGCAGCGGATGATCAGCGTGGACTCCTCGTAGAAGGGGTCCATCACAGCGGACTCGGTGTCCGGCATCAGGATCATGTCGGACTCGTTAATGCCCTTCCATCCGGAGATGGAGGACCCGTCGAACATCTTCCCGCCTTCAAGTTCATCCGCATCCACCGTATGCGACGGCACGGTCACATGCTGTTCTTTGCCGCGCGTATCGGCAAAACGGTAGTCGACAAACTTGACGTCTTCGTCCTTGATCAGCTTGAGAACGTCTTCGGCTTTCATCCACCCTCTCCAACGATGTTTGTGTAAGTGCGAATGCCAGCGCGTTTGCGACCAACATCCGGGCTCCTGGAAAAGCAGCATCCATGCCAACGGCCAGACGCCATGCATCCGCAGCCGGAGCGCAGCGCCGGTATACTCGCGCGCTCTCCAACCCGGATGAAACGCCTCGTCGCATGCAACGGCTGACCTTTCAGGACCTGATCCTACGCCTTCAGAACTACTGGGCAACTCGCGGCTGTGTGATTGTCCAGCCACTGGACATGGAAGTGGGTGCCGGCACCTTCCACTGGGCCACGTTTTTGCGCGCCATTGGCCCGGAGCCGTGGAACACGGCGTATGTGCAGCCGTCACGCCGCCCCACCGATGGCCGCTACGGCGACAACCCCAACCGGCTGCAGCACTACTACCAGTTCCAGGTGCTGATGAAGCCCTCGCCTCCGGATTTCCAGCAGCTGTATCTCGATTCGCTGGCCGAATTAGGCGTGGACCCGCTGGTCCACGACATCCGCTTCGTCGAGGACAACTGGGAATCGCCGACCCTGGGCGCATGGGGCCTGGGCTGGGAAGTCTGGCTCAATGGCATGGAAGTCACCCAGTTCACCTACTTCCAGCAATGCGGCGGCATTGAGTGCAAGCCGGTGGCCGGCGAGATCACCTACGGCCTCGAGCGCTTGGCCATGTACCTGCAGGATGTGGAATCGGTTTACGACCTCGTCTGGGCAGAGACCCCGAACGGCACGGTGACCTATGGCGACGTGTTCCACCAGAACGAAGTGGAGCAGTCCACCTACAACTTCGAGCACGCCAACACCGACGCCCTGTTCACGCAGTTCGCCGAATGTGAAGCAGCCTGCGCCCGACTGGTGGAGGCCAAGCTGCCGTTGCCAGCCTACGAACAGATGCTCAAGGCCAGCCACCTGTTCAACCTGCTCGACGCCCGCAAGGCGATCTCCGTCACCGAGCGGCAAAACGTCATCCTGCGCGTCCGCGCCATGGCCCGCGATGTCGCCAAGGTTTACTACGAAGCACGCGAGGCCCTGGGCTTTCCCATGCTGCAACAAGCCGCCGATGCGGCCTGATTGACACCGATTCCATGAACGCAGATCTCCTGTTTGAACTCGGCTGCGAAGAGCTGCCGCCCGCCCCGTTGCAAGCCATGGCCGGAGAGCTCGGTCAGCGCCTGACCGACGGCTTGTCCGAGCTGGGCATCGATACCGGCGAGGCCCGCATCTTCGCGACCCCGCGCCGCCTGGCCGTGCTGATTCGCGATGTTGCAGACCGCCAGCCCGACCGCGATATTGAACGCCGCGGGCCAGCCACCAAGGCGCCGGAGAAAGCGGTTGCCGGCTTTGCGCGCTCCTGTGGTGTCGACGTCGACGCGCTGGACACCATCGAGACCGACAAAGGCCCCTATTACGTCTTCCGTGGGCAGGAGACAGGCCAGCCTCTGGCCGACATCCTGCCGCCGCTCATCGTCGAGTCCATCCGCAAGCTGACCACCCCCAAGCGCATGCGTTGGGGCAGTCTGGACGAGGGCTTTCTGCGCCCGGTGCAGTGGATGGTCTGCCTGCACGGCAACACCGTCATCCCGGTAGAGCTGTTCGGCCTGACCGCCGATCGCCTCACCTCGGCGCATCGCTTCCACGCCCCCGAGCCGATCGCGCTGGAGCGGGCCGGTGACTACGAAACCACCTTGTTCGATCACCAGGTCATCGCCGCCTTCGAGGAGCGCCGCAAAATCGTCGCCCAGCAGGTCAAGCGCACGGCCGAGCGCGCCGGCGGTATCGCGCAGATGGACCCGGATCTGGTGGACGAAGTCACCGCCCTGGTCGAATGGCCTGTCGCCTTGTCGGGGCAGATCGATGAGCGCTTCATGGCCATGCCGCCGGAAGTACTGATCACGACCATTGAAAGCCACCAGCGCTATTTCCCGGTTCGGGACGCCGACGGCCAGCTGCTGCCCCGCTTCGTCACCGTGGCCAACGTCGAGTCACTGGATATCCGGCAAGTGGTCCTGGGCAACGAACGTGTGGTGCGGCCGCGCCTGGAAGACGCCCTATTCTTCTGGGAAAAAGACCGCAAACAGTCCCTGGCCCAGTTCGGTGAGCGCCTGGACAAGGTGACGTTCCAGAAGGGTCTGGGCAGCTACGCGGACAAGACTCGCCGGCTAGGGGCGCTGACCGCCTCGCTGGCCGAAGCCCTGGGCGCCGATGCCAACACCGCCACACGCGCCGCCACCTTGGCCAAGGCCGACCTGGTCACTGACATGGTGTTCGAATTCACGGAGCTGGAAGGCATTGTCGGCGGCTACTACGCCCGCGCATCCGGCGAATCCGACGCCGTGGCGGCAGCCATTGCCGAGCAGTATCAGCCACGCGGCCCCTCCGACGACATCCCAGCAACAGACGCCGGCCGCATGCTGGCACTGGCCGACAAGTTCGACACCCTCGCCGGCCAGTTCGCCCTGGGCAACCGCCCCACCGGCGACCGCGACCCGCTGGGCCTGCGTCGCGCCGCACTCGGCGTACTGCGCATCCTGCTAGAGGCTGAACAATCGCTGGACCTGCAGGCCGCTGTGACGGCAGCCCTGTCGCAACAGCCTGTGACGGGCGAAGCCGAAAGCAAAGACGCGCTGCTGAGCTTCTTTGCCGACCGCCTGCGCGGCCTACTGGCTGACCAGGGCATCGGCACCGATGTTTTCGAAGCCGTCACCGCCTTACAGCTACGCGATCCACTGGAGATTCAGCGCCGCAGCCAAGCCGTGCTGGCATTTCAGGGGTCTGCCGCAGCGAACAGCCTGGCTGCTGCGCACAAGCGCGTGCGCAACATCTTGAAGAAGAACGGCGAGGATGCTGCAGCGGTCGACATCCGCCTGTTTGAGGCCGACGCCGAGCGCAGCCTGCACGAGACCATGAGCCGCCTGGCCGATCAGGTCACGACACTCGTAACCCAGGGCGACTACGCCGCTGCGCTGACACAACTCGCCACGTTGCAGGGGCCGGTGGATCAGTTCTTCGAGGACGTCATGGTCATGGCCGAAGATGCCGCTGTGCGCAGCAACCGCCTGCGCCTGCTCACGCAGCTCGATGGGCTGCTGCGTCAGATCGCTGACTTCTCACATTTGAGCAACTAGCCGACGCGCTACACTGCCGCCATGAAACTGATCATTCTGGGTCGTGATGGCGTGCTCAACGAACCGGTCGAGGGCGGCGTGCGCCGGCCGGCGCAATGGCGCCCTCTGCCCGGGAGCCTGGAAGCCGTCGCGCGGCTCAACCAGAGCGGCGTGCGCGTTTGCGTGGTCACGCACCAGCCCCAGCTGGGGGCGGGCGACATGACCCACGACGAGCTGTTCGCCATCCACCAGCGCATGCAGGAAGCTGTCGGCCAGTTCGCCGGGCGCTTCGATGCCATTGCGTTCAACCCGCATGCCGATGCAGAAGACCGCCAGGCAGGCAAATCCGCGCTCATCGCCGATATTGCCCGGCGCATGCAAATCGATCCGCAGACAGTCCCCGTCGTCGGAGACGAATGGAGCGACATCGAAGCCGCCCGCACGGCAGGGACACAACCCGTCCTGGTCAGAACCGGCCACGGCGCGGAGACGGAGCAGGCGCATCTCGACGCATTGCACAGCGTGACCGTCTTCGATGGCCTGCCTGCCCTTGTGCAGGCGCGACTGGGCTAGCTCCGAGCAGCCCCCTCGCCGGGAGACCAGTTCACCTGGGTGAGCGCGGCCGGCGGCACCCCTGCCGCCATCTCGGCCCACAGGTCGGCGTAGGTCCGCCCCTCAGCGGGATGGCGCGCCTCGGGCGCCAGATCAGCCAGCGGCTTGAGCACAAAGGGATACTTGAGAATTTCGCCACGCGGCACATCAACCGCCGGATCGTCCGAGACGAATCCGCCGTAGATCAGCAAATCGAAATCCAGTGTGCGCGGGCTGAACTTGGGCCCGGAGCGATCCCGCCCACAGGCGTCCTCGATGGCTCGCAGCTGGCGCATGCATTCGGCCATCGACCGGTCGGTCTGAAACCCGATGACAAAGTTCAGGAAATCATCCCCCTCGAATCCTACCGCGGGGTTTTGATAAACCGGCGAGCAGCGCAAGGGGCCAAACACCGCCGCCAGCATCTCTACGCCTCGGGCCAGATGCTGTTCGGCGCGGTCGTTGCTGCCCGCCCCGACAAACACCTCAGGCATCGGCGTAATCCTCGGCACGGCGCTCGATGATCACGCCGACATCGCGCGAGCCCCGAACCGCGCCCTGCTTGTTCACCACCACCTTCACGTAGGGCACGTCAAACTCGGTCACGATGATGCGCGCGATACGGTCGCTCAGCGTCTCGACCAACTGAAAGCTGGATTCGCTGACAAAACTGATGATGCGCTTGGCCACCGACTTGTAATCGAGCGTGTCCTCGATGGCATCGGTCTGCGCCGCCCGGCGAATGTCCGCCCCCATTTCCAAGTCGATGACGACGGTCTGCCGAATTTCGCGCTCCCAGTCGAAAATGCCGATGACGGTCTCGATGCGCAGATCGCGCAGGTAGATCAGGTCCATGCAAACTG
Organism: Pseudomonadota bacterium; assembly: GCA_036156195.1. Taxonomy (GTDB): domain Bacteria; phylum Pseudomonadota; class Gammaproteobacteria; order Nevskiales; family OUC007; genus Abyssibacter. The sequence continues at coordinate 112,080 of JAYZUZ010000001.1, read as the reverse complement.
TCCGGGTGGTTCCAGGGTATCCAGCGGCCAGCGCGGTCGCGCCAGCATGCGGGTCGGCTGCTCAATGGCATCGGCCAGGCGCAGTGCGCCCGCGTGGGCAATCATGGCGCCGTTGTCGGTGCACAAGGCCAGTGGCGGCGTATGCAGCCGCACGCCAGGCAAGGCCGACAGGGCCTGCCGCAAGCGGGTATTGGCCGCCACGCCGCCTGCGATGAGCAGATCAGCGCAGCCTGCCTGAGCCAGCGCCCGCTGGCATTTTGTGGCCAGGGTCTCGACCACAGCCTCCTCGAAGGCGCGGGCGATGTCAGCCGGCGATTCGGGGTGATCCTGCGCCAGCAGGTAGACCGCCGTTTTCAGCCCGGAGAATGAGAAATCCAGCCCGGGCTTGTCGAGCATGGGCCGGGGCAGGCGAAAACGGGTCGGGTCGCCCTGCTCGGCCAGCCGCGCCACGGCCGGCCCGCCGGGGTAGTCCAGCTGCAGCAGCTTGGCAGTCTTGTCGAAGGCCTCGCCCACGGCATCATCGCGTGTCTGGCCCAGCAACCGGTAGCGGCCAATGCCGTCGACCTGCACCAGCAGCGTGTGCCCGCCCGAGACCAGTAGCGCCACAAACGGAAAATCCGGTGCTTCGCCCGTCATCAACGGGGCCAGTAGATGCCCCTCCATATGATGAATGGGAATCACCGGCCGCCCCCAGGCCGTCGCCAAGCCGGTGGCGAAGGACGCACCGACCATGAGCGCACCGATCAGCCCGGGCCCAGCGGTGTAGGCAATACAATCGGTTCCCTCGACGCCGGCCGAGGCCAGTGCCTCATCCACCAGCCCGGCCAGCCGCCGCACATGGTCGCGCGAGGCGAGTTCCGGCACCACACCGCCGTGTTCGGCATGCAGGGCGATCTGGCTGAACAAGGCCTCGGACAGCAGTCCGCGCTGGCTGTCATAGACCGCAACGCCGGTTTCGTCGCAAGAGGTTTCGATGCCGAGAACAGTGGTCACGCGTCGGGTCTGGGCTGATCACGAAGCCGCCTGGCGGCAGCTCGCCGAGTGAATGGAAGGGGGCGGATTATCCGGGGAAATCGCTCGTTGTAAATTTGCCGTTGAAAAACGCAAACCACGCCATTAGAATCCGCGTCCCTTTCTGAACCTAGCCTGGCTAACAGGCCTCGGAGTTGTACCCAACATGCCAGCCGTACGCGTCAAAGAAAACGAGCCTTTCGAAGTTGCCCTGCGCCGTTTCAAGCGCACCTGCGAGAAGGCCGGAGTGCTGTCGGACGTGCGGAAGCGTGAGTTCTTCGAGAAGCCGAGCCAGGAACGCAAGCGCAAGAAGGCCGCTGCTGTTAAGCGCCACGCCAAGAAGCTGTCTCGTGAGACGGCCCGCCGGACGCGCCTCTACTAGAGGCCGCCGGGCGCTGATAGCGCCTACATTGCGTGAAGTGACTAGCGGCCGCGAGCCGCTAGTTTCGTTTTAAGCCACCGAACACGACAAGGAAGCACCATGTCCGCACTCAAGGACCGCATCACTGCCGACATGAAGACCGCCATGCGCGAGAAGGACAAGGAGCGCCTGGCCACCATCCGCATGCTCACCGCCGCCATCAAGCAGCGCGAAGTCGATGAGCGCATCGAGCTCACCGATGACGACGTGGTGGCCATTGTCGAAAAGCTGGTCAAGCAACGCCGCGAGGCCGAAGCCCAGTATCGCGCGGGTGATCGCCCTGAGTTGGCGGATCAGGAAGCCGCTGAAGCCGCACTGCTGACGCCTTACCTGCCCGCCCAGCTGGATGAAGCCGACATCGATGCGCTGATCGAGCAGGCCATGGCCGACACCGGCGCCGAATCCATGCGCGATATGGGCAAGGTCATGGGCCAGCTCAAGCCCAAGGTCGCTGGCCGCACCGACATGTCCGCACTCTCGGCCAAGATCAAGGCCCGCCTGGCGGGCTAATTCAGCCCGCGCCGGAACACGACCGGCCCATCGCGGTCTTCTGCAGCAGACACCACACGCTGTCGGAGACCGCATGCCGCAGCCTGGCCCCAAGCACCCGTCGACCCGAAACCGGGATACCGACGACGCAGCGAAGCCCCGCGACCGCGACCCGAAGGACGACGCGTTGGCCGATGAAGCCGGCGACGAATCCTTCCCGGCCAGCGACCCACCGGCCTGGACACCGGGCCAACCGGGCTCACCTGCAGGTTGAAGCCCGCGCATCGCCCATCGCATGATCGGCGCATGAGGTCTGCGACACGCCATGGCCGCAACATCACCCTTGCCATTCTGGCGGCGGCCCTGAGTGCCTGCGTCACCACCGGCGCGGGCGGCGGGCTGCATACCCCAGTCTCCTTAGGCTCGGCGTCGGAACTGGCGCAAACCCTGAACCACGTCTTCCAGCCACGGCCCAGCCATGACGACGGCCTGCGCAGAGCCACCCGCGTCGCAGACGGCGAACTGGACGACGCATCGGCGGCACCCGCGACAACGGAACCAACGGACGCTCGCGCCACGCAGACCGCGCCGCCCGGCAGCCGCAACACGGACAAGGAAGACCCTTGGCGGTGTGCCCGCACGCCAGGTGCACGTGGCTGCGAGCAGCACCGCGGCGAAGCCCTGGTCAACGCTCGACCCGACGTCCACCCCGATCCCCGCGGGCTGCTACCCACACCCGAAGCCACCCGCTCGTGCAGCATCCAGTGTGATGACCAAACGCACGGGGTCACTTGCGTATCAAACGCGGAAGCACGTTGCGACTGCCGTGCCGAGCCGGTGGCGCAGTGCGTGAACACGCCGCCGTAGCAGGCACGACCACCTGCTCATCCAAGCCAATGGGGCCGGGCAGGCTAGAATGCCGATCCATTTCGCGCCGCGAGCCACCATGTCCATCTACGACTTTTCCGCCCAAACCATCGACGGTACGGAGCAGTCGCTCGCCGACTTCGAGGGCCAGCCCCTGCTCATCGTCAACACCGCGAGCAAATGTGGCTTCACGCCGCAGTATGAAGGCCTGGAAGCGCTGTACCAGCAGTACAAGGACCGCGGCTTTGCCGTGCTCGGCTTTCCCTGCGACCAATTTGGCCACCAGGAGCCGGGTGACGAGGAGGAGATCAAGTCGTTCTGCTCGCTGACCTACAACGTCAGCTTCCCGATGTTCGCCAAGATCGAGGTCAATGGCGACAACGCCCACCCGCTGTACCAGCACCTCAAGAAGGCCAAGCCGGGCGTGCTGGGCTCGCAGGGCATCAAGTGGAACTTCACTAAGTTTCTGGTCGATGGCCAGGGCCAGGTGGTGAAGCGTTACGCCCCCACCGACAAACCGGCGTCGCTGACCCAGGACATCGAAGCCCTGCTCTAGCTTCATTTCTGACGAGCCGCCACGTGGCCCGAATCCCGCAAAACTTTCTCGACGACCTGCTGGCGCGGACGGATATCGTCCAGCTCATCGACGGCCGCGTGCCGCTCAAGCGCCAGGGCAGCGAGTACGCGGCCTGCTGCCCGTTCCACGACGAAAAATCGCCTAGCTTCACGGTCTCGCCCAACAAGCAGTTTTATCACTGCTTCGGCTGCGGGGCGCATGGCACGGCCATCAGCTTTCTGATGGAGTACGACCGGCTGGAGTTTCGCGACGCGGTGGACGAGCTGGCCAAGCTCGCAGGGGTCGAAGTACCGGTGGACGCCGCCGACAGCGGCCCGCGTATCGATCCCCGTATCTGGGAGGCGCTGACCACCGCCCAGCAAATTTTTGCGCGGGCGCTACGCAGCTCGCCCAAGGCCATCGACTACCTCAAGGGCCGCGGCCTCGACGGCCAAACCGCCAAGCGCTTTGGCATTGGCTACGCACCCGACGCCTGGCAAACCGTCACCGACGCCGTGGGCGACACCCGCATCGCCACCCAGGCGGGCCTGGCCATCCGCAAGGACGATGGCCGCGCCTACGACCGGTTTCGGGACCGCGTGACCTTCCCCATCCACGACCTGCGCGGCCGGGTCGTCGGCTTTGGTGGCCGAGCCTTTGGCGACGAAAAACCCAAGTACCTGAACTCGCCCGAAACCCCGGTATTCCATAAGGGCAACCAGCTCTACGGCCTGTACGAGGCCCGCCAGGCCAACAAGACGCTGGAACACCTGCTGGTTGTCGAGGGCTACATGGACGTGGTGGCGCTGTCGCAGTTCGGCATTCACTGCGCCGTGGCCACGCTGGGCACGGCGACGACCACCGAGCACATCAATCTGATGTTTCGCTCCACCTCGCGCATCGTGCTGTGCTTTGACGGCGACCGGGCGGGCCGCGAGGCCGGCTGGCGGGCGGTGGAACGCGCGCTGCCCGCCATGCGCGACGGCCGAGAAATCCGTCTGCTGTTTCTGCCCGACGGCGAAGACCCCGACACGCTTGTGCGCAAAGAGGGCGCCGAGGCCTTCAATACCCGCGTGGCCCAAGCCGAACCGCTGTCGCAGTTCCTGCTGGACCAGCTCACTGAACAGGTGGACTTATCCTCCGTGGATGGCCGCGCCCGGCTGGTCGCACTGGCCAAACCACATCTGGACGCCCTGGCGCCAGGCGCATTTCGCAAGGGCCTGGAACAGCAGGTTTCGCAGATCGTCGGCTTCGACATTCACGACATGACCGCTGTGGCGCCGCCTCCGCCACCCCGTGAAGCCGAGCCACCCACGGACATCACGTCCGACGACACGCAGCCCCCCGTACTCATACCGCGCGTGCGCCGCGCTGCGCGCGCCTTGCTGGAGCAACCCGCGCTGGCCGCCGAGCTACCGGAGATTCCGCGCCTGGCCGACGACCCTGGCCAGCAGTTTCTCGAACAGTTGCTGCACGCATTTGCCGCAAACCCGCAGCTCACCGCCGCCCAGTACGCCGAACGCCTGCGTGGTGAACCGGATGAGGCCACGCTGGACGATGTACTTGCCGGGCCGCCGTTCCCGCCCGGCTTTGACGCGGCAGCCGACTTTCGTGAAGTACTGGCGCTCATCGTTGCAGACAACGCCAAACAGCGCCTGCAAACCCTCATGAAGCTGGCTCAGGAGCGCGAACTCACCCAGGCCGAACGCGACGAACTGCGCGCCGCCTATCAGCGCGGATAATTTTTTCGCCCCGCCCCCTTGAACTTCGAGAAACACACCCTATCTAACAGGGCCGCGTGAGGGCGCCCGGGCTTTGCGACGACGATTCGCAGTGGCTTGCAGTCCACACCCTCGATGCCGATCGGGCCTAAACACGCTGGGACGTCGCCGACGGAATCATGCATTGATGGCCTGATCCGCAGGCCTGACCGTCCAGGTGCTTTTGCACTGAGCCAACCGGCCAACGTGCCGGCACAAACCGCTGCGGCTGCGCAAAAAGGCAGCCTGCGCAACCGTTGTCGATCGCGGCAGGTCTTGCCGCGCCTTGCCTAAGCTGGTAGTGGCTCAGTAAAATGGCGTGTTCTGCCGGCGTTTTAGCGCCGGCTTCCTACTTTTAAGACCGGATCCTATGACCGTCGAGAAGCAATCTCAGCTCAAAGCGCTGATCGCCCGAGGCAAAGAGAAGGGCTACCTCACCTACGCCGAAGTCAACGATCACCTGCCGGACGACATCGTCGATCCCGAGCAGATCGAAGACATCGTCAACATGATTGCCGACATGGGCATCACGGTGCACGAAGAAGCACCGGACGAAGATCAGTTGATGATGGCGGACAACCCCGTCACTGACGACGAGGATGATGACGAAGCCGCCGAAGAAGCCGCTGCCACCCTGGCCGCGCTGGACTCGGAACTCGGTCGCACCACCGACCCCGTGCGCATGTACATGCGCGAAATGGGTACGGTTGAGCTGCTCGACCGGCAGGGCGAAATTCGTATCGCCAAGCGCATCGAAGAGGGTCTGGCCGAGGCCATGTATGCCCTGGCCTTCCATCCCGAGACCGTCGCCATCCTGCTCGAGGAATGGCAGAAGGTGGAAGACGGCGAGCGCCGCCTGACCGACTTCATGGTTGGTTTTGTCGATCCCGACACCGGCGACCCGGTCGTCAACGAAGAACCGGAGGACGAAAACGCCAACAGCGCCGATGATGACTCCGAGTCTGACGGCGATGATGACGACGACGATTCCAAGGACGAAAAGCCGGTCGACACCGGCCCCGATCCGGACGAATGCCGCGCCGCCTTCGAAGCCCTGCAGGGCCACTTCGACACCGTCGTGAAACTGCTGGAAACCAAGGGCACCGGCCACCCGGACACCCAGTCGGCCCGCGAGACGCTGGCGCGCGAATTCATGCGCTTCAAGCTCACGCCACGCACCACGGATCAGCTGACCGGCAACCTGCGCGAAGCCATCGACAAGATCCGCACTGCCGAGCGTGAGATTCTCGATATCTGCGTCAACCGCGCCGGTATGCCGCGCAAGACCTTTATCGACAGCTTCCCGGGCAACCTCACCAACGAGGCCTGGGTCAACAAGCTCGTGCGCGCCAAGCGCAAGTACTCCTCGGGCATCAACCAGCACGTGGAAGAGCTGCATCGCATCATGGCCCGCATGAGCCAGATGGAAGCCGACACCATGCTCTCGGTCGACGAGATCCGTGACATCTACAAAAAGATGTCGCTGGGCGAGGCCAAGGCCCGTCGCGCCAAGAAGGAAATGGTCGAGGCCAACCTGCGCCTGGTGATCTCGATCGCCAAGAAGTACACCAACCGCGGCCTGCAGTTCCTGGACCTCATCCAGGAAGGCAACATCGGCCTGATGAAGGCCGTGGACAAGTTCGAATTCCGCCGCGGCTTCAAGTTCTCCACCTACGCCACGTGGTGGATTCGCCAGGCCATTACTCGCTCGATCGCCGACCAGGCCCGGACCATCCGCATCCCGGTCCACATGATCGAAACGATCAACAAGCTCAACCGCATCTCCCGCCAGATGCTGCAGGAGATGGGCCGCGAGCCCACGCCGGAAGAGCTGGCCGAGCGCATGGAAATGCCGGAGGACAAGGTTCGCAAGGTGCTGAAAATCGCCAAGGAACCGATCTCCATGGAAACGCCCATTGGCGACGATGAAGATTCGCACCTGGGCGACTTCATCGAAGACCAGAACGCCGAATCGCCGGCGGACTCGGCCACCACCGAAGCCCTGGGCGAAGCGACGCATGAGATTCTCGCCAGCCTCACCCCGCGCGAGGCCAAGGTGCTGCGCATGCGCTTCGGCATCGACATGAACACCGACCACACGCTGGAAGAAGTCGGCAAACAGTTCGACGTGACCCGCGAGCGTATCCGCCAGATCGAAGCCAAGGCCCTGCGCAAACTGCGTCACCCCAGCCGCGCGACCTACCTCAAGAGCTTCCTCGACGAGAACTAGGCGCCCGACAGGGTAGAATCAACGCCCCGGTCCGCCGGGGCGTTTTTCTGTCAGACCGGATGGCGTGCAACGCGACCACCCCGCAACAACACGATGGGCCTATAGCTCAATTGGTTAGAGCAGCGGACTCATAATCCGTTGGTTCCAGGTTCAAGTCCTGGTGGGCCCACCAATTTACTCACTCCGACTGATCTTGTGGGCATGAAAGCCACTTTGTGCCGAACGGCAAAAACAAGATTGTCTAAAAATTAGTTCTTGCCGCAGCATCCACACGTTACGTATTCGATGGGTTGCTCGTTTTCGGGACACAAATACTTGTACGTGTGGGCACCACGAGCAGGAATAGACGACGGACAACCAAGCTGTGCTAACGCAATAAAGGCGCCGCTGGTATTACGACGTTCGAAGTCCCAGGACGATCCAACCTCGTCAAGACAAGCTCATCATCGTCTCCCCACGGTCCGTAGTCACCGAATTCCACAGGCAAGTACCCAGCTTCGACCCACCCCAAAAGCTCGGAATACCAACCAACATAGCGCCAGTCGCGACCCATCGCAGTTTCACACAGACGCGGGAATCGCTGGATGAATTTGGCGGCCAACTCGCGAGCACCGTCAGCCGCAGCGTCGGCCCATTCGAAGTAATGCTTTCCCTGCGCACTGCTGTAGAGGGCGTTTTCGACCGATATGCGTGGGTCATTCGCTGTCAGCAGCTGACAGCGCCAATGCAATCCGGAAGGGACCATACCGCAGCTGATACGTAGATGTTGATACCCGCTTTTGTGTAGCTCGTGAACCATACGCAGCACACGTTGGCACTGACGAATTCGCGAATCCTTGTGCTTGGACGGCACCGGTGGCGCGGAAAAGTCCAGAGGCATCCCCAGCGCCGCATCAAGCGCTTCGAGCCCGTTGTCTTCGGCCAGTTCGTACCAGACACCGAGCTGTGTTGCCACGACCCACGGCGGTAGGGGCCACAGCGATCGCTGATCGTACCAATCGTCAACGATTTCACCGTCGTGACCAATTCCGAGGCCGCGCTCCCAGTACGACCGGTAGCTATGGCCCGCTTCAGACTGCATCGCGTTGCCAAGCTTGGGTGTGGCGTATTGCGCTTTGGTGTAATCCCAGTTCGAGCGCTTACCGGAGTATGAATTCGGCTGCTGGTGGCCACCCATGTGGATCAGACTGTGGATGTCGCCTGCGGCCAGAGGTTCGTAAACGGATATCAGCACGTCACCAGAATCGGGGACCTGCGAAGCGGCAGCCAGCAGGCGACCCTGCTTCTGAATGGTGGCGACCTCACCACTCAGATCGACTTCTCCCAGATACAGAATCCAGTCATCGCCCTGTGCGCTTCCGGTCGCATAAGCATCCGGCGTTCCGATCAGCCGGCAAAGCGGCAGGACAGCACTGCCCAGCTCGCTTGCGTTGGTCGCGTCAGCCAAACACTGCTGAATCCAGAGCAGCAGGTGCGGGAACGGTAACTCGCCACCCAGGTTAATCAGCCTCGGCAGCACGCTCGGTGGAACTGGATAGCCGATGTCGGGAAGGCCATGCCGCTCCAATACGTCGGCCTTCAGATGCAGCTGCGCAAACCTTTTCTGGTCGAACATTGGGGACGCACAGGCTTTACGCTTAATCGAACTCGGCAGTAGAAAACTTCAGCACCCCGCAGTTCTCCTTGATCGTGCGCTGGACCGACTGATCGAATCCCTCGCGACTCTTCGCGTTGATCTCGACACTGACTGTGACCTCGACTCCCATCTGGGAACTGAAGTGCTGTACGACTTCATCTACAACCTTGGAGAAATCCATCGCGGCCATCACCGGATCAAGGTTGGTCGTGCCATAAAACTGTCTCGGCAACGATGGCGCGTCCGACAATGGTGCAGAGGACGGCTCACCGATTTTGGCGGATGTCGGTTGCGAGTCAGCCACCTCTGGCCTGCTGCTGGTGCTACCGGATTCAATCTGACGGTCGGCTTCGCGCTTCGCCAACTCTTCATCGAGCCTAGACTGATACCGTTGCGCGGCGGCCACATCGATCAGCACACTGTCTGGGTCGAGACTGATAATCGCTGGGCGTCCGAAGGCAAAGCCTCCATAACGTTCCTCCGACACTTCGTTGGCATACGCGAAGAAATCCCTAGATTCGACCCCGGCCGTAATCGTCTGCTTCAACACGTCCGAGCTGACGAGTCGAGGTAAATACAGATACTGACAGGAGTCTTGCCAGACCTTCAGGGCCGACACATGGGCAACGCCGTCTTTCAGATACCACTGTTCCAACACACGTTTGAGGTGAACCGGCGACCAGTTCTGAATCACCCACTCTTCCTCAACCAGCTTGTTTTGGATGGCCTCGATCAGGTTCGGAGCGGCAGATGACACCGACACCACTTCCCAGCGGGTCGTCATGCGCCCCTTCCGCATCTCCTGCCCCGGCGCCATGAGCCACCGATAGGTTTCGCGAACCATCTGCTTCAAGCCGTCGTCAGCAGTGTCCATTGCGCGGCGCGCTTGGTCGACTTGGTAGGTGCCCAAGTCCATTCGACGGTTCTGCACGTCGTCGACAATCGACTTCCAAGCGAGATAAGTCCGTGCGGCGTCTCGCAGCCGTGGGACAGCATCGGCATCCGGCAGCAGGAAGATCAGTCGATTCTGTTTCAGCCTTGGTGACTCGCCGCGCTTCTCCAGAATCTCGGAGGCCAACCCAATGGCCCGGGACTCACTCTGCTTGTGGTATCCCGCTGAGGGGGGCATCACTACTAACCGCGGTCCGTAACCCCATTCATCGGGAATATCACCGGACGCCGTGAACACATGGATCCCGGCGAAGAAGTGATTGCGTCCAAAAACCCGCCCCACACGATCACGGACCAACGGCTGCACGTCGTCAGCGTCTTTTAGATTGCCTTTGCGGCTTTCCATTTCACGGCGCAAGTTCGGACGAGTATCAAACCAATAGCTATCTTGTTCGCCGTACAAATAATGTAGCTTGTCTCGTAGACGCCGAATGACATCTTCGTACGTGCCGACAGACTGACCAGGCAGCGCGGTGCCGAGCAAGATTCGTTCGACGCGAATGCCACGAACGGCCTGAGCCGCATTGGACGGGGCGCTGCCGAGAAATACGGTACGGGCAACCCGGCGTGCCGCCTGTACGCTGCCAAAGCGGGTGTCCCGACCATCGACTTCTGATGCTTCGGATTTCGGGCCGTCTATCTCCCGCTCGATGACGGGTTCCCAGCCGGTTGGCAGGTAGTGGATGCTCTTGTTGCGAACAATCGCGTCATCAAGCGGCAACGATCCCGGCAGGATCAGCGGATCTTTGTCGCCGTCATTCCACAACCGATGAATTACGATCGCCATGTATTGCAGCACGCCACGGGTGCGCTGGAACTTGTCGAGCGTCGACCAGTCTTCGTACAGGCGATCGAACACTTCAGGGTGGATCGGGTACGACTGCTGGATGCGCTCTTGGTATCGGGCTTCCTGAGCATCAGTCGGAAATTTGTTGGAGTTCTGGCGGTACAGTTCGCAGAAGGCCTTCGCAGTGGCCTGCACGTCAGCAGGGCTGCCGATACTGTCGAACAAGCGCCGGCGAACGATCTCGAAAGCCTCTTCAGTGGCCACCGGCTTCCAGACCGATTCCACACGGCCGAAGTACTTCTCTAGAGCGGCCAAAGCTTGCTGACCAAGCGCACCACCAACTTCAACCTCGGACTCTGGCAATGAAGCGAGCAACATAGCGTTCGGGACGGATTTCAAAGCCTCCGTCAGCGCCTGAATGAATGTGATGTTGGAATCGTAAGTCCCGCCCGTATAGGTTTTGCCGAGCTCGAACTGACGGATGTAGGCCACCAGCTCGTCCATCAAAATCACGCAGGGAGCCGCCGCCTGTAGCAGCGAGACGAGCACCTGCTTGCCAGGCGAGGTGCGCTCGCGATCAGAATCGGCCACGAGTTCGTAGCCCTCAGCACCCTTGAGCTGGTAGGCCAGCTCGCCCCATAACGTGTTGACCGTCGTGCCGGCATGCGAACGAGTCTGGCTAGCGGAGAGATTGATGCCGTCCAGCACGGCCACTTTAGCCTGCGGTAACGATGCGACGCCGGCCTGATCCAGAATCGGCGGAACACCGGCCAGCATTTCCGTCGGGCACGTCCGGCTGGCTAGGTGATACACCGCCAGCAAGGTATGAGTTTTGCCACCACCAAATGCCGTCTGGAGCTGGATCACCGGATCGCCACCGCGACCTGAAAGGCGTTCAGCAACACTAGTCAGCAGTAGGCGCATGCCCTCGGTGATGTACGTCCGGGCATAGAACTTCTCTGCATCCTGATATTCAGGCGTGGCCGTGCCGGAATGCACCTGTGTGATGTCCGCAGCGAACTCGGATTGCTTGAAGGTGCCTTCGAGTACGTCTTTGTGGGGTTGGGCGACTTCGCGCCAGGGCTTGATGCTCACAGGATTCAAACCTCCATTCCGAGCTGTTCGTCTCGCTGACCGGCCTGATGCGAGGCCGTCACGATACCGTTCCAGGCGGTGATGAGTTCGTTGTAGGCGCGAGCATCGTCGGCCCGCCTCGATCGCTCGCAGAGGGTGTAGAGGTGGTAGGCGAGCTGGCGGATGGCTTCGCCTTTTTCGGGCATGCGGGCGAGGAGTGCGCCGGCTTCGGATTCGCCGTGCTGGTTGAGGGCGCGGATGAGGTGGTGGGCGGCTTCCCAGATGGGGGTGCGGGTGTCGGTTTTGGGGTCCCAGTCGCCGGGGTATTCGGCCCAGCGCAGCAGGCGGACTTTGCCGCCGCCGGATTCGACGACGCCGGCATCGCTCACGCCACCGACGCTGGTGCCTTTTGCCTGGGCGAGTGTGTTGGCATCGCCGAAGGGGCCGGCGCTCCAGCCGAAGCCTTCGAACCAGCTATTGCAGAACAGTGTGTCGTTGTCGAAGTTGCCGGCGTCGGGGGTGAGGAAGTCGGTGATCTCGCGGTTGATGAGAATCAGCGCGTCGTGGACGCTCATCGGCGAGCCGTCGGCTTCGACCACGGCCGCGTATTGGCTGAAGATGGCCATGCCGGGGCCGATAGCGGCCTGGGCCAAGTCCACCGGGGCGATGGGAGACTGACCGGAAGCGCCACCGATCATGGTTTCCAGGGCTTCTGGCATCTGTTCGCGGAGTTGGCGCTGGAAGTCGCGGCGGCTGATGGTCTCGGCGGTGGATTCGCGTTTGCGGCACACAAGGACGATGCTTGATGCAAGGGCATTAGTGTCTTGTCCAACAAGTCTTCGAGATAGCTCAGTGCGCGAAGGCCAAGTACCCGTAATTGTGAAACCAGCTCGAACTACGGCTTCAAGGAATGTCTCCCACCCCGTGCTTGCTGAATCTCCACCCTTGGCTTCTGCCTGCTTAAATGCGTAATAAATAGAGACCGGAAAGGCCGGATGAGCCTCTACTGCCAAATTGTGGATAGCTCGAGTCATGCCATTCATAAAGAATGATTCAGCCTCCTCCTTCCCCCCGTGACGATAGGCAGTCGCAACTAACTCTTCAGACTTGGGAACAGCCATGGTGGAGAGCAGGCCAGGGTATACATGTCTAAGCCCACGCCGCATCCACACATAAAAAAAATCCGATAAGTCAGCGTAGGCGATGTTGTCGTAGTAAGGTGGGTCCGTTGACACCACCTTGTCCTTGGAAACATTCTGAGTTGCTGCATCTTGTTGCGTTGAATTCCCGGCAGTAAACGGACAGCACGAACCAAGGCCATCGCTAATGGATTTGATGCCCCCTAGATAGTTTCCACTGGAATCTGATAACGGGTTGCTCTCAGCAAAATCCCACGTCATAGGTATCGACTGGCGTCCGAAAGTATTGCGAGCGTGCTCTCTAGAAGTGGCCCAAGTCGCAATGCTTGAATTCCGGTCGGCCACTTTATCCACTGCGAATGCCAGGTAAACGGCGACGGCATCTCCATACGCCCTTGCTCCAACACCGTCGTCATCAAGGCCTTTCTCGTCAGCAGAAAGGCCCGCAGCTCTTGCGTCAGCAACTACTTTTTCACGAGCCTCGCCTACAAGGTTAGAGAACGTAGCCAACGCTAGAAGCTGACGGGAAGTAAATAGGTCTCCCCAGTGTCTCAAACCGTACGGAACGCAGGTCCCTCCCGTTAACTTTGCCGGCACATCACCTTCCGGAGTCCAGTCAGGCTTGGCCTCTTTTGCAAGGGCTTCCTGCTCCTTTGTGGGTGCTAGATAGACACGGCCACGCTTGCCCTCGGCAACGATCGCCATCAACTTTTCACCCAAGCGCCCGGCTTTTCCCTCTGCTTTTATGTAGTCTCCGCCTATCGGTGCTCCGGATACCAAGCAGTTGAAATTTGCTCCGCGCCCGCCAGCCTTTGTGCCATTTTTTACGTCGGCTGGCGGCGTGCCCACCCGAATAGCAAAACGATATCCGTTACGTTCGACTATAGGATCTATCCACGTTTCTTTGCCCTTCTTGCCGGATAGCACAAAACTAGATGCCAGCGGCACATCCACATTGGCAAAGGCCGGGTTAGGGCTTTTCACGGTCCGCGCCCACAACCACGCAATGACGGTGAGTTCCTCGCCCACATACGGCTTGAGGTCCGGACGGTCCACGGCCATCTCGGCCGTCACCTTCACCTTGGGGTAGAGGTGGCCGATGCGCTTTTCGGCTTCCTCGCGCATCCAGTGGCCGTAGCGGCGCACGTCTTCGGCCAGCCCACGCGCACCGGACCAGTCCTCATGCAACTTGCCCTGCTTTTCGCCATTCGGCACCGGCCCCACCGGCTTGCGGCCGGTGAACTTGGGCGGGATTTCGATCATGGCCTTGTTGATGAGCACGGCCACGGGGTTCAGGTCACTGGCGTAGCTTTCCAGCCCCAGGCGCTGCGCTTCCAGCGGGATGGCCCCGCCGCCGGCAAAGGGATCGTGGAAGGCGGGCAGCTTGTCCGGGTCGAAGCCGGGCTTGCCCTTGTTCAGCTCGCAGGTCTCGCGCCAGCTCTTGCGGATCTCGGCGCGGGCGCGTTCCAGCACTTCCTCGTTGTTGGTGTTCTCCCACTTCACCAGGTCGCGGATGATCTGGAACAGCTTCTCGCGCTCGGCATCGGCCTGGGCCTTGGTCTTGCCGGCAAAGTAACCGCGCTCGCCACCGGGGTCGTTGACCATCTGCGCGAACAACACCGCCCGCGCCGCCGCCAGCGGCCGCCGCGCCCACCACAGATGCAGTGTGCTGGGGTGGCCGTGGCGGATGGATTTCTCGCGGGCCGCAGCGGCGTTGATGTCGTCCAGCGGGAGGGCGACTTCGATGAGTTTTTTGGGGGATTTGATGGACATGTCGTTGTTCTAGTTCTTCAGGGCACGGAGGTCGCGCACCAGTTCATGAATTTCCGTGAGCGGATCATCGGTGCCGGCTGCATCCGCCTCCGCTTTGGCTCGTGCCGCGCGTTCCATGGCCTGATCCATGTCGGGTTTGATCCGCTGGTACAGACCGGCATCGCCTTTTTCATACGCGGCCATGCCAGGGTGTCGCTTAAGGCGGTCGATGACAGCGCGGCAACGGCCGAAGGGTGCGGTGGTGTACTCGAAATGAAGCAGCACCCAGTATTCAAAGCAGGGTACGGAGACCACATCCTGGAATTGGGCCGTTCCTGCCCGGCGGCCGTCGACCTGCCGTCGCAGGGTGTGCTGACGTAGCTTGTTTCGTGCGGCGTCGTAGCTCGCGTGGCGATCTTTGTCGAATACGCAATACACCCGATCAAACTCGGGGTCGGCTTCAAACAGTTTGATCGCATCATCGACTACCGAGATGGGGGCCGATCCACCTTCCCCGGTGATGTGCACATTGGTGCTGCTGAGCTGAAGGTCGGACACCAGATCCCACAGGTAATTGGGTTCGGTGCTGCTGCCTTCGCACACGATCAGCACGTAGGGGTAAGCCTGCCGAGCGGGCTTACGTCTACGTAGGGATTGCTGTTCGCGTGGACGACGGGCCATATCAGAGATCTGGCCCGCCGATGAAAGGCAGTGCGCCGTAACGCCCTTGAAGGTAGCCGCGCTCCAGGTTCTCGCCCTTGCGAGGACTGAAGTCCGACAGGGGGTACAGGTGACTGCGGAGTTCACGGTCTTTTTCGACAAACCAGATCTGATCCCGACGCAACAGATCGAAGTCTAGAGAGGTCACGTCATGCGTCGAAAACACCAGTTGCGCGCCTTTGGTGTTGATGCGTGGGTCGTGAAACATCTCCAGCAGATGCCGCAACAATGCCGGGTGCAGGCTGGTATCCAGTTCGTCGATTACCAGAACGTAGCCGTTGGCCAGAACATCCAGCCACGGGCCAGCCAAAGCGAATGCTTTTTGCGTGCCGCCTGACTCTTCGTGAAGACTGAAACGGGCTTCGGCTCCATTCGCGCTGCGGTGACTGAGCTTTACATCCGACAGGACTCGTCCCGACACTTGGCTGTTCAGGTATTTGCGTACGGGTTCCGGCATGTCGGGCGGGAATGGCACATCGGCCATCTTCCGCTCTTCAACCTGAATCGCTGAAATGCCCAGATCGGCTTTGTTCAGGAACTCGATGATTTTCTTGTTCCACTCGGCATCTTCCTCGCACTTCCGGGTTGAGAAGCTCGGTGAAATGCGGGCGTAGGGTTCGATCATCTTCAAGCGATGAGAGAACCACTGGAAGACCGGCTTCAGGCTGTCCGAATTCAACTGGATGGCCGTCGACAGGAACAGAGCATTCGGGCGCGTTGATTCTTGCCAGACTTTTTTGTTGCCGGCGAATTTCGGCCCGAAATACCATTCCTGCTCGCCCTCTGGCGGGTTTACGTTTCTCTCAAACCAGCGCTGTGAACGACCCTCCGGGAAGGCGAACAGCCACTCGCTTTCGATACGCGTGCGCGTTGTGCTGAAGCCGTACTGGTAGCGGACACCACCTTCAACGAACAACACTTCGAATTCAGTGGCCGCGCCATTGGGTTCTGTCGCGAAGGCAAATGGGTCGACGTCAATTTCATCATCAGCCTGGTTGCCGCTTGCGGAGTTTTCGACAATCTGTTGCATGGCACTGAGCGCCAGCAAAAGATTGCTTTTGCCGCTGGCATTGGGGCCATAGATGACGGCGGCACGCAGCAAGGCCAGCATGCCCGGCGCATCGGGTTCAAAAACGTGAGTTTCGCGGTGTTCTTTGCCGCTGCCTGCAACCAGACTGAGCGTTTGCTTATCCGCCAGAGAACGGAAGTTGGAAACGCTGAACTCAATGAGCATGATTGCCCGCCTCGGTCATTTGGGCGGCAATAATTGCATTTTTCTGCAAAATTGTCACTTTAATTGACGCGCAACAGCATTCAGAGGTCACGCCAGGCCTTCTGCACGGCTCAGCAGCGCCGCCAGGTCCAGGTTCTTGCTGGCTTCGGCCCAGTCCGGTTCCTGGGTGAAGGGATTGCGCACGTAGTACGGGCCTTCGTAGCTCTCGCCATCCACGATGACGATGGCCAGGACGAACTTGTCCTTCTGGTTCAGGCCGTAGCTGATCTCGTTGCGGGTGACGGTGATCGTGCTCTGGCCTTTGGCGCGGCCTTTGACTTCGATGTGGCGTTCCAGCGGCAAGGCAGCATTGCCTTGGTCAACAAAGGCCGTGATGTCCCAACCGCACTTCTCGGCCGAGACATCCTTGGTGCGGTGGCCACGGGCGTGTTCGGCATCGAAGACGGCCTGCATGGCCACGGCTTCAACTCGGGCGCGGGCAGCAGCATCGGCGGTGAACTGGGTGGAGCCGCTGCGCTGCTCGATCAGGCCCTGCGGAATGATGAGTGCGCCACCGATGACGTTCGGCGTGCCAGAGGCGACGTTGCGCATGGCCTCCAGTTCTTTTGTGCGCTGGTTGAGGCGCGCGCTTAGTTCTTCGGCACGACGGCGGGCGTTTTCGGGTTGCAGGCGCGGTTGCTTGCCGGCTTTGACCTGGGCATCCAGCGTGATGGCGCGGTTGGACCAGAACTGGATTTCCTTGACCAGCCGTTCGCGGATGGCGGCGAGCTGCTTGCCGGCCTGCTTCTCACGGCGGGTGGCCACCTCCTGGGTGTGCTCGGGCACCAGCCTGGCGACGGCATGCGCCAGTGCCTTGGTTTCGAGGTTGTTGTTCACCCAGTCGGCTTTGAGCACGTCGGCCACCAGGCCGCGTTGATGGTCGTCGATGGGTTGCAAATCCAGATGCGGGGCGAAGCCGGCATGCTGTGTGTTGCCCTGCTGGTCGAGTTCGACGAACTGGAGCCGGCGCGACACTTCGCGGGGATTTTCGCCTGCCACTTCACGCACGCTGTGATCGATCATGAACATCACGCGCGGGTCGAGGCCGTCGTCATTTGGATCGATCAGCACTGCCCCCTGCTTGAGCAGGTTGCGATGGCCGTTGAGCACCAGATCGGTCACGGCCGCCATCAGGGGATGGCCGGGATGGACGAGGTCGGCCATCGGCTTGTTGTAGACGTGAATCTGATCCTTCTCGAAACAGACCCTCTCGTACTTCTTCAATACCGGGGTGCGCGTTTCTCCGATCACCCGGTCGCGTTCGATGATGTCGGCCGGCACATGGCGAATTTCGTAGCGGCCACCCTCGCGGTCACGCAGCTCCCCGCCGACGGACTTGAAGGCTTCCTTGAAGAAGGCCCGGATGAAGAAGGGTTGCAGCTTGCGGGCTTCGGCCTTTTCCATCTCCTCGCGGACGGCGTAGAGGTCTTCCAGGCTCATGTGGTTTTCTACAAGAGCGTTGCGCGCCATCAAGTCCTTGAGGTGGCTGGTATCAAGCGCGTTGTCGATCACCTGCTCCATGCGCGCCTTGATTTCCGGGCGCTCTCCGTAGCGAATGGCTTCGATCAGCAAGTTCTTGAGAGACTCTTCCTCGAAGGCCTCGCCAAGCACGTTGAACACCCGGCCACCGAGGGCATCGCGTTCCACATCCAGCTTTTCCAGCAGGCGCTGGAAGACCTGGCCTTCGCGGGTTTCGGCCGCCACCAGATTCCACAGGTGACAAACCTCGCGCTGGCCGATGCGGTGGATTCGGCCGAAACGCTGCTCCATGCGATTCGGGTTCCAGGGCAGGTCGTAATTGACCATCAGATTGGCGTTTTGCAGGTTCACGCCTTCCCCGGCTGCGTCGGTGGCGATGAGCACGATCAGATCCGGGTTATTGCGAAATTCTTCCTGTACTTTCCTACGGTCGTCGCGATTGACCCCGCCATGAATGGCGCCGACCGCATCATCCCGACCCAACAGACCACGCGTGCGGGTCATCAAATAGTTCAGCGTATCGCGATGCTCGGTGAAGACGATGATTTTGCGTTGCCGGCCATCGCCGGTCTTCATTTCCGGCGTGTCTTGCAGGAGTTTTGAGAACTCCTCCCACTTCTTGTCGTTGCCGGATTGCACGACCTTGGCGGCATCATCTTCCAAGCCCTTCAGGATGATGATTTCCGCTTCCAGCTCTGGGATGGTTTCGGCGGCTGTGGCCTGATCGACGACCTGTTCAGCATAGGCTTCGTACTCCTCGGCGTTGAGTTCGTCGCTGGCTTCGTCGATGTTGTCCGGGATGTCGAGCTTCCGTTTGACGACGTATTCGCCCAGCTCCTCTCGAATGCTGTCGCCACGAGCCTCAAGCTTCTTTTCCTCTAGGCGGGCTTCTAGCTTCTTGCGGCGACGCATCAGCGAGCTGTAGATCGCTTGTGGGCTGGAGGCCAGCCGGCGCTGCAGCTGCGTAAGCGCAAACCCGACCGTGCCCTTGCGCTTGCCGTCCAGGTTGTCGGCGCGGTCCATCTCCTCGCGAACGTAGTCGGTGACCTTGCTGTAGAGCGCCACTTCCATGTCCGAAAGCTGGTAGTTGACCGTGTAGGCCCGACGCTCTGGGAACAACGGTTTGCCGTCGAACTTGAGCAACTCTTCCTTGACCATGCGGCGCATCATGTCGGTGACATCGACCTTGTGTGCGCCTTCACGGAACTTGCCGTAGAAGCGGTCGGAGTCCAGCAGCGACATGAAGAGTTGGAAGTCTTCTTCCTTGCCGTTATGGGGCGTGGCCGTCATCAGCAAGAAATGCCGGGTGATGCTGCCGAGCAGTTCACCGAGGCGGAAACGCCCGGTCTTATTGAGTTTCTGGCCGAAGTAGGTGGCCGATAGCTTGTGGGCTTCGTCGATGACGATCAGATCCCAATCGGTTTGCTTGAGCAGCTCCTGGTAGTCCTCGTTGCGAGCAAGCTGATCGAGGCGAGCGATCAGACGATCCTGCTCACTGAAGTAGTTGCGGCTGTGACATTGCTCCTGCTTCTCCCGGCTGAACAACTCGAAGTGCAGCCCGAATTTCTCCAGCAGTTCGTCTTGCCACTGCTCGGTGAGCGAACCAGGCGAAACGATCAGAATCCGTTTCACATCAGCCCGCATGATGAGTTCGCGGACGAGCAGGCCTGCCATGATGGTCTTGCCGGCACCGGGGTCATCTGCCAGCACGTAGCGAAGCGGCTGACGGGGAAGCATGGCCTCATAAACGGCCGAAATCTGATGCGGCAGCGGTTCCACGTTCGACGTGTGGACTGCCATCATCGGATCGAAAAGGTGGGCAAGGCTTATGCGGTAAGCCTCCAGCCCAAGTTTGAAGCCTGATGGATCTGCATCGAAGGCCCAAGCACGGCCGGCCGTAGCCAACGACAGCTTATGCTCGTCCGTTCGGAATATCGTCTGCTCCCCCAAAGACCCTGCGGGGGTCTTGTAGTAGACCGTGCGGGCATCGGGCCCGATCTCCTCGGAACTGACGATGCGCACCACCTCACCAGGCATAAGGCCAGTGATCTGCGCGTCTTTGGTGATCTCCTCGAGTTTTAACATGCTCTTATTAATACGATCAGATGCTTGTCGCATCGTGTTGGAATACGGAAAAGAGCCGCCTATCCGGACATGCTTGCCTGCCCGAGAGGTCAGATCAACTGGGGCCAGTCTGACCCATGAACGGAAAGACAAAAAATCTTGAGCCTGCGCGTCGGGACTAAGCGCTATAGCCTCGGGGCGAAGTCAGGAACTGGACACGAGTGCTATGAAGAAATCCAGAATGCCACCCATCGGCTAGGCTAGAGTGCTCGATTACACAGCTGAACGCTAACCAGCGGCCCCAACAGTGAACTGCGATTCGCGAAGTGGCTTGTCCTTGACGCGGCTGCTCAGTCTGAGTGCACGCGTATGCGACGCAGTAGTCCCCACGCCTTCATCGCAGGCTTAGCCCGGTCCATGATGTAGGCACCGACGATTGCGTAGATTAGACCGCAACAGAAAAAAGAAACTGCGAAGAGGCTTAACTCGAGAAACGCGAGGGACGCAACTGCGACGGGTTCTACCCCGTTTCCACGGACGGTTTGAAAAGGTCTGAAAACTTCCGATCTTGACGTGCGACTCTGCGCCGCATCCGAGGATTGTGAAATCGCTCGATGTAGTCAAACACATCGGCCTTGGCCGCATCCAAGCTCGGGTACTTCGCGTGATGGATACGGTCACGCTTGAGCAATCCGAAGAAGCCCTCGCAGGCGGCGTTGTCGCCACAATGGCCAACGGCACTCATTGAACAGATCAACGTGTTGCGCTTGAGAAATCGTTGGTAATCACCGCTGCGAAACTGGCTGCCGCGATCCGAGTGCAAAATCACAGAGCTGCTCCCTTGCCGTCGCCAGATTGCCATCTCTACTGCGCGTAGCACCATCTGCCGATCCTGACGGTGATGCATCGACCAGCCGATCACCAGTTTGCTAAAGAGATCAATCACAACGCACAGGAAGAGCTTGGCTTCATCGGTGGGAATCTCGGTGATATCCGTGACCCACTTGGCTTCAGGCTCCAATGCGGTGAAATCACGCTCCAGAAGATTCTCCACGCCAGGAACGGGCAAGCTGGGTTGACCCTTCTGGCCACGCGTCTTCTTACGCGGCCGACCCTGCAAGCCATCGGCGGCCATTACGCGAGCGACCCGGTTCAGGCTCGCTGTCTCGCCTTCCTCAACCAGGTCTTCCCACATGCGTGGGGCACCGATCGCGGCTTGGCTGTCCTCATGCATCTCACGCATTCGCGTCAATAGACGCTCATTGTCCAGTTGCCGGGCGCTTGGCGGGCGATCGACCCAGCCGTAGTAGCCGCTTGGCGAAACCTCCAGGCAACGGCACATCATTCGAATCGGAAACTCATCGCGACAACGCCAGATCGCCTGATATCTCAGGACGATTCCTTGGCAAAGAACGTTGCCGCTTTTGCTAAAAAATCCCGTTCCTTCTTGACCCGCGCCAGCTCGCGCTTCAGGCGCATCAACTCGGCATCTCGTGCAGATCCGGTACCACCGAATGCTGCTGTACCGCTCGCCTCGGCCTCGCGCCGCCAGCGGGTCAGCAGATTGGCGCCAATCCCAAGCTCACGGGCAACCTGCGCACACGTCACACCCGGCTGATAGGTCTGCTTAACAGCCCCTTGCTTGAACTCTCGACTGAACTTACTGCGCTTCGACATGAACACTCCTTTGCCCCAGTATCAGGCTTCTTGAAAGTGTCCGCGAGAACGGGGGTAGAACCCCAAGCGGACACTTGAGCGCAGGATCGACGCAGCGCTAGGACAGCTCGGCGGTCCTTGACGGCGTGCCGAAATCGTTAAGAAGCAATATAGACCACGCGCGATATTTGAGGGTTTTTTTGATGTCCGCCAGTGCGCCACGGGAAGACACATGTGATCCTGCCAGCGTTTGACTCAGTACGGACTGAAATCATTTCCCGCACATCTTCACGGAAAAATTCACATTGAAAAGCAGCCCAGATGATCAAGAAGCTAAAAATAAAACGGAGACTGTTATTTCAAGAGATCAAGGGGTTACGGAAAAATCTCAAGAGCCTGATTAAAGAAGCAGAACTCTCAAGCGGCAAGCGAAGGGAGGAGGCCTTAGACCGAATTGAATCAACTAACCAGCAGTATGGGCAATTGGCTAAAGAGATAGACGCGGTTACTGATGAGATTAGATCTCGGCGTGCGCATAATAGAACAAAACATGCGCATACGCGAAGAATCCACGACGTGGCAGGGAGACAAGTGGACCCGACCGGATTTTCTGGAGTGGTTCAAGGCGGGGCTCCAGGACTTGGCAAAAGAAAGTAAATTACAATGTACTCAACAAGAGGCCATGCGGTGGGAAGCAGCAGCGCTCAGACCATGCGCCAAGAGAGAACTCATCTTGGAGGATCAATGAGCAGTCGCAAGAGATCTGCGCGTCGTGAGAGAAAGCGGCTTGGGGTGGGCCGACGAAGAAAGAAGACTCCCGCCTCTTTAGTTCACTGCTTGCTGTGCGGCGAATCGGTACCTAAGGGGCAGTACAAACAACACCGAGTTGAGAAACATGGCGCTAATCCTATGATTCTGAGACGTTATAAGAATTCAGGACCTACAGAGGTCATCTACACGAAAAGTAATGCAATTAAGCCATGGCAAGGAGGCATGCCAGGGCTTGGAAAGCGGAGATAGTACGCAGGCTTCACCAGTCGAGCGCTGAGTGTCCGACGAGTTTCGCTTTCCGCTGGATCGAGGCTTGCCGTTAGAGAGACGGCCTTGGGCGAAAGGCGGCTTAGGCCGACGCCGGCAAGAACTAGGTTTTTCTCGCGGCAAGAACTGGGTTTCATGCCCATAGCGCCTTAGCGCTATGCTCAATCCCCGAGTTGGTCGACCGGTTGCCGTACGGTTGCCATTTGTATTTTTTCGCGCCAGCAACCGACCTGGAGAGGATTCGCGCGTGGTGCGTGCTCTCAGCCCCTCAACACGCATTTCTGACCCTATGCGGTCATTCGTCAGTGTTCGGTGCTTTGTCAGGTTCGTGCCTCAAGCCGACCTAGACGAAAATCGTAAGGATCATCCTAGTGCGGCGAAAACACCCCAACAACTCAAGCTATTTCAATGTCCGGAAGCGCAGTTCAAGCAGAACCCTCATCAACCGGCGGCATGACCAAATAGCTCGCGGCCATGCGAGTGAGTTCGTCCGCCAACTCTTTCTCCCGAATCTGGCTGACGTCCTGGCTGAAATATCGAATCATCGTAAACAGGACGCTATTGGTCACTACAAATACGCGCACCTCGAGGTTTCGGATCGGATAATCCTGATGGCGGCGCAGAAAGTACAGCCGCGACAGCTCCAGGAAGTATTGCTGAAGGACGTCCACCAATAGATTCGTCGGCAAGCGGTGCCAGTTGCGTGCCAGCTCCAGATACAGCCCATCGCGCGAATGCAGGGCTGCAAAGCCAAAGCGGATGGCACCATCCACCAACTCCGTCACGCCCATGCCGTCATGCACGGGTAAACGTTTGAGACCAGCACCCAAATCCTCGGCAAGACTCTCCATCAGGGCTTCAATCAATGACTCCTTATCATCGAAATATTGGTACAGCGAGCCCACGCTAACCCCCGCGAGCTCGGCTATGCGTACGGTGGTTGTGTGGTCCAGACCTTGTTGCTGAATCACTTTGGCGGTTGCATCAATCAATGCCTCAACCATTTGTTGTGAGCGCTTTTGCTTGGGGCGTTTTCGCATGCCTATTCCTTTGATGCTCAAATGCGAATTGAATGCGAATACATATTCGCAATAAATTGAAGGCTCTGGCAAATGTACTTAGGAGACTGCCGTGACAGTAAGGGAAAGAGCCCGCCCGATGCCCCGTCGTGTTCGAGCGTTTGAAGAGACGCAGCAAGCAACACCTTTGCTGTTGCGCGCCCTGCTCGGACGCAATTTAGCACCCACGCACCAAGAACATGACGATATGGCAGATGCCCTGTGGGACGGCGACCCGGCAATGGATCAGCTTGTGCAGTGGATGAATAAGTCGGACGCTAGACAAGCACGCGCTCAGTTTGATCAGGCTATCACCCATGGTCTGCGCGCGGTGCAGGATTGCCCAGAACCGCTGCGGTTGTTCATGGAAAAAGTTGAAACACCTCCTGCCTGGGTGGATTTTGATCTGATCGACGACGGTGCCCGCTTCATACACTCCACAGGCCTGGCGGCTTCCTATGTGCTGCGTGATCTGGCTCTAATGGGGGGCTATTTGCTATCCGGTGCCAACCAGTCTCTGGTCTTGACGGGTGCACTCAACAAAGGGGCAGCACGTCGATTTGCCGAAACCAGCAAATGGTGGATCGACTGTACTGACATCGGAGGCCTGCAGCGTTTTTCTGAAGGTTTCAAGAGCACGTTGCATGTCCGCATGGTGCATGCTCTGTTGCGTCGCAACCTGGCAGCACGCGATGATTGGGACGATAGCCAGTGGGGCAGGCCCATTAGCCAGACCGATATGGTGGCCACCTATTTGGGCTTTAGTGTCGTAATGCTGGCGGGACTGCGCAAGATGGGCCTACCCATTACACCGCATGAATCCCGCGCCGTGATGCACCTTTGGAAATATGCCTGCTGGCTCATGGGCGTTGACGAACGCTGGCTGGTCGATTCTGAGCGTGACGGCATCGTGCGCTTGCACCACGCTGTGTTGACCCAAAGCCGCGCGGACTGGACCAGCCGAGAACTCGGCAGTGCGCTGGCACGTGAACCGCTGGAGCGCCACTTTGCAGTGCTCGAACCATTGCAGCGCAAATGGGCCTACCACGCACATCTGAGTGTCAGCCGCTATTTTCTGAACAAGCAAAAAATGCGAAAACTCGGTCTGCCCGATAACGTGCTGCCCTGGTACCCCTGGCTCACACTGGGGCCGCGTTTTGCAATGTACACCAGCCGCAGACTGCTGCCTGGACTGCGAAAAGGCCAGCAAAAGGCTGGACGAAAAGCACAATTGCGCCGCGTGGCCCAACTTTTTGGGGACGCCCGTCAGGATTTGATTCGTCCCGATACACACGTCGCAAGCAATTCCGCTTTCTCATAGCTCATCTGCCATACGCATGGCATTGCCCGCCATGCGCATTCCAACAATCACCACTGCGATCAGACCTTGTTGTCTGAGCACAAACGAGCAGTAATAGGGGACAGACCACGGTTTCCTGCGAGGATCGAATATCGGCCTTCGCAGGTCAGGTGACTCCACCGTGCCCCGTCGAGCCCGAGTCATTCTTCCCGGTACGCCGCTGCACGTGATTCAGCGCGGCAACAACCGATGTGCCTGTTTCTTCGACGATTGAGAACTGAACGACGTAATAGTCCGCTACTGGCACCGGGCAGTCCGTCGCCGGCTTACTAAGAGCAATGCCGGATCCTCAGCACGGTAGTTATTCATTGTCGGAGAGTCTTCGAGGTGCATCCATCCGGTCGTGCATTACACGAATGACGACCAGCTGATTTTCGTCTGTGCGATAGAAGACCCCGTGGCGACCGACCTGGTAGCGCTGCACACCAGGACCAACGTGTGAGTAATCCGTCCCTAGGGATGGATTCTCAGCGAGCAGTGCGAGTCGCTGCTCAATCTGGTCGAGATATTTGTCTACCTGATCGACATTCCGTGTTTGGGCCGTGTGGCGCCATGTATATCTTCCAAGTCGGCAACCGCCAGCGGCCGTAGCGAAACGCTTAGGCTGTTGCCAGTCATCTAGGGTGCCGCTTTGCGGCGCGCAGACGCCTTGATCGCATCCATATCAAGCGGGACGGAGTCGCCGCTTGCCTCGCCAAGGGCGAGTACTTGTCGGAGATCTGCCAGCGCCTGCTTTTCCATTCGATCCTGACGGATTAACTCTCGGATGTATTCACTGTCATTGCCGAATTCGCCGGATTGAATCTGGCTGCGAATCCTCGATTCTTGTTGGTCAGTCACGGTAATGGTCTTTCTTGTCATTGCCACTGTTCGATCTCCTGACAGATGTGTGTATGAAATTATCGTACTGCGCCGTTCTGACGAAGAGGAGGCTCATCAGGCAGTCACTAATGAGGCGTAGTGGTGCTCTCGTAAGCTTCCCCAAATCTGCAATAGGTAGATCGTTGAGCTTTCTGGCGCATTGCCCGCTAGGAGCGTATGAGCACGTATAGCCGAATCACCGGAAAGTAAGAGGTGGACATCACCGCAGCGGACCGCAATGAGGGGATCGGATCTGCCACTCCGACAGGACGCGTCACAGCAAGTGGACATCAAACCGGACATCAAGGCAGCACTTTCCCCCTGGCTAACGAGATAAGTAACTGAGAATGATGACGTATGAGCGAGAACCAACCGGGCATGGAAGCGGACACAAAAGCGCCCATCGACCGGCACGAAATACCCGCAGCCATGGAGCCCCCGCTGATACGAGAAAGCTCCAAGCACCGGACGCAACTTGCTGCTCTGGCCGTCGAACTAACGGAAAAGCCAACCGGGCTTCGCCGCAGCCACCACCCCAAATCGCGCACGCGCTGGCGGCGGCTGTCCGTGCGATGAACTGCTACTAAAGCAATCTGATCGAAGGGCAGGACACGCCTACCCCTCGTCATTGAGCGCGCGCTCAACGAAGACTATAGCCACGACTCCAGGAAGCGGGACCTGCCGCTAGAAGCCACGGCCCGTACGGATGCAGAACCGCGCTAGATTCATGCGCGCAGCTTCACGCGATGGGGCCAAGCCAGTCACTCCAGTCGCGATGACCACCCGCGACATGATCGATACAACCCGTTGCCAGACGGTCGCTTCAGCTACCGCGCTGCCGCGTACATCGCCTCGCCCGCGGCCAGCGGTCCCTGGGCCTGATACGCCTCCACCCATTCCATGTAGTTGTGCACGGTGGGCACGTCTTCGGGGTGGAAGCCGGGGCGGTAGTAGCGGGCGATCATCGGCAATAACCGGCCCAACACCTTGCCGAACAGCCAGGGGGTGTTCTGGATGTAGAGCTTCATCGCCTCGGACGGGCTGTAACCGTCCATGCGCAGCATGAACCAGGGCGAGATGAGGGTGTAGAGGCTGAAGGCGAAGGTGGCGTGCGTCATCGCTGCGCAGCGCTTGAAGTAGCCGACCTTGGCCACTTTTTGCATCACGTCGAAAGCCACGGCCTTGTGTTCCATCTCTTCGATGGCATGCCAGGCGAACATGGCGCGCACGCGCTCGTCGGCATCGGCCAGCATGGATTTTTCGGCAAAGAACAGGTCCGCCATCATGGCGGTGAAGTGCTCCAGTGCGGCGGTCATGGCGAGGTTGTATTCAGGCGAGTAGCGCTTGCGCCGAACCTGCTCCACACGGCGGGTATGCCGGGTGAAGGCATCGGTGACGATGCCCTGCCGGTCCAGTCGCTGGTTGTACTGCGTGTGCACCATGCCGTGCTGGCCTTCCTGGCGCATGAAGTCCTTCACGTCCCGTCGCAGGGCGGGGTCTTCGATGCGGTCGCGAAAGGCGCGTACCGAGTTGATGAAGTAGCGCTCGCCGTCGGGGAAGGTGGCCTGCACTGCGTCAAACACGCGGGATTTCAGCGGGTTACCGGCCATCCAATATTTGGGGATGTCATCCCCGTCCAGCTGAAAATCCAGTTGCTCGCGAACCACGATGGGTTCTTTGTGGGCTTGCCTGGTACGCATCACGTGTCGCTCCGTCGACTGGGCCGGTGCACAGCTTAGCCAATGCGCACAGCCGGCGCAGTGCCGCGCAAGGCCAAGCGTTGCACCGGGCGTAGCTGCCGCGCACAGTACCCGGCCCTGGCCTATTCCGGCCTGTGCCCAGCCCTTGGATGATGACTCGAAGAACACGCGCTATTGCCCTGCTCGCCCCTGTCCTGCTGCTGGCGGCAGGCTACGCGCTGCTCCCCGCGCAATGGGTGGGCCCCTGGCTGCTGGAAGCCAACCGCGCCGCGATGGGCTTCGAGCGAACCGCCATCGACACCAGTGCCGGCCCTGTACAGGCCTTCGTCGCCGGCTCGGGGCCGCCTGTCCTGTTTGTGCATGGCGTGTACGGGCGCAAGGAGCACTGGGTGGATATGGCGCGACGCATGAAAGACCACTACCGCGTCGTGCTCATCGATTTGCCAGGCTTTGGAGAGAACTCTCCATTACCCGCCGGCGGTTACCGCCTAGAGCAGCAGGCCGCGCGGCTTGCGGAGATCATCGCCGACCTGGGCCTGGGCCCGGTCCATCTCGCGGCCAACTCCATGGGTGCACCGATTGCCGCCCTGCTGGCGGAACAACAACCCGAGGCGGTAGCGAGCCTGGCCCTGATTGGCGGCCCGCTGGGCGTGGGCAGCCCGGTGGCGAGCGACATGGACCGCGCGCTGCGACGGGGCGAGTACCCGCTGGTCGTGGATTCGGCCGAAGCCTTCGAGGCCCGCAACGCCTGGCTGTTCCCGACGGAGCCCTTTATTCCGGGGCCGGTACTGACCTACTGGACCGCTGCCGAAGTGGAGCAAGCCGCACTCAACCGGCGCATCTGGGCGGAGTCCCAGGACTTAAGCCACCTGCCGGCAATCGCGCCACTGCTCCAGCAAATGGACCGACCACTGTTCGTGTACTGGTGCCAGCAGGACCGTA
Source organism: Pseudomonadota bacterium (assembly GCA_036156195.1). GTDB lineage: Bacteria > Pseudomonadota > Gammaproteobacteria > Nevskiales > OUC007 > Abyssibacter. The sequence goes on along the minus strand of JAYZUZ010000001.1, from coordinate 83,256 downwards.
TCTTCAATGCCAGCGGCGCCGCGCAGTTCCAGAACCGCCATCAAACGGTTGTCGAGACACCCCCGGACTGTGGCCACCTGCCCATGCTGGACCACAGCGCGGCAGTTGCCGCTGCCTACCTGGGCTTTCTGAGCCACTAGGCCATCGGCGCCCGCCCGGTGCCGCGCCCCTCCCAATGACGGAACACCGGTCAGCCGACCACACACCGCCGCTCGGCCGATCAACGCCCTTGATCTGCGACTAAGGCCAGGTGTTGGCACGCTCGTGGCTTATTATTCCCACAGACTGGCTGGCACCGCCCCAGCCAACAGACCACCCCCACCCGGCTGCTGCCATGCCGGGTGGCGTTCCATCTCACTGGGGGACATGACATGTTGAACCGGACATCGACTCGGCCGGGGGTTCAGCGCCGCCTGGCCTTTTGGCTGACTGCAGCAGCCGCTGCGGTTTGCGCGCCTGGCGTACAGGCACAAACCGTCAACTGGGCACCCGGGCCCGGCGAGGTCGCCTACGAAGACCGGGCAGCAGGCGATACCTACATCGTGCTGCACCAGGCCCAACCACTGGCCCTGTATGCCGGCGGCATCGACGGACTGGCCGCTACCACCCCCCGTGTCCGCGGCGAGCGCCGGCTGGATGTGAATTCCGCCGATGCCGTGGCCTATCTTGGCTTTCTGGACACCCAACACGATGCGCTCATCACGGCCGCCGAAGCCGCACTGGGCCGTGACCTCACCATTCGCCGTCGCCTGCGCTACGCGCTGAGCGGATTCACGGCCATCATGAGCCCGGACGAAGCCCGTGTGGTCGCCGGCCTGCCTGGCGTCCGCCGGGTGGAAGCCGGCGTCGCCCTCACACTGCAAACAGACAATGGCCCGGCCTGGATTGGTGCAGACAGCGCGTATGACGGCACCGGCACCTACAACGGTATCGGTACGCGGGGCGAGGGCATTGTGGTCGGCGTCATCGATTCCGGGATTAACCACGATCACCCTTCCTTCGCAGCCACCGGCCCGGTCGATGGCTACGTCCACGAAAACCCGCTAACCGATCCCATCACGGGCCTGCCGGCCTATGTGGGCGCGTGTGACCCGGTGACCGGCCAGCCGTTCTGCAACGACAAACTCATCGGCGTGTGGGATTTCACCGGCACGACGCCACATGACGACAACGGTCATGGTAGCCACACGGCATCGACGACGGCCGGCAATGTGGTGGATGCCGTGCTATCCGCACCCACCATCGACCTGGACCGTCGCATCAGCGGCGTGGCGCCACATGCCAACATAATTTCCTACAAGGGTTGCGTGACGACACCGGCCATCGGCACCTGCCTCACGCCTGAGACCGATGCCGCCATCGATCAGGCCGTGGCAGACGGCGTCGATGTCATTAACTTCTCGATTGGCGGGCCGGCCGGCGATCCATGGAGCGACTCTGGTGCGCTGGGCTTTCTCGCCGCGCAGGCCGCCGGGATTTTTGTCGCCACCTCGGCGGGCAACGACGGCCCCAAGGCCGCAACGCTGGGCTCACCGGCCGATGCCCCCTGGCTGACCAGCGTAGCCGCCTCCACACATGACCGCTCACTGGGCAATCGCCTAATCGGCATGGCCGGTGGGCAGTCCGCAGCACCGGCAGACATCGCCGGTAAGAGCCTGACCAGCGCCCTGCCCGAAACCCGGATTGTCTATGCCGGCGACTATGGCGATCCGCTGTGCCAGACGCCCTACACCGCAGGCACCTTCAATGGTGAGATCGTGGTCTGCGACCGCGGCATCAACGCCCGTGTCGAAAAAGCCGAAAACGTCGAAGCCGGCGGTGCAGGCGGCTTTGTGCTGGCCAATGATTCGGCCAATGGCAACAGCCTGGTGGCGGATGGCTACGTGATTCCGGGCGTGCATATCTCCTACGACGACGGCGTGGTGCTCAAGGCCTGGCTGGCCGACGGCGGCGATGACCATGTGGCACAAATCGAAGGCACAACTGCCGTGGCTGCACGCGAAAACGGCGATGTCATGGCCGGCTTCAGCTCGCGCGGCCAGAACCCGTCCGCCCCCGGACTGGTCAAGCCCGACATCACCGCGCCAGGCGTGGACATTCTGGCCGCCGTGCTCACCGACCTGACCAACCCGTCCACCGCCCCTGAATACGGCGTCATCAGCGGCACCTCAATGTCCAGCCCCCACACCGCGGGTGCCGCCGCGCTGATCCGGGCGCTGCAGCCCGACTGGACGCCCGACCAGGTCAAATCGGCGCTGATGACCACGGCCTACGTGGTGCGCGGCAAGACCGGCACCGATGGCCTGGTGAAGGAAGACGGCGTGACCCCAGCCGATGCGCTGGACGTGGGTGCGGGTCGGGTCGATCTGACCCAAGCCGCTCGCGCAGGCTTCTTGATGAGTGAGATCGAGGCCAACTACACCGCCGCCGATCCGGCCGCAGGCGGCGATCCCACCACGCTGAACCTGCCCAGCCTGGGTCATGGCAACTGCCTGGGCAGCTGCAGCTGGACGCGTACGCTGACGGGTGCTGTGGCAACCGACTGGACCGTGTCCGTGAGCTCGCCCGACGGCTTGCCTGTGACCGTGGAACCCGCCAGCTTCAGCCTGGGTGCGGGGGAGGACATCACCCTGTCCGTCACCGCTGATGTCGAGGGCCTGCAAATCAATCGCTGGGCCTTTGCCGATGTCGTCTTCACCCCAGCTGACGCGGCTATCCCCGTCGCACACCTGCCGATGGCCGTGCGCATTGGTCCGATTCCGGAGACCCGCAGCTTCGACATCACCACCTACCAGGGCAGCGTCACGATCGAGGACTTTGTCTCGCAGATCGATATTGCCTCCTTTACGCCCACCATCTCGGGCATGCAGCGTGGGCTAACGACCGAGCGCACGATGACCCAGGACCCGACCGTGCTGGATCCCTATGACGGTCCGCATAGCGGCCCGGATGATCCGGACCCCGCAGCCGGTACGTTCTTCGTGCTGGTCGAGGTCCCCGAGCCAGGCGGCAAGCTGCTGGATACGCGCATCAGCGAAACCACCTCGGCCGATATGGACCTGTTCGTCGGCAAGGACAACAACGGCGATGGTCTGCCGGATGAGGGTGAGGAACTCTGCGCCGCCGCAACGGCAGCCGCCCTGGAACAATGCACGCTGGTGGCTCCGGAAGCCGGCACCTACTGGATCCTGGTGCAGAACTGGCTCACCGGTAGCGGTGCCGATGCCGTGACGCTCTCCACCACCGTCATCCCCGCCGAGGACCTGGGCAATCTGACGGCCACCGCCCCCAGCCCGACCAGCGCCGGTGAACCGTTTGACATCAGCTTGGCCTGGAGCGAATCCGGCTTCGAAGTGGGCGACACCTGGGTGGGCCTGGTCGAGGTCAACTCGGGCAGCAGCAGCGTCACCGACGTCGCCATCATGGTCGTGGAGTTCAACGTCACCGACCTGACGGATACCCCGCCCGACGATGAGCCCACACCTGGCGATGACCCCGCTGACCGGAACCCGCCCACGGGCAGTGGCGGTGCACTGGAGTGGTGGACCAGCCTGCTCCTGCTGGGCCTGCTGGCCCGCCGTCGCGGCTAGTCGGAAACCGGCGATTGCACGGCCCCGGGGGTGGCACATCCACCTTCGGGGCTAATCGATCACCCGGCGCGCTGACCCTGGACCAGCCACTCACCGGCTGATCGCACGCAGTTCCGGCCAGCCTGTTTGGCTTTGTAAAGCGCCGCATCAGCGCGTTCGAATAAAGCGTCTTCGGTCATGGACTCATACACCGCAGCGTCAACACGCAGACTGCAATGACCAACAGAAATCGTGAGTAGAGGGTCGGTGCCCCGGGGCGTTCCTGGATGCGGAATCGCGGCCCGGCGCACGGAAGCACAAAGCTGCTCAGCAATCTGTAGCCCCTCGACGTGGCCTGTTTCCGGAAGCAAAACGACAAACTCTTCACCCCCGAACCGAGCAACCACATCGGTTGCACGACGGACCCGTGCCCCGAGGATATCCGCGACGCGCCGCAGCGCGACATCTCCAGCCTGGTGGCCGAGCGAATCGTTGTAGCGCTTGAAATGGTCGATATCGATCACCAGCACGGTGATCTCATCCTCGTTGCGGCGCGCCCGCATCCATTCGACACCCAGGCGCTCAAGAAAGAATCGCTTGTTCCGAAGCTGTGTCAGCGCATCACGCAGGGCTTCGCCTCGCAGCTCAACCGTGTCCTCGATCAACCGGGAGCAGTCGACAAGGATGCGGCGGTTCACCACGGTATCCAGCGAGCGGTCCTGATCCGTCATCACACACAACACGCCCAGCAGTGACTTGTCCGCAGCCAACACAGGGACACCGCCGTAAGAGCGAATTCCGATACCACCCGCGACAACGGGCAGGTCCCGGTAGTCGGGCAGCTTATGCAGCGACCGCATGAAAACCGGCTCGCCCGTTTCAGCCACTCGGTTACAGATCGTGAAGTCACTCTGAACAACGCCCCAGTCTTCGCCAAAGCAGGCGAGATAGACATGGTGTCCGCCCTCGCGCACGGAGAACGCGGCGAATTTGCAGGCGGTTGCGAGCGCTGCAAGTCGCACGATGCGATGCAAATTAAAGTCTTTCTGTCCAGACGACAGGCCAAAATGGTCGGACGCCGCATTGTGATAGTGATCTGTCACGGCATACCCCCCCTAGTGTCTTAACAGGGCACCATGCACGACTTGGCGTGAGCGAAGAGTGAACGCATGAACAACCCGAGCCGGAGCACTCCGGCGCCAACGGCCGCGCGTGGCGCTTGAGTCTTGTCCCCGTTCCGTGCGACAAGCGTGGTGCATCGGCTGGCGGGGCACCCTCCCTGCAGCCCCCCCATGGCGAATCGCCTCTCAACGGACCTGCTCATGTTCCCTGCACCGCTTCTCCGAACCACCACGGCAGTTCTTGCGCTCATCACCGTGACCGCATGCGGGGGTGGTTCGTCATCGGGATCCACGCTGAATCCCGCCCAGCAGGCGCTGAGGATTTCGTTGGATGAAAACCGAAGAGGCGATTCGGTGGACGCACTGACGGTGACCGCCCACGCCTCCGGGTTGTCCGAAGCAACGCTTCAGCTCATCCGCCTGGCCGACGACATCCTGGAAACCGCACACCGCCGTTTCGCACCGACGTTCAGCATTGACTGCGACCTGGCCGGTGGCCAGGCCAGCGCGGTACTGAACGATCTCGACAGCGATGATCAGTTGTCGGCGGGGGACACCCTGGATGTGACATTCGACCATTGTCATCGGACGGAACTGGACGACCGCGCCCACGGCAGACTGCTGCTGACCATTGCGGCAGGAGGGTTTGACCCGGATTCAACACGCAATCAACTCAGCGTAGATGTGCGCTTTAGCAGCTTCGTGGTCCGCACCGACAATGGCGATGTGGGCATTGTGGGCGCGCTGACCTATGTGCACGACGAATCCAAGCAATTGTCGATTGTCCAAAGTGATACCGGATCAATTGCCCTGCAATTCACCATTGCCGGTTACGTTGAGGAAATCGCCGATCACGCCCTGCAGCATCACTCCAACGTGGAAACCGGGACCTTCGAATACGCCTACAGCGGACGATTGATCAGCGGCTTCTATGGCGGCTACGTTGACGTGGACACGACGCAGCCCCTCGTCGGCAGCGAGAACAGCACCCCGCGGGAAGGCACTCTCGCCCTGCATGGGCGTCATTCCACCCATGTGCGCATCAGTGCTCAGAGCAACCGCAGCTCCGCCCGTTTTGACAGCGTCGACACCAACGGCGACGGGCAATCGGATCTCGACATCGAAACCATCACCAGCTGGCGCAACATTTTCGAAGGCCCGGTCTTCGGATTTGGCACCTTTTTCTGGGGTGCCCCGCGCGGCAGTGACGGTCGTGTGATTCAGACGACCCAACGACCTCTTGCCTCGGCAGGGCATGCGTTGGCCGTCGATGACGCGAGTCAGCATGCGTACATCAGCCTGCCTGAGGCCGGGGAAATCCAGGTGATCGACCTCACGAACATGACCGTGGTGCGCACCCTCGTGACGGGCGGCACTCCACGGGGCCTTGCCCTGAGCCAGGACGGCAAGTCGCTGTACGTCGCAATGCAGGACGACGGCGCAGTCGCGGTCATCACGCTCCCCGACAACGGCATCGATTTCATCGACGTGCTTGCCGCCGCAGAGGATCCGGCGACCTGGGATGTCATCGAGCCCGTACCCGGGAAGGTGCTGGTCTCGACCAACGGCGGCCTCGCCCACATCGCCCTTATCGAGCGCGGGGACACCACTCAGGTGTCCCGTGTGGCCGGCGAACGGATCATTCGGGGGCGCCCTCTATTGGCCCAATCACCGACGGGGCGTTACGTCTACATTGGCGAGGGCTTCCACCCCAATTCGCTGTACACGCTCGATACAACGATAACCGGCATGCCTATCGTGCTGGAAGATGATCACGGCGCCGTATCGGGCACGCCGGACCACCTTGAAATCTCTGCTGATGGCACACGCATCTACACCGGATCCGGGCAAGTTCTGTCGAGCGAGACATTTGCGGAGCTCGGCCTGATTGCACCGGGCCCGTCGCGGACATCGGGTCTGGACACATGGATTGATGTCGCGGATGCGCCTGGCCAGATCCGCCGGTTCGAGTCCGAGTTCTTCAGCGAACGTGATCGCATACGGCACGACTGCGACCTGGCTGAGGCGACGGCGATGGAACTGGGCCCCGAGGACGGGACGTTCTACCTCCTCGCCGGTCAGATGTTCTGCCGAATCCAGCGTTAACGCCCGGCTGCGGTGATTCAGATCAGCGCCCGGCAAAGCCGCAAGCCATCGCCGCCATCCGCGTAGTACCCCGGCAGGCGCTTGGCCTCCGAGAACCCGTGGCGAGCGTAGAGCCTGCGCGCGGCTGTGTTCGACTCGGCGACCTCCAGGCTCAGTCGGTCGCAGTCACCCAGCCGGGCTAGATGCATGGCGTCATCGACCAGCGCGTCACCCAGGCCCTGCCCCCGAGCTGACGGCGCCACAACGAGCGAGTACAGGCGGGCGACCCGGCTGCCGCGACGGGTCAGCAGAATGGACGCCGCTGCCAGCGTGTTGGGCGGCGACTCGCCATCAATCACCCGCATTTGTGCAGACGGGCGCTGCAACAAGCGGCGCATGGCCCGCGGCGTGATGCGATCGCTGGCGAAACCGGCTTCCAGGGTCAGCAGCGCATGCAGGTCCGCCGGCGTGGCTGAGCGGATCAGCGGCCCCTCATTCACTGCCGACGTGTCCGCTCGTCCAACCGGTCCAGCATGTGCTGCATCACGATACGGTAGAGATCATTGCCCAGCACCTGGTCCTCCACGCCCGCATCAATGCTTGGGTTGTCGTTGACCTCGATCAGGGCCACGCGCTTGCCGAACTGCTTGAGATCGACGCCGTACAGGCCCTTGCCGACGGTGGCGGCAGCCTTCATCGCCACATCCAGCACCCGTGTGGGTACGGCATCAATCGGAAGGGTCTCAGCGTCACCTTCCTGCTTGCCGGCCTCGTCCCGCTTGATGATCTGCCAGTGCGACGGCGCCATGAAGTAACGGCAGGCGTACAAGGGCTGACCGCCCAGCACGCCGATGCGCCAGTCGTATTCGGTCGGCACAAAGGCCTGCACCACCAGCAGGTCGGAGCGCTCCAGCAACTCGCGGGCCACGCGCCGCAGCTCAGCCTCGTCGTCGATTTTGACCACGCCCCGCGAAAAGGCGCTATCGGGCTGCTTGAGCACACAAGGGAAACCAATCTGTTCCGCCACGTCCTTGAGATTGCCGCGGTGCAGGATCAGGGTCTGGGGCGTGGGCACACCCGCCCGCGTCATGCGCTGTGCCAGCCAGACCTTGTTCGTACAACGCAGAATGGAGTCGGGGTCGTCGATGACCACCAGATCGTCCTGCGCGGCACGGCGCGCAAAGCGGTAGGTGTGGTGATTCACCGCTGTGGTCTCGCGGATGAACAGGGCGTCGAACTCCAGCAACCGGCCGAAGTCGCTGCGCTCCAGAAACTCCACGCCAAAACCCAGATCCTCAGCCGCATGCCGGAACAGCTTCAGCGCTTTGGGGTCCGAGGGCGGCTCCTTCTCGGCGGGGTTATGCAGAATCGCCAGATCGTAGCGTGCGCGTTTGACCCGTTTGCGCGTCGGCCGCTTGCCAGCGAAATAGTCGCTGGCCGCCGCCTGCATGAAGGCCCGCTGCCCGGGCGCAACATCGTCCAGAGCGATGGCGGACAGGCCGATGATCTCCCAGCGCTGACCTCGCTTGAAGCGCGCCCGCAGCAGCGGTGCCGGAAACAGGTTGAACAAGGCACGTGCGAGCCGGGCATGCCGCTTGGCGTGGCTGCGACCAAAGAACACATCCAGTGCGTAGGTATCCGACTCCAGCGGCGCCAGACTGGTCTGGACCAGGTCATCAGTTTCGGCACGGAACACCCGGGGGCCGTCACGCCCCTTGAGGTCTTGCACTGTTGTGATGTCCGGTAGCGGCTGATGTCCGCGCGCACCGGCGAGAAGGGACACGTAGTAACCGGCGCTTTGATACCGGTAGGAGTCGCAAAGATTGTAGACACGCCGCCGCCCGCCGCCGGCGTGGCGGTCATCGGTGAGGTAATCGGCTGCGGTCATCACCGTCACACCCGCCGGCGGGTCGGGCCAGTCCTCCAGCCGATCCACCACGACCAAGCCGGTCATATGCCTTTACCCATGACAGGCAGGTGGGACGACTGGCTCACGGGCGACGCTCCTGGCAATAAAGCGCGCATTGTAGGGGCGATGATGCCCCAAGCGGCGGTCGCCCGAGCCCCGTTGGTCAGCTGGCCTGCAAGCGGTCGCGAAGTGACTGCCAGGCCGCCAACTTCTGCTCAAAACGCAGGCTGGCATGCGCCGGGCTCGTGGAGGGCAGCTGCGTGGCGGGCAGTTGACGAATTGCCGCATCGGCCGGGTGATGCCGGCGAAACAGCCGGGCTGCGGTGCCCCCGTTGAAGAACAGGTGACCAATACCGGGGCAGCGCTGCAGCAGCCCGTCGAGGTCAGTCGGCCGCACCGAGGGAGGCCGGATGGCCGAATCCAGACTGCCCGGTCGCTGCGCCTGCGCCGCAACGTCCCAGACCGCAACACCTGCGGCCTTTAGCGCCGCGCACCGGTCGGGATAATCCGCGTTCGCATCAAACGCGAACAAGCGCCCCATGATCGGCCAGAAAGCATTGCGGGCGTGCCCGTAATACTGCCCGGCCTGCACGGAGGCCACACTGGGCAGCGAGCCCAGCACCAGTACCCGGGCGGCGTCATCAGCCAGAGGCGCAAAGCCCGTGACAACCACCTCATGCTCCATGTGGCAGCGGCGCGTAGCCTTCTTCGAGCAGCATGTCATCCAGCAAGACCCGCCACGGGCCGGTCGGCGTCCACAGCGCCAGTAAATCTGGCAACGCTGTCGCCGGCGCGACTCCGAGATGCAGCACCCGGTACAGAAACAGCATGGCCGACACCCGCATGTTGTAGGCGCAGTGGACGAGTACCGGAGTCTGCGTATGCGCGGCCAGTGTCGCCGCGAGTCGAGCAACATGAGCCCGCGATGGTGCTGCGAAATCAATGGGCTGGTGGCTGTAGCCAATGCCCTGCACCTCCAGGCGATCGGCCTCATCCGGGACCGCGTGGTCCGAATCCAGTAGCGCCAGATTGACGACCAGCCCAATGCCCGCCTCGCCCAGTTGGTCGAGCTGTCTGGCAGTGGGCTGGCCTGCGCTATGCAAATACTCGCCGAGCCGGCGGTACTGACGAATGGCGGTGAGAACCCCCGACAAGGCTACATACCGGCAGGCGTATGCCGATCAATAAACGGCCCGTACAGCTCAACCGTCGCGCGCGGGTTCTCGATCATGGGAACGTGCCCCATGTTTTCCATAACCACCAGTTCGGAGTTGGGCAACAGATCATGCATGACCCGCGCGGCGGACACATGGATGAGCCGATCGGTATCACCCCAGATCACCAGCGTGGGCGTCTCGATCTCTGGCAATAGCGGCTCAAGACGCAGTAGGTTCTGGCGGTACTCCACGAACACCTTCTGGCGAAAATCGGCGTTCTCGATGGCCCGCTCGGCCAAGGCATCCACGGCAAACGGCGGCACATAAGGTTTGTCGACGAACACCATGTCCATCAGGTGATCGTAGTCCTCACGCGTACGCGGGATGAGCGACACCTTGCCGGTGGCCTCGTACTCACGTGCGAGATCGCTGGGGACCGGAGATTCCACACCCGCTGCATTGAGCAGGCCCAGCGACAGCAATTGCTCCGGGTAGGCGTGTGCATAGGCGGCGGCAAGATTACCCCCCATGGAGTTTCCCGCCAGATGAAACTGCTTGAGCCCCATCGCTTGCACGAATGCCGCCAGACGCTCGCGTTGAGTGGCGATGTCGTAGGACTGATCCTCATGCCGGGCGTTATCCCCGAAGCCCGGTAAGTCAGGGGCGATCACGCGATGATCGGCCGTCAGATGCCCGGCAAAACGAGTCCAGTTGTCCTTGTCGCCGCCAAACCCGTGCAGTAGCAGCACAACATCGCCGCTGCCGCCTTCCAGATAGGGCCAGCGATCCTCACCTACCTGCACGGTTTGTTCGCTGAGCATGGCCCGCTCGCGCTCGGCGCTCATCGCCAGCGCCAGGGCCTCCTGCGGATGGGTTTCGATATAGGCGTAGGTACCGATACCGAGCACACCGATCACGATGGCAACGGCGATCAAGAACTTCGACATGACATCCCTGCGTTTGAAAAACGGTTCAGCGACCCATAATACTGGTTGACCGAGCCAGGACCGACTTGGCCACCAGCCCAGGGGAAGGCGGGACAATGCGGGAACCGTTGTTCAATCATGTTGGGCGGTATTTCTTTGGCAGCCTGCTGCTGGTATCCGCCATCGCCAAGCTGTTTGATCCGGCCGGGTTCGTGGCGGCCGTGGCCAGCTATCAAATGATGCCGGACTGGGCGGTGCCCCCGGCCAGCTATGCGTTGGTCATCTTCGAGGGCGCGCTGGGCATCTGGCTGATCAGCGGCCGCAAGGCCTCGTTGGCCACGCTGTGCCTCGTCTGTCTCTACGTGATTTACTGCAGCTGGGTCGGCTTCGCGTTTCTCGACGGGCGTCGCCTGGATAACTGCGGGGCGTTCGGGACGCTGTTCGAACGTCGCATCACTGCCGGGCTGGTCGTCGAGTATCTCGTGTCACTGGGCGTGGCGTTTTTCCTGTGGTCGGCGACCACGGCACACAAGCTACGTCGACAGTTGGCCATTACACCCGAGCTGAGCCCGATCCCGGTGGACGAGTTGAAACCGCCGCCACCCACCGGGACCGCCTGAACACGAGCGCCTAGATCGCCGCGGCCAGCTCGCTGGCCTGGCGAATCGCCCGCTTGGCGTCCAGCTCGGCGGCCACATCGGCCCCACCGATGAGATGCACCGAGGCACCGCCGGCCTCCAGCCCATCCATCAGCTCACGCAGAGGCTCCTGGCCGGCACAGATCACCACATGGTCCACGGCCAGTGTCTTGGGCTCGTCACCGATCATGAGATGCAGGCCGTCGTCATCGATACGCTCGTAGCTCACGTTGCCGATCATCTGCACCTGCTTGTCGATGAGGCTGGTGCGATGCACCCAGCCGCTGGTCTTGCCCAATCGCTTGCCCAGTTTTTCGTCCTTGCGCTGCAGCAGGTACACCGTGCGCGCAGGCGGCTCGGGTTGCTTGGGTAGCAGGCCACCCGGCGCCGAGACTGTCATGTCCACGCCCCATTCAGCCTGCCAGGCCTTGGGGTCCAGAGTCGGCGACTCGTCCTGAACGAGAAACTCCGAGACGTCAAAGCCGATGCCACCGGCACCCACAACGGCAACGGTCTTGCCCACCGGCGCGTTGTTTCGCAGCACATCGGTGTAGATCAGCACCTTGTCGTGGTCGATGCCGTCAATCTGCGGCACGCGCGGGCTGACGCCCGTGGCCAGCACGATCTCATCGTAGCCGCCCGCCAGCAGAGATTCGGTGCTCGCTTCGGTCCCGAGCTGTACGGTCACGCCCGCCAGCTCGAGCTGACGTTTGAAGTAGTTCAGCGAGTGGTCGAACTCTTCCTTGCCGGGGATCCGCTTGGCCATGTTGAACTGGCCGCCCACCTCATCCGCGCGCTCGATCAGAGTGACCGTGTGGCCGCGCTTGGCCGCTTCGACCGAAAACGCCAGCCCGGCGGGACCGGCGCCCACCACGGCGATGGACTTGGCGGCGGTTACAGGCTCAAAGTTCAGCTCGGTCTCGTAGCAGGCGCGCGGGTTCACCAGACAACTGGCCCGCTGCAACTGGAAGGTGTGGTCCAGACAGGCCTGGTTACAGGCGATGCAGATGTTGATCTCGTCCGCCTTACCCGCCGCGGCCTTGTTGACGAACGCGGCATCGGCCAGCAGTGGCCGCGCCATGGAGACCATGTCGGCCTTGCCGCTGGCGATGATGTCTTCGCCGACCTGCGGGTCATTGATGCGGTTGGTGGTAATCACCGGAATCGACAACTCGGCCTTCATCCGGTGCGTGACATCCACAAAGGCCGCGCGGGGAACAGATGTGACAATCGTCGGCACGCGCGCCTCATGCCAGCCAATACCGGTATTGATCAGCGTGGCGCCAGCGGCCTCAACCGCCTTGCCCTGGTAGACGATCTCGTCCCAGGTGTTGCCGCCCTCGACCAGATCCAGCATCGACAGGCGATAGACGATGATGAAGTCCTCGCCCACGGCCTCCCGGACGTGCTTGACCACTTCCACCGGCAGACGACAACGGTTTTCCACCGGCCCACCCCATTCGTCCTTGCGCTGGTTGGTGCGGGGGCAGGTGAACTGATTCAGAAAATAGCCTTCGCTGGCCATGATCTCCACGCCGTCGTAACCGGCTTCCTTGGCCAGCTTGGCGGCACGCGCGTAGGCCTTGATCTGCCGCCAGATACCCCAGGTTGACAGCCCACGTGGCCGAAACGGATTAATCGGCGCCTTGGCACTAGAGGCTGACACCGACAGCGGGTGATAACTGTAGCGACCCGCATGCAGCAGCTGGAGACAGATTTTGCCGCCCTCTTCATGCACCGCATCGGTGACCTGACGGTGGCGACCCAGCTCGCGCCGTGAGGACAGCTTGGAGGCCATCGGGTACAGCCAACCCTCCATATTGGGCGAGAACCCGCCCGTGACAATCAGCCCCACGCCGCCTGCGGCGCGCTCGCGAAAGTAAGCCGCCAACTTGGGGAAGTCTTTGGCCTTGTCTTCCAGACCGGTATGCATCGACCCCATCAGGACGCGATTACGCAGTGTGGTGAAGCCTAGATCCAGGGGTTCCAGCAGATGCGGGTAGGGCGTGGCACTCATGTGAAGATTTCCTTAAGGCGTGGCACGGGCCTTGCTGACCGGCTCAGCCGTGCGTTGCCCATGTCCCGAAACGGACAGCCCCCGGAACCGGGTTCGGGTCGCACCACTGACGCCGGGCATGTGCCCGGTGACGTTCTTGGATGAAACAACAAAAGGATGTTGAAGATGAAACTGATCAAGCAGGCAATCGCCGCAGCCGCACTGACCGCCGCCATGGGCACCGCTGGCGCTGCGGACAGCACGCAGTCCGACCTGGCCATCTGTTTCGCCCCGTCGCCGGTCGGCAAGGTCACTGACGTGATCGACGTGACCATCGACGCACTGGCCTGCGTGGTGAGCCAGCTGGTCTCGGCCGAGTAATCGGAGCGACTCGACCCCCAACGCGGCCCACCGGGCCGCGTTGGGGGGCTGCACGCTGCGCCATGCTGGCGCGCTATGCACCACAACCATCGTCCCCGTCGGCCTCAACCCAGCTTGCGCGGCTGGTAGGGTGTCGAAGGCTCACCGGTTTCGGACCGCGCCATCTCGGCATTGCGCTTGGCGGCAATGCGCTGATTCTTGCGCCCCATGACACGCCGCTGCCAGCGGCGCTCAGCCGCCAACGCGTCCTCGTCACTGGCCAGCCAGGCTTCCTGCAGCAAAGCCTTGCCGGCTGCGATGGCATCCGGCGAGCGGTTGACCATCTCGGCAACCAGGGCTTCTGCCTTGGTCTGCGGGTCGGCATCCACATGCGTCACCAGCCCCAATGCATGGGCGGCGTCGCCTGAGAGGACTCGGCCGGTGAACGTGAGTTCCTTGGCCACATCCAGCGGAACCAGTTCACGCAAGGTCACCGTGCCGCTCATGTCCGGGACCAGGCCCCACTTCGCCTCCATTACCGACAACTTGGCATCGGGCGTGGCGATGCGGATGTCCGCGGCCAGCGCCAGCTGAATCCCGGCACCAAAGCAATTACCGTGGATACAGGCGATGACGGGTACCGGCAATTCGCGCCAGGCCATGCCCCATTGCTGGAAAATATTCGCGACCGGACTGTGCAGCGCGGCGAATCCATGCGCCATGCGCTTGGGATCGGCGAACATCGCCTTCACGTCCAGGCCCGAGCAGAAACTGGGTCCGTTGCCTGAGAGCAGCACGGCGCGGATGTCGCGATTTTTCTTGAGTTGCTGCGCGGTCTTGACCAGGGCCTTGAGCAGCGGAAAGTCCATGCCGTTGTGCTTTTCCGGCCGATTCAGGCGCACGTAGGCCACCTGTCCCTTGATCTCCAGTTCGACGCGATCGCCCACGGCGCTCCCTCATCCGATGCGTGATGGACTCGACGTTATATGCACCTTGTTGCATAGTCAAACCCATGTCGCTCAAACACGCCATGCTGGTTTCACTGGTCGAACGCCCGGCCTCGGGCTACGACCTCGTGCGTCGATTCGACCGATCCGTCGGCTATTTCTGGCGCGCCAGCCATCAACAGATTTACCGGGAGCTGCCCAAGCTGGAAGCGGCGGAGTGGGTGTCCGCCGAAGCGGTGGCGCAAACCGGCAAGCCGGACAAGCGGGTGTACGCGATCACCCCCCAGGGACGGGCAGCGCTGGATACCTGGCTGGCGCGTCCGGTGGGGCCGGAACCCGTGCGCGAGAGTCTGATGGTCAAGGTGCGAGGGGCCGCTTTACTGGGCGTCGATGCCGTACTCGAGGAAATCAAGCGCCATCGCGAGGTCCACGCGGACAAGTTGGCGTTGTTCCGGCAAATCGAGCGGGAAGACTTTGGCCAGGGCCCGGGGGACGATCGGAAGACCCGGTGCCGCTATCTGGCCCTGCGCAGTGGGCTGCTTTACCACGAAAGCTGGGTGAGCTGGTGCGACGAGGCGCTTGCGCTACTGTCCGAGACGCCACCTTCGTCAGACGTGGCCTAGCACCCGGCTGATCGGGTTACGCTCAGGCTTGATGCTGACGGAGGACCGCCATGCTGGAGATGCGCCCCGGCTGTGAACGCTGCGACGCCGATCTGCCGGCCGATAGCGGCCAGGCCTTGATCTGCTCTTTTGAGTGCACCTTCTGCCGCGATTGCGCGAGCAGGTTCGACGGCGGGCGTTGCCCGAACTGCGGCGGACAACTGCAGCCCCGGCCCAGCCGCGCGGGGGCCGCTCTGGCGCGCCACCCCGCCTCCACGCAACGCATGTACCGGCCCGTGCCCTGATGCGACTGCCCATCGTCTATCACCCGGCGTACTCGGCGGTCGAGCTACCCGATCGTCACCCGTTTCCGATGCGCAAGTTCGTGATGCTGCACGAGCGACTCATCCGTACGGGCGTCGCCGAAGCCCACCAGTTCTCCGAACCCGAACCGGCCACCCGCACGCAACTCGAACGCGTCCATGACAGCGCCTATCTGGACCGGTTCTTCCGCGGCCGGCTCACCGAAGCAGAGGTCCGACGGCAGGGCTTCCCCTGGTCCGAGGCGCTGGTGACCCGCTCCGTTACCGCAGTAGGCGGCACGCGCCACACCCTGGAATTGGCATTCGAGCACGGCCTGGCGACGCATTGCGCTGGCGGTACGCACCACGCCCATCGCGATTTCGCCTCGGGTTACTGCCTGCTCAACGACCTCGCCGTGGCGGCCACATGGGCCCTGGACAGTGGCCGCGCCCGGCGGGTACTCATCATCGACTGCGATGTGCACCAAGGTGACGGTACGGCCCGGATCTTCGAGCATGAGCCGGCTGTCTTCACCCTGTCCATACACGCCGGCAGTAATTTTCCCGCCCGCAAGGCCCGTAGCGATTGCGATATCGAACTGCCACGCGGTGCAGGCGACGCCGACTATCTGGCTGCGCTCAAAGCGCAGATCCCGCAACGAATCCGGCAATTCCGTCCCGACTGCGTCCTGTACGACGCCGGTGTCGATGTCCATACCGATGACCGCCTCGGCCATCTCACACTCACCGATGAAGGCATGCGCGCACGGGACCGATACGTCATCGACTACTGTGTGACCCACCAGATACCCGTCGCCTGCGTCATCGGTGGTGGCTACGATCGCGACATGGCGGCGCTGGTGCGCCGCCACGCCCTTGTCCATGAGCAGGCCAGTGCATGCTTCGATCAATACCTCTCTACACGCGCAGCCTGACAGCAAGCTGGAAACTGCTGGGCCTGCTGCTAAGCCTGTCACTCGCCAGCGGCTGTAGCACGGCCACGCGCTTTGGCTACAACCATCTCGACTGGTTCGCCAAGCGCGAAATCGGCAAATACTTCGACATGACCCGTCAACAGGAAGCGTGGTTCGAGACGCGTTTCGACGCGCTCTGGCGCTGGCACCGCCACGAGCAGCTGCCGTTGTATGTGCAGGACCTGCGCCGACTGGCCGAACAGGCGCAAACCCCCATGAGCCGGGACGACATTGCCGCTGCGCTACAGATGGTAGAGGCACATATTGATCGCAGCTTGCAGCAAGCCACCGCTGACACGGTCGCCCTGCTTGCGCAACTGGATCAACGGCAGGTCACCTCGCTGCTCGCCCGTATCGACGAGGACATCGCGGACGCAGCCAAGGACCTGGCCAAAGACGATGACACCGAGCGACGCAAAGCGGCTGCCAAACGCGTTCGCAAATGGATGGAAGATCGATACGGCCGTCTGATACCGGAGCAGCGGGCACGCATCGATCAATGGGCCGCCGAGCGCAGCGCATCACCAGAAGCCTGGCTGGACCACTCCCACCGCTGGCGCGACGCCTTTGCTGCCCTGCTGGCGCAGCGCGACACCGCGGACTTTGCCGACCAGGTCGCGACCTTGCTTTTTGACGACACGGCCCTCGTCCCGGAACCACTGCTGGCCGAACGCAGCCGCAACCGTGCGCGCTGGCTCGACATGGCAGCGGATCTCAGCGCATTGACCACAGCCCGGCAACGCCGCCATCTGGTCGAGTACATCACGGATTTCGCAGAAGACTTCGACGCATTGGCCGCGCAGGCACGCGACTAGGGACAGACCGATCGACCGGCACCGCTGGTCAGCTCGGCTTCAGTTCCCTGCTCAGCGGCCGCTAACCCTTGCCAGCTTGCGGGATGCTGGGCCGGCAGAACTGCTTGCCCCCCGATCATTACACGGAGCCCCTGTGGACCAAGGCCTCGAAACAGCCGACGGATCGCCCCGTCAGCGACGGCGCCCACGCCGTCTGGAGCGCCAGCTAAGCCTGGCGCTCACCGCCTTGGCCATCGCGGTTGGGTCGGTCGTGGCCGGTGTCCTGTTCGTGAGCGCAGGCGCCGCCCACGAGCAGTCACTCCAGCGTGCGGTTCGCGACGCGGGTCAGTCCGCCCAGCACGCGATTGCCAGCTACCTGGCCCACCACAAGCACGCGGTGGAAGCCGCGCGTGCAATCCTGCAGCAGGTCGACGCGCGCTCACCCCACGCCAGCCGGCTGCTCGCAGGCATCCACCAGGCCCACCCCGGCCTGCTCACCATGATCGTGGCCGACAGCCAGGGCGATATCGTGGCCGCCTCCCCAACCCATACCGCCTCGGGCCTGCCGGTTCTGGGGCAGGGCCACAACGTGGCCGATCGCCCGTACTTCACACGGGCGCGAGATGGGTCGGATGTGTGGCTGTCCGATGTGTTCCGTGGGCGCGGTTTTGGGGACGACGTCATCGTCGCACTCAGCCAGCGCATCAACGGCCCGCAGGGCGAATTTGCCGGCGTTGTGCAGGCCGCGCTCGACCTCTCCGAGCTGCGGATCGAACTGGGAGATACCGACGAAGACCCCTACAGCTACGCGATCATCGACAACCAGAATCGGGCTGTTTTCGCCTCCAGCGCGAATACCATAAAACCACTGGATTCAGTCGCCGACCGGGACTGGCTCAAAATGGGCCAAGCAACCCCAGCCGGCGAACCCTTCCGCCTGTCGGAGAACCGGGAGCATGACTGGCTGGGGCTGTTCATGCCGCTGCCACAGGGTTGGACAGTGGCGGTCGCCACACCGGTCAACCGGTTGTACCAGTACGATATCCGGATGCTGGCAGGGCTGGTCGGCCTGCTGCTGACCATACTGCTCGCTGCCTGGGCCACGGCGCGGGTGCTCGCACGGCGGGTGGCCCTGCCAGTCTCAAACATGGCTGCCGAAATGGCCCGCCTGGACTTTGGGGCCCGCCCACCCTCGTTCCCGAGCTCAGGACCGCTGGAAGTTCATCTGCTGGCGGGAAGCCTGCGACGGCTGCTCAGCCGCTTGTCCGACACCCATGGCGAACTCCAGGAGGCCCTGGCGCGCGAATCCGAGGCACGCCAGCATTTACAGAACGAAATCCAGGACCGCGAGCAGATCATCCAGGCACGAACGCTGGAACTGCACGAGGCCAACATGGCACTGGAACAATTAATCCGGCAGGACGGCCTCACCGGCCTGGGAAACCGTCGCCTACTGGATGAGCGCCTGACGGTGGCCTGGAATGATTGTGCGCGACAGGGTGAGTGGTTGGCGCTCGTGCTCATCGACATCGACCACTTCAAGGCCTTTAATGACACTTATGGCCATCAGGCCGGCGACCAGGCGCTAAAGAAGGTCGCGCATTCACTGCAGCAAAGCGTGCACCGGGCCGCTGACCTGGCGGCGCGCTACGGGGGCGAGGAGTTCTGCGTTCTACTCCCGCGCACCGCTTTAAGCGGCGCCGAACAGTTCGCTCAGACCATTGTTGAGGCTGTCCGGCGGCTGGGCATTATCCATGGCGGCGGTGTGAATGGGTTGGTCACAATTAGCGCAGGCGTCGCGGTCCTGCGCCCACAGGCCGGCGGCTGCCCCGCCGACCTTGTCGCGCAGGCCGACAGGGCGTTGTATCAGGCCAAGGCGGATGGGCGCGACCGCTGGGTTTGTGCGCGCAGCGCCCAGCCGGTCGACCACCGCAATCAGCCGTTCAGCCACTAGCCCCCCTGGGCAGGCAGGACCGGCGCTACAGCCCGCCGCGCGAAAGCGACTCGGTGTACGCCCGACAGGCGGCAAAAACATCAGCCGCATCGGGTCCAGCGGACTCGACGATTTCCCGAAGGCAGTACGCGGGCTGGGGCAGGTACTCGCCCATGATCTCCACGGGCGGGGTGCCCTGCGGCACATTGTGAATCGCCTGTGCGAAGCCCGCAGCCGGCAGCATGTGACGGTAGATCAGCAGGGCATCGACGTAGGGGCCCCAGGGCATCCAATCAATGTCGTTGTCTGCCACCGCGTTGACCGGACGATCCGCCGGATCAGACACCATCATGGTGAAGTAACCCGCGTCGTCCAGATGCGCCTGGTAGTCCGCCACGCAGCCCACGTAGCGCTGGGTGGGCAAGTCGTTCTGACACACCGACCAGTAACGCATCTGCTCGCTGCCCAACGGCACACCAGGCTGCTCGCGGAAGGTAGGCGCCTTGGCCCGGATCATCACGATATTCCCGTAGGTGCGACTGAACAGGTTGGTGGAGTAAGCATTGTGGATGTTGGACAAGAACCCGCCGCCGGCTGGTAGCGCAGTTTCCACCCCCGCGGGCACCGGTAGCCCGAATACGCCACGCAACACGTTCACGACCGTGCTGGGCAGACCGTAGAACACCCGCGAATCCGATTCCGGGTCACCGATCGGCACAGTGCCGGGGCGCGCCAGAAACGGATCATCGATGAAATCGGTGTCTTCCAGCACATCGTTGAAACCTAGCGATGGCACGGTGTCACCCAGCGTCGGGAGCAGCGGTTCCACGCAGTCGGCGGTCGGCAACAGTTCGATGTCGCCGTCGCGGGTTTCCAGCGTCAGGATGGGTAGTCCCACGCCGCCGTCGAAATCCAGGCCTTCGTCCGGAATGTAGACGCGATAAATCAGCGCGGTCAGGGCCGGCTGGGGCACGGGCAAGGGGCCGAGTGAGGTCTCACCGGCATACAGGGTGTTGGGCGATGGCGCTTCGGGTTGTCCGGTGAATTCTACGTACGCCGTGTAGGGGTCACCCCAGGCATCCGCCGCCGGCCGGCGGGTCTGGACGAACGGGTTGAGCCCGCCAGCTACCGGGGCGATTTCGCGATCGGCCAGGGCATCGGTCGGCCTCAGAATCGGATCGTAGACGTTGTACGAAAAGTAGCGTGCCTGGGGGTAGGCGCCGTCGATGCGCAGCCGGGTCTCCGGCAGCATGGGCACCAACGCCACCCAGTACTTCGCGGATTCATCGGGAAAGGCGATGTTGGCCGTATCGATGTTACTGGCGGCCTGCCAACCACAAGCAACGCCAAAGGGGTATTGCTCTCGGGCCGGCCCGCTCGCTGGCTCGCCGGATGCTCCACCCGCTGCAGACTGGGTTTCGCCCGTCGGTGCGGCGTCCGAACCGGCGCAGCCGGCCAAGCCCGCGCCGAGCAGTAACGCCAGACCGGCCGCGCGCACCAGGTTGATTGTCTTGTCCATGCTGTTGTCTCCAGTGGTTGCAACCCGCCGCTCTGACGGCAGTGGTGTTGCGGGCTTGGCTTACAGCGCTGAGGGCGCCTGCAGGCCGGCTGATACGTATTCGATAAAGCCTTCGGCCAGAGTGGCCTCGTCCAGTGTGTAGCGACGCTCGCTGTCGGCGGTGTCGGGCAGCCGCCACAACAGGGTCTGGTCCACCATGCCGTTGACGACGCTGTTAATCGCCAGAAAAACGTGTAGCCGCAGCGCCCGTGCGGACTTGTGCGGCAGCAGTGCGGCCAGCTGGGCTTCCATTCGCCAGATCAGTGGACCCATGTGCCGCAGCAGCAAATCCTGTCCGACCTCGCCCTCTTCCCGGATCAATCGCGCCAGCAGCCACACAGCGCGCTCGTGGCGTTGCAGCAAACCGTGCAGCGATAACACCAGCGCCGTGACCACGTGGCTGACCTTCAGTCGCCCCTCGGCCTCGATGGCATCAACTTCTGCCCAAGCCTCGTCTGCCAAGCGACCATGCCACTGGGCGATTCGCGCCACGCAGGCATCCAGCAGGCCCTGCTTGTTGCCGAAGTAGTAGCGAACAGCCGCCTCGTTGAGCACGCCGGCCTCGCGCTGGATCTGCCGCGCAGACACGGCATGACAGCCCCGCTGGCCGTACAGTGCGATGGCTGTGGTCACCAGGCGGTCCGGCACGCTGTCGCCGTCCGCGGCATTTCGTTCTGCAGGTTCTGCTTGGTCGAGCACGCAGCCTCCCAACACCGTAGCGATAGCCTGCAGTCTAACGATTAACCCGATTGAGTCAACCCACTTGGGTTAGGCATGGCGCAATACCCGAGTGGACGCCGTAAGCCGGTTGAGAATCTACGCTGCGGAGGACACCGCACAGGCGGACAACAGGCGCTCCGTCGCGCCCGTGCCCAACCCGGTGGCGAGCAGTGCGGGGCTGGCTTCGGGCGTCGGCCGCTGCCAGACCAGCTGCGAAGCCGCATCCTCCAGCGGGATGGTCGTGACAATGCGGGCCAGCTGGCGGGACCGCTCGGCGACGTCTCGCTGCTCTTCGAGCAGGCGGCGCAGACGCTTGGCCCCCCGGACCGGCAGGTCCAGCACCTGATCCAGGTCGGCGTAAATCGCATCAAGCGAACCGAAGTGCGTCAGCAGCGCGACCGCCGCCTTGGGGCCGATACCGGCGATGCCGGGGATGTTGTCCACCGTGTCACCGACCAGCGCCTGGTAATCGAGCATCTGCGCCGGCGTCACACCGAACTTGGCAGTGATGGCCTGGGCGTCCATCCAGTCGTTCTTCGCGAAATCCCAGATCACGTCATCGGCGTCCAGTAGCTGGGCCAGGTCCTTGTCGGGGCTGACAATGACTCCGGGCCACCCCCGCCCCCGCGCCACATGCAGCAAGCTGCCGATGTAGTCGTCGGCCTCGTATTCCTCGCAGGCCAGGTTGTACAAGCCGATGGCATCGCAGACTTGGCGGGCCATACGGAACTGGTGCTTAAGTTCTTCTGGCGCCGATTCCCGGTTCGCCTTGTAGGCCGGGTCAATGCGGTTGCGGAACGAGGACGTCAAGCTTTCATCAAAGGCCACGGCAATGTGTGCAGGCGTTTGCGACCGGATCAACCGGGCCAGCATGTCTGCAAATCCGGTCAAAGCATTGACCGGACGCCCCGATGCATCGGTCATCGAGTCGGGCAACGAGAACCACGCACGGAAGATGTAAACGGATGCATCGATCAAGTAGACTCGCCGGTCCATCGTTTCGACGGTCTGATTTGCCTGCTTCATATGGATTCCTGATGCGCACCCTGCTGTTTGCCTGCGTCGCGAGCGTAGCACTGCCCGCTGCTGCGGATACCGTGCTGTCGTTCGATACGACCGATCAGCAAACTGCGTCCACCGTCCGCATGGTGGATGGCGCAGTGCGTATCGATGGCCAGCAAGCCGGTGAATGGATGCTCTACCAGGCAGACGAGAACGCCTTGTTCATCGTCAGCCCTCGCGATCAGAGCTATACCCGCATGGATGAAGCTGGTATTCGCCAACTGGGCGGCCAGATGGATGCCGCCCGCACCGAGTGGGAAGCCGAACTCGCGAAGCTGCCACCCGAGCAGCGCGCCATGGCAGAGCAGATGATGCAACGCATGACCGGCGGACGATCACTGGAAAAAACCGCACCACCCGAACCACGGCCGACTGGCTCCTCCCAGACCGTGGCCGGCGTGCAGTGCGCGAACTATGTCGTAGAGCAACGTGGCGCCAGCGAGTCGCTGTGCGTCGCCAAACCGGACGCTCTCGGCTTGTCCGAAGAAGAGTATGCGACGGTCCAGGCGATGTACCGCCTGCTGGCCAAGCTCAGCGAAGCCACAGGCTTTGCGGGCAGCGCTGCACCTCGCGCGGATAAGCTGCCGGGCGTGCCGGTGCTCATCGAGCGTGAAGGCGGCAAGAGCAGGCAACGACTCACCGGGGTGACGCATCCCAATCTGGAGTCCAGCGTGTTCGCGTTGCCCAGCGGTTACACCGAGCGGGACCCGGGCAGTTTGCGCTAGCCCGGCCGGTGTTCGGCGACATAACAGGGACAATCGAATCGACGGGTCGGGCTGCCGCGCTCCGGGTGCGGCCTGCTCGTGACCGCAGGAGGAGAGCATGGTGGCCAGGCCACAGGCACGAATACTGACCGGAGCTGGCTCTGAGAGCCACGGCGTCCGGGTTCGATTCGCCCCATCCATACACACATTGTTTGATCCGAGGAGCGCTTCCACATGACTGTGAAGCTGTTTGTACCCAAGGAGTCTGCGAGCGGAGAAAAACGTGTCGCCATGGCCCCGGCCGTGGTTGATCGCGTCGTGCGTCTGGGCACGGAACTCTCCGTCCAGGCTGGTGCCGGCGCGGGTAGCCGGATTCCCGATTCCGCGTTCGAAGACAAGGGCGCCAAGATCGTTAAGACGAAGGCCTCGCCACTGAAGTCCGCCGATGTGGTGCTGCGTGTCGCCCCACCGACCGCTGCTGACATCAAGGGCATGAAAGCTGGGTCGATTCTTGCCAGCTTCGTCTACACCAACCGCAACCCGGATGTCGTGAAAGCCCTGGCAGAGGCCAAGGTCACCACGCTGGCCATGGAATTGATTCCGCGCATTACCCGGGCCCAGGCCATGGACGCGCTGTCGTCCCAGGCTGCTGTCGCGGGCTACAAGGCTGCGCTCATCGCCGCCAGCGAACTGGAACGTTTTCTGCCCATGCTGACCACCGCAGCCGGCACGATCCGTCCGGCAAAAGTGCTGGTCATCGGTGCCGGTGTAGCCGGCCTGCAGGCGATTGCCACGGCCCGCCGCCTCGGCGCGATGGTCGAGGCCTACGATGTGCGCACCGCCGCCAAGGAACAGGTGGAATCGCTGGGCGCCAAGTTTGTCATGGCCGACATCAAAGCTGATGCCGAAGGCGGTTACGCCCGCGAACTCACCGATGAGGAAAAGGCGGCGCAGCAGGCCATGCTCGAAAAGCATATCGCCGCTGCAGACGCCGTCATCACCACGGCCGCCATTCCCGGCCGGCCGTCGCCGAAGATCATCTCCAAGGCGATGGTCGAGTCGATGAAATCGGGCGCGGTCATCGTCGACCTGGCCGCCGAAGGTGGTGGCAACTGCGAACTGTCCGAGCCTGGCAGCACCACAACGGCCGGCGAGGTCACGATCTGCGCTCCGCTGAACGTGCCGTCCATGTTGTCGGAACACGCCAGCGAAATGTATGCCCGCAACCTGCTGAACCTGATGGAGCTGTTCATCAAGGACGGCGAGCTGACGCTGGATCTCGAAGACGATGTCATCAAGGGGGCGCTGCTGACCCATGACGGTGAAGTCGTCAACGAACAAGCCAAACAGATTCTGGAGGGTTCCAAGTGACACCTGAACTCGCACTCACGGGCTTTGTCGCCCTGTATATCTTCATGCTCGCCGCGTTCACCGGCTACGAAATCATCGGCAAGGTGCCGGCGATTCTCCACACCCCGCTGATGTCCGGCTCCAACTTCGTGCATGGCATCGTGCTGGTCGGCGCCATGGTCGCGCTGGGCCATGCCGACACCATTCTGGAACAGGTGATCGGTTTCGTCGGTGTGGCACTGGCTGCGGGCAACGCGGTTGGCGGCTATGTCGTGACCGAGCGCATGCTCGAAATGTTCAAGTCGAGCAAGGACTAAGGGGGCCACATGTCATTTCTGATTCAGGCGAGTTACTTCGTCGCCGCCGTCCTGTTCATCCTGGGACTCAAGCGCATGGCCTCGCCCAGAACCGCGGTCAGCGGCATCAAGTGGGCGGGTATTGGCATGGTGCTGGCCGTGCTGGCGACGTTCTTCTACCCGGACCTGCATAACGTCGGCCTCATCGTCACCGCCATCGTCATCGGTAGTGCCGCGGCATGGATCTCGGGCAAGAAGGTCGAGATGACCGACATGCCGCAGATGGTCGCGCTCTACAACGGCATGGGCGGCGGCGCTGCCGGCGCGATTTCGGCTGTGGAGCTGTACTCGGGAGCGGCCACATCGCATGGCTCGGGCATGGCGGCACTGGCCGTCATCGGTGGCGTCATCGGTGCGGTGTCGCTGTCCGGTTCCTGCATCGCCTACGCCAAGCTGCAGGGGCTGATGAAGAAGGCCTGGGCCGCGCCGATGCACCAGGGGCTCAACGCCCTGATGGTCATCCTGCTGTTCGGCATCGGCCTGGCACTGGCCACATCGGTGGAACCCGGTCCGTTCTGGATTACGGTGTTCTTCCTGATCGCGCTGGTCCTGGGCGTCTTCATGACCACGCCCATCGGCGGCGCCGACATGCCCGTGGTGATCTCGCTGTACAACGCGCTAACCGGTCTGGCCGTGGCCTTTGAAGGCTTTGTCCTGGGCAATGCCGCCATGATCATCGCCGGCACGGTGGTGGGCGCCGCAGGCTCGCTGTTGACCCTGCTCATGGCCAAGGCCATGAACCGCTCACTGGCCAACGTACTGTTCTCCGGCTTTGGTGCCAGCGACGAGGCCGCAGGCGACGGGCCGACAGGCACGATGAAGTCGGTCGAAGCCTCGGATGCTGCCATTTCCATGAGCTACGCCGGCAAGGTCATCATCGTGCCGGGTTACGGCATGGCCGTGGCCCAGGCACAGCACAAGCTCTGGGAGTATGTGCAGATGCTGACCAAGGCCGATGTCGAGGTGAAGTTCGCCATTCACCCGGTGGCCGGCCGCATGCCCGGACACATGAATGTGTTGCTGGCCGAAGCCGGGGTGCCCTACGACATGATCTTCGATCTGGATGAGATCAACGAGGAGTTTGCCCAGGCCGACGCAGCCCTGGTCATCGGCGCCAACGATGTGGTTAACCCGGCGGCGCGAACCAACGAGTCCAGCCCGATCTACGGCATGCCGATCCTGAACGTCGACCAGGCTCGTGAGGTCTTCGTGATCAAGCGCGGCAAGGGCACAGGTTTCTCCGGTGTGGAGAACGAGCTGTTCTTCGGCGAGAACACCCAGATGGTGTTCGGCGATGCCAAGGAAGTCTGCAACCAGATGATTACGGGCCTCAAGGAACTCTAGACGGTCGCCCGTATCACCAACTGGACGAAAAAGGCCCGCCAACGCGGGCCTTTTTCTTGGGTGAGGTCAGATACCAGGCCAGGCAATGTCGTCGATGACCTGTCCGCGACGCTGAATTAGCCAGAGGGACATTTCCACTGCATCCATCACGCCCAGTGTGACCAGTCCCATCTGCGCATGAACGGTGTCCGCGATGGCCAGCGGCACGGGGGCGGCCCCTACTCCAGCCGCGCAAAGACTCTTGATCAATGCGCTGTCGACGCATCGGGCAACAATTCTTGGGCGCACATGGTTCGCCTCCATCCAGGCCGATACCTGGCTGGAAATCACCGAACCCGCCTGCCACAGAATGACCGCCTGGCCGTCCAGGTGATGCGGGAACGTCCCGGTCAGCCTGTCGGCATAGGCCGGGGTCGCGACCCACGCCAGGGGGGCGCGGACCAGCATGCGGATATCCAGCTCCGTCAGGTCGCCACCCGAGGGCTCCCGCTCGGAAAGAATGGCGTGCAGCCGCCCCGCGAGCAGCCGCGCCAGCAGATCATCCAGAGGCCCCTCGACGAACACGGCCTCGCGCCCCGACTCACCGGCAATGAGACCGGTGGTACAGACCACGGCCATCGACTTGGGCACGCTGTCAGTCAAGCCGATCCGGCATGGCACGGTGAGCTCGCCCGGATGATCCGCCAGCAGGGCCGACAGCTCATCACCCAACTCGAAGATCTGGCGTGCGTAGGCCAAGGCCACCTGACCCGCATCCGTTGGTCTCAACGTTCGACCCTGGCGCATCAGCAAGCGCTGGCCAATACGCGCCTCGAGCTGCTTGATCTGAGCGCTCACGGCCTGCGGCGATACGTGCAGCACCTCCGCCGCGGCCTGAACGGAGCCGAGCCGGACTGTTTCGAACAAATAGCGCAGGTGTTTGTAATTGAGCTGCGGCATAGCGCAATTTTTTATTGAGTAATAGCCAATTTTATAGTTCTTTTAATTGATAGAAAGCCACCTACACTATGGAGGCTCATCCTAGTGAGGCGATAGCCATGCAGTTGGATATTCAGGCGCTGTACTTCGATATGACCCCCGGGATTCGCGCCGCCATCACCCGTGCGGCGGCTCAGCATCTGGACCGTTTCGGCGATAGCGTCCGCAAGCTCACCGTGCGTGTCTACGACACCGACGGCACGCGGGGTGGCGTCGATAAGGGTTGCCGAATCCACTCGGACCTCGGCCGGGCACGCGCGCTGGTCGTCGAAGCTGTGGACGCCGATCTCTACACCGCCATCCAGCGCGCCTTCGAAAAAGCCGAGCGGGCCGCCAGTGGCCGATTGTCCAGACAGCGACGCCCGACCAATCACCGACTGCGGACGACCATTCGCCGCAACGCCGAACCCGTCATCGCACAACCACTGGGTTAAGCCCGCCTTCAGACAACCCGAAGCGCCGACCGGATCGATTCCGGCCGGCGCTTTTTGCTGAGCACCTCTATGAACTGGACATCCATCCGATCCAACGAAGCAGCCCCCGGCATTCTGCTGATGGGCTGTGCCGTCATCGCCCTGCTCATCGCCAACTCCCCCCTGTCCCCGTGGTACGACCAACTAATCCAGACGCCACTGGCGGTGACCCTGGGCAATGCCGGACTCGAAAAACCACTGCTGCTGTGGATCAACGATGGCTTAATGGCCCTGTTCTTCCTGCTGGTCGGGATCGAGCTCAAGCACGAACTGTTGTTCGGCCATCTGCGCAACCGCAAGCAGATTGCGTTGCCGGCCGCTGCGGCGCTGGGCGGCATGGTCGCCCCGGCCCTGATCTACCTGGCCTTTAACTGGCAGGACCCCGTCGCACGGAACGGCTGGGCCATTCCCGCAGCCACCGACATCGCCTTCGCCCTGGCTGTTTTTGCGATGCTGGCCAAGCATTTGCCGAGCGAGGTGAAAATCTTCCTGCTCGCCATTGCCATCATTGATGACATCGGTGCCATCCTGATCATTGCCCTGCTCTATACCGCAGATCTGAGCCTGACTTCGCTACTCATTGCGGGCGGAGCAACGGCCATACTGTTTGCCCTGAACCGCAAGGTCGAAACCTCTGCGGCGCCGTTCATCATCGTGGGCGCGATACTCTGGGTGGCCACGCTCAAGTCAGGTGTTCACGCCACGCTGGCGGGGGTCATCGTTGGCCTGATGCTTCCACTCAAGGTCGCAAGTCCAGACCGCGTCTCCGCCGGCTACCGGGTCGAGCACGGCCTCAAGCCCTGGGTTTACTTTCTGGTGCTGCCCCTTTTTGCGCTGGCCAACGCCGGGGTGAATCTGCAGGGGACAGGCGTCGCCGACATCTTCACACCCGTGGTGCTGGGCGTGGCCGCTGGACTGCTCATCGGCAAGCCACTGGGGGTCGTCACCGCCGTCTGGTTGGCCGAAGTCCTGTTCCGGGTGCGGCGACCGCCACTGCTCAGCTGGCCGGTGGTCTTGGCCGTCGGCTGCCTCTGCGGCATCGGCTTCACCATGAGCCTGTTCATCGGGTCGCTGGCCTTCGAGCATGCCCCGAGCATGAATCTCGGCGATGAGCGGGTCGGCATTCTTGCGGGTTCAACGCTATCCGCCCTACTCGCCGGATTCGTGCTGACACGGACACGCACGCCCCCGGCCGGATAGCCCGCGCAAGCTTGGCCGCACTCGCTGTTCATCTTTGGTGCGGCGCCGGCGTCTACGGACGGATCACCGCCATCCCTCGTGGATGGCGCGACCTGGCCTGTCGTCGGGCCGCGACCTGGCTCGGTGCTTCCTTCAGGGGGCATGGCGCTGGCAGACCGGCACCGCGCTGAGCCTCGCTTCGGGCCACGCGCTAAGCCGACGCGAGGCCATCCGGCAAGCGTCTCGTCGGGGGCAGGTGCATCCGGACGCGATTGCCGCCTTCCCGCCGAGCCTGTGCCAATGCAGCCTCGGCCGCAGCGACAAGCCGATGGACCGACAGGTTATCGATCTGCTCTTCATGCTCAATCGCGGTCAGGCCGACCGAGACCGTCACCGGCATCAGTCCACCCAGGTTCAACTGCAGCGACTCGACGGCTTCGCGAATCCCCTCTGCGTGCCGTTGCGCCTTCTCGTCCTGCATGCCGCGCAGCGCGACAACAATTTGTCCACCACCGAAGTGATAGCTTGTATCCCCTGCCCGCCGGGTCCGCTCTGAGATCACCCGCGCGAGTGATTGCAGCAAAGCATCCGCCGCATCGGCATCCTCGCTGCGATCAATCGCATCAAAATCATCAACGCTGATCAATAGGAGACTCAGCGGCAGCCGGGCACGCAACCCCCGATCCCACTCGTTCACGAATTGCTCTTCAAAAAGGCGTCGAGTGAACAGATCCGTCGCCGGATCACGCAGGCTGCGATGGCGCATGAGCAGAGCGTCCTCGATCAGCCTCGCGCCATCCACAAGCGCTCGCCGCACCGAGGGCGCGTCGAGATCGGTCCGGCGTGAGGCGTAAACGCTCAGCACGCCCACCAGCGCACCGCTGGCATCGATGACCGGCTCACCCGCACAGACCTGTGCCAGCGGAGGACGCGGCGCAACCTCGCTGTCGGCGTCAGACGTCTGTGTCCAGATCACGGTTTCCGCCTGTTCCACTACCCGCCGGCTCAGCGCATGCTCCGGATCGATGGTGGCCACACCACCGCCGTGGGCGGCCGCTACACGAAAGCCCCCCATTTCGACCAGGATGAGCGCGGCATAGTCGCAGCCGGTGGCGAGTGCGGCCATGCGCACGACGCGTTCCAATGTGAAATCGCGGCGGCCCGATGCATGCGCCTGTGTCACCTGCTTGCTCTGATCCATGTGTGGTCTCGTGTGAACTCCCGAGACCATCGTGGACGCAGCCCATGGAGCAACGCAAGCATGCGTAGGGCTGCTAACAAACCGGGCACCACCTGGCTGCCATCGGCAGAAAATTACCGGTCGATGGTGTAGTGTCCGAACTGTCCCGACTAAACGAATTCATTGCACATGCGCAAGCTGTTGCTGTCGCATCAATCTGGCTAGGAAACCCCGATGCGATCGCATGTGCTCCCGTGGCTCCACACCCATTTTCTGCAGATCGAGGCGGATCGCGAACACGCCTTCAAGCACTCTTTCCTGCACTCGGGTCGCGGTCGGCGGGAAATCGGCATCGTGCTCCTGCTATTGCTCGTGCCGACGATTCCCTGGTACGGACCCGGCCTGCTGGGAGTTCCGACCTCGGTCTTCGAGGCCATGCCGGTCCCCCTGCACTGGGCAAGCCTGATCACCGGCCTCATCGCGTTGGTGGTCAACCGGCTGGCCCGCGGCCACACACGGGTCGTGTTGACGGTGGCGGGGATGAATCTGATCGCCATCATTTATCTCGTCACGCTGCGCGTTGTCGGCAGCCAGCAAGGTTTCGAATTTCCTGTCTCGATCCAGGCGACTATGGTCGTGGGCGTCGGTGTACTGGCGGGGATGACCGCACGACACAACCTGATTTTCTTTGGCACCGTCCTGCTGGGCATGACCGGCGCGGAGCTCTGGCTAGTCGCTCACGAGACCACAGCGCTGATCGAGATTTTTGCGATTGTGATGATCAGCGGCATCAGCCTGATTGGAGCCTTGGCGGTCGAACATGCCGCGCGCGGGGCGTGGAAGGACCAGGCGATGCTGGCCTACCGCGCGAACTACGACGATTTGACGGGCCTGGCAACGCGCGCCTACTTCCGCGAGCAGATTGAAGCATTGCTCCAGGTCGCCCGGCGGGATGAGCGACCCGTCGCACTGGCCATCGTTGATATCGACCACTTCAAATCCATCAACGACACCCACGGGCACCTGGTGGGCGATGAGGTCATTCGCAGTGTGGCGGAGGAAATCCGTCTGCTGTGCCGGCGCTCCACAGATCTGGCCGCACGGCTGGGCGGCGAGGAGTACGCCCTGTTTCTGTATGGAGCGGATGCTCCGGATGCGCAAAGACTCCTGACCGAGCTACTGGATCGGATTCGCGCCTTGCGGTTCCACGATACCCACGGGCGCCTGCTCGATCTCAAGGCCACTGCGAGTTGCGGTCTGGTTACAGCCCCACCCGGACTCACATTGACGCGCAATGGGCTACTGCTAACCGCCGACAGCCAGCTCTACATCGCCAAGCGATCCGGTCGTGACCGCCTCAGCTGGGAGCTGTACAAGGCCGAGAAAAACAAGCGCGGCCGGGCTAGCGAGGCTCCACAACAGTGAGGTCGCCCCCCTGCTGGCGAGCTCGGTCCAGCGCCCCGTACGCCCGGGTCAGCACATCTTCCAGCCCGCCGGACTGCCCTCCGACATAGTCGCTAATGCCGATGCTGGCCGTCAGCACATCATCACCCACGGTCAGCATCCGCAGCCGATACTGCAACCTTGCAGCGTGTTGCGCCGCGGCTTCGCGCGGGGTATCAGGCAACAGCATGACAAACGAACAATCGGAATCGCGGGCGACCACATCGGAATTGCGAGCCTGCGCCAGCAGCACAAGGCCGACCGATTGCAGCAGCTCGTCACTCGGCGCGAATGCAGCCACTGAATCCGAATCGACCGGGTTGTCCAGCGCAATCACCATGACAGCGAGGGGCTGACCGTTACGCCGAGCTTGATTCATGCAGCGTTCGGCATGGCGCGATAGCTCGCGACGACTGAGTAAACCGGTCAGTTCGTCGGTCACAGTGAGATCATCCAGCGAGGCCTCCGCTTGCGCCAGGGCCTGCTCGCTCGCATCCATCCGGGCCGTGAGCAGCTGGGTCTGTTGCAGCCTGTCCATGGCCACGGCAACCATCTCGGCCAGCGCCAGCAACAACCAGCGCTCATGCGGCCTAGGCTCGCGAGGCACGGACCAGTAGCAGCCAATCGCCGCGCAGGGATCACCGCGACCGACGGGCGTCATAACCAAGCTCTGCACAAAGGTCGGACGGTAAAGGGTTTGCGGTGCTCGCGGGTCTGCTTGCACGTCGGAGATCACAACCGGTTCGCCCTGCAGCATACAGCAGCCGCTCACGCAGGCCTCGAGTGCAAACCGGCGCCCTGTCCACAAGGGGCTGATGGCGTCTTCCGCTTCGTAGACGCAGTCCCCGGCGTCACGCCGGATAAAGCTTGCACCGTCGGCGCCGACCATGTCGCGGGCCACCCGGCACACCAGGGCCTGAAGAGTGGGCAACGCTGCGGCGCGATAAAGCTCAGGGATACGCTGGACCAGCGCCTGCAATCCACGAAGGCAGGCTGGCTGGTCGATGGCCGGCACGTCTGGCGGCGGCAACATGCTCGGTGTTGCGGCGACGGTCCCCATACCCACCTCCCAGTGCGCATTGGCTGCATCCATGCAGCAATGACGCTGAGCTTAACGCCGCGCCCCGGTGGGGCAAGCCTGCGGGACACGTTTCCGATAAACGTGACCCGCAAGGCACACAGGCTAGCGCAGGCTGGCCTCCAAGAACGCCAACAGCGTCAGCCAGGACCGGCTGTCCGGTAGCACGGCATCAAAATGACCATCACCGGGCACAATCCGGAGCTGCACCAGGTCGTCTTCCAGCAGGGCGGCCTGCGCAAAGGCTTCGACGGACTCGGGCGAGACAATCGAATCCTCCCCGCCACTGATTAACAGCATGGGCACCCGTAGCGGAAGGCGATCCATCGGCGAGACCGCTGCGTAGCGTTCGGCCACGGCATCCGGCGTGCCGCCCATCACGGCCCGGGCTGCGGCATGGCAACTTTGTTCAGGCCCGTCCTGGTATGCAACCAGATCGGTAATGGGAGCGATTCCAACCACGGCCCGCAGCGGCTGCGGAGCATCCGCTGGCAGCAGGCCGTGCGACTCCTCGCGCGTGGCCGCCCACAAGGCCAGCTGCCCGCCCGCCGAATGACCCAGCGCGGCCACTCGTGACAAGTCCAGCGCATGGTCAGCGGCCAGTCGTTGCAACTGGTCAATCGCCGCGCCGACATCGACGAAAGTACCCGGCCAGCCCCCATCTGCATCCCCCAGCCGCCGGTACTCGATGGACCAGGTGGCGTATCCCGCCGCTGTCAGTCCAGCCGCCAGATGGCTGATGTACGTCAAATCGTACTGCGACAACCAGCAGCCGCCGTGAATCAGGATCACCACTGGGTGCGGGCCTGGGCCGGCCGGCTGTCGCAGCACGCCGAATTGCTGCGGGGACCTGCCATACGCCAGCCGCTGCCCGGGGGCAGGTAGCGGGCGGGCGGACAGGGCGGCCCAGGTCAGCGGCCGACTGTCCGTGGCCGCCGCAACGGCCGGGGTGTCACTGGCCGGCGGGCGGGTCGCGCACCCGGCCAAACTCAACACGATCAGGATGCTGGACACCAAAAGACGGGATGCAGTCATTTCAGGTCACACGTTGCGGCTGATGAAATCGCGGCGCCTGCCAGCGTCCGGATTGGATGATCTGCGTCAGCCGGTTGCCGGCGTCCCAGACGTCCACGTAGCGCAGATACAGCGGCGTCAGCCCGAAGCGCAGAATATCCGGTTGGCGAAAATCTCCGATCACACCTTCGTGAATCAGTGCCTGGCAGATCGGCCAAGCCTGCGCATGCCTCAAGCTTAGCTGGCTACCGCGTTGCTCGGGGTCGGTCGGCGTGACCAACTCGAACCCCTCATCCGCCAGTGGGCCGCCAACCCACGCAGCGAGAAGATCGAACAAGCCTGCCGACTTGGTCGCCAGCGCCGTAGCAGCCACGCCCTCCCACACCGACAAGGCCCCTTCCAAACTGCGCAAGGCGAGCACGCCCGGCGTGCCCACCTGCCAGCGATCCATGCCTGCGGCTGGCTCGTACTGGCCATCGAAATCGAATGGGCGGGCGTGGCCGAACCAACCCTGAATCGGATTGTGCAATGCGGCCTGCAGAGCCGGCGCCACGTACAGAAAAGACGGTGCTCCCGGCCCTCCGTTCAGAAATTTGTAACCGCAGCCAATCGCCAGATCGACACCAATTGCCGCCAGGTCGAGTGGCACGGCCCCCGCGGAATGCGCCAGGTCCCAGAGCACCAGCGCGCCGCAGTCATGGGCCCGGCGCGTGATGGCCTCCATGTCGTGGCGAGCGCCCGTGCGGTAGTGGACATGGCTGAGCACGACAACCGCAACGGTTTCGTCGATGGCCTCTGTAACAGCCTCAAAGGCGACCCGTCGCAGAGCCTGCTGCGCGCCGGCTTTGGTCACGGCTTCCGCGATGTACAAGTCGGTGGGGAAGTTGCCCGTCTCTGTCAGCACGGTGGAGCGCCCTGACTGCAATCGCAGGGCTGCGGTTAGCAGCTTGTAGAGGTTGATGGAGGTGGAATCCACCACCCGGACATCCTGAGCCGCAACACCCAGCAGACTGGACAGGCGCTCGCCGCAACGAGCCGGCAAGTCGACCCAGCCCGCACTGTTCCAGCTCCGGATCAGGCCACGCCCCCATTCTTCTTCGACGCAGGTCTGGACGGCTGCTTTGGCGGCCAGTGGGAGCGGCCCCAGCGAGTTGCCATCCAGGTAGATCACCCCGTCGGGGATCGAAAAT
Organism: Pseudomonadota bacterium; assembly: GCA_036156195.1. Taxonomy (GTDB): domain Bacteria; phylum Pseudomonadota; class Gammaproteobacteria; order Nevskiales; family OUC007; genus Abyssibacter. The sequence goes on along the minus strand of JAYZUZ010000001.1, from coordinate 48,314 downwards.
CGCGCTCGGTAGGCGCGCAGTGGATCAGCGGCATCCAGCGCCACCGCGTGGTCTCGGCTCATCAGCATGCACGCAACATGCGATGGCGGAGTTCTCAACGCAAGTCTGACCGGGCCCGGGTGGCAAGCCCCCATGCGCGAGGAATCCCGCTTCGGCGATACTGGGACCATGCATCTCGATCCGCTCATGCTCAAACTCGTGGCCGCACTGCTGGTGATCCTGGTGGTGGGGCTGGGCTTGCGCGTGCTCCGCCAACCCCATGTCGTCGGCTACCTGCTGGCCGGCGTGATTCTTGGCCCGCATGGTCTGAGCCTGGTCGCCGACCAGCATGCGGTCGCCAGACTCGGCGAGTTCGGCGTGATGTTCCTGCTGTTTTTCATCGGTATGGAAGCTTCGCCGACCCGCCTCATTGCCAATTGGCGGATCACCGTGATCGGCACCCTTGTCCAGATCGGGGCATCCGTCGCCATTATGTGGATTGTTGGCGCGATGCTCGGCTGGTCTACCGCTCGGATCGTTCTGCTGGGGTTTGTGATCAGCCTCTCAAGTACGGCGGTGGTGCTCAACTACCTCCAGGATTCCGGCCGGCTGCGCACCAAAGTCGGAGAAGATGCCATCGGCGTACTCCTGGCGCAGGATCTCGCCATCATTCCCATGTTGATTGTTGTCGGCGTTCTGGGCGGTGGCGCACCGGATCCACAGACCATCTCCCTGCAGGCCATCGGTGTGGTGCTCGTTGCCGGTCTGCTGGTCTGGATGGTCCGCAGCCCACGGGTCCGCCTGCCACTCGGGGCCCGCCTGCGCGCAGACAAGGAATTGCAGGTTTTTGTCGCCGTACTCATCTGTCTGGGCTTGGCATTGGTAACCGGCCTGTTCGATTTATCGACAGCACTGGGGGCATTTCTTGCCGGCATGCTGGTGGGCGCCGCAAAGGAAACCCACTGGGTGCATCAGCGACTAGAGCCATTCCGCGTGGTGTTTGTCGCCATTTTTTTCGTGTCCATCGGGATGCTGCTTGATCTCGGCTTTGTGCTGGAACACTGGGCCATGGTGCTGGCGCTGCTCGTTACGGTGCTGGTGATGAACACGGGGATTAACGCCGTGATGTTCCGCATGCTGGGCGACACGTGGCGCCATGCGATTCTGGCCGGCGCGGTGCTCGCGCAGATTGGCGAGTTCAGCTTTGTGCTGGCCGCCGTCGGGGCTCGCACCAATCTGATTACCGATTTTGCCTATCAGGTCACTATCTCGGTGATCGCGCTCAGCCTGCTCGTCAGCCCGGCCTGGATCGGGGGCACGCTACGACTGCTGAAACGGCACAAGGCCATGGCCGCCCGACGTGCACATCCGTATCAAAATTGAACAACCTCGATATGTACACAGCATCCACACGTCCTACGCGATTTTCGGCGCCTTGCGCCAGCCGATCGAACTGCCTCGAAAGCCGTAATCCGCGTGGTCACAAGCAATGTCGCCAATTGGCGACATCTCGCGGCGCAGCGCACACCTCCTACAGGCGCTGCGCAAATGTTTCAATCCACGCTGAATGCGTTACTCACATCTTGGCTGGCTAGACAAGCCTTTTGATGCCATCGCGCATTTATATGAGATTCTCGTGAAGAATCCCCGTAACATATTGAATTACAAACAATTGCTGCAAAGCAAAAAGGTCACATTTTCTTCACATGGGTAAAAATCACCTCTTGACTTTCCGACCAGTCAGAACTTTTCCCCAAAGTTATCCACAGCCCGTGTGTATGTCCTGATGGTCACGGGAAGTCCTTCCCGTACGGCGCAAGTGGCGGTCCCCGCCCCGCTGTATCAGTGTTTTGACTATGACCTCGCGGAGGGTCAGCAGGTCGTGCCTGGCGTGCGAGTCCGGGTGCCGTTCGGCCCGCGCCGGCTGGTCGGCGTGGTTACAGGACTGAGCGCGCCGCCCGACGCACGTCCGCGCAAAGCCATCGAAACGGTGCTGGATTCAGCTCCGATCTTTACCGACGACGACCGCGCCTTGATTGAGTGGACGGCGCGGTATTTCGCCGCACCCGTCGGTGAGGTGTACTCGTTGGCCTTACCTGTCCGGCTGCGCGCGGGACACCCGGCGCACTGGTCCCCACCGCCCTATTGGTCGCTGTGTGCGGATGCCGCCCCGGCCGCGCGTCTGGGCCATCGCCAGCAGGCCGCGCTCGACGCCCTGGCCGGGGGTGCGCTGGATGAGGAGGAGCTGCGCCGGCTCAGCGGCCTGGACCGACGCGGACTCGACCGACTGGCGGCCCTCGGATTGATTGCGACTGTCGAGCAGGCGCCCGCTCGCGCGTCCGGCACACCCGCCAAACTCAGCCACGCCCAGGCGGCTGCGGTGACACAGCTGAAAGACACGCTGGGGTGCTTCAGCACCACGCTGGTCGACGGCGTGACCGGCAGCGGCAAGACGGAGGTGTACCTGGCACTGGCCGCGGAGGTGATTGCACGCGGACAGCAAGTCCTCATCCTGGTGCCGGAGATCGGTCTGGTCACCGGCATGATCGACCGCATCAAGGCTCGCCTGGGGCGCGCGCCCTGTGTACTGCACTCTGGGTTATCCGATGGTGAGCGCGCCACACAGTGGCTGGCCGCCCGTGCGGGTGTACCGGATGTCGTCGTGGCCACGCGATCCGGCGTTTTCGTACCGTTACCGCGACTGGGCTTGGTGGTCGTCGACGAAGAACACGATGGCAGCTACAAGCAGGATGATGGTTGCCGTTACTCGGCCCGGGCGGTAGCCGTCTGGCGCGCACGCCAGCGTGACGTCCCCATCGTTCTTGGCTCAGCGACACCCAGCCTGGAATCCCTGCACCTGGTCGACACCGGGCATTGCAAACGCCTTGAACTCCCCGGCCGGGCCGGGAATGCGGTTCTCCCCTCCGTTCGTCTGGTGGATGTACGTGCACACCAGCTGGAACATGGCCTGTGCCACGAATCCCTGGAGACGATGACCGCCCACTTGCAGGCGGGCGGCCAGGTCCTGGTGTTTCTCAACCGCCGCGGTTACGCGCCGGCCGTGCTCTGTCACAGCTGCGGGTGGGTGGCGGACTGCAGCCGCTGCGACGCTCACCTCACGTTGCATCGCGCCCGCGGACGGCTTTGCTGTCATCACTGCGGCCTGGAAGCCGCCCCGCCCAACCGCTGCCCCGACTGTGGTGATCGCAATTTTGTTGGCGCCGGCGCCGGCACTGAGCGCCTTGAGCATGCGCTCACTCGGCGTTTTGCCGGTTTCCCTGTACTCCGCATTGACCGCGACACCACCCGTCGGGTCGGCGAACTCGACGCACGCATCGCCCAGGCTGCCTCCGGTGAGGCCAGGATTCTGGTCGGTACGCAGATGCTCGCCAAGGGGCATAACTTCCCGCGCCTGAGCCTGGTCGTCATTGTCGAGGCAGACCAAGGGCTCTTCAGCGCGGATTTTCGGGCCGGCGAACGCATGGCTCAGGGCATCTTTCAGGTCGGCGGGCGGGCCGGGCGGGCCGAGCGCCCGGGCGAAGTCCTGATCCAGACACATCACCCCGATCATCCCTTGCTGCGCCAGCTGGTCCGTGGGGATTACGCCGGCTTTGCCCAGATGGCCCTGGCTGAGCGCCGTGAAACCTGCCTGCCGCCCGCCAGCCATCTGGTGATGTTGCGGGCCGAGTCCTCGGCAGCCGAACTACCGCTGCAATGGCTGCAGTCCGCCGCCGTTGCGGGCCGGCAACTCTTTCACCACTCGGTGTCGGTATGGGACCCCGTACCCGCTCCCATGGCCAGGCGGGCGGGTCGTCACCGTGCCCAGCTGCTACTCGAGTGCGACCGACGCGCGCCGCTGCAAAGCGGCCTGCCGGACTGGATTCGCGCGCTCAGCGAGCTGAAGAACACGCGCAAGCTGCGCTGGAGCCTGGATGTCGATCCTCAGAGCATGCTGTAAACAGGCGCGATAGAGCCAGCCGTCAGGTTAGAATGCGCGGCCTTTTCGAGAACTCCGGGCACTTCGATGCAGGACCAGATTGTCGAGCTGTTGCGCGCCGCCCTGAAGCAGGTTGCGGCCGGTCCGTTTCCCACGCTGGAGGTGCCCGAGCGTATCGGTATCGAGCGAACACGCGATGCCAGCCACGGGGACTTTGCCACCAACGTGGCGATGGCCTCTGCGCGCAGCGCCCGGGCCAATCCTCGACAAATTGCGGAAGCCATCGTGGCCGCCCTGCCGAATGACCCGCAGGTCGACAAGGTCGAAATCGCCGGCCCCGGCTTTATCAATTTCTTTCTGACGCGCGACGCCGCCACAGCCGTTGTCGGCCGGGTACTCGACGCCGGTGCTGACTACGGCCGCGCCGCAGCGCCCAGCGGGCGCAAGGTGATGGTCGAGTTCGTCTCGGCCAACCCCAACGGTCCGCTGCATGTGGGCCACGGCCGTGGCGCCGCACTGGGCGACTGCATCGCCAATCTGCTGGCCGCCGCAGGCCATACGGTGGCCCGCGAGTACTACGTCAATGACGCCGGCCGGCAGATGGACATCTTGGCGGCCAGCATCTGGGTGCGGTACCTCGAACAGCTGGACCAGCCCATGCCCTTTCCCACCGGGGGCTACCAGGGCGCCTATGTGCGCGATATTGCCAGCGGGCTGGTGACAACCCATGGCGACCGTTTCCTGCACCCTGCTGCTGAAGTTCAGGCAGATCTCGGCCATGACGCGCCGGCCGGGGACAAAGACGCCTACGCCGACGCGCTCATCGCCAAGATGAAGGCCTTGCTGGGCAACGACTTCGCCCTGGTGCACGCAGCCGGCCTGAACAGCCAGCTCAGCGATATCCGGGATGACCTCGAAGGCTTTGGCATTGTTTACGATCGCTGGTTCTCCGAAGCCAGTCTGGTCATCGACGGGGCCGTGGAGCACGCACTGGAGCAGCTGCGCGCCTCAGGCCACACCGTCGAGCGCGACGGCGCCCTGTGGCTGAAATCCTCGGAAATGGGCGACGAAAAGGATCGCGTGCTCGTGCGCGCCAACGGGGCGTATACCTACTTCGCCACCGACATTGCCTATCACCTGAACAAGCTGGAACGAGGCTTCGACACGCTCGTCAACGTCTGGGGTGCGGATCATCACGGCTACATCGCTCGAATGCGGGCTGCCATCGAAGCACTCACCGGCAGTGATGAAGCCCTGGTGGTTCGGCTGTCCCAGTTTGTCAGCCTGTTCCGGGCGGGCGAGAAGGTTGGCATGTCGACCCGCGCTGGCGAGTTCGTCACCCTGCGGGAGTTGCGGGAAGAAGTCGGCCGGGATGCCGCTCGCTTCTTCTACGTCATGCGCTCTTCCGATCAACCCCTGGACTTCGACCTGGCCCTGGCTACATCCCAGTCCAATGACAATCCGGTGTACTACATCCAGTATGCCCACGCTCGCATCTGCAGCGTGCTGCGTCAGGCGGCTGACGCCGGCGTCACGGCCGATATACAGGCAGGGCGGTCGGCGCTGGCGCGTCTCAGCGAATCACATGAGACGGCGCTCATGGGCCTGCTGGCCACTTATCCCGAGCGAATCGAGCAGGCGGCGGCGCAGTACGCACCGAACATCGTGGCCAATGCCCTGCGCGATGTCGCCGACCAGTTCCACAGCTATTACAACGCCCATCGCTTCCTGCTGGACGACGATGTCGAACTGACACAGGCGCGCCTCACCCTGGTGTTGGCCGTTCGGCAGGTACTGGCCAACGGCCTGACACTGCTGGGTGTCTCGGCACCGGAGACGATGTAAGTGGCACGCGACTACGCCAATCGCAAGAAAGCGCCAGCCAGGCGGAGCGCGCAGACCAAGTCCACCCAACCCGGCATGCCTGGATGGGTCTGGCTCATGGTCGGCGTAACTGCCGGGCTGGTGATTGCCGTGGTCCTGTACATCATCAACGGACCCGAGCCCGCCCCCCGGCAGCCGCAGACGCCTCCGGCGGAGCAGCAAGTCAAGACACCGGAGCCGGCCAAGCAGCTCCCCCCCAAGGAGGAGGCCCGCTTCACGTTTTACGAAATGCTGCCCAACTTCCAGCTGGTGCCGCGCACAGAGCAGTACACGCCACCACCCGAGCCGGAAACCAACCTCAGCTACGCCATCCAGGCCGGTAGTTTTGGGCGCGAAAGCGATGCCGAAGCACGGCGAGCCGAGATTGCACTATTGGGCATGCAATCGAGGGTGGAAACCGCCAAGCTGGATGACGGCCGGACCGTTTATCGCGTCATCATCGGGCCCGAAACGAGCTTCAACCGCGTCAAGAACCAGATGGCACGCCTCTACGACAACGGTATCGAGAGCTTCTTCCGCCGTATCGACTCCTGACCGCAGGTCCGGACGACCGCTCGAATCACAGAGCCCGGCGGATCGTCCGCCTTGTCGAGTCGACCATGACGGAGATGACCGCGCCCTAGGGCAGACATCTCGTGTCCACGGTCGCCCCCTCACAATCCGGCTCTTCAGGGGCTTCTTCGTCACCGTCGGGCGGAGCCTCCTCGACCAGCGCTTCTCCCACCGACTCGAACATCTCGTCCAGCGCGACCGCCACGGCGGCGGCGGTGATCACCACGCCACCGATCACCGCCCAGCCATAGCGTTCGAACCAGCTGGCGTCCCTGTTCTGATCCGACACGGCCGAAGTCGCCTGCATATGACCGATCACCGACCAGTGGCCCGGATGCATAGTCCCCTCACGTTCGTAGTGCAGCAGTGGCATACCCGCGATAAGAGGCGAAGGAGACCATCGCTCCGTCTGCCCCGCGTGCAGATGTAACCGCAACTCAGCCTGCGTGGTCTCACCGCCAAATGTCAGCTGTGCATTGAGCCAGGCCGTCTCCGCGTAGGACGCAGGAGGAAGCCAGGCCGCCAACAGGGCCAGCACCTGGCCCAAGCGCATCACGGTCGCCTCCGCCCAATGGACTGCGGCGCAGCGGGCGGCCCCTCGTACTGCTTGACCCCGCGCGCCGTAATCCAGCGACCGCCATGCCGACGCAGCCATGCTTCGGCGATGTCCTCTGAGACCGCGCGGCCGCCGAGCAGGGGACGGAGTAGCGGAGAGTGCAGAAGCGCTGCCGGTTCTCCCTCCACGGCATCGACGGCCAGGATGGTGTGACGATCGTTGAGATATAGATTGGTCGGCATGGTGTTCCTTCGTCCATTCATCCCCGATAAGACGGCAACACCCGGCAAATGCGGACAGCTCGCCGCTCATGCCCGACCAGTGGCGCTTGTAAATGCGAACGATTCGCAATAGCGTATCTGCATCACGTCCATCAGAGCTTCGTATGCACCTCGTCGCCGACCTCGAAAACCTGCTACTCGATCCCCTGCCGGCCATCGAATACTGCCTGCGCACGACCCTGTTGGAGATGGGTTATGCGCCGCAACCAGACCGCGATCTGTCCTGGGTCGTCAACGTGCCGTTCTCCGATGCCGCGATATCCCTGTTGGCCGACGATGCACCCGAACGCCTGGACGAGTTCACTGCCCGCTACCAGCGCCTTTTTGCCTGTCGCGGCCGTCGCGCGTTTGGACTCTACCCGGGTGCCCGCGTCGCGGTGGCCAGTCTTCAGGCCACCACAGACCGGCACCTGCATTACCTCACCCACATCGGCCCAGAGAGCGCCAAGGCTTTGCTGGAGCACTATGCATTTCGCCAGGCGGTGGACAGCATCTTCACCGCACCCGCCCCACAATGCCGGATGTGCCGCCCCAGCCTGCTAGAGAACCTGTCGAGCAAGTTGCGGGAGCAATCGGGTGAGGCCATTGCCTTTGCCTCAGATGATCCGGCCGAGCTGGCGCTGGCTCGCCGCATGGGCATCCACACCATCGGCCTGCTGTACGGCCGCTCGCCCGCGCCGGTGATCCGTCGAGCCCAACCCGATCTGCTGATCGAATCGGCTGCACGCCTGCCCACCGCACTGGCGACACTCGCCGCAGAGCCCGGGCAGGCCGGAGCCCACTAGTGTCGCTACGCGTCCACGCCCGACTCGTGCACGGCTGTCCCTGCGTGGAACTGCGCGACGAGCGGACCGGACAGGTCTGCTATCGCTGGCAACGCTGCGTGCCTGCCGCCGATATCGATGGCCATGCGGTGCAAGACTTGATCCGCATGCTGCTGCTGGCCAGCGCCCAGCCCGACACGCCGCAGACTAGGGCTGCCAGTCCACCTGCAAACCAATGACACGGGATTCGCCATACCGCCGAGCCTGCCGGCCGCGCAAGATGAACTGATCCTGCACATTCACGTCGTCGGTGAGGTTGCGCCCGAAGACCGCCAGCGTGAAATCGCCGATCTGACGAGCCACACGGGCGTTGACAAGCGTCCGCGACGGGATGGTGCGGTCCGCCGTATTCCCGGGGTCACCGTAGTAGCGCCCGGTATGGGTGACATTGAGTTGCACACTGGTGGTCCGCCAGGGATGCCAGGTCCCGGTGACCCCGCCGGAGACGCCCGGCGCATAGTTGAAGTCGTTGCCGGCGTAGTCCTCATCGACATTCTGGAACCGGTCGTACTCGGTCTCCAGCAGGCCCAGCGAGGCAGAGAGTTCGAACGCCCGCCCCGGACGCCACTGTGCAGCGGCTTCCAGTCCATAGAGATGCGACTCGCCAGCGTTTTCGATGATGGTGTAGTAATCCGTGCTGACACCGGTCTCGACCTGCTGATTCTCCCAGCGAGTGGCGAAGACGTTTGTCTGCAGGCTCAGCCCCCAATCGGCAATCCGGTTCCGTAAGGCCAGTTCCAGCGTGTGGGTGGTTTCCGGCTGGTAGTCGTTAACGGCGCCGCCGAAGAAGCTGACCGAGGTGCCGCCAGAACGATAGCCCTCCGAGTACGTCAGCGACAGCATCTGATCAGGCCAGTACTGCCAGCTCACACCCAGCTTGGGCAACCAGGCCGTAAAACGCGTATCTCCCCGCTCATCGTAATCCTGGGGCAGCGGGTAAAACCCGGTGGATTCCAGGGCGTTGACCACCGATGCCGGCAATAGCGGGCTCTCGCCCACGGCGTTCAAGGCCTCGATGACCGCATCGGGAATCGGCACACCGCCCGTTCCGCTGGCGTAGCTGACATCGCTGACATTGTGTCGACGGAAGCGCTCGTACTGACGTCGCAGCCCGACCGTGATGGACCAATCGTCAACAAACCACCACTCCAGCTCACCAAAGCCGGCCACGGATTCCACGGACCGGTTGTATTCGACGAATCCATCCAGCGAGACGGTGCCACCACCAATCAGCACATCGTCGCCGGTGACCAGCGAGTACTGCTGCAAACGCCCGCCATACACACCGACCACTCCGCGCAGCGCATCGGCGCGATACTCCAGCCGCAGCTCTTGGGACAGACTTTGATCATCGAGATCGTAGGTACTGACACCCCCCTCATCCTCAGTGCGGTCAAAATCCGAGACGCGATCATCCTGGCCCTCGGCAAAGCCGCTGGCGCTGACGAGCGTCCAGGCCTCACCCAGGGCCAGCGATTGGTTCAGGCCGTAGATCTCAGTGGCATAGGTTTCGACATAGCGGACGTTGGCTGTCTCGGTGCGGTCGCCATAGGTGGAATCAAAGACGTTGTCACCGAACTCATTGTCGCTGTACACCGCCAGCAACTGCGCCGAGTACGCGCCACCCAGCGGAGCGAAACGCAGTTTGAGCCGCGCCATGTCAGACCATTCGCGGCCGGCATCATCAAAGTTGACGATGGGCGGCGCGGTTTCCGTCTCTTCGCCGGTGATGGGGTCGGATTCGGTCTGCGGCGTGATATTGATGACATCGCCATCGCTGTGGTGGTGATCCACCGCCAAACGGAATGCGAAATCCTCCGACCACAACGGGCCACCCACGGCGGCAGCGACCTGCTCCCCACCGTGCTGGGCCAGACCACCACGCAACTTGGCCTCCCAGAAGGGCTCCGCGTCGCGGGTCTGGATGAAGACCGCGCCACCCAGCGCGTTGCGGCCCTGGCTGGTGGACTGCGCCCCACGTAGCACCTCGATCTGCTCCACATCGAAACCGTTGAGCGGCCCACCGAAGTTGGCCGCGCGCTGGGGTAGCGGAATGCCGTCGAGATATACGGAAATGGTCTCGGAATCGCCCCCGCCATTGCCGTTTTGCAGCACGCCCCGAATGGCAATTTGCCGGTTGCTCTGCGCCTGGGTCACGTTACCAAGACTGCCCAGCAGCTCGTGGAAGTCCTGGGTGCTGCCTCGCTCGATCTCCTCCCCGGTCACAATCGCCGTGCTGGCGCTGGCACCGTCCAGGTCTCGGCCCAGGCGATCGCCGCGAACAGTCAGCGCTTCGAGAGTGAGCGCCTCGTTATCCTGCGCGCCTGGATCGGCGGCATCTCCTTCATCATCGGCACTGACGGCGATGACATCATCATAGGGTTCCACCGGCTGAGCAGCGGCGGGGACAAGAATCAGCAAACAGCAGGGCAGCGCAAGCCCTCGCAGGACAGGCAACACGGCAGGAACCAGGAATGATAATCGTTCCTATTATCCTTGCATGTTGTAGACAGGTACAGGCCGTGTCCGGTTTTCCCTGCGAGCCCCCGAACACCCCGGCCCGACCTGTACGGGCTAAATAGGGTCCAGCTTGGCGATGGACTGCATCAACCACTTGGAGCCAACGGACTCAAAGCTCACCTCAACCCGTGCGCGCTCGCCCTCACCCTCCAGCGACAACACAACACCCTCACCGAATTTGCGGTGCATGACGCGCTGACCGAGCCTGAGCCCAGCGGACTCGGTCTGTCGCAGACCTGCGCTGGCGCCATAGCCCAGCGGACGGCTAACCGCGACGCGGGGGCGGATCTCTTCGACACAGTCGGGCGGCAGCTCAGCCAGGAAACGTGAGGGCACGCAAAACTGGTCGTTGCGATACAGGCGGCGGCTCTCGGCATGCGAGATCACCAGCTGCTCGCGCGCCCGGGTAATACCCACGTAGCAGAGCCGGCGCTCTTCCTCGAGCCCACCCTCGCCGATGGCGCGTTCATGCGGAAACAGCCCGTCCTCCAGGCCGATCATGAACACCACCGGGAACTCCAGCCCCTTGGCGGCATGCAGGCTCATGAGCTGCACGGCGTCTTCCCACTCACCCGCCTGGTCCTCGCCGGCCTCCAGCGCCGCATGGGCCAGAAACGCCGACAGTGCCGGTAAATCCTCGTCGCCCTCGGTGGGCTCGAAGCCCCGCGCTGCGTTGGCCAGCTCATCGAGGTTTTCGATGCGGGCTTCACCCTGCTCGCTTTTGTCCTTGCCGTAGTGAGCGCGCAGGCCCGACTGCTCCACGACGTGATTGATCTGCTCGCCCAGCGTGTGGTCTTCGGTCTCCTCGGCCAGCCGATCAATCAGGTCCCGGAAACCACGAATCGCATTCCCAGCCCGGGCAGCCAACTCCTCGGCGACTTCGCCAGCCGCCGACCACATGGTGAGCTGGTCGCGCCGCGCCCGATAACGCACTTTTTCGAGGGTGGTGGCACCAATACCGCGTGTGGGCTGATTAACCACCCGCTCAAAGGCCGCGTCATCCGCCCGGTTCTCAATCAGCCGCAGGTAGGCCAACGCATCCTTGATCTCGGCGCGTTCATAGAAGCGCAGACCGCCATAGACCCGGTAGGGCATTTGCGCGGTCAACAAGGCCTCTTCCAGCGTGCGCGACATGGCATTCGAGCGATAAAGAATGGCGCAGTCACTGCGCTGCCCACCGGCTGCCACCCAGGCCTGGATGCGGTTGACGACGAACTCGGCTTCGTCGCGCTCGTTGTAGGCGCTGTAGACCTGAATGGGCGAGCCGTCCGGGTCCTCCGTCCACAACTCCTTACCGAGGCGCCCGCTGTTATGGGCGATGAGCGTATTCGCGGCCTTCAGGATATGCCCGGTGGAACGGTAGTTCTGCTCCAGGCGAACGGTCTGCGTGCCCGCGAAGTCCTTGGGAAAACGGATGATGTTCTCCACCCGCGCCCCCCGCCAGGAGTAGATCGACTGGTCGTCGTCACCCACCACGAACAGCTTGGCGCGGTCGCCGGCCAGCACCCGCAACCAGGCGTACTGCAGTTTGTTGGTGTCCTGGAATTCGTCAACCAAGATGTGCTGAAACCGGTTGCGGTAATGCGCCTGAATCTGCGGGTGGTCGCGGCACAGCTCATGAGCCCGCAGCAGCAGTTCGGCAAAGTCGACCAGATCGGCCCGGCGGCAGGCATCTTCGTAGACACCGTAGATCTGGATCAGCGTCCGGCGTGTCCAGTCACCGTTGTCATCGAGATCGCCGGGGCGCAGCCCCTCTTCCTTGCGTGCATTGATGAACCCGGTGACCTGCTTGGGCACCCACTGGTCTTCGGGCAGGTCCATACCCTTGATCAACCGCTTGACCAGGCGTTGCTGGTCGTCGGCATCCAGAATCTGAAAGTACGGCCCAAGGCCGGCTTCCTTGGCGTGCAGTCGCAGCATGCGATGGGCGATGCCATGGAAGGTGCCCACCCACATGGCCCGCGTCGGAAACCGCACCAGCGATTCGATGCGCGAACGCATCTCCTTGGCCGCCTTGTTGGTGAAGGTGACTGCGAGAATCGACAGCGGCGAGACAGCCTCCACACCCATGAGCCAGGCCACTCGGTGGGTGAGCACACGGGTCTTGCCGCTACCGGCCCCTGCCAGTATCAGTCGGTGTTCCAGCGGAGCCGTGACGGCCTCGCGCTGCGGGTCGTTGAGCGGGTCAACAATCGAGGTGATATCGCCATCCATGGGCGCGGATTCTACCCGGCCCAACCGCCCACCGCCGATTAGTCGTTGCGGGTCGTGCCGGCGCGCCCCTGTCCCCAGCGCACGGAATACAAATCGTGGCGGCGGTCCTTGAGGTTTTGGACGGTGCCGGATTTACGCGCCTGGACCAGCGCGTCCAACGACACGTCCGCAAAGGCGATCATCTCCACGTTTGGCGTCGTGTCCGCCGCAATGCCGTCCCGTGCGAACGGAAAGTCGCAGGGCGTGTAAATGCCCGACTGCGCGTAGTGCATATCCATGTTGAAGTAGCGTGGCAAATTGCCGACGTTGCCGGCCGTGGCCACGTAGATCTGGTTTTCGATGCAACGCGCCTGGGAGCAGTAGCGCACTCGCAGGTAGCCATAGCGCTCTTCGGTGGAGAACGGCACGAACAGCAGGTTCGCTCCCTGGTCGACCAGATGCCGGGTCAACTCGGGGAACTCCGAGTCGTAGCAAATCAGTACGCCAATCGGTCCACAATCGGTGTCGATGGCGCGCACCGTGTCGCCACCGGTGATCTGCCACCAGTAACGCTCGCCCGGTGTGGGATGAATCTTCGGCTGCTCATGCACGGAGCCGTCGCGCAGACAGATCCAGGCCACATTCAGCAGCGTGCCGTCCGGCTGCAGCACCGGATGGGAGCCGCCGATGATGTTGATGTTGTAGCGCAGCGCCAGTCGCTGGAGCAGGTCGCACACCGGCTCGGCGTACTCCGCCAGCTTGCGGATCGACTCCAGTGGCGAAAGCGCCGCATTCTCGATGGAGAGCAGCTGCACCGTAAAGTACTCAGGAAACAACACGAAGTCGCAGCGATTGTCGGCAACCGTGTCGACAAAGTAGGTGACGATGCGCTCAAAGCCGGCCCAGTCCTCAATGGCGCGCTGCAGGTATTGCACCGAAGCAATCCGCACGGTGGATGCCGGTCGGTCCGGTGCGTACGCAGCATGACGCGACTTGGGCTGATCCTTGTCATTTCGCCAGACCAGATGCACGGCGTACCCCAGCGAAGCGCGGTCGGTGGGGTCATAGCCGGGCAGCACGCCAATGGGCTCAAAGCCATTGCGAAGCTGAAAACTCATGACCTGGTCCCGCAGGTCCCCGGCCTGCACAGCCGCGACATATGCCTCGGCGTCCGGGTTCTTCGCCTGACGGCGCGCCAAACCCGGCAGACGCCCACCAAACACAATCCCCTTGAGACCAAGATCCACACACAGCTTGCGGCGCGCGGTGTACAGGCGCTGTCCCAGCCGGTGCCCCCGGTGACTACGATCGACCATCACCTCATAGCCGTACAGCCAATCGCCATCGGCATCGTGGGTGCTGCCGTATCCGTTGCCGGTGATGCTCTTCCAGGTATGCGGTGCCAGCGCCCGGCTTTCCGGCAAGCGGATGCTCGCGCAATAACCGACGACCTCGCCGTCATGCTCGGCGACCAAATGCCCGTCGGGAAACCAGCGGATCTGGGCCGCAATCTGGTCGACGGTGTAATTGTCCTGCTCGGCGTAGGCCATCGCCCCCAGCCGCCGAATCGCCGGCACGTCGGCCAGGCGCGCAGGCCGAATCTCGATACGACGCGGCTCCGTCGCCGCTTGAGGTGATTCGCTCATTCAGACTCCGGGGGACGCCCACGCAGTGTCACGGGGTTATGCACCTTGCGGACGCGCAGGTTGACCATCTCCACTGCGATAGAGAAGGCCATTGCAAAGTAGATGTAGCCCTTGGGAATGTGGAAATGCAGACCCTCGCCGATCAGCGCAACACCCACCAGGATGAGGAAGGACAAGGCCAGAATTTTCACGGTCGGGTGCTTGTCGACAAAGCGCGACACCGCACCTGCGGCCAGCATCATGAACCCCACGGCCAACACGATGGCGATCACCATGACTGGCACGTTGTGCGTCATGCCAATGGCCGTAATCACCGAGTCCAGCGAGAACACGAGGTCCAGCACCATGATCTGGACAATCACCCCCGCAAAACTCGCAGCGGCCTTGGCCTTGCCCGTGACCTCAGCCTCACCCTCCAGCTTGTGGTGAATCTCCAGCGTGGACTTCGCCAGCAGGAATAATCCCCCGCCGATCAGGATGAGATCGCGTCCCGACACCGCATGCCCCAGCACGGCAAACAGCGGTGCTGTCAGCTTCATGACCCAGGTCAACGACAGCAGCAGCAACACCCGCATGATCATTGCGGCGCCCAGACCCAACGTCCGTGCCCGGGCCTGCTGGTGCTCAGGGAGGCGGCTGGCAAGGATCGAAATGAAGATGATGTTGTCGATACCCAGGACAATCTCCAGCGCGGTCAGCGTAACCAGCGCGAGCAGGGCGTCAACTTCGAATAATCCGGTCATGGACCACACATCCTCGTGAAAGGTGGCGCCAGTATACGGATCGATTGAAGCCGTGAAGTGGCCTTCGGCAACGGACGATTCACCGCCCGTCGCCGCATGCCCAGGCGCCCCCGTACAATGCTCGCGCCCAGGGAACGCCAGCGCCCGCAACCTGGCCTCAACACCCCGACAGGATCAATGGAATGACTCATCGCCTGCTGCAACACGCCCTTCTCCCGGCCTTGTCTGCACTGCTGCTCGCAGCCTGCGAGGGCGAGTTACAGATCCGCCTGACCGACGCCCCCATCGATGACGCCACAGCCGTGAACGTCCGCTTCACGGGCGTGGAATTGCTAACCGAAGCCGGCACGGCGGAAACCTACGACTTTGATGAAGTCCGCACGATCAACCTGCTGGATCTACAGGGGGGCCGAACGGTGACGCTCGTCTCCGACGACGACGTCCCCGGCGGCACCTATAACGGCATTCGCCTGCTCATCGATGCCCCCAGCAGCGGCTCGGAATCCACCATCACTTTTTCAGATGGCAGCGAGTTCCCGCTGGTGCTGAGCTCAGCGGCCGGCGGCAGCCGCAGCGTCTCGGGCAGCTTCACGGTGGAGGAAGACGAGCGTCTGGCGCTGACGATCGACTTCGACCTGCGCCGCTCCATTCTCGAGCCCACAGGCACGGCCACCGCCTACCGGCTGGCGCCCCGTCTGCGACTGGTTAACGATGCCGATGTCGGCACCCTGACAGGCCGTGTCGCCAGCGCGTACATCACCGACCCGGATTGCGACAACGGCGACGACAACAGCACCGGCAATACGGTTTACGTATTCTCCGGCCGCAACGCCACCGTCAGCGACATGGACAATGCGGTGGACGACGCCATCACCTTCGGCGCCGTCACGTTGGATGACAGCAGCGGGGAGTACGGCTACACCGTCGGATTCTTGCCCGCCGGTAACTACACCGTCGCCTTGACCTGCCAAGGCCGCCTGGACGACCCGGTGACCCAGCAGACGATCGCCTTCACGGGCACCACCAACGTCAGCATCGAATCAGGGCGCACGCGGACGCTGGATTTCGATTAGCGCGCACCTGATCGGAGACCGGCCGTCATCTGGCGGTCATCAAACTGTCAACAGAGGATCAAAGTCGCCAGGTAGCGTGGTGGAAACCTGCAACGGGATTTCACCATGCGAATTGCCTACGGCGTGATGGGGTATGGCCGCGGTCATGCCATGCGAACCGGGACCGTACTGCCCCACCTGATGAAGCATCACGACGTGCGCGTGTTTGCCGCCGCGGATGCGTACAAGGTGCTCGCACCACGGTTTCCGACCACTGAGATTCCGCTGTTCCGCTACCACTATGGCGACAGCGGCCGGTACTCCCTGCGCAGAACAGTCAGCCGGAACATCAAGCCCATCGCGGACCTGCTGTTCCAACTCGACGGCATGCAGACCTTGATGAACGAGTTCGCGCACTTCCGCCCGGATGTCGTGATCTCCGATTCGGAAGCCTGGACGCTGCGCGCAGCAGACGCCATGGGCATCCCGCGGCTCAGTTTTGACCATGTCGGCATCATCGCGCACTGCGAACCACACTTCCCCTGGGAACTGCGCCTGGCCGGCGCGCGCGATGCGATGGGCTATCGCTACTTGATGGGTGAGCCGGAGCGGATCCTGATTTCCAGCTTTTACCCCGCCACGCCCAAAGATGCCCGCACGCGGGTCATCGGCCCGTTGATGCGAGATGAAGTTCTGGGCGTCACGCCGACGCAGGGCGAGCACCTGCTGGCCTATTTCAACAAGGGTGAGCACTTGTTCCGCCCTCAGGTTGAAGAAGCGCTGCGCAAGAGCGACCGGCCGGTCATCGTCTACGGGACCGACCGCCGAGGCCAGGACGACAATCTGCTGTTCAAGGCACCGGCCAACGCTGAATTTGTCCGTGATCTGGCCAGCGCCAAGGCCGTGATCGGCACATCGGGCAACCAGCTGGCCGGCGAGGCGATCCACTTCGGCAAGCCCATGCTGGCCCTGCCGGAAGACGCCTTCGAACAACGGCTGAACGCCTATATGATCGAGCGCATGGGTGTGGGGATGCGCCGCTCCGTGGGCAACCTGCATGTCCGCGACATCGAGGACTTTCTCGCCATGTCACCGTTCATGCGCAACAACATGGCCGAGCACCGCCGCGATGGTCGCGCCGAAGCCCAGCAGTGGTTGGACACCTACATCGATGAACTGGCCGGCGACCGTGCCCGTCGCTCGGTCGGCCCTGCGGTCAACGGCTGGATGGCCCAGACCGCCTGAGCGCCAGCACCGACAGCTCGCCGCCCTCAGCAGGCGCTGAGGCGGTCGAGCAAGTCAAACAAGATGGGGCGCAGCGCGGCGAATCGTGCCGGGTCCGCCATCATGGCCTCGGCAGACTGAATCGTCGGTCCCGGCGTGAAATCCGTATGGTCGATGATGTCCTGCGCACTGGCTGCTGTGGTCTCCAGATGGCATTGCAGGCCCACAACACGATCACCCACGGCGAAGGCCTGCTGCGCATAAAGCGTGCTGCGGGCTAGGTGCAGCGCACCCGCCGGCAGCTCGAACGTGTCGCCGTGCCAGTGGTAAGCATCAAAGCTTGCCGGAAGCGCGTCTCCTACGGGATGCCGGACACCCGCGACCCGCGTCACCGGGAACCAACCCACCTCTTGCACCGGCCCGCGAAACACGCGCGCGCCCAATGCCCGGGCGATCAGCTGAGCGCCCAGACACACGCCCAACACCCGGACATCGCTGGCCAGCACCGTTTGCAGCCAGCGCTTTTCGGCCTGCAACCAGGGATACGCCGACTCCTCGTCGACATTCATCGGCCCACCCATGATCACCAGCAAATCCAGCCTGGCGGGGTCGGGCAGCGCATCGCCATCCCACAACGCAATGCGCTCGAACACATAGCCGCGTGCGGCCATCCACTCGCTAATCAGCCCTGGCCCCTCGAAGGGCACGTGTTGTATCCAAGCGCAACGCATACAGGCGATGATCTACTCGTCGGCATCAAGACGCTGACCCGGCGATGCCTCGCCAGCGTCAGCCTCATCGCCCCCGGCAAGTTCTTCGGCCGTGGGGACTGCCTGAGCCAGCTGGGCCAAATCCTTCAGACCCAGCTCCTTGACGAGCGCATCGAGCAGCGGGGACTGGGCTCGATACGCCAAAGCCGCATTCACCATGTCATTCGCAAGATTGCCCGAGCCCGGCGTAGATGCCCCGCTGGGAGCCGCCCCGCCAGTTGTGCCGTTGAGTCCTCGCACATCCATGATCTTGATGCCATCGATGGCTTGGAGCGGTTTGACCTGT
This sequence comes from Pseudomonadota bacterium, assembly GCA_036156195.1. GTDB lineage: Bacteria > Pseudomonadota > Gammaproteobacteria > Nevskiales > OUC007 > Abyssibacter. The sequence continues at coordinate 29,867 of JAYZUZ010000001.1, read as the reverse complement.
TCGGCGATGATCTCCGGCAAGCGATTGATCATGGCCAGCTTCACATCCAGGCCGATGAGCTCCGAGCCCAGAATGTTTCGAGCGTCGTTCAATAGGCGGACACCTTCCGCTTCTACTGCCAGACGCTTTTCATCGGCCTCTGCTCGCGTTCGAATCGCATCGGCCTGCGCACGCGCTTCGATACGCACCGCCTCAGCCTGGTCTTCCGCTGCGGCTTTCTCAGCCTCTGCCGCCACGGTCACGCCAATAGCCGATTCCTCGGCGTCTTCACGCGCTTTCACCAAGCGAACTGCCTTGGCGCGTTCTGCCGATGCCACCTGCTGGACCGTGAGCACCTGTTCGGAAGCCTTCACCGCCTCGGCCCGCTTAGCGTCCGCGGCCGCAGCAGCTGCTGACTCTTCCTGGGACTTCAGGGACGTGGCGATCTCGGCATCCTGAGACGCAATCTTCACGTCGCGCTCTGCCGCCACCTTGGCCGAGCGCTCATCCCTGGCCGCTTGCTCCCTGGCAACCTTGACGTCACGCTGCGCTTGAATTTCCGCCTCTTCTGATTCGCGCTTACGGGCCGCCTGTTCCGCCTTGATCATGGCGTCGGTCTGCGCCCGACGCATTTCGACTTCCTGCTCCTGCGCAAACCGGGCGTACTCGCTATCCCGCTTGATCTCGAGAGACTGGCGCTCGGTTTCCAGGTTCTTCTGCTCGATGAGCACCTGGTTCTCACGCTCGATATCGTTTCTGACTTTCTTCTTTTCTTCGATCTGACGGGTCAGCTGAGTCAGACCTTCTGCGTCAAAAGCATTGTCGGGATTGAAGTACTCTTTCCCGGTCTGGTCCAGGCCAGTCAGTGAGACTGACTCAAGTTCCAAACCGTTCTGCGCCAAGTCCTCGGCCACCGAGTTCTTCACCTCCTGTACGAAGGTGGTGCGATTCTCGTGCAACTCCGTCATCTTCATGCCTGCGGCGACAGCGCGCAGTGCGTCCACGAACTTGCCTTCGACCAACTCCTTGAGCGACTGCGGGTTCGTCGTGCGCTCGGCCAGCGTCTGCGCGGCAATCCCGATGGACGCCTCGTCCGGTGATACCCGAACATAGAATTCCGCCGAGCAATCAACACGCATGCGATCAGCCGTGATCAGTGCGTTCTCATTTGCCCGCCTGACCTCCAGCCGCAGGGTATTCATCCCGACATGGCGGATCTCGTGAAAGACCGGGAGAACCAGGGCCCCTCCGTCCTTGATGACTTTCTCGCCACCAAATCCGGTTCGAACAAAGGCCAAATCCTTGGACGCACGTTTGTACAGCCGCATCAGGATCAGCCCAAGCGCCACCAGGGCACCCAGAATGATCGCGGCAATCAGCAGCGGGCCGGTCAGCATCAGACATTCACTCCTTGTCTATGAGTGCCGAATTCGGCACGGGTATGGCCCGGAACAGGGCACCTTTGACTTGCGCAACTAACAACACATGCTCGTCCTGACTCAACGTATCGCCAGGCACATCAGGGATGACGCGGATATTGTGTCGTTGACCGTGTCGATCGCTCAGGACAGCGCCGGCTGGCCGGTCGATGGTCGCATCGCCGAGTGACACCCGTGCAGTCGCACCGACGAAACCGGCGAGCGAGACTGCACTGGTCTCATCCTTGGGCATCAATCTCACCAAGATACCCGCCGCCCAGCGCGTCGGCGGCAGGCTGGCCAGGAAAGCGAGGGGAGATGCCAGCCCCGCGGGCAGCAGGTAGCCTGAGATGCCGTACATCAACGACTGCCCCACCCAGCCCACGAGGCCAAAACTCGTCAGAAAACAGACGAGAATCATCAACAAAGGCACCTTGCCGATGTGCAGCCAGCCCAGGGCACGACCCAAATTGCTTGGCGCGACGTCGGCCTCGACGGCCGGGTCCACCAATGCATCGGGTAGCAAATGCTCAACAGCCTCACTGACACCAAGCCCCAGTGCCGCACTGAGGACTTCGATCATCAGCAGCGCGAGCATGAGGAGAATGGCGACAACGAATGGCTCACAGCCCGGCTGTCCGATGACCTCCAGCATGGCTTAACCCTGACGCTGCGCCTTGAGTGCAGCGAGGCGCGCCTGCACCCGGTTTTCGTGTGCCAGATTATCCAGTTCATCAAGCGCCGCGGCACGTTGGCCATCCGTAGCGCCCACCCCTGACAAGCCGGTCTGCCGTTCCAGAACACGATCAAAGGCCGAGGTCGCCTGTTCAGCCGCATTCTCGCGCTCCGCCTGATTGACGACGCCTGCAGCTGCACCATCGGCACCCGAATTGGCTGCGGCCGCACGGCTCTCGCGAAAGGCTTTCAGCTCACTACGCATTTCGCGCTTCTTCGACTGCAAGGCCCGGATGTAGCCCTCAATTTTCTCGGACTGCGTCCGCAGGTCCATCATGCGTTCCGCCAGCACAGGCACCTGGTCCTCGATACTCAGCGACTCTTCGATAGCGGCCGTCGCGAGATCATCGCGGCCGCTTTCGATAGCGATCTCCGCCTTCTCCCGCAGAGACTCCAACTTGTTCGACTCTTCGGCATGACGACGCGTGGCGAGGTGCAGGTTGGCCGACACCCCTCCCAGCTCGAGCCGAGCATCTGCAATCACGCTGTCGATTTCGCGGATTGCCTGCTCCATCACGGCCTCTGGCGCCTGCCCTTCCACGGCATCAACCAGCGCGTTGAGTCCCCCACTCACAATTCGCCCCACCCGGGCGGCAAGAGATTCGCTCATGACCTTTCCTCTCCGTTAGTTGCATCTGACGCAATCGACGCCAGTTTGGCCAGTCCGGCCATTCTTCCGCGCATGGACTGCTCAAGCCCAGTCGGATCATAGGTGCTGGCGTAGCTGCTGACAGCCTGCTGTAGCAACACTTCCGCCATGCTCATCAACCGCTTCGCAAGGCCCATCTCCAGCTTGCGCAATTGCGCGGCAGGCCGAGCATCGCTGGACACGGCGGTACTAATGGCAAACGCGAAGCTGTCGCTCATCAGATTCATAGCGCGCGCCACCAGCTCGGAATGCTGATCAGCGGCATCCTCGAGCACCTTGATCTCCGCATCCGCACGTGACGCAAAGCCACTGAACAACCGCATGGCGGCAGGGTAGTCCCCAAACCCCTCCCGCATCTGGCGAGCCTCGGCCATCAGCTTCCGGATGAGATCGGCATTGGTTTCGTCCGGCCTTCGATCCATGCCGGCCAGAAACTGCAGCATGTCATCGTCGAGTCTGACCGAGGTGGGTGTCATTGAACTACGCTCGTATTCGCTTCTACTACGACTGTAGTCCGCGCGTCCTCGCTGCGCAAGCGTTCGCACGCACAGCCAAGCATCGCGCGCACCGAAACCACTGATAACCTGCAACTACGAGATGTCGGCAAATAACCGGACACGACCATGAGTGAGAGACGAACATGACCGAACAAAAACGCGTCGGCCTCGGCGATATTGCCCGCGGGGTGGTGCGCTGCGTGCCGGACACACCCTCCATCGCACGTGGGCTTTATCAACTGGTCACGATTCGCCCGGGCAGCCAGCATTCGATTGGCCGCGTGATCGAACACTGGGCCGATAAAACGCCCAACGCACCCGCCCTGCGGTTCGAGGGCCGCACCTGGTCGTATGGCGAGTTCAATGCCTGGGTGAACCGCATCGCAGCGGCCCTCGCCGCTGACGGTGTCGCGCCCGGCCAAACCGTCGCGGTCCTGATGGAAAACCGCCCGGAGGCGCTGGCTTGTGTCGCAGCCGCCCTCAAGCTGGGAGCGGTCGCCGGCCTACTCAATCACAATCAGCGGGGTGACGTCCTCCGCCACAGCATTGACCTGATCGGCCCCAGCGCCATCCTCATCAGCGCAGAATGCGCCGAGACCCTGGCATCCGCTGACCTGGCACCGGACGACGGCACCGCATGCCGCTGGTACTGGCACGGTGGCGATGATCAACAGCCCGCACCGCCAGGCTGGCAGGACATCGATCGTCTGGCGGGGCGCCAGACCAGCCGCAACCCCGCCAGCACCGGCAAGGTGAGGGCGGATCAGCCCTGCTTTTATATTTTCACCTCCGGCACGACGGGACTGCCAAAGGCCTCGGTGATGACGCACTACCGCTGGCTGTCGGCCATGGGCGGCGTTGGCAATGCCACGCTGCGCCTGCATCGCGATGATGTGTTCTACGTCTGCCTGCCGCTGTACCACAACAATGCGTTGACGGTGTCCTGGAGCAGCGTGCTCGCAGCCGGCGCCTGCCTGGCGCTGGACCGCAAATTCAGCGCCAGCCGGTTCTGGGACCGGGTCCGCGACAATGGCGCCACGGCTTTTTGCTACATCGGCGAACTGCTGCGCTACCTGCTAAACCAGCCCCCCTCTGGCCGGGACCGCGACCACGCGGTGCGTCTGATCACCGGCAATGGTCTGCGACCGGAGATCTGGGCCGACTTTGAGCAGCGTTTCGGCATTGAGCGTATCTACGAGTTCTACGGCGCCAGCGAATCCAATATCGCGTTCATCAATGCCTTTGGTGTTGACCGTACAGCGGGCTTTACCCCGATGGCATTTGCGGTCGTCGACTACGACACCGATGCGGATGCCCCCATCCGTCGCGGCAAGCACCAACGTATGCAGCGGGTGGGCACCGGCGAGGTGGGATTGCTGATCAGCAAAATCACCAAGCGCCGGCCCTTCGATGGCTACACCGACCCCGAGGCCAGCGAGCGCAAGCTGCTGCGCAATGTCTTTCGCAAGGGCGACTGCTGGCTGAACACCGGCGACCTCGTTCGGCGTCAGGGCCTGCGCCACATTCAGTTTGTGGACCGCACCGGTGACACCTTCCGATGGAAGGGTGAGAACGTTGCAACCGGTGAGGTCGAAGGCGTGCTGGCCAAGACGCCGGACGTGGAGCATGGCGCGGTATACGGCGTCCAGGTTCCCGGCCACGATGGGCGCGCCGGGATGGCCGCGCTCACCCTCAAGCCCGAAACGGCATTCGACGGCCAGGCGTTGGCGAAACACCTGTCCCAAGCCCTGCCGGCGTATGCGGTCCCCGTCTTTGTGCGCCTGCGAGAAGAGCAGGACACGACCGGGACATTCAAGTACCGCAAGGTCGACCTGAAAACCCAGGGCTTTGACCCGACCACGCTGCCAGACCCCGTGTATGTGCTGCTCGACATGGCAACCGGCTACCAGCGCCTCACCGAGCAACTCGCCCACGCCATCGTCAACGGGGAGCAGCGCCTGTGACACCCGTCAACCCCATGGACCTGGGCTTTTTGCTGCTGGAGCGACGTAACCAGCCCATGCATGTGGGCGGCCTCATTCTGGCGCGCCCCCCGACAGATGCCGGCCCTGACTACGCCCAGACCCTGCTGCGCGACATGCTGGCCTATCAGCAACCCGAACCCCCATTCAATCAGCGACTGCATCGCCGGGCAGGCGTCTGGTGCTGGACCCGCGACGAAGAGTTCGATGTGGAGTCGCATGTTTACCACCTGTCACTGCCCGAGCCCGGCCGCATCCGTGAGCTGCTGGCCCTGGTGTCCAAGCTGCATTCGGCCCTGCTGGATCGCAGCAAACCGCTGTGGGAGGCCTATGTCATCGAGGGCGTGCAGGATGGCCGCATCGCCCTGTACATCAAGGTGCACCATGCGCTGGTCGATGGCGTGGCTGCAATGAAGCTGATGCAGCGCGTCACCTCCACCGACCCGCAGGCCGAAGTCGTCGCCCCCTGGGCAGTACCCCCGCGCTTGCGCGACGCGGCAGCGCCGGAACAGAGCACCACCGCACTCACCGCACTGGCCGATGCCGCCTCGCAGTTTCGTCGGCATGCCGGATCGGCCAAGACCGTGGCCCTGGAAGTGCTGCGATCCATCCGGGCCCGCAAGACCGACCCGGACTATGTCTCAGTCTTCCAGGCGCCTCGCAGCCTGTTCAATCAACGCATCTCGGGCAGTCGTCGTTTCGCCGCCCAGTCGTACGCCATGGCACGCATCCGTGCAGCAGCCGACCGTCATGAGGCCACCATCAACGATGTTGTACTGGCCATGTGTGGTTCGGCGCTGCGGCGCTACCTGCTGGAGCTTGGCGAGCTGCCCGACAAGCCCTTGGTGGCCATGGTGCCTGTCTCGATGCGCCGCGATGATTCGGACGGCGGCAACCAGGTGGCGATGATTCTCGCCAATCTGGCCACACATCTGGACGATCCGCTAGAGCGACTGGACACCACCGTGCGATCGGTCAACCAGAGCAAGCAGCGGTTCTCCCGGCTCAGCCAGGGCGAGATCCTCGCCTACATGACCACGGTGATGGCCGCACACGGCGCCAACATGGCGTTAGGCATCAATCCCGGCTGGCAGGCGTTCAATGTGATCATTTCCAACGTGCCCGGCCCGCGTGAGCCGTTGTACTGGAATGGTGCCGCTGTCGAAGGTGTTTATCCGGTGTCGATCCCAATCGACGGGGCAGCGCTGAACATCACGCTCAATAGCTACGCCGACAGCCTGGAATTCGGCCTGATCGGCTGCCGACGCACCCTGCCGCATATGCAGCGCCTGCTGGATTATCTGGACGAGGGACTGAGCACACTGGCCTAGGGAAGCACCCGTCGGTCGTCGGAAGGCCTGGCAAGAGGCTTGCGACCGCCTGAGCTTGTCACGCATCCTGCTTTCCAAGCAGCACGGCGCGCGTGAACGCGCCGTGTGGGATTTTCTGGCCCGCTGGGGATTGGTAGACGCTGCTCGTCTGCGCGGGACACACCAAGAGAGTAATCAGTGATCAAACACGTACTGCTGGGCAGTGCCGTCATCGGCATGTCTGCCTGTTCACATTTTCAGGCGGTGGAAACCGCCGAATCACCGCAGCCTCAGGCACCGCTGAAGTCTGGCGTCGTCCACGCCCACTTCGATGACTCGGTCAAGCCGCAGGAAGACTTCTACCGCTGGGTCAATGGCACCTGGCTGGAAGAAACCGAGATCCCGGCCGACCGTTCCAACTACGGCGCTTTTAGCGTGCTGGATGAGCGGGCAGAACAACAGCTGCGCACCATTATCGAAACCGCTGCGGCAACCAACGCCGAGCCCGGCTCGGATACGCAGAAGATCGGCGACTTCTACACCAGCTTCATGGACGTTGAAACGATCAACGCCCTGGGGGCCAAGCCGCTGGCCGAGGAATTCGGCCGCATCGATGCGCTGACCTCTACCGACGAGCTGCCCACGCTGATGGCGCATCACCAGCTGGTCAACATCGGCGGCATTTACGGTGCTTATATCTGGCAGGACGCCAAGCAGTCCGACCAGTACACGGTGTACTTCGTCCAGTCCGGCACCGGCCTGCCCGACCGCGACTACTACCTTGAAGACACCGAGGACTTTGCCCGCATTCGCAAGGCCTACCGCGCACACATCGAAAAAATGCTGAACCTGGCCGGCATCGAGGACGCAGCGACGAAGGCTGAAGCCATTTTCGACCTCGAGACCGAGCTGGCCCGCGTGCAGTGGACCAAGGTCGACAGCCGCGACATCTCCAAGACTTACAACAAGGTCCCGGTCAGCGAGTTGGCGGAACTGACACCGAACTTCGACTGGGCCACCTTTCTCGCCGAGATGGGTATTGAGCTCGATGCCGTGGTCGTGGCCCAGCCCAGCTTCTTCGAGGCATCCAGCGATTTGATCGCCGAGACCGACCTCGCCACGTGGCAGGCCTATCTCAAGTGGCAGGTCATCGACGACTACGCGCCCTACCTGTCCCAGGAGTTCGTCCAGGGTGACTTCGATTTCTACGGCAAGACCCTGCGCGGCACACCGGAGATCCGCCCGCGTTGGAAGCGCGGCGTGGCCGTCGTGGAAGAGTCGCTGGGCGAAGTCCTGGGTCGCATCTACGTCGCGGAGCACTTCCCGCCCATCGCCAAGGCCCGCATGGAACGCCTGGTCGACAACCTGCTGCTGGCCTATGAGCAGTCGATCAAGGACCTAGAGTGGATGACCGACGAAACCAAGGCTGAAGCGCTGAGGAAGTTGGCGACCTTCAAGCCCAAGATCGGCTACCCCGACAAGTGGAAGGACTACTCGGCGCTGGAAGTCCGTGCTGATGACCTGTTCGGCAACATGGTGCGCTCCAACCTGGTGGAATCACGCCGCGAGCTCGCCAAGCTGGGCGCCCCGGTCGATCCGGACGAATGGCACATGACCCCGCAGACCGTAAACGCCTATTACAACCCGGTCGCCAATGAGATCGTCTTCCCGGCCGCCATCCTGCAGCCACCGTTCTTCAACCTCGAAGCCGAAGACGCGATCAACTACGGCGGTATCGGTGCCGTCATCGGGCACGAAATCGGTCATGGCTTTGATGATCAGGGCTCCAAGTTCGATGGCGAGGGCAACCTCAACAACTGGTGGTCCGACGCCGACCGCCAGGCTTTCGACGCCCTGGGCAAGCAGCTGATCGAGCAGTACAACGCCTACGAGCCGATTCCCGGCTACAAGGTCAATGGCCAGCTCACGCTGGGCGAGAACATTGGCGATCTGGGCGGCCTGAGCATTGCCTACGAGGCCTACAAGCTGGCGCTCAACGGCCGGCCGGCACCGGTTCTGGACCGCTACACCGGGGAGCAGCGGCTGTTTATCGGCTGGGCGCAGGTCTGGGCTCGCAAGTACCGGGAAGAGGCATTGATCGAACGCATCAAGTCCGATCCGCACTCCCCCAGCGAGTACCGCGCCAACGGCACGCTGGAAAATATTCCAGCCTTCCATGAAGCCTTCAACACCCGTCCCGGGGACGGCATGTGGAAGGCACCGGAAGACCGCGTGCAAATCTGGTAGCCCGCCGGCAACAACCCGCAACAAGGCCGGCATCTTGCCGGCCTTGTTGTATGCGCCTACTGCAGCGCGGCGCCCCCCTTTGACCCCTTCTGCACCCTGCCCGACCCGGACACCCCATGACCCGACCCGCCCCCCGATTTCGCCAGGTTCAACACGGCCTTGGCAATTTACGAGACCGCATCCGTAACCCCGCCGCCCTGATCCAGTCGGAACACACGCCGTTTCAGGTGCTGCACCGCGAAGGCATCGTCCAGCTCCGTTGGTATCCGCCACTGGAGGAGACCGCAACGCGTCACCAGACTCCGGTCGTGATCGTGCCGCCATTGGCCGTGAACATGTCGATTTACGACCTGTTTCCCAATCGCAGCCTGGTCCGTCATCTGCTGGAGCAAGGGTTTCCGGTGTATCTGCTGGACTGGGGCCGCCCCGGCCCGGCCGAGGATCGCTGGCAGCTGGCCACCTACATCACCAAGCTGCTGCCTGACCTGCTGGCGCGGGTGCGCGCCCACGCCAAAACCCGGCAGCTCAGCCTGCACGGCTGGAGCTTTGGCGGCCTGTTTGCCTATGCGTATACCGCCTGGAGCGAGGACCCCGATATCCGCAATCTGGTGCTGGTCGGCGCGCCCTGCAATTACCACAACAACGGCATCGTCGGTCGTCAGCAACAGCGGATTGGCCGGGTGGTCCGCCGGGTCGGGCGCATCCGCCGGCTGCGCCCCCATGCCATGCCGCCACGGCTGTTCCGCTCGCCCGGCTGGCTGAACAGTGCGATGTACAAGATGACCAGCCCAGTGGCGAGCCTGCGCCCCCATCTGGACCTGCTGCGCCGGTTGCAGGACCGTGATCGCGTCGCCGCTCACGCCACCAACTCGGCCTTCGTCGATGACATGGTCGCCTACCCTGGCGGCGTGGTGCAGGACGTGTTGCAACACCTGTGGTGCGACAACCTGCTGGCCACCGGCCGGCTACCCATTGCCGGCAGCGACGCCCGTCTGGATCGCATCACCGCCAGCATCTTGCTAATCGCCGGCCAGGGCGACCCAGTGGTCACGCCGCAGTCCAGCCGTACCCTGTTGGACCTTGTGAGCAGCCAGGACACCCAGGCACTCGGTATTCCCGGCGGTCACATGTCCATCCTCGCCGGCACGCAGACCGCCACCGAGACTTGGCCAACGATGACCCAATGGCTGGCCGAGCGCAGCTAGCACGGCCGACGCCCTGGCCCGGCGGCGATAGACTTCGTGTTCTCGATCTCGACGACCAGGGCTTTGCGTGTATCTGAACTGCGATCTGGGAGAAGGCTGCGGCGATGACGCCCACTTGATGCCGCTGATCGATCAGGCGAGCGTGGCCTGCGGAGGGCACGCCGGCGATGCCGAATCGATGCGTGCCACCGTGGCGCTGGCGGCACGGCATGCGGTCATGATCGGTGCGCACCCGTCCTACCCGGATCGTCCGGGCTTCGGGCGTCAGTCGATGCCAATGAGCCAGGAAGCGCTGCAAGCCACGCTGTTCGAACAGGTTCGCGGGCTACAGGACATTGCCCATGCGGCCGACCAGTCCGTCCGATACTGCAAACCACACGGCGCGCTGTACCACGACATGCTGGACTGCGAACCCGTGGCCGAGGTGCTGGCCGACCTGGCTGCCCGGCAGGCGCTGGCGCTGGTCGTGCCCGCAGGGTCGCAGAACAGTGCCATCGCCACCGCCGCCAGCCCGTCGGGCGTGTCGCTGTGGACCGAAGCATTCGCCGACCGGGGCTACAGCGATGATGGCCGCCTGCTGCCACGCACCGAGCCCGGCGCCCTGTTAAGCGCCGAGGCCGCAGCTGCGCAGGTGCGCACGCTGCTCGAGGGCTGGCTGGTCACGGCATCCGGTCGTCGAATCGCTATGCAGGCGGACACCCTCTGTGTTCATGGCGATACGCCGCAGGCCACCCGCATCGCCCAGGCCGTGCGCCAAGCGCTCACGGCGTCGGGATGACCGCGGCGTTACAGCTCATCGGACCGATTCGCGCCGCCGGTGACGGCGGCCTGATAGCCGAACTCGCGGCCGCGCCCGCTCCCGGCGCGGCACAGTCGGCCACCCACCGCGATCCCGCACCCGCGGCCGTGCGCGCTGCAACCCATGCGGTTGCCGACGCGCTAACCGCCGCGCTGGGCCGTGGCTTGATTGATCTGGTGCCTTCGAGCAACCGGCTGCTGGTGTTGTTCGACCCCAGCTCCGCCACTCCGTCCACCGTGCGCCGGCTGCTGCGCAAGGCACTGGCCCAGCCATTGGCGTCCATCGACGACACGGCACAAACCGTGACCTTGCCGGTGTACTACGGCCCGGAAGTCGCCTGGGATTTATCTGCTGTCGCAGCGGCGGCCGGGGTGACGCCGGAGACCGTGATCGACTGGCACTGCCAGGCCGACTACACCGTCCGCGCGATTGGCTTTGCACCCGGCTTTGCCTATCTGGGCGGGCTGGACAGCCGATTGGCCCAGCCCCGACGCGCGACGCCGCGGGTGCGTGTCCCGGCCGGTGCGGTGGCCATTGCCGAGCACCAGACCGCCATCTACCCGGCCGAGTCTCCGGGCGGCTGGCATGTACTGGGCCGATGCCCAGTGGTCTTGTTCGACCCCGAGCGCACGCCGCCCCTACCGTACGCAATGGGGGACAACGTGCGTTTCGAGCCCATTGATCGCGAGCGCTTCCTGGCCCTGGGCGGCCAGATCGATGCCGGCGCATGAACGGCCTGCTCATCCGCGCCGCAGGCCCCCGGTCGCTCATCCAGGACCGGGGTCGCTTTGGTCACCACCGCCTGGCCATCACCACAGGCGGGCCGCTGGACTGGATTGCATTGGACTGGGCCAACTGCCTGCTCGACAACCCCGCCGATGCCGCCGCAGTGGAGATCACGCTGGGACCGCTGGAATTGGAGGCCATGATCCCAACCACCCTGGCGGTCACCGGACCGGCAACGCTGCGGATTAACAATCGGACCAGACCGGCCTGGCAATGCCATGCGGTGATGCCGGGCGACCGCATTGCCGTGGGCGTCAAACCAGCGGGGCTTTGCGCGTATCTGGCTCTGGCCGGGGGCGTGCAAAGCCGCCCCATGCTGGGCAGCCGGGCCACGGTCACTCGCGAGGGCCTGGGAGGCCTGCATGGCAGGGACACCCGCCCGCTCCGGACCGGTGATTTCCTGCCTGTCGACCCGGACATTGGCACGCCGATTCGCAGCCTGGCACGCCACTTCCAGCCGGATTATGGCCAAGCCGCCACGCTGCGCATGCTGCCAGGCTTTCAGTGGCGTCAGTTCGGCCGGGCAGCGCGTCGCCAGCTGGCCGACGCCCGCTTCACAATCTCCCCGCAATCCAGCCGCATGGGCCTGCGCCTGACCGGCCCGCCGATACCCAGCCCGGAGGGGGCCAAGACCTCGGAGGGCGTGTGCGCCGGCGCGATCCAGATCACGCCCGACGGCCAGCCCATTGTGCTGTTGGCGGATCGCCAAACCATCGGGGGCTACCCTAAACCGGGTGCCGTCATCACTGCCGACCTGCCCCGGCTGGGCCAGCTCCGTCCGGGTGCCATGCTGCAATTCCAACCCGTTACCCCCGCCACCGCGCGGGCCGCGCTCGCACAAATCTTCCAACGTTTCGAGGCCGGCGAGCGCAGCTGGCGACACGACGCGCGTCAGACCCGCTAGACCTCGGCAACAGTCACGGCGCCACGGATTCTTCGATTGGTTCCTCTTTAGGACATTGACCTAAGCTGCTCTTGAAGCTGCCCGAGCAACGTCCGAAGCTGCGAGAGCACGCGCTGCCGTCGCCACGGCACGCAGTACCCCGATCCGTGACAAGGACACACGACGATGCTCAGAAAACTGCTCATGCTTGCCGGCTGCACCCTCTCGCTATCCAGCCTCGCGCAACCGATCGAGATCGGCGACCTGCCGGTCTGCACCTCGTTGACCCCGGCGGCCATCGCCCTGGATAACAGCCCGGTTCAACTCGACGTCCGTGTTCTGCTTGACGGGGTGACTGAACAGCGTGGCGAAGCGATCATGACCATTGCCGCCGAACTCTACAGCCCGCTGGGCATTACGCTGGCCAGCAGCTTCGAGGCCGTTCAGTTCACAGGCGCAGCCGCTGCCGACCTCATTGATGAGGCCAAGATCTATTACGGTGGTGTGCGGCCCGATGGGATCGACGTGGTCTACGTGCTGACTACCAAGGATATGGGCGCCCTGGCCGGCCTGGCGGACTGCATCGGTGGCGTGAAGTACGCGGATCGTGCCTTCGGCGTGGGGACGGCCATCGATACCACACCCCTGGACCTGTTGCTCTACACGCTGTACACCGATACGGCAGCAAGAACCACCGCTCACGAAATCGGCCACCTGCTCGGCGCTCATCACCACTACGCCAACTGCGTGGAGTCCGCCCTCAATGTCGGTGGCGCGCCGTGCTCGACGATGTTCAATGTCTCCGGCTTCGACAGCGGCGTTTTTTCGCTGCTCAACGGCGTGGTGATCCGCGGTCATACCCAGGCCTACGCCCAGCCCTAACAACCTTGGCTCGCGGTTTGATCGTGGACCAGGCAACCGCGCAGACCGCCGGTTGCCTGGCCGACGGCACTCACAAGGCGCCAGCCTGCTCGAGCACGGCAGCAATCTGCTCGGCAACCTGACGGTAGCCCGCCGCATTCGGGTGGATCCGATCGGAGCGGAGCCGGCTTTGCGACAACACATCGGCCATCACGTCCTTGATCAGCACCAGATCGTACTCATCCGCCAGTGACGCGTACTGAGGCGGGGCGTCCAAACCGATCAGGGCAGGCTCGGGCACAGCGATGAGCACCAACGGCAAGCCTCGCGCCTGCACCAGTTCGATCATCGCGGCCAGATTGGCGCGCATGGCCGACAGACTGCCCTTGCGCAACATGTCATTTCCGCCCAGACAGAGCAGCACCAGGTCCGGCGCTACGTCATCCAGCACGCCCGGTAGACGCTCCCGCCCCTCGGCGCTGGTCTCACCCGGCACGCCGGCATTGACAACGGTACGGGCCGACAGGGTCTCTAGCACTGCAGGGTAGCTCTGGTCGGACTGCGCCCCCGTACCGGCCGTCAGGCTATCGCCGAATGCGAGAATGACGGCATCCTCCCCGAGCCAGGGCAGTCCTGGCTGATCCCGCCCACCGCAACCGGCCAGCCACAGTGCCGCCAGCACCCAGAGCCAGGCTGGCCGGGGTCGACGCCGCGCGTGGACCACGCTCAGCGTGTCGCCCCTGATCGCCGTGGGCGCAGCGTGATCACCGTCGACACCAGGTTGACGAGCACGATCGACACCACGAAGTAGTAAAGCCCCGATAGCAATTGCGCCTCGGTAATCCCGTCCATGCGGGCGCTCACGATGAGGATGGCGATGACAAAGACATCGAGCATCGACCACTTGCCCAACGCACCCAGAACCCGCATCCCAAAGCCATGCGGCCGGCCCAGCTGAACCAGAACCAGTAACCAGAGGTTCTTGACCACCGGGAACAGGATCGAGAACAGCATGAGCACACTGCCCAGGAATGTCTCACCACTGCGCAGCAGCGTCATGGTGCCGCTCCACAGCGAGATCGTGTCCGAGAAGATCCAAAACTGCTCAAAGCGAATCATCGGCTGGGTCAGGCCGGCTACCAGCAGGCCGAGCGCGACCCACAAGAGCAGCGCCAGCGGAACGCGGTAACGCCAACGCAGGAGCGCCTCAGCCATGAACGCCCCGCGGCGCCGACGTCACAGCAACACCCGCCGATAGTCTGCGAGCAGCTCGGTCAGATAAACAATAAACCGGGCAGCGGCCGCTCCATCGATTACACGGTGATCGTAGGACAGCGACAAGGGCATGAGGGTCCTGGGCAGGAACTCACTGCCATTCCAGACGGGCTTCACCTCATTGCGGGACACGCCCAGGATCGCGACTTCCGGCGAGTTGACGATGGGCGTGAAGGCTGTACCGCCAATCCCGCCCAGACTGGAGATCGAGAACACGGCACCCTGCATGTCACCTGGTCCGAGCTTGCCATCACGGGCCTTTTTGGCCAGCTCAGCAGTCTCGGCGGCGATCTGGATGACGCCCTTCCGGTCCACATTCTTGACCACGGGGACGACCAGCCCGTTAGGCGTATCGGCGGCGAATCCGATGTGCCGGTAATGCTTCATCACCAATGCATTGCCGTCTGCGGTCAGCGAACTGGCGAACTCCGGAAACTGGTCGATGGCATGGCTGACCGCCTTGATCAGCAGCGGCAGCATCGTGAGTTTGGCCGCGTGCTTGTCCTTCTCCGCCTGGCGGAAAGCCTCCAGATCGGTGACATCGGCCTCGGCGAACTGGGTGACATGCGGAATGAGCAGCCAGGACTTGTGCAAATGCTTGGAGGACAGCTTGCGAATCCGCGCCAGCTCCACCGTCTCCACGTCGCCGAACTTGCTGAAATCCACATCCGGCTGTGGCGGCAAACCACCACCTGCACCCACCGCCGCGTCACTGCTGGCGCTTTTCATCACACCCTTGACGTGGCTTTGTACGTCTTCTTTGAGGATGCGTCCCTTGGGACCACTGCCCTTCACGCCTTTCAGCGTCACGCCCAACTCACGCGCGAACTTGCGCACCGCCGGCGAGGCATGGGCCGGCACACCGCTGCGGGTGGTGGGGTCATCCCGCGCGGGTTGTTCTGTCGATTGCTGTGGCTTGGACGCCGAAGCCGGCTGGTCCCGGTCTGTAGACGATTGACGTGGCGCCGGCGGTTCCGCCTGACTGGCCTCGCTTTGCTTGGCCTTGCTTTGTTTGGTCCCACCGTCTTGGGCGCCGCTGTCTGCAGGCTTGCCGCTGCCCGCTGTGCGCACCACAGCCACCACATCACCTTGGCTGACGGAGTCACCCGCGCCCACGGCCAGTCGGACCAGGGTCCCGGCCACGGTTGAGGGGACATCCATGGTGGCCTTGTCGGATTCCAGCGTCACCAACCCCTGCTCAACCTCCACCGCGTCGCCTTCGGCGACCAGCACTTCGATGATCTCGACCGCATCGAAATCACCAATGTCCGGCACGGTGACCTCAACCTCCTCGCCATCGGAGTCGCCGGCCTCGCTCTCGCCCTTGCCGCCGGCCTCTGCAGCATCTGACTCGCCGGCTGCCGAAGCCTCGGGCGCGCCATCGGATGCGTCCGTCTTGTCGGCGTCTGCAGCCTGCGATTCGTCTGCCGCGTCGGCGTCTTCCGACTCGATCTCGGCCACCGCATCGCCTTCAGCCACCTTGTCGCCAACGCCGACCAGCAGCTTGGCAACGGTGCCGGCAGCGGTGGAGGGCACGTCCATGGTGGCCTTGTCGGACTCCAACGACACCAGGCCGTCTTCGACTGCCACGGTGTCGCCCTCGGCAACCAGCACCTCAATGATTTCAACGGCGTCGAAATCGCCGATATCGGGAACCTTGACCGTAATCCTGCTCATACCGTCACCGGGTTGGGCTTGTCGGGGTTAATGCCGAGATCCTTGATGGCCTTGGACAGCACCTTGCGCTCCAGCGTGCCGTCGGCCACCAGCGATTGCAGCGCGGCCAGCACGATCCAGCGCCGGTCAACTTCGAAGAAGTCACGCAGCGCCTCGCGGGTGTCGGAGCGGCCGAAGCCGTCGGTGCCGAGCACGCGATAGGTGTGGGGCACCCAGGGTCGGATCAGGTCGCCATAGGTCTTCATGTAGTCGGTTGCCGTCACCACGGGCGCTTCCACCTCTGCGAGCTGCCGGGTGACGAAGGGATCACGCGGCGCCTCGTCGGGATGCAGCAGATTCCAGCGATCGCAATCCAGGCCGTCGCGGCGCAGCTCGGTAAAGCTGGTCACGCTCCAGACGTCGGCGGCCACCTTGTAGGTACCTTCCAGCATCTCCGCAGCCGCCATGGCCTCGCGGAGAATCGAACCGCAAGACAACAGCTGGACGCGTTTCTTCTTACGGCCATCCCCGCTGCGCAGGCGGTACATCCCGCGCTTAATGCCATCCTCGACGCCCTCAGGCAGCTCGGGATGCGCGTAGTTTTCGTTTTCGCAGGTCAGGTAGTAGAAGACATCCTCGCCCTCGGCAAACATGCGCCGCAGGCCGTCCTGCACGATCACAGCGATCTCGTAGCCAAATGTCGGGTCGTAGGCCCGGCAATTGGGGATGCAGTCGGCCAGCAAATGGCTATGCCCATCCTGATGCTGCAAACCTTCGCCATTAAGCGTCGTACGCCCGGCCGTGCCGCCGATCAGGAAGCCACGGGCCCGCATGTCGCCGGCGGCCCAGGCCAGATCCATGATGCGCTGGAAGCCGAACATCGAATAAAAGATGTAGAACGGGATGAGCGTGGTCTGGTGGTTGGCGTAACTGGTGGCCGCGGCAATCCACGACGACATGGACCCGGCCTCGGTAATGCCTTCCTCCAGAATCTGACCGTCGGTGGACTCCCGGTAGAACGCCAGCTGGTCGGCATCCTGCGGCTCGTAGAGCTGGCCTACCGGCGAATAAATACCCAGCTGCCGGAACATGCCCTCCATGCCAAAGGTGCGCGCCTCATCGGGCACGATGGGCACGATGCGCTGGCCGATCTGCTTGTCACGGCATAGCGTCTGCAAAATGCGCACAAACGCCATGGTGGTGGAAATCTCACGATCTCCCGACCCCTGGGTCACCGAACTAAACGCGTCCAGCCCGGGCAGCGTCAGCGACTCCTGGGTGACCCGGCGTTGTGGCAGCGAGCCGCCGAGGGCTTCGCGCCGTGCCTTGAGGTAGCGAATTTCCTCCGAGTCCTCGTCCGGCCGGTAGAACGGCACATCTTTGATGGCGTCGTCGCTAATCGGTATCTGGAAACGGTCGCGGAACTTGCGTAAGGCCTCCTCGCCCATCTTTTTCTGCTGATGGGTGATGTTCTGGCCTTCACCGGCCTCGCCCATGCCATAGCCCTTGACGGTTTTGGCAAGAATGACCGTGGGCCGGCCATCGGCATCATTCACCGCATGGTGATAAGCCGCATAGACCTTGTGCGGGTCGTGTCCGCCGCGGTTGAGGCGGGCGATGTCGTCGTCCGACATGCGGGCGACCATTTCCTTGAGCTCCGGGTATTTGCCGAAGAAATGCTCCCGCGTGTAGGCGCCGCCCTTGGACTTGAAGTTCTGGTACTCGCCATCCACCGCCTCGTTGAAGCGCTGCAGCAGCTTGCCGTCGCGGTCTTGGGCGATCAGCGGATCCCAGGCCGAACCCCAAATCACCTTGATGACATTCCAGCCCGCACCCCGGAACGTGCCTTCCAGCTCCTGGATGATCTTGCTGTCACCGCGCACCGGACCATCCAGGCGCTGGAGGTTGCAGTTGACGACGAAGATCAGATTGTCCAGCCCCTCGCGGGAGGCGATATCGATGGCGCCGAGCGATTCCGGCTCATCCATCTCACCGTCGCCGCAGAAGCACCAGACCTTGCGGCCCGCCGTCTTGGTCAGGCCGCGGTTCTCCATGTACTTCATGAGCCGCGCCTGATAAATCGCCATGATCGGCCCCAGGCCCATGGACACGGTGGCCAGCGACCAGAAATCTGGCATCAGCCAGGCATGGGGGTAGCTGGACAAGCCGCCGGGTTGGGTCTCCGTGCGAAACCGGTGGAGCTGATCCTCACTGAGCCGGCCTTCCAAGAACGCGCGGGCATAAATGCCAGGCGCGCTGTGGCCCTGCACGTAGACAAGGTCAGCACCGGTCTCGTGATCCGGTCCCTTGAAGAAGTGGTTGAAGCCCACGTCGTAAAGCGTCGCGGCCGATCCAAAGCTGGCGATATGCCCGCCAATGCCATCGTGTTCGCGGTTGGCGTGCACCACCATGGCGGTGGCGTTCCAGCGAATCAGCGACCGAATCTTCCATTCCAGCGCATGGTCGCCATCGCTCTTGGCCTCGCTATGCGGGGGAATGGTGTTGATATATGCCGTGTAGGGCGAGTGCGGAATGAACGTGCCGCCACGGCGCGATCGCTCCAGCAGGCTCTCCAGCAGGAAATGGGCCCGTTCGGGGCCTTCCAGCTCGATCACCGCCTCGAAGGCGTCAAGCCATTCCCGGGTTTCGGTCGGGTCGATGTCGGTCTGGTCCGACAGCGTGGCGTCAAAGACGCGACGATCAGTCATGCGGCTCCTCCTTGGCCAGAGCTATTCGATGGTATCGACGGCATGGCACCATGGCTACCGTGATCAAGAACCTTTATCAGCGTCTATTCAAACCGGCCCCATCCGACTGGCTGGGACCGCCCGTGCGCGAGACAGCATCTGGCGAGATTCGACGCATCGGCGTGGAGTTGGAGTTCTCCGGGCTGGGCATCGAACAGATCGCGCGCACGCTACGCGACACCGTTGGCGGTTCCATCAGTCCGATTTCGCCCTATGAATGTGATGTCGAGGACACGCCCCACGGCACGTACCACATCGAACTGGACTCGAGCTACGTCAAACGCCTGGGTCGCGAGGACGACGACAAGCCCGATGACCATGGCCTGTTTTCGCTGGAGCGCCTGTCCGACGAGGTGATCGGCGCCATCGCCAAACAAATCGTGCCCTTTGAAATCGTGACGCCGCCGCTGCCCATGTCGGACCTGGAGCAGATGAACGATCTGGTCACCCGCCTGCGCGAAGCCGGCGCCCGGGGCACGCACGATTCACCGATCTACGCTTTCGGTCTGCATCTCAACCCGGAGCTGCCCGATACCCGGGCCGAGACACTCCTCGCCTACCTTCAGGCCTTTGTCTGTTTATTCCCCTGGCTGGCCAAGGCTTCCAAGGTGGACTGGTCTCGCCGGATCACGCCTTACATTGATCGTTTCGGCAGCGATTACGCCCGGCTGATCACCGAGCCGGACTACGCGCCGGACATGGACCAACTCATCGACGACTATTTGCAGTACAACGCCACCCGCAACCGCGCGCTGGACATGCTGCCCGTGTTCGCCGAGGTGGACATGGCGCGGGTCAAGGCGGGCGTGGACACGCGCCTGGTCAAACCGCGTCCGGCCCTGCACTACCGCTTGCCAAACTGCCTGATCGACGAAGCCGGCTGGACGCTGGAAGAGCCTTGGCGTCACTGGTTGCAGGTCGAGCACCTGGCGGTCGATCACGCCCGGCGCGATGCCGTCATGCACGCCTACCGGCAACACCTGGATGACCCGATCGCCAAGCTGTTCGATGTCTGGGCGCGCGACTGTGAACAGTGGCTGACGCCCATCCCCTAACCGACATGCCTCAACCTGCACGCCCAATCCACAACCGTCATCGCCGCCCAGTGATCGGCATCACCGGACCCGACAAGCGCGTGGCCTGGGGCTGGTGGTTTGGTGCCATGGCCGTGCGCATGGCAGGCGGCAAGCCGGTACGCCTGACACCTGCGCGTTCGACGCGCATGGGCCGGCTGGATGGCGTGATCATCGGTGGGGGGGACGACATTGACCCCGCACTGTATGCGGGGGAAGACCCGGGCACCGGCCACTACGATGCAGCGCGTGACCAGTTCGAGCTGGCGGTGATCGAAGCCGCGCTACGTGAAGGGCTGCCCATGCTCGGCATTTGTCGGGGTGCTCAGCTGATCAACGTGGCCCATGGCGGCGACCTCATTGCCGACCTGCGCCCCATTCGCAGATACACCGGCAACCGACGGCTCATCCTGCCCCGCAAAACACTGAAGATTCGGCGCGGTTCGCGGCTGGCCAAACTCACTGGACGTCAGCAGACGCGCATCAACAGCCTGCACCACCAGGCCGTGCGACGTCTGGGGCGAGGGCTGCAGGTATCGGGCCGTGACCTCGACGGCATTGTGCAGGCCATCGAGCGACCCGGACGGGGCTTTTTGCTCGGTACCCAGTGGCATCCGGAGTACATCCCGCAGCGCGGCGTGCAGCGACGCCTGTTCCAGGCGCTGGTCCGCGAGGCCGCGCGGCGCCGGGTGTAAATCGCCCCATATCAATCAAAAACGCCCGCGCCGGACCCCCGGCGCGGGCGTTGTCTCGGCTACACCGAACTAACGAATCGCTACAGGCGAACCACAGTACGGGATGCTCTCGTCCGGCGTCACCGGGCGCTCAGGTGGCGAAGTGCTCCAGACGTCACCGGTTAGCGGCGTGACGGTTGCTGAGCAGTCCTCGGCAATGGTGATGTCGAACACAGACCAGTAGTTCGTCGACCCCGCCTGCTCACCCGTCGGCGGCGTGAACACCCGGGCATTGCCGTTCACCGTCAGCTCCACACGTGCCGGCGAGCCACTAATGCCCGGCTCCACCTCGGAGAAGTTGTCCACGAAATAACGGTAGGTCCCGACGCGGGGCCGAACGACGGTAATCACCTCGGGCCCAAAGCTGCTGGTGTCATCCACATCGAGGTTGGCAAACGGCTCGGACTCCAGGTTGCCCCGGTTGGTGTACGAAATGTGGCCACCTTCCGGGCGATAAAGCCAGGAGTCCAGATCGCGCGGCGTCTCGCCCCAGGTCAACTGAATCGTGAACGGCTGCTCATTGTCGGCACCGAAGCGCAGACAACTGTTGGTGATGTCGGCATTGCTGCTACCGGAGTTGAGCACCACCGTATTGGTGACCGCCTGACCCAGTTCGCCCCGCAACGTGAGCTCCGAACTGCGACGGACCTGGATCCGGAACACGCCATTGCTGTCACTGCGTGCCCGGGAGGTTCCGGTGTAATCGACACCGGTCGACTTGATCCGCACACCCGACACCGGCTCACCCTGGGCATCCTCGACACAGCCCGTCAACGTGATGGTCTCCAGCCGCTTGTCGGCATTCCAGTAGCTGAAGTGCCCGACCTCACCCTGGTAGTAGCTCTCTCCATTTTCTGTCACCAGCTGAGCCGTGCCCTCCCGCATCCAGAGGCCTGTGGACTCATCAAATGACCAGAGCGGGATCGTCGGGTCCGGGTTGGCGTTACGGGTGCTCAGCGGGATGCGTATGGTGGCCATCGCACCGTTGCTCAGCGGCACTTCGTTGCCGGCGTCATCCATGATGTTGACGGAGATCGCACCCAACGATTCGATCATCGCCATTTCGTCACCGTCCATGCCCATGAAATCGCCGGGCATGTTGTCCGGCGACGACCCTGGATCGACGTCGGTAAGCGTCACCATCACTTCACTGGCGCTGCTGTCGATCTCACCGGCATCGAACATCACCATCGCAGAGGACCCGGCAATGCTCACGTCCCCACCTGCAGCGGGGTCAACCATCTCCATGGTCCCCACCGGCAAGAGAGAGGCCGACACCATGACCGTCTGCCCTTCCAGCACGTCGAGCACGCGCATATTGGTCTCGTAACCCGCCGCAGAGACATCCATCATCACGCGTTCGCCAACCGGCACATCATCGAGTTGAAACTCGCCATTGGCGTCTGTGGCCGTGGCGACATCGCCGATCCGCACCTGTGCCGAGGGCACCAGCGCACCTGATGTCGTGTCGGAGATGGTTCCGACCACGGTACCGACTGCAGTCGCAGGGTCGGTTTCGTCATCGTCGGTGGCGTCGCTACAGCCCGGGTCGGCCAGGTCCACCAGGCCGTCGCTGTCGTTGTCCATCCCGTCCGCACAGGCTGCTGTGACCACCGGCGGTGTGTCGCCGCCGTCGTCGCCTTCGTCATCGTCGCCGGACGAGCAGCCGCCCAGTGCCAGCGCCCCGGCCACAGCCAGGCTGATCAAATATTGATGCTTGGTCATGAGAACTCCCTTTGCTCCCCAAATAAACAGACGGCGCAGAGGGTTCGGGTGCTGCGTGCAGCCCGGCACGCCTCGCGCCAAGCCTGATGATTGGGGTTCAACTCGGGAAAAAACGTGCAGCGGCTCACAGCCCTGCGCAGAGCGTCCCCCAACTGGAGGACGAAAGTGTGAACGGCATCGCCTCAGTCGGGTTCAGGGTGTCGCCAACGCTGGCAGGGAATCCCCTTGAGCACGGTGGTGTCCTCGATGACGGCACCGAGGCGGGCCGCCACGGCCTGTGAGGCCTGGTTATCCGGATGGATGAAGCTCACCAGGCGCCGACGGTTCATCACGCGGTAGGCATGCTCGCGGGCTGCGCCGGCCGCCTCGGTGGCAAAGCCATGGCCCAGCTGCTCGGGTGACAGCCAGTAACCCAGTTCCAGCTCAGGCCAACGCTCGGGCATCCACAGACCCACGGAACCCACGAAAACGCCCGTATCCAGCCGTTCCACCGCCCAGGGGCCGAAGCCTCGCAGACACCAATGCCCGACGGTGAGCGCGAACCGGCGCCAAGCCTCTTCTCGCGTACAGGAAGCGCCGATAAAGCGGCAGTGCTGCTCATCGCTGAAAACAGCGGCGAAATCATCGAAGTCCTCCGGTCGCCAGCCCCGCATCCGCAGCCGCGGCGTGACGAGTTCGGGGACCCGAGGCATCACCGGCCGGGCAGCTCCAGCATGGGCGGCTCGATCCCCCGCGTTCGCAGCCAGTCACGCAGCGCTAGCCCGGTGGCGAAAGGCCACGCCTTGCAGCGATCCAGCGGTACGGATTTCCAGTCCGCCAGCTCTTCCCCCAAGGTCACTGTACCCCGTGCCTCGACGTGGTAGGCGATGATGACTTCGTTGCGGCGGATGAACTCGTACACCCCGATCAGACCGCCGATACGCCCATCCAGACCAAGTTCTTCCTTAACTTCACGGAGCATACCGGCCTCCGGCGTCTCGCCCGCCTCGAGAAACCCCGTGATCAGGCCATACATCCAATCCGGCCAACTGGCATTGCGCGCCAGAATCACCTCACCCTCGTACTCGACGACCGCTGCAACCACAGGCGCCGGGTTGTTCCAATGGATAAAGCCGCAGGCTGCATCCGGGCACACGCGCCGGTCGGCACCGCCGCGTTCGACGGTGGCCAGTTCATTTCGACATTGGGGGCAGTAACGCATGCGCTGAGCCTAGCAAAGCGCCGAGGCGCAGGCGACGAGGCGTCCTAGGGAAACACTGGGCTATCCGCACCGCCAAGTTGCAGCCTGAAAACCGGCTCCGTCTTGTTGGTGCAAATAGATCCGTGATTCCCTAGTAGCTGCGGAACACGCCGACCGCGCGGCCCTCGATCGCCAGGGGCTGGGTGGCAAGGTCCACCTCGATGGGCGCGAACTCGGGGTTGTGAGCAATCAACCGCACCTGTTGCCCACGACGCTCAAACTCCTTGACCGTCACGTCCTCATCTAACCGCGCCACGATAATTTGACCGTTGCGCGCCTCGTGGCTTTTCTTCACAGCCAGCAGATCACCATCCATGATCCCGGCATCGCGCATGCTTTCGCCAACCACACGAAGAAAGTAATCCGGCTGCTCACTAAACAGCCCACTCTGCGTCTGAATGCGCTTTTCGACGTTCTCTGCAGCAAGAATGGGCGAGCCGGCGGCCACCCGGCCGATCAGCGGGATGCCGGCGTCACGCAGCCGGATACCTCGTGATGTTCCCTCGACCAGATCAATGGCACCTTTGCGCGCCAGCGCCCGCACGTGGTCGCGCGCGGCGTTGTCGGAGGAAAACCCCATGCCCTTGGCAATCTCGTGCAACGTCGGCGGCATGAGTTCCGATTCGGCGAACTGCCGGATGAAATCGAGCACTTCGGTTTGGCGTCGTGTCAGCATGCTGTACTTTTAAACAGTTTCCGGTCGAGTATCCAGCACTGCCGCCACGGCTGCAAGCACCCGGGCGTCCTGTTCGCTGAAACGCCCCGGTTTGGGGCTGTCGAGATCAAACACGCCCACAACGTCACCGTGATCCAGCAGCGGGATCACAAGTTCGGAGCGTGAGTCGGGATCACATGCGATATGCCCCTCAAAGGCATGAACATCCGCAATCCGCTGAATCTCCGCCGTGGCCGCCGCCGTACCGCAGACACCCCGACCCCAGGGGATGCGGATACACGCCGGCTTGCCCTGGAACGGCCCCAGCACCAGTTCATTGCGAGCCGAGTCTTTCAGATAAAATCCGACCCAGTTCACGTCGTCCAGCGCGTGGAAAACCAATGCGGCGATATTGGCCAGATTGGCGATGCGGTTGGATTCACCGGCTACCAGCGCCTGAGCCTGCGCGGGCAGCTCATCCAGGCTGGATGGTCGCGTGGTATACGACATGCTGTTGTCACCTGACTGGCAAATAGTGGGGCGCGCAAGCATAGTCTGGAACATGCCCTCCATGGCATTTCGTGGCATGGTTTGCATCAGCGCTAGGCATATGCACGCTATCAGCTTGGCAAGGAGAGGCCAGTGAAAGCGCCCAGGGACCTTCCAGAGATCTTGAGCCCAGAAACGGTGAGCGCAAGCGAACAGGCATTTCGAGCCCTTAGAGAACAGCTGCGTGAGCTGACCGTCCTGTGCGCGGCCATGGGTCAGGCGTTCGAGGCGCAGCCCATGGAGCGTCGCATCGTCACGAGCGCCAGCCGGATGGTCGGCGTCGATGGCTGCAGCCTGTACAAGACCGACGGCGACCAGCTGCGGTTTCGGGTCGTCAAATCCACCCCGCTGGGTTTGATGGCGGTGACAGACTTTGGCGAGGAAGGCGTATTCGCCCCGGTCCGCCTATTGGACGAGGATGGCCAGCCCTCACGCGACACCATCGCGGCCCGCACCATCACCGATAATGACGTGGTCAATATCTCCGATGTCACCCGCCTGCCCAACTACGATTCGTCGCGCGTGGCACAGTTTGATCAGCGCATGGGTTACGAAACCCGATCCATACTTGCCGTGCCCATCAGCTTTGGTGACAGCGGGCCACTGGGCGTGATGCAGTTCGTCAACGCCAAGAACGGCATCGGAAACCACGTGCCGTTTTCCACCAGCCATGTGCAGTTGGCCCGCAGCCTCGCCACGCTGGTGGGGGTCTTGTGGACGCAGCAGGACTGACCGCCGCACCTTGACCGTTTTCGATCGCATCCTGGCGGGCGAGTTGCCCGCGAGCTTTGTCTGGCAGGACGATGTTTGCGCCGTGTTTCTCGACATCAACCCGGTGTCACGCGGTCATGCGCTGGTCATCCCGAAACGCAGCGTCCAGCACCTCCGCGAACTGGCGCCCGAGGAGTTGTCGCACCTGTGGCAGGTGGCGCGTGACGTTGGCAGCGCTCAGCAGGTAGGGCTTGGGAGCCTGGCGCAGCATTTTCTGGTCAACGACGGCCGCGCCGCCAGTCAAAGCGTGCCGCATGTCCACATCCACGTGATTCCGCGGTATCGCGGCGACCGCGTCAAAACCCTCAGCCGCATGCTGTGGCACCTGGGCACCCTGATGTTGCCTGCCATCGAGCGGCCGGCGAAGCGGCGACGCCTCGACGCCACGGCCAAGGCCATCGCCGACGCCATGCCCCCCCGTGCGTGAATTGCTCATTCTGGGCTGCGGCCACTCAGAATCGCTGACCCACTTCAACACCAACGCGGCCATCCGTGAACGGGGCCGATTGTTTTTGATCGATGCGGGTTGGACGATCAAGCCGGCACTCGCGGCTCAGGGCCACGGCTTCGCCGATGTGGATGGCATTTTCATCACCCATGTCCACGGCGACCATGTGTTCGGGCTGGAACGCATCGGCTACGAATCCCGCTTTGGGCTGAATCGCCGGATTCCACTGCACCTGCTGCCCGCGATCGAAGGCGAGTTATGGACGCACACGCTGCAGGGTTCCATGGGTGGCAATTCCGAGGGCGCGCAGCAGCTGGGTGACTACTTCGATGTGCAGTACGTGACCGGCGAGAGACTCCGTACGCCGCAGGTCCATGCACAGCTGATCGAAACCCATCACACACCCGGCAAGGTTTGTCGTGGTCTGCTGCTGGAGGACCACGTCTTATTCACCAGTGACACGCGGCCCATTCCTGGCCTGGCTGATTTGGACTTTACCCTCGGCTTTCATGACGTGACCTTTCAAACCGGCAATCCGGTGCACGCTTCGTTGGAGGAGTTGCTGGATGTCTACCCGACATCGCTGCGCAAGCGGCTCTACCTGATGAGCTACGACGACAATTACGCCCAGTTCGAGGACCGGGTGAACGCAGAATTCGCGGGGCTGGCCCGGCAGGGCATGACGGTTCCGCTGTAGCATGCGGGCCCGATCTGCTCCGGATAAGCACTCGATGATCCGCGTTCGTCTTGGACCTCTGCTCTGCGCCAGCCTCTTTGTGCCGATGGGGGGAGCCGCCTTTGCAGCGGGTTCTTCCTACATCCAGACCGTCGAGGAACAGTTGCAGCAGCTCGGTTACGCCGTGGGCGAGATCGACGGTGTGTTCGATCAGGCATTGGAGGCCGGCCTCAATGCCTTCAAGGCCGATGCCGGCCGACCGCAAGACGGTCTTTTGGACCGCGAGACCCGATCGCTGATTGAAGCCCGCGTGAAAACTCCACGCGCGAACAATCCCGATCGCGCCACAGATACCGCGGCGGGCACCACACCGCCTCCCGCCGCACCGAGTACGACGACCGTCGTCCGCAGCCAGCCGGCGCCAACCATCGGGCCGGTGACACCCTCACCCGCCAACCCCGCTGATGCTGAGCCCGCACCCGATGCGGCCACCCGCTACGCCCAGTCCACCCGCCGCCCTGCCGTGTTTGGCGACCCAGCGTGGCGCGCTGAGCGCCCCACCTACCGGCGGCGCATCGGCTGGGTTGCAGAGGTAGCGGCCGAGTTTGGCGGTGATGAGTTGGTCACGGTGACGCTGGACAATAACGAGCGCGAGGACATTACCGCCGGCGACGGGCTCTCGCTGGCCGGTGGCGGCTACTGGCTGCTACGCCCCGACTTCGGGGTGCAGGGGCTGCTGGGCTACAAGCTCAACGAATCCTCTGCGGCCGATTCAGACCTGGGCGTAGATCGCTGGACGCTGGAAGCCTCGGCCTTCACCTTTTTGGGCGATGTTCAGCTCACCGCTGGTGTCGTCCACCATCGCGATATCAACTTTGATGGCGATGGATTTCTGCCCGATTTTTCCTTCGACGATGCCACCGGCCTCAAGCTGGATGCAGCCTGGCGCTGGTTCGCCGTGTCCTACACCCAGATCGATTACGAAGTGAACGGCTTTCGCTTCGATGCCGGCAGCATCGGCCTGCGATTGCGCGGCGGCTTTTAGCCAGACCCGACCGTGGCTTTGGATTACGCCTGGTACGACTTTGTCGGCAATCTCGGCGTGCTGTGCATCGTCGGCAGCTATTTCGCGCTGCAAATGGATCGGCTGGACAGCCGCGGCCTCGCCTATAGCCTGATCAACGGTCTGGGCGCTCTAGCGCTGATGATTTCGCTGAGCTTCGACTTCAACCTGTCGTCGATGATCATCGAATGCTTCTGGCTGGCGATTAGCCTGATCGGCCTCTGGCGCTGGTGGCAGCGCCGCAACAAGCACACGGAGAACAGGCAAGCATGATGGCGACCCGACGACTCAAATGGCTGGCCGCGCTGCTGGCTGGATTGACCCTGTGCACGGCCTGTCGCTCGCCCTCGGATACGACTGCAACCGTCCAACCGCTCGACACCCAACAAGCCGCCGATGCGATTGCCAGCGGCGTCACCGCAATCGATGTGCGCAGCGATGCAGAATGGTCCGCCGGCCATGTCGCCGGTGCCCGGCATGTGCCAGTCGACAACATCGCTACCGTGCTACCACAGCTCAATCTGAATCCCGATGCGCCCGTATTGCTGTACTGCGCAGCCGGAGGCCGGGCCAGCCGCGCCGCCGAAGCCTTGCGGGCAGCCGGCTTCTCCAGGGTCTCGGTTCTCAAGCCAGGGGGATTCGACACGCTGCGGGCAGCCGGCGTGGAGACACAGCAACCGGGTGCCGGGTCACCGCCGGGCTGACATCCGCCGCCGTTCGCGGAACACCCGGCTGCTGCACCGGTCGGATGCGAAGCGCGGCCGTTCCCCGGAAGGCCGGTCGCACCTGGTCTGACCTGGAGGACACCATGACCCAACCTGCCTATTCAGCCCGTGAATTGGTGCGCCACGCCAAGGGCCTGGCCGGCACATTGAGCGCGGAGGAAGTCGCCAAGCTACACCATGAAGGCGCCATCCTGATCGATGTCCGTGAACCCACAGAAACCATCTCCGGACGGATTCGCGGCGCCCATGCCCTACCCCGTGGCACGCTGGAGTTCAGCATTGGCGACGTGACCGACGACCACGACGCCCGCATCGTCACCTACTGTTCGGCCGGCAGCCGCGCTGCGCTAGCAGCCGCTACACTCAAGCAAATGGGCTATGCGGGCGCGATTGCGTCGGAAGCCGGCTTTGATGATCTGCGCAAGACCGGGCTCCCCGTCGAATATGACAACGAGGAATAGGACGACGAGCGCCCGGCGTCCCACCGTCGTGCTGGTCGGCGCGGGTCACGCCCACCTGCACATAGCAGCCCGAGCCCAAGCCTACCGCGATGTGGGCGCCCGGCTGCTGCTCATCGACCCGGGCGAGTTCTGGTATTCCGGCATGGCCACGGGCCTGCTGGGGGGTGAATTCGAACCGGATGAGGACCGCATCGATCCACACGCATTGATGCAGGCCTCGGGCGGTGCATTCATCCGCGACGCCGTCAGCCGCATATGCCCCGACACCCGTCGCATCACCCTGGCCAGCGGCCGGACGCTGGACTACGACTGGTTGTCGTTAAACGTGGGTAGCGAGGTCGACACCCAGTCCCTGCCGACCGCGGAGAACGGCCCGCAGATCTGGCCCGTCAAACCGATTCCACCGCTCTACACCCTGCGTCTGTCGCTGGAAGCCGCCATGCGGGATCAGGGAGCCATGCCGCCCGTGGTGATCATCGGCGGGGGCGCGACCGGCAGCGAGCTCGCCGCCAACCTGGCCGGGTTGGCCAGGCGTTGCGATGTCGCGCCCCAGGTCACGCTGGTCTCCCGGGCTTCACGCCTGCTGACGTCGGCCCCGGCCCGGGCCGCACGCCGCCTGCACGCGGCAGTGGATGTCTCCCCGGTCGCGCGGCGGGTATCCGCCGCGGCTCGGCGCCACACAAACACGGGTGGCGAACTGGCCTCGGGCGGGGGCGTG